>NZ_CP083951.1:0-1200000 GCF_006440675.2 Mesorhizobium sp. B2-8-5
ATGCAAAGCGGCATCGAGAGGGAGCTAGCGGGCGAGCTTCCATTTCCAGCAACTTTTGTCGGAGGGGGCGACGTGGCGGCATCCAGCGACGCGGAACAGAAGTTCGAACGGGTCAAGACCCAGCTGAAGGCGCGTCTTGGGGCCGAGGTCTATTCGAGCTGGTTCGGTCGCATGAAGGTCGCCGAGGCCTCCCGCGGCATTATCCGCATCTCGGTGCCTACGGCCTTCCTGAGGTCCTGGATCAACGGCCATTATCTCGAGCTTATCGCGGAGCTGTGGCGGCATGAGGATCCGGACATCCTCAAGATCGAGATCGTCGTGCGCACCGCGACGCGGCAGGGGCGCAACCCTGTCGAGCCGGAAATCGCGCCGGCGCGCAAGATGACCAAGCAAACGCATACCGCGCTCGCCAACGGCACAGCGAGCGCCGGGCGCGTGGAACAACGGGCGCCGGCGCCCCGCCAGGGCGCGTCCGCGGAACCGGAGTTCCGCCACAATGTGCTGGGATCGCCGCTTGACCCGCGTTACACATTCGCCTCCTTCATCGAAGGGCCGTCGAACAGGGTGGCCTTCGCCGCGGCCAGAGCGGTGGCGGAATCGCAGTCGAGCGCGGTGCGCTTCAACCCGCTTTTCCTGCATGCGACCGTCGGGCTCGGCAAGACGCACCTCCTGCAAGCGATCGCCGCTGAATCGCTACGGCACAACCCGAAGTCGCGCGTCGTCTATCTGACGGCGGAATATTTCATGTGGCGCTTCGCCACCGCGATCCGCGACAACAACGCGCTGACTCTGAAGGAGCAACTGCGCGACATCGATCTCTTGATTATCGACGACATGCAGTTCCTGCAGGGCAAGTCGATCCAGCACGAGTTCTGCCACCTCATCAACATGCTGCTCGACAGCGCCAAGCAGGTGGTGGTCGCGGCCGACCGGCCGCCCTCGGAACTGGAATCGCTGGAGCCGCGCGTGCGTTCGCGCCTCAATGGCGGCGTGGCGCTGGAAATGTCGGCGCCGGATTTCGCGATGCGGCTCGGCATGCTGAAACTGCGCCGCGCCACCACCAAGACCGACGACACCTCGCTCGACATCTCGGACGAGATCCTGGAGCATGTCGCGCGCACGGTGACCGGCAGCGGGCGCGAGCTCGAAGGCGCCTTCAACCAGCTTCTGTTCCGCCAGTCCTTCGAGCCGCAGATCACCATCGACCGCATCGACGAGATCCTCGGCCACATCTACCGCTCCGGCGAGCCGAAGCGGGTGCGCATCGAGGACATCCAGCGCATCGTGGCGCGCCACTACAACGTGTCGAAGACGGAGCTTCTGTCCAACCGGCGCACGCGCACCATCGTCAAGCCGAGGCAGGTGGCGATGTATCTGTCGAAAGTGATGACGCCGCGTTCATTGCCGGAGATCGGGCGCCGCTTCGGGGGCCGCGACCACACGACCGTGCTGCATGCCGTGCGCAAGATCGAGGACCTTTCGGGCGGGGACAACACGTTGGCGCAGGAACTCGAACTGCTCAGAAGGCTGATCAACGACCAGGCCTGAAGGGGCGCAGAAATAATCGGCGACGCGCTTCGCCGGCTTTATCCCCAGAAAGCCCGCGCTACCGGCCGGAACCGGTGCCGCGGGCTTGCGTTCGCAGGCTTTTTACTGTCAGCTTACACAGATTCTGAAAGCCTTTCAGGGCTTTCGCGGGATACCGCCTGCCGGTGACCCGTTCATTCATTGAAGCGAGCCTGTTTCGTCATGCGTGTTATCCTGGAACGGTCAAATCTCTTGAAGTCCCTCAACCACGTCCACCGCGTGGTCGAGCGGCGCAACACCATACCGATCCTGTCCAACGTGCTGCTCAGCGCCGAGGGCGCCAGCCTCGAGATGAAGGCCACCGACCTCGACCTTGAGGTGACGGAAGCGACGCCCGCCAAGGTCGAGCGCGGCGGCGCAACGACGGTGCCGGCGCATCTGCTCTACGACATCGTGCGCAAGCTTTCCGACGGCGCCGAGGTGATGCTGAAGACGGACGAGGACGGCAACGCGATGACCGTCACCTCCGGTCGTTCGAGCTTCCGTCTGCAGTGCCTGCCGCAATCCGATTTCCCGGAGCTTTCGGCCGGTTCATTCTCGCATATCTTCCGGCTGGAATCGGCGGCGCTCAAGGGCCTGATCGACAAGACCCAATTCGCCATCTCCACCGAAGAGACACGCTATTATCTCAACGGCATCTTCCTGCACACGCATGAGGTGGGCGGCAAATTGAAACTGCGCTCGGTGGCGACCGACGGGCATCGCCTGGCGCGGGCCGAGATCGACGCGCCGGCAGGCTCCGAAGGCATGCCCGGCATCATCATTCCGCGCAAGACGGTGAGCGAGCTGCAGAAGCTGGTCGACGACCCCGACGTGGCTGTGACCACGGAGCTGTCGGACACCAAGATCCGCTTCACCATCGGCAGCGTCGTTTTGACCTCGAAGCTGATCGACGGCACCTTCCCCGACTATCAGCGCGTCATTCCGACCGGCAACGACAAGAAGCTGATCATCGACCGGCAGAGCTTCGCCGCGGCGGTAGACCGCGTTTCGACCATTTCCTCCGAACGCGGCCGGGCGGTGAAGCTTTCGATCAATGAGGGCCAGGTAACGCTCGCGGTCAACAATCCGGATTCGGGCAGCGCCACCGAGGAACTGGCGGCCGACTATTCGTCGGACCCGATCGAGATCGGCTTCAACGCCAAATACCTGCTCGACGTCGCGGCCCAGCTCACCGGCTCGGAAGCCAAGTTCATGCTGGCCGATGCCGGTTCGCCGACGCTGATCCACGACATGGCCGACGAAACGGCGCTCTACGTGCTGATGCCGATGCGGGTCTAGGTTCGGCACGGACATATATGTCGTCGTGACCGCGGATGCGAAACAGCTTCGGCAACAGAGCCATTTAAGTAAGCTAACACTTACAAATTTCCGTAACTACGCGGCGCTCTCGCTTGAACTTGCGCCCGGCGCGGTGGTGCTGTCGGGCGACAATGGCGCCGGCAAGACCAATCTCCTGGAAGCGATCTCGTTCCTGACGCCGGGCCGTGGCCTGCGCCGCGCGCCCTATGGCGATGTGGCGCGCGAAGGCGGCGACGGCGGCTTCGCCTTGCATGCTCGCATCGAGGGACCCGAGGGACAGGTGGAGATCGGCACCGGAATTTCCGGCGGCGACGCCGCCGGTGAAGGCGGCAGGAAGGTGCGGATCAACGGCGCGCCGGCGCGATCGGCCGAGGATATGCTGGAATGGCTGCGGGTCGTGTGGCTGACACCGGCGATGGACGGGCTGTTCCCTGGACCGGCGGCGGACCGCCGCCGCTTCCTCGACCGGCTGGTGCTGGCGATCGACCCCGGCCACGGCCAGCGCGCGCTCGACTATGAGAAAGCCATGCGCAGCCGTAACCGCTTGCTTACCGAAGGCTCCCGCGACAGCGCCTGGTTCGACGCGATCGAGACGCAGATGGCCGAGACGGGGGTGGCGATCGCCGCGGCGCGGGCCGAGCTGGTGCGTCTGCTTGCCGCCATGATCGACAGGTTGCCTGGCGGCGGGCCGTTTCCACAGGCCGACATCAGCCTTGCCGGTGATCTGGAGAGCGAGGTCGCCGTCGCGCCGGCCGTCGATGTCGAGGAGCACTTCCGCCGCGCGCTTGCCAATGGCCGCGAGCGCGACCGCGCCGCCGGCCGCACGCTGGACGGCCCGCATCGTTCCGATCTCGTGGTCCGGCATCGGCCGAAGTCGATGCCGGCGGAGCTCTGTTCGACCGGCGAGCAGAAGGCGCTGCTGGTCGGCATCGTGCTGTCGCATGCCAGGCTGACCGGCGAGATGTCGGGCTTGACGCCAATCCTTCTCCTGGACGAGATCGCCGCGCATCTCGACGCGGGCCGGCGCGCGGCGCTGTTCTCCATCCTCGAGGAGTTGAATTGCCAGGCCTTCATGACAGGCACGGATGCCGCTCTGTTTTCCAGCCTTGAGGGCAGAGCGCAGTTCCTGACGGTCGATCACGGCAGCGTCGGCGTGACCGGGTGATCTGTTGAAGAACCCGGCTTCGGCTTGCGCTGCGGGACAAGGCTTCGCCTTGCCCGTACATGACAAGGCTCTGCGCCGGCTATAAGGTCTAGCCATGACCAATGCCGCGCTGACCGACGAAGAGCTCGAACGCTACGCCCGCCACATCGTGCTGCCCGAGATCGGCGGCCCCGGCCAGCAGAAGCTGAAACGGGCCCGGGTGCTGGTGATCGGCGCCGGCGGGCTCGGCGCGCCGGTGCTCGAATATCTTGCCGCCGCCGGTGTCGGCACGCTCGGCATCGTCGATGACGACACGGTCTCCTTGTCCAACCTGCAACGGCAGGTGATCCATGGAAGCGACACGGTCGGCATGGCCAAGACCGACAGCGCGCGGGAAGCGATCATGCGCATCAACCCCAACGTCACGGTGGAATCGCATCGCCTGAGGCTGACGGAGGAGAATGCCCCTGCCCTCGTCGCCCACTACGATGTCGTCGTCGACGGCTCCGACAATTTCGAAACGCGCTACGCGGTCGCCGATGCCTGCGCCGGCGAGAAGAAGCCCCTCGTCACCGCGGCCGTCGGCCGCTTCGACGGCTCGGTGACGGTGCTGAAGCCGTTCGAGGCCGGCGCCGACGGCAAGCGCAATCCGAGCTATCGCGACCTGTTCCCGGAAGCGCCGCCCGAAGGGCTGGTGCCGTCCTGCGCCGTCGCCGGCATCGTCGGCGCGCTGACGGGCGTCATCGGCACGCTGGAGGCGATGGAGGCGATCAAGCTGATCACCGGCATAGGCGAGCCGCTCATCGGCCGGCTGCTGCTCTATGACGGCCTCACGGCCCGCTTCGACACCATCCGCTACAAGGCCGTGTAAGCATGGACCAGATCGTCGGCATCTCCATAATTCGCCTTGCCGCGGATTTCGACCAATGGGGCGACTTGCTCGCGCTGATCCGGCGCGCATTTGCCTATATGGACGGCGTCATCGACCCGCCGTCATCGGCGTATCTTTTGACCGCCAAGGCGCTTGGCGAGAAGGCGAAGCGGGAGACGGGGTTTCTGGCCGTCGAGAACGGCCGCATCGTCGGCTGCGTCTTCGCGCTGGAACGGTCGCAAGATTTCTATGTCGGCAAGCTCGCCGTCGAGCCACGGCTTCAGGGCCAAGGCATCGGAACCCGGCTGATGCGGGCGGTCGAGGATCTTGCCCACAAACGCGGCAAGGACGAGATCGAGCTTCAGACCCGTATCGAACTGACCGCAAACCATGCGGCCTTCGCCCGGCTCGGCTTTCACGAGACCGCGCGCACGGCGCATGCGGGCTATGACAGGCCAACGTCCGTCACCATGCGCAAGGTGCTGTCTTGAGCCTCGCACTTAGCCCGCAAGAACAGGCGATCGCCGCCGGCCAGGATGGCGCGGCAATTGCGATGCGCATCGTCGCCGAAAGTGCTCGCCTGCTCGGCGCGCCGCGGCTCATCCCGATCGCTTCCACCCATATCGACGGAGCGCTTTACCACGGCGATTCCGGGACCTTGTTCGCCGAGCGGCTGGTCGAAGGCGGCGCGAAGGTCGCGGTACGCTCGACGCTCAATGTCGGGGCGCTCGACCTGATGGGTTGCTCGCGCATCCGCCTCGAAGAGCCGCGGCGCGGCATGGCGCGGCGGATGATGGAGGCCTATCGCAAGCTCGGCTGCGAGCAGAGCTGGACCTGCGCCCCCTACCAGGCCGGACACAGGCCCGCGCTCGGCAGCGACGTCGCCTGGGGTGAGTCCAACGCGGTCGTCTTCTGCAACTCGGTGCTGGGCGCGCGCACCAACCGCTACGGCGACTTTCTGGATATCGCCTGCGCGATTGTCGGCCGCGCGCCGGACTATGGCCTGCACCGGCCTGATAACCGCCGGGCGCGGCTTGTCTTCGATGTCTCGAGCCTGTCGCCATCCTTCCTCGCTTCGGAGATCGCATGGCCGGTGTTGGGCAGCCTCTATGGCCGCGAGGTGGGCAATACGATCGGTGTCGTCAGAGGCGTGACCGGTCATCCCGGCGAGGACGCGTTGAAGGCCTTCGGCGCGGCGGCCGCGTCGTCCGGCGCGGTCGGCCTGTTCCACATTGCCGGCGTGACGCCCGAGGCACCCGACGTCGAAACCATCCTGGCCGGGCAGGAGCCGGAAGCGGTGATCCGCGTGACGCCCGACATGGTGGCGAAGGCGCGCGCCGGCCTGTCGACCGCGGCAGCGCCAAAAACCATCGACGCGGTTGCGATCGGCAGCCCGCATCTGTCGCACGCCGAGTTCGACAGCCTGGAACGGCTGATCGCAGGACGCAAGCTTGCCGTGCCGATCTATGCCTGCACCGGCCGCCATGCGCTTGTCCTGCTGGAGCAGAACGGCCGGCGGAAGCAGCTCGAAGCCAGCGGCGTCGTCATCGTCGCCGACACCTGCGTGGTGGTGACGCCGATCATGCCGGAGCTCGGCAACGGCGTTTTGATGACCAATTCGGGCAAGTTCGCGCATTACGCGCCGGGCAACACCGGCTACGCGGTGCTCTACGCCTCGCTTGCCGACTGCGTCGAAAGCGCGGTCCTGGGCAAGCCGGTCTTCACGGAGATCGCCGCATGAGCACAGCAGCCGAAATCCTCGTACCGGGCAAGGCGGGCGAAGGCGACGCGCTGGTGCTGACGGCGCCGATCAGCTTCTGGGGCGGCGTCGATCCGAAGACAGGCCGCATCGCCGATGTCCGCCACCCGCAGCATGGCGAAGTCATTGCCGGCCGGGTGCTGTTCCTGCCGGGCACGATCGGCTCGTCATCCGCTTCGGCGGTGCTGATGGAGCTCGTCCACAACGGCCGCGCGCCGGCCGCCCTGGTGCTGCACGAGCCGGACGCCATCCTGCTGCTCGGCCTGATCGTCGCCCGGGAAATGGGCTGGGCAACGCCGATGGCGGTGCGGCTCGAACGCGGCGCGTTCGACAGCTACCGCGGAGCCACCCTCACGGTCGCTTCGGACGGCGCAGTGACCGCCGTTTAAACCTTTTCAGGTCCTCAGCGGCAGGACACGATCCGGCGGACGGTGGCCGTCGAAGAAGGCGCGGATGTTGATGATCACCTTCTCGCCCATGTCGATGCGGCCCTCGAGCGTGGCCGAGCCCATGTGCGGCAAAAGCACCACCTTGCCCTTGGCGGCAAGCTTCATCAGCTTGGTGTTGAGCGCCGGCTCGTGCTCGTAGACGTCGAGGCCGGCGCCGGCGATCTTGCCGTCATGGATGAGCTTGACCAGCGATTCCTCGTCGATGATATCGCCGCGCGCGGTGTTGACGAGGTAGGCCGAAGGCTGCATCAGCGCGAGGCGACGACCCGACAGCAAGTGGAACGTCGCCGGCGTCGACGGGCAGTTGACGGAGATGATGTCCATGCGGGCCAGCATCTGGTCGAGGCTTTCCCAGTAGGTCGCCTCCAGTTCCTCCTCGACCGCCGGCAGCACGCGGTGCCGGTTGTGGTAGTGGATCGAGAGGCCGAAGGCCTTGGCGCGCCTGGCGACGGCCGTACCGATGCGGCCCATGCCGACGATGCCGAGACGTTTGCCCCAGATGCGCCGGCCGAGCATCCAGGTCGGCGACCAGCCGGCCCATTTCTTCTCGCCCGTCAGCACGTTGGCGCCCTCGGCCAGCCTGCGCGGCACGGCGAGCATCAGGGCCATGGTCATGTCGGCGGTGTCTTCGGTCAGCACGTTCGGCGTGTTGGTGACGGTGATGCCTTTCTTGGCCGCCGCCGCGACGTCGATCTTGTCGACGCCATTGCCGAAATTCGCGATCAGCTTGAGGTTTTCGCCGGCCTGGGCGATCAGCGCGGCATCGATATGGTCGGTGATGGTAGGGACCAGCACATCGGCTTCCTTGACCGCCGCGACCAGCTCCGGCTGCGTCATCGGCCGGTCCTCGACATTCAGGCGCGCGTCGAACAGCTCGCGCATGCGCGTTTCGACCGGGTCGGGCAGCTTGCGCGTGATGACGACGAGGGGCCGTTTTTTGCCTGCCATTTTATCCCCGAAGCTTCCTCGAAACCGATCTCGTTGAGACCTCTTTAACCAAGACCGGCGAAACTTGCAGCCAATCGCGGCACCAGCCCACTCCTGTAACAAGCGGTGCCGCCGAAGACAAAGAAAAAGGGGCGCCCGTCCCGACGGGCCGGCGCCGAAAGGAACGAAAGTGTCTGGTTTCGCGTCGCTTCGCCTGGCCTTCAGCGCAGCCGTTCTTGGCGTCCTGCTTTGCGCGCCGCAGGCGTTCGCCCAGAGTGCCGCCGCTCCCGCGCAGACCATAACGCTCGGCCCAAGCGGCCTGCCGCTGCCGCGCTTCGTCAGCCTGAAGCCGGCTCGGGTCAACTCACGCGTCGGCCCCGGCGCCAATTATTCCGTCAACTGGATGTATCTGAAGGCCGGCCTGCCGATGGAAGTCATCCAGGAGTTCGACACATGGCGCCGCGTGCGCGATGCCGACGGTTCGGAAGGCTGGATCAACCAGTCGCTGCTCTCGGGCCGCCGCACCGCCATCGTCGCGCCCTGGCAGCGCGGCAAGGGCGGGCGAATCAACCTGCTCAACGAGCCCGACAAGGACGCCGGTGTCGTCGCCATCATCGAGCCGGGCGTGATCGGCTCGATCAAGAAATGCGACGGCCAATGGTGCGAGATGACCTTTGACGGCCATACCGGCTGGATGGCCCAGTCGCAGGTGTGGGGCGCTTATCCGGGCGAGAAGGTCAAGAACTAGGGCGTGCCGAGATTCAGGTGATGCCGGCCTGACCTGAATCTCGGCACTCCCCTATTGGGCCGCGCCAGGGCGCTCGCGCCCGATGCGGCCGAGATGCGTATCCTGAAAACCGGTAGGCAGCTTGAGGCCGTAGCCGAGGGCACGGTCGATGGCGATGTGCGCGATCCAGATGAGCGCCACGGCGGTTGTGATCGGGCCGGCGAGCAACGCGCCCAAAAGCAGAAGCACGAGCGGGGCAATCAGGATATGCAAGGCGTTGTAGATGACGGCGCCGACGCTTGGCCCGGCGAGGTAGCCCAGCATCGACAGGTCCGGCGCAAGGATGAGCAGCGCAAACAGCCACCAGGAAAAGCCGGACATTGCGTAGCAAACGATAGCCAACGCGGCGACGGCGACCCATTCAAACCGGACAATCAGGTCGACGGGCCGCATCGCCACGGGATCAATCGCAGCGTTTGGGACGCAGTCTCACCACGATGTCGACATTGGCGATCTCCATGCCTTCCGGCGGCGCCGGCAGGTTGGAGACGGTGACCGGTCCGCTCTCGATGTCGAAAATCCGGTTCTCGCCCTCGACGTAGAAGTGATGATGGTCAGAGGTGTTGGTGTCGAAATAGGTTTTCGAGCCTTCGACCGCCAGGATGCGCAACAGGCCGGCCTGGGTGAATTGGTGGAGCGCGTTGTACACCGTCGCCAGCGAAACCGGCACGCCGGCGGCAATCGCCTCTTCGTGCAGTTCCTCGGCGGAAAGGTGGCGGTCGCCCTTGGCAAACAGCAGGTCGGCCAGCGCAATGCGCTGACGCGTCGGCCTCAGGCCGGCTTCGCGAACCCGCTTGTCCACAGCGACATTTTCCTTCCGATAGCCCGAATCCATCTTCACGTCGAAGCTTTGTTGCCCAGCCCATCAACAGGTCCAGCATGGCAAAAAGACGTCAAAAGCCAAAACCGGACATCAGCCGACATATATTCTGTAGTCCGAATGCGATCAATAGCGCGCATTGACCCGGGCAGGCGCACGGGTTAAGCGCAAACGCCGGTTTCCGGCCGCAAACAGAGTGTGTTAGGAAACCAACGACAAGGGCGCCCTGCCGCCCGCGAAGAACACGGGGACAGAAATTTGATGGCGGGTCAAAAGTCCAGCTACGATTACGAGGAACTGCTCGCCTGCGCCCGCGGCGACCTGTTCGGGCCGGGCAATGCCCAGCTGCCCTACCCACCAATGCTGATGTTCGACCGCATCACCGAGATCAGCGAGACCGGCGGCGCTTTCGACAAGGGCTTCATCCGCGCCGAATTCGATATCAAGCCGGACCTATGGTTCTTCGCCTGCCACTTCATCGGCAACCCGATCATGCCGGGCTGCCTCGGCCTCGACGCCATGTGGCAGCTGACCGGTTTCTATCTCGGCTGGCTGGGCGAACCCGGCAAGGGCATGGCGCTGTCGACCGGCGAGGTGAAGTTCAAGGGCATGGTGACGCCATCGGTGAAGAAGGTCGAATACGGCATCGACTTCAAGCGCGTGATGCGCGGCCGTTTGGTGCTTGGCATAGCCGATGGCTGGCTCAAGGCGGATGGCGAACCCATATATGCGGCTACGGATCTGAAGGTCGGCCTGTCCAAGCAGTCGGCCGCCTGACCGTTTTCCGCCACGGCGCCCGCATAGCCAATGGACGCCACGTCAGTTTATTTGCGTATGATCAAGGGGAAAACCGGCTAGGTCTTTCGCCCGAATACGCGGGAAGGAGTTGCGAATGAGACGGGTCGTAGTGACAGGGCTCGGCATTGTGTCGTCGATCGGCAACAATGCCAACGAGGTGCAGAGCTCGCTTTACGATGCCAAATCAGGCATCAGCTTTTCCAATTCCTTCGCCGAACACGGCTTCCGCTGCCAGGTCTGGGGCGCGCCGACGCTCGATCCCACTCCGATGATCGACCGCCGCGCCATGCGCTTCCTGAGCCAAGGCGCTGCCTGGAACCACGTCGCCATGGACCAGGCGATCGCTGATGCCGGCTTAAGCGAAGGCGACGTCACGAATGAGCGGACCGGCATCGTGATGGGTTCCGGCGGGCCGTCGACCCGCACCATCGTCGAAGCGGCCGAAACCACGCTCAAGAACAACAGCCCCAAGCGCATCGGCCCGTTCGCCGTGCCGAAGGCCATGTCGTCGACGGCGTCGGCCACCCTGGCCACATGGTTCAAGATCCACGGCGTCAACTATTCGATCTCGTCGGCCTGCTCGACCTCGGCGCACTGCATCGGCAATGCGTATGAGCTGATACAGTGGGGCAAGCAGGACGTGATGTTCGCCGGCGGCCATGAGGATCTCGATTGGACCATGTCGGACCTGTTCGACGCCATGGGCGCCATGTCGTCGAAGTTCAACGACAACGCATCGACCGCTTCCCGCGCCTATGACGTCAACCGCGACGGCTTCGTCATTGCCGGCGGCGCCGGCGTGCTGGTGCTGGAAGAGCTGGAACATGCCAGGGCGCGCGGTGCCAAGATCTACGCCGAGATCGTCGGCTATGGCGCGACTTCCGACGGCTACGACATGGTTGCCCCTTCGGGGGAAGGCGCCATGCGCTGCATGCGCCAGGCGCTTGCCACGGTGTCTTCGCCGGTCGACTACATCAACACCCACGGCACCTCGACGCCGGTCGGCGATTCCAAGGAAATGGGCGCCATTCGCGAGGTGTTCGGCGACAAGATGCCTTACATCACCTCGACCAAGTCGCTCACCGGCCATTCGCTGGGGGCGGCCGGCGTGCAGGAATCGATCTATTCGATCCTGATGATGCAGGGCGGTTTCATCGGCGAGAGCGCCCATATCGAGGAGCTCGATCCGGAATTCGAGGGCATGCCGATCGTGCGCAAGCGTATCGACGACGCGAGGATCGACACCGTCCTGTCCAACTCATTCGGTTTCGGCGGCACCAACGCAACGTTGATTTTCCAGCGCTATTCCGCGTAAGACCAGCGTTTTTCATAAGGATTGCCAAGGCATGGAAGGGTTGATGAAGGGCAAGCGCGGGCTTGTCATGGGTGTCGCCAACGACCATTCGATTGCCTGGGGCATCGCCAAGAAGCTGTCGGAACACGGGGCGGAACTCGCTTTCACCTACCAGGGCGACGCCTTCGGGCGGCGGGTCAAGCCGCTCGCCGAGAAGGTAGGGGCTTCGCTGATCGTGCCTTGCGATGTCGAGGACAGCGCCTCGGTCACCGCGACCTTCGAGACCCTCGGCAAGGCCTGGGGCGGGCTGGATTTCGTGGTGCACGCCATCGGTTTTTCCGACAAGAACGAGCTGAAGGGCCTTTACGCCGACACCAGCCGCGACAATTTCGTGCGCACAATGGTGATCTCCTGCTATTCCTTCACCGAGATCGCCCGCAACGCCGCCGCGCTGATGAGCAATGGCGGCTCGATGATCACGCTCACCTATGCCGGCTCGGTCAGGGTGATGCCGAACTACAATGTCATGGGCGTCGCCAAGGCCGGGCTGGAAGCCAGCGTGCGCTACCTTGCCAACGACTACGGCCCACGCGGTATCAGGGTGAACGGCATCTCGGCCGGGCCAGTGCGGACGCTGGCCGGCTCTGGCGTGTCCGATGCCCGCCACATGTTCTCCTACCAGCAGCGCAACTCGCCTTTGCGGCGCACCGTGACCATCGACGAAGTCGGCGGCTCGGCGCTCTACCTGCTCTCCGACCTGTCGTCGGGCGTCACCGGTGAAATCCACTATGTCGATTCCGGCTATCACATCGTTTCGATGCCGGCACTGGAGGAACTGAAGCAGAACGACGGCACGCGCGAATAGTTTGCAGTCGCGACAGTAGCGTTCCAGTAAAATTGGATGCATTGGCGGAAACTCATTTTAAGGAGATATCCGCTATAAGGTCCCCTAATCTAGGGACAATGCATGCCTGCAGTCAGCAATCCGAAACGGACTCCGCTGTTCCGGCTGATCACCATCGCCAGTTCGGGCATGGGCAGTTTCATCCTTGGACTATGGGGCCTGCGGTTCGGCTTCGGCGACGGCATGGCCGGCATGCCGGCCGAAACGATGGCCGGCGTCATCGCCGCGCTCTGCGCTTTGGCCGCCGGCGGTGCCGCGCTGTCGTTCTTCGCGGGCGTCGATGAATCGGCGGCCTATGTCTTCAAGGAAACCCATTTCGACAAGCTGACCGGCCTTTTGTCGCGCCAGGCCATGGTCGGCAAGATAGCCGAGGCCGCCTCCGGGACGATCCGAACAGGCGAGCCGGTGTTCCTCATCGACATCGATATCGACCGCTTCAAGCAGATCAATGACGCCATCGGCTACAGCCAGGGTGACGAACTGATCCGCGCCTTCACCAGCAGGCTGAAGGACAACATGCCGAAGAACGCGGTGATCGGGCGCCTCGGCGCCGGCGAATTCGGCGTGCTGCTGCCGGATCGCGACATCAGGGGTTCGATCGAGCGGCTCATCGAGAAGCTCATCAACGAGATGATGGAGCCCTACCAGCTGCAGAGCCATCTGCAGTCGGTCAGCCTGTCGGTCGGCATCGTGGCGATGCCGAAGGACGGCGTCGACCCAGTGCTCATCCTGCGCCGCTCGAACCTGGCGCTGCAGAACGCGCGCGCCAGCGGCGTCGGCAACTGGTCTGTCTTCCACGCCGACATGGGCCGGGTGGCGGACTACCGGCAGTGGATCGAGTCGGAGTTGAAGACCGCCTTCGACCGCGGCGACTTCAGCCTTCACTATCAGCCGCAGCTCAACCTGCCGAGCGGCCGCATCGTCGGCTATGAGGCGCTGATCCGCTGGAAGCATCCGGAGCGCGGCATGATCCCGCCGATGGAATTCATTCCGATCGCCGAGGAAACCGGCATGATCAATCCGATCGGCGAGTGGGTGCTGCGCAAGGCCTGCAGCGACGCCCGCTACCTGCCGGAGGACTGCTTCGTCGCCGTCAACATCTCGCCGGCCCAGTTCATGACCAGGGATTTCGTCGGCATCGTGCGGGAAGTGATGGAATCGACCGGCATCAAGCCGTCGCGGCTGGAGCTCGAGGTCACCGAGACCGCGATGATGCAGGACCGCGACCGCGCCGCGGCGATCCTGGAGCAGCTTGCCGAGATGGGCATCTCCGTGGCCGTCGACGATTTCGGCACCGGCTATTCCAATTTGAGCTACCTGATCGATTTCTCCTTCGGCAAGCTGAAGATCGACCGCTCGTTCGTCAGCCGCATCGACACCGACTCCAGCTCCGGCGCGATCGTGTCGACCATTGTCGGCCTGTCGCGGGCGCTGGGCGTCGGCATCATCGCAGAAGGCGTGGAGACCGAGAACCAGGCCACCCTGCTCCGAGCGGCCGGCTGCGAGGTCGTGCAGGGCTATCTGTTCGGCCGGCCGGCGCCGCTCAAGGTCGAGCTTGGCGAAGCGCGGCCCGCCTTCGGCACGCACGAACCCGCCCGCATCGTCAGCGTGCAATAAGCACCTAGCTCTTTTCCTGACGCAATTCCGGACGGAAAACCGCTCCACACTTTCCCTGGAATTGCTTCAGCGGCGCGCCGAAAACACCTTGAACATCCCGTCGCGGGCAATCTCGGCATGGCTGGCAAAGGCCGCCGAAAGCACCTGCTCGTAAGGAAGCTGGCGGTTGGCGACCATGAACAGGCGCCCGCCCGGCCTCAAGGCTTTCGACGCGGCGCGGATCATGCCGGCGCCGATGCCGGATTCAGCCGCACGCCCACTGTGGAAGGGCGGGTTCATGACGATCGCGTCGTAGCGCCGCTCGACCGTCTCGGTGAGCAGATCGGTCCAGAAGAAACGGGGCTCGACCGCTGCCGCATGAACATTGAGCCTGGCAGCCTCCAGGGCCTCGAAGTCCGCCTCATAGAGATCCAGACCAGAGATGCCAGGCGAACGTTCTGTCACCTCGGCCGCCAAATAACCCCAGCCGGCGCAGAAATCGGCGACATTGCCCTTGAGATCGCCAGGCAGGTGCGCGGCCAGCAATTTCGATCCCGCATCGACACGGTCGAAAGAGAACATGCCAGGCTTGGTCTTGAAGCCGCCGTCGACGACAAGATCGGGGTTGCCGGCGCGCAGCGTCGCGGCCGCCTCCGTACCGGTTCGCCTGAACCAGAAAGCGACGCCGTGGTGCTTCGGCAGATGGCCTTCCAGCGACGCCAGCGCGTTGATCCGCTTGCGCAGGCTGTCAATGCCGTCCTCCTTGCCACCCGCGACCGCGATCAGCCCGCCCGGCACGGTGCGTTCGATGGCGTCGGCGATGCGCAACTCATTTTGCCCACGATGACGGCCCGCAAGCACCAGCGCCAGCTCGAAGCCGGTACCCTCGGCGCGCGGCGTGACCGGATAGCCAGACGCGTGCAGCGTTCGAAAATGTGGCCGAAAGCCTTGCACGAGATGCAGCGCCGCCTCGAAGCCGGCGGGCAAGCGAAAGCCGGGCTCGGCGCCGAGAAACAGGACGCGGGCATCCTTTCGCGGCAGAGGCAGCGCCTCGGCCTCGAACGGGTAGAACAGCGTCTTCAGCGGCTCCGCGGCCATTCACCTGCTCCGTAGGACTCTTCGACGCAATTCCGGACGGAAAACCGGTTCCCGCTTTACGTGGAATTGCCCTGAAATAAAAACGGGCGCGACCTTGCGGCGCGCCCGTCTCAAACTATCCAGCCAAACCGATCAGGCGGCGTCTTCCTCGCCGTCCGACTTCTTCTTTTCCTGGACGATTTCCTTGCCGGTCGCCTGGTCGACGACCTTCATCGACAGGCGGACCTTGCCGCGCTCGTCGAAGCCCATCAGCTTGACCCAGACCTTGTCGCCTTCCTTGACGACGTCGGAGGTCTTGGCGACGCGCTCATTGGCGAGCTGCGAGATGTGGACGAGGCCGTCGCGCGGGCCGAAGAAGTTGACGAACGCGCCGAAGTCGGCCGTCTTGACGACGGTGCCTTCGTAGATCTCGCCGACTTCCGGCTCGGCGACAATGGTGTGGATCCACTTCTTCGCCGCCTCGATCTCCTTGGCGTTCGCCGAAGCGATCTTGACCGTGCCGTCGTCCTCGATGTTGATCTTGGCGCCGGTCTTCTCGACGATCTCGCGGATCACCTTGCCGCCGGAGCCGATGACGTCGCGGATCTTGTCGGTCGGGATATGCATGACCTCGATGCGCGGCGCGAATTCGCCGAGCTCGGCGCGGGCGCCGGACAGCGCATGCGCCATCTCGCCGAGGATATGCAGGCGGCCATCCTTGGCCTGGGCCAGGGCGATGCCCATGATCTCCTCGGTGATGCCATCGATCTTGATGTCCATCTGCAGCGAGGTGACGCCATTGGCGGTGCCGGCGACCTTGAAGTCCATGTCGCCGAGGTGGTCCTCATCGCCCAGGATGTCGGAGAGCACGGCAAAGCGCTCGCCTTCCTTGATCAGGCCCATGGCGATGCCGGCGACCGGCTTTGCCAGCGGCACGCCGGCATCCATCAGAGCCAGCGAGGTGCCGCACACGGTCGCCATCGAGGACGAGCCGTTGGACTCGGTGATCTCCGAAACGACGCGCAGCGTGTAGGGGAACTGGTCCGCGCTCGGCAGCATCGGGCGGATGGCGCGCCAGGCGAGCTTGCCGTGGCCGATTTCGCGGCGGCCCGGCGAACCCATGCGGCCGGTCTCGCCGACGGAATAGGGCGGGAAGTTGTAGTGAAGGAGGAACTTCTCCTTGTACATGCCGGTCAGCGAATCGACATACTGCTCGTCCTCGCCGGTGCCGAGCGTGGCAACGACCAGCGCCTGGGTCTCGCCGCGCGTGAACAGCGCCGAACCATGGGTGCGCGCCAGGACGCCGACTTCCGAAACGATCTTGCGAACGGTCTTGAGATCACGGCCGTCAATGCGCGAGCCGGTGTCGAGGATGTTCCAGCGGACGACCTTGGCCTGAAGCTCCTTGAACACCGAGCCGATCTGCTCTGAGGTGTGTTTGGCCTCTTCGCCTTCGGCCGGCGCAAACGCGGCCTTGACCTTCGCCTTGACGCCGTCGACGGCGGCATAGCGCTTCTGCTTGTCGGTGATCTTGTAGGCTTCGCGAAGCTCGTCGCCGACGATCTTCAGCATCTCGGCTTCGAGCGCGGAATGATCCGGCGCGGTGAAGTCGCGCGGCTCCTTGGCGGCGACCTCGGCCAGCTTGATGATCGCGTCGATCACAGGCTGGAAGCCCTTGTGGCCGAACACGACGGCGCCGAGCATCAGGTCCTCGGAGAGTTCCTTGGCCTCGGATTCGACCATAAGCACAGCGTCGCCGGTGCCGGCAACGACGAGGTCGAGCTTGGATTCCTGCATTTCGTCGATATGCGGGTTGAGCACATATTCGCCGTTGATGTAGCCGACGCGGGCGCCGCCGATCGGGCCCATGAAGGGCACGCCGGAAAGCGTCAGCGCGGCGGAGGTGGCGACGATCGACAGGATGTCCGGATCGTTCTCGAGATCATGCTGGACGACGGTGACGACGATCTGGGTGTCGTTCTTGTAGCCGTCGGCGAAAAGCGGGCGGATCGGACGGTCGATCAGGCGGGAAACCAGCGTTTCCTTTTCGCTCGGACGGCCCTCACGCTTGAAGTAGCCGCCCGGGATCTTGCCGGCGGCATAGGTCTTTTCCTGGTAGTTGACGGTAAGCGGGAAGAAATCGAGGCCGGGCTTCGGCTCCTTCATCGAAACGACGGTGGCGAGAACGACCGTCTCGCCATAGGTGGCGAGCACCGCGCCGTCAGCCTGGCGTGCGATCTTGCCGGTTTCCAGGATGAGCGGACGGCCGCCCCATTCGATTTCCACTTTGTGTTGATTGAACATGTCTTGTCCTTCATGTGCGGAAAGGGCCGCGCCGTCCTAACGGTCACGGGTTCTCCCTTTCCTGGCTTCCTTCGGGCAGCCACGGGCAAGACAACGGGAGGCTCGTAGGTTCGGCTCATAAGCCGAGCGAGCATCCTGCAATCCTGCCCCATGACCGTCCATGGGGCGGTTCCGAATGGCCCTCTGCGCGTCCGGAACCGTGTTTGGCCGACCGATCGGCCGGCTTGCGCATGACGCCGGAAACCGCTGTTTCCGGAACGCGCCCTGCGCGAATGCGAATTTCAAGAGCGCGTCGCGCTCCGGCATTATCGCACCGGATCGACCGATGCGCCAATGCGCGACCGGCGAGCCCTCCGAGGAGGGCCCGCCGGTCAATTCGTCAGCGACGGAGACCGAGCTTGTCGATCAGCGTCTGATAGCGCGCGTCATCCTTGCGCTTGAGGTAGTCAAGCAGGCTGCGGCGCTGGGAGACCAGAGCAAGCAGGCCACGGCGGGAATGGTTATCCTTCTTGTGGTCCTTGAAGTGCTCGGTCAGGTTCTTGATGCGCTCGGAAAGAATGGCAACCTGGACTTCCGGAGATCCGGTGTCGCCCTTGGTGGTTGCGAATTCGGTCATCAATTCGTTCTTGCGGTCGGCAGTAATCGACATCGTGCTTTTCCTTATCTGTTGGAGGAAACGGGACGCCCACAGCCGGGATGTCGTCCAGCAGGGGCCAGTGCAAGCGACGCGTCAGGGCGCGAAGCTGCGGCGCATATAGTGCAATTCCGGAAAAAACACCAGCCCAAATATCAAGCCGGCTTGTCGCAGGTCTTTCCATGAAAACAAAGGGTTCAGCGGCTATAGCCACTTCTTCCATTTGAAGAAGAAGATCAGTCCGGCAGCGACAAGCGCCATGAACAGAATTGCCGCCGGATAACCGTAATAGGTTTTCAGTTCCGGCATGTTCCAGGGCGAGCTTTCCGGATCGAAATTCATTCCCCAGACGCCGACCAGGAAGGTCAGCGGCATGAAGATCACCGAGACGATCGTCAGATAGGAGATGACGTCGTTGGTGCGGGCCTGGGTCAGCGACACATGCATCTCGATCAGGCCGGTGAGCATGTCGCGCTGGTTCTCGACCAGTTCGATCAGCCGCAGCGAATGGTCGAGCGTGTCGTTGAAGAATATCTTGGTCTCCGCCTTCACGAAGGCCACGTCGTTGCGGATCAGCGTCGCCAGCGCATCGCGCATCGGCCACAGCACTCCTTTGAGCACGTTGGCGTCGCGCCTGAGTTCATGCAGCTGCTGCATCTGGTGCTTGTGCGGCTTGTTCAGCATCTCGTCCTCGATGCCGTCGACCGCTTCGCTCGCCGCCTCTATCGGAGGAAAATAGCTGTCGACGATAGCATCGATCAGCGCATAGGCGAGATAGTCGGCGCCGCGCGAGCGCAGGCGGTTGGGCATCGCGCCCGCAATGCGCTTGCGCACCGGATCGAACGGGTCGCCCTCGCGCTCCTGGAAGGTGACGACGAAATTCCCGCCGAAGAACAGCGACATCTGCTCGTAACGATGCGAGGTGACATCGTCGATCATGCGCATGACGACGAAGGCGTGGTCCTCGAAGAAATCCACCTTGGGCCGCTGTCCGGTGTTGACGACATCTTCCAGCGCCAGCGGGTGCAAATTGAAGATGCGGCCGATCTCCTCGATCAGCGGGATATTGGCAAGTCCGGTGCAATCCAGCCAGACGACGGGCCATTTCCCGCAATGGGCGTTGAGATCGTCGATCGAGGCATTGTCGATGGTTTTGTACTTTTCCGGCGAGATCAGCGTCAGCCGAAGCTCGCTGCGCCGCGCCGCCGGATCGGCGATAAGCGTGCCGGGCGACGCCCCGACCGGTGGCCGGCGGGTTTTCAGCGATGCCCGCTTCTTGCCTTCATCAGCCTTGGCCATGAGATATCCTCGGGACTCAGCATTCGGCCGAGATTAGAGCAATTCCAGGAAAACTGCGCAGCGGTTTTCTGTCCGGAATTGCGTAAATAACAAACACTTAGTGCATGTCGCCCAGAAGTGCGCAGCGGTTCTGGGACAACGACATGCATCAAAACAAAGACTTAAAGCGCGTCGCCTGAATCCGTTTCAGCGCGTCGCGCTTTAGACCGGATTCACCCGACAAAGACCCGCTTGGGCTTGAACATGCCCTGCTCGATGGCGCCGATGGCGACGAGCTTGCCGCGCGCTGTGGCGCAGGCCTCCTCGGCCTCGACCGGTGCGTCGCGGCCGCGAATGATGACGGGATTGCCGAGGCGGATCTTCGTCGCCGCATCGTCGCTGACCGCGACCTGCGGCAGGCAGTCGAGCGCCACCGCCGTTTCGACAAGCAGCGCATCGATAGCGCTGAAATCGATCGGGACGTCCATTTCGTCCGATTTGTCGTCATTCCTTTCGCCAAAGCGGGCCGCTTCCAGCTCGGCGACCGTGACGAAATCATCCGGCGTGAACGGCTCGACCTCGACGCGGCGCAATTCGGCGATATGGCCGAAGCAGCCGAGGTCGCGGCCCATGTCGCGGGCCAGCGAGCGCACATAGGTGCCCTTGCCGCACTCGACCTCGAAGACGGTCTTGCCGGCATCATGCTCGACGATGTCGAGGCGGCCGATCTCGATCTCGCGCGCCGGGATGTCGACCGTCTCGCCTTCACGGGCAAGGTCATAGGCGCGTTCGCCGGCGATCTTGATGGCCGAGAATTGCGGCGGTGTCTGCATGATGACGCCGGTGTATTTCGGCAGCAGCGCCCTCACCTCCGCCTCGTCCGGCCGACGGTCGGAACTGTTGGTCACCGGGCCTTCGAGGTCGTCGGTCGAGCGCTCCTGCCCCCAAGCGACGGTGAAGCGGTAGACCTTGGCGCCGTCCTGCACGTAAGGAACGGTCTTGGTCGCCTCGCCCAGGGCGATCGGCAGCATGCCGGAGGCCAGCGGATCGAGCGTGCCGGCATGGCCGGCCTTCTCGGCCTGGAACAGCCATTTGATCTTGGAGACCGCTTCGGTCGAACCCATGCCGACCGGCTTGTCCAGCACCACCCAGCCGGAGACCGGCCGCCCCTTCTTCTTGCCGCGACGCGCCACCTATTCCTCGTCCTTGTCGTTGTTCTTGCCGTCACCGAGATCGCGCGCCACTTCGGGCGATTTCAGCAGCTCATTGATCTTCGCGAAATTGTCGAAGGAAGTGTCGAGCCTGAAACGAAACTCCGGCATGTACTTCATCTGCCTGAGCGAGCCGGAGACACGGCCGCGGATGAACTTCGCGTGCCTGTTGAGCGCCTCGATCACGGCGCCGTCGTCGCCCGCGCCAAGCGGCGAGACGAAGGCGGTGGCGATCTTGAGATCGGGCGACATGCGCACCTCGGAGACCGAGACGACGCTGCTCTCGATCACCGGATCGATGATTTCACCGCGCTGCAAGGTCTCGGAAAGGGCATGGCGCACCTGCTCGCCGACGCGCAGCATGCGCTGGGAGGGGCCTGACGGTGTCGAACGGGGCATTTTTCTCTGGTCCTGAAATCGTGAGGCGCGGGATGGGACCGCGCCACATGTCTCAACATGCACAAGGGGTCTGGGCGGCAGCCTTTCGGCCGCCGCCCCTTATTATTCGGCAAGTATACCTGAATTAGAGCGTTCTGGTTACCATCTCGATGCGGAAGCACTCGATGACGTCGCCGACACGCATGTCCTCGTAGTTCTGGAAGGCCATGCCGCACTCCTGGCCGCCCGGCACTTCCGAAACCTCGTCCTTGAAGCGCTTCAGCGTCTTCAGCGTGCCTTCGTGGATCACGACGTTGTCGCGGATCAGGCGAACACCCGCGCCACGCTCGACCTTGCCTTCGGTGACACGGCAGCCGGCGATCTTGCCGACCTTGGAGATGTCGAAGATCTCGAGGATCTCGGCATTGCCGATGAAGGTCTCGCGCCGCTCCGGCGAAAGCATACCGGAAAGCGCTGCCTTCACGTCATCGACGAGGTTGTAGATGATCGAGTAGTAGCGGATCTCGATGCCGGCCGCGACCGCGGCAGCACGCGCCTGCGCATTGGCGCGGACGTTGAAGCCGATGATCGCCGCTCCGGACGTCTCGGCGAGCGAGACGTCGCTTTCGGTGATGCCGCCGGCACCGGCATGGACGATGCGCGCGCGCACCTCGTCATTGCCGAGCTTTTCAAGTGCGGCATTGATCGCCTCGATCGAACCCTGCACGTCGCCCTTGATGACCAGCGGGAATTCCTTCAATCCGCTCGTCTGCAGCTGCGACATCATCTGCTCGAGCGAGCCGCGCTGGCCGGCATGCCTGGCCACCGCCTTGTCGCGCGCCAGGCGCTGGCGGTATTCGGTGATCTCACGGGCGCGCGCCTCGTTGTTGACGACGGCGAAGCGGTCGCCCGCCTGCGGCGTGCCCTGGAGGCCAAGCACCTCGACCGGCATTGCCGGCGGCGCTTCCGGAACGTGCTCGCCGCGATCGTTGACGAGCGCGCGCACACGGCCCCACTCGTTGCCGGCGACGATGATGTCGCCCGGCATCAGCGTGCCGGTCTGCACCAGCACGGTGGCGACAGGCCCGCGTCCCTTGTCCAGCTGCGCCTCGATGACCGCGCCTTCGGCGGTGCGGTCCGGATTGGCCTTGAGGTCGAGCACTTCGGCCTGGAGCAGGATCGCTTCCAGCAGCTTATCGAGATTGGTGCCCTTGGTCGCCGAAACCTCCACGTCCAACACCTCGCCGCCCATCGATTCCACGAACACTTCGTGACGCAGCAGTTCGGTCCGCACCTTCTGCGGGTCGGCGTCATGCTTGTCGATCTTGTTGATCGCCACGATGATCGGCACACCGGCCGCCTTGGCGTGATTGATCGATTCGATCGTCTGCGGCATCACGCTGTCGTCGGCCGCCACCACCAGCACGGCGATGTCGGTGACCTGCGCGCCGCGGGCGCGCATCGCTGTAAAGGCGGCGTGGCCGGGCGTGTCGATGAAGGTGATCTTCTGACCGTTCTTCTCGATCTGGTAGGCACCGATATGCTGGGTGATGCCGCCGGCCTCGCCGGAGACGACGTTGGCGTTGCGGATGGCGTCGAGCAGCGAGGTCTTGCCGTGGTCGACATGGCCCATGATGGTCACGACCGGCGGACGCGACACAAGGTCTTCCGGGCGGTCGGCGATGTTGAACAGGCCTTCCTCGATGTCGGACTCGGCGACGCGGCGGACCGTGTGGCCGAATTCGGACGCGACCAGCTCGGCCGTGTCGGCGTCGATGACGTCGCCCGGCTTGAGGATCTGGCCCTGCTTCATGAAGAACTTGACCACGTCCACGGCGCGCTCGGACATGCGCTGCGCCAATTCCTGGATGGTAATGGTTTCGGGCAGGATCACTTCGCGCATGACTTTCTCGCGCGGCTCGTTATGCATCGCGCGTTTGAATTTTTCCTGGCGGCGACGCATCGACGACAGCGAGCGGGCGCGCGCGTCGTCATCCGACAGCGCCGAGTTCAGCGTCAGCTTGCCACGGCGGCGATCTTCCTCGCCCTTGGTCGGCTTGGCCGGCCGCGCCACTTCCGGCGTCGCAAGACGGCGCGGCGGCGCACTCGCCCCGGCGCCGGCGCCGGTACGCCTCGGCTTGGCCTCTTCCTCGTCGTCAGCCGTGACGACATCCGCCGCCAGCGGCGCACGGCGGCGAGCCTCTTCCTCGGCGCGCCGGCGGGCCTCGGCCTCAGTCTGCAGGCGTGCTTCCTCCTCGGCCTGACGGCGCGCGGATTCGTCACGCTCGCGCTTGCGGCGTTCTTCTTCCTCGGTGCGGCGCTTGGCATCTTCCTGAGCGCGCTGGCGATCCTCGGCCTCGCGGACCTTGGAACCTTCCAGCGCCTTGCGACGCGCTTCCATCTCGCCGCGCGAGAGTTCGTTCAGAACCATGCCGGAACGCTCCGGCGGCGGAGGCGGCGCCTTCGGTGCTTCCTGCACGACAGGGGCGGCGGCAACAGGGGCAGGGGCGGGCTTCGGCGTGAAGACGGACGCGGCCACCGGCTCCGGCTTGTCGCCGGGCAGCGAGAACTTGCGCTTCTTGGTCTCGACCACGACCGACTTGGTGCGGCCATGCGAGAAATTCTGGCGCACGGTGCCCTGCTCGAGGCCGGGGCGCTTCAGCGTCAAGGTCTTCTTCGGCGTAACGCTCAACGTCTTGTCGTCGCCCGATTTCGTATCGTTCATTCCATATCCTCTGCGGCATCATCTTCGTCAGCAACGGCCGCAAGCATTGCCAGATCGTTCGGGGTACCGCCCCGATATCGGTCGAGCGCAACAACGCGCTTCTCAACCGCCTGTCCCGCGTCCTGCGCGAGGACGGCAGCATGTATCACATTTGTACCCCCCAATGCCAAGCTCAACTCGGCTTCAGGGAAAAGTTTGTAGGCAAGGATGGCCGGGCCGCCGAGATGGACGGTTGCCCGCCGTGCCTGACTGATCTTGCGGACACCGTCGTCCGAAGCCTCGGTCGCATGCAGCACCAGAAGCGCTTGGCCGTCGCGCACCGCACCCTCGACCTTGGCGGCGCCAAGAACGACGGCGCCAGCCTTGCGGGCAAGGCCAAGCATACCCAGAGCGGATCTGGAGAGCAGCCCGTCAACCATGCCGCCAAGATCGGTCGGCACGATCACCTGCGCCTTGAAGGCGCGGGCAAACAGGTTCTTCGCCGCTGCCTTCTCGATATGTAGGCGGTCAGCGCTCACCCAACAACCACGGCCGGGCAGGTTTCTCTTGATATCCGGAACGACGGCCGAATCCGGGCCGACGACGAAACGGATCAGTTCATCCGGTTCGGCCTGCCTGCGCGTAACGATGCAAGTGCGATCGTTCATCTCGTCCTGGGGCGGGTTGTGTGCGATGCGGGTTCACCTCACGCACCAACGGCTTCGTCAGCCGCGACTTGTTCGGCTGCAAGCTCGTCTTCGGTGATCCAGCCGGCCTGCTTGCGGGCGGCGAGCACCATCTGCTCGGCATCGGCGCGCGAGACGCCGTGGCTGGCGAGCACGCCCGGATAGACCTTGGTCTCGCCGTCCTTGCGCTCTTTCCAGCCGGTCAGGTCGTCGGCGGCATAGCCGGCGAAGTCCTCGATCGTCTTCACGCCGTCCTCGCCGAGCGTCACCATCATGGCGGTGGTCACGCCGGGGATCTCGCGCAACTCGTCCTGGACGCCCAGCGCCTTGCGCTTTTCGTCGTGCTCGGCCTCGATCTTCTCCAGATATTCGCGGGCGCGGGTCTGGATTTCCGAAGCGGTGTCCTCGTCGAAGCCGTCGATCGAGGCGATTTCGCCCGAGTCGACATAAGCGACTTCCTCGACGCTGGTGAAACCTTCGGAGGCGAGCACCTGGCCGACCATCTCGTCGACGTCGAGAGCTTCCATGAAGAGTGCGGAACGCTCGACGAATTCCTTCTGGCGACGCTCGCTCTCTTCCTGCTCGGTCAGGATGTCGATATCCCAGCCGGTCAGTTGCGAGGCAAGCCGCACGTTCTGGCCGCGACGGCCGATGGCCAGCGACAATTGATCGTCCGGCACCACCACCTCGATGCGCTCGGCATCCTCGTCGAGCACCACCTTGGCGACCTCGGCCGGCTGCAGCGCGTTGACGATGAAGGACGCGGCCGATGGCGACCACGGAATGATGTCGATCTTCTCGCCCTGCAATTCGCCGACCACCGCCTGGACGCGGCTGCCGCGCATACCGACGCAGGCGCCGACCGGATCGATCGAGCTGTCGCGCGAGATGACGGCGATTTTGGCGCGCGAGCCCGGATCGCGGGCGACCGACTTGATCTCGATGATGCCGTCGTAGATTTCCGGCACTTCCATGGTGAAGAGCTTGGCCATGAACTGCGGATGCGTGCGCGACAGGAAGATCTGCGGCCCGCGCTGCTCGCGGCGCACGTCATAGACATAGGCGCGCACGCGGTCGCCATATTTGTAGTTCTCGCGCGGGATCAGCTCGTCGCGGCGGATGATCGCCTCGCCCCGGCCGAGATCGACGATGACATTGCCGTACTCGACGCGCTTGACGGTGCCGTTGACGATCTCGCCGATGCGATCCTTGTATTCGTCATACTGGCGATCGCGCTCGGCCTCACGCACCTTCTGCACGATGACCTGCTTGGCCGACTGGGCGGCTATGCGGCCGAAATCCATCGGCGGCAGCTGCTCGGCGATGAAGTCGCCGACCTGGGCATCGGGATTGCGCTCGCGGGCCGTGGAAAGCGCGATCTGCGTCGCGTAGTCCTCGACCGCCTCGACCACCTCCATCAGTCGCTGCAGCTTCATCTCGCCGGTGTTCGGGTTGATGTCGGCGCGGATGTTGGTCTCCTGGCCGTAACGAGAGCGCGCCGCCTTCTGGATCGCATCGGCCATGGCGGCGATGACGATCTGCTTGTCGATCGACTTTTCACGCGCGACCGCATCGGCGATCTGCAGCAGTTCAAGCCTGTTGGCGCTTACAACCATTGTCTTTCTCCCGATTTCGCGCCGGGCATGCAGCCCGGCTACTCAATCAACTTTCCTGTTCGGTTTCATTTTCCTCGCCGGCGGCGGCGTCTTCCGCTTCGCCGCGGCGCTTCCTGGCTTCCTTGCGCGCCCGGTTGTCCTTCGACAGGGCATCGCGGATGAGATCGTCGGTCAGCACCAGCCGGGCCTCTGCGATCGCGTCGTAAGGCACGCGCACCGTCGGCTCTTCGCCATAGGCCGCCTTGTCGCGCTCGATCAGGATGCCGTCGGCATCCGCCTCGGCGATCTTGCCCTTGAAGCGCTTGCGATCGCTGACAAGAACCGATGTCTCCAGCTTGACCAGATGGCCGGTCCAGGCGGTGAAATCCGACTTGCGCACCAGCGGCCGGTCGATGCCTGGCGACGAAACTTCGAGATGATACGCTTTTTCGATCGGATCATCGACATCGAGCGCCGGCGACACGGCGCGGCTGACCTCTTCGCAATCCTCGACTGTCATGGTGCCGTCTTCGCGTTCGGCCATGATCTGCAGCGTCAGCCCGTTCTGGCCGGTCAGTTGCACCCGCACGAGCCGGAAGCCGATGGCCTTGAGCACCGGCTGCACGATCAGCGCAATGCGCGCATCGATGCCGCTTTCGCGGATGATACGGTCGTCGGCCTCGCTTGCCGCTGCAGTCATCAGATCCCTGTCGCTTTTCACTTCCGGCCGGCAGGTAATAAAAAAGAGCGGGACCGGGTGGACCCACTCTTCGTCATACCGACCAAGAATTTGAGGTTGATATAGACGATCCCGAATTGCGTTTCAAGCCTGCAGGCAAAGGCTGGCGGCCGTCTCTACAACTGGCGCGGCCATCGCTGGGCCGCATGCATCACGGTGAGTATCTCGATCTCGCCGCCGACCACGCGGTAGGGAATTATGTATGGCATGTCAGCCAGGACCAGCTCTCGTGTCCCTTTCACCCGCCCGACCCGCCCCATGGCGGGTTGCTCGGCGAGATTGTCCGCGGAGGAAACGATGCGGGCAACAACCCTCGCCGCGGCTGTTGGATTGTCCTTTTCGATGAAAGCGCCAATCTGGTCGAGACGGCGCACGGCGCGCTGGGTCCAGCGGATCCGCTTCATCGTTCGGACTTGACGTATTTCGCTATGACGCCGGCCAAATCCTTCTCACTTGCAAATTCTCCTCGATCGGCTTCATCAAGGCCGGCCTCGATCTCGGCAAGCTGCCATTCTTCCCTGGCGACATAGTCTTCGATCGCTTGAGCAGCGACGTAGGAACGGGAGCGATCCACCTTTTCGGCCAATTGGTCGAGCTTGGCCACGGTCTCATCAGGAAGCCGAACGGTAAAGGCACTCATCATCCTGTCTCCATTCTGGTTCACTCTGAATGTGATGGAACCAAAGTGGTTCGTCAAGAACCCGCCTGGACTGCCTGCGTTGCGCGCCGCGCATGGCGGCGATGCAGCCCTTTGTGAACCGACTGTCGTCACCATCGAGGTTGCAGTGCAAAAGAAAGGACGCGCGCGGTGGCGCGTGAAGCTGATCATATGGACCGTGGATTGTTTTTCGTCATCGGCGATTTCTTCAACACATTCGGCAGCGCGGCAACGGCGGCGCGAGCCGTCGAGGCCGGGCGCAAGCCGCGCCGCAGCGCCCTGAAGAAGCTCGGCATCGATCCGGCCGCTTTCGATCGGATAGGCCACTTCCAGCCTCATAAACGGAAGCCCGACCGTCAACATCTCGCTGAATGGCGATGGGCGTCCACCAGCGACGCGGCGATTGCCGCGATCGAACGAAATAAGATGAGCGGATCGTCTCTCGTCGGGAGAAATCCCCCGCGTTGCCAGAATTGCGCCGCTTCCGCATCGACTGCATTGATCATCAGCGCACGCCCTCCGATCAGTTCCGCCGCCTGAACGCAGCGCTGAAGGGCATGCTTTACCAAGCCGGTGCCGATGCCGCGCCCAGCCCAACCGGTATCGGTCGCAGGCTGGCCGAGGAGCAGGCACGGCACCGGGTCGGGCGGTTGCCCGTGCGGACTGACCGGGGCAGGATCGAAGGCACGACGGCCGTCGGCGCCAAACCGTAATATCCAATCACGCGGCCGGCTTCGTGGACGACGAGAACGGCTGTGAAGCCCTTCTCCTGATTGGAAAGCGCGCGGGTTTTCAGCCAGTGATCAAGCGCAGGCTTCCCACAGGAGAATCCGGACACGCCGTGAGCTGCCGTAAGCGGTTCGGGCGCCGATAAGACCACCAGTCAGCGCTTCGTCGTATAACCAGCTTCCCAAGGCGCTGACCGCTTTGCCAATTCCACCATGTCGGGGACCGGCGCGGCCGGGGCCGACAGAACCTCCATGAACTCCGCGAACCCTTCCGGGCTCATGCGGACAGGACGGTTATCCATCAGCACATCCTCGGCCGCGCGCACGGCGGCATCGCGCACGAAATCCGTGCGGGACCGGCCGCGCAGAGTGGCGGCAAGATCGATCATCGCCACGTCCGCTTCCGGCAGGCGCATCGAGATCGGGTATTCCCTGCATTCAACCGAGGCGGCCATAGCTGTCTCCAGCCTGCAATGCAGCGATCTGTAGCTCTATATGCAATACAGATCGCCCGATTACTTCCGGATGAACGTCAGATAGGCGGGCCGCCGCCCCTCGCGGATGGCCTTGGCCTCATAGCGCGTGCCGGGCCAACCTTCATAGGGCCGGTGCCAATCGGCGGCATCCCGCACCTGCCATTCAAAGATGCCACTGGCGCGGCAGGCAAGCAGCGTCCAGTTCACATAGCTGTCGATGTCGGAGGCGAAGCGGAACCAGCCGCCGGATTTCAGCACCCGGGCGAAGCGGCCGAGATTGGCGGCGCCGACGAAGCGTCGCTTCCAATGCTTCTTCTTGGGCCATGGATCGGGATAGAGCAGATCGATGCCATCGAGCGAGGCTTCCGGCAGCCAGTCGAGCAGGCGCGTGGCGTCGTCGTCATAGACTCTCAGATTGGCAAGCGGCGTCTTGCCAAGCGCCGTCATCATCTTGGCCATGCCGTTGACGAAGGGTTCGACGCCGATGAAGCCGGTTGCCGGCGCTTCCGCGGCGCGATGCAACAGATGCTCACCGCCGCCGAAGCCGATTTCCAGCTGGAGCGCCGAAACCTGTGTCTTGAACAAGATCCTGAGATCAGCCGGCGCTTGCGCCGTCAGGTCGACCCGGTATTCGCGCAGGCCGCCTTCGAGGGCGATCGCCTGCAGAGGGCGTATAGTCTTGCCGTGCCGGCGACCGAAGAAGCCTTCGGTCGCCCGGCTTGGCCTGTCCTTTGCGTCCGCTGGCGTCAGGCGGCGACGGCGTCCTTGAGCGCCTTGGCGAGATCGGTCTTTTCCCAGGAGAAGGAGCCGTCGCGACCGGCCTTGCGGCCGAAATGGCCGTAGGACGAGGTTTTTGCATAGATCGGCTTGTTGAGGTCCAGATGACGGCGGATGCCCGACGGCGACAGGTCCATGACCTTGCGCAGCGCATCCTCGAGCTTCGATTCGTCCACCTTTCCGGTGCCGTGCAGGTCGACATAGACCGACAGCGGCTGGGCGACGCCGATGGCGTAGGAGAGCTGGATGGTGCAGCGGTCGGCAAGCTTGGCCGCCACCACGTTCTTGGCAAGGTAGCGCGCCGCATAGGCGGCCGAGCGGTCGACCTTGGTGGTGTCCTTGCCCGAGAAGGCGCCGCCGCCATGCGGCGCCGCGCCACCATAGGTGTCGACGATGATCTTGCGGCCGGTGAGGCCGGCATCGCCGTCAGGCCCGCCGATGACGAACTTGCCGGTCGGGTTGATGTACCAGTTGCAGTCCTCGGCGATCTTCAGGTCGCCAAGCGCCTCGCGGATATAGGGCTCGACCACCTTGCGGACCTTCTTGGAATCCCAGCTCGTATCGAGATGCTGGGTGGAGAGCACGATCTGCGTGACTTCCGCCGCCTTGCCGTCGGCATAGCGCACGGTGACCTGGCTCTTGGCGTCCGGGCCGAGCTTGCCGGCCTCGCCATTGCCTTCATGGCGCGCGGCCGCCAGCAATTCGAGAATCTTGTGGCTGTAATAGATCGGCGCCGGCATGAGGTCGGGCGTCTCGCGGCAGGCGTAGCCGAACATGATGCCCTGGTCGCCCGCGCCTTCCTCGCCCTGGCGGTCGGCGGCATTGTCGACGCCCTGGCCGATGTCGGGCGACTGGCCATGCAGCAGCACGTCGATCTTGGCGGTCTTCCAGTGGAAGCCGGACTGCTCGTAGCCGATCTCGCGGATCGCCTTGCGGGCAACCGACTTGAACTTGGCCGGGTTGACCACAGGGTGGCCGGACGCATCCTTGAGGACGTTGCCCGCCTTGTCCTTCTTCAAAAGCGTGTCGGGGACGCGGACCTCGCCGGCGATGACGACGCGGTTGGTGGTGGCCAGTGTCTCGCAGGCGACGCGCACCTTCCACGGATCCATGCCCGTCTTCTTGGCTTCGCGATAGACCAGATCGACGATCTCGTCCGAGATGCGGTCACAAACTTTGTCGGGATGACCCTCGGAGACGGATTCCGAGGTGAAGAGATAATTCTGCCGCGTCACGGGTGTCCCCTCTTGAAAAAAGATCGGCAGGCTGCCGATTTTGGCGCGCCACGTGTTAGCGGTGCCGGGCGCCGCTCGTCAAGCGGCGCGACGGATCTGGCATGAATGTAGGTAAGGCCGGCTATGCCACCGGCGGCAGAGCGCCGCCGGTGGCATCGGTAAAATCAATCGGCGTCTTCCGCGGAAAGCGCCTTGACCAGATCGATGATCCTGCGGCGCACCTTGACGTCGCCGATCTTGACGAAAGCCCGGTTGAGCTGAAGCCCCTCGGGACTGCCGCAGAATTCGATGGCGAACGCCATCGAGGAGTCTTCCGCAAATCCTCGATTGCCGCCGCCGGCCTCCTCGCCCGGGGCATCCTCGAAGAAGAAGGCGACAGGAACGCTCAGGATGGAGGCGATCGCCTGCAGACGGCTGGCGCCAACCCTGTTCGTGCCCTTTTCGTACTTCTGGATCTGCTGAAAGGTGATGCCGAGATTTTCACCCAGCTTTTCCTGGCTCATTCCAAGCATATTGCGACGCAGCCGGATGCGACTCCCGACATGGATGTCGATCGGATTCGGCTTCTTCTTGTTCTCTTCTGTCATTTTTTCCTCGCCGAATTTTTCCGGCTTTTTCTATTTTGTTCCGCCCATATGAAGCCGGAGCCACCTGCCCCAACAGAACCCTCCAACCGACTTCGAGAAAATTTTAGGCGTTACAGTATGAGTTTCTAATGTGCCGACTGTCAATTCACCCGTAGCCGCTGCCTTACATTCAATGTGAGGGCAATCAGCGCTAACAGCAACATGATCAGCAATCCGTTAATGCGCCGCTGTTTCGCTGACATGAGGGCGCGCCCAGAAACCGGCACATGCGCGTCGATGGCGCCGCGCGCGTCGACGGCAAGCGCGTCGATAATGCGCCCGCGCGAATCGACGACTGCGGAGATGCCATTGTTGGCCGCGCGCAGCAGCGGCAATCCATTCTCCACTGCCCGAATCTGCGCCTGCCTGAAGTGCTGATACGGGCCTGGCGTGTCGCCAAACCATGCGTCGTTGGTGACGTTCACGATTACGTCAGATGACGCAGAGTCGGCGGCGACGAGATCGGGAAAGATAACCTCGTAGCAGATGAACGGCGCGGCACGCAGGCCGCCCGGCACGGCGATCGGATGGCGCTCGTTGCCGGCGGCGAAATTCATCGGTCCGGCGACGAGCTGGCCTATGCCGAAGCGTTCGAACAGGTCGGCGAAGGGCAGATATTCGCCGAAGGGCACCAGATGCACCTTGTCGACGGCATCGACGATCTCGCCCTTGTCGTTGATCGCCACCACGGAATTGTAATAACGGCTGCCGGCATTCGCCGAACCGCCCTCCTCGCGCACGACGCCGGCAATCAGCATCTGGCCGTCGGCCAGCATGTCCCCCAGTGCCGTCAGCGCGTCCGGACGCTCGGTGAAGAGAAACGGCACCGATGTCTCCGGCCACAGAATGAGCTGGGGCTTGGCGTGACTTTCTTCGGGTGCTTTCCCCGATATCCCCAGCAAAGTCGCGAAGATGCGGTCGCGCACCGAGGCGTCCCACTTTTCGCTGAGGTCGACCGCGGGCTGGACGATGCGGACGTCGATGGATCGTGTCGCCGGCTCGGCGGGCATGGCGAGCCTGAAATAGCCGAAGCCGACATGGGCGGCGGCGAGGACGACGAACAGGGCAACGCCCAGCCTCAGATGCCGGCGCGCCGCGACCAGCGCCGGCAGCGAAAACAGGAAGACCGCAAGCGCGTTCATGCCGATCATGCCGGTCACCGAAACGCTCTGCATCAGAAGCGGCACCGGCATCGCCGCGTAGCCGACGGCATTCCAGGGAAAGCCGGTGAAGAGGAAGTCGCGCAACCATTCGGCAAGGCCGAACCCGAAGGCAAGGGCGGCGATGCGGCCGATATCGCTGCTCCAGAACAGCCGCGCCACCACGGTGGCAAAGCCATAGAAGAAGGCCAGCGCGAAGGGGATGCCGACGACGGCGAAGGGCAAGGCCCAGGCGAAATTGTCGGCCTCGACCAGCAAGGCCTGGCCGATCCACCAGAGACCGGCGAGGAAGTAGCCGAAGCCGAACCACCAGCCTGTTGCGAAAGCCGGCCGCAGGCGCCGGAACCAGCCATCGGAAGCCTCACCGGTGGCGCCGTCGAGCAGCCAGACGAGGACCGGGAACGAAACGAAGCAGACGGCGAAGAAATCGTAAGGCGCCTGGGCAAGCACCGCCAGCGCTCCGGCGGCAAACGCCACCAACGCCCGCCGCCACCCCCACAGCAGAATTATCCGGCCGGCAAAGCGCTGCATCCAGCTTCCCAAGTCGCGCGAATCAGGGAGCTAGAGGTTTAACAGGCTGGGCCCGGTGTTCCAAACCCAGATAAGCGCGGCCTGACACACGGTCGCGCTATCGCGGGAATCCTGCCATAGCTCTTTGTTTAGCCGCATTTCTGCAACGCCAAGCGGTTCCGCTTGGTTGCAAAAGCTCAGCGGTGCCAGCCCTGGATGCGCAGGCCACTCAGTCGCTCAGCCTCGTCCTTGGGGACAACGCGCACGGTGCGGGTGAATGTCCAGACATGGCCTTCGAGGTCACGAGCGCGGTATTGGCGCTCGCCGTAGAAATGGTCGGCGGGCTCCTCGACGATCTGCGCGCCCGCCGCGCGCGCTTGCTCGCAATGCGCGTCGATATCTTGTTGCAGACGCACATAGACGGCCTGCGTGTTCTTGCCGCCGACGGAGGCCGGGCTGGCGATATGCTCATCCCATTCGGAATCGACGATGATATAGCCGTCGCCAAAACGCATTTCGGCATGCACCAGCCGACCGTCGGCATCGCTCACCAGCATGCTCGGCTGGAAGCCGAAGGCCGCCTGCAGCCAGATCAATGCCGCGCGTGGATCCTTGTAGAAAACACCCGAACCCAGAACCGCGTGCTTGAACGGATCGTCTATCGCCATCGGACGGCGATATCAGGCCTGTTCGGTGCGGGCCGCGCGGCGGCGCTGGCGCTCGCCCTTCTGGCTCTGCACGATGCGCACGCGCTTGACGCGGCGCGGGTCGGCGTCGAGCACGTGGAACTCGAAACCGGGAATGGCCTGCACCACTTCGCCGCGAGCGGGGACGCGGCCGAGCGTGTTGAAGATCATGCCGCCGATGGTGTCGACATATTCGCCATGCTCGCCGGCGGCGAAATCCTCGCCGATCATCTTGGCGACCTCGTCGATCTCGGCCTTGCCGTCGACGACGAAGACGCCGTCGCCGGTCTGCGTGACCATCGGCTCGTCATCGTCATGCTCGTCCTCGATGTCGCCGACCACCATCTCGACGATATCCTCCAGCGAGGCGAGACCGTCGGTGCCGCCATACTCGTCGATGACCAGCGCCATCTGCGTGCGGTTCGTCTGCATGCGCCCCATCAGGTCGGAGGCAAGCATCGAGGGTGGCACGAACAGCACCGGGCGGATCAGGCTGAGATCGCCGATGGTACGCGCAAGGTCGACCTGGGCAAGGTCGAGCGCGGTCGACGCCGGCGTCTTCGCTCTGCTGCGGCCCTTCTTGACGCGGGCGAGCTTGGTGATGTGGGCGAGCACGTCGCGGATGTGGACCATGCCGCGCGGATCGTCCAGCGTCTCGGAATAGACCGGCATGCGCGAATGGCCGGATTGCTCGAAAAGGCCGAGCAGATCGCCAAGCGTCGTGTTGATCTCGACCGCCTCGATATCGGCGCGCGGCACCATGACATCCTCGACCCGGACTTCGCGCAGGCGAAGGATGTTGTTGAGCATGGCGCGTTCGCCGGGCGAGAAGGCGCCGGCGTCGGTCGCCGTTTCGGCGAGCGCGCCGGCAATCTCCTCGCGCAGGCTGGTGCCGTTGCGGTGCCGGAACAGGCCGAGCACGCGGTCGAAGAGCGAAGGACCGGCATGCGACGACTCCGCGGCCGCGCTGCCGGCGGGAATACTCGGACTGGAGCCCTCTTCCGTCTTTTCGGAAGGCTTGGCAGCACTGCCGGCGTCCGGACGGGCGGCAGTTTCTGGTGTGTCGTTCATCGCCATCGGGTCAATTGAGCTTTTTTGTTACGCGTAGGGATCGGGAATGGCAAGCCTCGCAAGCGCCGCGCGCTCGATCGCTTCCATCTCCTCCGCCTCAGCGTCGGTCTCGTGATCATGGCCCAAAAGATGCAGCAGACCATGGATAACGAGATGGGTGATATGGTTTTCAATCGGCTTGTCTTCCAGAGCGGCCTCGCGCGCCACCGTCTCGGAAGCCAGCACGATATCGCCCAGCATCGGCGGCAGCTTGCCGCCTTTCGGAAAGGAAAAAGCCGGGAAAGACAAGACGTTGGTGGGCTTGTCCTTGCCGCGCCACTCGGCATTGAGCGTCCGGATATGGGCATCGTCGGAAAAGACGACGCTGAGCTCGGAGGCGCCGCCCGCGCCGGTTTCGGCAAAAGCGGCCGCAACGGCGCGATCGACGAGGCGTGTCAATTCGGCTTCCGCGGGCCAAGCGCCTGCCTCGACGAAAATATCGATATCGACCGGCGCTTCGCCGCCAAATTCCGGATTTTGAGCCATAGGGCCTATAGTCAGCTTTCGGCGCCCAAGCCTCGCGCCAGCTTGCCGTCGCGGTCATAGGCCTTGACGATCTCGGCAACCAGCGGGTGGCGCACCACATCGCCTTCGTTGAAGCGGACCGTGACGATGCCGGGCACCCCGTCGAGGACGCGCAGCGCCTCGACCAGACCAGACTTGGTGTTGGGCGGAAGGTCGATCTGGGTCGGATCGCCGGTGACGATCATGCGGGAGTTCTCGCCGAGACGGGTCAGGAACATCTTCATCTGCATCGGCGTGGTGTTCTGCGCCTCGTCGAGGATCACCGCCGCATGCGCCAGCGTGCGGCCGCGCATGAAGGCCAAGGGCGCGATCTCGATCACTTCGGCGGCGATCGCCCGCTCGACCTTGTCGGCCGGCATCATGTCGTAGAGCGCGTCGTAGAGAGGCCTGAGATACGGGTCCACCTTCTCCTTCATGTCGCCGGGCAGGAAGCCCAGCCGCTCGCCGGCCTCGACGGCCGGACGCGACAGGATGATGCGCTCGACCATGCCGCGTTCCAGCAGCATCGCCGCATGCGCCACCGCCAGATAGGTCTTGCCGGTGCCGGCGGGACCGATGCCGAACACCATTTCGGAGCGTTCCAGCGCCCGCATATAGGCATCCTGGTTGAGCGAGCGGGCATAGATCGTCTTCTTGCGCGTCGCGATCTGGGCGGCCGAAACCTTGCCCTTGCGCTCCATCGTCGGCAGGGTCAGCTGGTCGTCGGCGGCAATCGCCATGCGTACGGCGCCGTCGACATCCGACTGGCCAATGTCGACGCCCTTCTGCAGGATGCCGTAGAGGGTGTCCAGCGCGCGGCGCGCCTGTTCGGCGGCGGCGGCGGAGCCCTTGATCGTCAGCTGATTGCCGCGCGAGCGGATGTCGACGCCGAGCTTCTGCTCGAGCCGGGCGAGGTTCTCATCAAACTGGCCGTAAAGGGCGCTGGCTAGCTTGTTGTTGTCGAAGGTCAGTACGATGTGCGCCATGTCGGAGGCCCCGGACGCCTGGTTCTGGGGCGGATTCTTCAGTTCAGCAGCGCTCAACCGTCTCTCCTCATCTGCCGAGGTCGTCAGACCAATTCGGCGAACAGGCTGTTGTAGCCCGTCCTTGTGATTCGTACGTCGATAATGTCACCGATTCCGCCGGCCTTGTCGTCAACAATAACCGGCTGCAGCCACGGTGAACGGCCTACTTTCTGGCCGGCCTGTCGGCCAGGCTTCTCGATCAGCGTGCCGATGGTCTTGCCGACCAGGCTCAAGCCGAAATCCTGCTGCTGCTTCAAAAGTAGGGCCTGCAGCCGCTGTAGCCGCTCGTCCTTGACCGCCTCGGCCACGTGGTCGCTCATCTCAGCGCCCGGCGTGCCGGGGCGAGGCGAATATTTGAACGAGAAAGCCGAGGCATAGTTCACTTCGCGCACCAACTGCAGCGTCGCTTCGAAGTCAGCATCGGTCTCGCCGGGGAAACCGACGATGAAGTCGCCGGACATGGCGATGTCGGTTCGGGCGGCGCGGATGCGCTCGATAAGCGCGAGATAGTCGCGCGCCGTATGCCTACGGTTCATCGCCTTGAGAATGCGATCCGAGCCGGACTGCACTGGCAGATGCAGATAGGGCATCAGCGCCGGCAGATCGCGATGCGCGGCGATCAGTTCGTCGTCCATGTCGCGCGGATGGCTGGTGGTGTAGCGCAGCCGCGCCAGGCCGGGGATTTCCGCCAGGCGGAACAGCAGGCGGCCGAGCCCCCATTCCTCGCCATTTTCGCCGACACCATGCCAGGCGTTGACGTTCTGGCCGAGCAGCGTCACCTCGCGCACGCCGGCCTCGGCCAGGCGCTCGGCCTCTGCGACGATCTGCGCCACCGGGCGCGAAACCTCGGAGCCGCGCGTATAAGGCACGACGCAGAAGGTACAGAACTTGTCGCACCCCTCCTGCACCGTCAGGAAGGCGGTGACGCCGCGCTTTGCCAATTCGGCGCGCCTGGGCTGCGGCAGATGCTCGAACTTGTCCTCGATGGCGTATTCGGTCTCGACGATCTTTTCGCCGCCGCGGACCCGCGCCAGCACGTCGGGCAGCCGGTGATAGGTCTGCGGGCCGATGACCAAATCGACCGCCGGGGCGCGGCGGATGATCTCGGCGCCTTCGGCCTGCGCCACGCAGCCGGCGACGCCGATCAAGAGCTCGCGGCCGACCACGGCGCGTTCGGCTTTCATGTCGCGGATGCGGCCAAGCTCGGAATAGACCTTTTCCGCCGCCTTTTCGCGGATATGGCATGTGTTGAGCAGCACCAGATCGGCGTCTTCGACGACGTCGGTGGCGACATAGCCGTCGGCGACCAGCGCATCGGTCATGCGCTGGGAATCGTAGACATTCATCTGGCAGCCATAGGTCTTGACGAAGACCTTTTTCGCCGCGCGGTCAGTGCCGGCCGAGCGCTCGGCCGCAGTGCCGATGCCGTGGCTTTCAATCGTGTTCAATTCCATCGGGCGGCTTCTAGCGCCTTTCCGTGACAAAAAACAGACGATTCTGCCCGCGGCGCGTCGCGCCGCCTTGTTCCAAAATCGCTACAGGCCCTTGGGCGACATACCAATCAGCGGCTCTTTGCCGGGTCGGCGAGGATGGCCTGCATCATCTCGCGCACCTTGGCTTCCATCAACCTTGCCGTCTCCTTGCGGTTCGAACCCTTGGAGAACGGCACCGGCTCGCCGAAATGCACCTCGGCATCGATCGCCCCTTCGGCAAGCAAGGTTTTCAGGTGCGGCATCAGATCCTGGTCGCCGATCCAGGCGGTCATGGGCCGATGGCGGCGCCCCATGGGCATGCCGTGCAGTCGCGTGTAGGCGATCGCCACGGGCTGGATGAAGACCTGTTCGGCCGCCCCTTCCGAAATCGCCATGGAGGCCGCGCCGAACAGCGTGCTCTTGAACGGCAGCACGAGGTTGCCGTCGCCGGTCGAGCCTTCGGCGAACAGCACCATGGCATCGCCCTTGGCCATGCGCCTGGCAATCTGGCTTGCTTGGTCGCCGGAAGTGCGCTTGCGCTCGCGCTCGATGTAGACGGTGCGCTGCAGCTTGGACAGCATGCCGATCAGCGGCCAGCCCTTCATGTCGGCCCGGGCGATGAATTTCACATCGACGAAGGAGCCGAGCACCATGATGTCGGTCCAGGAAATGTGGTTGGCCGCGACAAGCAGCGGACGTTCCCTGGCCAGCGCGCCCTTAACATGCACCCGCATGCCGAGCGCCCGCAGGATCATGCTGTGCCAGATTTTGAGAATGAAGGTTTCGGGCCACAGCCCCGTCTTCATCGACAGCATCTGCAGCGGCACCAGCACCAGCGAACAGACGACGACATAGGCGAGCGCCAGGAAAATCCGCAATTTCTTGATCATTCGCTCCGGCCCTATCGCGCGGACTGGCTAGCGAAGATCGCGGCGCATGACAAGCGCGCCGGTCGGGCCGTGCTCGGTCGAGCGATAATAGTTCGGCCGATGGCCGACCTGGCGGAAGCCGAGCCTGCGGTAAAGCCCGATCGCCGGCGTGTTGGTCTCGTCGACCTCGAGGAAGAGCGCCGCGGCGCGCTGCGTATGCAATTCGCGCAGCACCGCGTCCATCAATTGCCAGCCGAGCCCCTGGCGGCGATGCGTGCGGGCGACGGCCAAGGTCAGGATCTCGCCCTCGCCGGCCGCCAGCCGCGCGAGCACGAAGCCGACCGGCGGCTTGGAGCCTTGGCCGGTCTCACGCGCGGCATAGCCGAAGACCGTGTCCTGCTCGAGAAGTGCTGCGAATTCGCCGTCGGTCCAGGGCCGCACGAAATCCTCGCGATGCAGCACCGAAACAGCGGCGCTGTCGGCGACCGTCAACGGTTCCAGCGCATAGTCCCTGCGGCGCGGCTGAAAGAACGGTATGCGCATCAGGAATCGTTTCCCCTGTCCTGCCTTGGCAGAATGAAACCCGCCTGCGGCTTGGCGTCGGCGCCGCGCAGATAAAGCGGTTTGGGCTTTTCGCCCGGTTCCCTGGCCGAGGCCAGCCTGGCATAGGTCGCGATGTCGGCTGTGGCGGCAACGGGACCAGTTTCGAAGGCACGACCCGCCGCCTTGGCAATCTGCGGCGCGGCGGTCCCGACCAGGACCGCGTCGGCGCCGATGGCCATGGTCACTGCCTCGGAAAGCGCAGCTACGGAAGGTCCGTAAGTCTCGGCTAACGCTTTATCATAGAGCGCCGCATGAATTTCCTCGCGGCCGGCATCGAGCGCGGCAAGCACCGCGCGCCCGGGAAAGGCATTCGCAGCCTCCGCCGCCAGGGCTTCCAGCGTCGTCACGCCGATCGCCGGGATTTTCAGCGCCAGCGCCAGGCCGCGCGCGGTCGAGACGCCGACGCGCAGGCCGGTGAAGGAGCCGGGTCCGATCGAGACGGCAACAGCGTTGAGGTTCGGGTAGCCGATCCCGCCGGCTTGCAGGGCCGTCTCGATGACGGCCATCAGATGCTCCGCATGCCCCTTGCCGAGGTCGCGCACCTCACGGCCAAGCTCCTTCCCCGCGCCTGCATCATAGACGCAGGCAGCGCAGAGACTGGCGGCGCAGTCGATGGCGAGCAGCTTCATATAGGCAACTTCATATGGCCATTAATGAACTGGATCGAAACACAATTCCCTCTGCCCGGCATAGGCCGCCGCCGCAAGAGCCAAGGCGGAGAAATGTTAAGCGGCTTTGCTTCCCTGCAGCGCCAGGACCTTGTTGTCAGGCAGAGGCCGCGATGCGCAGCATGTGGTTGTCCCAGACATAGTCCGGCTCGGAACGGGTCGAGCCGGCGCCGCCGACGATCTCGCCGGCGCCGGTCGTTGCCATGAAGCCAGCGCCGTCGGGCGCGAGGCCGCAGACCTCGACCAGCGATCTGGTCGCGACCACGCGTCCGCTGGCGGCGTCGAGGACGGCCAGCGAATTGCCTTCCGGCGAAGTGATGGCGACCGTACCTGTGGCGGCATTGGCGGCGACCGAGCCGATATAATTGCGGAAGCCGGAGAGCACATCCTGCGGCATCTCCAAGAGCTCGAGCTCCTTGCCGCGCGCGGCGCGGCCGACCAGCGCGGGGCGGTCGGTCGCCGGCCCGCGATATTGGCAGCCGAACCAGACGGTGCCCGCCTGGTCGCGATCCATGTGGCGGATCGACAGCTGATGCAGCGCCGGCGGCAATTCGTGCTTTTCGATCAGGTCGCCGGTGACGCGGTCTACGAGCGTATAGGACGGCTTCATCGTCGCGATGTTGAGCTCGGCCCGGCCATAGTCGGGATGGGTTTCGATGCCGCCATTGGCGATGGCTAAAGTGCGGCCATCGCCGAGCAGGAGCAGCTCATGCGGCCCCATGCCATAGGTCGGGAATTCGCCGATGCGATTGAATTTCTCCCGCGCATCGTAGACACCGACGACACCTGCCGCATTGTCGAAATCGTTCTCGGTCGCATAGAGCAAGGCGCCGTCGGGCGAGAACACGCCATGGCCGAAGAAATGCCGGCCGGCGATGCTGGCGATGGTCAAGGGCTTGTCGCGGCCGGCTTGGTCGAAGACGACGGCGAAGGTGCCGGGCTGACGGGCGAAGACCACCGAACGCTTCGACACCGGATCGAAGGCGACGTCATGGCCGCGATCGGGCAGATCGACCGTATGCAGGATTTTTCCCGCCTCGGAGAGCACGGCGGCGCCGAAGCTGCCGTCACGCTTGACGAAGGCCGTGGCAAACACCGCGTCCGCGGCAAGCGTGTCGGCCCAGGCACGCGGCGCCATGGCGGCGGCAAAGCCGGCGCCCGCGGCGCGCAGGAAATCGCGGCGATCGATGAGCTTTGTACTCCACGCCATCGATCAATCTCCGTCCAGCGACGAGAAGCCGGCGGTCAGGCCGAACTCGGCGGTCATCCTGGTGCCGATCAAGGTCGACAGGCTCGACGTGATCAGCGCGAAATGCTCGAGCTTGTCGCGCAGCGCTGGGTCCGCGAGCGCCTTGTCGATCGGACCGGTGATCGACTTCGCCGTCGCCACGCCGTTAGTGAGCTGGATGTGGATGGATTCGGCCATCCATTGCGCATCGGCGGGCAGCGCATCGCCGAGCTTGGAAGCCTGGAACAGTTGGTCGATGCCGGACAGGTTTGCGGCCAGCGAAGCCGTCGTGTTCTGCGAGCGCCAGTAGATCGCCTGCTTCGGCTTGTCGGCATCGGGCCTGGCGCCGAGAAAACCTTTCAGCCGCACATCGCGGATCATGTCCAGCTCGTTGATGAAGACACCGACCAGTTCCGTCACCGCTTCGTTGCCGTCACGGTAGAGCGGGTTCTTCGGCCCCGGATTGGCCCAGAGCGACGCAAAGCCGTCGGGCTTTTGCCAGGCGTCACGCACCTCGCCGGCCATCGTTTCGACGTTGCCGGCGACAGCCGAGCCATAAGCGCAGCGATAGGGATCGTCCTTCCTGGCGAGCGTTTCGGCGCCGTCGCCGTAAAGCACATATTCGAGCCCGCCGAGGCCCTGCATGGCGACGCTCTTTTGCGCCAGTTGCGCTGGATCGGTGGCTGACGGATCCTTGGATGCCAGCGTGGACTGCACTTGCCTCAGGCCGATGCTCTTGCGGTCCGGCCAATAGAGCATTCGCTCCAGCCGGTTGTTCTCCTTGATCGGCCCGAAGGCGATGATCTCGGCCACCGACCAGGCCTCCACCGTGCCGGAAAACGCCGCGCGCGCCGCTTCGAGATTCTTTTCGGACGGCGCTTCGCAGAGCTGGTGCATCGCCTTGGTCAGGCCCGCCGCATGCTCGTCGAGGCTGGCATAGGCCGGGCGGACGAAACCATCGATCGCGCGGCCGATGACATCGGAGGCCTTCACCGCGGCCGATGCCGGCAGGGAGATCGCCAGAAAAAGCGGAAGGGCAAGGGTGGCGGCCAGGCGTTTCGACATCAAAGCGACTCCAGGAATTTAATCAGCGCGTCACGATCGGCCGCGGCGGCCCCGGCAAAGCGATCGCGCGCCTTCTGGCCTTCGCCGCCATGCCACAGGATCGCCTCGGCAAGCGAGCGGGCGCGGCCGTCATGCAGATAAAAAGCATTGCCGTTGACTGTCGCGGTGAGCCCAATACCCCAGAGCGGCGGGGTGCGCCACTCGCTGCCGCTCGCTTCGCCGACCCGTTGCCCGTCGGCAAGGCCCTCGCCCATGTCGTGCAGCAGGAAGTCGGAATAAGGCCAGATCAGTTGGAAGGCCTGCGCCTTGTTGGGTGTGCCGCGCATGGTGACGAATTTCGGCGCGTGGCAGGAGATGCAGCCCATTTCGTAGAACTGCTTCTTGCCGGCGAGCACGTCAGGTTTGTCGAGATCGCGCCGCGCCGGCACGGCCAGATTCTGCGAATAGAAGGTGACGAGGTCCATGACAGGGGGCGGCGCCTCGGCCGTGCCGAGGCGTTGCTGCACGCCGCTCGGCATGGCAAGGCAATCCGTCTGCGCCTTGGTGCAATCGCCCCAATGCTTCGGCATTTCCGGCGTGGAGATGCCGATATCGCCGGCAAAGGCATCGGCCGCCTGCTGGCGGATCGAGGCGGTCTGCGCCTTCCAGCCGAAGCGGCCCATGGTCACCGCGCCGCTCAGTTCGTCGCGCACGATGTTCGGCCGGCCCGAAATGCCGTCGCCGTCGCGGTCATCCGCATCGGCATGGGCGAGAATATCGGCCGGCGCGATCTGCTCGATCAGGCCCAGCCCGATCATCGGCGGCGTCAGCCGAGGCGAGAGCGTGGTGCGCGGATCGAGTGGGCCGTAACCGAGATTTTCGACCGAATAGCTTGGCTTGCGCAGCGCAACAACAGCGCCGTCGCCGAGCGTCACTTTTTGCTCCTGGTAATCGACGCGCATCCGGCCTTCGCCTTTGAGGCCCGGAACCGCAAGATCCTGCAGTTGCGCGCCATAGATGGAGTCGGGAAAGTTCAGCACCTTGTGGTCGGCAAGCGCGGCCTTTTCCTCGGCGCTGGCGGCGTCGCGCGCCAGCCGCAGGAACATAGACGTCGATCCGGCATCGCCTTCCGGCGGACGGCCGCGCCCGTCCTTCAGATGGCAATTCTGGCAGGCGCGCTCGTTGAACAGCGGGCCGAGCCCGTCCGAAGCCTGGGTCGAGGATGGCGACGACACCCAGTTCTTGCGGAACAGCGCGTTGCCGAGCTTGAAGCTGCCCTCTTCCTCAAAGGTGATGTTGGCGGAGGATTGCGAAAAGGCATCGCGGTTGACGTCCTTCCGCGACGTGCCGGCGCCGCCCTGCATCAGCTCGAACGGTTCGGGCCTGGTAAAGTCGGTCGTTGGCCTGGTGACTGCCAGAACCCGCGCCTGATCCTTCGGCGTCAGGTCGGTGCGGCTCGTCGGGAGAGCGGCTGGCTCACCGGCCATGGCGGGCGCGGAAAGCATGACCGCCAGCAAAAGCGACGCCCCGCTGCCGATCCGGTATCGCGGGATCTTCTGAAGCGGCAGGCCGTCGATCGCGGCCCGCAGCGCGCGGCGCGAAAAATGATCTACGGGGCGCCGCATTCCCGCATGTCCTTACTCCGCCTCGTTGGCCGAGTCGGCGTTGAGCTGGCCGTACTTTTCCTCGCCGATCGAGGCAAGCAGGTCGAGCTGAGTTTCCAGGAAGTCGATATGTCCTTCCTCGTCGGTCAAAAGGTCCTCGAACAGCTTCATCGAGACGAAATCGCCTTCCTCGTGGCAGATCTCGCGCGAGCGTTTGTAAGCGGTGCGCGCGTCATATTCGCCGGCCAGATCGGATTCGAGCACTTCCTTGACGTTCTGGCCGATGCGCAACGGCGCGACGGACTGCAGATTGGGATGGCCTTCGAGGAAGATGATGCGCGCGATCAGCCTGTCGGCGTGATGCATTTCCTCGATCGATTCCGCCCGCTCCTTCTTTGCCAGCTTGGTGTAGCCCCAATCCTCGAGCAGACGATAATGCACCCAGTACTGGTTGACGGCTCCAAGCTCCAGAAACAGAGCTTCATTAAGCCGCTCGATGACCTGCGGTTCGCCTTTCATGGGGTCTGCTCCCGTATTGGACGCGCAAGCCTCTCACGCGGTCCAGGTGTGAAACGATGTCCACGCCGCCCACCTCTGAGCGGGCGTGGTAGTTCTCGGTGACCCGAATGATCGTTTCCACCACATTTGGGAAACAGCCGCAACAGCGACCGCGCTTGCGCATCGCATGATAGACCTTCGCGGGCACGATCAGCTGCCAGGGATCCTCATCCAGCAGGCCGACGATCGTCTGCTCGATCTCCTTCTCGGTGATGATGTTGCAATGGCAGATCAGCATTCACTTGCTCTGGCTGACGGCGCCGGCCACGGCGCCGCTTGGATTATTTGTTAGTCGGGCATGATCTTGTCCAAAAACCGGTATCCACTTTTTGGGATCATGCCTGTTTCCTAGTCGGGCATGATCTCGTCCAAAAAACCGGTATCCACTTTTTGGGATCATGCCCTGGACCTTACTTGAACACCTTGTCGGGAGCGTCCAGGCTGTCGGAGCCCTCGAAGGCGATCTGGTTCAGCTTGAGCGAGCCGACGGCGCGCTCGATCGACTTGGTCTGGTCGATCAAGGCGTCGATTGCCGCCTGGACGGTAGCGTTGCCTTCGGTGTTGCCTTCGGCGATCTGCTGGTCATAGGCCTCGCCGGCCAGCGCGCGCGCCTGGATGGCCTCCATCTTGGCGATGGTGGTGTCGAGCTTGCCCGACAGTTCCTTGTCGATCGCCGGATCGGCGGCCTTCACCATGTCGGCCACCGACGGACCCGAAACCACGGAGCCGTCGAGCCGCTTGTAGCTGGCATGGTAGGCGTCGCGGATGCCGACCGCGTCATAGAGATGCGAGATGTAGGTGTTGTCGGAGAAGCAGTCGTGCTCCTCTTCCGGATCGTGCAGCAAAAGGCCGAGCTTCATGCGCTCGCCGGCCAGCTCGCCATAGGAGAGCGAGCCCATGCCGGTGAAGATGGTGGAGATGCCGGCATTCGCATCGCCGTCGGTGAGGGTCTTGCGCGCGGCGCCGTCCTCCTTCCAGTTGCCGACCATTTCCTGCAGGTCGGACACCAGAAGATCGCTCGCCGATTTCAGATATTCGGCGCGACGGTCGCAATTGCCATTGCTGCAATTCTTGAGGTCGTAGTCGGTAAAGGGCCGCTCGCCGGCGCCCGGGCCTGTGCCGTGCAGGTCCTGGCCCCAGAGCAGGAATTCGATGGCGTGATAGCCGGTCGCGACATTGGCTTCGACGCCGCCGGCCTCCTGCAGCGTGCCCGAAAGGAACTCCGGCGTCAGCTTCGAGGCGTCGACCTTCTTGCCGTTGATCTCGATTTCCTTGTTGGCGATGACGTTGGCCGTATAGAGCGCGTTTTCGTCCGACTCGCTGCCATAGCTCTTGGCGACATAGTCGATCAGGCCCTCATCCAGCGGCCACGAATTCACCTTGCCTTCCCAGTCGTCGACGATCTTGTTGCCGAAGCGGTAGACCTCGGTCTGCTGGTAGGGAATGCGCGCGGCCTTCCAGGCTTCGCGCGCGGCGTTCAACGTGTCGGCCGAGGGGCTGGCGATGAGTGCGTCCACCGCCTTGTCCAGCGCCTGCGCCGTGGTCAGCGAATCCTCGTATTTGGCCAGTGCGATGTCGGCATAGGTCTTGATCACCGCCTTCGCGTCGGTCTCGGCTTTCGCCGGCAACACGAAAACCGCCGCCGTCAGTGCAGCCGTGGCGCAGATCGCAGCCAGCCTGCCGCCATTACGTGCCGTCATTATCCTTCTCCAGTTCCTTGGAAATTCAACAATAGGCGCATGTGTCCACCCGCGCCGAGGCATGAGCATGCCGGGAAAAATGGTGGCCGCGCCGATGCGCGGTTCGCGATAAAAAGACACCCACTTGCCTCCAATCGAAAGGGTTCAAGGCCCAGCCATCAAAGGGATGCGCTTCGCGCGCAGCTCTCCATAAAGCGATGGAGAGGCCTGGAGTCAACCGGCGCGGCAGAAAAAATTCAATTGAAACAATACTTTAGAATTATTCTAAACTAGGATTATCAACTTTAAGACGATCGCCCGACCGGGAGACCGGATTGACAGGCAGCCGTTCTGGGTGCGACCCGGACGCCTGCCCTTGCGGCGGCGGCAGACAATCGCCACTTGGCGCAAGAGCCTAGAGTTCCAAGACAAAAGGATTGCGATGACGAACGGGGTTGTGATTGTCGGTGCCGGCCATGCCGGCGTGCAGGCCGCAGCCAGCCTGCGCGATGAGGGCTATGAAGGGCCTGTCATCCTGATCGGCGACGAGAAGGAACTGCCCTATCACAAGCCGCCGCTGTCCAAGACCTTCATCAAGGACGCCGAGGCCAAGCCGCAGCCCCTGCGCGGCGAAGCGTTCTACACCGGCAACAACATCGATTACCGGCCGGGCGTGCGCATCGAGAGCATCTATGCCCGCGCGGGCCAGCTGAATGTTGCAGGCGGTGGAACGCTCGCCTTCGACCGGCTGGTGCTTGCCACCGGCTCGCGGCCGCGCCTGCTCAAGCTCGACGGCGCCGGCCTTGCCGGCGTGATCTCGCTACGCTCGCTGGCCGATGCGCGGGCGATCCGCGAGCTCAGCGCGCAAAGCGAGGACGTGGTCATTCTCGGCGGCGGCTTCATCGGCCTGGAGATCGCGGCGACGCTAAGGGCCGCCGGCCGCAACGTCACCGTCGTCGAGGCCGTCGACCGGCTGCTTGGCCGCGCCGTGGCGCCTGTCATCGCCGCGCATGTGCGTCAGCGCCTGGAAGCGATCGGCGTGCGCATCCTGACCGGCACCACCATTGCCCGCCTCGAGGGCGAAGGCGGCCGCGTCTCGGCCGCGATCACGTCCGGCGGCGAGCGCTTGCCGGCGCAGATGGTCATCATCGGAATCGGCGTGGTGCCCAATGTCGAACTGGCGGAAGCCGCCGGCGTGGCTACCGGCAACGGCATCCGCGTCGACAAGCATATGCAAAGCTCCGTTCCCGAAATCCTCGCCATCGGCGACGCGGCCTCCTACAGGCACTGGTTCACAGGCGGCGACGTGCGGCTGGAATCGGTGCAGAACGCCACCGACCAGGCCAGGCTTGCAGCCCGCACCATCCTCGGCCATGCCGAGCCGTTCTCGGCCGTGCCGTGGTTCTGGTCGGATATCGGCGACATGAAGCTGCAGATGGTGGGGCTGACGCAAGGCGGGGACAGCCACGTTGTGCTCGGCGATCTCGCCGACAACAAGTTCTCGATCTACCATTATGCCGGCGACCGGCTGCTCGGCATCGAATCCGTCAACCGTCCGGCCGACCATATGCTTGGCCGCAAGATGCTCGGCGCCGGCTTCTCGCCGGCGCCGCAGACGGTGGCAGGCGGGCCAGATGCGCTGAAGGCGGCGCTCGCGGACTTCAGTCAGGACGAACCCACCAGGGCGGCGGGCTGATTGTTCAATCCACTATGATGATAACAACGCTCGGGGGCGCGAAAGGACGCACCCACCAAGCCTTGGCAAAAGGCCATCGCCGAATTATCATAAATTGATAATTTCGGATAAAGCGAAAGATTTGCTCCGTGCCTGCAAGCTACAGCATTGGCTCCCGCTACGAGGCATTCGTGCGCGAGCTTGTCGAGAGTGGCCGCTACGCCAGTGCAAGCGAAGTCGTGCGCGATAGTCTGCGCCTGCTGGAGGAGCGTGAAGAGCACCGGCAGGCGAAGCTTGCTGCACTGCGTGAAGACATCCGCAAGGGTGTAGAGAGCGGACCAGCTATAACAGCCGACGACGTTTTCGATCGGCTGGAGAAAAGATACGCGGCGGAAAGCCGCAAATAATGGCTCTCAGTTTCGCGCCTGCCGCCGTGCAGGACATCGAAGAGATTGGCGATTACATCCAAGCTGAAAATCCGGCGGCCGCCCGCCGCTTGATAGCGGCACTTCGAGTGCGATGCGACACCATCTTGGATGCACCACGTGGTGGCGCTCCCCGTTCCGAACTCTGGCGCGGCCTGCGTTCCGTCGCGTTCCAGAGATATGTCATCTTCTATACCGTCGAGCGTAACAATGTGCGCGTTGAGCGCATCCTGCATGGCTCGCGCGACATCCAGGGCATTTTCGATGAAAGGAAAATGCCCAAGGATAGTTGAAGCCGACACTCTGACAACTTCGATCAGGCCGCCCGTGCGTCGCGGATCGAGGTTTCCAGGATATCCAGCGCCTCGGTCATGACTCCGTCCTGGATGGTGATGGGCGACAGGAAGCGAATGACGTTGGCGTAGACGCCGCAGGTGAGCAGGATGAGGCCCTTGTCCAGCGCCTTCAGCCTGACCGCATTGGCGAACTCCGCCGAGGGCAGGCCCTTCTTCACGTCGTTGAATTCGACGGCGTTCATGAAGCCCGGGCCGCGGATGTCGACGATCTCCGGCACGTCGTCGCGGATCGAGTCCAGCCGCTGCTTCAGCCTGGCGCCGAGGGCATTGGCGCGGTCGCAAAGCTTCTCCTCGTCGATCACGTCGAGCACGGCGTGCGCGGCGGCGACGCCGATCGGGCTGCCGCCATAGGTGCCGCCGAGCCCGCCGGGGCCGGGCGCGTCCATGATCTCGGCGCGGCCGGTGACGGCCGAGAGCGGAAAGCCGCCGGCGAGGCTCTTGGCCATGGTGGTGAGATCGGGCGCCACGTCATGATGATCCATGGCAAACATCTTGCCGGTGCGGGCAAAGCCGGTCTGCACCTCGTCGGCGACGAGCAGGATGCCATGCTGGTCGCAGATCTTGCGCAGCGCCGTCATGAAGTCGCGCGGCGCTTCGTAGAAGCCGCCCTCGCCCTGCACCGGCTCGACGATGATGGCCGCGACGCGGCCTGGATCGACATCGGCCTTGAACAGCTTGTCGAGCGCGGCGAGCGAATCGGCGACCGAAACGCCGTGCAGCGCGACCGGGAACGGCGCATGGAAGACATCGGCTGGCATGGCGCCGAAGCCGACCTTGTAGGGCACGACCTTGCCGGTCAGCGCCATGCCCATGAAGGTGCGGCCGTGGAAGCCGCCGGAAAAGGCGATGACCGCCTGACGGCCGGTGGCGCTGCGGGCGATCTTGATGGCGTTCTCGACCGCCTCGGCGCCGGTGGTGACGAAGATCGTCTTCTTGTCGAACTTGCCGGGCAGCATGCCATTCAGCCGCTCGGCGAGATGCACGTAGCTCTCATAGGGCACGACCTGGTGGCAGGTGTGGGTGAAGCGGTCGAGCTGCGCCTTGACGGCCTCGATCACCTTCGGATGGCGATGGCCGGTGTTGACCACGGCGATGCCGGAAGAGAAGTCGATGTAGCGGCGGCCCTCGACGTCCCAGATTTCCGAATTCTCGGCGCGATCGGCATAGATCTGCGTCGTCATGCCGACGCCGCGCGAGATCGACTGGTTCTTGCGTTCGGAAATGGCTGAATTCTTCATCTCATCCCTCAATCGGGCCATCCTTCATCGAGACTGGCCCGTTCTTGTTGGTGCCGCTGCAGGCCTCTTCTGACCTTATTTCACGTTTTGCTCAAGTCGGCACCATGGCCCAGTCGATTGGGCCTGCCCCAGACCCCGATAACACCTGGGCAGGAACGCGGCTTGGCAATTGAGAGCTAGACCCTTACAAACCCCTCGCTCGCCCTGAGCAGATTGCGCGTATAGTCCGCACTGACGCGATGCCCGATCAGCTGGCTCGCGGTCAGGGTCTCCACCGCCTCGCCATTCTGCATCACCATCAGCCGCTCGCACATATGGGTGATGATGGCGAGGTCGTGGCTGACCATCAGGAAGGTGAGCTTGCGACGGCGGCGCACCTCTTCCAGAAGATTCAGCACCTCCGCCTGCACGGACGCGTCGAGCGCCGAGGTCGGCTCGTCGAGCAAAAGGATCGAGGGTTCCAGGATCAGCGCCCGGGCAATGGCGACGCGCTGGCGCTGGCCGCCGGAGAGCTGGTGCGCGTAGCGGAAGCGAAAACCGGTGCCGAGGCCGACCTCGTCCAGCGCGCGCTCGATGCGCTTCTCGCCGTCGGCAATGCCATGGATCGCGAGGGGCTCCTGCAGCAGGCGGTCGACCGTCTGGCGCGGATGCAGCGAGCCATAGGGATCCTGGAACACCATCTGCACATCGCGGTAAAAAGCCTTGTCGCGGGTCTTGCCAAGGGGCTTGCCGTTGACAGAGATGGCGCCCGACGCGACCGGCGCCAGGCCGGTGATGGCCCTCAGCAGCGTCGACTTGCCGGAACCGCTCTCCCCGACGAGACCGTAGGATTCGCCTTCCCTCACTTCGAGGCTTACGCCCTTCAGCGCGCGAAAACGGTCGAAGACCACTTCCAGCCCTTCGACAGCGATGGAAGCCGTCATGCCGCCCACTCCGGCTTGCGGTCGAGCACCGGCAGCGGATGGCGCTCGAAGCCGATCCTCGGCATGCAGTTGAGCAGGCCGCGCGTGTAGGGGTGCCGGGCGTCGCGCAGTTCGGAAGCCTTGATCTGCTCGACCACCTTGCCGGCATACATGACGACGACGCGGTCGCAAAAGGAGGAGACCAGGCGCAGATCGTGCGAGATGAAGATCAGCCCCATGCCGCGCTCGGCGACGAGCTTGTCGAGGATCTTGAGCACGTCGAGCTGCACGGTGACGTCGAGCGCCGAGGTCGGCTCGTCGGCGATCATCAGCTCCGGCCCGGCGATCAGCATCATGGCGATCATGGCGCGCTGGCCCATGCCACCCGAGACCTCGTGCGGATAGAGGTCGAAGACGCGGGCCGGATCGCGAATCTGCACCGCCCGCAGCATTTCCAGCGCGCGCTCGCGCGCCTCGGCCCTGGAGACCTTTTCATGCGTGCGCAGCGTCTCGACGATCTGGCGCCCGATGGTCATCACCGGATCGAGAGAATATTTGGGATCCTGCAGGATCATGGCGACGCGGTTTCCCCGCAGCGCGCGGCGCTGGCGGGGCGATATGGAGAGCAGATCAATGCCGTCGAAGGCGAGCTTCTTCGCCGAAACCTCGGCCTGCGGCGGGGTGAGGCCCATGATGGCGCGGCCGGTCTGCGATTTGCCGGAGCCGCTCTCTCCGACGATGCCCAGCCGCTCGCGGCCGAGCGAGAACGAGACGCCACGCACGGCCTGCACGAGGCCGGTGCGGGTCGGGAAGGTGACGCGCAGGTCGTCGACGTCGAGAAGCGTGTCGCTCATTGGTCGCCGCTCCGGGGGTCGAGCGCGTCGCGAAGACCGTCGCCCAGCAGGTTGAAGCCGAGGCTGACGACAAGGATCGCGGCACCAGGTGCGGCGGCAACCCACCACTGATCGAGGATGAAGCGGCGGCCGGACGCGATCATCGCGCCCCATTCCGGCAGCGGCGGCTGCGCGCCGAGGCCGAGGAAGCCAAGGCCGGCGGCAGTCAGGATGATGCCGGCCATGTCGAGCGTCACGCGGATGATCAGCGAGGAGATGCAGAGCGGCATGATGTGGCGCAGCACGATGCGGAAGGGCGAAGCGCCCATCAGCTGCACCGCCTTGATGTAGTCGGAGTTGCGCACCGTCAGCGTTTCCGCACGGGCAATGCGCGCGTAAGGCGGCCAGGAGGTGATAGCGATCGCGATTACCGCGTTCTCGATGCCGGGTCCGAGCGCCGCGACGAAGGCGAGCGCCAGCACCAGCTTCGGAAAGGCCAGGAAAATATCGGTGATGCGCATCAGGATCGTGTCGGTCCAGCCGCCGGCATAACCGGCGATCGTGCCGACCAGCAGGCCGATGGGCGCGGCGATGATGGCGACGAGGATCACCACATAAAGCGTCCAGCGCGAGCCATAGACGATACGCGAATAGATGTCGCGGCCGAGGTCGTCGGTGCCGAACCAATGCTCGGCGCCGGGCGGCAGCAGGCGGGCGTTCTTCAGATCGCCGATGGTGGGCGAATAGGGCGCCAGCACATCGGCAAAGGCGGCGACCACCAGCAACGCGATGATGATCAGCATGCCGACCAGCGCCAGCCGATTGGCGGAGAAGCGCCGCCAGGCGACATAGGCGCGGCCGAGCCTTGCCTGCAGGCGCGAGGCCGGCCGGTCGCTGAGCAGCCACGCGCGCCTGGATTGGATGGTTTCAGCGCTCATCCGGCCTTCGTCCTTGGATCGAGCAGCCGGTAGAGCAGATCGGACAGAAGGTTGATGGCGATGAAGACCGAGCCGATGGCGATGGTGCCGCCGAGCACGGCGTTCATGTCGGCGTTCTGCAGCGAATTGGTGATGTAGAGGCCGATGCCCGGCCAGGAGAAGACGGTCTCGGTCAGCACCGAACCCTCGAGCAGGTTGGCGTAGGAAAGCGCGATCACCGTCACCATCGGCACGGCAGCGTTGCGCAGCGCGTGGCCCCAGATGATGCGACCTTCCGACAGGCCCTTGGCGCGCGCCGCGACGATGTATTCCTGCGCCAGCTCGTTCAGCATGAAGGAGCGGGTCATGCGGCTGATATAGGCGAGTGACAGATAGCCAAGCAGCGCGGCCGGCAGGACGATGTGGCGCCAGGCGTCGTAGAAGACGTCCCACTGCCCCTGGATCGCGGCATCGAGCAGGTAGAAGCCGGTAATCGGCGTGAATGTGTATTCGTAGACGACGTCGAGCCGCGCCGGAAAGGCGATCCATTGCAGCTTGGCGTAGAACAGCACCAGCCCGAGCAGGCCAAGCCAGAAGATCGGTACCGAATAGCCTATGAGACCGACGACGCGCGCGACCTGGTCGATCAGGCTGCCGCGCTTGACCGCGGCCAGCACGCCGAGCGGCACGCCGATGACGGCGCCGATGATCGTGCCCAGCGTCGCCAACTCGATGGTCGCCGGGAAGACGCGGCGGATATCGGACATCACCGGATTGGTGGTCAGCACCGAAGTGCCGAAGTCGCCGCTCAGCGCATTTTTGACATAGATGTAGAACTGTTCGATCCAGGGCAGGTCGAGGCCCATTTCGCGGCGCGTGCGCTCGACCACGGCCGTGGGCGCACGGTCGCCGAGGACGGCCAGAACCGGATCGATCGGGATGACGCGGCCGATGAAGAAGGTCACCGCGAGAAGACCGAGATAGGTCGTCACCGCGATGACCAGGAAGCGGCCGAGCGACGATAGGACGGCGACGGCGCGGGCGCTGCCGCGCCCCGCCGCCACCTGATTGTCAGCTACGCTCACGCGGCGGATCCGCCGGCGCTATTCCTTGGAAACCGCGCCGACAAAATTGGTGTCGAAGCTCGGGCCGAGCGCAAAGCCCTTGAGGTTCTTGCGCAGCCCGGCCACTTCCAGCTGCTGATGGATGATGACGAACGGGCTGGTGTCGAGGATCTTCTGCTGCAGGTCCTTGTACATATCGGCGCGCTTGCCCGAATCCTTCTCCAGCAGCGCCGCCTCGGTTTCCTTGGTCAGGTCCGGGATGTCCCAGGCATTGCGCCAGGCCAGCGTCTTGATCTTGGCGTCGTCGGAATTGTCCGGGTTCGAGGCGAATGTCTGGGCGTTGGAGTTCGGATCGAAATAGTCCTGGCCCCACTGGCCGATATAGATGTCGTGGTTGCGGGCGCGGTATTTGGTCAGCGTCTGCTTACCATCTCCGGGAATGATCTCCAGTCGGATGCCGCCCTGGCCGAGCGTCTGCTGGATCGATTCCGCCATGCCCGTGGTCGGCTGTCCGGTGCGCACGTCCATGGTCACCTTGAAGCCATCCGGCACGCCCGCCTTGGCGAGCAATTCCTTGGCCTTGGCGACATCGAATTTGAAGGGATTGTCATCCATCGCGCCGAGGTCGCCCTTGGGCAGGAAGGACTGGTGGATTTCGCCGATGCCCTTGAGGATGGTCGAGCCCAGCGCATCGTAGTCGACCAGATATTTGAACGCCTGCCGCACCTCCGGCTTGGCAAGCGTCGGGTTCTTCTGGTTGAGGCTGATGTAATAGACCGTGCCCTTCGGCGCGCTGGTGGTGGTGAGATCGGCGTTCTTGGCGATGGCGTCGAGATCGTTCGGCTCGAGGTTGCGGGCGACGTCGATATCGCCGGCCTCGAGCGCTAGGCGCTGCGCCGAGCTTTCCTTCATGTTGCGGTAGATGATGCGGGCAAGCTTGGCCTTCTCGCCATTGTAATTGTCGTTGCGCTCCATGACGACGGCCTCGTTGGCGCGCCACTCACGCAGCTTGTACTGGCCCGAGCCCGCATAGCCGGTCTTCAGCCAGGCATTGCCGAAGTCGTTGTCCCATTTGTAGTCGGCGCTCGGCGTGACGGCGGCGACATGTTCCTTGACCAGCTTGGCGTCGACGACCGAGGCGACCGTGGCCGACAGGCAGTTCAGCACGAAGCTCGGTGCGTAGGGTTTGTCGACGACGAACTGGAAGGTGGTGTCGTCGACGGCCTTGGCTTTTTCGGTGACATTGTCGCCGGTGATGCCGAACTGGTTGATGATGAAAGCCGGGCTCTTGTCGAGCTTGATGGCGCGTTCGAAGGAATAGGCGACATCGGTCGCGGTTATCGGGTTGCCGGACGCGAACTTCATGCCGGGCTTGAGCTTGAATGTGTAGGTCAGGCCGTCGTCGGAAACGGTCCAGCTCTCGGCAAGGTCGCCCTTGACCTTGGACGTGTCGCTGAGGTCGAGACGAACCAGGAGATCATAGGTGTTGCCGGTGACCTCGGCCGTCGACAACTCGAACGCTTCGCCCGGGTCCATCGAGATGATGTCGTCGATGGCAAAGCCCTCGACCAGCGTATCGGCGGGCGTGACCGCGAAGGCGGGCGCGACGAGCAGCGCGGACAGCGCGGCGCCCGCAAGCAAGGCGCGAGAGCGGAGAGCAAACTTTTCCAGCATCATGGTGATCGTTCCCTGTCTTGTTGACCTGAGTTCCCGGCTCAGGGCTGTATTGTTCTTTGCAAGGCCAGCGGCGGCTTTGACCGCTTACCGTCGTGTTTTTTGTCCAGTTGGTCAACTCCCTATTCGACGGCGCACCAAAGCGGCAACGCGCCTGTGCGAGACACCGTATCGGACCAGACGAGCCGCCATGAGTCGACCCATGCGCCAGCCGATTGAAGCCGCCGATCCGCAAAAATCTGCCAGGGGTCGCGCTTTCGGGAGACAGCCGCTATTTCAGTTGCGCGACCATTGCGGCATCGGGAAAGCAGGTGGCGGGCCTGCCGTTCTTTGCCTGCCAGATGCCGATCGAGCGGCGGGTCTTGAAACCGGGCAGGCCGTCGGCGCTGCCGACATCGTAGCCCTTGGCCTCCAGCGTCCGCTGCAGAGCCGCGATATCGGAGCGATGGAGATCGCCGACCGCGCCCCAGGTGCCGACAAAGGCGGCGTCGCCTTTGGCGATGCGATCGGCGGCATGGCCGATGAACAGGCCATAGAGATCGCTGTTGTTGTATTGCTTGATCACATAGAAGTTCGGCGTGACGACGAAGGCCGGGCCACTGCGCCCGGCCGGCATCAGCAGGAAACCTTCCGCCTTCAATTCGCTCGCCGGAAACGCCTTGCCGTCGACGCGCCTGATGCCCATCGCCACCCAATCGGAGATCTTCTTGCCCTGGTCGGGTCCTTCGAGCGAGCAAGAGACATTTGCCGGAACCGTCACCTCGGTCCCCCAGCCGCGCCCCCTCACCCAGCCATAATGGACGAGGTAGTTGGCGATCGAGGCGAGCACGTCGGGCGTCGAGTTCCAGATGTCGGGCCGGCCGTCGCCGTCGAAGTCGACGGCGTGCTTCAAGAACGATGTCGGCATGAATTGCGGCTGGCCGAGCGCGCCGGCCCAGGAGGACTTCATCGCATTGACCGGCGCCAGCCCGCGCTCGACGATTTCGAGCGCCGCCAGCACCTCGGTGCGGAAGAAGTCCTTCTTGGTCGACATGAACGCCTTGGTGCCCAGCACCTCGAACGCGTCGTACGGCATCTTGGCCGCGCCGAAGCCGGTCTCGCGGCCCCAGATCGCCAGCACGATCTCGCCCGGAACGCCGTAGCGCTTCTCGATCAGCCCGAGCGTCCGGGCGTTGGCGCTCTCGCGCGTCCTTCCGCCCGACGTGACGGCCCGAATGATCTTCTCGGCGAAGTAGTTGGCCGGCGGGCCGAACTCGGCCTGATGCTGCTTCTCAGGTGTCGTCGGCTTCTCGCCGGGCAGGACGAGATCGGGCAGCTTGAGGTTCGGCTTCACGCCGAGGAAGGCAGCGTCGAAGGTTTTTTTGGAGATGCCTCTGGACTTGGCTTCGGGCCAGAGGTCGGTTTGGAGCCAAGCCTGGAACTGGTCGTCGATGGGGGCGGCATGGGTGGGGGTGGTAATGAAGAGAGCGAGAAGCGTCGCTAGGAAGGAAAGAATAGCCAACCTGAAATGCTGGCGTTCCTTCACACCCCCCTCTGTCCTGCCGGACATCTCCCCCGCAAGGGGGGAGATCAGATGTCGCGCAGGCTTTCGCCAATCGCCGACGTGGGGATAAAAGCGCCGGCAAAGAAACTGCCAATCTCCCCCCTTGCGGGGGAGATGCCCGGCAGGGCAGAGGGGGGTGTGACGGAGCGCGGAATCTCGAGGAATAACATCTGTCACGCGCGCCCTCCCCGCCAACTTCAAAACGCCGTCCTCGATCGCAGCGCGGCGGCCAGCGTGCCTTCGTCGAGGTAATCGAGCTCGCCGCCGACCGGCACGCCATGCGCGAGCCGCGTCACCTTGACCTCGAAGCCAGACAGCTGGTCGGTCAGATAATGCGCTGTCGTCTGCCCCTCGACGGTGGCGTTGACGGCAAGGATGACTTCCTTCACCTCGCCGCCGGCGACACGGTCGACCAGCGAGCGGATGTTGAGCTGGTCCGGACCGATGCCGTCGAGCGGCGACAGCGTGCCGCCAAGCACGTGGTAGCGCACGTTCATGGCTGCGGCGCGCTCCAGCGCCCAGAGGTCGGAGACGTCCTCGACGACGATCAGCGTGCCGGCGTCGCGGCGCGGGTCGGTGCAGATCATGCAAGGGTCGGAGGTATCGACATTGCCGCAGGTCGAGCAGATGCGCACCTTGTCGACCGCTTCGCCCATGGCGGCGGCCAGAGGCTCGAGCAGCTGCTCCTTCTTCTTGATGAGATGAAGCGCGGCGCGCCTGGCCGAGCGCGGCCCAAGCCCCGGCACCTTGGCCAGGAGCTGGATCAGGCGTTCGATTTCCGGACCGGCGATTCTCTTCGACATCGCCTTGATCTAGGATTTTTCAGGACAGCCAGCAACGGCACAAGCCCGCCATGCTGCCATGGCGGGCCTTGCTTTGGATGCAATCGGGTTCAGTTGGCTTCGAGCGGCCGGTCCTGGCTGACGATCATCGCGCCGATGGCGTCGGTGTTCTCAGGCGTCGACTGGAAGCCCATCGCCGCTTCCTGCGGCGCATTGGGCACCGAAGTGATGTAGCGGCCCTTGAGGGTGCCGCCGAAACGCGAGGCGTCCGGTTCGGCCATGGGCTCCTGCATCGCCACGACCATCTGCTTCTGCGCCAGACGGCCGGACTTGGCAGAAGGTGCAACAGAAGCCGTCACATAGGTCTGTTCGGCGGAAGCGTCTTCGGTCCGCGCGGCCGTGGCCAATGCGGCCTGCTTTGCCGGGTCCGGACGGACGATCGTCTTGACGATCGGCTCGGCGGAAGCCACGAGCACCGGAGCGTCGGCCGCCGGTTTCTGCCGGTCAGACTTCTGCTTGTCGTCCACGTTCATGGCGACCATCGGCTCGTCCGGCAGCGGCTGCCAGTTGCGGCCGCGCTTCTCATAGAAGGCGTTGCCGCCGGCAACCATGGTGTAATGCATGTTCTTGTAGGGGAAGCGCAGGCCGGCGGTGTGGAAATACATCGTGTTCTTGAGCTTGGCCTTGCGTTCGCCTCTCAGCACCGCATCGGCTGCCTCCTCGACATCCGGCAGGGCCTTCGAGTTCATCGGCCGAGTCATGACGCCCGGAGCAAACTGGCCTGGCTCGCCGACAACCTGACAGATGGTGTTGCCGTGCTGGCCCGAGCGAAGCCGGTTCATGACGACCGTGCCGACCGCGATCATGCCGTCGCGGCTCGACCGGTTGGACTCGAAGAACATAGCCCTTTGCAAGCATTCCTTGTCCTTCAGCGAATGGCTGGAGGAACGCGTGAGGAAGCTCGGCGTAAGGGCATCGGTCAGACCCGACATGCCATGCGAGGAAGTGGTCTGGCTGCAGCCGGCCAGGAGCAAGGGGGAAGTGACGATGCCGATAAGCAGCAGCGGCGTCTTCCATCGCGTCGCGATCACCAAAAAAGCCTCATGTCCAGATGCCAGCCCGCCCCGAGATGTGGCAAGAATGAGACTCTTTCGGGCAAAAAGATGGCTAGAAGGTTAGCAACTTCTGGACTTGGGTAAAACTTTATGAATGTCGCGAAATGTGCCCGTGAGCATTGCCGGCAAAATAGTTAATATTGCAGCCCGGACTCAATTTCCGTTCATAATCAATTAACTGGCACACACGGCCTCAGAACGGCAATTTCATTCCGGGCGGGATCGGCAAGCCTGCCGTGAGCGCCTTGGTCTTCTCCTGCATGATCTGCTCGACCTTATTTTTGGCGTCATTGTGGGCGGCCAGGATGAGGTCCTCGAGGATCTCGGCTTCGTCCGCCTTGATCAAAGACGGATCGATCTTCAGCGTCTTCATTTCGAACTTGCCGGAAAGCGTGATGCTGACCAGACCGCCGCCGGCCTGGCCGGTGGCTTCAAGCGTGGCGATCTCGTCCTGCATGGCCTGGAACTTGGCCTGCATTTCCTTCGCCTTGCCCATAAGGCCGAGAAGATCTTTCATCGGTTGGTCCTCTAAAAATGTTTCAGGTCTCGTCGTCATCGGCCGCCGGCTCGACCGGCAGGTCGGCCTCGGCTTCTTCCACGTCCGGCACGTCCGGGATGCGCACATCGATGATCTTGGCGCCAGGGAAACGGGCGAGTATGGCCGCGACAGTCGGGTCGCTCTTGGCGTCGGAGAAGGCGTTCTCGCGCTTCGTCGTCTCCATCTCGGCCAATGTCTGGCCGCCCTCTTCCTTCGACAGCGACACCAGCCAGTTGCGGCCGGTCCAGGCGCGCAGCTTGGCGGTGAGGTCGTTGAGCAGCATCTTCGGCGCGTCGTCGGTCAAGGTGACGTCGAGCCGGCCGGGCTCGATGCGAACCGGCCGCACGCAGCGTTTCAGCAGCACCTTGAAGGCCATGTCGCGATTGGCGTCGGCAAGCGCGACGATGTCGGCCAGCGATTTGACCGGAACGACGGGCGCCTCGGCGACCGGCTCCGGCGCCGGAACGAAGGCGGCGGGCACGGGCTGCGTTTCGACCAGGCGCATCGTCTGGGCACCGCCACCGGTGGAAGCAGGCATCCGGGTCTGCGCGACGGGGCTCGCGCCACCGCCATTGCCGGCCGGCGCTCCGTTGGCGCGCGGCGCACCATTCGGCAGCGGGCCCGCGCCCTCCAGCGATTTCAGCGCCTCGTCCAGCGTCGGCAGGTCGGCGGCGTGCGCCAGCCTGATCAGCACCATTTCGCCGGCGCTGACCGGGCGGTTGGAGGACTGCACCTCGGGAATGCCCTTGAGCAGCATCTGCCAGGTCCGCGACAGCACGCGCACCGAAAGCGTGCCGGCGAATTCGGCACCGCGCCGACGCTCGTCCTCGGAAAGCGACGCATCGTCGGCGGCTGCCGGCACGAAGCGCAGGCGGGTGACGAGGTGGTTGAACTCGGCAAGATCGGTAAGCACGGCGGCCGGATCGGCGCCGGTGTCGTATTGCGCGCGGAACTCGGCGAGCGCGGCCGCCACGTCGCCCTTCATGACATGCTCGAACAGGTCGATGATGCGGGCGCGGTCGGCAAGGCCGAGCATGGCGCGCACCGCCTCGGCGCTCACCGTGCCGCTGCCGTGGGCGATCGCCTGGTCGAGGATGGAAAGCGAATCGCGCGCCGAGCCTTCGGCGGCCCGCGCGATCATCGCCAGGGCCTCGTCGTCGACGGCAATGCCTTCCTTGGCAGCGATCGAGGACAGATGCCCGACCAGCGCGCTGGCATCGATGCGCCTCAGATCGAAGCGCTGGCAGCGCGACAGCACCGTTATCGGCACCTTGCGGATCTCGGTGGTGGCAAAGATGAATTTGACGTGCGGCGGCGGCTCTTCCAGCGTCTTCAGGAGGCCGTTGAAGGCCTGCGTGGAGAGCATGTGCACTTCGTCGATGATGTAGACCTTGTAGCGTGCCGAGACCGGCGCGTAGCGGACGCGGTCGATGATGTCCCTGATGTCGTCGATGCCGGTGTGAGAGGCGGCATCCATCTCGATGACGTCGACATGGCGTCCTTCCATGATCGCCTGGCAATGCTCGCCGGGGATCGAAAGGTCGACGGAGGGCTGATCGACGGTCGCCGTTTTGTAGTTCAGTGCCCGCGCCAGGATGCGCGCGGTCGTCGTCTTGCCGACACCGCGCACGCCGGTCAGCATCCAGGCCTGGGCGATGCGGCCGGTGGCAAAGGCGTTGGTCAGTGTGCGGACCATCGGCTCCTGGCCGATCAGCTCGGAGAAATTCGAAGGGCGATATTTGCGCGCCAGGACGCGATAAGCGGCGGCCTTACCTGTTTCCAGGCTTTCTGGCCCCAAATTTCCGGCTTCGCTCATTCGCCGCCAAAGCTCCCAGGACCGCGACGGAAGGCGGCCGATTCCTACGCATAGTCTCGCCCGCACGGCTCGGGGCCGTCAATGTCGCGGGAGAAAGGCGAAGAGGTGGGAGGCTGGAACAATGACCCGTTCCGGGCTCGTTAGGGCTGCTTCCTTCCGGACCTGACCCGGTTGGCGAGTGGATCGTCCACCACCAACCTCCCGCGTTCCATATCGGCAATTCGGCGGCGAAATGCAAGGGCCGAGCCGGAACCCATGACCACATCGAAGGCGGAAAGTCCTTCAAATCGATGGCGGCGGTCAATGAATCGCTTGCAGCCACCTTGCCGCCGCTCTAGCGTCCCGGGTTTGGAAAATGCTTACAAAATAACAAAAGTGAAGGAAACGCCGATGCTGCCTGGCCTCGAGGCCGGATTCACGCTGGACGCCCGGCTGGAGGCGGACAGCGAGCAGCTTATGTGGCTTGGCCTTTGCGAGCTCAGGCTGATGAACGACAGCCGCTGGCCATGGCTGGTGCTGGTGCCGCAGCGGCCGGGCGTGGAAGAAATTCACGACCTGACGCCGCTCGACCAGGCGATGCTGACCTTCGAGACCAATATGGTGGCGCAAGCGCTGAAGCGGGTGACCGGCTGCACCAAGATCAACACTGGCGCTTTGGGCAACATCGTGCGCCAGCTGCATGTCCATGTCGTCGCCCGCTCCGAGGGCGATCCCGGCTGGCCGGGACCGGTCTGGGGGCACGGCATGCGCGAGCCCTACCAGCGCTCCGATATCAGGCGGTTTGCCGAAACGATCAAGGCGGCGCTATAAGCTGACCAGTGTCCATTCCGCACCCCGAGTCCTCAGCCCACCCGAGTCCCCATGAGCTTTCGCCTGTTCGACGCGCCCTTGCGCGAGCCCAGTCAATTCGTCGGTTTCGCCGGCAACCGGATCGACCGGCAGTCCGAGAACCGCGCCGACGACGCGGTCGAAAAAGCGCTGGCCGACCGGACCGCGCGGCTGATGCTGATGCATGCCGGGCGGCTTTACCTCAAACTTGACGACGGCACGTTCGACCCCTGGTTCAAGGCGGATGAAAGCCGGGCCTTCGAGGTTTCGCTCGGCCAAGGCGTGCTGCTCGGCTTTTCCGAGGAAGGCCCCGTGCTGGCGGCGCCCGCCGGCGTCGAGCCGGAAAAGCTGCCCGAGACGATCAAGGCGATCGACTACCGCTCCGTCTATATGCAGGGGTTGGTCGACGAGGCGGCGGCCGGCGCGCTGGCGCAAGGCGCGGCGCTGCTCGCCTGGCACGCCAGCCATGCCTTCTGCTCGAAATGCGGCAACCGCTCGGAAATGCGGGCCGGCGGCTACCGGCGGCATTGCCCGGTCTGCGGCACCGACCATTTCCCGCGCACCGACCCGGTGGCGATCATGCTGACGGTGACGCATGAAAAATGCCTGCTGGGGCGCGGCAAGCATTTCGCGCCGGGCATGTATTCCGCGCTTGCCGGCTTCATCGAACCGGGCGAGACGATCGAGGCGGCGGTGCGGCGCGAGACGCTTGAAGAGGCCGGCATCCGGCTCGGCCGCGTGGTCTATCACGCCAGCCAGCCCTGGCCGTTCCCCTATTCGCTGATGATCGGCTGCTTCGGCGAGCCGCTCAACGAGGATATCCAGGCCGACCTCAACGAGCTGGAGGACTGCCGCTGGTTTTTGCGCGACGAGGTGCGCACGATGCTGGACAGGACGCATGCCGACGGCTTGATTACACCGCCGAAAGGGGCAATCGCCCATCACCTCATCCGCGCCTGGGTCGACAGCGAATAGGAGCAGAAGAATGATCCGTCACACCGTCGTGTTCACGCTGAAGCACCCGCTGCAGTCGCTGGAGACGAAGCGCTTCCTCCACGACGCGAAGAAGATCCTGACCGGGATCAAGGGCGTCGCGCATTTCGAGCAGTTGCGGCAGGTGAGCCCGAAGAACGACTACCAGTTCGGCTTCTCGATGGAGTTCGCCGACCAGGCAGCCTACACGCGCTACAACGAGCACCCGGACCATGTCGCCTTCGTGCGCGACCGCTGGGTGCCCGAGGTCGATAAGTTCATGGAGATCGACTACGTGCCGCTCGGCTGGGGGTGATATCGGATTGAGTGCAAACGTCGGAGATTGGCGAAGGCCTTCGTGCTTCGTCATCCACGGGCGAAGCAAGGAGCGAAGCGACGCGCGCAGACCCGAGGATCCATGCCGTGACTTCGACGCGTTGCGACGGTCCAGAATTCTGCTCCGCTGCGCTCTACGATCAAGGTTACGGAATGGATCCTCGCGTCTGCGCTCCGCTTCGCGTCGCTCCGCCCGTGGATGACGAAGTCGCGAAGGCTCCCCCAATCTCGAAGGTCGTGAGCTCCGACTAACCGGTCAATCCGCCACCTTCCACTCATCGCGCGAGGCGCTGGCCGGATAAACACCCAGGATGCGCATCTCGCGCGAGAAGAAGCGCAACTCGTCGAGCGCCAGCTTGACCAGCGGATCGTCCGGGTGGCCCTCGATGTCGGCGTAAAACAACGTCGCGGTGAAGGCGCCGAGCTGGTAGCTTTCGAGCTTGGTCATGTTGATGCCGTTGGTGGCGAAGCCGCCCATCGCCTTATAGAGCGCGGCCGGCACGTTGCGGACACGGAAGATGAAGGTGGTCATCATCTTGGCGTCCGGCGCGGGACGCTCCACCCATTGCTTGTTCTTGGTCAGCACGACGAAGCGGGTGACGTTCGAATCGGTGTCCTCGACATTCTTCTCGATGATATCGAGCCCATAGAACTCCGCGGCCAAAGCCGGCGCCAGCGAGGCCATGGTGCGGTCCCTGACCTCCGAGACCATCTTGGCCGAACCCGCCGTGTCGCCGGCGATCACCGGCCTCCAGCCGTTCTTGCGGATATATTTGCGGCACTGGCCGAGCGCATGGATGTGGCTGTGCACGGTCTTGATCTCTTCGCGCTTCACCCCCGGCAGCACCATCAGCTGGAAATGGATCGGCAGGAAATACTCGCCGACGATGTGCAGCTTCGATTCCGGCAGAAGGTGGTGGATGTCGGCAACGCGCCCGGCGATCGTGTTCTCGATCGGGATCATGGCGAGTTCGGCCTTGCCGGTCTCGACCGCGTTGAAAGCATCCTCGAAGGTCGGGCAAGGCAACGGTTCCATCGACGGGAACATGTTGCGGCAAGCCGTGTCGGAGTTGGCGCCCGGCTCGCCCTGGAAGGAAATTCTGTTGGTCTTTTCAGCCATCACGGATGTCTCAGTTTGAAAGGATTTTTCGCGCCCGCTCCAGGTCGTCGGGGGTGTCGACGCCAAGGGGCAGCGATTTGACGATCTCGGCGTCGATGCGCATGCCGGCTTCCAGCGCGCGCAGTTGCTCCAGCCGTTCGCGCCGCTCCAGCGGCGACGGCTTGAGCGCGACGAAGCGTTCCAGCGCCGCACGGCGATAGGCGTAGAGGCCGATGTGGTGGTAGAGCGGCCCCGCGCCCCAGGGCGCGGTGGCACGAGTGAAATAGAGCGCTCTCAACCGTGTCGCCGACAGCGGCGAGCCGACGATCTTGACCACGTTCTGGTTGGTCTTCTCCTCGTCGCGCACGATCTCGACGCCCAGCGTGGCGATATCGACCGATTTGTCCTCAAACGGCCGCAGCGACGCGCCGATGATCTCGGGATCGATGGTCGGCAGGTCGCCCTGGACGTTGACGATCGTTTCCACCTGGTTTTCGGGGTCGAGGGCGGTCAGCGCCTCGAAGATGCGGTCGGAGCCCGATTCGTGATCCGCGCGGGTCATGACAGCCTCGAAGCCATGCGCCCGCACGGCTTGCGCGACGACTTCGGTATCGGTCGCCACCACCACGCGGCCAAGCCCGGCCTCGGCGGACCGGCGGGCGACATGGACGATCATCGGCGCGCCCGCAATGTCGGCCAGCGGCTTGCCCGGCAGACGCGTCGAGGCCATGCGGGCGGGGATCAGGATCAAGGTTGACATCGGATTTCAGGGCGGTCGAAAAAAGCGGATGGAAAGTGGCAAAAGGTCTCACTGGAAGCGCCCTTATAGGTGTTGCAACGCCTGAGCAAAAGACCTAGTTTCCGCCCGATTTGACTGGCCTTTCGAGGCAGTTCGCGATACCGACGGACGGAGTGGACGGGACGGTCCGCCGGAAAAGGGAGCAAGGGGCGTATGGATTCCAACGAAGTCAACAAGCTGCTCGGCGGATTTCTGGGAACCTGCTTCCTCGTCTTTTCCATAGGCCTCGTCTCGGACGGATTGTTCGCCTCGCCGGCGCCCGAAAAGCCCGGCTTCGCCATCGAAGCGCAGGAACCGACCGAAGGCGGTCCGGCTGCTCCCGCGGCGGAAGCCAAGCCGATCGCCGACCTGCTCGCCACCGCCAATGCCGAGGCTGGCGCCGCGATCTTCAAGAAATGCCAGGCCTGCCATTCCGGCGAAAAGGGCGGTCCGAACAAGGTCGGCCCGGATCTCTGGGATATCGTCGACCGCCCGGTCGCCGAGCATGAAGGCTTCGCCTATTCGGCCGGCATGAAGGATTTTTCGAAAGGCGGCCAGGAGCACTGGACCTACGACAATCTCAACCACTTCATCACCTCGCCGAAGAAGTTCGTGAAGGGCACGGCGATGGGCTTCGCCGGTCTGCCGAAGGATGAAGACCGGGCCAATGTGATCGCCTATCTGCGCACGCTGTCGGACAATCCGAAGCCGCTGCCGCAGCCGGGCGCTTCGGCCGAGGCCAAGCCCGCCGAAGGCGCCAAGCCGGCGGAAGGCGCCGCGCCGGCCAAGCCGGCCGAGGGAGCCGCTCCGGCCAAGCCCGCGGCACCCGCTCAATAAACAATTTGTCGCAGAGACTTCCTTGGAAAAGCCGGGTTCGTCCCGGCTTTTCTGTTGGGAAAGCCGCATGGGCGGCGACAAAGGCGGCACTTGCGGTTCCCACCGGCGTCAAATGATCTAGATTGCGGGTGAGCAAAGTTCGCGACGAGGAGAACGCATGAAGGTTGGCCGCTTCCGCACGCTTTTCGCATCGGCGTTCGCGCTCGCCTTCGCCGCCAGCCTGCAGGTCGGCTTCGCCGATGAGTGGCACACGACGTCGTCGCTGATCGGGCCTTCAAAATACGGCGAGAATTTCAAACGTTACGACTACGTCAATCCCGATGCGCCGAAAGGTGGAACCTACAACTCCGTTGTCACCGGTACGTTCGACAGCTTCAACCCCTATATCGTGCAGGGATCGCCGGCCGCGGGGCTGGTCGGCTTCGGCGGCGGGCTGCTCTACGACACGCTGATGGACCAGGCGACCGACGAGGGCAGCGTCAGCCACCCACTGGTCGCCGATGCCTACAAATACCCTTCCGACTATTCGTCCGCCACCTACCGACTCGATCCGCGGGCAAAATGGCATGACGGCCAGCCAATCACCGTCGATGACGTGATCTGGTCCTTCCAGATGCTCAAGGCCAACAGCCCACAATACAGCCGCTATTTCGAGAACGTCACCGATGCTGTGGCGATCTCCGACCATGAGGTCGAATTCCATTTCAACCAGAAGGGCAACCGCGAGCTGCCCAAGATCCTCGGCGATCTCGTCGTTTTGCCGAAGCACTGGTGGGAAGGCACCGATGCCAGCGGCAAGAAGCGCGACATCACTAGGCCGACGCTGGAGCCGCCGCTGGGCTCCGCCGCCTATAAGATCGCCAGCTTCAAGCCGGGCTCGGAGATCGTCTGGCAGCGCGTGCCGGATTATTGGGGCGCCAAGCTGCCGGTGAAGGTCGGCCGGGAGAATTTCGACACCCAGCGCTTTACCTACATACTGGACGACAACGCCGCCTGGCAGGCCTTCACCAAGGGCGGGCTGGACGACATCAAGCCGGAAAACAGCTCGAGACGTTGGGCCACGGCCTATAATTTTCCCGCCATCAGCGCCGGCGACGTGATCAAGAAGGAATTCAAGACCACCTCGCCGGAGCCGATGCAGGCTTTCATGCTCAACCAGCGCCGGCCGCTGTTCCAGGATCGCCGCGTGCGCGAAGCGCTGACCTATCCTTACGATTTCGAGACGATGAACCGCACGCTGTTCTTCAATTCCAACACGCGCACCAAAAGTTATTTCCAGGGCACCGAATTGGCGTCGAGCGGGTTGCCGCAAGGCAAGGAGCTCGAGATCCTGGAGAAGTATCGAGACAAGCTGCCGCCTGAATTGTTCACCCAGGAATTCAAGCTGCCGGTCTATGACTCGCCGCAGGCGGAACGGAAGTATCTGAAGCAGGCGGTGGACCTCTTCGCCCAGGCGGGCTGGGTGATCAAGGGCGGCAAGATGGTGAACGCCAAGACCGGCGCGCCGTTCAAATTCGAGATCCTCGGCACGTCCGACACGGACCAGATCCTCTCAGGCAATTATATCGCTAACCTGCGCAAGATCGGCGTCGATGCGACGCTGCGGATCATCGATCCCAGCCAATACGTCAACCGCGTCAACAATTTCGACTACGACGTCATCACCAACCTGCTGCAGCAGTCGGAATCGCCGGGCAACGAACAGCGCGATTTCTGGAGCTCGAAGGCCGCCGACGCGCCCGGATCGCGCAATTATTCCGGCATCAAGGACCCGGTTGTCGACGCATTGGTCGACCACATCATCTTCGCGACCGATCGCGACGACCTCGTCGCGGCCACCCACGCGCTCGATCGGGTGTTGTTGTGGAACTACTATGTGGTCCCGCAATTCTACCGCGCGGTGGTGTGGCTTGCCTATTGGAACAAGTTCGGCATGCCGGAAAAGCAGCCAAGCTACCGCGGCGCCGATATCGATTCCTGGTGGATCGACCCCGCGAAGGAAAAGGCGCTGGCCGCCAAGTACAAGGGCCTCAATTGATGGGGCGGCGGATTTTGCTTCCTCGCCGCGACTTCCTGGCGCTCGGCGCCGCGGCCACAGCCGCCGCCCTGCTGCCCGGCCGGGCCTTTGCCGACACCCCGGCCGGTGTCAAGCTGCACGGCCTGTCGGCCTTCGGCGACCTCAAATACAAGCCCGATTTCACCCATTTCGACTATGTCGATGTCGATGCGCCGCAAGGCGGCATCTTCAACTTCTCGCCGCCGAACTGGGGCGCCAACCAGAGCCCGCAGACCTTCAACACGCTGAACTCATTCGTCGCCAAGGGCGATTCTCCGCAGCGCATGGAAATGTGCTTCGATTCCTTGATGGTGCGGGCACTCGACGAGCCAGACGCGGTCTATGGACTGATCGCCGACGGTGTCACAATCTCCGACGACCGCAACGGCTTCACATTCTCGCTGCGCCCGCAGGCACGTTTCCATGACGGCTCGCCGCTCACCGCCGACGATGTCGCCTTCACCTTCAAGCTGCTGAAAGACAAAGGGCATCCGGACTACGCGCTGTCGCTGACGCATCTGGAGGACGCGGCGGCGAAGGACGCCCACACGGTCGAGCTCAAATTCTCCGGCAAGCAGTCGGCCCGCACCATCCTCAACGTGGTCGGTTTTCCGATCCTTTCGAAGGCCTTCTTTACAGCCAACCCGTTCGATTCCTCGCAGCTCAATCCGCCGCTCGGCTCTAGCGCCTATAAGGTCGGGCGCTGGTCGGCGGGCGCCTGGATCGAATATGAGCGCGTGGCCGACTACTGGGGCAACGACCTGCCGGTCAATCGCGGCCAGAACAATTTCGGGCGCATCCGCATCGAATTCTACCAGGACCGGACGGCCGGGTTCGAGGCTTTCAAGAAGGGCGAGATCCTCTACCGCGAGGAATTCACGTCGCGCGTCTGGGCAACGGCCTACGACTTTCCAGCCTTCACCGCCGGCAAGGTGATCAAGCATGAGTTCCCGGCCGAAACCACGCCTTCCATGCAGGCCACCGCGGTCAACCAGCGGCGGGAGCAATTCAAGGATCCGCGCGTGCGGCAGGCGATCGCGCTCTGCTTCGATTTCGAATGGACGCGGCGCAACTTCTTCTATGGTTCCTATGAGCGCTCGCAATCCTGCTTCGAGAAATCCGACTTCCGGGCCTCGGGCATGCCAACGCCGCAGGAGCTGGCGCTGCTTGAACCGCTGCGCGACGAGTTGCCACCGGAGACCTTCGGCGAAGCGGTGACGCAACCGCCGTCAGACGGTTCAGGGCGGGACCGCAAGCAACTGAGCGCGGCGCTGAAATTGCTCGCTCAGGCGGGCTGGAAGCGCTCCGGCGACTTCGTGGTCAATGACAAGGGCGGGCGGCTGTCCGCCGAATTCCTGGTCGACGACGAGACCTTCGTGCAGGTCTATTCGCCCTGGGTCGCCAACATGAAAGCCATCGGCATCGATGCCTCGATCCGCCTGGTGGATTCGGCACAGTACCAGCTCAGGCAATCGACATTCGATTTCGACCTGCTCTCGGCCGCCTTCAATTTCAGCGCCACGCCGACCCGCGACGATCTGGAAATTTTCTTCCACTCGCGCAGCGCCGCCGTATCGGGCTCGCGCAACCTGTCGGGCATTGCAAGCCCGGCCATCGATGCGTTGATCGATGCCGTCGGCGCCGCCAAGGACCGTGAAAGCCTGACCACCGCCATGCGCGTCTTGGACCGGGCCTTGCGCGCGCGGCGCGATTGGATTCCAAGTTGGTATCTGGCGAATCACCGAAGCGCCTATTGGGACATGTTCGGCTTCCCCGAACAGAAACCCGATTTCGGCTTTCCGGTCGAGGCGCTGTGGTGGGTCGACAAGGGCAAGGCGGCAAAGATTGGCAAGGCCTGACATCACTGTTCGCGCGGGGCCCGTCGCCTGATGGGCGCCTATATCCTGCGCCGCATTCTTCTCATGATCCCGACGCTGTTCGGCATCATGGCGATTTCCTTCGCGGTCATCCAGTTCGCGCCGGGCGGCCCTGTCGAGCAGGTGATTGCACGGCTGACCAACCAGGGCGGTAACGACCGCCTCGGCAGCGGTGGCGGCGACGCCGGTGGCGCCAATTTCGACGTGGCCGGCGATGTCGGCTCGAAATACCGCGGCGCGCAGGGGCTCGATCCCGAATTCATCAAGAAGCTGGAAAAGCAGTTCGGCTTCGACAAGCCGCCGCTCGAGCGCTTCGGTATGATGCTGTGGAACTATAGCCGCTTCGATTTCGGCGATAGCTATTTCCGCGATATCTCGGTGCTGAACCTGATCCTGGAGAAGATGCCCGTCTCCATCTCCATCGGCCTGTGGATCACGCTTTTATCCTACCTGATCTCGATTCCGCTCGGTATCCGCAAGGCGGTGAAGGACGGCTCGACCTTCGACGTATGGACCAGCGGCGTCGTCATCGTCGGCTATGCCATTCCAGGCTTCCTGTTCGGCATCATGCTCATGGTGCTGTTCGCGGGCGGCTCGTTCTGGGACTGGTTTCCGCTGCGCGGTATCGTTTCGGACAATTGGGACCAGCTGTCGTGGCCGGGCAAGATCGCCGACTATTTCTGGCACATGACGCTGCCGCTGACGGCGCTCGTGCTTTCGGCTTTCGCGACGACCACCCTTCTCACCAAGAACTCCTTCCTTGAAGAAATCCGCAAGCAATATGTGGTGACGGCGCGCGCCAAGGGGCTGTCGGAGCACAAGGTGCTCTACGGCCACGTCTTTCGAAACGCCATGCTGATCGTGATTGCCGGCTTCCCTGGCGCCTTCATCTCGGCCTTCTTCACCGGCTCGCTGCTGATCGAGAACATCTTCTCGCTCGACGGCCTCGGCCTGCTCGGCTTCAAGTCGGTGATCGACCGCGACTATCCGGTGGTGTTCGCCACCCTCTACATCTTCTCGCTGCTTGGTCTGTTCGTCGGACTTTTGTCAGACCTGATCTACACCCGGGTCGATCCGCGCATCGACTTCGAGCGGAGAGACATCTGATGGCCGAGGCCGCGATCGAAAGCGCGCCGGCGCGGCCTCGCAGGCCATTTCTGTCGCCGCTCAACCAGAGGCGGTTGCAGAATTTCAAGGCCAACCGGCGCGGCTACTGGTCGCTCTGGATCTTCCTTTTGCTGTTCGTGCTGTCGCTGTTTTCCGAGCTGATCGCCAACGACAAGCCGATCGTCGTCTCATACAAGGGCGAGATCCTGTTTCCGGTTCTGGTCGCCTATCCGGAAGAGAAGTTCGGCGGTTTCTACGCCGTCACCGATTATCGCGATCCGGTGATCCAGGACGAGATCAATTCCAATGGCTGGATGATCTGGCCGCCGGTTCGCTACTCCTACCAGACGGTCAACAACGCCATTCCGGAACCGGCACCGGCAAAACCGTCCTGGCTTTACGACAAGAAGACGCGCTGCAGTCAGTACCCGAAGGGAGAGGCCGACGAGAACTGCGTCGTCGGCAACTGGAACTGGCTGGGCACCGACGACCAGGCGCGCGACGTGCTGGCGCGCGTGCTCTACGGCTTCCGCATCTCGGTTCTGTTCGGCCTGATCCTGACGCTCGGCTCGTCGCTGATCGGCGTCGCGGCCGGCGCGGTGCAGGGTTATTTCGGCGGCTGGACCGACCTTCTCTTCCAGCGTTTCATCGAAATCTGGTCGGCGATCCCGGTGCTCTACCTCCTGCTGATCGTCTCGGCCATCCTGCCGCCGGGCTTCTTCATCCTGCTCAGCCTGATGCTGCTGTTCTCCTGGGTGGCGCTGGTCGGCGTGGTGCGGGCTGAATTCCTGCGCGCGCGCAACTTCGAATATGTCAACGCGGCGCGGGCGCTCGGCGTGCCGAACCTCACCATCATGTTCCGGCACTTGTTGCCGAACGCCATGGTGGCGACGCTGACCTTCCTGCCCTTCCTGCTCTCGGGCTCCATCTCGACGCTGACCTCGCTCGACTATCTCGGCTTCGGCCTACCGCCCGGCTCGGCCTCGCTCGGCGAACTGCTGAAACAGGCGCAGCGCAACCTCAACGCTCCCTGGCTCGGCATCTCCGGCTTCATCGTCATTTCGCTGATGCTGTCGCTGCTGGTCTTCATCGGCGAGGCGACACGCGATGCTTTCGATCCGCGCAAGACGTTCAAATGAGCGAAGCCCTGCTGTCCGTCCAAGATCTGAGCGTCGCCTTCGCGCAGGGCGGCAAGCAATCGATCGCCGTCGACCATATCTCATTCGACATCGCCAAGGGCGAGACGGTTGCCCTGGTCGGCGAATCCGGGTCGGGCAAATCGGTCTCGGCGCTGTCGGTGTTGAAGCTCCTTCCCTATCCCGCCGCCAGCCATCCCTCGGGCAAGATCCTGTTCAGCGGCGCCGACCTGCTCGCCATGAACGAGAAGGCGTTGCGCGGCGTGCGCGGCAACAAGATCACCATGATCTTCCAGGAGCCGATGACCTCGCTCAACCCGCTGCACACGATCGAGCAGCAGATCGTCGAGGTGCTGCAGCTGCATCAGGGCATGCGCGATCAAGCCGCCCGCTCCCGCACGCTGGAGCTGCTCAACGAGGTCGGCATTCGCGATCCGCAGAAACGCCTCGACGCCTATCCGCACCAGCTCTCCGGCGGCCAGCGCCAGCGCGTCATGATCGCCATGGCTTTGGCCAACGAGCCGCAGCTTCTGATCGCCGACGAGCCGACGACGGCGCTCGACGTCACCGTGCAGGCGCAGATCCTCGAATTGCTGGCGAAGCTCAAAGCCCGCAAGGGCATGTCGCTGCTGTTCATCACACACGATCTCGGCATCGTGCGCAGGATCGCCGACCGCGTCTGTGTCATGACCAAGGGCAAGATCGTCGAGAGCGGCCCGACCGGGGAAATCTTCGCCAATCCGCGGCATGACTATACAAAGCATCTGCTGGCAGCAGAGCCGAAGGGCAAGCCGCCCGCGGCCGACCCTGGCGCCAAATCCGTCATGACCGGCAAGGACATCAAGGTCTGGTTCCCGATCAGACGAGGTTTCTTCCGCAAGACCGTCGACCATGTGAAGGCGGTGGACGGCATCGACGTCACGGTGCGCGCCGGCCAGACGCTGGGCGTCGTCGGCGAATCCGGCTCGGGCAAGACGACGCTGGGCTTAGCGCTCGCCCGGATGATCTCCTCGACCGGCACGATCAATTTCAACGGACGCGACATCAACCAGCTCTCCTTCAGCGCCATGCGGCCGCTGCGGCGCGAACTGCAGATCGTCTTCCAGGATCCGTTCGGATCGCTCAGCCCGCGCCTGTCGGTCTCGGAGATCATCGAGGAAGGGTTGAAGATTCACGAGCCGAAGCTCTCGGCCGACCAGCGCGACGACAAGGTGGTCGCCGTGCTGAAAGAGGTCGGCCTCGATCCCGAGACGCGCCACCGCTACCCACACGAGTTTTCCGGGGGCCAGCGCCAGCGTGTCGCCATCGCCCGCGCCATGGTGCTCAACCCGCGCTTCGTTATGCTCGACGAGCCGACCTCGGCGCTCGACATGAGCGTGCAGGCGCAAGTGGTCGACCTTCTGCGCGGCCTTCAGGCTAAGCACAATCTCGCCTATCTCTTCATCAGCCACGACCTCAAGGTGGTCCGCGCCCTTGCCAATGACGTCATCGTCATGCGCAATGGCCAGATCGTCGAGGCGGGACCTTCCGCACAGATTTTCAGCAGCCCGCAAACCGACTATACGCGGGCGCTGATGGCGGCAGCCTTCAAGATCGAGACGGCACCGACCGGCGTGGTCAGCGAGTAATCGGACCCGCACCGGCGAAACAGGGAAGAAAAATCCGCAAATGGAAAAAGGCAAAGTCCTGCTTGCCCTCACGGGCATCCACCCGCAGCGCTGGCATGAGTTGCTCTCGGCCGAGCGCGAGGTCGTGCTGGAGCCAAACGGCGCCAACGATCCGTCGATCACCTATGCGGTGGTGTGGAAGCAGAAGCCCAACCTTCTCAAGTCGCTGCCCAATCTGCGCGTCATCTTTTCGATCGGCGCCGGCGTCGACCACATCTTTGCCGATCCCGGCCTGCCAGACGTGCCTATCGTCAGGATCGTCGCCGACAATCTCACCCAATACATGACCGAATATGTCGTATGGCGAGTGCTCGACCATCACCGCCAGAGCATGCTCTACCGCGGCCAGCAGGCGAAGAAAACCTGGCACGAGCCGCCGCAACGGCCGGCCAGCGACATCTCCGTCGGCATCATGGGCCTCGGCCATCTCGGCCGCGCCGCGGCTTCGGTGCTGCTTTCGCTCGGTTTCGCCGTCAATGGCTGGTCGCGCAGCGAGCGGGGGATGAAGGGCGTTTCGACCTATGCCGGCGAGGCGGGGCTGATCCCCTTCCTCAACGCCACCGATATCCTGGTTGTGCTCTTGCCGCTCACGCCGCAGACCCAGGGCATCGTCAATTACGGACTGCTCAAGGAACTGCGCCGGCGTAACGGGCTTGGCGGCGCGGTGCTGATCAATGCCGGGCGCGGACGGCTGCAGAAGGACGCCGACATCGTGCGCGCGCTGGACGACGGCACGCTGAAGGAAGCAAGCCTCGACGTGTTCGAAGTCGAGCCGCTGCCGAAGACCAGCCCGTTATGGAGCCACCCGAAAGTGTTCGTCACGCCGCATGCGGCGGCGACCTCGGACCCGGCCCATCTGGTACCGATCATGCTTCGCCAGATGGCCGCCTTCGAGCGCGGCGAAAGACTGGACAACCTGGTCGACAGAGAGGCCGGATATTAGTTGGGAGACAAATTCCGATCGCGGAAGCAAAGAGCTGATCCAAGCGATCCAAGCCGCGCTTGCGCGCGATCGCATTGGCAAGAGCGGACTTGTCGCTGTTGGACGGTGCCAGGATGCAGATGCGGTTGCCGAGATCCGAGAGATTCATAGCGGCCTTCAAACACAATGCTCGACGACCCGACCGATCGCAAAGCGGAATATCGAATGTCAGGAAGGCTTCGAGCCCGGCAGCCCGAATGTCTCCTTCTTCTTCGGCTTGCCGCAGTCGCGGCGGTCGATCGAGCGGTTCATGGCGTCGATCTCGCCGCTCGCCTTGTTGCTGTCGCGCGAAGCCTTGGAGCGCATGTCCGGCGTGAACGGGCCAAAGCCCATCGCCGGATTGGAGAAGCTCGGCTTGGCGGTGACAGGCAGATTGTTCTGCTGCGCCAGTTGATTGCGCTGCGCCAGCAATTGATCGCAAGGCACATCGTCATACTGCAATGAGGATTGGACGTCCTCGTCCTGACGCTCGGCCATCGACGTGCCGCCGACACATCCGGCCACCGCCAGGCAGGACGCCAACGCAATCATGATCCAGCGCATGGATATCTCCTCGTGGTATCCGCCCCGCGCAACCCGGACCATGCCATTCAGGCTTTTTCGCAGCAAGGTCGACCTCATGCCGTTGCCGGATTCCCCGCCTCGGTAGCTGTAGCAGGGAAGCCAGCCACGATGGCCAGGCCCTCGACGGGATCGCGCCGGTCGTGACGGATAACCATGCTTTCCAGCGACAGGACCGAAAGCCCGTTGGCACAAAGCACGTGCCGCGCATAGGCCTCGGAATGGGCATAACGCCGTGACGGCAAAAGGGCGAAATCGCCGCCGCCGACAAGCGTCTCGAGCGAAAAGGCGAATATGCCGCCATCGGCAAGCATGTTCGCAACCGCGCCGACGATCCGGTCGAGCGCGCCGACATAGATGAACACGTCGGCGGCGACCACGAGGTCGGCTCTGTCGCCGGTGTGAGAGAAATGCTGAAGGTCGGCCTTGGCCAGCCGGTCGTAGATGCCCTTGGCCCTCGCCTTTCTCAGCATGCCGGCCGAGATGTCGTAGCCCTCCAGCCGGTCGACGAAAGGGCGCAGCCTTTCGCCCATCAGGCCGGTGCCGCAGCCAAGGTCGAGTGCCAGCCGGAATCGGCCGGGCCTTGCCTTGCCAATGGCGGGCCCGAGAAAATCCGGCAGCCCGTAGCCAAGCTTGCCGACAAGCGATTCCTCGAAACTGTCGGCATAGTGATCGAACAAGGTCTCGACAAAGGCGCTGGGCGGCGCCGCCGCGGCGACCGCCTTGCCGATCAGCTGAAGCTTGAGCGCGGCGCCAAGGCGATCCGCGGGCTCCAGCTTCAGCGCCATGGCCCAGGCCTGCGCGGCCTGGTCGGGCAGGCCGGCCGCTTCCTGCATCTCGCCGAGGCGAAACCAGCCGGCGGCCCAGCGCGGCGCCAGCTCCAGCGCGCCAAGCAAAAGCTCCGCCGCCTGCGCAGGCTCGCCCGAGGCGAGAAGCATCTCGGCGAAATCGGCGCGACGGTCGGCATTCAAATCGCCCGACGAGGCCTGGAGCGGTTTCATTCGTGAAGGATCCCACCGGCGAGGCGGGCCGGCGGCTGGCTCCATAGCATGATCCCGAACCAAAGGTCAGCGAAGCAAAAAGTGGGAACCGGTTTTCGGAGAGAGATCTTGCTCCAACAAAGAGCTGGATCGTGATGGCGTTTCAACGAAACGCGATTGGGATCCAGGACGAGTCAGCAGTCTCTTGCAACGGGCTTCCCGCGGCAAATTTAGCTACTATGTTCAAAGCCATGCGCGCCAGCGACCTGCTCAAATCCCGGCCGGAGGGCCTCTACTGCCCGCCCGGCGATTTCTTCATCGATCCGGTGCGGCCCGTCGAGCGGGCTCTGATCACGCACGGCCACTCCGACCATGCGCGATCCGGCCACCGCTCGGTGCTTGCGACGCAAGAGACGCTCGACATCATGGGACTGCGCTATGGCGAGGATTTCGCCGGAACGACGCAAGCGGCAACTCTCGGTCAGACGATCGACATCAACGGCGTCGCCGTCACCTTCCATCCGGCCGGGCATGTGTTGGGCTCGGCGCAGATCTGCGTCGAGCATGGGGGCATGCGCATCGTCGCCTCCGGCGACTACAAGCGGCAGAAGGACGCGACCTGCCTGCCGTTCGAGCCTGTCCGCTGCGATGTTTTCATCACCGAAGCGACCTTCGGCCTGCCGGTGTTCCGGCATCCGCCCGACCATGAGGAGATCGCGCGCGTGCTCAAATCGGCGGCGCAGTTTCCCGAACGCTCGCATTTGATCGGCGCCTATGCGCTCGGCAAGGCGCAGCGCGTGATGCGGCTGTTGCGCGACGCCGGCTATGACAGGCCGATCTATATCCACGGCGCGCTGGCCAAGCTCAGCGAATATTATCAGAGTCAGGGCATCGATCTCGGCAGGCTCGAGCCGGGAACCGTGGAGAGCGGCAGCAAGGCCGATTTCGCCGGCGCCATCGTCGTCGGACCGCCGTCGGCCTTCGCCGACCGCTGGGCGCGGCGTTTTCCGGACCCGATCTCCTGCTTCGCCTCGGGCTGGATGCGCATCCGCCAGCGGGCCAAGCAGGGCGGCGTCGAGCTGCCGCTGATCATTTCCGACCATGCCGACTGGGACGAGCTGATCATCACCATCAAGGAAACGGGGGCGGAGGAAATCTGGGTGACGCATGGCCGCGAGGAGGCGCTGGTGCGCTGGTGCGAGCTGGAGGGCATCGCCGCGCGGCCGCTGCATCTGGTGGGATATGAGGACGAGGGCGATTGATGGCGATTCTTGATGCGGGAATTGGCAACGCCGCGATCCTTCACACCCCCCTCTGGCCTGCCGGCCATCTCCCCCGCAAGGGGGGAGATCGGATGTCGCGACGGCTTTCGCCAATCATCGACATTGCAGGATGTGCGGCAGGGCCGAAACTGCCAATCTCCCCCCGTGCGGGGGAGATGGCCGGCAGGCCAGAGGGGGGTGCCTCGCGCCGGCTTTCGCCATTGGCGGGGCGCACATCCCCATGAACCGCTTCGCCGAGCTCCTCGACCGTCTGGTGCTGACGCCGTCGCGCAACGGCAAGCTGACGCTGCTCACCGATTATTTCCGCAGCGTCGAGGACCCCGATCGCGGGCTGGCGCTGGCGGCGATCACGGGCGATCTCAACATCGCGGCGGTGAAGCCGGCGATGCTGCGCGCGCTGGTGGTCGAGCGCATGGATCCGGTGCTGTTTGGCTATTCCTACGACTATGTCGGCGACCTCGCCGAGACCGTGTCGTTGGTCTGGCCGCAACCGCAAGGGCATATCCCCAATCATGTGCCGACGCTTGCCGAGGTGGTCGGCAGGCTGCAGGCGGCGAGCCGTTCCGACGGGCCGAAGGTGCTGTCACGGCTGCTCGACGACGCCAGCATCTCGGCGCGCTTCGCCATCATCAAGCTGGTCACTGGCGGCCTGCGCATCGGCGTGTCGGCGCGGCTCGCCAAGCAGGCGCTGGCCGACCTCGGCCAAGTCGACGTAGCCGAGATCGAGGAGCTCTGGCACGGTCTGGCGCCGCCCTACACCGAGCTGTTCGCCTGGCTGGAGGGCCGGGCGGAAAAGCCGAGGAGCGCCGCACTCGCGCTGTTCCGGCCGGCGATGCTTTCCAATGCCGTTGGCGACAACGACCTCGAAAAACTCGATCCGGCCGATTATGCGGCGGAATGGAAGTGGGACGGCATCCGCGTGCAGGCAGTGTGCGAAGGCGGCGTGCGCAGGCTCTATTCGCGCACCAGCGATGACGTGTCCGGCGCCTTCCCGGACCTCGCCGCGGCCATGAATTTCGAAGCGGCGCTGGACGGCGAGCTGCTGGTCGGCGACCCGCGCGAGGCGACCGGAACCTTTTCCGACCTGCAGCAGCGGCTGAACCGCAAGAGCGTCTCGCCGAAGATCCAGCAGCAATATCCGGCCTTCATGCGCTGCTACGACGCGCTGCAGATCGACGGCGAGGATCTGCGCGCGCTGCCCTTCGGCGAGCGCCGCAAGCGCCTCGAAGCCTTCGTCGGGACGCTCGATCCCAGCCGCTTCGATCTCTCGCCCTTTGTCGCGTTCTCCGACTGGGAGACGCTGGAGCGGCTGCGCCAGGCGCCGCCGCATCCGATCATCGAAGGGGTGATGCTGAAGCGCTGGGATTCGCCCTACCTTGCAGGCCGGCCGAAGGGCCCCTGGTTCAAATGGAAGCGCGATCCGCACACCATCGACGCGGTGCTGATGTATGCGCAGCGCGGCCACGGCAAGCGCTCCAGCTTCTATTCCGACTACACGTTCGGCGTCTGGTCCGGCCCCAGGGGTTCGGAAGAGCTGGTGCCGGTCGGCAAAGCCTATTTCGGCTTCACCGACGAGGAGTTGAGAGAGATCGACAAATATGTGCGCGACAACACGATCGAGCGTTTCGGGCCGGTGCGCTCGGTGCGCGCCGACCGCGGGAACGGCCTGGTGCTGGAGGTGGCGTTCGAAGGCCTCAACCGCTCGACCCGCCACAAATCGGGCATCGCGATGCGCTTTCCCCGCATCTCGCGGTTGCGCTGGGACAAGCCGGCCGCGGAAGCCGATCGCATCGAAACGCTGCAGGCGCTGCTGGACGGCTAGGGACGACCCCTCGCCGGCGCGCCGGCGCCTGCAGACAGAGCGGCGCGATCACTCCGCGATCGAAACGCGGATCTCGTAGATATCGACGGACTTGCCCTTCTGGTCGAAGTCGGAGTTGACCGCGATGGTGCCGGCCGCGCCCGGATGCTTGTCCGGGAACTGCACGTCGAACAGATATTCGTTGCGCTCGTGGCCGACGGCGTAGCGCTTGCGGCCGCAATCGCCGAAATCGCCGAAATTGCAATCGACCGATATCTGCGTCTCCTTGCCTTCTTCCGAGCGGGCGACGATGTCGAACATAGCGTGCTTGCCGGCAAGCTTCTCCAGCACGCCCTGGCCGACATCGAAGGCGATGGCCGAACCCGACGCGCCCGAGCGGATGCGCAGGAACTGGCCGGTGTCGTCCTTCATCACCTCGGCGGCGGCGTCGGACGGCGTGCTGACACGGGTCGGATCGGCCGGCGAGAAGACGTTGATCCAGTTCTTCGACTGGTCGGCCTCGCCCGGCTTCTGCGGCGAGCCGGGTTCGGCCGGCGGCGTGGAATCCTCGTCGTCCAGCGTCGGCGTCGGTTCCGGCGGGCCGGTGTCGAGCTCGGCCGCCGTCTTGAAGACGCCGGTCTGCTTGGCGAAATAGAGGCCGATGCCGGCGGCCGCGAGCAGCGTCGCGACGACGAAGATCGCGGTCAGCGGCAGGCGCCGCCCCCTGATGCGCCGCTCGTCGCGGTCGGGCGCGACCTCAGCGCCGTTGCCGACGGGAGCGCCCGGCGAATCGTCGAGCGACGGCGCGTCGGGAAGCGCCGTCTCGTCCGGCATGATGTCGGGCACGCGCGGCAGCACGCGTGAGCGCGGCTGGTCCGAAGCATCGGGCTGCACCGGGCCGTCGACGGTGATCGAGGGCGAGGGCGCGGATTGCGATGGCGGCAGCGGCGCGTCGACCGACGGCGCGGCCGACACGGCCGGCGCTTCGACGCGGGGATCCGGCGCGCCATTGCCGGCCGAGGCGACGTTTTCCGGCGGCAGCGTCACATCGGGCACGGCCGGCAGGAACTCCGATTCGATCTCGGCGATCTTGGCCTGCACCGCCTTGCGGCGGCTGATGGCGGCCTCGACCGTGACGTTCGGATTGGCCTGCAGGACACGGTCGAGCGCGGCAAAGGCCGATCGATAGACCTTCTCGCGGAACGCCCGGTCCTCGGCATTGCCTTTCTCGAAGGCATTGCGGATCGCTTTCTCGATGGGGTCCAAGCGAGCTCCCTCTGCGCGTTCGCTCACGGTTGTCTGATCGTCAGCCGCAGACGACCAATCGATCAACGGCGAGCGGCTGCCTTGCCGGCCAAAGCCATTTCGGCATTTTTTGTTTAAGAATCAACATTTTTCGTCACCACCGGCGCGGTCGCGCCGGCCAGCCAGGTGCGAAGGACGTGCGGCCCGCACGCCGCCACGGGCCGCGCCTGCGCCCGTTGCGCGGTAACCCTAGATCGGAATTGCCGCCAACGAGGCCGGAATTCACCGCTGCCCATCTTGAATTAGCGAGCGGTTGAGTCTATCACCCAGCCCATTCTGGAAGCCTGACGCTTCCCGGGCCGCTTTAGCTCAGTTGGTAGAGCACATCATTCGTAATGATGGGGTCGCGTGTTCGAGTCACGCAAGCGGCACCAAGTTTCTCCACGAGAACCAAACTGTTAACGGAGGCCGAGCGTTTGAGCGGTCTGCCCGTTAACCGTGGGCAATGGGGGCAGGTAACAAAAGACCATCGGCGGGCAAGCTGCCCCAACGGAATAAGGGGCTATATCTTTGGTCCTTTCGGACCAATGCGTTTGGCAGGACGGACCTCAGTCGATTGTGGGCTGGCAGGCAAATCAGACAGTCTCGCGATCGCGCCGGCTGATAACCCCAAGCCCCCCGCCCATCGGTCGGCGCATAGCCCGGCTTGCTGACCTCAAATCCTAACCACAAAAAGCGAGCCGGGCTTCCACCTGTGCGCCCATGCCGCAAATTGTCGGAAGAAAGGTCCATGATCGTCCTCCCGGGCGGAGAAGGCAGCCAATCAGTGGAGCTCAAAAGCCTTGATATGACAGTGCTGCCTCGCGGATCACGCTAGCGGCACCAGTTTTCCACGCCTTCCCCCTGCACCACGTGATCGGCGCATCTCGGCCATTGTCGGGAATCGATGTTGGTGGGAAACTCCATTTGTCAGCATGGGAGGTCGAAATGCCCAACAGTTTCAAGACCGGAGACGTCGTCAGGCTGAAATCCGGAGGCCCGGGAATGACAATCAGCGACGGCGCGGCCTCAGGCACGTATCTGTGCCACTGGTTCAACCGCGAAGGCGACGTCTGGACGCCGCAGCATGCCGGCTTCAAGCCGGACCAGCTGGTGGCCGTCGACCACCCGAGATAGTCGTCGCCTCCTACCCCTTAGGAATCCTTCGGTCCGGCTGCGTCGGATCCGGTAGGCTTGTTGTCCGGTCGAAAAAGGACCGACGGATTTTGCTCTGTCTCGCGTTCAATGGCTGAAGCGTGGCCGCCAATGGCCGCGCCCCACCGGAGACGAGAGCATGATCCGCCCCACGATATTTGTCGTTGCCCTTGGCCTGCAGACCGCGGCCGCGGTCGCCCAGACAACGACGCCGCCCCCTGCCCCGGCCCAGACGGCGCCGAGCAGCTCGGCTGCCGCCACGGACAAGTCCGGCCTCACCCTGGAAAAGTTCGAAGCACGCCGGGAAAAGGCGTTCATGCGGGCCGACACCGACAATGACGGCAAGGTCAGCCTCGCCGAATGGACCGCTTTCCAGACCGCCCGCAAGGCCAAGGGCGATCCGGCCAAATCCTTCGCGCGCATGGACACCAACAAGGACGGCTTCGTCGACAAGGGCGAGGTCGACGCCTTCCTCGCCAAGCGCTTCGCCAGGCTCGACAAGAATAGCGACGGCGTGCTTAGCGCCGACGAGAGGCCGGGCCACAAATCCGCTCCCAATCAGGAGCAATGACCAAGAGGCTATGCCGCACAATGACAGTCGCGAGCGCCCCGGTTGATGGGCGCCGATCCGGACGAGGAGCTGGTACGCCGCATCGGCGCCGGCGACCCCGCCGCCGTGCAGGCGATGGTGGCGCGCAAGCTGCCGCGCATCCTGGCCCTGGCCGCCCGGATGCTCGGCGACGCGGCGGAGGCCGAGGACGTCGCCCAGGAAACCTTCGTGCGCATCTGGCGCCACGCCTCGGGCTGGCGCCAGGGGCAGGCGCGCTTCGACACCTGGATCCACCGCGTCGCGCTCAATCTCTGCTACGACCGGCTGCGGCGCCGGCGCGAATGGACGACGGACGAGTTGCCGGAGGTGGCCGATGAAGCGCCGCTTCCAGATGCAATGGCGGGCGACGAAGAGCGCAGGGTCAACCAGGCGCTGCAGCGCATCGCGCCGCGCCAGCGCGAGGCGATCGTGCTGGTGTATTATCAGGAGCTGTCCAACATCGAGGCCGCCGGCGCCATGCAGGTCAGCGTCGACGCGCTGGAAAGCCTGCTCGCGCGCGGCCGGCGCGCTCTGCAGGCCATGCTCGCGGGAGATGGCGATGACTGAGACTTCGAAGGGACTGCGAATTTTGAGGACTGCGGCGTGGGGGGCCACGTCAAAACGGTGGAAGGGGGAACGAGATGGCTGAGAAGACCGCAAACGGGCCGATGGATGCCAGGCGCTTCGCCGCACTGGCGGACGCCTATGGCGGCGCATTGCACCGCTGGCCGCCGGCCGAGCAGGCCGCCGCCATGTTGTTTGCCGATACCGAGGAGGGCCAGGCCATCCTGGCGCGCGCCGGCAGGCTCGACGCCATGCTCGACCGGCATCGCGTCGAAGCATCCGGCCCGGCGCTCCATCGCGCCATTGTCGCCCGCGCCGCGACCGAGGTCAGGCAGGGCCGCCACCGCCGGTTCTGGTGGCTGGGCTTCGGGCTTGCCGGTGTCGGGCTGGCCGGCGCCGTGGCCGGCCTGGCGCTGGTGACCGTCGTCAACCCAGATATGCAGCCCGACCATTATGTGATGGATGCCAACGCGACGTCGTTCGGCGATGTCGGTCCCGACGCCGATCCTTACGAGGAAGACCTATGAGCCCCCGTCTTGTCGCGGCATCGCTGGTGCTGAATGTTTTTCTGATCGGCGCGGTGGCGGGCGGCGCCGGCTGGCTGATCGGCAAGTCGAATCCGGGCTATTCGCTGGAATCGGCCGGCGGCCGGTTGCCTGCCGCCGATCGCAAGATCTTCCGCCAGGCGTTGCGCGAGGTTCGCCGCGAGTCCCGCGACGTGATCCTCGACGGCCAGGCCGCGCGGCGTGAGGCGGCGAACCTCCTGCAACAGCCGGCTCTCGACACCAACGCGCTTGCCGCCGCCCTGGAGCGCGCGCGCAATGCCGATGTCACCGTGCGCACCCGGCTCGAGCAACGCATCATCGAGTTCGCCGCATCGGGCTCGCCGGAAGACCGCCGGCTGCTGGCCGACGCCCTGCTTCGGCGTGCCGGCAGGCAGCCACCCGCAAAAAAATCGCCATAGGCAGCGACGGAAAGGGCGAGCACGCCCCGTTCAAGGGAAAGAGGGACAGGCCTGCGACCGCCTTGGCGGCGGGCAGGTTCTCTTCAACCTCGAAACTCTCGGGAGTATCCCATGAACAGTCTGACGAAGTATTCGCTTGCGGCCGCGCTCGCCATCGGCGGAACGGCGGCCGCAAGCGCCGCCTCGGCGATGCCGATCGCACCGGTTGCGCCGGCGCCCGCAATGATAGAGCACGTCGCCTGGGGCTGCGGTCCGGGCTGGCATCCCAACCACTGGGGCCGCTGCGTGCCCAATCGCCGCGTGATCTATCCCGGCTATTATTACTGGGGCGGACCGCGCGTCTATATCGGCCCGGTCTGGCATCCTTACCACCGCTGGCACCACTGGCGCCGCTGGTAACAACCCTTCACGATGCCTGTGCTGCGGCCGGCATCGCGGGGATTCCCGATGATCCATGAAACCGACGCGATCGGCGTCGGGTCCAACGGAGGCTTCGTTGGCCGCACCGTTTGCAAATTCCGTCTCGCCGGACCCCGCCCTGGTGGCGCTCAACCGGTTCGGCCTCGGCGCGAAACCCGGCGACGAGCTCGGCAAGATCGCCGCCGATCCGCGTGGCTACCTCGAGGCTGAGCTCAAACAGCAGGACATCGCGCTCATTTCCCCCGACGATCCGCGTAATACCGGGTTGCTGGACGGCACCGCGGCGATCCAGGCCAGCATGGCGGCAGCCATGGAGCGCAAGGCGGCGCGGGACGAGACGGCGGCCGCCGCTATTCAGCCGATGGCAACGGATGATCCAGTCGGCCCGGCCGTGGCAAAAGCCAAACCCATGGTGCCGCGTGTCGAGGCCGATATCTATCGCGACGAAGCGCAGGCCCGGTTCGACAAGGCGCTCACTGCGACGCCCGGCTTCGTAGAGCGCCTGGTCGGCTTCTGGTCGAACCATTTCTGCGTTTCCGTCGCCAAGGCACCGGTCGTGCGGGCCAGCGCCGGCGCCTTCGAGCGCGAGGCGATCCGGCCCTTCGTGCTCGGCCGCTTCGCCGACATGCTGCTGGCCGTCGAGCATCATCCCGCGATGCTGTTTTACCTCGACAACCGGCAGTCCATCGGCCCCGATTCCCGCGCCGGCAAGCAGCGCGGACGCGGTCTCAACGAGAACCTCGCCCGCGAGATCCTGGAGCTGCACACGCTGGGCGTCGGCAGCGGCTATACTCAGGCCGACGTCACCAGTTTCGCCGCCATGCTGACCGGCTGGACGATGGCCGGGCGCGAGGGGCGGCTGGGGGAGCCGGGAAGCTTCGTCTTCAACGCCAATGCGCATCAGCCGGGCCAGGCGGTGCTGCTCGGCAAGACCTATGCCGAGGGCGGCATGGGCCAGGCGGAGGCGGCGCTCAACGACATTGCCCGCCATACGGCCACCGCGCAGCACATTGCCAGCAAGCTTGCCCGTCACTTCATCGCGGACGATCCGCCGCCGGCGGCGGTCGCTCGCCTGGCCGCGGCCTTCACCAAGACCGACGGCGACCTGCGCGCGATCGCGTTGACGCTGATCGACATGCCCGAAACCTGGTCGACGCCGCTCACGAAGCTGCGCTCGCCCTTGGACTATGTCGTGGCGCTGCGGCGGGCGGTCGGCGCTACCGCCGGCAACGAACCGCAACGATCGCTCCGCTGGCTGAGCGTGCTCGGCGAACCGTTGTGGCGACCGCCGGGGCCGAACGGCTTTTCCGACCGGACGGACGCATGGGTTTCCGCCGAGGGCCTCAAGACGCGACTGGACATCGCCTGGCAGGCGGCGAAGCAGGCGGACGATATCGGCGATCCAGACGAGATGCTGGCGTCGCTGATCGGCACCTCCGTCTCGGCCGAGACGCGGCAGGCGATTTCCCGCGCGGAGTCCAGGCAGCAAGGCCTGGCGCTGCTGTTGATGGCGCCGGAATTTCAGCGCCGGTAACAGTGATGGAGATGCGGCCATGAGCCTTCTTTGCGAAACCCCCAGCCTGTCCCGGCGCGCGGTGCTGATGACCGGCGGCGCGCTGTTTGCCTGGGCCTATCTGCCGCGCTTCGCGCGCGCGGCCGAGAATCGCGACCCGCGCCTGATCGTCATCGTGCTGCGCGGCGCGCTGGACGGGTTGTCGACCGTCGGTCCGGTTGGCGATCCGGACTATGCCGGCCTGCATGGCGATATCGCGCTTTCGCTCTCAGGCGCCAACCCGGCATTGCCGCTCGACGGTTTCTTCGCCGTCAACCCGGCAATGCCGGTGTTTGCGCGCCTGTTCAAAGCGGGCCAGGCTGCGGTGGTGCATGCGGCGGCGACCGGTTATCGCGACCGCTCGCATTTCGACGGCCAGGACGTGCTGGAAAGCGGCCTGCCCGGTCCCGGCAACGCCACCACCGGCTGGCTCAACCGGGCGTTGGCCAGCCTGCCGGCGGGCGAGCGCGTGGCAAAGCTCGGTGGGCTGGCGGTCGGGCCTTCGACGCCGCTGGTGATCCGCGGCGGCGCCCCGGTGCTCGGCTGGGCGCCGCAGACGCTGCCGACGCCGGGCGACGCCTTGGCTGAACGCGTGCTCGACCTCTACAACCATCGCGATCCTGTGCTGGCGGCAGCTCTGCAGAAAGGGCTCGACGCCGACCGGATGGCGCTGGGCGATCAGCTCGACGGCAAGACGATGAAGCCAAAGGGCGGCCTCGACAATGCCGTCGGCATGCGGCAATCGGCGCAAGGCGCGGCGCGGCTGATGGCGGCCGATGACGGGCCTCGCATCGCCGCGCTCGCCTTCGACGGCTGGGACACGCATGTCAACGAAGGCGGCGCCACAGGGCGGCTCGCCAATCTGCTCGGCGGCCTCGACGGCGCCTTCGAGGAATTCGAGAAGGGGCTTGGCGAGCGTTGGCGCGACACGGCTGTCGTCGCCATCACCGAATTCGGCCGCACGGCCCGCATCAACGGCACGGTTGGCACCGACCACGGCACCGGCACGGTGGTGCTGCTCGCCGGCGGCGCGATCAAGGGCGGTCGCGTCATCGCCGACTGGCCGGGACTTAAGCCGGCGCAGCTCTACGAAGGCCGCGACCTGGCGCCGACCAGCGATGTGCGCGCGGTGCTGAAGGGTCTGCTTGCCGACCAGTTCGGGCTGTCGGCGGCGGTGCTTGGCGACAAGGTGTTTCCAGAGTCGGCGGCGGTGAAGCCGATGCGGGATCTGGTGGCGTGAGTCGTGAGTTTGCGGTCAGCGATAGGCTGGCGGCGCCAGTCAGTTCGTCATCCACGGGCGGAGCGGGAGCGAAGCGGACGCGGAGACCCGAGGATCCATTCCGTGACTTTGATCGTGGGTGCTGCGGAGCAGAATTCTGAACCGTGGCAACGCCTGAACGTCACGGAATGGATCCTCGGGTCTGCGCTGCGTCGCTTCGCTCCTTGCTCCGCCCGTGGATGACGAGGCTGAGGAGCCTCGGCCAATCACCAACGCTGGCGCGACGTTCCACCGACATGACCCTCGCGCATGTAACTCAACAAAAAACGCCCGCGCCGTTGCCAGCGCGGGCATCGACCGCGATCCTCTCGACGGATCATCAGTTCCAATAGCCGGGGTGCCAGCGGTGGTGCGCCCAGAACCCGGGATGCCAATGGCGCACCGGCCGGATGAACCGGCGGCCGTTGGGCACGCAATTGCCCCAACGGCTCGCGTGCCAGCCGGGACCGCAGCGCCAGCCGACCGTTTCGATCGGCAGCGGCGAAGCACCTGGCTTGGCCATCGGCATCGCCTGCGAGCCGACGCCGGACAGCATCAACGTGCCGGCGGCAATGGCGATGGGTAGAAAATACTTTGCGAACATGCGTTGTCTCCGTGATTCATCCATACCGCCGTGAAACGGAGGACAGGGCCGAATTCCGTCGGAGCGGTGCGGATCACGTCTTCGTTAGCGGGCGGCGCCTTCGTTGAGTGTCGCCACCGTCTTCAACGCGCCGTCCAGCATGTCGCCTTTCTCGTCTTTCAGCGCCGCCTCGCGCAGGCGGCGGATCCAGTCGGCGGCGTCTTCGCGGCCCTTGAGCATCGGCAGCGCCGACAGCACGCGGTCGAATTTCGACTGGGCGCGGGCATGGGTGTCGCTGTAGCCCTTGATCAGTCGGCGGCAGTTCAAGATTTCGACTCCGAGCGCATAGTCTTCACGTGCCTTGCCTAGCGCCAGATCGTACCAGCGCTCCAGATGCTCGACCTCGACCCTGTGGCGCAGCAGGCGGCGGCGCCAGCGGCGCAGGCCGCCGATGAACCACAGCATGGCGAAGCCGGTGAAACTGTCGGTGCGGATGTGGCGGCCGCGATTGATGCGGCGGTCGAGAAAAGCGGCGAGCTTGGGCCGGCTCTCAATGTAGCTTCCGAGCCCTGCCGGCAGCGTGCCGCAGAATTCCTCGATGCGCGGATGGAAATATTCGGTGACCTGCAGCACCGAGCCTTCCTTGACGCCGACCTCCTTGCGCACCCGCTTGTCTCGCGTCGAGCGTGTCTTCAAATCCGCGACGCGGATCATGTCGTCATAGCACATGGCGTTGGCAAGGTGCTTTGCCGCGGCGATCGACAGCGTGTAGCCGCGCTCCGCATTGTCCAGCGCCACCGCCTTGTCCAGCCGGTCGAGATACTCGCCGCCATAGGCGATGCCCTGGTAATCGACGACCTTCTTCAGCCCGCGCTCGGCCATGTCGCGCACGGGTTCCGGGAGCAATGCCACGCGACCGGCAAGCTCCTGCCACCCCTTGAGGAGGGTTTCCGGTCCGCTGACCTTCGCCGTCGACTTGGGCTGGGCAACGGCATGCTCCCCCGCCGCCTTTTCGCCGGCGGCCGCTGCCGCGATCCCGCGCGCGCGATCGTAGGCCGCGCCAAAGGCCGCGAGGCTCGGCTTGACACCGCGGCCGCCGGCGCCGATCGCCTGCTCGTAAGTTTCGCGGGTGAAGGGCAGCGCGTCGGAGCCGGCCAGCGCGCCAAGCAGGCTGGCCGAGATCATGGTGCCGTTGTCGGCGGCGATCTTCTCCATGTCGAAGGCGATGAAGCGCTTCGCCGCCGCTTGCGCCGTCGCATGCACCTTTTCCGACGAGGCGCGGCCGTCGCCCGGCTCGATCTTTTCCGAGACGGCGGCGATGCGGTGCGAGGACGTAATCAGCGTCGTGCGCTCGGGCGTGACGAAACCGCGGATGATGGCGCGGCCGGCTTCCATCAGCTCGGCGGCGATCAATATGTCGACGTCACCCTGCGAGGGCGACAGCGCGAAGACCGGCAGGCGGCCGGTGTCGCGGGCCATCTCAATGTAATAGATCGTGGCGCCGGTGCGCTGGGCGACACCGGCCACGGAGGTCGATTGGGCGATATAGCCGTTGCGCTCGGCGACGTCGGTGATCCAGTCGGCAAGCACGCCGCCGCCCTGGCCGCCGACCGCGAGCACGGCGAGTTTTATCACCCGCTCGTCGTCATACGCGCCCGCCTTCGGGCGCAGGGGAGAAGCCTGGTCAAGCATCGGCGAACGTCAAGCGGCGGCTTTCACGGCGGCGCTGCAACAGCCCGATCACGGCGCGGCGCGCGCCTTCCAGGAAACGGTCCCAGCGGCCGGGATTGTGGACGACGTCGGCGCGGTAGAAGGACGGGCAAAGCACGGCCGCATCCGCCACCTCGCCGCAATTGCCGCAGCCGACGCAATTCTGGTCGATCGAGGCGACCGGATCGTCGCGCAGCGGATCGTCGAGCGACTTGACCGACAGTGACGGGCAGCCGGACAGCCGCATGCAGGCGTGGTCGCCGGTGCAGATGTCCTCGTCAACGCCGAATTTCGGCTTCACCACGCGCTCGCCGCCCTTGATCGCCTTGTCGACCAGCGGCTTCTCGCGGCGCTGGCGATTAAGCATGCATTCGGACGAGGCGACGATGACCTTCGGCCCCTTTTCCTCGGTGGTCAGCGCCTCGCGCAACGCGGCTTGCATCTTGCCGACATCATAGGTGCGGTCGATGTGGCGCAGCCATTTGACGCCCATGCCCTTCACCGCTTCATCGATCGGATGCTTGGTCGACTTGGTGCGGTTGTTGGCGCGCGAGGACAGGATGTCCTGGCCGCCGGTGGCGGCCGAGTAGAAATTGTCGACGATGACGATGACGCCGTCATTCTTGTTGAACACCGCATTGCCGATCGAGGAGGTGAGGCCGTTGTGCCAGAAGCCGCCGTCGCCGACGAAGGAGATCGAGCGGCGTTTGGCGTCCGGCGAATTGAACGCCGAAGCCGAGGCCGGCCCCAGCCCATAGCCCATGGTGGTGGCGCCGAGCTCGAAGGGCGGCATGATCGAGAACAGATGGCAGCCTATGTCGGAGGCGATGTGGTGCTTGCCGAGCTCCTGCTCGACAAGCTTCGTCGCGGCGAAGATCGGCCGCTCGGGACAGCCAATGCAAAAGCCCGGCGGACGCCCAGGAACGACATTGATGAGGTCGGCCGTGTCGACGCCCTCGCCCGCCTTGTTCGGCGCGCGCACCTCGCCCGGCAGCAGATGCGGGGCGTGCGCCCGCAGGAAGGAGCCGATGCCGTCGAGCATGACCTGCCCGGTATATTCGCCGGCCATCGGCAGATGCTCCTTGCCGACCAGCCTGGTGCCGCGGCCGGCCTTGTGCAGCATGGCGGCAAAGGCCTGCTCGACATAATTGGGCTGGCCCTCCTCGACCACCAGCACCGCCTGCTTGCCCTCGCAGAAGGCGAGGAACTCGTCGTCGACGAGCGGGTAGACGGCGTTGAGCACGTAAAGCGGCACGTCGGTCTCGCCATAAGTGTCGGCAAGGCCGAGCCGCTGCAGCGCGCGGATGACCGAATTATACATGCCGCCCTGCATGACGATGCCGACCGAGCCGTGGTCCGAGCCGAAGATCTCGTTGATCTTGCGGCTCTTGATGAAATCGACCGCCGCCGGCCAGCGCTTGGCGACCTTTTCCTTCTCATGCAGGAAGGAAGCGGGCGGCAGCACGATGCGGCCGGTGTCGCGGCGCGGCGCCGACAGCGCATCGGCGACCGACATTGGCGGGCGCTTGTTGTCCTTGGCGATGAAATGGCCGTGGACATGGCAGCAACGGATGCGCACCTGCAGCATCACCGGCGTGTTCGACACCTCCGACAGCTCGAAGCCGTCCTCGACCGCCTTGACGATCGAGGGCAGGTTCGGGCGCGGGTCGAGCAGCCAGACCTGGCTCTTCATGGCGAAGGCGTGGCTGCGCTCCTGCATGATGGAGGAGCCCTCGCCATAGTCTTCGCCGACGATGATCAGCGCGCCGCCGGTGACGCCGCCCGAGGCGAGATTGGCCAGTGCATCGGAAGCGACATTGGTGCCGACCGTCGACTTGAAGGTGGCGGCGCCGCGGATCGGATAATGCACGGAGGCAGCGAGCATGGCGGTGGCTGTCGCTTCCGAGGCACTCGCCTCGAAATGCACGCCGAGCTCGCCCAGAATATCCTGCGCGTCGGCCAGCACATCCATCAGATGGCTGATCGGCGCGCCCTGGTAGCCGCCGACATAGCCTACGCCGCACTGCAAGAGCGCCTTGGTGATGGCGAGGATGCCCTCGCCGGCGAATTCCTCGCCGGCCCCTAATCTCAGCTTTTCGACTTCCTTGGCAAAAGACCGTTCGGCCATCTCTGCCTCCTTCCGTTGCCGCCTTCCCGCTGCCACGGGGCGGCGCGTGCATCTAGATTTCGTGCTTGCGGATGTTCTTCAGCATTTTTTGCAGCGTCGCGATCAGCGCGGCGTATTCGGCATCATCGACACCGTCGAACATGGCTTCGAAAGCGTCATGCATTGCAGGCCAGGCGCGGGTGAACAGCGCTCGCCCGTCATCGGTAAGAAAAACGTGGCGGATGCGGCTGTCGGTGACGCCCTGCTCGCGCCGCACCAGGCCCTGGCCCTCCAGCGCGTCGAGCGTGCGGCTCAACGTCGACTGCTCGATGACCGTGTAGACCGAGAGGTCGTTGACGGTGACGCCGTCGGCGACCGACAGCACGGCAAGCGTGCGCACCTGCGGGATGGTCAAGCCCTGCTTGCGGAAGTCGTCGCGCAAAGTGGCGTTGTAGCGGCCCATGATGCGGTTCATCAGATAGGGCGCGAATTGCTGCAGGCCGATCTGGCCGAGGGTCGAAATGCGCTGGCGCTTTTCGGCGAGCTTCTGTTCCATCACAGCCTCCCCGCCAGAAGGAAGCCGGAACCGCCGCCGAGGCCGGCGCCGGGATGGGTCGAGGCGCCGATATGATAGAGGCCCTTGATGCCGGTCTCGTGGTTGCGGCTGGCCTTGAACGGCCGCCACAGGAAGGACTGGTCGATGGTCGACGAGCCGCCATAGGGATCGCCGCCGACCAAGTTGACGTTCATCGCCTCGAGATCGGCCGGCGAATAGGTGCGGCGGGCAATGACCGTTTCGCGGAAACCGTCGATGTGGTTGGCGAGGATCGCCTCGACGCGGTCGGCATAAGCCTCGCGCAGCGCCTCGGTCCAGCGGCCGTCGGCCGGGACATCGAGCTTGCCGGCGGCATCGCCCTTGATGTGACGCGGCGCCTCCGGCAGTTGCAGCCACAGGATGGCCTTGCCCTGAGGGCAGCGCGACGGATCGAGCGCATGCGGCTGGCCGACGCAGATGGTCGGCACTTCCGGCAGCAGGCCGCGCACCGCCTCGTTGCAGGCCTTCGACACGCCATCGAGCCCCGGCGTAAGATGCAGCAGCGCCACCTTGTCGAGGCCCTCGCCGCGCCAGGCCGGCGGCTTGTCCAGCGCATAGTGGATCTGGAAGTTGCCTTTGCCGTAGCGATAAACGCGCGTCGCTTCGACGTCGCGCTTTGGAGCCGTGTCGCCGAGCAGGCGGCCGTAGAGCTGCGTCGGTGTGACCGAGCAGATGACGCTTTTCGCCGCCGTCAGCGTCTCGCCGGAGGCGAGCCGGACGCCGGAGGCACGGCCGCCGGTCTGGACGATCGAGGCGACGTCGGCGTTGACGCGGATCTCGCCGCCGCGCTCCTTGATAAGCGCCTCGAAGGCGGCGAGCAGGTTTTTCGCGCCGCCCTTGACGATCGGCGCGCCGGCTGCCTCCAGCGCGAAGGCGATGACCTTGGCAATCTGGCCGGAGAAGGCGTCTTCCGGGCCGAGCCCGGCATGCAGCACCCAGGGCGCCCAGAGCGCACGGACGACATCGGAGGTGTAAGTCGTTTCCAACCAAGTCCGCGCGGGCACCAGCGCCTCGCCCATGAAGGCGGCGAGGTTGCGCGGGCCGCGCCGCCAAGCCTCGCCGGCGATGAGCTTCGTTGTCGGATAGGACCAGAGCGCGCCGCCGAGCAGGCCGAAGAGCAGCCCGGCGTTGCGCTCGATGCCGCCGACATCGCCGCCGTGGCGATCGCCGTCGCCGGAGGCGATCCGGTTCAGCGCCGCGATGTTGGCGGCGCGGTCGGTGGTGAGCACGGCGTGGCTGCCGTCGGGCGTGAGCACACCGGTGGGTGTCGCCGTGTGGCAGAACTCCAGCCCGTGCCGCGCAAGGTCCTTGCCGAGCGCGGCAAAGGCCGGCGAGGTGATGAACAGCACGAAGGTCGTGGCCATCACGTCATGGACGAAGCCTGGCGCCGTGATCTCCTCGGTGCGCACGCAGCCGCCGATGCGGTCGTTGCGCTCGAGCACGAGCACCTTGACGCCCTTGGCGCCCAGCATCGCCGCGCAGACCAGGGCGTTGATGCCGCTGCCGACGATGATGTGATCGGGGGCGGTCATTGGGCGCTCGCGGATGACAGGAGGCCAATCGGGCTAAGCCGAGTTCCTTCGCGCCCCCCTCTGTCCTGCCGGACATCTCCCCCACAAGGGGGGAGATCAGCCGTCATCGCGGCTTTCGCCAATTGTCCGCGTCGCAGGATCGAGCAGGGCGCCAAAGCTGCCAATCTCTCCCCAAGTGGGGGAGATGGCCGGCAGGCCAGAGGGGGGCACCGTAGAGCGCTGGCCTTGCCAGGCTGCCGCCCTCTCGCTGTCATCACTCCATTGCCCGCAAGCATGATCTTCTCCCGAAGACCGTCGCCTCGCCTATTTGCCCGGCACCAGCGCCAATGCCCGGATCGGGCTGCCGGTGCCGCGCTCGATCTTGAGCGGGGCGGCAATCAGGATCGCGCCCTTCGGCGGCAGCTGGTCGAGGTTGCAGAGGCTGGCGAGTCCGTAACGGTTGGCCTTGTGCATCAGCGTGTGGGCCGGGAATGGCGGCTCCATGCCGCCGGCCTTGCCGGCGTCGGTACCGATCGTCTCCGAGCCCCAGCCCTTGACGTCCTTGGCGATCAGGAACTGGATGGCCTCGGCCGTCGGGCCGGGCGTATGCGGGCCGGTCTCGTTGGCGTTGAGGAACTCGGCTTCCGAGCCGTTGCGCTTGTACCAGTCGGTGCGCATCACCACCCACTCGCCGGGATTGATCGCACCATGCTTGGCTTCCCAGGCCTTGATGTGGTCGACGGTGAGCAGGAAATCGTGGTCGGCGGCGGATTCTTTCGAGCAATCGATGACGTTGACCGGGCCGATGAAATTCTGCGCCGGAATGGTGTCGGTGGCGCCGTCCGGATAGTCCTTGCCGGTGATCCAGTGCTGCGGCGCGTCGAAATGCGTGCCCGAATGCTCGCCGAGCTTCAGCCAGTTCCAGGCCCACCACGGGCCGTTCTTGTCGTATTTGGAGATCTCGTGGATCTCGATCTTCGGCGTGTCGACGGCGAGTTCCGGCGGCAGCTTGATCAGCGGCGTGTTCGGCCCGAGCGGCGCCGTCAGGTCGACCACCTTGATGGCGCCCGAAAGCAGCTGGCCGGCGACCTCGCCGAGGAGTTTCTGCGTGTCCATGGTCTTTTGTTCCCTCTTGTTCGTGACCTTCAAGGCTCGTTGCGGCCCTTAACATACCTACTAGACGAAAACATATGCATCTGCAATTATCTTTAAGCATAAAGCATTTTGGGGCGGGGCGTGAGCGAGTTCGACGCCATCTTTGTCGGGGCGGGCCATAACAGTCTGGCATGCGCCGCGCATTTGGCGCTCAAAGGCTGGAAAATAGCGGTTTTCGAGCGCAGCGAGACGATCGGCGGCGCGGTGCGGACCGCCGAGTACACGCTTCCCGGCTTCCGGCACGATTTCGGCGCGATGAATTTGAGTCTCTTCGCCGGCTCCGCCTTCCACCGGAAATATGCAAATGAATTGAAAAGCCACGGGCTGGAATTCGCGCCGGTGGCCGATTGTTTCGCCAGCGCGTTTCCAGATGGAAAGTGGTTCGGCGTCAGCCACGATCTGGAAAAGACCGCGTCGCGGCTGGCCGCCTTCTCCGCGGCGGATGCAGCCACATGGCGCCGGCTGGTTGGCGCCTTTCCCGGCGAAGCCGAGCATCTGTTCCGCCTGCTGGGCTCGCCGATGAGCGCAAGGGCGCTGGCCGGCACGGGCTGGAATCTGTGGCGCAAGAAGGGCCTGGCCGGCGCGCTCGATACGGCTCGATTGCTGTTGTCGTCGCCTCGCGCCTGGCTCGAGGAAAATTTCGAGACGCCGCATGTGCGCACGACCCTCGCGGCCTGGGGCATGCATCTCGATTTCGCGCCCGACATCGCCGGCGGCGCAGTGTTCCCTTACCTGGAATCGATGGCCAACCAGAGTTTCGGCATGGTGCTGGGCAAGGGCGGCGCCGACACCATCATCCGCGCGCTGGCCGGCATGGTGACGGTGGCCGGCGGCCAGATCACGACCGGCGCGGAGATCGCCGAGATCACGGTTTCCGGCGGCATGGCGACCGGCGTGCGGCTGGCATCCGGCGAAACCCATAGCGCGACCAAGGCCGTCATTGCCGGTGTCGCGCCGAAGGCGCTGCCGGGCAAGCTGCTGCCCAATGGCTCTGGCGACGCCGGCTTCGATGCGGCGATGAAGACATTCCGCCACGCGCCGGGCACGATGATGATCCATCTGGCGCTGGACGACCTGCCCGACTGGAGCGCGGGCGCGGAACTTCGCCAGTTCGCCTATGTGCATCTGGCGCCGTCGCTCGATGCCATGTCGCGCGTCTATCAGCAGGCGATCGCCGGGCTGCTGCCTGAGCAGCCGGTGCTGGTCGTCGGCCAGCCGACGGCTGTCGATCCCTCGCGAGCGCCGCAAGGCAAGCATGTGCTGTGGGTGCAGGTGCGCATGCTGCCGGCGGAGATCCTTGGCGACACCGCGGGCAAGATCGCGCCTGCGCACTGGGATGCGGTCAAGGACGCCTATGCCGAGCGCGCGCTCGACATCATCGAGAGTTATGCGCCGGGTTTGCGCAGCAAGATTCTTGGCCGCGCGATCTTCTCGCCGCTCGACCTCGAGCGTGAGAATCCGAACCTCGTCGGCGGCGACCAGATCTGCGGCAGCCATCACCTGGCGCAGAATTTTCTCTTCCGCCCGGCGCGCGGCTTCGCGCGCTGGAACACGCCGGTCGCCAATCTTTACCTCACCGGCGCCGCGACATGGCCCGGCGCCGGCACGGCCGCGGGCTCGGGCTATATGCTCGCCCAACAGCTGGGAGGAAGTTGAGCCGAAGAAATCCGGGATGGACAAGGCGCGGTTGCCCACCCCCGAATGAAAACGCCGCGCGGACAAATGACAACCAACAAGGGGAACGACCATGACCATCAACAGACGTGACTTGCTTGGGTACGGCGCCGCGGCGATCGGTGCTGCGACGCTCGGCCTGCCGAGGGCGGCAAAGGCGGCGGACGAGCTCACCATCGCCTACAACGTCAACCTGCCATCATGGGACCCGACGACCGGACCCTCGGCCGTCAACCCGACCATCCAGGGCCTGTACCAGTCGGTGTTCGATCAGATCATCGGCCAGAAGCCCGATCTTTCCTTCACGCCGGGCCTGCTCACCGAATGGGGCTGGAACGACGACCGCACCAAGGTAACGATGACGGTGCGCGACGGCGTGAAATGGCATGACGGATCGCCCTTCACACCGGAAGACGTCGTGTGGTCGCTGCAGCGGGCTGGCGACGAGAAGACCGGCAATCCGATCCAGTTCGTCTGGAAGAACGTCAACAATTTCAAGATCGACGGCAACAAGATCACCGGCGACGTCGTGCAGTTCGACCCGGTCTATTTCAAGTGGATGTCTTTCCTGACCGGCTACATCCTGCCCAAGGCCTATTACGAGAAGGTCGGCGCGGAAGGCTTCGAGAAGGCGCCGATCGGCACCGGTCCCTATATGGTCGACAAGTTCGAGCGCAATGCGTTCCTGCGGCTCAAGGCCAACCCGCACTATTGGGGCACTAAGCCCGCCTTCGAGAATGTGACGATCAAATTCGTCACCGACGCGGCAAGCCGCGTCGCCGAGATCGAATCCGGCTCCTCGCAGGTGACGCTTGAAATCCCCTATGAGGAATATGACCGGCTGATCGCCAAGGACGGGCTGGCCGGCTCGATCAAGAACGTCTCCGACATCGGCATGATCTTTTTCAACGACATCGAGGCGATGCTGGACAAGAATGTCCGCCAGGCGGCCGTGATGGCTGTCGACAAGGAGCTTCTGGTCAAGCGGCTGCTGCGCGGCTACGGCCAGCCGATCGCGACGCTGGAGACGCCGGAATACACCGCCTTCGATCCATCGATCAAAGTCGAGCACAATCCGGAGAAGGCCAAGGAGCTGCTCGCCGCCTCCGGCTATTCGCCCAAGAAGCCGGTCAAGTTCACTATTCAGACGACCAAGGGCTTCAAGCCCAAGGATTACGAGATGATCCAGGCGATCGTCGGCATGTGGCGCAAGGTCGGCATCGAGGCCAATATCGAGGTCTACGAGATCGCCAAGCATTACGAGCTGCGCGCCGCCGACAAGCTGGCGCCGGCCGCCTTCTACAACTGGGGCAACTCGATCGGCGATCCGACCACCTCGACCGGCTTTGCCATGTATGGCCCGAGCCCGCATTCGGTTTGGGACAGCCAGGACCTGATCGACATGATCAACCCGCTGTGGGGCGAGAAGGACGAGACCAAGCGCATCGCCGGCTGGAAGGCCGTCGACAAATACATCGCCGAGCAGGCCTACGTGCTGCCCCTGATCCAATATGCGCAACCGATCGTGCACTCGAAGAAGGTCAATGTCGTGCAGCATGTGTCCGGCGCGCTGCTACCGGCGCTGATGACCCCGGCCTGATTGTCGGCCTTGCTCCTGCCGGTCTTCGCCCGGCAGGCCCCCTCATCCGGCCCTTCGGGCCACCTTCTCCCCGGAGGGGAGAAGAGGCTGGCTCAGCCGTCGGCGACCTCTTCTCCCCTCGGGGAGAAGGTGGCCGTGAAGCGGTCGGATGAGGGGGAGTTCGTTAGAGTGATTACGCCCGCATGCTGCTGCAAAGATTCCTCGTTCGTCTGCTGACGATGCTGGTGACGCTGTTCGGCGTCGCCATCGTCGTCTTCGTCGTCATCCGCGTGGCGCCCGGCGACCCGATCGCCATGATGCTGCCGCCCGGCGCCAGCAATGACGACATTGCGCGGCTTCGCGCGCTCTATGGGCTGGATAAGTCGATCGTGCAGCAGTTCTTCATCTGGCTCGGCGGCGTGCTGCACGGCGATTTCGGCACCTCGATCTCGCTGCGCCAGGATGTGCTGGGGCTGGTGTTCAACCGGCTGCCGGCGACGCTGGAGCTTGCGACCGTGGCGCTGCTGATGGCGATCGCGATCGGCGCCACCGCCGCGATCCTCGGCGCGCGCTCGCGCGGCACGGCGATAGAGGCCGGCATCGACATCGCCAGCGGCGCGACGCTCTCCATCCCCGATTTCCTGTGGGGCCTGGTGCTGATCCTGCTGTTCGGCGTGCTGGTGCCGGTGTTCGACATTTCGGGCCGGGTGTCGCCGCAGCTCGATTTGCCTTTCGCCACCCAGTTCTATCTGGCCGAGAGCATCCTCAGGCTCCGCTTCGACCTCACCTGGGATCTGCTGAAACACATGCTGATGCCGGCAGTCGCGCTGGCGCTGCCGCTGGCGGCGATCATCGCGCAGCTCTTGAAACAGTCGCTGAAGGAAGTGCTCGACCTCGACTATGTGGTGCTGGCGCGCGTGAAGGGGTTTTCCGAGACGCAGGTGATCCTGCGCGAGGCGCTGAAGAACGCGGCATTGCCGACGCTGACGCTGGTCGGCGTGCAGTTCACCTTCCTCATCGGCGGCACCGTCATCGTCGAGCGGCTGTTCTCCTATGAGGGGCTCGGCAACATGGCGATCGACGCCGTCATCAACCGCGACCTGCCGCTGATCCAGGGCATCGTGCTGGTGTTCGCGCTGCTTTTCGTGCTGATCAACCTCGCCGTCGACATGACGTATGCGCTGCTCAATCCGAGGCTGCGCCATGGATGAGGCGAGTGTCGCCCGACGCGGCTTGAGCCCGCGGCTGTGGCTGGCCGGCGGCTGGCTTGTGCTGGCGCTGCTGGCGGCGATCTTCGCGCCGCTGATCGCGCCGCAGGATCCCCTGGCGCAGGACCTGATGCTGGAGCGCCTGCCGCCCTTCTGGCTCGACGGCGCCGAGCCCGGCTATTGGCTGGGCACCGACAGCCTCGGCCGGGACCTGCTGTCGCGCCTGATTTTCGGCGGCCGCATCGCCTTCATCGTTGCCTTCGCCGCCGCGACGTCCGCCTGTCTCCTCGGTTCGGCGCTGGGGCTGATCGCGGGCTATTTCGGCGGCTGGGCCGACCGCATCATCTCGCGCATCGTCGACGTGTGGATGGCGTTCCCGCCGGTGCTGTTCGCGATCCTTCTGGTCGCGGTGCTGGGCACGGGGCTCAGTTCCGTCATCCTCGCCATCGCGATCATCGACTGGACACGCTTCTGCCGGGTCATCCGCGCCGAGGCGATGAGCCAGGCGCGCATGGACTATGTCGAGAGCGCGCGCATCGCCGGTTATGGCCGCATGGGCATCATGCTGCGCGAAGTGCTGCCCAATGTGCTGCCGTCGGTGGTGGCGCTGTTGTCGCTCGAAATGGGCATCGCGGTGATCGTCGAAGCGATCCTGTCCTTCGTCAATCTGTCGATCTCGACCGACGATCCGACCTGGGGCGGCATCATCGCCGAGGGCCGGCTGTCGATCCATCAGGCCTGGTGGGTGCTGGTGTTCCCGCTGATCACGCTGATCCTGACAGTGCTTTCCTTCAGCCAGTTTGGCGAGGCGCTGAAGGCGCGCTTCGATCCGGTGCTGCGATGAGCGCGTGCCTCGACATCCGCCGCTTGAGCGCCGTGCTTCCCAACGGCCAGCGTGTGCTGCGCTCGGTGTCGCTTGCTGTCCAGCCGGGCGAAGTGCGCGCGCTGGTCGGCGAGAGCGGCGCCGGCAAGACGATGATCGGCAAGGCCGTGCTCGGCGTCCTGCCGAAAAGCGTGCGCGTCGTCGAGGGCGATATGCTGATCGAGGGCGAGGATCTCGGCCGGCTCGATCCCAAGGCGCGGCGGAACCTGATCGGCGCGCGCACGGCGCTGATCCCGCAGGATCCGCTGACCGCGCTCAACCCCTCGCGGCGCATCGGCCCGCAGATGACCGACCGGCTGGTGCGCATCCTCGGCTGGAGCGCAGAGAGGGCCGACCAGCGCATCCGTCAGTTGCTCGACGAGGTGCAGATCCGCGATCCCGAGCGCGTGCTGAAAAGCTATCCGCACGAACTGTCCGGCGGCATGCGCCAGCGCGTGCTGATCGCGGCGGCCTTCGCGGCGGAGCCGAGGCTGATCGTTGCCGACGAGCCGACGACTGCGCTCGACGTCACCGTGCAGAAGCAGATCCTGCGGCTGATCGCGCAACTGCAGCGCGATCACGGCACGGCGATCCTGTTCGTCACCCATGACCTCGGCGTCGTCGCCAAGATCAGCCAGAAAGTCTCGGTGCTCTATGCTGGCAAGGTGGTCGAGGAGGCCGATACCGCGCAGCTCCTGGCAGCCCCGCAGCATCCGTACACGCGCGCGCTGATCGCGGCGACGCCGCGCTACACCGATCCGTATGCCTCGCTGAAGCCGGTGGACGAGAGCGTGCTTGCCGGGCTGGCGGCCGAGATCGCCGCCGCCGACAAAGGCTGGAGGCCCGGCCATGGCTGAGCCGCTGTTTTCCGTGCGCGGGCTGAAGGTGGCGCTGCCGGACATGACGCGCAAGCCGCTGATCGGCCGCGCGCCGCTGGCCGAAATCCTGAAAGGGCTGGACTTCGACCTGCCCAAGGGATCGGTCACCGGCATCGTCGGCGAGTCCGGCTCCGGCAAGTCGACGCTCGGACGCGCTCTGGTGCGACTGCTCGAGCCGAGCGCCGGCAGGATCAGCTTCGAGGGGCACGACATCAGCCGTCTTTCGGAAGCCGAGCTGAGGCCACTTCGCCGCGACCTGCAGATGATCTTCCAGGACCCGATGTCGTCGCTCAACCCGCGCCACACGATCTTCAGCATTATCGCGGCGCCCCTGAGGCAGAACGGGCTTGGCGACCGGCTGAAGGAGCGCGTGGCGGAAGCCCTGCAGCGCGTCGGCCTGCCGCAGAGTTTTACCAGCCGCTACCGCCACGAGCTTTCGGGCGGCCAGCGGCAGCGTGTCGGCATCGCGCGGGCACTGGCGCTGTCGCCGAAATTCGTGCTGGCCGACGAGATCGTCTCCGGCCTCGACGTCTCGACGCAGGCGCAGATCCTGACGCTGCTGGAAAGACTGGCGGCCGAGATGGGACTGACGGTCGCCTTCATCAGCCACGACCTTTCGGTGATCCGGCGGCTCTGCCAGCAGGTCATCGTCATGCGCGAAGGCGTGATCGTCGAGGCGAGCGCTACAGATGCGCTGTTCGCCAGCCCGAAGGAAACCTACACGCGCGACCTGCTTGCCGCCATTCCGCTGCCGGAGATCGATCCGGACTGGCTGCGGCCGCCCGCCAAGGCTCCCGCATGAAACCCATCCGCACGCCGACCAGCGGGCCTCGGACGTGCGTTTTTCAAGCCAGCCCGCGAACGGAGGGTGACATGAAATACGCAATCCAGACCACGATCCTTGCAACCGCCTTGTTCGGCTCCATGGCAGCGGCCTCGGCGGATTCCATACCCGGCATGCGCGGGCACGACCACACCGGCCTTACCGTGCCCGACATGAAGCAGGCCGTCGACTTCTTCACCAATGTCGTCGGCTGCAAGAAGGCGATGTCCTTCGGCCCGTTCGCCGACGACAAGGGCACGTTCATGCAAGACGTGCTCGGCGTCGATCCGAAGGCGGTGATCGAGGAGATCACCATGGTGCGCTGCGGCTATGGCTCGAACATCGAGCTGTTCAAGTACACCGCGCCCGACCAGAAGGATCTGACGCCGAAGAACAGCGACATCGGCGGCTTCCACATCGCCTTCTATGTCGACGACGTCGCCGCCGCGAAGGCCTATCTGGAGGCCAAGGGAGTGAAGACCAGGATGGGACCGCTGCCGGTGAAGGAAGGGCCGGCCGCCGGCCAGACCATCCTCTATTTCCAGGCGCCGTGGGGGCTGCAGTTGGAGGCGATCAGCTACCCGGATGGGATGGCCTATGAAAAGGGCGCCGAGACAGTGTTGTGGAGCCCGAAGGATCCGACCAAGTGAAGAACCAAACGCGCCGGCGGCGATCATTCAATTATGAAACTTTAAGCTTGAAATAACTGCCGCGCGGCGCAATACTGAAAATTGGGATCGCTGGCATTGCCGGCGTTCCCGATGCCTTAGAGCGTTTCACGCAATTCCGGACGGAAACCGCTACTTTTCCCGGAATTGCTCTGGAGGAGATCGCAAGACATGAAGGTTGCGGTTCTCGGCGGCGGACCAGCCGGCCTCTACTTTGCCATCTCGCTCAAGCTGCGCGACGCCGCGCACGAGGTGACGCTCTATGAGCGCAACCGCGCCGACGACACGTTCGGATGGGGCGTGGTGCTGTCGGCGGAGACGCTGGAGAACCTGACCAGGAACGACCCGGTCAGCGCCGTCTGGATCAAGAAGCATTTCGCCTATTGGGACGACATCGCCGTCATCCATGACGGTGTGCGCACGGTGTCCTCGGGCCATGGCTTCTGCGGCATCGGGCGCAAGCGGCTCTTGGTCCTGCTGCAGCGGCGCGCCCGCGAGCTCGGCATCAAGATGATGTTCGAGACCGATATTTCCGACCCGAAACCCTTCATGGAAACGCATGATCTGGTGGTCGCCGCCGACGGGCTGAACTCGAAATCGCGCGCGGCCTTCGCCGATGTCTTCAAGCCAGACATCGACACCCGCAAATGCAAGTTCGTGTGGCTGGGCACGACGCAGAAATTCGACGACGCCTTCACCTTCATCTTCGAGAAGACGGAGCATGGCTGGGTGTGGGCGCATGCCTACCAGTTCGACAGCGAGACCGCGACCTTCATCGTCGAATGCAGCGAACAGACCTGGGCCGCGTTCGGTTTCGGCCAGATGACGCAGCAGGAATCGATCGCGATCTGCGAGCGCATCTTTGCAAAGCATCTCGGCGGCCATCCGCTGATGACCAATGCCAACCACATCAGAGGTTCGGCCTGGATCAATTTCCCGCGCGTGCTGTGCGAGCGCTGGTCTTACAAGAACCTGGCGCTTATGGGCGATGCGGCGGCCTCGGCGCATTTCTCCATCGGCTCCGGCACCAAGCTCGCGCTGGAGAGCGCGGTGGCGCTCGCCGATTATGTCGAGTCCGAGCCCGATCTCGACGCGGCCTTCCACAAATATGAGGATGCGCGGCGCACCGAGGTGCTGAAGCTGCAATCGGCGGCGCGCAACTCGCTGGAATGGTTCGAGGAAGTCGAACGATATCTCGGCCTCGATCCAGTTCAATTCAACTATTCGCTGCTCACCCGCTCGCAGCGCATCAGCCACGAGAACCTTCGTCTGCGCGATGCCGAATGGCTGGCGGGCGCCGAGGAATGGTTCCAGCGCAAGGCCGGCGCCGGCGGCAACAGCTTACGCCGCGCGCCGATGTTCGCGCCGTTCAAGCTGCGCGACATGACTTTAGCCAACCGCATCGTCGTTTCGCCGATGGCGCAGTACAAGGCGATCGACGGCTGCCCGACCGACTGGCATTTTACGCACTATGCCGAGCGCGCCAAAGGTGGCGCCGGCCTGCTTTACATCGAGATGACCTGCGTCAGCCCGGAAGGACGCATCACGCCCGGATGCCCGGGCTTCTACAAACCGGAGCATGAGGTCGCCTGGAAGCGGCTGGTCGATTTCGTCCATGCCGAGACCGAAGCAAAGATCTGCGCCCAGATCGGCCATTCCGGCGCCAAGGGCTCGACCCGGGTGGGCTGGGAAGGAACCGACGTGCCGCTGCCCTCCGGCAATTGGCCGGTGATGGGGCCTTCGGCCGTCGCGTGGTCGCCGAAGAACCAGGTGCCGAAGGCGATGGACCGCGCCGACATGGATCTGGTCCGCGACCAGTTCGTCGCCTCGGCCCAGATGGCCGAACGCTGCGGCTTCGACATGCTGGAGATCCATGCCGCGCACGGCTACCTGCTGTCGGCCTTCATCACGCCGCTGACCAACCGCCGCACCGACGACTATGGCGGCTCGCTGGAAAGCCGCATGCGCTATCCGCTGGAGATCTTCCATGCGGTGCGCGCGGTGTGGCCGGCCGAAAAGCCGATTTCGATGCGCATTTCGGCCAATGACTGGGTCGGCATCGAAGGCGTCACGCCTTCGGACGCGGTCGAGATCGCGAAGATGCTGCACGAGGCCGGCGTCGATCTTTGCGACGTATCGGCCGGGCAGACATCGATCGCCGCCAGGCCGGTCTATGGCCGCATGTTCCAGACGCCGTTTTCCGACCGCATCCGCAACGAGGTCGGCATGGCGACGATGGCGGTCGGCAACATCTATGAGCCGGACCATGCCAATTCGATCCTGATGGCCGGGCGCGCCGACCTTGTGGCGCTGGCCAGGCCGCATCTTGCCGACCCCTACTGGACGCTGCACGCGGCGGTGACGCTAGGCGATCGCGGCGTCAAATGGCCCGATCCCTATCTGCCCGGACGCGACCAGATCTACCGGCTGGCCGAGCGCGAAGCGGCAGCAGGGCTCAAAGTATGAGCGCCGCGCGCGAAATCACCGGCAAGCACGCGCTGGTCACCGGCGGCGGTTCCGGCGTCGGCAAGGCCATCGCGCTGGCACTGGCGGCAGAAGGTCTGGCCGTCACCATCTGCGGACGGCGCGAAGCTGCCCTTGCCGAGGTCGCAAAGGAAAGCGACCGCATCTTTGCTGCCGCCGCCGATGTCACGAAGGAGGCCGACATGGCAGCCCTCCACGAGAAGGCGGAAGCCGCGCGCGGACCATTCGACATCGTCGTCGCCAATGCCGGCATGGCGGTTAGTGCGCCGGCGCACAAGACTTCGCTGGGCGACTGGCAGCGCACGCTGGACGTCAACCTCACCGGCGCCTTCCTGACCGTGAAGCCGGCGCTCGCGGGAATGCTGGGGCGCAAACAGGGCAGGATTGTTTTCGTCGCCTCGACCGCGGGCCTCAAAGGCTATGCCTATGTCGCGCCTTACGTCGCCGCCAAGCACGGCGTGGTCGGGTTGATGCGGGCTTTGGCCGCCGAAACAGCCAAATCCGGCGTCACCGTCAACGCCGTCTGCCCGGGCTTCGTCGAAACCGAGATGCTTGAGGAATCCGTCCAGCGCATCGTCGAGAAGACGGGACGTTCCACCGATGAAGCGCGCGCGAACCTCGCGGCGACGAACCCGCAAGGGCGTTTCATCCAGCCGGAGGAAGTCGCGACGGCGGTGCTTTGGCTGTGCAGCTGCGCCGCGCGGTCGATCACTGGGCAGGCAATCTCGGTCTCGGGAGGTGAAACATGGTAGCGGGACCGACGTCCGCTGGACCGGGCAAGGACAGGCTGCGGCTGTGGATACGCCTGCTGCGCGCCTCGCGCACCATCGAGGCCGAACTGCGGGAGCGGCTGAAGAAGGAGTTCGACACGACGCTGCCGCGCTTCGACGTGATGGCGGCGCTCTACCGCGTGCCGGAAGGTATGCTGATGAGCGACCTGTCGCGCTTTCTGCTGGTGTCGAACGGCAATGTCACCGGCATTGTCGACCGGCTGGTTTCCGAAGGCCTGGTGACGCGGGCGCGGCGCAATGGCGACCGGCGCACCTCCATGGTGCGGCTGACCGAGGAAGGCACGAAATCTTTCGCCGCGATCGCCGCCGCTCATGAGAGCTGGGTCGGCGAGCTGCTCGGTAATGTCAGCGAGGACGAGGCACGGCGGCTGGCCGGCATGCTGAAATCGTTTCGCAGCAATTGGGAGGGACGCGAATGAGCGCCATGGCCAAACTCAAGCCGAAGCATTTCCTCTGGGAGGTCGAAGGTAAGGTCGCGAAGGTTCGGCTCGACCGTCCGGAGCGCAAGAACCCGCTCACCTTCGACAGCTATGCCGAGTTGCGCGACACGTTTCGCGACCTGGTCTATGCCGACGATGTCGATGCCGTGGTGTTCCTGCCCAATGGCGGCAATTTCTGCTCAGGCGGCGATGTCCACGACATCATCGGACCGCTGGTCAAGATGGACATGAAGGAACTGCTCGCCTTCACGCGCATGACCGGCGACTTCGTCAAGGCGATGCTGAACTGCGGCAAGCCGATCATTTCCGCGGTCGACGGCGTGGCCGTCGGCGCCGGCGCAATCATCGCCATGGCCTCCGACATCCGCATCGCCACGCCGGAGGCAAAGACCGCCTTCCTGTTCACCCGCGTCGGCCTCGCCGGCTGCGACATGGGCGCCTGCGCGATCCTGCCGCGCATCATCGGCCAGGGCCGCGCGGCCGAGTTGCTCTACACCGGCCGCACCATGAGCGCCACCGAGGGCGAGCGCTGGGGGTTCTACAACCGTCTGGTCGATGCGGCGGCACTCGAAGCCGACGCGCTCGATTTGGCGGCGCGCATCGTCGCCGGCCCGACCTTCGCGCATGGCATCACCAAGACGCAGCTCAACCAGGAATGGTCGATGGGCCTCGACCAGGCGATCGAGGCGGAAGCGCAGGCGCAGGCGATCTGCATGCAGACCGGCGATTTCGAACGCGCCTACAACGCGTTCGTGGCGAAGGAAAAGCCGGTGTTCGAGGGGAATTGAGGATGTTGTGTCCGCTTAACAAGGACATGCTGGCGGGACAGCGCCCCCCTCTGTCCTGCCGGACATCTCCCCCACAAGGGGGGAGATTAGCAGCTCGGGCGCCCCGCTCGATCCTGCAATCTTGGCGATTGGCGAAAGTCGGCAAGAAAGCTGATCTCCCCCCTTGTGGGGGAGATGTCCGGCAGGACAGAGGGGGGCGCCGTAGAGTGCAAACCTCGCAGAACTGCGGAGGCGAGAATGCCTGACCGCTCCTTCCTCGACTGGCCCTTCTTCGAGGACCGCCACCGCGAGCTCGCCGAGCGTCTCGAAGCCTGGTGCCAACGAAATCTCCCTGTCGACCATGATGACGTCGACGCCGCCTGCCGCGAACTCGTCGCTGAACTCGGCCGCGACGGTTGGCTGAAGCCGACGGCGCTGGACCCCGCCAACCCCGGACCGCTCGACGTGCGCACGCTCTGCATTACACGCGAGACGCTGGCGCGCCACGATGGGCTCGCCGATTTCGCCTTCGCCATGCAGGGGCTGGGCACCGGCGCGATCTCGCTGTTCGGGACGCCGGAGCAGCAGCGCTGGCTGGAAAAGACGCGGGCCGGAAAGGCCATCTCGGCTTTCGCGCTGTCGGAGCCGCGCTCGGGATCGGACGTCGCCAACATGGAGATGACCGCTGTCCGCGACGGCGGCGACTATGTGCTTTCCGGCGAAAAGACCTGGATCTCCAATGGCGGCATCGCAGACCTCTATGTCGTGTTCGCCCGCACCGGTGAGGCGCCCGGCGCGAAAGGGATTTCCGCTTTCGTCGTGCCTAGCGACGCGAAGGGGCTCAGCGTCGCCGAGCGGCTCGAGGTCATCGCGCCACACCCGCTGGCCCGGCTCTCCTTTGATAATGTACGGGTTCCGGCTTCCGCGCTTGTCGGCAAGCCCGGCGATGGTTTCCGCATCGCCATGTCGGTGCTCGACGTCTTCCGCTCCACGGTGGGCGCGGCGGCACTCGGCTTCGCACGACGCGCGCTGGACGAGAGCGTCAGCAGAGCGGCCGAACGCAAGCTGTTCGGCGCGCCGATGGCGGAATTGCAGATGGTGCAGGGCCACCTCGCCGACATGGCGCTGGATGTGGATGCCGCCGCGCTGCTCATTTACCGCGCCGCCTGGACCAAGGACATGGGCGCCGCGCGGGTGACGCGCGAAGCGGCGATGGCCAAGCTGTTCGCCACCGACAAGGCGCAGGAAGTGATCGACAAGGCGGTGCAGTTGCATGGCGGCGACGGCGTGCGCAAGGGCCACATCGTCGAGAGCCTCTATCGCGAGATCCGGGCGCTGCGCATCTATGAGGGCGCTTCGGACGTGCAGAAGGTGGTGATCGCCAGGCAGCTGATGGGCGGGGCGTGACGCGATGCCTTGCGAACCAAATTTGAAATAGGGGAGGCCAGACATGCATACGATCCTGCAGCCCGAAGGCTGGGCTAAGCCGATCGGCTACGCCAATGGCGTGGCCGCACAAGGACGACTGGTGTTCGTCGGCGGTCAGGTCGGCTGGAACGCCGAATGCAAATTCGAGATCGACGACTTCGTCGGCCAAGTGCGCCAGACGCTCGCCAATGTCGTCGCCGTGCTCGCCGAAGCCGGCGGCGAGCCGCGGCACATCACCTCGATGACCTGGTACTTCACCGACAAGGCCGAGTATGTCGGTAACCTCAAAGGCATCGGCGAAGCCTACCGCGACGTGATCGGCCGGCATTTCCCGGCGATGGCCGCCATGCAGGTGGTGGCGCTGGTCGAGGACCGGGCCAAGGTGGAGATTCAAGCGACGGCGGTGATACCCGAGTAGCTACTGGCGAAGGCCCGCCTGCCTTAGCAACGGCAGCACGTGGTCGCAGAAATAGGGCAGTTCCTGGGTGTAGTTGACGAAGGACAGCGCGATGCCCTGGTAGCCATGGACGGCGATCGCCGCCATGTCGGCGGCGATCGTTTCCGGCGTGCCGATCAGCGGATAGGTGCCAGCGCCGCCGGCGAAACGCTGGCGGTAGCGGTCATAGGCATGCGGATCATGCGACTGCGAGAATTCCTTTTTGCCGGCCATATGGGCATCGACCGCTTCGTGATCGGCCGTCGTGACGGCGTAGCGCGTGTAATAGGCTTGCGCCTCCTCCATGGTCGGGCGGCAGACCACATGCGCCACGGTGTAGACGCCGACGTCGCGGCCCATCTTGGAGGCGCGCTCGCCGATATCGGTTACATGCTTGCCGGCATCGCTCATCTCCGAGAAGGTCGTGAAAAGATAGTCGCATCTGGCGGCGGCGAAATCCCGGCCCGGTCCGCCGAAAGCGGCGTTCATCGTCACCGGGCGCGGCGCCTGCAGGCTGGCCGGCCGGCTCACCGCTTCCTTCAGCCGATAGTAAGCGCCCTCATAGTCGAGCGGCTCGCTTGAAGCATAAAGCCGTTCAAGTATCTCGATCCACTCGGCTGCCTGGTCATAACCCTTTTCAACCAGCGGCGTCCCGAACATGCCGAATTCCTTCGGGTTCCAGCCGCAGACGATGTTGAGCCCCGCCCTGCCCTGGCTGATATGGTCGACCGTCGCCAGCGCCTTGGCGGCATAGAGCGGATGCACCAGCGGCACATGCACGGTCATGAACAAGCCGATCTGTTCGGTAGCGGCTGCAAGCGCCGCCGCCCAGGTGAAGGTCTCGAAGGAGAATTCACGCACCTTGTTGCGGCCGCCGAAGCCGCGCCAGCGGGCGATCGGCAGCATGAATTCGAGGCCCGCGCGATCGGCGATCTGCGCCGCCGTCAGATTATCCTGCCAGCTTGCCGTCCAGCGTTCCGGCACATCGGTGATGGCCAGCCCGCCATCGGCGTTGGTGGAAAAGACACCGAGCTTCAGTCTGTTCGGGCCGTGCAGGGGATGCGCTTTGATCATGTCCGGAACTCGTGGCGGAAGTCCCACACGCTAGGCCCGGAGAAAAATATTTCAAGCCTGAAACAGCTTCGCCTCACCGCAGTTTGCGGATATGCATTGGGCAACACGAAAAGGGGATAGGCATGAGCGAATTCCGCCAGAAATGCATCGGCAAGGCGAACCTCATCGGGTCCTTCGCCGCCATCCCCCATCCGGTCGCGGTCGAAGTGATGGCGTCGTCCGGCCTCGATTTCCTCTGCATCGACTGGGAGCACGCGCAGATTTCGCGCGAGACGATCGAGACCATGCTGCGCGCGGCCGACGTGCACCGTGTGCCGACCATCGTGCGCGTTCCCGGCCATGCGCCAGAAGCGATCCAGGCGGCGCTGGACAGCGGCGCGCAAGGCGTGCTGATCCCGCGCGTCTCGACAGCGGCCCAGGCGGCGATGGCGGTCAAGGCCTCGCGCTATCCGCCGCACGGCGAGCGCGGTGTCGGCCCCGGTCGGGCCGCCGGCTACGGCTATCGCATTCCCGAATATCTTGCCGCCGCCAATGAGCGGATTGTCGTTGCCATTCAGGTCGAGACCGCCGAGGGGCTGGCCAATATCGAGGCGATCACAGCCGTCGACGGCATCGATGTTGTCTTCGTCGGCCCAGGCGACCTCTCGGTGTCGATCGATGCCGTCGGACCGGCGGGCGCGGACAAGCTCTCCCAGGCGATCAGGACAATCATCGGCGCGGCGGCGGCACATGGCAGGACCGCCGGCATATTTTGCACCAGCCCGCAGAATGTCGGCCGATGGACAGCCATCGGCGCGAGCTTCTTCGTGCTGGCCAGCGACACGATGTTTCTTGGCGCCGGCGCCGCGGCCAACTGTACCGCCGCGCGCGCCGAACTGGGCTAAGGCATGTTGATATTCAGGTGATGCCGGCCTGACCTCAACACGCCTAATGACGATCGCGGTCAAAAGGCGTATCGGCGAAGCGACAGGCCAGCCAACTTTTTAAGCTTAAAACTTTTGCCTTGAAAAGCGCCGCGCTTTGGATAGCATCCGAAGCTGATGCGACTGCCGTGGCGGAGGGGCTTTTCCGGTCGGTCCATCGTTGGTGGAAGGGGGTTTCAGTCCTTGTCGTTTGTGTTGCCCCAGTCGTCGTCCAGCGCGCGCTATGCTTTCGATGGCGTGCGGGCGCAAATTCGCGACCTGCACACGGAAAACATCGCAAACCTGGCGGTTCGCGCGCGAGAGCTCGGCGATGTCATCGCACTCTGGTACGGCGAGGGCGACATGGTGACGCCCGCCTTCATCCGCGACGCGGCGAAGGCCGCTTTCGACGAGGGCCTGACTTTCTACGTTCCCAACATGCGTGGGCACGGCCCGCTGAACGAGGCGCTGTCGGAATACCAGACGCGCATTCATGGCCGTTCGATCCCGATCGCGCGGACCACGGTGACGCCGGGCGGCATGCAGGCGCTGTACCTTGCGCTCGAGCTGCTGGTCGATACAGGCACCAACGTCGTCTATGTCGCGCCGCAATGGCCGAACATCCACAACGCGATCCACCTGATCGGCGGCGAGCCGCGGCCGTTCTCGCTCGACTTCAAGGATGACTGGCGGCTCGACCTCGACCGGCTGTTCGCCACCTGCGACGCGCGCACTCGCGCCATCTTCCTGTCGACGCCGTCCAACCCGACCGGCTGGACGGCGACGCGCGAAGAGATGCAAGCGCTGCTCGACTTCAGCCGGCGCACCGGTATCTGGATCATTTCCGACGAGGTCTATGGCCGGCTCTATTTCGACGGCGACGTCGCGCCCTCGATCCTGCAGATCGCCGAGGACGGCGACAGGGTGCTGTCGGTCAACAGCTTCTCGAAAGCCTGGGCGATGACCGGCTGGCGCATCGGCTGGCTGACCCATCCTTCAGGCGTTGCCGACCAACTCGGCGCGATGACGCAATATATCAACAGCGGCACCGCGGCCCCGATCCAGGCCGGCGCCGTGGCGGCGATCCGGCAGGGCGAGCCGCTGGTCGAGGAAATCAGACAGCGGATCAGGACCGGCCTCGACCTTGCCTATGACAGGCTGGCGCAAATCCCAGGCATCATCCTGCCGACCAAACCGCGCGGCGGCATGTATGCCTTCTTTGCGCTTGAGGGTGAAAGCGACGCCCGGCAAGCCTGCGCCAGGATCCTGGAGACGGCCCGCGTCGGGCTGGCGCCCGGCCATCTCTTCGGAAGCTCGGCAACGGCATTCCTCAGAATGTGCGTCTGCCGCGACCGCGACCAGATAGCGACCGCGCTCACCCGCATGGTCGCCGCCATGAATTGACGCCCCGCTGGGAGGCGGGACGGCAAGAAACCGTGCGGGGTCAGCCCTGCCCGATCAACAACCAGAGGGAAGACCCAGAGGGAAACCAAATGAGCTTTACGCGTCGCAACCTGCTTGTTCTGGCCGCCGCCATCGGCATCGCCGCCGGCCCCGCCACCGCTTATGCCGCCGATGTGCTCAATGTCGGTGCCTACCCGACCAACCCGCCCTTCGAATATAAGAACGAGAGCGGCACTTTCGAAGGCTTCGAGGTCGACATCGTCAACGAGGCGGCCAAGCGCATCGGCATGACCACCGACATCGCCGATCTCGGCTTCCAGGCGCTGTTCGCGGCCACCACCTCCAAGCGCATCGACGTCGCCATCTCCTCGATCACCATCACGGCAGAGCGGCTGAAGTCGCAGTCCTTCACGCAGCCCTATTATGATTCCGACATGGGCATCGCCACCAAGACCGACAGCGCGATCAACGCCGAGGCAGATCTCAAGGGCAAGGTCGTCGGCGTGCTGTCCGGCTCGACCGGCGAGACCTGGGTCAAGGACCACCAGGCAGCCGACGGCTTCAGCGATGTGAAGGGCTACGACACGCAGCAGAACCTTCTGCTCGACCTCAGCGCCGGCCGCGTCGACGCCGCCGTCAGCGACATCCCCGGCATGCAGTACTCCTTCCAGAAGATGAAGGACCTCGTCGTCAAGCAGCGCATCAAGACCGGCGAACAGTACGGGCTGATGATGACCAAGGACCATCCGCTGCTCGGCAAGCTGAATGACGCGCTGACGGCGATGAAGAAGGATGGCACGCTGGCCGCCATCCACAAGAAGTGGTTCGGCACCGACGCGCCGGCCGACTCCTCGACGGTCAAGGAAATGCCGCTGCCCAAGGCCTGAGCGGGCTGACGAAAAACGAGCCGTGTCGGCTTTCGAGGCCCGCACGGCTCGTTTCCTTTCTCCCGGAACCGCAGGGCAGAGCTGATCTGATGTTTCGGGCCTCTACCCTCGTTTTTACGCAATTCCGGACGGAAAACCGTTTCACACGTTTCCTGGAATTGCTCTGACACGGTTCGGGAACACCCCATGTCGCTAATCGACACCTTCTTCAATCCCGACGTTATCGCGTCGAGCCTGCCGGCGCTGCTGCGCGGCTTCCTCAACACGCTGCTGCTCGGAATTATGAGCATCGTCATCGGCATCGTCATGGGGCTGGCGATCAGCCTTGTGCGGCTCTACGCGCCGAAACCGTTGCGCTGGCTCGCCATCGGCTACACCGACATCTTCCGCGCCTTGCCGGTGCTGGTCGTGCTGATCCTGATCTATTACGCGCTGCCTTTCCTCGGCATCCGCCTGTCGTCCTGGGCGTCCGCCGTGACGGCATTCGCCATCATCATGTCGGCCTATTCGGCCGAAGTGTTCCGCTCCGGCATCGAGAGCATTCCGAAGGGCCAGTTCGAGGCGGCGCAGGCGCTCGGCCTGCCGTTCATGCTCACTCTGCGCAAAGTGGTGCTGCCGCAAGCCATCCGCGTGGTCATCCCGCCGATGACCAGCAACTGCGTCTCGATGTTCAAGGACACCTCGCTCGCCTCGACCGTGGCGCTGCCGGAACTCTTGAAGGAAGCGACCAATGCGCAGTCGCTCTACGCGAACCCGTCACCGCTGATCGGCGCGGCGCTGGTCTATCTGATCTTCCTCTGGCCGATGGTTCGCCTCGTCAGCCTGCTCGAGCGCCGCTTCCAGACAGAGAAGACGCGCTGACGCCAACCAGTCCCTATCCAAGTCCTTCGCAGGAGCTTACCCGTGAACAAGCATCAGACAGACAATGCGAACGCCGCCGCGTTCCCCGTCGAAAAGATTCGGGCGATGTTCCCGGCGCTGCAGCGTGCCGGCGACTTCATCTTCATGGACAACGCCGCCGGCGCGCAGATCCCGCAAAGCGTGCTCGACGCGGTGACCAACCATCTGGTGTCGCACAATGTGCAGCGCGGCGGCCGCTATGGCCGCAGCGTCACCGTCGACCAGTCGGTGGCCGAGGCGCGGACAAGCGTCGCGCTGCTGATCAATGCCTACAGCCCGTCCGAAATCTGCTTCGGCATGAACGCCACATCGTTCATCCGCCTGGTCAGCCTCGGCATCGGCCAGATGCTTTCCAATGACGCGGTTGGGGGACGCGAGGAGATCGTCATCACCGACATGGACCATGACGCCAACATCGCCACCTGGCTGGCACTGGAATCCGTCGGCGCCAAGTTCAAATGGTGGCGCATGCGCGAGGACGGCAATCTGCATGTCGACGATCTCAAGCCGCTGGTGTCGGAGCGCACGCGCCTCGTCGCCTGCACGGTGACGGCGCATTCGATCGGCTCGATCGTCGATGTCGCCTCGGTGGCCAGGATCGCGCATGCGGCAGGCGCCGAAGTGTTCCTCGACTGCGTGCATTACGGGCCGCACGGACTGATGGACGTGCAGGCCTGGGACTGCGACTATCTCGTCTGCTCCGGCTACAAGAATTTCTCGCCGCATATGGGCTTCCTGTGGGGCCGCTTCGAAACGCTGAAGCGGCTACCGACGTTCCGCGAGGATTTCATCCCCGACGAGCCGCCCTACAAGGTCGAGGCCGGCACCTTCATCTACGAGAACGTGTCCGGCATGGACGCGGCGGTGCAGTATCTGGAGCTGATCGGCCGCAATCTTGCGCCGTCCAACAACCGCTCGCGGCGCGACAACATCATCGCCGGCATGGGCGCCATCCGCGACTATGAGCTATTGCTGGCGCGCGAGATGCTGAAGGCGTTGAAGGATTGCAATGCCACGATTTACGGCGTCGGCGACGAGGCGCGCATCAACGAGCGCGTGCCGACCTTCTGCTTCAACATCGGCACGCTGTCGCCGCAGCGGATCGTCGAGGAGATGGCGGCTATGCAGATCGGCATCCGCGACGGCCACATGTACGCGCCGCGGCTGATGAAGCGGCTCAATTTGTCGATGGACAGCGGCGCCATCCGCGCCTCGCTGGTGCACTACAACACGGTGGAGGAAGTGCACAAATTCGGCGAGGCACTGCGGGCGATTATTGCGAAGTTGGCGTAGGCGGAGCGCAATTAGCTCGGCGTCGTCATCCACGGGCGAAGCAAGGAGCGAAGCGACGCGGCGCAGACCCGAGGATCCATTCCGTGACACGCGAGCGCCGCAACGGTGCAGAATTCTGCTCCGCCGCGCTCGCCATCTAGGTAACGGCATGGATTCCAGGGTCTGCGCGCTGCTTCGCAGCGCTCCGCCCTAGAATGACGACCTGCGGGGCTTACGCCGCTTTCTTCTTCGCCAACCTCGCCTTGATGCTCGCGATGTCGGCGCGCGGCGTCGCGGCGAACAGCGTCTTGGTGTAGGCGTGCTTGGGGTCGGAAAAGACCTCATCGCGCGGACCATATTCGACCGCTTCGCCGAAATACATCACCATCACGTCGTCGGCGATGTAGCGCACCACCGAGAGGTCGTGGCTGATGAAGACATAGGTGAGCTGGAACTCGTCCTGCAGATCGGCGAGCAGGTTGAGCACCTGCGCCTGCACCGAAAGGTCGAGCGCCGAGACCGGCTCGTCCAGCACCAGCAAGCTCGGATTCAGCATCAGCGCGCGGGCAATGGCGATGCGCTGGCGCTGGCCGCCAGAGAACATGTGCGGGTAGCGGTTGTAATGCTCCGGTCCGAGGCCGACCTTCTTCAGCATCTTCATCGCCAGGTCGCGGCGCTCTTCGACCGGCTTGTCGGTGTTGATCAAGAGCGGCTCGCCGAGCACGTCGCCGATCTTCTGGCGCGGGTTGAGCGAACCATAAGGATTCTGGAAGACGATCTGCACCTTGCGGCGCATTTCCTTCGACAAGCCATCCCTGGCGATGTCGACCTTGTTGCCGTCGATGAAGAGTTCTCCGGAGGTGGCCGGATCGATCAGCGTGATGATGCGGGCAAGCGTGGACTTGCCGCAGCCGCTCTCGCCGACGATGGCCAGCGTCTTGCCCTTCTCGACGCTAAAGGACACGCCCTTCACCGCGTGCACGGTGCGCGCGCCGCGGAACAGGCCGCCGCCGACATGGTAGTCGCGCTTGATGTCCTTGCCTTCGACGACCTTGGTCATGCGCCGGCTCCGGTCATGTACTAGCTCCCTGGGGCGCCGGCTCGAACAGCATGTCGGAGACGGTCGGCAGCCGGTCGCCGACGGCGTTCTCCGGCAGCGCCGAGAGCAGCGCGCGCGTGTAGTTGCTCTTAGGCGATTCAAAGAGCGACAGCACGTCGGCCTCTTCCATCTTGCGGCCCTTGTACTGGACGATGACGCGGTCGGCGGTCTCGGCCACCACGCCCATATTGTGGGTGATCATGATCAGGCCCATGCCGTATTTGGCCTGCAGCGAGACCAGCAGGTCGAGGATCTGCTTCTGGATGGTGACGTCGAGCGCGGTGGTCGGCTCGTCGGCGATCAAAAGCTTTGGGTTGCAGGCGATCGCCATGGCGATCATGACGCGCTGGCACTGGCCGCCCGACATCTGGTGCGGGAAGGAATTGAGCCGCTCCTCCGGTTCCGGAATGCCGACCTGCTTGAAAAGCTCGATGGCGCGCGCCCGGCGCTGGGCCTTGTCCATGCCCATGTGGAAGCGCAGCACTTCCTCGATCTGGAAGCCGACGGTGAAGCAGGGATTGAGGCTGGCGATCGGCTCCTGGAAGATCATGGCAATATCCTTGCCGATGATCTTGCGGCGATCGGTCGGGCTCATCTTCAACATATCGCGGCCGTTGAAGGTCATACGGTCGGCGGTGACGGTGGCGGTCCAAGGCAACAGGCCCATCACGGCCAGCATCGACACCGACTTGCCGGAGCCGGATTCGCCGACGATGGCGAGCACCTCGCGTTCGTCGACATGGAGCGAGACGCCGTCGACGGCGCGGAACGGACCGGATGCGGTCTGGAATTCGACGACGAGATTCTGGATGTCGAGCAGCGCCATCACGACCTCCTGAGCTTGGGATCGAGCGCATCGCGCAGCCCGTCTCCGACGAGATTGATGGCAAGCACGGTGATGAGGATGGCGAGACCCGGGAAGGTCACCACCCACCAGGCGCGCAGGATGAATTCACGCGCCGAGGCAAGCATGGTTCCCCATTCCGGCGTCGGCGGCTGGGCGCCAAGGCCGAGGAAGCCGAGCGCTGCGGCTTCCAGGATGGCGTTGGAGAAGGACAGCGTGCCCTGGACGATCAGCGGCGCCAGGCAGTTGGGCAGGATGGTGGCAAGCATCAGCCTGATATGGCCAGCGCCGGCGACCTTCGCCGCCACGACATATTCGCGACTCTTCTCGGCCATCACGGCGGCGCGCACCAGACGGGCGAAATGCGGCTGCAGGACGAGCGCGATCGCCAGCATGGCGTTGAACAGGCCGGGGCCGAGGATGGTGACCAGCACCAGCGCCAAGAGCAGCGACGGGAAGGCCAGGATCAGGTCCATGACGCGCATGATCGCGACGTCGACCCAGCCGCGGAAATAGCCCGCCAGCAGGCCGAGCGTGATGCCGCCGGTGAGCGCCAGCGTGACCACCACCGCGCCGATCAGCAGCGAGAAGCGCGCGCCGTAGAGCAGGCGCGAGAGGATGTCGCGGCCGACCGGGTCGGTACCGAGCAGATATTGCGTCGAGCCGCCATCCTGCCAGGCCGGAGGCCGCAGGAACGCGGTCTTGTCCTGCACGTCGGGCGCATAGGGCGCGAGCAGCGGCGCGAAGAGGGCAGCCAGAACCAACAGGATGAAGACGAACAGGCCGATGACGGCGCCGCGGTTGACCGAGAAATAGTGCCAGAAGGTCTTGAGGCCGGTGAGGCGATCCGGGCTGCCGGCGGCCATCGGGGCGATTTCGGTCTGGCTCATTTATGCCGCCCTGATGCGTGGGTTTATGACGGCGTAGAGCACATCGACGATGAGGTTCACCGCCATGACGATGAGGGCGATCAACAGCAGACCCGATTGCACGACGACATAGTCGCGCTTGAAGATGGAATCGACCATCCACTTGCCGATGCCCGGCCAGGCGAAGATGGTTTCGGTGAGGATGGCGCCGGCGAGCAGCGTGCCGACCTGCAGGCCGATGGTGGTGACGACCGGGATGAGCGCGTTGCGCAGCGCATGCACGCCGATGACGCGGCCCGCCGAAAGGCCCTTGGCGCGCGCGGTGCGGACATAGTCTTCGCCCAGCACTTCCAGCATGGCCGAGCGCGTCTGGCGCGCGATCACCGCCAGCGGAATGGTGCCGAGCACGATCGCCGGCAGGACGAGATGGCTGAGCGCCGAGCGGAAGGCGTCCCATTTGCCGTAGAGCAAGGTGTCGATCGTCATGAAGCCGGTGATCGGCTTGAAGAAGAACTGCAGGCCGATGCGGCCCGAGACCGGCGTCCAGCCGAGATAGCCGGAAAAGAAGATGATGAGCAGTAGGCCCCACCAGAAGATCGGCATGGAATAGCCGACAAGCGCCGTGCCCATCAGCGACTGGTCGAACCAGGAGCCGCGTTTGACGGCGGCAAAGATGCCGGCCGGGATGCCGAGGACCATGGCGAAGATCATGGCGAAGAAGGACAGCTCCAGCGTCGCCGGGAAGAGTGTCTTGAACTCCTCGAGCACCGGGCGCTTGGAGGAAATGGAGACGCCGAAATCGCCGGTGGCGACCTCACCGACATAGCGAGCGTATTGCTCCCAAATCGGCAGATTGTAGCCGAACTGTTGCTTCAGCTCTTCATAGCGGGCGGGCGCGACGCCATGCTCGCCGGCCATGGCAAGAATCGGGTCGCCGGGCAGCAGTCGCACGAACGCGAAGGCGCAGATGGTGATGCCGACAAGGGTCGGGATCAGGAGGGCGATTTTGTTGAGAAGATATCGGAGCATCTTGAATGGAATGGGGCGGCGCTAAAGTTTACGCCGCCCCGTTCGCAATCTTATTCGGCTTTGTCAACGCCGTCGAAGCGGTGAATGCCGAGCGGGTCCATCTTGTAGCCGGTGACGTTGTTGCGAACGACCGAATAGACCTGGCTGTGGGCCAGCAGGAAGGCGGGCGCTTCCTTGGCGAAGATCACCTGCGCCTGCTCATAGAGCTTGGTGCGCTCGGCCTGGTCGCTGGTCTTCTTGGCCTTCTGGATCAGGTCCTCGAAGTCCTTGTCGCACCAGCTGGAGTAGTTCGACACGCCGATGGCGGAGCAGGCGAAGAGAGTGGCGAAGAAGTTGTCCGGATCGCCATTGTCGCCGGTCCAGCCGATCTGGAAGGCGCCGGGACGGTCCTTCTTCTTGCCTTCCTCGCGATACTTCGTCCACTCATAGTTGACGATGTTCGCCTTGACGCCGACCTTGGCCCAATCAGCCTGGATCAGCTCGGCCGCGCGCTGGAAGTTCGGGTTGTAGGGACGAACGCGGTCGGCAGCCCAGAGCTGGATTTCCTTCAGCCCGGCAGCCTCAAGCACCTTCTTGGCCTCATCCGGATTGTAGGCGTCGGTCTTCACGTCCTTGTCCCACGACCACATGGTCGGCGGGATGAGGTTCTCGGCCGGGGTGGCGCCGGCGTCCTGGAACAGCGACTTGATCAGGGCTTCCCGGTCGATCGCCTGGTTGAGTGCATGACGCACTTCCGGTTTGTCGAGCGGCGGGATCGTGGTGTTGTAGCTCATATAGCCGATGTTCAGGCCGGCCTGATCCATCAGGGTCACGTCCTTGTTGGCCTTGATGGTGGCGATGTCGGCCGGGTTCGGATAGGGCGCGATGTCGCATTCGCCAGCCAGCACCTTCTGGATGCGGGCGGTCGCGTCAGGCGTGATGGCGAAGACGAGATCGTCGATCTTTTCCTTGCCCTTGAAGTAGTCGGGATTGGCCGCATAGCGGATGACCGAATCCAGCTGGTAGTCGACGAACTGGAACGGACCGGTGCCGATCGGCTTGGTCGAGAAGTCGGCCATCTTGCCGTCCTTCTGCAACTGGTCGGCATATTCCTTCGACACGATCGAGGCGAAGTCCATGCCGAGATTGGCCAGCATCGGCGCGTTTGGCTCGGTCAGCGTCAGCTTGACGGTGAGGTCGTCGACCTTCTCCCACTTGGCGACGTATTTCGGCATGTCCATGCCGGTGTAATAGTCCCAGGTGAGGTTCGGCAGATACTTGTCGCCGTTCCACGGATTCTCCTTGTTGAACTGGCGATCGAAGGAGAAGACGACGTCGTCGGCGTTGAGGTCGCGCGTCGGCTTGAAATAGTCGGTGGTCTGGAACTTCACACCCGGATGCAGATGGAAAGTATAGACCAGGCCATCGTCGGAAATTTCCCACTTGTCGGCCAGACCAGGCTCGATCTCGGTGCCACCGTGCTTGAATTCGACCAGTCGCGAATAGACGGTGCGCGAAGACGCGTCGAAGTCGTTACCGCCGGTCGTCGTACCCGGATCGAAATTGGCCGGCGACGCTTCCGAGCAATAAACGAGCGTCTTAGCACTGGCCATGCCGCTGAGGACGCTTGCAGCCAGCAACGCGGCTGCAAAAGTCATTGTCTTTTTCATTGAGCACTCCCTGATGTTCTCTCAAGCCCCTCTATCAGGCTCGCGAAGGGCGCATATAAGCACCGTTTCTTCGCCTTTGGAACACCTCGTTTGCGTACCCCATGGGAAGCGGGAAAAGAATCTAGCTTTTGCTCCAAATGCAGAAAAAGTTAGCAGTTTTTTCTGCTCACGACATTATTAACGATGGCGATTTTTTATTGATCGGCCGCCTTTCGAAATGGCGACGTCAGGCATGACTGCCCGGAATCGCCCTCCGTCCAAGCACGATGCGGAAGGCGATCGAAGCACAGCATTTCGACTGCAAATCTTTCCCCGCATTGCCGCCGGGGCAAGGCTTGCACGGTCGCCGATAGAGGCAATACATAGACGATGGGCGGGATTTCCGGAAAATCCGCAACCGGCGAGGAGGACGCTTCGTTGGAGGCGGGCGCCCGGATAGAAGGCGACAGGGAGAGACAGGTGGCAAGAGCAGCCAAGACGACAGCCGCGGCGAAAGCAAGGGCCAAGGCCGCCGCCGGAAGCGATGCGCCCAAGGCTATGAAGGCCGCAGCCACGCCGAAGGCAAAGGCGGCAGCAAAGCCTGCGCCCGCCAAGTCCGCCGCGAAACCAGCCACCGCCAAACCGGCAGCGGCAAAGTCCAAGGCCGCAGCCGCGAAAGTGGACAAGCCGGCAACCGCAAAAGCGGAGGCCGCCAAGCCGACCACCGCCAGACCGGCCTCGAAAGGCCTGCCGAAAGCGATCACCGAGCTCACCGTCGGCCTGCCGGAAAAGCCATGGCTGAAAAGCTATCCGAAGAACATGCCGGCCGAGATCGGCGCCCTGCCCTACAAGTCCATCGGCGACTTCCTAGTCGGCGCCTGCAAGCAATTCGGTGGGCAGCCGGCCTTCGTGTGCATGGGCAAGTCGATGACCTATGCCGAGCTCGAGCGGCTGTCGGCCGCGTTCGGCGCCTACCTGCAGGCGAGAGGCCTGGAGAAGGGCGCGCGCGTGGCGCTGATGATGCCGAACGTGCTGCAATATCCGGTGGCGATGATGGCCATCCTGCGCGCCGGCTACACGGTGGTGAACGTCAATCCGCTCTACACGCCGCGCGAGCTGGAGCATCAGTTGAAGGATCCCGGCGCGCAGGCGATCGTCATCCTCGAAAACTTCGCCGGCACGCTGCAGGCGGTGATCGCCAGGACGCCGGTCAAGCATGTCATCGTCGCGGCGATGGGCGACATGCTGGGCGGCCTCAAGGGCACCATCGTCAACCTCGTCGTGCGGCGGGTGAAGAAGATGGTTCCGGCATGGTCGCTGCCCGGCCATGTCAAATTCAACGCCGTGCTCAAGACCGGCGCGACCATCGCCTTCAAGCCGCCCATGGTCTCAGGCGACGACATCGCCTTCCTGCAATATACGGGCGGCACCACCGGCGTCTCGAAGGGCGCCGTGCTGCTGCATCGCAACGTGCTTTCGAACGTCGCGCAGAATTCGCTTTGGGTGGATGACGCCTATACGGTGAAGCCCAAGCCGGCGCATCTCAACTTCATCTGCGCGCTGCCGCTCTATCACATCTTCGCGCTGACGGTGAACGCGCTGATGGGCATGCAGCAGGGCGCGCAGAACGTACTGATCCCCAACCCGCGTGACATTCCGGGCTTCGTCAAGGAACTGGCGAAATACCCGATGCATATCTTTCCCGGCCTCAACACGCTGTTCAACGCGCTGCTGAACAATGAGGAGTTCCGCAAGCTCGACTTCAAGCCGCTGATCCTGACGCTGGGCGGCGGCATGGCGGTGCAGAAGGGCGTCGCCGAACGCTGGAAGGCGCTGACCGGCTGCCCGGTGAGCGAAGGCTACGGTCTGTCCGAAACCTCGCCGGTGGCGACCGCCAACAAGTTCAGCTCCAGCGACTTCACCGGCACGATCGGCCTGCCGTTGCCTTCGACGGAAATCGCCATCCGCGACGACGATGGCAACAACGTGCCGCTCGGCGAAGTGGGCGAGATCTGCATCCGCGGCCCGCAGGTGATGGCCAGCTACTGGAACCGGCCCGACGAGACCGCCAAGGTGATGACCAAGGACGGCTTCTTCAAATCCGGCGACATGGGCTTCATGGACGAACGCGGCTACACCAAGATCGTCGACCGCAAGAAGGACATGATCCTGGTCTCCGGCTTCAACGTCTATCCCAACGAATTGGAAGAGGTGGTGGCGCATCACCCGGGCGTGCTCGAAGTGGCGGCGATCGGCGTGCCGGACGAGCATTCCGGCGAAGTGCCTAAATTGTTCGTGGTGAAGAAGGACCCGGCGCTCACCGTCGAGGCGCTGATGGCCTATTGCCGCGAGAACCTGACCGGCTACAAGCGGCCGAAATTCATCGAGTTCCGCACCGAGCTGCCGAAGACGCCGGTCGGCAAGATCCTGCGGCGGGCGCTGCGGGACCAGGCTTGAGCGATCCTTCCGCCGGCAAGACACGTGAGCGAGGCGAGCGGCTCGATCCGGCGGAATTCATCAAGGCGAACATGCGGCTGGCGCCGGTGCCGTCAGTGCCGGAGATCCAGCTCCATCAGGCGCATCCCGGCAGCGGACTGCGGCGGCTGCTCGAACCGGACGACGACAGCGACGGAAACGCGACCGAGCCACAGCCGCCCTATTGGGCCTATGCCTGGGCCGGTGGCGCGGTGCTGGCCCGCTATATTCTCGACCGTCCGTCGATCGTCGCCGGGAAGCGGGTGCTCGACCTCGGCGCCGGCTCGGGGCTGGTCGGCATCGCGGCGGCAAAGGCCGGAGCGCGCGCGGTGATCGCGGCGGAGATAGACCGCAACGGCGCTGTGGCGCTCGGCCTCAACGCGCAAGCAAATGGCGTCGCCATCGAGATCGTCGGCAAGGACATTACCGCCGGTCCGCCGCCGGCGGTCGAGCTGGTGCTGGCGGGCGACGTCTTCTACGCGCAGGATGTGGGGCAGCGGATGATGCCGTTCCTCGACCGCTGCCTCGCCGCCGGCATCGACGTGCTGGTCGGCGACCCCGGCCGCGCCTGGCTGCCCAGGCCACGGCTTTGCCTGCTCGGCGAATACCAGGTGCCGGATGTCGGCGGAAACGGCGGCAGCGTGCCCAGGCCCAGCGCCGTGTTCGCTTTCGTGGCGGAACGTGGCTAGCCCGCCGGGACGTTCACCCGCGCGGCCAGGAAATCAGGCAGGTCGGCAACCGAATCCAGAACGGCGTCCGCCATCGGCGCCAGCGAGTCGCGCGTGCCGGTGCCGGAGAGAACGCCCACCGCCAGGCCGCAGCCGCCGGCGCGCGCCATTTCGAGGTCATGGCGATTGTCGCCGACCATGGCGATCTCGCCCGGTTTTAGCCCGGTCAGGTCGCAGAAAGCGACGACCGTGTCGGGCGCCGGCTTGGAATTGGCAACGGCGTCGTAGCCGAAGGCGGCATCGAAGAGCTGCGCGATGCCCAGCGTAGCGAGCGTCCTTTCGGCGCCGCTGGTCGAATCGTTGGTGGCAACGCCCATCCGATAGGATCGTTTGTGCAATGTCCGCAGCGAGTCGATGACGCCCGGCAGCGCGACCGCCATAGCCGACCCCTGCACCGAAGTGATCTCGTTGAAACGGGAAACGGCGTGCATCTGGTCCTCCTCGGACAGACGCGGGAACCAGAGCTCGACGACGTCCATGTTCGAGCCGGAAGCGAAGATCGAATCGGGCTTGAAGCGTTTCGTGACGAAGTCGAAGCCGGCGGCGGCAAGCAGCCGATCCGCTTTCCAGCGGTCGCCCTCGGCGGCATCCATCGCCATGAAGTCGGCGACGCCGAGCCAGGTTGTGTTGAAGTCGACAAGCGTGCCGTCCTTGTCGAACAATATTCCCTTGATATCCGCCAATCCTTTTACTCCGCGCCACGCAATTGGTGGATATGTCCCACCAGTCCGGCAGTCGAGGCGTCGCGTTTTGCGGCAGTCTCCTTACCCTCCACGACAGGCAGCAGGCCGGTCGCCAATTCCTTGCCCAACTCAACACCCCATTGGTCGAAGGAATTGATGTTGAACAGCGTGCCCTCGACGAAGACGCGATGCTCGTAAAGCGCGATGACCCGACCCAGCGTGCGCGGATCGAGTTTTCTATAGAGAATGGTCAGCGAGGGGCGATTGCCCGAGAAGACGCGGTGCGGCGCAATGCGATCGACGTCGGCCGGCTTCATGCCCTTGGACAGCATCTGCGCGCGCGCCTCTTCCAGCGTTCGCCCCTTCATGAAGGCTTCCGACTGCGCCAGGCAGTTGGCGAGCAGCAGATCGTGCTGGTGCCTCAGTTCAGGCTCGTGACCGACGGCCGCGGCGAGGAACTCGACCGGGATGAAGTCGGTGCCCTGATGCAGGAGCTGGAAGAAGGCATGCTGGCCGTTGGTGCCGGGCTCGCCCCAGACAAGCGGACCGGTCGGTGTGGCGACCGCGGTGCCGTCCAGCGTGACGCTCTTGCCGTTCGATTCCATGTCGAGCTGCTGCAGATAGGCCGGCAGGCGCGACAGGCGCTGGTCGTAAGGAATGACGGCACGGGCCGGATATTTGCAGACGACGCGATGCCACCAGCCGATGAGCCCCAAAAGCACCGGCAGGTTCTTTTGCATCGGCGCGGTGCGGAAATGCTCGTCCATCTCATGTGCGCCATCGAGGAAAGCGCGGAAATTGCGCGGGCCGACGGAAATCATCACCGGCAGGCCGATGGCGCTCCAAACCGAGTAGCGGCCGCCCACCCAGTCCCAGAAGCCGAAGACGCGGTCTTGTTCGATCCCGAACTTCGCCACGAGGTCGAGCGCGGTCGAGACGGCGGCGAAATGCTTGCCGACCGCTTCCTTGCCAAGCGCCTTCTGCACCCAATCGCGCGCCGTCTGCGCATTCGTCATCGTCTCGACCGTGGTGAAGGTCTTGGAGGCGATGACGAACAAGGTCGTTTCCGCCGACAGGCCCTTCAGCGTGTCATGGATGTGGGCGCCGTCGACATTGGAGACATAATGCGCGCGCGGCCCATCATGATAGGGCGCTAGCGCCAGCGTCACCATCGCCGGGCCGAGGTCCGAGCCGCCGATGCCGATGTTGACGATGTCGGTGATCTTCTTGCCGGTGGCGCCAGGCGCCTTGCCGGAGCGGATGGCGTCGGCGAAGGCGCCCATGGCGTCGAGCACGGCAATCACGTCGGCCTTGGTGTCCTGACCGTCGACGATCACACTCTTGCCGGTCAGGTTGCGCAGCGCGGTGTGCAGCACGGCGCGGTTCTCGGTGATGTTGATTTTCTTGCCTTCGAACATTGCGGCGCGGCGTCCCGCGAGATCGGCCGCGCCCGCGAGCTTTTCCAGCATCGTCATCGTGCTTGCGTCGACCGCGCATTTCGACCAATCGAGCAGAAGATCCCCATCGGTGGCGGAGAATGTCTCGAAGCGCTTGGGATCGGCGGCGAAGGCCTCGCGCATGGTGCCTCTGGCCGCCGCGCGCTGCTCACGCAGAGCGGCGACCTGCTTGTCGAAGCTTGACTGATCCACTGGCGGGCTCCTGGCGGGTTTTTAAACCATTTTAACAGGCCGGATGTTTCCGGCGCGTGTCGGCGCGTCATTCTATCGAGCCGATTTCCATTTCGTTCAAGCGGTGGCGGTGACGCACCTCGTCACGCTTTGATGAGAGGTGATATTGGACGGTGAGGAGGCGGGAATTTCGCCGCGACGATCCTGCGCATCGCGAGGCGACGATGCTGCGCATCGCGCTTGGGGTGATGCCACGACGACGCTGCGCGTCGCGCCTTAACGTGTGGCGACGACGCTCCGCGTCGCGCTTGATAGATCACTGGCATAAATCCCAGCGATCAGAAAAATTGATTGGCGCAACCCCTTATGCCACCCATACACTCCACTGGTCCAGCCAAGAGAAAACAGCTGGCCATCCGAGGAAGATTTCCCATGCCACAGCGCAATGACACGGCCATATGGTCCGGCCTGTTCCGGATTTCGGCTGAATCCGGCCAAACCCTTCAGGCGCAGATCCGCCAAGCGATCGTCGCGGCCATTCTCGACCGACAGATCGCCGCCTCGATGCCGCTGCCGTCCTGCCGCATTCTCGCGGAAAAACTTGGGGTTGCCCGCGGCACGGTGGTGCTCGCCTTCCAGCAGCTGGTCGACCAGGGCTTCCTGGTCGCGCGCGAACGGCGCGGCCATTTCGTCAATCCGGACGTGCTGGCCACTCCCGCCAAGCCGCACCAGAAGGCGCCGGACCAGCAGAACGAGATCGACTGGAAGGCGCGCCGGCAGATCGCCGCAAGCGACATGCCGCCGCCGGCCAAGCACGACAACTGGATCAAGTCCTCCTATCCGTTCGTCTACGGCCAGTTCGATCCGGCGCTGTTTCCGACCGCCGAATGGCGCGAGTGCAACCGCATGGCGCTGGCGGTGCTCGAGATCCGCAACTGGGCGTCCGACATGGTGGACCGCGACGATCCGCTGCTGATCGAGCAGATCCAGGCCAGGCTTTTGCCGCGGCGCGGCATCTTCGCCAATCCGGACGAGATCATCGTGACGCTGGGGGCGCAGAACGCGCTCTATATGTTGGCCACGCTCTTGATGACCAAGGGCTCGAAAGTGGCGATGGAAGACCCCGGCTACCCCGATGCCCGCTCGATCTTCCGGCTGGCCGGCGCCGATATCCAGCCGGTCCCGGTCGACCAGTCGGGCATTGTGACCTCGTCGATCCCCAGCGATTCCGGCTTCGTCTTCGTCACGCCCAGCCACCACTGCCCGACCATGGTGCCATTGTCGGCGGAGCGGCGGCAGGATCTTCTGGCGCGCGCCAACCGCAACAACCAGATCATCATCGAGGACGGCTATGACAGCCAACTGCTCGACGAGGCGCCGCAGCAGGCGCTGAAGAGCCTCGATCGCTCCGGCCGCGTCATCTATGTCGGCTCGATGTCGAAGACGCTGGCTCCGGGTCTCAGGCTTGGCTACATCGTGGCCTCGGCCGGGCTGATCGCCGAGCTTCGCGCGCTGCGCCGCTTCATGCTCAGACACCCGCCGGCGAACAACCAGCGCGCCGTTGCGCTGTTCCTGTCGCTCGGCCATCACGAGGCGCTGGTGCGCAGGCTTTCCACCGCCTTCGACGAACGGCGCAAGCGTCTGGTCCATGCGATTTCCGCTTTCCTGCCAGAATGGCGCTCGACCGACTCGGCGGGCGGCACATCGCTCTGGCTGGAAGGGCCGCGCGGTACCGATTCACGTGGCCTTGCCGAAGCCGCCGCTTCGCGCAGCGTCATCATCGAACCCGGCGACCGGTTCTTCGACCGCAGCGAAAAGCCCTCTCGTTTCATGCGCTTGGGCATCTCCTCGATCTCGCTGCAGCATATCGAGCCGGGCATCCGCGAACTCGCCACCGCCGCCGGCCGCAGGCCTGCGGCCGCCTGACCGCCACAGACTTCCAAAAAGGGCCGGCGCTGCGCCGGCCCTTTTTGTTTGGGCGCCCTTATCGCTTTAGAAATCTGGCATATTCGACGGGATTGGCTGGCTCATAGGCTGCACCAATGCCGACGGCATAGTCGGGGCCAGAAGGGGACGAGGCAGGCCGATGGTGGACCAACCGCCGCGCCAGCTTCGCAGACAAAGACAAAAGGTGGAGTGCTTCCATGTCAGTGGCTTTCGAGAAGCAGGAAGCGTCGTCGGACCAGCGTTCGCGGCGTTCCGGCGGGCGCGAAGCGCGTCGTGCAATGCGGGCAGCGCCTTTAGCCGACGACATCCGGCCGGTCCGGGCAGGCCTCGAGGGCGGCAGCTACGGACCATTGAGCCAGAACGATCGCGAGCGCATCCACGAAGCGGTGCTGACGCTCCTGGAGACGGTCGGGTTCGCCAACGCCATCCCGTCCTGCATCGAGGCGCTGACCCGGGTCGGCGGCACCTATGGCGACGACGGCCGCATCCGGCTGCCGCGCGCGCTGGTGCTGGACACGATCAAGAAGGCCGCGCGCAACTTCACCCTCCACGGCCAGGATCCGAAGCACGACATGCTGATCCAGGGCAAACGCGTGCATTACGGCACGGCGGGCGCGGCGGTGCATCTGGTCGACGTCGAGAAGCGCGAATACCGCGAATCGCTGCTGCAGGATCTCTACGACGCGGCCCGTCTCGTCGACGGGCTCGACAACATCCATTTCTTCCAGCGCACCATGGTGCCGCGCGACATTCCCGATCCGCTCGATATGGATTTCAACACGCTCTATGCCTGCGTGATGGGGACATCCAAGCATGTCGGCACCTCGTTCACCGTGCGCGAGAACGTCAAGCCGGCGCTGGAAATGCTCTATGCGATCGCCGGCGGCGAGGAGAATTTCCGGGCGCGGCCGTTCGTGTCGAACTCGAACTGCTTCGTCGTGCCGCCGATGAAGTTCGCCGAGGACGCCTGCGGCGTGCTCGAGGCCTGCGTCGAAGGCGGCATTCCGATCCTGCTTCTGTCGGCCGGACAAGCCGGCGCCACCGCGCCGGCGGCGATTGCCGGAGCCGTCGTGCAGGCGGTGGCGGAAGTGCTGATGGGCCTGGTCTATGTCAATGCCATCAAGCCTGGACATCCGGCGATCTTCGGCACCTGGCCGTTCGTTTCCGACCTCCGCACCGGCGCCATGTCCGGCGGCTCGGCCGAACAGGCGGTGCTGACCGCGGCCTGCGCGCAGATGGCGCAATATTACGACCTGCCGGGTGGTTCGGCCGCCGGCATGACGGATTCGAAACTGCCCGACATCCAGTCTGGTTATGAAAAGGGCATCACCGACGTGATGGCCGGTCTTGCCGGCCTCAATCTCGTCTATGAGTCAGCTGGCATGCATGCCTCGCTGCTCGGCTTCTGCCTGGAAAGCCTGATCATCGACAACGACATGCTCGGTCATTGCCTGCGCTGCGTGCGCGGCATCGAGGTGACCGACGAGGCGCTGTCGATCGACACCATCGCCGATGTCTGCATGAAGGGTCCCGGGCACTATCTCGGCAATGATCAGACGTTGAAGCTGATGCAGACCGAGTATTTCTATCCCGCCGTCGGCGACCGTTTCTCGCCCAAGGAATGGAACGAAAAGGGCCGGCCCGACATCCTGTCGCGGGCGATCGCGGAGAAGAAGCGCGTGCTTGCCGAGCGTTTCCCGCGCCACGTCTCGCGCCTGCTCGACGACAAATTGCGCGCGCGCTTCGGCGAGATGATCAAGTTGCCGCGCAACAAGATGGGCGGCTAGGACGCATTGATATTCCGGTGAGGCCGGCCTGACCGAAATCTCAACGCATCCTGTTCGTCGGATCATTCCGCGCTCAGCCCATAGCGCTCGACCACCTCGGCGTTGATCAGCTTGGCGTGCAGCGTCATCAGCACGATCTGCGCGTCGAGACTGTCGCCGGCCTCAAGCGCCGCTTCGATGCGGCGCTCGACCTCCAATGTCGGCTCGCGGCCGTTGGCCTGCTCGAACACCTGCGGCCCGGCGACGCAATAGCCGCAGAGCTGCGCCACGGATTGATAGGCGCCTGCCGGCGGCTCATCGGGCCAGCGGTCGTTCATCAGATTGACGATGGTAAGCTTCACTCCTTCCGGCACCAAAGCCGGATGCAGGTCGGCCGCGCGCAACGCGTCGTCGAGCTGGCGCAAGTCGCCGGAGCGACCGAACATGCCGAGAAAGCCGAGGGAAGAGCGCCGCCTGGCCATGATGATCCTGTGTCCTCAACCAGCTTGTACGACGCCTATCTGGATGCGCCGTGCGGCTGAAACAAGGGCACAAGAAAGGGGCGGCTGCGCTTCGCAAGCCGCCCCTTGATTTCTCCAAGCCGGAATTCAGTGATTGTCGCGCGGCACGCCGCTGGTATGGGCGACGTCCTGGTACTTCACCGCCGGCTTCAGCACCATGCCGGCCGAGAACTGGTCGACCATGCCGCGCTGGATCTCCTGCCAGGGCGTCTGGTGCTTGGGATAGTGATAGCCGCCATTGGCCTGCAGCGCGGCGCGCCGCTTGGCGATCTCCTCGTCGCTGACGAGGATATTGGCCGTGGCCTTTTTCAGGTCGATGCGGACGCGGTCGCCGCTCTTGAGCAGCGCCAGCCCGCCGCCGATCGCGGCTTCAGGCGAGGCATTGAGGATCGACGGAGAACCCGACGTGCCGGACTGGCGGCCGTCACCGATGCAGGCAAGGGCGTGGATGCCCTTCTTGATCAGGTAGGCAGGCGGCTGCATGTTGACCACCTCGGCGCCGCCCGGATAGCCGACCGGACCGGCGCCGCGCATGAACAGGATCGTGTGCTCGTCGATGCCCTGCGCCGGATCGTCGATGCGGGCGTGGTAATCCTCCGGCCCGTCGAAGACCATCGCGTTGCCCTCGAAGGCCTCCGGGTCGTTCGGGTTGGAGAGATAGCGCTCACGGAATTCGGGCGAGATGCCGCTGGTCTTCATGATGGCGGAATCGAACAGGTTGCCCTTGAGGTTGATGAAGCCGGCATTGGCCTTGAGCGGCTTGTCGGCGCTGCGGATGACGTCGTGATTCTCGTTGACGGCATCCCGGCAATTGTCGCCCATCGACCTGCCGTTGGCGGTGATGGCATCGGGATGCGGCAGCAGGCCGCCCTTCATCAATTCGGCGACGACCGTCGGCACGCCGCCGGCATGGTGATAGTCCTCGCCGAGATACTCGCCCGTCGGCTGCAGGTTGACCAGGAGCGGGATGTCGAGGCCGATCTTCTGCCAGTCGTCATTGTCGAGCGGCACGCCGAGATGGCGTGCGATTGCGTTGAGGTGGATCGGCGCGTTGGTAGAGCCGCCGATGGCCGAGTTGACGACGATGGCGTTCTCGAAGGCCTCGCGCGTCATGATGTCGGACGGCTTCAGGTCCTCATGCACCATGTCGACGATGCGCTTGCCGGTCTCGTAGGCGATCTGGCCGCGCTCGCGATAGGGCGCGGGAATGGCAGCGGAGCCCGGCAATTGCATGCCGAGCGCCTCGGCCAGCGAATTCATCGTGGTGGCGGTGCCCATGGTGTTGCAATAGCCGGTTGACGGCGCCGAGGAGGCGACGATGTCCATGAACTCGTCATAGTCGATCTCGCCGGCCGACAGGCGCTGGCGCGATTCCCAGACGATGGTGCCGGAGCCGGTGCGCTTGCCCTTGTGCCAGCCGTTGAGCATCGGGCCGACCGACAGCGCGATCGCCGGAATATTGACGGTCGCAGCAGCCATCAGCAGCGCAGGCGTGGTCTTGTCGCAGCCGATGGTGAGCACGACGCCGTCAAGCGGATAGCCGTAGAGCACCTCGACGAGGCTGAGATAGGCGAGGTTGCGGTCGAGCGCGGCGGTGGGGCGCTTGCCGGTCTCCTGGATCGGATGGCACGGGAACTCGAACGGGATGCCGCCCATCGAGACGATGCCTTCGCGCACGCGCTTGGCAAGCTCGATGTGATGCCGGTTGCAGGGCGAAAGGTCGGAACCGGTCTGCGCGATGCCGATCAGCGGCTTGCCCGACATCAGCTCGGCGCGCGTCAGGCCGTAGTTGAGGTAACGCTCGAGATAGAGCGCCGTCATGCCTGGATTGTCGGGATTGTCGAACCACTCCTGCGAGCGAAATTTCTTCTTCCTGGTGGGGGCGCCTGCCATGGTGGTCTCCGTATTTGTATGACAAATCGATAGGACAATGCGTTCATGCAGGCAAGAGGCAGGCGCTGCCGGGACCCGGACTTTGGTGCGATAGACTTGTTTCGGGCCGCGCGCTACGACCGACCAGCATCAGCAATCCGGGAGGTCTTGATGGCTTTGGTGATCGAAGGCGAGGAGCGGATCGCCGCACCCATCGGGAAAGTGTGGGAAGCCCTCAACGACCCGGAAATCCTGAAAGTGGCGATTCCCGGTTGCCAGAGTCTGGAAAAGACCTCGAACACCGAGATGGCGGCGACCGTGGTGCTGAAGATCGGCCCGATCAAGGCGACCTTCAACGGCGAAGTCACGCTGAAGAACCTCAAGCCGCCGCATTCCTATACCATCCAGGGCGAAGGCAAGGGCGGCATCGCCGGCTTCGCCAAGGGCGGCGCCGACGTGACGCTGACCGCCGACGGGGCGGACTCGACAGTGCTCAGATACGCAGCCAAGGCCGAGGTCGGAGGCAAGATCGCGCAGCTCGGCAGCCGGCTGATCGAATCGACATCGAAGAAATTGGCAGGACAGTTCTTCTCGACATTCGGCGAGAAGGTCGGCGCCTGATCCCTCAAAGGAAAGGGGGTTATTCGAACACGATGCTCGGCACGGCGGCTTCGGCAGCGCCGCGCTCCTCCTGGACCCTTTCCCAGACCTTGCTGGCGATATCGCGATAGATCTTCGCCTCTGCGCCGTCCGGCTTGGAGGCGACGACCGGGGTGCCGGCGTCCGAGCTTTCGCGAATGCCCATTTCCAGCGGCACCTCGCCGAGGAAGGTGACGCCGAGGCGCTCAGCCTCGCGGCGCGCGCCGCCATGGCCGAAAATGTCGTAGCGCTTGCCCGTGTCCGGAGCGAGGAAGTAGCTCATGTTCTCGACGATGCCTAGCAGCGGCACGTCGACCTTCTTGAACATGTTGAGGCCCTTGCGGGCGTCGATCAGGGCGAGGTCCTGCGGCGTCGAGACGATGACGGCGCCGGCGAGCGGCACCTGCTGGGCCATGGTTAGCTGGGCGTCGCCGGTGCCGGGCGGCATGTCGACCACCAGCACGTCGAGCGGGCCCCACTCGACCTCGCGCAGCATTTGCGTCAGCGCCGACATCACCATCGGGCCGCGCCAGATCATCGGCGTCTCCTCATCGACGAGGAAGCCCATCGACATCACCTTGAGGCCGTAATTCTGCATCGGCTTCAGCACCTTGCCATCGACGGTCTGCGGCCGGCCGTGGATGTTGAGCAACCTGGGCATCGACGGGCCGTAGATGTCGGCATCGAGCACGCCGACCTTCAGCCCGTTGGCGGCAAGGCCGAGCGCCAGATTGACCGCGGTGGTCGATTTACCGACGCCGCCCTTGCCGGAGGCGACCGCGATGATGGCGTCGATGCCGGGCACGCCGCGCTTGCCGTGGCTCTGCGATGCGGGCGCGTGCGGCGCGGGTCGCTGCGGCGCCGGCGGCGGAGCGGCGGGCCGCGGAGCAGCCGGGCGTGCCGGAACGGGCGCTTCCATGCCGCCGCCCTTCTTCTCCGCCGTCAGCGCGACGACGGCGCTGGCGACGCCGGGGATGGCCTTCACCGCGCGTTCGGCGGCGGCGCGCAGCGGCTCGAGCTCCTGGGCGCGGGCGGCGGGAACGGTGATCGAGAAGAAGACCTTCGAATCGGCGATGAATATCTCCGAGACCATGCCGAGATCGACGATGTTGCCGGTGAAGTCCGGCCCGTTCACCGTCTTCAGGCGCTCGACGACGGATTCCTTGGTAACGGTCATGATCTTTCCTCGGGGCTTTGGCGTTCCAGATAGTGCAGTTTCCCGGCAGAACCAAGCCGTGGCGCAATGGCTCGCCCGGCGTGCCCGGAAAGCGACGGATGGTGTCGGATTTGCCAACCGGGGTCGAGGTCCGGGCCTCGGCCATGGTCAAACGACCTATCCGCGCTATCTCGATTGCCATCACGATAATCTGTGAAGGAGACCGTCATGCTCCAAAACAGCAATGCGACAGCCAATCTCGCAGTGAAGGACCTGGAAAGGGCCAAGGCTTTCTATGAAGGAACGCTAGGCCTCAGCCAAGTGGACGACATGGGCGGCGAACTGATCGTCTACAAAAGCGGCGACACGCTCATCAACGTCTATCATTCGCAGTTCGCCGGCACCAACAAGGCGACAGCGGTGACATGGACGGTCGGCGACCAGATCGGGCCGATCGTCAAGTCGCTGAAATCGAAAGGCGTCAGCTTCGAGCACTATGAGATGCCGGGCCTGACGCTTGAAGGCGACATCCATGTCGGCGACGGCATGAAGGTCGCCTGGTTCAAGGACCCCGACGGCAATATCCTCAACCTGGTTGGATAAAAGCGCCGGGGTTGTCGGTCGACGTCAAGATTGTGCCCGATCGCAACAGCCTATCTGGCGCAGGCTTTCGGCGCTCGATAGTTTGCGTCGATGATCGACAAACTGGAATTTTTCATCGCTTTGGCCAAGGAGGAGCATTTCGGCCGGGCCGCGGAGGTGTGCGGCGTCACGCAGCCGACGCTGTCGGCCGGCATCAAGCAGCTCGAGGGGCAGCTCGGCGTCATGCTGGTGCTGCGCGGCTCCCGCTTCCAGGGCCTGACGCCGGAAGGCAAGCAGGTGCTGGGCTGGGCGCGCCGCATCGTCGGCGACTCGCGCACCATGCGCGAGGAGATGCGGGCGGCGCGCCACGGTCTGTCCGGGCGCATCCGGATCGCGGCGATCCCGACGGCGCTGGCCATGGTGGCGCGGCTGACGACGCCATTCCGCGAAAAGCATCCGGGCGTCACCTTTTCGGTGCTGTCGCGCACATCGATCGAAGTGCTGTCGCTGCTCGGCAATTTCGATGTCGATGCCGGCATCACCTATCTCGACAACGAGCCGCTCGGGCGCGTCACCAGCGTGCCGCTCTATGACGAGCGCTACCAGCTGATCACGGCGGTCGGGAACCCTTATTCCGACCGCGACAAAGTGTCGTGGGCCGAGATCAGCCAGCTGCCGCTCTGCCTGCTGACGCCGGACATGCAGAACCGGCGCATCATCGACCAGCACCTGGCGGAAGCCGGCGTGCAGGTGCGGCCGACGCTGGAATCCAATTCTATGATCGTTCTCTTCTCGCATATCCGTACAGGCAAATGGTCATCGATCATGCCGCTCAACCTTGCGGAAACGTTCGGCTTTTCCGAGCCCATCCGAGCCATCCCCATCGTCGAGCCGGATGCCAGCCACACGGTCGGGCTGGTGGCGGCGCCGCGCGAGCCGCACACGCCGCTGGTGCAGGCGCTGCTGGACGAGGCGATGGCGCTGGCGGACGATTTCCGCCGCCACCGCTAGGCTAGACAATGCGAGCTGCCTGATTTTGATAGAAAATTTCTATCAAGCGACGGGAGCGCTTTATTGATTTCGGAGGTTTCCTCTGATTTCGTAAGGACTTAGCGATATTGCGCCCTATGCATGTCGTTGCCCCGAAACCGCTCTATATCCTGGGGTGACATACATTGGCCGCCACGACCAGGGAGGGCGCTGCGTGACCATGCAGGCCGCAAGTACCGAGATCGCGTCGCGCACGGCGGCGATCATTGACGAGATGAAGGGCCTCGAAGGCCCGCTGCTGCCGATCCTGCACAGCATACAGGAAGAGTTCGGGCACGTTCCGAAGGACGCGCTGCCGGTGATCGCCGACGGGCTGAACCTCTCCCGGGCCGAGGTGCACGGCGTCGTCAGCTTCTATCACGATTTCCGCGCCAAGCCGGCCGGACGGCATGTGCTGAAGCTTTGCCAGGCGGAAGCCTGCCAGTCGATGGGCTCGGACACCGTCGCGGCCAAGGTCAAGCAGTTGCTCGGCATCGATTTCCACGAGACCACGCGCGACGGATCGGTTACACTGGAGCCGGTCTACTGCCTCGGGCTTTGCGCCTGCTCGCCGTCGGCGATGCTCGACGGCGAAGTCATCGGCCGGCTCGATGACGAGAAGATCGAAGAGATCGTCGCGGAGGTACGTTCATGATCCCGCGCATCTATGTCCCGGCAGATTCCGGCGCGCTGGCGCTCGGCGCCGAAAAGATCGCCAAAGCAATCGAGAAGGAACTCAAGGAGCGCGGCATCGAGGCCAAGATCGTGCGCAACGGCTCGCGGGGCGCCTATTTCCTGGAGCCGATGGTCGAGGTGGCCACAGCCGAGGGCCGCGTCGCCTACGGGCCGGTCAAGCCGTCCGACGTCAAGAGCCTGTTCGACAGCGGCTTCCTCAAGGGCGGCCACCACAAGCGCTGGCTGGGCTCGCCCGACAAGATCCCCTTCTTCGCCAAGCAGACGCGGCTGACCTTCGCACGCTGCGGCATCAACGACCCGCTGTCGCTCGACGCCTACAAGTCGCTGGGCGGCTTGCGCGGGCTGCAGAACGCGGTCGCCATGGCGCCGGCCGATGTCGTCAAGCAGGTTACCGAGTCCGGCCTGCGCGGCCGCGGCGGCGCGGGCTTCCCGACCGGCATCAAGTGGAAGACGGTGCTGGATACGGCGGGCGCGCAGAAATACATCGTCTGCAACGCCGACGAAGGGGACAGCGCCACTTTCGCCGACCGCATGATCATGGAAGGCGATCCCTTCGTGCTGATCGAAGGCATGGCGATCGCCGGCATCGCGACCGGGGCGACCAAAGGTTTCGTCTATATCCGCTCGGAATATCCGCATGCGGTGGCGACGATGAACAAGGCCGTGGCGATCGCCCGCAAGGCGGGCGTGCTGGGCGTCAATGTGCTGGGTTCGCCCAACGCCTTCGACATGGAGATCCGCGTCGGCGCCGGCGCCTATGTCTGCGGCGAGGAAACCTCGCTCTTGAACAGCCTCGAGGGCAAGCGCGGCGTGGTGCGCGCCAAGCCGCCGCTGCCGGCCATCCAGGGCCTGTTCGGCAAGCCGACGGTGATCAACAATGTGATCAGCCTGGCCTCTGTGCCTGTCATCATGGACAAGGGCGCCGCCTACTATAAGGATTTCGGCATGGGCCGCTCGCGCGGCACGATCCCGATCCAGATCGCCGGCAACGTCAAGAATGGCGGCCTGTTCGAGACGGCCTTCGGCCTGACGCTGGGCGAGATCGTCGACGATATCGGCGGCGGCACGGCTTCGGGGCGCCCGGTCAAGGCGGTGCAGGTCGGCGGCCCGCTCGGCGCCTATTTCCCGCGCGCCTTGTTCGACACACCCTTCGACTACGAGGAATTCGCCAAGCGCGACGGGCTGATCGGCCATGCCGGCATCACCGTGTTCGACGACAGCGCCGACATGCTGAAGCAGGCGCGCTTCGCCATGGAATTCTGCGCCATCGAAAGCTGCGGCAAGTGCACGCCCTGCCGCATCGGCTCGACGCGCGGCGTGGAGGTTCTCGACAAGGTCGCCGCCGGCATCGAGGCGGAGAAGAACCTCGCTCTGGTCACCGATCTCTGCAACACGATGAAGTTCGGATCGCTCTGCGCGCTGGGCGGCTTCACGCCCTACCCGGTGATGAGCTCGATCACGCATTTCCCCGAGGATTTCAAACCCGCGCCTGCGCGCGTGGCGGCTGAATAGGAGCTGGCAGAAGATGAACATCAAGGCCGACTTCCCGACACTCATCGAAGAGATCGACTACGGAACGCCGGAGTCGAAAGCGACGAAGCAGATCACGCTGACCGTCGACGGGCAAAGCATCACCGTGCCGGAAGGCACGTCGATCATGCGCGCGGCGATGGAGGGCGGGGTCGAGATCCCGAAGCTCTGCGCCACCGACATGCTGGACTCCTTCGGCTCGTGCCGCGTCTGCCTGGTCGAGATCGAAGGACGCGGCGGCACGCCGGCCTCCTGCACGACGCCGGTCGGCGAAGGCATGGTGGTGCGCACGCAGTCGGACCGGCTCGACGCCATCCGCCGCGGCGTCATGGAGCTCTATGTCTCCGACCATCCGACCGGCTGGAACGAGAAGGCCGGAACCGGCGCCAGCGAATTCGACGCGGTGGCGAAGTCGGTCGGCCTCGCCGAGAACCGCTACGGCGTCGAAGGCCGCAACCACGTCAAGGAAGAGAACGGCGTTGCGCCTGGCCATGGCTCGCTGGCGGTCGACTACATCGCGCGTGACGAATCCAATCCCTATTTCACCTATGATCCGGCGCAGTGCATCGTCTGCTCGCGCTGCGTGCGCGCCTGCGAGGAGGTGCAAGGCACCTTCGCGCTGACCATCGAGGGCCGCGGCTTCGAGTCGCGCATGGTCGCCGGCATGCATGAGGACTTCATCGCTTCCGAATGCGTCTCCTGCGGCGCCTGCGTGCAGGCCTGCCCGACGGACGCGCTGCGCGAGAAGACCGTGCTCGAAAAGGGCATGCCGGAGCGCTCGGCCGTCACCACCTGCGCCTATTGCGGCGTCGGCTGCTCGTTCAAGGCCGAGGTGAAGGATGACGAGGTCATCCGCATGATGCCTTACAAGGACGGCAAGGCGAACCACGGCCATTCCTGCGTCAAGGGCCGCTTCGCCTATGGCTACGCCACCCACAAGGACCGCATCCTGTCGCCGATGGTCCGCGAGAAGATCTCCGATCCGTGGCGCGAAGTGAGCTGGGAAGAGGCGATCGCCCACACCGCCAAGGAATTCCGCCGCATCCAGTATCAGTACGGACGCACCGCGATCGGCGGCATCACCTCGTCCCGCTGCACCAACGAGGAGACCTATCTCGTCCAGAAGCTGGTGCGGCAGGGCTTCCGCAACAACAATGTCGACACCTGCGCCCGCGTCTGCCATTCGCCGACCGGCTACGGGCTCGGCCAGACATACGGCACCTCCGCCGGCACGCAGGATTTCGATTCGGTCGAATTCACCGACGTCGCCGTCATCATCGGCGCCAATCCGGCTTCGGCCCATCCGGTGTTCGCCTCGCGGCTGAAGAAGCGGCTGCGCCAGGGCGCCAAGCTGATCGTGCTCGATCCGCGCCGCACCGAGATGGTCAAGTCGGCGCATATCGAGGCCGACTACCACCTGCCCTTGAAGCCCGGCACCAACGTGGCGGTGCTGACGGCGCTGGCGCATGTCGTCGTCACCGAAGGCCTGTTCGACGAGGCCTTCATCCGCGAGCGCTGCGACTGGGCCGAGTTCCAGGACTGGGCATCCTTCGTCGCCCTGCCGGAGAACAGCCCCGAAACCGTCGGCAAGCTATCGGGCGTGGATCCGGAACTGATCCGGGGTGCCGCGCGCATGTATGCCAAGGGCGGCAACGGCGCGATCTATTACGGCCTCGGCGTGACGGAGCACAGCCAGGGCTCCACCACGGTGATCGCCATCGCCAACCTCGCCATGGCCACGGGCAATATCGGCCGGCAAGGCGTCGGCGTGAACCCGCTGCGCGGCCAGAACAACGTGCAGGGCTCCTGCGACATGGGCTCGTTCCCGCATGAATTGCCGGGCTACCGCCACATCTCGGGCGAGGCGGTGCGCGACATCTATGAAAGCCTGTGGGGCGTGAAGCTGGACGACGAGCCCGGCCTGCGCATTCCCAACATGCTGGACGCAGCCGTCGACGGTTCGTTCAAGGGCATCTACATCCAGGGCGAGGACATCCTGCAGTCCGATCCGGACACCAAGCATGTCGCCGGCGGCCTCGCCGCGATGGAATGCGTGGTCGTGCACGACCTCTTCCTCAACGAGACGGCGAACTACGCACATGTCTTCCTGCCGGGCTCGACCTTCCTCGAGAAGGACGGCACCTTCACCAATGCCGAGCGCCGCATCAACATGGTGCGCAAAGTCATCGAACCGAAGGCGCGCTATGCCGACTGGGAAGCGACGCAGGAGCTCGCCCGCGCCATCGGGCTCGACTGGAACTACACGCATCCGTCGCAGATCATGGACGAGATCGCCAAGACGACGCCGAGCTTTGCCGGCGTCTCCTTCGAGCTGCTCGACCGCGTCGGCTCGGTGCAGTGGCCCTGCAACGAGAAGGCGCCGCTCGGCACGCCGATCATGCATGTCGACGGTTTCGTGCGCGGCAAGGGCAAGTTCATCCGCACCGAATATGTGGCGACCGACGAGCGCACAGGTCCGCGCTATCCGCTGCTGCTCACCACCGGCCGTATCCTGTCGCAGTACAATGTCGGCGCGCAGACCCGGCGCACCGAGAATTCGATGTGGCACGCCGAGGACCGGCTGGAGATCCATCCGCACGACGCCGAGGTCCGCGGCGTGCGCGAAGGCGACTGGGTGCGGCTGGCGAGCCGCTCGGGCGAAACCACGCTGCGCGCGCTGATCACCGACCGCGTCTCGCCCGGCGTCGTCTACACGACCTTCCACCACCCGGACACGCAGGCCAACGTGATCACCACCGACTTCTCGGACTGGGCGACCAATTGTCCGGAATACAAGGTCACCGCCGTGCAGGTGGCGCCGTCCAACGGCCCGAGCGACTGGCAGAAGGACTATAACGAACAGGCCAAGCAGAGCCGGCGCATCGCCCCGCTGCAGGCGGCGGAGTAGGTGTGTCGAGGACAGAGCTCAATCTTGACGGCTGATCGACCCCCACTCCGTCGAGCTTCGCTCGACACCTCTCCCCCGATCGACGGGGGAGAGGAAAGGCGCGCGGCGATCCCAGTTGGCTCCTTTCCTCTCCCTCCGGAGGGGGGAGAGGTGGCGCTGCGAAGCGGCGACGGAGCGGGGGAAGGCGTTGGAGAGCAATTGCCGATTGACGTAAGAGGCTTTCGACATATCGTGAGCGAAATGGCCGGCAGGCCAGGGGCTGGCGCCTCGTGAACCGCCCTCCTATCTCCCAAATCTCTCGCCTCGCGCATCGCGCCGGCGGCACCTCGGCCGCGAACCGCATGGTGCCGGAGGAGACGCCGGTGGCGTTCTCCTTTGCCGGCACCACGCATGCGGTGATGATGGCAAGCCCGGCCGATTTCGAGGATTTCGCGCTCGGCTTCTCGCTCACCGAAGGCATCATCGCCGACCCAAAGGAGATCGAGGCGATCGAAGTCGAGGATCTCGGCGCCGGCATCGATATCCAGATCCGGCTGAAGGACCAGGCCAACACGCGCTTCCAGGCGCGGCGGCGCAGGCTTGCCGGGCCGGTCGGCTGCGGCCTGTGCGGCATCGAATCGATCGAGGAGGCGATGCGTTCGGTCGATGCGGTCGGTGCGTCAAAGCTTACGCTCGATGCCGAAGACATCACCCGTTCGGTCAGGCTTTTGTCGAAGGTCCAGCCGCTGCACACCGAAACCGGCGCTGTGCATGCCGCCGGCTTCTACGTTCCCGGCAAGGGCATCGTGATGGCGCGTGAGGATGTCGGCCGCCACAACGCGCTGGACAAGCTCGCCGGTGCGCTGGCCAAGGCCGGCATCGACGGCGCGAGCGGCGCCGTCGTGGTGACCTCGCGCGTGTCGGTCGAGATGGTGCAAAAGACGGCAGCCATCGGCGCTTCGATCATCATGGCGGTCTCGGCGCCGACCGCGCTTGCCATTCGCACGGCCGAGGCCGCCGGCATGACGCTGGTGGCGCTGGTTCGCGGCGACGATTTCGATATTTTCACCCACCCCGAACGGGTGGCTTCCGGAGTTGCCAAGCATGTCGCATGACGAAGACCACATCGCCAGCACCAAGGAAAAGCTGGTGCGCATGGCCAACCAGATCGCCACCTTCTTCCATTCGAAGCCGCGCGAGGAAGGCATTACCGGCGTTGCCGAGCACATCAACAAGTTCTGGGAGCCTCGGATGCGGCGCCAATTCTTCGAGATGCTGGACGCCGGCACGGAGAATTTCGACGACCTTGTGATCGCCGCCTCGGCCAAGATCAAGCGACCGATCAGCCCGGCGGAGGCCGACACGAAGCTTGGACTCAAGGCTTTCCCGGCCGACATCGCCGCTTCGCAGAAATAGTCGCAGCGACCGGCCGTCTTACATTTCTTTTTGCTAAAGTTTAAGCTGCCGCTACCTGGTCGGCTCTGCTATGTTTGACGATCGGAAATCGTCAGGCCAGGCGGAAGAACTCGTGAGGCCGATCGAGACCAGATACGCGCGCAGCGGAGAGGTGCGGATCGCCTATCAGGTGGTCGGCCAGGGCGCGTTCGATCTGGTCTTCGTGCCGGGCTTCATTTCCAATCTCGATCTGCATTGGGAAGACGAAGGCTACAGCCGCCTGTTGAAACGGCTCTCGGCCTTCTCGCGCCTGATCCTGTTCGACAAGCGCGGCACCGGGCTTTCCGACCGCGTCGACAACCACAATCTGCCCAGTCTCGAAACGCGCATGGACGATGTGCGCGCGGTGATGGACGCCGCCGGCAGCGGCCGGGCGGCGATCCTCGGCGCCTCGGAGGGCGCGCCGATGGCGATGCTGTTCGCCGCCACCTATCCGGAGCGGACGCGCGCGCTCGTCCTCTATGGCGCCTATGCGCATTTCCACAGATGGGTGATGCCGCCGGAACGGCTGGAAGCTTTCATCGAGACGGCGGAGACATCGTGGGGCACCGGCGCCACCTTGCCGAATTTCGCGCCTGGCCGGGTGGACGATACCCACTTCACCCAGTGGTGGGCCCGGTTTGAGCGGCTGTCGGCCAGTCCGACGGCGGCCGCAGCGCTTGCCCGCATGAACGCCGATATCGACGTGCGCGATATACTCGGGATGATCAGGGTGCCGACATTCCTGATCCATCGCCGTAACGACGCCCGCGTCGACCCTGATGCCAGCCGCTTCCTGGCCAGGAAGATCCCCGGCGCTCGCCTGGTCGAGATCTCTGGGCGCGACCACCCGATCTGGACCGGCGACGTCGACCGAGTGGCCGATCTGATCGAGGAATTCCTGACCGGAGAACCGGCGGTGGCCGACACCGAGCGCGTGCTGGCGGCGCTGCTGGGGACGCGCATCTACGACACGGCCAAGCTCGGCGACCGCATGTGGAGCGAGCGCAGCCAGCGCTTCCAGGAAACCTGGCGGCTTCTGGTCGGCCGCCATGGCGGCCGCACGGCCGGCACGCATGGCGAATTGATGATGTCGCGCTTCGATGGGCCGGCGCGCGCCGTGCGCTGCGCCGCGGCGCTGCGCGAGGCGGCCCAGCAGATCGGCGTGGCCAGCGCGCAAGGCGTGCATGTCGGCGAGATCGAAATGCGCGGCCAGCCGGTCGGGCTGACGGCGCGGGTGACGATGCAGCTCGCCGCGCATGCCGGGCGCGGCGACATCCTCGCCTCGCGGCTAGTCGCCGATCTCGCAATAGGTTCCGGCCTGCATTTCGTCGATGCCGGCCGCGTCAGCCTCGATGAGGTGGACGAGCCCATGCCGGCAGTTCTGGCGACGTCGGAGCAGCATCTGGAGCCGGCCTGCCGGCCCAAGGCAAGGCCCGCCGAGCCGGCCGCGCTGACGGCGCGCGAGAGCGAGGTGGTGAACCTGATCGCCGACGGCAAGAGCAATGCCGCGATCGCCGCCGAACTCTGCCTCAGCGAGCACACGGTCAAGCGCCATGTCGCCAACATATTGCTCAAGCTCGACCTGCCGTCGCGGGCGGCGGCGGCGGCCTTCTCGGCCAGACATGCTGGCCCGGACGGGCCATGAGAACCATGGCGCTTTCGGGCGAAGCGGTCGGGGCGCCCTAAGAGGTATCAATTCTCCCCATGCAGGCTAGGCGATGCAGCCACAAAGGCACTGCGAATGGAGGATGAAATGCTGAAATTGAATCGCAAGATCGGATTGCTGGCATTTGCCGCGGGCGCGTTGCTGGCCATCACTCAGGCACGGGCCGAGGACGCCTCGGCAACCGCGGCCTACAAAGATATCCAGGCCACGCTCGGCACGGTGCCCGACATGTTCAAGACGCTGCCCGATGTCGCGGTGGCCGGTGCGTGGGCCGAGATCAAGGGCGTGCAGCTCAATCCGAACACCGCCCTCAATGGCAAGACCAAGGAGCTGATGGGCCTGGCGGTCGCTTCGCAGATCCCCTGCCAGTACTGCATCTATTTCCACACGCTGGCGGCCAAGGCGAACGGCGCGAGCGACGAGGAGATCAAGGAGGCCATCGCCATGGCGGCGATCGTGCGCCACTGGTCGACGATGCTCAACGGCAGCCAGGTCGACCTCGCCACATTCAAGAAGCAGACCGACGACCTGTTCGCCGCCGTCAAGGCGAAGTCGCAGTGAAAGACCCTCGGCCCGGCGGTCACGCCGGGCTGCGTCCCGAGCAACGGAACGCCCGATCAGACGGGCCATGGAGGCAAGAAATGTTGACCAAGACAAAGACAGTGGATGGCGCCGCGATCAAGAAGGCGATCGAGGGCCGTGACGGCAAGCTCTTGTCGAGCTTCTACAATGACGATGCGCTGGTGCGGGTGATCGACCGGAACAATCCGCCGAGCAAGCCGCGCGAGATCCGCGGCCGCGCGGCGATCAGCACCTTCTGGGACGATATCTGCAGCCGGGCGATGACCCACAAGGTGGATACCACCATCGCCGAGGGGGACAACCTCGCCTTCATGCAAGCCTGCGCCTATCCGGACGGCACAAAAGTGTGCTGCGCGGCGATGGTGGAGCTGAAGAACGGCCTGATCGCGCGGCAGACCGTCGTGCAGGCCTGGGACGAATAACAAGTCGCGGACAAATCAACAGCGGCCTGGCCGCAATCATGAGGGAGAGCAAACATGTTCAGCGCCAGATGGCAGATCGACGCGAAGTTCGGGCAGAAGCAGACCGCACTCGAGCTGATGCGGAAATGGGAGCGCGAGATCGGCTCGCAGGTCGGGCTCGCTGACTTGAATTTTCGCCTGATGACCGGCTCGATCGGCGCACGTGAAGCGACGATCGAGTCCCATCACGAGGTCGAAAGCCTGGCCCAGCTGGAAGCGTTCTTCGCCAAGATCGCCAAGATCGACGCGCACGCCAAATGGGGCAAGGAATTAGAGCCCTATGTGGTGTCGGGCACCAGCCAGTGGCAGATCTTCCGCATCGTGGAATAGCTGCACCGTCGAAGAGCCGGGGCTGAGAGGCCGCCGGCGAGCACGAAGGCGCGAGTGGCCGCGACGCGGGCGGCCGCTCGTCAGCATCAGATCGACAGGGCCAGGGACCGAGCATCCCGGCACGGCCGGCCCCGGCCGGGTTGGCTGCCATGTCATGGCTCTCCCGGGCCATGCCCCGCTGGCCCTTTCGGGCGAAGCGGCGCGCACCGGATTGGTGCAATGTGCTCTTCCTGCACCGTCGAACGCACCCGCCCGTCGAGGCGGCATAACGAAGCAACAAATGCGTCGCGCCGACGCCGCATGGCGGTGGGCGCAATCAAGGGAGCAAACCGATGACCGACGAAACCCATGCAAAACTGCGTGAAAGCCTGCGCGGGGAGGTGATCCTGCGTGACGATGCCGGCTATGACGAGGCCCGCAAGGTCTATAACGGCATGATCGAAAAGCGCCCGCTGCTGATCGCACGCTGCGCCGATGTCGCCGACGTGATCACCGCCGTGAAATACGCGCGCGATAACGACCTGCTGATCGCCGTGCGCGGCGGCGGGCACAACGGCGCCGGGCTGGGGATTTGCGACAACGGCCTCGTCATCGACCTGTCGATGATGAAAGGGGTCCATGTCGATCCGAAAACGCGCACCGTGAGGGTCGGGCCAGGCTGCACGTCGGGTGACGTGGACCATGCCACCCATCCTTTCGGGCTGGCTGTTCCGGCCGGCATCGTCTCGACCACGGGCGTTGCCGGTCTTACCCTCGGCGGCGGGACGGGCTATCTCACGCGCAGATACGGTCTCACCATCGACAATCTGGTCGAAGCCGATCTGGTGCTGGCCGACGGCAGCGTGGTGACAGCCAGCAAAGCTGAGAATCCCGACCTGTTCTGGGCGCTCCGGGGCGGCGGCGGCAATTTCGGCGTCGTGACCAGCTTCCTGTTCCAGGCCCATCCTGTGAACATGATCTTCGGCGGCCCGGTGTTCTGGGAGGCCAAGGATGCGTTGGCCGTCATGCGAACCTATCGCGACTACCTGCCGGAGGCGCCGGAAGATCTTGGCGCCTTTGTCGGCCTGAAAACCGTTCCCTCGACCGATCCCTTCCCGCGCGAATATTGGGGCAAGCGCGCCTGCGCAATCATCTCCTGCTACAACGGCACCGAGGAGGACGGACGCAAGGCCATGGCGCCGCTGCTCGATAATCTGCCGCCGCCGATTTTCAACTGGATGGGCGTGATGCCATTCCCGGCCTTGCAGGCTTTGTTCGATCCGCTGCTTCCGAAAGGCCTGCAATGGTATTGGAAGGGCGATTTCGTGAAGTCGCTTCCCGACGAAGCCATCGCCACCCATATCGCCCAGGCCGCCACGGCGCCGAGCGAATTGTCGCTCATGCATCTTTACCCGATCGACGGCGCCGTTCGCCGCGTCGGCAAGAACGAAACCGCGTGGAACGCGCGCGACGCAACCTGGTCGATGGTCATCGCCGCCATCGATCCCGATCCGGGCAAGGCCGCCGACCTCACCAGGTGGGCCAAGAACTACTGGACGAGCATCCACCCCCATAACGGCGAAGGCGGTTACGTGAATTTCATGATGGACGACGAAGGAGAAGCGCGCGTGCAGGCGAGCTATGGCGCAAATTACGAGCGGCTGAGCCAGGTGAAGCGCACCTATGACCCCTTCAACGTCTTCCGGGTCAACCAGAACATCAAGCCCGCGACTTCGATGACGGAGGGCAGGACAGCCGCTTAATTCTTACGCTGGTCCCGCCGACGCAGGGATCGTCGCGCCGAGGTCGGATTGCCTCCGAATTGCTCTTCGCAATTCGGGACAATCCGACCTCCCCCACAAGGGGAGAGGCAGAAGGCGCCTAGCCGTGCGCCACCATCACGTGGCGGACGGCGGTGTAGTCCTCCAGCGCGTAGAGCGACATGTCCTTGCCGTAGCCGGACTGCTTCAGGCCGCCATGCGGCATCTCGTTGGTCAGCATGAAGTGCGTGTTGATCCAGGTGCAGCCATATTGCAGGCGGGCGGCCGTCGCCATGGCGCGCGAGACGTCTTTCGTCCATACCGACGAGGCCAGGCCGTAGTCGCTGTCGTTCGCCCAGTTCACCGCTTCATCGACGTCGGAGAAGCGAGTGACCGAGACGACCGGACCGAACACCTCGCGGCGCACGATCTCGTCTTCCTGCAGCGCGCCGGCGACGACGGTCGGCTGGTAGTAGAAGCCGGAGCCCTCGCCCGGCTTGCCGCCGGTGGTGATCTCGATGTGCTTCAGTTCCGAAGCGCGCTCGACGAAGCTCGACACGCGGTCGCGCTGGCGGCGCGAGATCAGCGGCCCGATCTCGTTCTCGGTGTCGTCCGGCTGGTTGTATTTGATGGTCGAGACGGCGGAAGAGAGGTCGGCGACGAGCTTGTCGTAGATCTTCTTGCCGGCATAGATGCGGCAAGCGGCGGTGCAGTCCTGGCCGGCATTGTAATAGCCGAAGGCGCGCAGGCCGTTGACCACCGCGCCGAGATCGGCGTCGTCGAAGACGATGACCGGCGCCTTGCCACCAAGCTCCAGATGCGTGCGCTTGACCGACTTGGCGGCCGCCTGCAGCACCTTCTTGCCGGTGGCGACGTCACCGGTGATCGAGATCATGTTCACCTTGGGGTGGTTGATCAGCGTGTTTCCGACGCTGTCGCCGCGGCCGAGCACGACATTGACGACGCCCTCGGGCAGCACCTGGGCGAGGATCTTCGCCAGCTTCAGCGCCGTCAGCGGCGTCTGCTCCGACGGCTTGAAGACGACCGTGTTGCCGCCGCCGATCGCCGGCGCCAGCTTCCAGGCCATCATCATCAGCGGATAGTTCCAGGGCGCGATGGAAGCGACGATGCCGACCGGGTCGCGCCGCACCATCGAGGTGTGGCCCGGAATATATTCGCCGGCAACCTGGCCGGGCATCGAACGCACCGCGCCGGCAAAGAAGCGGTAGCAGTCGACGATCGCCGGAATCTCGTCATTGAGCACGGCGTTGATCGGCTTGCCGCAATTCAGCGCTTCGAGCGCCGCGAAGTCCTTCGCCTCGGCTTCGATGCGGTCGGCGATCTTGAGCAGATAGCCCGAGCGCTGCGCCGGCGTGGTGCGCGACCAACTGACGAACGCTCGTTCGGCCACAGCGACGGCAGCCTCGATCTGCGCCGGACTCGCTTCGGGCAGGTTGAGGATCGTCGCGCCGGTCTTCGGATTGAGGATCGGCTCCTCGGTCTCGGTGCCCTTCTCGAACTTCGAGCCGATCAGCATCTGGGTGTCCATGGGGTCTCTCCTTATTCAGGAGCGAGTAGCGAGTAGCGAATAGCGAGTAGGGCTTGGCTATCGATTTCCCTGTTCGCTATTGGCTATTCCCTATTCGCTATTTTCATTTCCCGCTGCCGGCGATCTGGTCGCCGTCGCGGGTCAGGTAATAGGCAAAGAGGATCGGCAGCAGCGTCACCAGCACGACGACCATGGCCACGACATTGGTGACCGGGCGCTGGCGCGGGCGGATCAGTTCCTCCAGCATCCAGATCGGCACGGTCTGCTGCTGGCCGGCGGTGAAGGTGGTGACGATGACCTCGTCGAAGGACAGCGCGAAGGCGAGCATGCCGCCGGCAAACAATGCGGTTGCGATGTTGGGCAGCACGACATGCCGGAACGTCTGGAAACCGTCGGCGCCGAGGTCCATCGACGCCTCGATCATCGAGCCGGAGGTGCGGCGGAAACGGGCGACGGCGTTGTTGTAGACGACGACCACGCAGAAGGTGGCGTGGCCAAGCACGATCGTCCAGAACGAGAACGGGATGTCGGCCAGCGCAAAGGCGGAGCGTAGCGCAATGCCGGTGATGATGCCGGGCAGCGCGATCGGCAGGATGACCAGCAGCGAGATGGCCTCGCGGCCGAAGAAGCGCGTCTGCGAGACGGCGGCGGCGCAGAGCGTGCCGAGCACCAGCGCGATCGCCGTCGAGATGGCGGCGACGCGGACAGAGAGCGACAGCGCGTCCCATACGTCCGGCCGGTTCCAGGTGACGGCGAACCAATGCGTGGTGAGCCCCGGCGGCGGCCAGACGAAGCTCTTCTCTTCCGTCGTGAAGGCATAGACGAAGATCAGGAGGATCGGCAGATGCAGGAAGAGCAGGCCGCAGGCGGCGGCGATCTTCAGGCCGAGCGGAGCGGATTGGCCACCGTCAGAGCGCATCGAAAGCCCCCATGCGCTTGGCGCCCCAGAGATAGAAGCCCATGATGACGATGGGCACCACGGTGAAGGCGGCAGCCAACGGAATGTTGCCGGCGGTGCCCTGCTGCGAATAAACGGCCTGGCCGATGAACAGGCGCGAGGTGCCGATGATCTGCGGGATGATGTAGTCGCCCAAAGTCAGCGAGAAGGTGAAGATCGAGCCGGCGACGATGCCGGGCAGCGCCAGCGGGAACAGCACGTTGCGGAAGGTCTGGCCGGGTGAGGCGCCGAGATCGGACGAGGCCTCGACCAGATTGCCGGGCACGCGTTCGAGCGCGGCCTGCACCGGCAGGATCATGAAGGGCAGCCAGACATAGACGAAGACAATGAAAGTGCCGGTGAAGGAGACCGACAGCGAGTTGCCGCCGACGATCGGCAGCGACAGCCAGGCATCGAGCAGCCAGAGCAGGTTCAGCTTGGCGAGCAGCCAAGTGAGGATGCCTTCCTTGGCCAGGATCAGCTTCCAGGCGTAGATCTTGACCAGATAGCTCGACCACAGCGGCAGCATGACGCCGAGATAGAACAGCGCCTTCCAGCGGCCGCGCGCATAGCGCGCCGCGTAATAGGCGATGGGGAAAGCAATGATTGCCGAGGCAAGCGTGACAAGCGCCGCCATCGTCACCGTGCGCAGGATGATGTCGAGATTGGCTGCCTGGAACAGGTCGCCATAGGTCTTCAGCGTGAACTCGCGGTTGATGAGGCCGGAAAACTCGTCGATCGAGAAGAAGCTCTGCGCCAGCAGCGCGAACAGCGAGCCGATATAGACAATGCCTAGCCATAGCACTGGTGGCAGGAGCATGAGCAGCAGCAGAAGCTTCGGCCGGCGCCAGAACAGGTCGGAGAGCGCACCGCGCATGCCGCCGCTGCCGGGCAGGATGGCCGGGGTGGGGTTGGACTGAACAGCGGCGACGGTCATGGGGCCGCCGCGTGCTGAAGGGCATTGTGGGGGAAGCCGAGATCCTTCGCGCCCCCCTCTGTCCTGCCGGACATCTCCCCCACAAGGGGGGAGATCAGCCGTCGCCTGCGATTTCGCCAGTCACCAACGTCGGAAGGATGCGTGGGGCGCCGAAACAGCCAATCTCCCCCCTTGTGGGGGAGATGGCCGGCAGGCCAGAGGGGGGCGCCGTAGAGCGCCTCGCCTGCCTGACTGGCCACTATCCCGAGCACGGTCATGCCGGCTCGTCCATCAGATGCAGGCTCTCGCGGTTGAAGGTCAGCATCACAGGCTCGCCTTCCGCCGGCAGCGCCGTGCCGGCCGGCACCACCGCGTGCAGCCGCAACCCATCGGCGTCGAGTGCCAGCCTTGTCGTGGCGCCGAGGTAGTTGGCCCCGACAAGGCGCGCGGCGACGCCGTCGCCGCTGGCCGCGCTGGAGATGCGGATGGACTCCGGGCGCAGACTCCCCCAGCGATGCTGGCCGGAATAGCGCTGGACGAAATCCGGCGACAGCACGTTGGACGAGCCGACGAAATCGGCGACGAAGCGCGTGTTCGGCCGCTGGTAGATATCCTCCGGCGTGCCGACCTGCATGATCCTGCCATCGTTGAAGACGGCGACGCGGTCGGCCATGGACAGCGCCTCGCCCTGGTCGTGGGTGACGAAGACGAAGGTGATGCCGAGCACCTTCTGCAGCGATTTCAATTCCTCCTGCATGTTCTCGCGCAGCTTGAGGTCGAGCGCGCCGAGCGGCTCGTCCAGCAGCAGCACCTTGGGCTGGTTGACCAGCGCGCGGGCAAGCGCGACACGCTGGCGCTGGCCGCCGGATAGCTGGCCGGGGCGGCGCGCGCCATAGCCCGGCAGGCGCACCAGCGACAGCGCTTCCTCCGCCGCCTTCAGTCGCTCGGCCTTGCCGACGCCCTTGACCATCAGGCCGTAGGCGACATTGTCGAGCACGTTGAGATGCGGGAACAGCGCATAGTCCTGGAAGACGGTGTTGACGTTGCGGCGATAGGGCGGAACGCCCTCGGCGCGGGCGCCGAAGATGGAGATCGAGCCGGCCGTCGGCTGCTCGAAGCCGGCGATGAGACGCAGGCAGGTCGTCTTGCCGGACCCTGACGGCCCCAGCATGGCGAAGAACTCGCCCGGTACGATGTCGAGATCGACGGCGTCGACGGCGCGCACGTTGCCAAAATGGCGCGAGACTTGTTTGAAGGAAACGGCAGAGGTCATGGGCCTGTCTGTCTATAGCCTGTCTGTCTATAGCCGGGCTGTCTATAGCCGGGTCTGGAAAATTCGCGCGGCGAACCACCTCCCCGCGAGAGGTCGCGGTTCAGCCCTCGGGTGGGGATCGCCCCACCCCGACACTGCATCTCGAACCTACCCCCGGAGGGGAGGACTAGGAGATCACCGGCCGCCGATGACGCCGATATAGTCCGACACCCAGCGGTAGTAAGGCACGCACTGGTCGTTCTGGCTGGCGCATTTCGACACCGGCGTCTTCCAGAACTTGATCTTGTCGAAATTCTCGTAGCCGTTGGTCTTGCAGCCTTCCTCGCCGAGCAGTTCGTTGCCCTTGCAGGCGGCGGGCACGACCGGCAGCGAGCCGAACCAGGCCGAGACGTCGCCCTGGACCTTCGGCGACAAGGAATGCTCGAGCCACATATAGGCGCAGTTCGGATGAGCGGCGTCGGCTTCCATCATGGTGGTGTCGGCCCAACCGGTGACACCTTCTTCCGGCACGGTCGAGGCGACCGGCTTCTTGGCGGCGACCAGCGTGTTGACCTGATAGGGCCATGAGCCTGAGGCGACCACGCCCTCGTTCTGGAAGTCGTCGACCTGGATCGCGGCATCGTGCCAGTAGCGGCCGACCAGCGTGCGTTGCGTGCGCAAAAGATCGAGCGCCGCCTTGTACTGGTCCTCATTGAGCTCGTAAGGGTCCTTGATGCCGAGTTCCGGCTTGTGGAACATCAAATAGTTGGCGGCGTCAGCGATGTGGATCGGGCCGTCATAGGCCTGGACGCGGCCCTTGTTCGACTTGCCGTCGGGCAGCTTCATTTCCTCGAAGACGACATTCCAGCTCTTGGGCGCTTCCTTGAAGACGTCGGTGCTGTACATCAGGATGTTAGGGCCCCACTGATAGGGAACGCCGTAATGCACCTTGTCGACGGTGAACCAGGGCGCATCCTTCAGGCGGTCGTCGACGGTCTTCCAGCTTGGGATCAGATCGGTGTTGATCGGCTGGACACGCTTGCCGGCGACGAGGCGCAGCGAGGCATCGCCCGAAGCGGTGACGAGGTCGAAGCCGCCTTCGTTCATCAGCGAGACCATCTCGTCCGAGGTGTTGGCGGTCTTGACGTTGACCTTGCAGCCGCTTTCCTTCTCGAAAGCCGTCACCCAGTCATAGCCCTTGTCGGTCTCGCCGCGCTCGATATAGCCCGGCCAGGCAACGATGTTGACCTCGCCCTCGCCCTTGCCGAGTTCCTTGACCTGGGCGATGGCCTGACTGGAAAAAGTCAGCGCGACTGTCAGCGCCGTGCACGACTTCAGGAATGCATTCATCGTCGATCTCCCATTGCTAGGGGCAGCGCTCTCAGGGCGCGGCTTTGTTCCCTGAACGGAAGGTGCTGTGAAAAATCCGGTTTCGCAAATTCATTTATCAGAAAGCCGATATCGGTTTTACCGATAGGTATCACAGTCGCTGGCGCACCATCCGCTGCGACTGCGCGAGGCCGATGAAGTCGCGCGCGGCCTGCGGCAAGCCGGAGCCGCGGCGCCAGACGGTGCCGACTTGGACCACTGGCAGCGAACCGGAAACGTCGCGCGATTCGATGCGGTCGCCTTCCAGCGACCAGGGCCGGTAGACGAGGTCGGGCAGCAGCGCCACGCCGGCGCCGGTGGCGACAAGGCTGCGCACCGCCTCGACCGAGCGGGTGCGGAAGGCGACATGCGGCCGGGCGCCGATCGCCGACAGCAGCTTGCCGGTGTTCTCCTCGATCTCGTCGACGGTGAGCATGATCAGCGGCTCGGACGCGATATCGCCGATCGAGATGATGTCGGCGCTGGCGAGCCTGTGGCTGAGCGGAACCCACAGCCGGTAGGCCGAGACTTCCAGGATTTCCGACTGCAGCGCGGTGCGGTCGCGCAGGTTGGACGTCACCATGACGGCGATGTCGAGCTTGCCGCCGACCAGAAGGTGCTCGAGATAGTCGCCATTGTCCTCAATGGCCGAAACCTCGACGCCGGGATAGGCGCGGCGGTAGCGCGCGAGCAGATCGGAGAGCACATAGCCGGCGACCAGCGAGGTGACGCCGAGCTGCAGGCGGCCGCCCGCGGCGGCCTGCTCACTGGAGAAGGAACGGCGCGCATCCGAGACATCGGCCAGGATCTTGGTCGCGTGGCGCAGGAACTGGTGACCCTTGTGGGTGATGTTGAGGCCGCGCGGATGGCGCTCGAACAGCTCGACGCCGAGATCGCTCTCCAATTCCTTGATCGCCTCGGTGACCGAGGACTGGGAAATGGACAGGTTCTGCGCGGCGCCCGAGACGGTGCCTTGCTCGGCGACGGCGACGAAGAACTGCAATTGGCGGATGGTGAAGGCCATGGCCGGACTAAACACCGGCCAATGCGGTGCTGGGAAGTGGGCAAGGTCCAAAACTTGACGGCCGCTCTATTCGTAACTATCTAAGTTACATGAAACGCAACAGCCGACTGTCCTCGACCCTGCATATCCTCGTCCACATGGCCGACGCGCCCGACCGGGCGCTGACCTCGGAGCAATTGGCCGGCTTCATCCACACCAATCCGGTGGTCGTGCGCCGCACCATCGCCGGCTTGCGCGAGGCCGGCATCGTCACCTCGTCGCGCGGCCATGGCGGCGGCTGGCAGCTCGGCCGCGCGCCGGACAAGATCTCGCTGGCCGAGATCAGCGCCGCGCTCGGCGAAACGCTGCTGCCGTTCAGCACTGAGCCGGAAAGTCCCGGGTGCCTGGTCGAGCAGGCGGTGATCGCCGTGCTCGACGATTTTCGCCTGGAGGCGGAAAGGCTGCTCACTGAGCGGCTCAGCCATATCACGCTGGCCGACCTGACGGCCGACTTCCGCCGCCGTTATGACCTGATTGGAGTATCTAGCCATGCAGTATGATGTGATCGTCGTCGGCGGCAGCTTTGCCGGCCTCTCCGCCGCCATGTATGCGGCGCGCGGGCGGCGCAAGGTGCTGATGATCGATGCCGGGCAGCCGCGGAACCGCTTTGCCGAGCATTCGCATGGCTTCTTCGGCCAGGACGGGCGGGCGCCGTCGGACATCCTCGACGAGGCCAGGGCACAGTTGCTTGCCTATCCCACCGTCAAGGTGATGGACGGCCGCGCCGAGCGGACCGCCGCTGCCGGCGCCGGCTTCGAGGTCCGGATGGAGGATGGCGAGGGCTTCGGCGCGACACGGCTGGTGCTCGCCACCGGTGTCCGCGACATCCTGCCGGACGTTCCAGGACTTGCCGCGCAGTGGGGCAAGACGGTGCTGCATTGCCCCTATTGCCACGGCTACGAAGTGGCCGGCGGGCCGCTCGGCGTGCTGGCGACCGGACCGATGTCGCTGCACCAGGCCGAGCTGATTTCCGACTGGGGCGACGTCACGCTGTTCGCTGACGGCTTGTTCGAACCGGACACGGACCAGGCGCGGGCATTGGAGAAGCGCAACATCAGGTTCGAGCCGGCTAAAGTGGCGGAAGTGCACAACAACGCCGCCGACGGTCTGGTCGTCAGGCTGGATGGTAATCGCAGCGCAAGCGTGCGGGCGCTGTTCACCGCGCCGCGCAACGAAATGGCAAGTCCGCTCGCCGAGCAGCTGGGCTGCGCCTTCAACGAAGGCCCGCTTGGCCGGGCGATCGTCGTGGACGACAAGCAGCAGACATCGGTGCCCGGCGTCTTCGCGGCTGGAGACGCCGCGCGCCTGATGCACAACATCGCCTTCGCGGTGTCGGGCGGCGCGATGGCCGGGGTTGCGGCGCACCAGTCGCTGGTGTTCGGTTAGCCCCTCATTCCTTGGGCGCGTCAGGCTGCGGCAATACTGAGCCGGGCGCCGGCCTGGCTCAGCGCGGCGGCTATGTCGCGTGGCGGCGGCTGGTCGGTGACGAGCTCGGAAAAGCCGTCGAAGCCGCAGACCCGGACCAGTCCTTGGCGGCCGAACTTGGTGTGGTCGGTGACGACCAGCGAGCGCTGGCCGCGCGACAGCACCATGCGGGCGAATTCCGCCTCTTCCAACTCGTAGTCGGTGAGGCCGGCGGCGGCGTCGACCGCGCCGATCGAAATCACCGCGTGATCGACCGAAAAGCGGCTGACGAACTCGATCGCCGAGATGCCGAAAGCCGCGCCTGAATCGCTGCGCAGCTCGCCGCCGGCCATATAGACCTTGTTGCCGTTCACCGTCGCCAGCGTGCGGGCGATGTCGGAGGAATTGGTGACCACCGTCAGCCGGCGATGGCCGAGCAACTCTCGCGCGAGGAAGGATGTGGTCGTGCCGGTGTCGAGCATGATCGCCTCGCCATCGCGGATCGTGGCCGCGACCATCCTGGCGATCAGGCGCTTGGCTTCGGCATTTTCGCGCATGCGCCGCTCGAACGGCGCCTCGCCCACCATCGAGGCAAGGCCCACGGCGCCATGCATCTTCAGCACCGAACCGTCGTCGGCCAGCGGCTTGACGTCGCGCCGCACCGTTTCCAGCGAGACGCCCAGACGTTCGGCAAGGCTGGCTATGGTGATCGTGCCCTCCTCGTTGAGGAGCCGCAGGATTTCGCCATGCCGTTTCGAATGGATCATGTGGATGTCCGGCACTTTGACCGAATTTAAGGCTTTGGCAACGCTTTGAAAGGAGTCGCTCATATTTTCGGGCAAAACACCCAAAAAAAGTCACAGCTTTTGATTGACAGCTCTGCCACCCTGGCATGACATTAACCTTGTGACAGGCTCGGAACTGCCGCGGGAGGGTGATGGCAGAGCCGCAGCCTAGTGACCAGATCGCCTGGAACCAGCCAGGCGCGAGCTTTTATCAAATCCGCGGGGGCGGATGCCGGGATATCATACCTGGCCAAGGGGCTCGTCGGTGCGGTGCGGGATACCGATCCTGGCGTCTCGCACCGACGAGGCTTTTTCATTTTTTGCCATCCTTGTTTTGGGCGGGGCCGGCTGAGGCCGGAACGAAGCCGTGAACGCCGAAGACCGCATCCGCGCCCTGCCGTGCTGGAACGGCGGCATCGAGATCGAGCCGCTGCCGGGCGGCCTCAGCAACGCCAATTTTGTCGTCACGGATGCGGCCGGGCGCCATGTCGTGCGCATCGGCCAGGACTTCCCGTTCCACCATGTCTTTCGCGAGCGCGAGGTGATGACGGCGCGGGCAGCGCATGCGGCGGGCTTCGCGCCGGCCGTGCATTATGCCGAGCCCGGCATACTGGTGACGGAATTTCTTGGCGCCAAGACTTTCCTCGGAGAGGATGTGCGCGCCAATATCGGCAGCGTGGCGGCTCTGCTGCGCGGCTTCCATCGCGAGATGCCGAACCACGTCTCCGGCGCCGGCTTCATGTTCTGGGTGTTCCACGTCATCCGCGACTATGCGCGCACGCTGGACGAAGGCGGCAGCCGAAAGAAGGATCAGTTGCCGCGCTATCTTTCGCTCGCCGACGAGCTCGAGCGGGCGCAGAAGCTTTTGCCGATCGTCTTCGGCCACAACGATCTTTTGCCGGCCAATATTCTCGACGACGGCAAACGGCTGTGGTTGATCGACTTCGAGTATGCCGGCTTCAACACGGCGATGTTCGACCTCGCCGGCGTCGCGTCCAATGCCGGCATGAGCAACGACGAATCCTTCGCCTTCCTGACCGCCTATTTCATGAAGGAGCCGGACGGCGAAATCCGCCGTTCGCATGCCGCCATGCAATGCGCCTCGCTGCTGCGCGAGGCGATGTGGAGCATGGTCTCCGAGCTTTATCTCGACGCGCCCGGCATCGACTATGTCGCCTATACCGAGGAAAACCTCGTCCGGCTCGACGCGGCGCTTGAGAATTACTGGACGAAATACGGGACCAAGTCATGACTTTGCCCAGCCATGCCGAAATCGTCGTCATCGGCGGCGGCATCATCGGCTGCTCCACTGCCTATCATCTGGCACGCGACCACAAGGCCGATGTGGTGCTTCTCGAGCAGGGCAAGCTGACCTCGGGCTCGACCTGGCACGCCGCCGGACTGGTCGGGCAGTTGCGCTCCTCGGCCTCGATCACGCGCGTGCTCAAATATTCCGTCGATCTCTACAAGGGACTGGAGGCCGAGACGGGCCTGGCGACCGGCTGGAAGATGACCGGCTGTTTGCGGCTGGCAACGAACGCCGACCGTTGGACCGAATTCAAGCGGCTGGCGACCACGGCAAAAAGCTTCGGCATGGACATGCAGCTTCTGTCGCCTGCGGAAGTGAAGCGAATGTGGCCGCTGATGGAGACCGGCGATCTGGTCGGCGCCTCGTGGCTGCCGACCGACGGGCAGGCAAGCCCCTCCGATATCGCCCAGTCGCTCGCCAGGGGCGCGCGCATGCATGGCGCGAAACTGTTCGAGGACGTGCGCGTCACCGGCTTTGCGATGAAGGACGGCCGCATCACGGCGGTGAAGACTTCAAAAGGCGACATCGCCTGCGGCAAGGTGGTGAACTGCGCCGGGCAGTGGGCAAGGCAGGTCGGCGCGATGGCCGGCATCAACGTGCCGCTGCAGCCGGTCAAGCACCAGTACATCATCACCGAGAAGATCGAGGGGCTGGCCAACGACGCGCCGACGATCCGCGACCCCGACCGCCGCACCTATTTCAAGGAAGAGGTCGGCGGGCTGGTAATGGGCGGCTATGAGCCCAACCCGCAGGCCTGGACGACCAATCTCCCAGGGGGTGACGTCCCCAACGACTGGGAATTCCGCCTGTTCGACGACGACTACGATCACTTCGAACAGCATATGACCCAGGCGATCGCGCGTGTTCCGGCTCTGCAAACCGCCGGCGTCAAGCAGATGATCAACGGGTCGGAGAGTTTCACGCCGGATGGCAATTTCATCCTGGGCGTCGCGCCCGAATGCGCCAACATGTTCGTCGGCGCCGGCTTCAACGCCTTCGGCATCGCGTCGGGCGGCGGCGCTGGCTGGGTGCTGGCGCAATGGGTGGTCGACGGCGAGGCGCCGCTCGACCTCTGGGTGGTCGACATCAGACGCTTCTCCGGCCTGCACCGCGACCGCGACTGGGTCAGCGACCGCACGCTGGAAGCCTATGGCAAGCACTACACGATCGGCTTCCCGCACGAGGAGTATCTGACAGGACGGCCGCGCATCGTCTCGCCACTCTATGAGCGGCTGAAGACGCACCGCGCCGTGTTCGGCTCCAAGCTCGGCTGGGAGCGGCCGAACTGGTTCGCGCCGGACGGCGCGGCCGCCGAAGACGTCTATTCGATGGGCCGCCAGAATTGGTTCGGCCCGGTCGGCGACGAACACCGTCATGTGCGCGAGAAGGTCGGCATCTTCGACCAGTCCTCCTTCGCCAAATACGAGCTGACCGGCGCGGACGCGCTGAAGGCGCTCGACTGGATCTGCGCCAACGACGTCAACAAGCCGGTCGGACGGCTGACCTACACGCAGCTCCTCAACACGCGCGGCGGCATCGAGGCCGACCTCACCGTGTCGCGGCTCGGCGAGGACCGGTTCTACATCGTCACCGGCACCGGCTTCCGCACGCATGATCTGTCCTGGATAAGCGACCATATCGGCTCGGGCCTCGACGCCAGGTTGAAGGACGTCACGGAAGATTTCGGCACGCTGTCGCTGATGGGGCCGCGCGCCCGCGACGTGCTGTCGGCGGTGACGGAGGCCGATGTCTCGAACGCCGCCTTCCCCTTTGGCCATGCGCGCGAGATCGCAATAGCCGGCCATGGCGTGAAGGCGCTGCGCGTCACTTATGTCGGCGAGCTCGGCTGGGAGCTGCATGCGCCGATCGCCGCCACCGGCGAGGTTTTCGACGCGCTGATGGCGGCGGGCAAAGTGCATGGCATTCGCCCGGTCGGCTACCGCGCGCTGGAGTCGCTCAGGCTGGAGAAAGGCTACCGCGCCTGGGGTTCCGACATCACGCCGAACGACACGCCGCTGGAGGCCGGGCTCGGCTGGGCGGTGAAGCTTCGCAAGAACACCGACTTCGTCGGACGCAGGGCGCTGGGGAAAGCAGCCGGCAAAGCGCCGACGAAACGTTTTGCCGGCTTCACCGTGGACGATCCCGAGATCGTGCTGGTCGGGCGCGAGACGATCCTGCGCAATGGCGAACCGGTGGGCTACCTCACCAGCGGCGGCCACGGCTACACGGTGGGCAAGAACATCGGCTACGGCTATGTGCGCAATGCCGACGGCGTCGGCGACGAGTTCCTTGCCTCTGGCGACTACGAGTTGGTGGTGGCGATGGAACGCACGCCGGGAAAAATCCATCTCGAGCCGATGTACGATCCGGCCGGAGCAAGGATAAGGGCCTGATCCACGCAGAGCGGGTCAGCTGACGCGCAGCACAAGCCCCCTGCTCGGCACGGTATCGGTTTCGCCCGGCATCGAGGCATAGGGCGCCGTTTCCTCGACGCGCTTCAACCTGCCTTGAGCCTCAAGCCCGGCGATGCGCTCGGCGAAGCCGGCCTGCCAAAGCGTGTTCTTGACGGTCAGCACGATGACGCCGCCTGGACGGCAGATGCGGATCAGCTCGTCCAGTCCCTCGACCCCGACATGGCCCGAGGTGAAGACGCCCGCCGAAACAATGCCGGCATAGGCGCCGCCGGCGAAGGGCAAAGCGTCGCCCATGGCCAGGCGATGCAGCGCCGTGTAGACGCCCTTCGCGCCTGCCTTGTCCAGCATGCCTTGCGAGATGTCGAGCGCCTCGACCCTGGGATAGCCGGTGATGGCCAGCCATTCGCCGATCAGACCGGTGCCGGCGCCGGCATCGAGCAAGGGTTCGGCGCCGCGCGGCAGGTGCCGGGCAAGCAGCGCAAGGCATATCGTCGGGTGGCGGTAGCCGGCGGCCGACATGTCGGCGTCATAGGTCTCGGACCAGCTGTCATAGATCGCCGCCACTTCCTCAGGCCGCTTCGCGGCGTAGGCCGCGCTTAGCGAGCCGCTGTGCTTGCCGTCCGCCATTTCTGCTCCCGCCGCCGATTCGTATCCGCAATGGTAGCCAAGCGGCAAAAACTGTGGAACCGTTCCGCTATAAAACATCGTGTGATGGTAAAGGGGATGACGATGGACGAGGCGCGCGCCGCGTTGGCCGCCATTCCGGCGCTGGCAGGCTATGACGGACCGCTGCAGCGTTTGGGCGGTCTGACCAACATGGTCTACAGGGCCGGCGAAGCGTGTCTGCGCATTCCTGGCAAGGGCACGCAAGAATATATCAACCGCGCCAACGAGGCGGTGGCGGCGCGCGAGGCGGCCAGGGCCGGCGTCAGTCCCGAAGTGCTCCATGCCGATCCGGCGTCCGGCCTGATGGCGACGCGTTTTATTGCTGGCGCCGAGACGATGTCGTCCGAAAAATTCAAGGCGCGGCCGGGCAGCCCGGCGCGGGCCGGCCAGGCCTTCCACAAGCTCCACTCTTCCGGCGCGGTCTTTCCCTTCCGCTTCGAATTGTTCGCGATGATCGACGACTATCTCAAGGTTTTGTCGACCAAGGACGTGGCGCTGCCCGCCGGCTATCACGACGTGGTGCGCGAGGCGGAAGCTGTGCGCGCGGCCCTTGCAGCGCACGCAATCCCGCTCGCCGCCTGCCATTGCGACCCGCTGTGCGAGAATTTCCTCGATACGGGCGATCGGATGTGGATCGTCGACTGGGAATATTCCGGCATGAACGATCCGCTGTGGGACCTCGGCGACCTTTCGGTCGAGGGCAAATTCGATGTCGGCCAGGACGAGGAACTGATGCACGCCTATTTCGGTGGCGAGGCGAGGCCGGTGGAGCGCGGACGTATTGTCATCTACAAGGCGATGTGCGATCTGCTCTGGACGCTCTGGGGACTGATCCAGCTCGCCAACGACAATCCGGCCGACGATTTCCGAGCCTATGCCGACGGCCGCTTCGCCCGCTGCAAGGCGCTGATGGAGACAACGGAATTCTCTAGGCATCTGGCCGCGATACGCGCGGGTTAGTTCACGCCCTTCGGCACGTTCTCCGGCGGCACCTCGGTCTCCACCACCTTCTGGCGATGGAAGATGAACAGGCCGGCGAGCACGACGATGACCGCGCCGACCAGGATACGCGGCCCCGGGACATCGCCGAAGAACACGAGGCCGAAGACCACAGCCCACAGGAGCAGGGTGTAATGCAGCGGCGCCAGCGTCGAGGCCGGCGCCAGCTTCAGCGCCCTTGTGATCATCAGATGCGCGGCGCAAGAGACGACGCCGAGCAAAAGCATGGCCCCGAAATCGAGCGCCGACGGCGTGCGCCAGGCGCCGATGGTGAGCAGACCGCCGACAATCAGCGTGCCGATGGTCTGCCAGGTAACCAAACTCGTGTCGCTGGTGCCGCGCAGAAGACGGCCGAGGATGATGGCGAAGCCGAAGGCGATGCTGCCCACGAGCGCGAAGGCCGAAGACAACGAGAAGGCCGCCGAGGACGGCTTCAGGATGATCAACACGCCGCAGAAGCCGACCAGGATCGCCAGCCAGCGGCGCCAGCCGACCTTTTCGCCGAGCAAGAGATGCGACAGGGCCGCGACATAGATCGGCCCGGCCATGTAGAAGCTCATCACGTCGGCCAGCGGCAGGTAGACGACCGCGGCATAGAACAGCCCGGTATCGGTTGTGGTGGCCACGACACGCAGGAACTGCAAAACCGGCCGGTCCATGTGAAACAGCCTGGTCGTGCCCTGGTTGGCGATCATCGGACCCAGCACGATGAAGGCGCCGATCGAGCGGATGAGCACCACCTGTCCGACGGAGAAGCTCGCGACCAGCCATTTGCCCATCGCGTCGTTCAGCGCGAACATGAAGTCGCCGGCCAGCATCAAGAGGATGCCGGCGAGCAACATGTTCCTGATCGTGAAATTGCGCGCAAGGGACAGGGCCATGCCGGCTCCCTAGCCGCAAGCAGCCGTTTTGACGAGGGAAATCCGGGGAAATCGGTAAGACCAGCGGCGGAAATCGGCTAGCCGGCCTTGTGCCGCCGGTTCACCTGCATCGGCCGTCCGGCGATCGACAGCCGCGTTTCCTGCCTGGTCCGCTCGGCCACAACCCTGCCCCTGGCAATGACGCAGAGTCGCTCGGGGCGCAGGCGAACGGCTTCGATCGCATTGCCGGCATCGAGCACGACGAGGCTCGCCCGCTTGCCGACCGCGAGACCCAGATGGTCCAGTCCCATGATGGCGGCGTTGACGTTGGTCACCATGTCGAAGCAGCGCGCCATGTCGGCGGGGTTCGACATCTGCGCGACATGCAGGCCCATGAAGGCGACGTCGAGCATGTCGGCGGTGCCTAGCGAATACCAGGGGTCGAGCACGCAATCCTGGCCCCAGCCGACGCGGATGCCGAGCGCCTGCATCTCCTTGACCCGGGTCAGGCCGCGCCGCTTCGGGAAGATGTCGTGGCGCCCCTGCAGCATGATGTTGATCAGCGGATTGGGGATTGCCGACACGCCGGCCTCGGCGATGAGCGGCAAAAGCTTCGAGACGTAGTAATTGTCCATCGAATGCATGGAGGTGAGGTGCGAGCCGGCCACCCTGCCCTGCAACCCGAGGCGCTGCGTTTCATAGGCCAGTTGCTCGATATGGCGCGACAGCGGATCATCGGTCTCGTCGCAATGCATGTCGACCATCAGGCCGCGTTTGGCCGCGATCTCGCAAAGCTCCGTGACCGAGCGCGTGCCATCCGCCATGCTGCGCTCGAAATGCGGGATGCCGCCGACGATATCGACGCCCTTGTCGAGCGCGCGGATGGTGTTCTTCAGCGCCGTCGGGGAGCGATAGAGGCCATCCTGCGGAAACGCGACCAGTTGCAGGTCGATATAGGGTGCGACGGTTTTCTTGACATCGAGCAGCGCTTCCACCGCGAGCAATCGGTCGTCGCAGACGTCGACATGGCTGCGGATGGCGAGGAGGCCCATCGACACCGCCCAGTCGCAATAGGCGAGCGCGCGCTCGCGCACCGCTTCATGCGTCAGAAGCGGCTTCAACTCGCCCCAGAGCGCAATGCCTTCGAGCAGCGTTCCGGAAGCGTTGATGCGCGGGATGCCGTAGGACAGCGTCGCATCCATATGGAAATGCGGATCGACGAAGGGCGGCGAGACCAGATTGCCGCGGGCGTCGATCTCGGTCGGCGCGGAGCCCGGCAGTTTCTGCTCGACCGCCCGAATGGTTTCGCCGGCAATGCCGATATCGGCAATCCTGCCGTCCGGCAGCGTGCCGCCGCGCACGATGAGGTCGAAATCCATCTGTCGTCACCCTTTTCAAGAATCGGCAATCATCGTGGCCGAAAAGACAGCCTGGCGCAGCCTTTTCTTTCCCCGGGAGCCGAAAGGTTCCATCGCGCCGCAACTCGCTCTATAAGCCGCCTCTCGCCCTCGTGGCGAATCCGAAATTCTCGCAGCCAGACACAGGATCGGCCGTTGTTTCGCTTCTTCCGTTCCACGGAAAACCAGCGCCTCATCGCAAGACTGGTGAGGGAATCCTTCCACGAGCATAAATTCGGCTATGGCGCGGCCATAGTGTCGATGCTGGTGGTGGCCGCCACGACCGGTGCCAGCGCCTGGATCCTGCGCGAGATCACCAACGAATTCGTCGTCTTCAAGAGGCTCGACCGTGTCAACATGATAGCGGCGAGCGTCGCGGGGATCTTCCTGCTCAAGGGCTTCGCAACGTTCGTGCAGGCCTATTGCATGAGCCGTGTCGGCAACGCCATCATCGCCGACCGTCAACGCAAAATCTACGATCGCATCCTGGCGCACGGCATCGAATTCTACCATTCGACCTCGTCGGCCGACCTGATCGCCCGCATGACCAACAACGCTCAGGCCGCGCGCAGCGTGCTGGATCTCGTCGTCACCTCCTATGTGCGCGACCTGGTGACCTTGATCGTGCTGGTCGCGGTCATGGTTTGGCAACAGCCGTGGCTGTCGCTGATCTGCTTTGCCGTCGGGCCAGTGGCGATCTATGGCGTCAACCGCATCCTGAAACGCGTGCGCAAGATCGCGTCCATGGAATTCATGTCGCTTGGCCAGATCGTGCATGTGATGCAGGAAACGGCGATCGGCGTGCGCGTCGTCAAATCCTTCAACCTCGAAGGCGCGATGCGCAAGCGCATGTACAAGGCCGTCTCCGATGTCGAGAACCGCGCCAACAACATCGCGACGTTGGAGGCAGCCACCAGCCCGGTGATGGAAACGCTTGCCGGCCTGGCGATCGCTGGGGCGGTCTTCGTCAGCGGGTTCCTGGTGCTGCAGGGCGGGCAGATGCCGGGCAACATCATGGCCTTCATCGCGTCGCTGCTCCTGGCCTATGAGCCGGCAAAGCGCCTGGCCCGCGTTCGCATCTCGCTCGAGACCGGCATCGTCGGCGTGCGCATGATGTTCCAGCTTGCCGACCGGCCGCTGACGCTCGCCGAGAAACCCGGCGCCACTCCGCTGCAACCCGGCCCAGGCGAAATCCGGTTTGACAATGTGAACTTCGCCTATCCGGAAAGCCCGCCGGTGTTCGAGGGCTTCAACCTGACGCTCAAGGCCGGCAAGATGACGGCGCTGGTCGGGCCGTCCGGCAGCGGCAAGTCGACGATCCTCAACCTGATCATGCGCATGTACGACCCGCAGACCGGCAAGGTGATGTTCGACGGCCAGGACATCTCGTTCGCGACGCTCGATTCGCTCAGGCAGAAGATCGCCTATGTCAGCCAGGACACGTTCCTGTTCGCTGGCACCGTCATGCACAATATCCGCCTCGGCCGCGAGGGCGCGACGGACGAAGAGGTGATCGGCGCCGCCAAGGCCGCCAACGCGCATGAGTTCATCAGCGCCATGACCAAGGGTTACGACACGGAGGTCGGCGAGAACGGTTCGCTTTTGTCCGGCGGCCAGCGCCAGCGCATCTCGATCGCGCGCGCCATGCTGCGCAACGCCGAGATCCTGCTGCTCGACGAGGCGACCAGCGCGCTCGACGCCGAGTCGGAAGCGCTGTTCCGCGACGCGCTGCAGCAGCTCACCGTCGGCCGCACGACCATCGTGATCGCGCACCGGCTTTCCACCGTGCACCAGGCCGACACGATCGTGGTGCTGGAAAAGGGCAAGGTGGTGGAAAGCGGCCCGCACAAGGCCCTGCTCAAGCAGGGCGGGCTCTACCAGAAGCTTTATGAATATCAGCTGATGCCGTAGCGCGGCGCCTCTCCTTCTCCCCTTGCGTGAGAAGGAGAGGCGTTCATCACTCCGGCACTTTCCGCACAGCGCCCTTGTCTGCGCTGGTGGCGAAGGCGGCGTAGGCGCGCAGCGCGGTCGTCACCTTGCGCTTGCGCTTTTCGGCCGGCTTCCAGCCATCCGGGCCTTTCGCATTCATCGCCGTGCGGCGCGCTTCGAGCTCGGCATCACTGATGGCGAGCCGGATCGTGCGGTTGGGGATGTCGATCTCGATCGTGTCGCCTTCCTGGACCAGCCCGATCGCGCCGCCTTCGGCGGCTTCCGGCGAAACGTGGCCGATCGACAGGCCGGACGTGCCACCGGAGAAGCGGCCGTCGGTGATCAGGGCGCAGGCTTTGCCGAGGCCCTTCGACTTCAGGTAGCTGGTCGGGTAGAGCATCTCCTGCATGCCGGGGCCGCCGCGCGGTCCCTCATAGCGGATGACGACGATGTCGCCGGCCTTGATCTCGTTGCCGAGGATCGCCTTGACGGAGGCGTCCTGGCTTTCGAAGACGCGGGCCGGGCCGGTGAACTTCAGGATCGATTCGTCGACGCCGGCGGTCTTCACGATGCAGCCGTCGAGCGCCAGATTGCCCTTCAGCACGGCAAGGCCACCGTCTTTCGAGAACGGCGTCTTGGCCGAGCGGATGACGCCCTTCTCGCGGTCGGTGTCGAGTTCGTCCCAGCGGCGGTCCTGGCTGAAGGCGACCTGGGTCGGCACGCCGCCGGGAGCGGCCAGGAAGAAGTCGCGGACGTTTTCGGCAGAGGTGCGCGAAATATCCCAATGGTCGAGGGCCTCGCCAAGGGTCGCCGTATGCACAGTCGGCAGGTCGCGATTGATCAGACCGGCCTCGTCGAGCTGGCCGAGAATGGCCATGATGCCGCCGGCGCGGTGGACGTCCTCCATGTGGACATCGGACTTGGCTGGCGCGACCTTGCAAAGCACAGGCACCTTGCGCGACAGCCGATCGATGTCCTCCATGGTGAAGTCGACCTCACCCTCATGGGCGGCGGCGAGGATGTGCAGAACCGTGTTGGTCGAACCACCCATGGCGATATCGAGCGCCATGGCGTTCTCGAAGGCGCCCTTGGAGGCGATGCTGCGCGGCAGTGCTGTTTCGTCGTCCTGCTCGTAATAGCGCTGGGCGAGATCGACGACGAGATGGCCGGCCTCGACGAACAGGCGCTTGCGGTCGGCATGGGTGGCCAAGGTCGAACCGTTGCCGGGCAGAGACAGGCCCAGCGCCTCGGTCAGGCAGTTCATCGAATTGGCGGTGAACATGCCGGAGCAGGAACCGCAGGTCGGGCAGGCCGACCGCTCGATGACCTTGACGTCCTCGTCGGAGATATTGTCGTCGGCAGCCGCGACCATGGCGTCGACCAGGTCGAGCGCCTGCGCCTTGCCGGCCAGCACCACCTTGCCGGCCTCCATCGGCCCGCCGGAAACGAACACGGTCGGGATGTTGAGGCGCAGCGAGGCCATCAACATGCCGGGGGTGATCTTGTCGCAGTTGGAGATGCAGACCATGGCATCGGCGCAATGCGCGTTGACCATGTATTCGACGGAATCGGCGATCAGCTCGCGCGACGGCAGCGAATAGAGCATGCCGTCGTGACCCATGGCGATGCCGTCATCGACGGCGATGGTGTTGAACTCCTTGGCGACGCCGCCGGCCTTCTCGATCTCGCGCGCGACAAGCTGGCCGAGGTCCTTCAGATGCACGTGGCCCGGCACGAACTGGGTAAAGGAATTGACCACGGCGATGATCGGCTTGCCGAAATCGCTATCCTTCATGCCGGTTGCGCGCCACAGGCCGCGGGCGCCGGCCATGTTGCGGCCATGGGTGGTGGTGCGGGAACGATAGGCAGGCATCGAACTGTCCTTGCTGGCTGGCCGCGCCGATGCGCGGCGGGCGGCGCTCAAATTTTAGTCGGCAGCGGTTATAGCGATCACGGCCCGGCATGACCACCATTTTGCACTGCGCCAGATTCTTGCGGAAAAACAGCAAGCCTGTGTCGGATCGCGGCCCGCCCGGCCGTCCTTTGGGCAGACGGCATGGCACCATTTCTCGCGGCCAGCCGTTTGACGGTAACCGCAAAAGAAGCATTCGGAGGACAAACACATGCAAAAGATCACTACCTGCCTGTGGTTCGACGGCCAGGCCGAAGAGGCGATGAACCATTACATTTCCATCTTCAAGAACTCGAAGGTGCTGAGCATCATGCGCTGGCCCAAGGGCCATCGTGACGAGGGCAAGGTGCTGGTGACCACGTTCGAGCTCGACGGGGTGCCGTTCCAGGCACTCAATGGTGGACCGGAATTCAATTTCACCGAAGCCATATCGCAATCGATCGACTGCAAGACGCAGGAAGAGGTCGATCATTTCTGGACCAGGCTCAGCGAAGGTGGCGAGCCCGGACCTTGCGGCTGGCTGAAGGACAAGTTCGGCGTTTCCTGGCAGGTGGTGCCGGAACAGCTGCCGCGCCTGCTCATGGACCCCGACCAGGGCAAGGCCGGCCGGGTGATGTCGGCAATGATGCAGATGGGCAAGATCGAGATCGACAAGATCGAAGCGGCCGCGAGGGGATGAGAATTAGTGAGTAGTGAGCAGTGAGTAGTGAGTAGCGATGCCAGCTCTTTCCAATTACCAATCAACTACTTCACTACTCACTAGAATCACGCCGCCTTGTCGCGGACCTGGTAGTCCTTGACGGTGGCGAAGCGGATCACCTTCCAGCGCTCGGCCTCGTAATTCAGTGAGAAGGCGTGCTGGGCCAGAAACACCGGATCGTTGTCGAGATCGCGGGCGATGTCGCCGCGATGCGCTTCGATGAAGCGCTGCACTTCCGCCTTGTCGTCGGCCGAAATCCAGCGGCAGATCGAGAAACGCGACATTTCGAAATCAACTGGCAGCGTGTATTCGATGTTGAGCCGTTCCTTGAGCACGTCGAGCTGCAGCGCGCCGACGACGCCGACGATGGCCGGCGAGCCGTCCTCGGGCGAGAACAGCTGGACGACGCCCTCCTCGGCCATCTGGTGCAGCGCTTCCTTGAGCTTTTTCGCCTTCATGGCGTCGCCGAGGCGCACGCGACGCAGGATTTCCGGCGCGAAATTGGGCACGCCGCGGAACAGGATCTCCTCGCCTTCGGTGAGCGTGTCACCGATGCGCAGGGTGCCGTGGTTGGGAATGCCGACGACGTCGCCGGCGTAAGCCTCGTCGGCGGTGACGCGGGTGCGGGCGAAGAAGAATTGCGGCGCCGAGAGCGACATCGGCTTGCCGGTGCGCACAAGCTTGGCCTTCATGCCGCGTTCCAGCGTGCCCGAGCAGACGCGCACGAAGGCGATGCGGTCGCGGTGGTTGGGGTCCATGTTGGCCTGGATCTTGAAGACGAAGGAGGTCATCTTCTCCTCCGTCGCCTCGACCGTTCGGGTATCGGCCTCCTGCGCGCGGGGCGGCGGGCCGTAGGCGCCCAGCGCCTCGATCAGATCGCGGACGCCATAGTTGCGCAGCGCCGAGCCGAAATAGACCGGCGTCAGATGACCTTCGCGGAAGGCGTCCACGTCGAGCGGGCGGCAGGCTTCCCGCGCGAGTTCCAGTTCCTCGATGAAGGCTTCGCGCTCATTGTCCGGCAAGAGCCCGGCGACGCGGTTGGAATCCGGGCCATTGACGGGCGTGCGCTCCTTTTCCTCATCACCCCTGCGCACGGCATTGAGCGCCAGGTGATAGGTTCCGGAAAACGTCCTGCCGCGGCCGATCGGCCAGGTGATGGGCGCCGTGTCGAGCGCCAGCTTCTGCTCGATCTCGTCGAGGATCTCGAACGGATCGCGGCTTTCGCGGTCCATCTTGTTGACGAAGGTGATGATCGGGATGTCGCGCAGCCGGCAGACCTCGAACAGCTTCAGCGTGCGCGGCTCGATGCCCTTGGCGGCGTCGATGACCATGACGGCCGAATCCACCGCCGACAGCGTGCGGTAGGTGTCGTCGGCAAAATCCTCGTGGCCGGGCGTGTCGAGCAGGTTGAAGACATTGCCTTCATATTCGAAGGTCATCACCGAGGTGACGACGGAGATGCCGCGCTCGCGCTCGATCTTCATCCAGTCGGACCGCGTCTGGATGCGATCCTTCTTGGCCTTGACCTCGCCGGCAAGCTGGATGGCGCCGCCGAACAGCAGCAGCTTTTCGGTGAGCGTCGTCTTGCCCGCGTCGGGGTGGGCGATGATCGCGAAGGTGCGGCGGCGCGATACGGCCTGTTCGATGTCTTCTGCCAAGTCGTGGAATCCTGTCTGTGGCGCGGGCTTCTAGCAGCGCTTTCCCGGCCTGTCGACGGTTTTGGGCAGAGTGCTGGTCGCGACCCGGGAAGCGCCACGGGAAAAAGACGTTGGCCTTCAAATCCACGGACCGTCGCTACCGGCCTTTGCCGAACCAGGTGACCGACGAGATTTCCGAGCGGTCGATGCCGATGTCGCGCAGCAGGTAGTCCGGCAACTCGTCCAGCAGGGCGCGATCCCTGCGGATGCGGATGATGCGCGCAAGGAAACTTCCGCCGGCATGGCAGATATCGATGGCCACGGCAAAGGGGCGCCGGAGCACGGAGCGACTGGCCGCACGCTCCTGCACAAGGATAGTCATGATCGTATCTCCTTTCGATAAAACGGTGAAGGGAGGGCCACCGGTGGCCCTCCCAAAGGCCTTTTGCCGACAAAAGGTCAGGACCGGTCGTGCTCGCAGCTCACATACGGGTTCCAGTCGGCGAACATGCCGGCCGGATTGTGCCGCCAGTGCCAGACGTGGAGTTCGTAGTAGGGGTCCACGGGGTGGACGCCCACCGTCGTCTTGCGTTGCAGGGTGCGGCCGAGGAATTCAGGCACGCTTTTCCCCTTCCAGTCCTTTTCGAAGACGATGTATTCCATGCCGACGAGCTGCATCGAGCCATCGGCCTCCGGCTCGTAGGTCAGCACGTCCGGCTCGCCGAGCACCAGCTTGCCGTCGCCGGCGCGGGCGGGATGGATGAAATGGACGCCCATCGTGCCGTGCTCGTCATGCGTCGTGCATTCGAACAGCTGCTGGTAGCCGTCCGCCTTGGCGACCTTGATGTCGAGATACTTGGCCGCCATTTCCCGGGACCGGTTGAGCACGGGATCGGGCATGTCATGGGCGACCGCAGTGCTGTAAAACAGCGCCGAGGCGCCGGCCGCAAGGACGATTTCCGCAAAGCGCTTCACGATCGATCCCTCCCGGTCAGGCGGTGGCGTAAGCCGTCGTCGGATCGAACAGGCGCTTGACTTCGGTGATCTTCGTCGCCGGGAAGCCGCTCATCTTGGCGTGGCGTTGGATGATCGCTTCGTCCTTGGCGAGATAGACGCAAAAGGTCTTGTCGTCGGCCACGAAGGATTCGACCCACTGGATGTCCGGACCGAGCTCGGCCAGAACGGCGTTTGAGGCCTTGGAGGCGTCGCGAAGCTGCTGGCGCTCGAAGGTGCCGACCTTGGGAATCTCCCGTTCGATGATGTATTTCTGCATTTTGCAATCTCCTTGATCTGGGGTTCAAATGCCCCGGGCACCCGATTAGGTCGGTGCCGGTGACATGCCGGGGGCCGCTGCGCTAAACTGCGGTTTGGCCCGCCAGGCAGACGGGGAATTACGGAACAGGCGGCCAACAGTCCTTACGCCGCCCTTATCTTCTTCTGATCTTTTGCCTATTGCCGTTACAGGGATTGCTGCCGATGGGAATTTATTGCTTCGGCGACTTCGAACTCAATGAAGACTCCCGTGCCCTTCGTCTCGCTGGAAACGAGATCGAGGCGCAGCCCCTCGTCTTCGATTTCATCGCCATTTTGCTGCGGCACCAGGACCGTGCCATGAGCAAGGACGAATTGCTTGAGACGCTGTGGCCCGGCGTGACGGTGACCGAGGCTTCGCTGCAGCGCGTCGCGAGCCTTGCCCGCGGCATCCTTCGCCAGGGCGGCATGGAGACGTCACTGCGCAACCTGCCCCGCTTCGGCTACCGGATTTGCCTCGACCAGGCGACCGCTTCGGAAAACGGGCCGGCGCGGGCCGATGCGGGCAACGGGCCTTCGAGCCCCGGTTCATCAATCCTGTCGGCACGCGCGGCCGTTGCAGTCAGAAAATGGCATGAGGCCGCGGCTTCCTTCGCAAAAGCGGATGCCGCCGACGAGTTGCTCACGCCCGACCTCGAGGAATGGGCGCTGGCACTGGAATGCATGGGGCGGCCGGCCGAAGCGATCCCGCTTCTGGCGCGCGCGGTGACGGCCTTTGGCGTCGCCGGCGAGCGCCTGCGCGCGGCTTCGCCGGCAATAACCCTGGCCAGAATCCATCTCGAGAGAGGCGAACTTGCCGTCGCCAAGGGCTGGCACAAGCGTGCCGCGCAATTGATCGATGCCGCCAACGACAGCAGGGAGCACGGCCTCTGGTGCTGGATGGGCGCTCGCATCATGGGCGCGGAAGCCGAGCCGGAGCAGGCGCTTGCGCTCGCCGAGCAAGCCTTCGCGGTCGGCAGGCATCTCGACGACCCGGTCGTGGAGTCCCTCGGCCTGATCTATCGCGGCTTCTTCAAGCTTTGCCTCGGCGAAACCAAATCCGGGCAGGAGGATCAGGATTTTGCCGCGGCGCTCGGCCTGTCCAGCGACGTCGACCCGGTTGTCGGCGGCATCCTCTACTGCAACATCCTGTGGGCCTGCCGGAATTTCGGCGACTGGTCACGCGCCAACCAATGGACGCTTGGCTATGAGGACTGGTGCAGGGGACATGGGCTGGAAGACCTTTCGGGCTCGTGCCGGCTGCACCGCGCCGAAGTGCTCGGTGTTCATGGCACGCTGAAGGAGGCGGAGGCGTTGGTGCGCGCGGCGCTCGACCAGCTCGCCCTCGACGCGCCCTGGGCGATGGGCGATGCCTTGCGCGTGCTGGGCGATATTCACCTCGCGGCCGGAGAATTCACGGAAGCCGAAACCGCCTACCGCGCGTCGCACGCCGCGGGCTGGGATCCGCAGCCCGGGTTTGCGCTGCTGCAACTCGAGCAAGGACAGGCGGAGGCCGCTTTCAGCGCTCTCGAACGGTCCTTGGTGGGCAATGGCTGGCCGACGTTGCAGCGGCGAGGCATGGTCCTTGCCACGCTGGCCAAAGTGGCGGCGCGCATCAATCGGCGCGAGCGGGCGAGAGAGGTAATCGCCGAATTGGAGACCCAGCCGCAGCGCTGGCCGATGGCCTCCATCCAGGCGCTGACCGCGGAAGCCAAGGCGGAGCTTTTCATGCAGGAAGAGCGCCTCGCCGAAGCTGCCCGGGAGCTGCAGATCGCATGCTGGCGCTGGAACGAGATCGGCTCGCCGATCAATGTCGCCGACGCCAGGCTGTCGCTCGCGGCGCTGCTCATCAAGATCGGCGATCGTTCCGGCGCTGAGCTGGAGCTCGGCACCGCGCTGGCGGTCGCGAAGAAAGTCGACTCTTCCCGGCTCATGCGGCGCTGCGAAGAGCTGGAGGACCTGATTGCCGGCGCGCAGGCGGTAGCGGTGGGCGGTGCCTAGCCGCCTCCCACTTGAGGTCAAGCCGGCATGTGGCATGACGGGAAATTCTCCTCAAAAGGTCCGGCATGAGCAGCGCAAAACAAGTCATCGTCGTCGGCGCCGGTATCATCGGCGCCTCGATCGCCTGGCATCTGACGAAAGCCGGCGCGCGCGTTACGGTCGTCTCGACAAGTGGCGCCGGCGGCGTCGCCACGCCGAATTCCTTTGCCTGGATCAATGCAAGCTGGGGCAATCCGGAAACCTATTTTCGGCTGCGCATCCGCGCCATGGCCGAATGGAAACGGCTGGCGAACGACCTGTCCGGTCTGCCGCTCACCTGGTGCGGCGGCCTGTGCTGGGACCTGCCCGCGGACGAGCTCGAGACGTACGCGGCCGAGCATTCGTCCTGGGGCTATGGCATCGCGCGGGTCGGGCGCGAACAAGCGGCGCGCATCGAGCCCAACCTGGCGGAGCTTCCGCCGTTTGCGCTCTACGTCGCAGAGGAAGGCGTGGCCGAGCCTGTGGCGACCACAAAAGTGCTGCTGGCGGACGCCGAACGGCGCGGCGCGCGGATCGTCCCGGGGACTGTCGATGCGCTGGCGCTGTCCAACGGCAAGGTCACGGGCGTCGTCGTATCGGGCGAGAGCATCGCCGCCGACGAGGTGGTGATTGCAGCGGGCGCCGGTGCTCCGGCGATCGCCTCGACGGCGGGCGTGAAGCTGCCGATCGGGACCCCGCCCGGCCTGATCGTGCATTCTCGCCCCTACAAGAAGCTGCTCAACGGGCTGGTGCTGGCCGAGAAACTGCATATGCGCCAGACGGCCGAGGGACGCATCGTCGCCGGCTCTGACTTCGGCGGCGGCGAGCCGGGCGAGAACCCGCAGGCCGACGCGCGCGCGCTTTTCGAGGCGATGAAAGCGATGCTGCGCGGCGCCGACGGGCTGGAACTCGACTTCCACACGATCGGCTACCGTCCGACGCCGGCCGATGGTTTCCCGATCGTCAGCCGCGCCGACGGTGTCGGCGGCCTCTACATCGCCGTCACCCATTCCGGCATCACGCTGGCGCCGGCCGTGGGGCTGTTCGCTGCCCGCGAAATCCTCGACGACGAGCGCGATGCGTTGCTCGCGCCTTACGCTCTGTCGCGCTTCGATCAGTAGCCGGCTGGCGGCGGAAGCCGCCGGCAGAGAGTATGCCGAGACCTCAGCTTGCCAGCGCCAGCGCGGCGGCAGCTGGCGCGAACGGCCGGATGCTGGTGCGGTCGCGGGTCATCGTCACGAAGCTCGATTGCGGAATCTCGTGCCAGGTCCGGCCATCGCGATCGAACGGTTCCGAGGCGATGCAACGACCAACGCCCTTGGCGAAGGCGGCGGTGTAGAGCGTCGGAGCCTGGCCGTCGGTGGCGTAGCGAACGGCGTGAAGCGCCCTTCCGTCACTGAAGGCGGCGGTCAGTTTGAGGACCGGCTCGATGCCGGCGCGGCGCGCAGCCTCGAGCACGCGGCTGGTGGCGCGGGACACCGCGCCTTGCGGATCCTGCGCGAGGCCTTCGTCGAGCATCACGCGGAAAAAGAGTTCGGAATCCGTGGTCCCTTCGAGCTGGTCGAACAGCGCATCCGAGAGCGAATTCTCCAGCACCCGACGGACCCGCTCAAAGCCGCCGATCTGGCCGTTGTGCATGAACGACCAGTGGCCCGAGACGAAGGGGTGGCAGTTCGCGCGGCCGGTGCCGCCGCCCGTCGAGGCGCGCACATGGGCCAGGAACAGGCCGGATTTTATCTGGCGTCCGAGACTGCTGAGATTGGTATCGGACCAGGCCGGCAGGACATCGCGGTAAAGGCCGGGTTCCGGCCGATCGCCATACCAGGCCACGCCGAAGCCGTCGGCATTGGTCGGCGATTTCGCCTCCCGCGCCTGGCGGCTCTGAGCGATCAGGGAATGGGAGGGTGCGGCGATGACGTCTTCCAGGAAGATCGCGTCGCCGAGATAGGCTGCCCACCGGCACATTGTCCTGTGATCCTCTTATCGATGCGTTTTTGAGCGTGCGAATGAATTCGCGGCTCGTCGGGCGCCACAGATGACAGGAGGGAGCTTTGGCGTCCTTACGCCGTGCTTACGTTTTGCTGATCTCTGCCTGAACGCGGCAGCCTGGGATTTGCGTCAGCCGACCAGCGCCAGCTTATTCGCCGCCGGCGCAAACGGGCGGATCCCGGTACCGTCCCTCGTCATGGTGACGAAGCTCGCCGGGGGTATCGCCTGCCACTCGCCACCGTCGCGGTCGAAAGGCTCCGAGACGATGCAATGGCCGTCGCGCTTGGCGAAGGCGCCGGTATAGAGCGTCGGCGCATGGTCGTCGGTGGCATAGCGAACCGCGTACAGCGCCTGGCCATCGGAAAAGGCCGCCGTCAGTTTCAGGGATGGCTCGATGCCGGCCCGGCGCGACGTATCGAGCACGCGGCTGGTCGCCCGCGAGACCGCGCCCTGCGGATCGCCGGACAATCCTTCATCGATCATCAGCAGGAAAAAGAGCTCGGAATCGGTTGTGCCCTCGCGCTGGTCGAAGACCGCGTCGGAAAGCGAATTTTCCAGCGCGCGGCGGATCTTTTCGAAGCCGCCGATCTGGCCGTTATGCATGAACGACCAGCGGCCGGAGATGAAGGGGTGGCAGTTCATGCGGCTGGTGGCGCCGCCGGTCGAGGCGCGGACATGGGCTAGAAACAGGCCGGATTTTATCTGCCGGCACAGGCTCTTCAGATTGGGGTCGGACCAGGCCGGCAGGATGTCGCGATAAAGGCCGGGCTCGGGCCGGTCGCCATACCAGGCGAGTCCGAAGCCGTCGCCATTGGTCGGCGACTTGGCTTCCTGGGCGCAGTGGCTCTGGGCAATCAACGAGTGGCAGGGCGCGGTGATGATGTCTTCGAGGAAGACCGCTTCACCAAGATAGGCCGCCCACCGGCACATCGCTTTCCACCATCTATCAGGCGCGATCCATCAGAGCCGCCGGCTCCTTGACCGCATGCGAGCCTCTGTTGTGCGTGCGCTCATAGAGCTCGCGAACGATTCGGCTCGCCGTAGTTTCGAACAGAAATGGCAAGAAAGCGTGAACGAGCGCGGCGCCCGCCGCCATCGACAGCCGCGAACAGAACCAGGCGGCGAAGGCCATGTGGCCGAAATAGGTCTCGCCGACCTTCTCCGGGTGAGAGGTGAAGAGCGCCGCAAGCCTGGTCGTCATGGTGATCCCTCCTGCCGGGATGAGCCCCGAATGCTGAGTATCGTGCCACATGGGTTTGGTTCATCGGTCCCAAATTGTCCTTGCTTTTGCCGGCTTCATGGGACATTCATCCCAACATGTCGGTGGAAATTGATGAGATCGATCGAAGATTGCTGGCCGAGCTGCAACGCGACGGCACGCTGTCGGTCGATCAGCTGTCGGAGCGGGTGGCGCTGTCGCGCAATGCCTGCTGGCGGCGCGTCAAGCGCCTGGAGGAAGATGGCGTCATCACCGGTCGCGTCGCGCTGGTCGATGCCGACAAGCTAGGCCTCGGCCTGTCTGTGTTCATCCTGATCCGCACTTCCAACCACGATCCGGACTGGCTGCAGAAATTCCGTGCGGCGGTGACCGGCTTTCCGGAGATAACCGGCGTCTACCGCATGTCGGGCGATCTCGACTATGTGGTGCGCGCCCGTGTCGCCGACGTGAAAGCCTATGACCGTCTCTACCAGCGGCTGATCGCCAAGGTGGCGCTGTCGGACGTCTCGGCCTCCTTCGTCATGGAGGAGATCAAGGAGACGACCGTGGTGCCGGTGGAACTACGCTGACGGGCCCTGGAACCGGACGCGAAAGAAAGCCGTTGATAGGCCCTACGTCAGAGTTGACCGAATCGGCTTTCGCGCCGATAGGAGTGTGCTCATGCGCACGGCTGTCCATTCTTCCTCCGTCATCGGCCCCACCGTCGGTTTCGTCAGGCTTCCGCATGGTGAAGGCTTGCCTCTGCCGGCCTATGAGAGCGCGGGCGCCGCCGGCATGGATTTGCGCGCGGCGGTGCCGGAAGACCGGCCGCTGCTCATCCTGCCTGGAAAGCGAGCCCTGGTGCCGACCGGCCTGATCCTGGAAATCCCCGAAGGCATGGAAGGCCAGGTGCGGCCACGTTCCGGCCTTGCCTTCAAGCATGGCCTTACCGTGCTCAACTCGCCCGGCACCGTCGACAGCGACTATCGCGGTGAGGTGAAGGTGCTGCTGGTCAATCTCGGCGACGAGGATTTTTCAGTGACGCGCGGCCTGCGCATCGCCCAGATCGTCTTCGCCGCCGTGACCCAGGTTGCGGTCGAGGAACGCGCGCTGGCCGGCGGCACGACGCGGGGCGCTGGCGGTTTCGGGTCGACCGGCACCGCTTGAATGGCAATCCCTAAACTCGTTATTTTCGACTGCGACGGGGTCTTGGTCGACACCGAGAACCTTGCCAACAGGCGCCTTGCCGAATGGCTGACCGCCGCCGGTTTTACGACGACATTCGAATATTGCCGCAACAACTTCTCCGGCCGCAGCATGGCCTCGGTGCAGAAGGAGATCGAAGAGACGACCGAGGTCAGGCTCGGCTCCGACTTCGTCGATCGCTGGAATGCCGGCCTGCCGGACCTTTTCTCGCATGGCGTCGAGGCGATCCCCTATGTGCGCGACTTCATCGAGACGGTGCGCAAAGCCGGCATCGCCTATTGCGTCGCCTCCTCGGCGCGGGTCTCCAAGATGCACATCACGCTTGGGCAGACCGGGCTTTTGCCGCTGTTCGAGCATGCCATGTTCTCCTCGACCATGGTCGGGCGCGGCAAGCCGTTCCCGGACCTCTTCCTGCATGCCGCAAAGACGATGGGCTTCGCGCCGGCCGACAGCATCGTCATCGAGGACAGCGTCGCCGGTACCCAGGCCGGCATCGCCGCCGGCATGCGGGTGTTCTCCTACCACGCCGATCCGTTCTCCGATCGCGACGGCCTGGCGGCGGCCGGCGGCATATTGTTCGACGACATGCGGGAGTTGGCCGGACTCGTGCCCATACGCTGATCGCACCCGGCTGCGCACCGCAAAACGCCGTGCTAGCGTGAGCGCATCCGAGGGGGCGCGGTCCATGATTTCCAAACTATGCCATTTCATGCTTGCATGCCTGCTGCTGCCGTGCCTGTGGACGGCCGCGGCGGCCCAGGCCGTCAGCTTTCCGGAGGTGAGCAGCGCCGTTCCCGGACATCGGGACGTTACCTATTTCGACCTCGCCGAAATGATCGTGCCCGATCTCAAGGCCGGCGACGACGGTTTCTACAAGGGCAGCGCGCCGATCGAGATGCGCGACATCCTCGGCGGCGACGAGGGCGGCTCGCCGCCCGAGACCATCAGCCTTTCCAATGCCGCCGTGCTCGCCGTCAAGGCAGGCGGCAAGGACCGGCTGGCGATGCTTTTCGACCTCGGCCAGGCGCAGGACAGCGCCGAAGGGTTTGCCGCGCTGGCGCTTTACGACATCACGGGCAAGCCGAAGCTGCTCGACGCCGTCAATGTCGGAACCGACCAAAGCACCTATTTTCGCGATCCGGGCAAGCTCGCGATCAGCCCGGATGACGACGCGCTCATAACCATGAGCACGCATTTCAATTCGAACCAGGGCTATGTCGGCACGATCCTGATCCTGGTCCGCGACGGCCGCTTCGAGCCTATCGACCAGATCAACACATTCGACGAAAATGTCTGCGCCTATAAGCGCACGCAGGACCTGTCCTTCCAGACGCATGCTGGCGACAAACCCTATTCGGCGATCAAGGTGACGGTGACCGACGCCACCAAGCCGAGCGGCGAAAGCTGCGAGGAACCCGCGCCCAAGGCCGTCTCGCACGATATTTCCGTCACTTATCGCTGGGATGCCAAGGCGTCGCGCTACATCAAGGATTCTGGCGCCTTCGAGAAATTGTCAGCAGAAAACGCCGAGCGCTTCTGAGCCAGACGCATTCGTTTGCCCGGTTCGAGCGACCGCGATAAATTCCGCGTACGACCCCCAATCGAGGACCCGCCATGGACAAGGGCAAGATTTTTCGCGATCTGCATGCCTCCACCTTCGTCATACCCAACCCCTGGGATATCGGCACGACCAAGCTTCTCGCTTCGTTCGGTTTCAAGGCGCTGGCGACGACCAGCGCCGGCTTTGCCTTCTCGCGCGGCCTGCCGGACGGCGCCGTGACGTTCGACGCCATGATCCACCATTGCCGCGAGGTGACTGCGGCGACAGACCTGCCGGTTTCGGCCGATCTGGAGCGCGGCAAGGGCGACAGCCCCGAGCAGGCGGCCGAAACCATCTTCGCGGCCGAAGCCGCGGGCCTCGCCGGCTGCTCGATCGAGGACCACACCGGCGACGCCGCCAATCCGATCTACGATTTCGCGCTGGCGACCGAACGCGTCGCGGCGGCCGTCGAGGCTGCCCGCGCGCTCAAGCACGATTTCGTCTTCACCGCGCGGGCCGAGAATTTCCTGTGGGGCAAGAGCGATCTCGACGATACCATCAAGCGGCTGCAGGCTTTCGAGAAAGCCGGCGCCGACGTGCTCTACGCGCCGGGCATTAGCGACGTCGGGATGGTGCGCACGATCTGCTCGTCGGTGAGCCGGCCGGTCAATGTGATGGCCCGGCCAGGCTTCACCATCGCCGACCTTGCCATGGGCGGCGTCAAGCGCATCTCGCTCGGACCATGGCTGACCAATTTCGCCTATGGCATGCTGGAGACGGCGGCCCGCGAGATCCAGCAGGATGGCACCTTCGGCTTCACCCGGGCGGCGATGCCGTTTGGCAAGCTGCAGGCGCTGTTCCGGGAGGGCAAGGAGCAGGGCTAGACCGGCTCCCGCGCCGAAACCGTCTTGTGCAGATGCACCATCATGGCGGCCGCGAAAAGCGGCGTCAGAAGGTTGAGCAGCGGCACCGCCAGGAACAGGGCGATGACCAGTCCGGCGAGGAACACAGTGCCGGCATATTTGCGGCGCAGCGCCTTGGCCTCGGGTTCGGGACGAAAACGCATGGCGGCAAACTCGAAGAATTCCCGGCCGAGCAGATAGCCGTTGACGATGAAGAAGGCGGCAATGTTGATGCCCGGCACCAGAAGCAAGAGCAGCGCGACGATGTTGCCGAGGACCACCACGCCGAAGAATTTGATCGCCAGCACGAGCGAATGCAGCGCGGGCACGGGCCTGCCGGGCGGATCGTTGGGATAGTCGGTACGCTCGACCACTTCGGCGACATCGTCGAGGAAGAGGCCGGCGACGATCGCCGTGACCGGCGCGACGAGCAAGGCCAAGCCCACAGCCAGAACGATGCTGGCGATGATGCCGCCCAGCCATCCAGCCCAGGACGGCAGACCTGGCAGCAGCGCTTGCAGCCAGGACCAGGCCAGCCATTCGAGCAGGCTCTCGAGGCCGAGCCAGAGCGCCACCAAAGCGAGCAGCGTCAGCCCCAGCGTCTTCAGGAAGACGGAGCGGAATTCAGGCGAGAACAGCCGGCTGGCGGCGGCGCGGGCGGCGTCTAGGATCACGGCAGGTCCAGGCCCTCATCGAGAAACGACGTTTCGCAGATAGGCCGGCTCGATCCCTGGCGCAACCAAAGCGCGTCGCGTCGACGCGCTTTGGGTTTTTGTCTCGAAGCATGTCGCTTGGCCCAAAACCGCTTCACACTTTTGGGCGACATGCATTATCGCGCGAGCCTGGCCTGCCTGGCCGGAATCGTCATTGCCGCGACGCCTGCAACGACGAAGGCCATGCCGACCCAGGCCGCTGGCCCGAGGCTTTCGCCGAGGACGATGGCGCCGATGCCGACGCCGATCGGCACGCGCAGATAGGCCTGGGAGGTGGTGCCGACCGAGCCCAGCGTGTGGATCAGCCGGAAATAGATGACGAAGGCCAGCGCCGTTGAAAAGACCGACAGTCCAAGCAGGGCCAGGATCGACGCGGCCGAAGGCGCGAGCGTCCAGGGCCGGTCGACGATCAGGCTGAGCGGCACGAGCATCACGGCGCCGCAAAGCATCGAACCCGCGGCGGGTATTATCGGATCGAGGCCCTTGAAGCCGCGGCCGAAAATCGCCGCCCCGGCATAGGAGATCGTCGCAATGACGATTGCAAGCTGTGCCCACAGGTCATGGCCAAGTCCGCCAAGCGCCTCCGTGCCGATGATGAGACAGATGCCGACGATGCCGGCGCCGACACCGACCAGCTTGCGCGCCGTGACGGGCTCATGGCGCGTGACCAATGCCGTCAGCAGGAAGGTGAAGATCGGCGACGTCGAATTGAGGATGGTGGCAAGGCCGGCATCGACCGAGCGCTCGGCGGCGGCGATCAGCGTGAACGGCACGACGCTGTTGAGGCAGGCCTGGAAGGCGAACCGGCGCCATGTCGGCGCGTCGGCGGGCATGGCGAGGCCCCGCCAGCGGATGATGGTGAAGAGAATAGCCCCGGCGATCAGCGTCCGGGCGGCGATGAAGGTCACGGGCGGGATCGTCTCGACGCCGATCTTGATGAAAGTATACGAAGCGCCCCACAGCACCGCCAGGACGCCGAGCAGCGCCAGGTCGGTGGACATTTCGGTCTTTTCGGACATTCGTGGTTCGCGCCCTTCAGCCTGTCGCCGGACGATCCGCTTCTAGCCCGCGACGCCGCGGAAATGTTTAGATCGCGGTGAAACCATAGCTGTCAGGGTCGTGACTGTTGTGGGCCAGTTCGATACGAACGCTGCCGCAGCCGGCGAACAATCGGCGCCGAGGGCGGCGTCACGGAAGGCAATGGCGATTTTCAGGGTAGGCAAAGCAGCGCCAACTCGCTAGACCCGCGCCCGGCCGGCATGCCAGATAGCCGGGTAGTCCTTGGCGGAGATTTTGATGCCGGAATATGACGTGCTTTGCATCGGCAATGCCATTGTCGACATCATCGCGCAATGCGACGAGGCTTTTCTCGAGACCAACGGCATCATCAAGGGCGCGATGAACCTCATCGACGCCAGGCGCGCCGAATTGCTTTACAGCCGCATGGGACCAGCGATCGAAGCTTCCGGCGGTAGCGCCGGCAACACGGCGGCTGGCGTCGCCAGCCTCGGCGGACGGGCAGCCTTCTTCGGCAAGGTGTCGAACGACGCACTGGGCGAAATCTACACGCACGACATCCATGCCCAGGGCGTGGCCTTCGATACCGGGCCGCTCAAGGGCGAACCGCCGACGGCGCGCTCGATGATCTTCGTCACGCCCGACGGCGAGCGTTCGATGAACACCTATCTCGGCGCGTGCGTCGAACTTGGCCCCGAGGATGTCGAGGCCGACAAGGCCTCCGGCTCCAAGGTGACCTATTTCGAAGGCTATCTGTGGGATCCGCCGCGCGCCAAGGAGGCTATCCGCCAGACGGCGAAGCTGGCGCATGCGGCCGGCCGCGAAGTGTCGATGACATTGTCGGATTCCTTCTGCGTCGACCGCTACCGCGACGAATTCCTCGAGCTGATGCGTTCGGGCACCGTCGACATCGTCTTTGCCAACAGCCACGAGATCAAGTCGCTCTACCAGACCGCCTCCTTCGAGGAGGCGCTCGCCGCCATCCGCAAGGATTGCAGAATAGCCGCCGTCACCCGTTCCGAGAAAGGCTCGGTCATCGTGCGCGGCGACGAGACCGTCATCATCCAGGCGACGAAGATCAAGGAACTGGTCGACACGACCGGCGCCGGCGATCTCTACGCCGCTGGCTTCCTCTACGGCTACACGACCGGGCGCAGCCTCAAGGATTGCGGCGACCTCGGCTCGCTGGCGGCCGGGCTGGTGATCCAGCAGATCGGCCCGCGCCCGCGCCAGAACCTGCGCCGCGAGGCCGAGCAAGCCGGGCTTCTCTAATCGGCCTACGGATGGGCTTGGTGTGTTCGCTGTAGCCTTCCGTCGAAAATCGTGCCGAAACAAACAGATGGAGCAGATCATCGCTCCCGCGAAACGATGATCCGCTTGTGAACACCCTGACAAAGCAGTGGCGGCTTTCGGTCCCGCAATTGCGTGGGAAGAGATGCCGTTGCGTCATCGCCGGCTGCCTCCAAACAGGGCCGCCTGTCGCGGACCTGTCACGTTGGACTTCTAAGATGCAAAATAGGCGTTCCGCGACTGACATTTCGGCACGCCAAACCAGGGGTGTGAAAATGCAAACCAGCAAGTTGCCGGGCCGCGAGGCCCGTTGCCGTCGCATATTTTATTTTCCGCGATAGATTTTCAGCAACCGCCGGCGCCTGGGGAGGAGCGCGGGCCGCAAGATAGATTCATGACCAGATTCCAGAACCCGTCCGACGGGATTTCACAAGAGGCATTGGCAGGCCTTATGGCCGAAGCCGTGCGACAGGCGCTGATGCAGCATGGCGTCATGCTGGACGCCGAGGCGCTGACTTCGGCAAGCAAGATCGCCGGCCATGTGGCTGCCGCCCTCCCCTTCCTGCCGCCGGCGCAGCGCCTTGCCATCGGCTCCTTCAAGGGCGAGTGGACCGACCTTGCGTCCGACTTTCTTCGTGTGATGACGGAGAAGGCAACGAGCGACGGCGCGGCCATATCCGACCGCGCCTTCGAGCGCTCGCCGCCGAAGTCGGAGACAGGGAGGCCGACGGCCCAGCCGATCGCCAAGCGAGCCGCGGACCTGCAATCCATGCTGATCGAGGATTGGGCCGGCGAGGTCGCCGGCTCGACCTATCTGGAAGAGAGGCTCCGTATCCCGCGCTCCACGCTGCATCGCTGGCAAAGACGCGGTGAGGTCGTTGCCTTGCGCAAGGGCGGCCGCAAACATGTCTTCCCCTTGGCCCAGTTCGTCGACGGCAGGCCGGTCCCGGGGATCAGCGAGGTGCTTTCGGCGATCGCCAATCCGAGGCTTGCCTGGTTTTGGCTGAGCCGGCCGTCGCCGGAGTTGGATGGCCGCGTTCCCATCGAGATGTTGAGGGATGACATGGTCGAGGACGTGGTACGCGCAGCCCGCGGACTGTCCTGACCCGGAGTCTTTTTTCCGCGTTCGCCTGCTCCTTTTAGCCGGCAAATCTTTCGTCACAAAACTGTAATATTGGCACATTTGGCACGTTTCCGCGTCCTTCTTCGCGTTTCGATTGTATAGATTGTGCAATATGTTCCATTTTTACAAATATATGACGTGATATTTGGGCAACAAGACCTTCATAAGATTCAAAAAGCCGCCTTTCAGACACAATCTCTGTTGTACATGACGGCCGATTAAGCCATGTCCAAGGCGAAGAAGCGGCGCCGGTGCGCGACTTTTTCAACGATGGGGACGGGGGTGGCAAAAGCCGAACGGCATGTCAGGCCTGTCTTGAACCTTTGACTGGAGATTCAAGAAAATGAACATCAAGAGCCTTCTTCTCGGCTCCGCTGCGGCACTGATCGCAGTTTCGGGCGCGCGCGCCGCCGACGCGGTGACCGTCGCCGAGCCGGAACCGGCCGAATACGTCAAGATCTGCGACGTCTATGGCGCCGGCTACTTCTACATCCCCGGCACCGAGACCTGCCTGCGCGTCGGCGGCTACATCCGCTATGACGCCGGCTTCGGCGATCCCGGCACCCTCGACGGCCGCAAGACGACCGACGTCATAGACCGCGATTCGCAGAACAGCTGGAATAAGAATGCCCGTTTCGCGCTGAGGACCTGGACCGGCCAGGAGACCGAGCTCGGCACGTTGAAGACCTATACCGAGACCCGCTTCAACTTCAAGAACGGTGCGTCGGCGGTGAACCTGGAATTCGGCTGGGTCCAGCTCGGCGGCCTGCGCGTCGGTGTGGATGAGACGCCTTACGACCAGTTCATCGGCTATGCCGGCAACGTGGTGCAGGACACGATCATCCCGTACGGCATCAAGGTCACCAACGTCGTCAGCTACTATTTCGACGCCGGCAGCGGCTTCTCGGGCGTGGTCTCGCTCGAAGAAGGTGCGGACGTCACCAGCGGCAGCACCGTGCTCATCGCCGGCACGATCGACAGCTATGTCCCACATGTCGTCGGCGGCCTGAAGTACAAGGGCGACTGGGGCGCGATCACCGGCGTCGTCGCCTATGACAGCAACTACGAGGAAGTGGCCGGCAAGGTTCGCCTGGACGTCAACGTCACCAAGGAACTGTCGCTGTTCGTCATGGGCGGCTACGGCACCGACGACAACTTCATCGACCATGCCAAAGGCCGCGGCTTCTACAAGCCCTGGGGCGGCAACTGGGCCGTCTGGGGCGGCGGCACGTACAAGTTCGATCCGAAGACCGCCTTCAACCTCCAGGTCTCGGCCGACGACGCCAAGAACTTCGCCGTCGCGGCAAACGTAGCCTACACGCTCGTTCCGGGCTTCACGGTCACGACCGAAGTCGACTACTACCATGACGGCAAGTTCGGCCAGGCCGACGACTTCAACTTCACCAAGGCCGACAAGGAAAACAGTTGGGGCGGTATCGTCCGTTTCCAGCGCAACTTCTGATCGAACGCAAAGATCGCAAAGTAAAGGCCCGCGGCATCGCCGCGGGCCTTTTTTGTTTTGACTCAAGCAATGAAACGGTCTCGTCAGTTCCCCGCCGTATAGGCGGCGATCGCCGCCATGTTCACGATGTCCGAGTCCTTGGCGTTGAGCGAGACGATCTGTACCGGCTTGTTTAGGCCGACCAGCAGCGGGCCGATGACGGTCGAGCCGCCGAGTTCCTGCAGCATCTTGGTCGAGATCGAGGCCGAGTGGAATGCCGGCATGATCAGCACATTGGCCGGGCCGGTCAGCCGGATGAACGGATATTGCGCCATGGCGCGCGGGTTCAGCGCCACGTCCGCTGCCATCTCGCCGTCATATTCGAAATCGACGCGGCGCTTGTCGAGGATGCGCACCGCCTCCTGCACGCGCTCGGAACGTTCGCCCTGCGGATGGCCGAAGGTGGAATAGGCAAGCATGGCGAGCCTCGGCTCGTAGCCCATGCGGCGGGCGAAGCCGGCCGCCTCCTCGGCGATGTCGGCGATCTGTTCGGCGTTCGGCATGTCGTGCACGGCGGTGTCGGCGACCAGCACCGTCCTGCCCCGCGCCAGCACGATCGACACGCCGATGACGCGGTGGCCGGGCTTGGCGTCGATGATGCGGCGCACGTCGTCGAGCGCGGTCGAATAGTTGCGGGTGACGCCGGTGACGATGCCGTCGGCATCGCCCAGCGCCACCATGCAGGCGGCGAAATGGTTGCGGTCGTTGTTGATCAGGCGCTGGCAGTCGCGAAACAGGAAACCCTTCCGCTGCATGCGCTCGTAGAGATAGTCGGTGTAGATGCCGTTGCGGCGCGACAGCCTGGCGTTGATGATCTCCAGGCCCGGCTTGTTCAGGTCGATGCCGGCATTGCGGGCATTGTCCTTGATGACGTCGTCGCGGCCGAGCAGGATCGCCGTGCCGAGCCTCTGGTTCACATAGGAGACGGCGGCGCGCATCACCTGCTCCTCCTCGCCCTCGGCGAAGACGATGCGCTTGGGCTGGCGGCGCACGCGGTCGTAGATGCGCTGCAAGGTCGAGGCGATAGGATCGCGGCGGGCGGACAGTTCCTGCGCGTAGCGGTCGAGATCGAGGATCGGCTTGCGGGCGACGCCGGATTCCATCGCCGCCTTCGCCACCGCCAGCGGGATCGCCGAGATCAGGCGCGGATCGAACGGCACCGGGATGATGTAGTTGGGGCCGAATTTCGGACGGTTGCCCTGATAGGCGGCGGCGACATCATCCGGCACGTCCTGGCGCGCCAGTTCGGCCAACGCCCGGGCCGCGGCGATCTTCATCTCGTCGTTGATGGTGGTGGCGCGCACATCGAGCGCTCCCCGGAAGATATAGGGAAAGCCCAGCACATTGTTGACCTGGTTCGGATAGTCCGAGCGGCCCGTTGCCATGATGGCGTCGGTGCGGATCTCGGCCACTTCCTCCGGCGTGATCTCCGGATCGGGATTGGCCATGGCGAAGATGATCGGGTTCTTGGCCATCGACTGCACCATGGCGGTGGTGAGCGCGCCCTTGGCGGACAGGCCGAGGAAGACGTCGGCGCCGTCCAGCGCCTCGGCCAGGCTGCGCGCCCCGGTCTTGACCGCATGCGCCGACTTCCACTGGTTCATGCCTTCGGTGCGGCCCTGGAAGACCACGCCCTTGGTGTCGCACAGGATGATGTTTCCCGGCGCAAAACCCATCGCCTTCATAAGTTCGATGCAGGCGATGCCGGCGGCGCCCGCGCCATTGCAGACCATCTTCGTGGTCTTCATGTCGCGGCCGGTGATCTCCAGCGCGTTGATCAGCCCGGCGGCCGAGATGATGGCCGTTCCGTGCTGGTCGTCATGGAAGACAGGGATGTCCATCAGCTCGCGCAGCCGCTGCTCGATGATGAAGCATTCCGGCGCCTTGATGTCCTCGAGATTGATGCCGCCGAAAGAGGGGCCGAGGAAGCGCACGCAGTTTATGAACTCGTCGGCATCCTCGGTCGCCACTTCAAGGTCGATGGAATCGACATCGGCGAAACGCTTGAACAGCACCGCTTTGCCTTCCATGACCGGCTTCGAGGCCAGCGCGCCGAGATTGCCGAGACCGAGAATGGCGGTGCCGTTCGAGATGACGGCGACCATATTGCCGCGCGTCGTATAATCGAAGGCGCGGCTCGGATCCTCGGCGATGGCGCGCACGGGAACGGCGACGCCAGGCGAATAGGCGAGGCTCAGATCGCGTTGCGTGGCCATCGGCTTGGTGGCGACGATCTCCAGCTTGCCGGGCCGTCCCATGGCGTGGAATTCCAGCGCCTCCTCTGGACTGACGGAGGGGCCGCTGCTTTCGGTTTTCCTGGCCATGATGCTTTTGATTTCCTCGCCTTCGCGCACCCTTGAGGCAGGTGCGTGTTTATGTGTCTTGGGATTAAGGCTACACGGCAGCGCTGTAAACGGCCAAGCGGTCAGGCGCGGTCCGGTTCGCCGACGAGCGCGGCAATTTCCCGCACGGTGGCCCAGCGCATCAAGCCCTCGGTGCCTGAGAACGGCCACGTCTCCAGCGGGGGAGCGCTGCTGCCCTTGCGCCGCAGAAGCGCCGACAGGAACGCGGTGAGTTCCTGCCGCTGGGCGCGAACCTTTTCCAGCGTCCTGCCGCGGATTTCCTCGCGCGGCATGGCGCGATCTCGAAGCCGCTCGACGGCGCGGCGAACGGCCGTCGGCTCCGGATCGACGATCAGGCAATAGTCCGGATCGAAATAGACGTCGCGCCCGCCGAGGCTCGGCGTGCTGACGATCGGCAATCCGGCCATCAGATACTCCATGCTGGAATACATTGCCCCTTCCACGGCGGACAGGCACAGCCCGACGGCGGCCTGGTTGTAGACCCGGTTGACCTCGGCGGAGGCCAGCCGGCCGGGCAGACCGTCCACGATCGGGTTGGCGATGCAATGGCGCGGCGATTGCGCCTGGAGGCGGCGAATGAAGGCGCGGGCGGCGGGTGGCGTCAATTCGCCGATCGAATAGGTGATGTGGACAAGCCGATCGATCTCGAAGGCAAGATAGTGGCGTTTCATCGGCGAGATGCGGCCATTGTAGACGGCGTCGAACTCGACCGGCACATCCGGCAGCGGCCGGAAAACATCTTCCGATATCATCAGATTGTGATTGGAGAACATGGCTTTGCCGCCGACCGCGGCGATGAGACGGCGCTCTTCCTCGTTGTTGCAGAGGAAAATCACCTCATGAAGACGAAAACGCGCCGCATACCAGGCAAGATCGCGGCCCATCTGGGCGATGACGGCAGGCCTCTCCATCGTCCACATCGGCATCAGCAGAAAGGTGGCGCGCCGCTCGGCAAGGCGCCGGCCGATGGCCGCCAGCGGATGCAGGGGACGGGGTCCGCCGACCGGGATATAGAGCACCAGCGGGTCGCGGCTGAATATATGAGCCGACATCTCGATGCCGCCGTCGAGATCGGACACGGGACCGCGCGCCGGCAGGATATAGGGAAAGCGCTTGCGCGCCGAAACCCTGAGCTTGTTCGCGGTTCGATGGGCGCGCCGCGTCGCCAGCAGCCAGAGGCGCTCGGCGGCCGAGCCGACCGGGCCGACCATCTCGTCGAACGTCTCCAGCTTGTCCCGATCCACGAGTCCCCCGCCGCCCTTTCCCCACGGGAAGCATAGAGTGCCAGGCCGGCCCGGCGCAACCAGGCGCGTCACAACAGGCCAGCGCCAGTCTTCCCCTGCTTTTCGCGGCACCGGCATTAAACCGGGCTGCCACTTCTGCTAGCGTTGCCGCATGAACATGCACATGCTCGCAGATACCGACGCCCAGGAGACGACGACGCCTGCGCCCGCCACGAGCGGCGTCACGCCGATGATGGAGCAATTCATCGAGATCAAGGCGGCGAACCCGGATTCGCTGCTGTTCTACCGCATGGGCGATTTCTACGAGCTGTTCTTCGACGACGCGGAGAAGGCGAGCCAGGCCCTGGGCATCGTTTTGACCAAGCGCGGCAAGCACCAGGGCCACGACATCCCGATGTGCGGCGTGCCGGTGCATGCGGCGGACGACTATCTGCAGAAGCTGATCGCGCAAGGTTTTCGCGTTGCCGTCTGCGAGCAGATCGAGGACCCCGCCGAAGCCAAGAAACGCGGCTCCAAATCGGTGGTGCGCCGCGACGTGGTGCGGCTGGTCACGCCCGGCACCATCACCGAGGACAAGCTGCTGGCACCCTCGGAATCGAGCTTCCTGATGGCGCTCGGCCGCGTCAAGGGGGGCGGCGCGGCCAGTCAGGCGAGTTTCGCACTGGCCTGGATCGACATTTCGACCGGCGCCTTCCGCGTCGCCGAGACGAGCGCCGAGCGACTGCTTGCCGACATCTTTCGCGTCGACCCGCGCGAGCTGATCGTCGCCGAGCCGGCTTTCCACGATCCGGAGCTCAGGCCGGTGTTCGACGTGCTGGGCCGGGTCGCCAGCCCGCAACCGCCTTCGCTGTTCGATTCGGCTTCGGCCACAAGCCGCATCGCGCGCTTCTTCGAGGTCGCGACGCCAGACAGTTTCGGCACGTTTTCGCGCGCCGAGCTGTCGGCGATCTCGGGCGCCATAGCCTATGTCGAAAAAACGCAGAAGGCCGAACGGCCGCCGCTGTCGCGACCCGAGCGCGAGGAGCAGGGCTCGACGCTGTTCATCGATCCGGCGACGCGCGCCAATCTGGAATTGCTGCGCACGCTGTCGGGCAGCCGCGACGGCTCGCTGTTCAAGGCGATCGACCGCACCGTGACCGGCGGCGGCGCGCGATTGCTGGCCGACCGGCTGATGGCGCCGCTGACCGATCCGGCGACGATCGCGGCGCGACTGGATTCGGTCTCCTTTTTCCGCTCCGAGACGCGGCTTTGCCAGGGTTTGCGGGCGAGCCTGAAAAGCGTCGCCGACATGCCGCGAGCGCTCTCCCGCCTGGCGCTCAACCGCGGCGGCCCGCGCGATCTCGGCGCCCTGCGCGCCGGCTTCGAGGCGGCTGGCGCGATCGCCGAATTGTTCGCGGCAGCCGCCCTGCCCGCCGAGCTCACCGCCGCGCTTGCCTCGATCCACGCCTTGCCCGAGGCGCTCGCCCGTCACCTCAGCGAAGCGCTCGACGACGAGCTGCCGCTGATCAAGCGCGACGGCGGCTTCGTGCGGTCGAGCTACAATGCCGAGCTCGACGAGATGCGGGCGTTGCGCGACGAATCGCGAAAAGTGATCGCCGGGCTGGAGCGGTCGCTGATCGAGGAGACCGGCATCCGCTCGCTGAAGATCCGGCACAACAATGTGCTCGGCTACTACATCGAGGTCACCGCCAACCATCACGCGATCATGACCGGCAGCGACGCCGCCAAGGCGCGCTTCATCCATCGCCAGACCATGGCCAACGCCATGCGCTTCACCACGACCGAACTGGCGGAGCTGGAATCGAAGATCGCCAATGCCGCCGACAAGGCGCTGAGCATCGAGCTCGCGACATTCGACCGGCTGACGGCCGAGGTGGTGAGCGAGGCTGACAAGATCCGCGCCGGCGCCGAGGCGCTGGCCGTGCTCGACGTGTCGGCGGCGCTGGCGCTGCTCTCCGAAAGCGAAGACTGGTGCAGGCCTACGGTCGATGCCAGCCTCGCCTTCGACATTGCCGGCGGGCGACATCCGGTGGTCGAACAGGCGCTCAGGCGCTCGGGCGAAGGCCCGTTTGTCGCCAATGATTGCGACCTCTCGCCCGACGGCGGCGCCAAGGCCGGCGCGATCTGGCTGCTTACCGGCCCCAATATGGGCGGCAAATCGACATTCCTCAGGCAGAATGCGCTGATCGCCATCCTCGCCCAGACCGGCTCCTTCGTGCCGGCGCAAAGCGCCCATATCGGCGTCGTCGACCGGCTGTTCTCGCGCGTCGGCGCCTCGGACGATCTGGCGCGGGGACGTTCGACCTTCATGGTCGAGATGGTCGAGACGGCGGCGATCCTCAACCAGGCGGGCGAGCGGGCGCTGGTCATCCTCGACGAGATCGGCCGCGGCACCGCGACCTTCGACGGGTTGTCGATCGCCTGGGCGGCGGTGGAATATCTGCATGAGAAGAACCGCTGCCGGGCGATCTTCGCCACGCATTTCCATGAGATGACGGCCCTGGCCGGCAAATTGCCCCGGCTTCACAACGTCACCATGCGGGTCAAGGAATGGGAAGGCGATGTCGTCTTCCTGCACGAGGTCGGCAAGGGCGCGGCCGACCGTTCCTACGGCGTGCAGGTGGCACGGCTGGCCGGCCTGCCGGAAGCGGTCGTCGCCCGCGCCAAGGAAGTGCTGCACCAACTCGAAGAGGGCGAAGTCTCGGGCAAGACAAATCGGCTCGTCGACGACCTGCCGCTGTTTTCTGTGGCGGTGAAGCGCGAAGCGCCGAAGCCGGTGAAGACCGATGCGCTCGACGACGCGCTCGGCGCCATCAATCCCGACGAGATGACGCCGCGCGAGGCGCTGGAGGCGCTCTACCGGCTGAAGGGGCTGGCGACAAAGCGATAGCACCTGTCCCGCTCGTCACTCTGGCCATTGACTCATTGTACCGATCGGTACAATGTCGGTTATCGACGATCGAAACCGACAGGAGATCTCATGAGCCGTCCGCCATTGCCGCCATTCACGGCCGAGACAGCGGCGCAAAAGGCGCGCCTTGCCGAGGATGCCTGGAACAGCCGCGATCCTGAGCGGGTCTCGCTCGCCTACACCGAGGACAGCATCTGGCGGAACCGGGCCGAGTTTGTCTCCGGCCGCGGCGAAATCGTCGATTTCCTCAAGCGCAAATGGTCGCGCGAGCTGGACTATCGCCTGATCAAGGAGGTCTGGACCTGGAACGAAAACCGCATCGCGGTGCGCTTCGCCTATGAATGGCGCGACGACAGCGGGCATTGGTTCCGCTCCTACGGCAACGAGAATTGGGAGTTCGACGAAGCCGGGCTGATGCGCCGGCGCGTGGCGAGCATCAACGATCTGCCGATCACCGAAAGCGAGCGGAAGTATCATTGGCCGCTCGGCCGCCGGCCGGACGACCATCCCGGCCTTTCGGAACTCGGGCTCTAGAGCATGATGCCGAAAAGTGTGAAGCGGTTTTCGGGCGACATCATGCTCTATCTCTTTGATGTAGAGCCGGATGATTGCAGGTCGATTCGACCTGCAATCATCCGGCTCTAGGGGGCGAATGGATGCGGCGCATCGCGCCAGACCGCGATCAGCTGCTGGGGGTCGTTGCGGAAGTTTTCCGCGAGCATGGCTACGAGGGCGCCAGCCTGTCCTTGATCGGCGAGGCGACAGGGCTCGGCAAAGGAAGCCTCTACCACTTCTTCCCCGGCGGCAAGGAGGAGATGGCGAGGGCTGTCATTGCCCATATCGACGGCTGGTTCGAGGACAATGTCTTCGCGCCGTTGCGCGACAGCACCGATCCGCTGGCAGGGATCGAACGGATGCTCGCGGCGACGGACAGCTATTTCCGCTCGGGACGGCGCGTTTGCCTGATCGGCGCCTTCGCGCTGGATGAATCGCGCGACCTGTTCGCCGACCAGATAAGAGACTATTTCGGCCGATGGGTCACGCATCTCGCCGATGCGCTGGCGCGATCCGGGCACCGACCGGGCGAGGCCAGCGAGTTGGCCGAGGAAGCCGTCGCCGCCATTCAGGGCGCGCTCACGCTGGCCCGCGCCGCCAATGACCTCGATGTGTTTTCAAGGGCATTGCGGCGACTGCGCACGCGGCTTGGGATTCCGGCCAAGGTCTAGGGCGGATCCTCCCAGGGATTTTGAAGGGTTGCCGTTTGCCCTGGTGCAAGATTTTCCGTTGATTTGCGTGAAATCAGCAAACGCCGGGGTTTGGTTGACACCGTCCCAGCCTCGTCATTCTATGGCGGAGCAAGGAGCGAAGCGACGCGGCGCAGACCATAGATCCATTCCGTGACGTGAGAGCGCCGCTCACGGTGCAGAACTTCTACTCCGCTGCATTCTTCGGCTGAGGTACCGGCATGGATTCTAGGGTCTTCGCGACGGAGCTTCGCTCCTGCCCCGCCCTAGAATGACGATCGCGATGGGCGTTTCGGCCAATCTCCAAGGTATGCCGTCTGCGAACGCAAACAGAGGTGACCGATCAAAACGCCTGTTCAAGGGAACTAGATCATTTCCAGCCCACGCTTACGCGTCGGCGGCGGGAAGGCGCGGTCGAGATCGGCGAAATCCTGCGGCGTCAGCTTGATGTCAAGCGCGGCGGCGTTCTGGCGCACGTGCTCCTGGCGACCGGCCTTCGGGATGGCGATGACGCCGTCCTGCATCATCACCCAAGCAAGCGCGATCTGCGCGGCGGTGGCGTTGTGGCGGGCAGCGACGATTTCCAGCCGGGTATTGCGAGCCAGCGCGCCCTGCTCGACCGGCGAATAGGCCATCAGCGGGATGCCGCGTTCCGCGCACCACGGGGCGAGGTCGAATTCGGGGCCGCGCCGCGACAGATTGTAGAGCACCTGATTGGTCTGGACGTCGCCGCCATGGTCAAAGCCGACCAGTTCCTCCATCTCGTCGGTGTCGAAATTGCTGACGCCCCAGTGGCGGATCTTGCCTTCCGTTTTCAGCGCCTCGAACGCCTCCACGGTTTCCGAAAGCGGCACGCTGCCCGGCCAATGCAGCAGATAGAGATCGATGCGGTCGGTGGCGAGCCGCTTCAGGCTGTTCTCGCAGGCGCGCTTCACGCCGGCGCGCGAGGCGTTGGAGGGCAGCACCTTGGAGACCAGGAAGGTCTCGTCGCGGCGCCCGACGATGGCCTCAGCCACCACTTCCTCGGCGCCGCCGCTGGCATACATCTCCGCCGTGTCGATCAGCGTGATACCGAGATCGAGCCCCATCTTCAACGCCGCCACCTCATCGGCGCGGCGCCGTCGATCCTCGCCCATTTTCCATGTGCCTTGGCCGAGCACCGGAACGGCTTCGCCGGACGGCAGCTTCAGGGTTCTGATCGACGAGCGGTTGATTGACGGGGGCATGGCTTTCTCCGCGTGAAGCCGGATCGCAGCACAGCCGTGGCCGGAAATCCAGACCGAAGGCTCGTGGCCGCCTGGATACCTGGCTGCCCGGATTTCCCGCAGCGGCTACTTCGCCGGATGCTTGGCGAGCCAGTCCTGCATCTCCTTGATCTCGGCTTCCTGCGCCGTGACGACGCCTTCGGCGAGCTTGCGGATTTCCGGATCCTTGCCGTTGGCGATCACGACCTTGGCCATGTCGATGGCGCCCTGATGATGCGGGATCATGCCGCGGACGAAATCGACATCGGCATTGCCGGTGTATTTGATCATCATGTCCTTGTGCATCTTCTTCATCGCGGCCTCGTAGCCGCCGGTGGCCGGGCTCTGGGCACCCATCGCCATCTTGGACATGTCATGCTTCATCTCTTCCGACGAAGCCGGCACGCTTTCGAGGAAGACGGCAAGCAGCATTCCTGCGGCCATCAGCAGCAGCACGATTTTCTTGGCCAAGGTCATTCAGGTCTCCTTCTGTTGGATAGCGTATCTGGGGGCTTTGCTCACAGTTTCAATGTTCTCAGCCGCAAGGCATTGGCAATGACCGACACCGATGACAGGCTCATCGCCGCCGCCGCGAGCATCGGCGACAGCAGCATGCCGGTGAGCGGGTAAAGGACGCCGGCCGCCACCGGCACGCCAAGCACGTTGTAGAGGAAGGCGAAAAACAGGTTCTGGCGGATATTGCCGATCGTCGCCTGAGCCAGCGTACGTGCCCTCACAATGCCGTTGAGGTCGCCCTTGACCAGCGTGATGCCGGCGCTTTCGACCGCGACATCGGCGCCGGTGCCCATGGCGATACCGACATCGGCACTGGCCAGCGCCGGCGCGTCGTTGACGCCGTCGCCGGCCATGGCGACGGCGGCACCCTTGGCACGCAATTCCTCGACCAGCGCGCCCTTCTCGTCCGGCAGCAGCCCGGCGCGGACCTCGTCGATGCCGAGCCTGCCGGCGATCGCTTTTGCCGTGCGCTCGTTGTCGCCAGTGGCCATGATGATGCGCAGGCCCTTGTCATGCAGGGCCTTGATCGCTTCGGCCGTCGTTACCTTAACGGGGTCGGCGACAGCGACGATGCCGGCGAACCTGCCGGCGACGGCCACGAACATGGCCGTCTTGCCTTCGGCCTGCATCGCTTCGGCATTGGCCGCCGGCGTTTCGACGCCGAGATCCGCCATCATCGCCGCATTGCCGAGCGCGACCTTCCTGCCCGAAACCGTGCCCGAAACGCCCTTGCCGGTGATGGCTTGGAAATCGACCGCGTCGGCCAGCTTCAGACCGCGCGCGGCGGCGCCCTCGACGATCGCCTCGGCCAGCGGATGCTCGGAGCCCTTTTCGAGCGCGGCGGCGAGGCCCAGCAGCTCGTTCTCGTCGATGCCGTCGGCCGCGACGACATCGGTAAGCCGCGGCTTGCCCTCGGTCAGCGTGCCGGTCTTGTCGACGATCAGCGTATCGACCGAGGCAAAACGCTCCAACGCCGCCGCTTCCTTGATCAGCACGCCGGCATGCGCGCCGCGCCCGGTCGCGGTCATGATCGACATCGGTGTCGCAAGGCCGAGCGCGCAGGGACAGGCGATGATCAGCACCGACACCGCCGAGACGATGGCGAAGATCAAGCTCGGTTCGGGACCGAGGATCGCCCAAGCGATGAAGGCAAGGGTCGCCACCAGCACGACGGCCGGGACGAAATAGAAGGACACGCGGTCGGCGAGACCCTGGATCGGCGCGCGCGAGCGCTGCGCCTTGGCGACCAGCTCGACGATGCGCGATAGCGTGGTCTCGGCGCCGACCTTCTCGGCGCGCATGACCAGCGAACCGTTCTTGTTCAGCGTGCCGCCGGTGAGCGTGTCGCCTTCCGTTTTTTCGACCGGTAGCGGTTCGCCCGTGATCATGGATTCGTCGATAGCCGAGCGTCCCTCCAGCACCGTGCCGTCGACCGGCACGGCGTCGCCGGGGCGGATGCGCAGCTTATCTCCGGTCTTGACGCTGTCGAGCGGCACATCCGTCTCGGAGCCGTCGGCGCCGATCAGCCGCGCGGTCTTCGGCGCGAGGTCGAGCAGCGCGCGGATGGCCGAGCCGGTACGCTCGCGGGCCCTGAGTTCCAGCACCTGGCCGATAAAGACCAGCGCGACGATCACGGCGGCGGCCTCGAAATAGACCGGCACGGCGCCGTCATGGCCGCGGAACTGATGCGGGAAGACATCCGGGAACAGCGTAGCGACCAGGCTGAAGAGATAGGCAGCACCGACGCCCAGCGAAATCAGCGTCCACATATTGGGGCTGCGGTTGAGGATCGATTCCCAACCGCGATGGAAGAACGGAAACGCCGCCCACAGCACCACCGGGCTCGCCAGCGCCAGCTCGACCCAGGTCTTGGCGCGGCCGTCGACGAGGTTTTCGAAGCTGAGGCCCAGCATCGGTGCCATGGCGATGGTCAGGAGGGGCACCGAGAGTGCCGCGCTGACCCAGAACCGGCGCGTGAAATCGAGGAGCTCGGGATTCGGGCCTTCCTCGCCGGTCGGCACGCCCATCGGCTCCAGCGCCATGCCGCAGATCGGGCAGGAGCCGGGCTTGTCGCGGACGATCTCGGGATGCATCGGGCAGGTGTACTGCGTGCCCTTCGACATCGGCTGAGGCTCGGGCCGGCCGGCGAGGTATTTTGCCGGCTCGGCTTCGAATTTGCCCTTGCAGCTGGCGGAGCAGAAATAGAAGCCCTGGCCTTCGTGGCGAACGAAGTGCTTCGCGCTCGCGCGGTCGACATTCATGCCGCAGACCGGGTCGGTGGCGGAAAGATATGCTTCCGGCTCGGCCTGGAATTTCGTGCGGCAGCGCTCGCTGCAGAAATGAAATGTCCGGCCGCCCTGCTCGGCCGTCGGCTTGCCGGCCGCCGGATCGACCGTCATGCCGCAGACAGGATCGCGAACCACCGCTTCGGCGCCAGGCGCGGCATCCTTCGCGGAGCAGCAGCCGCCATGCGCATGATGGTGGTGATGGTCGGAATGGGTCATGGGCAGGCCTCTGAATCTCGAACTGAGGCGGAGGTAGTGCTTCCAGTAACTGGAAGGTCAAGGGCCGGTTTGGATTTTTCCGGCTATCGCCATCCGGCTTCGCGTGGCGTCCATCGCACGCTGCTGGAAACGCGCCGCCCGCCCCATACACAGCGCCGCGAAAACAGGCTATAGACGCCGCCGAATGGCAAAGATCTCCCTGAAACTCGACGAAATCATCGATGGCGATGCCTTGCGCCGCGACTTGACCGCGCTGACGGCGGCGAGCGCCGGCGACGGTTCAGGACCGGCTGTTCGCACGGCCGTCCTCCAGCTGCTCAAGGCCAGGATGGCGGAAGGGCGAAAGATCGCCGAAGCCATGCTCAAGCAGGATGGCGGCGGCAATGCCTGCGCCGAGCGGCTCTCGCATCTGATGGATGAGCTGATCCGGGCGCTCTATGATTTCGCCGCTACCCATGTCTACCGGGTCAAGAACCGGTCCGCGGCCGAGCGCATGGCGGTCGTTGCCGTCGGCGGCTACGGCCGCGGCACGCTGGCGCCGGGCTCCGACATAGACCTGCTTTTCCTGCTGCCCTACAAGCAGACCCCATGGGGCGAACAGATCGTCGAATACATGCTCTACATGCTGTGGGACATGGGGCTGAAGGTCGGCCACGCCACCCGCAACATCGACGAGTGCCTCAGGCTCTCGCGCAGCGACATCACCATCCGCACCTCGATCCTCGAGGCGCGCTTCCTGTGGGGCGAACACAAGCTCTATGACGAGCTGCTCACGCGCTTCGATCACGAAGTGGTGCGCACCACCGGGCCGGAATATGTGCAGGCCAAGCTTGCCGAGCGCGACGAGCGCCACGCCAAGGCCGGCGAAAGCCGCTACCTGGTCGAACCCAATGTCAAGGACGGCAAGGGCGGCCTGCGCGACCTGCAGACGCTGTTTTGGATCGGCAAATATTTCTATCGCGTGCGCACCGGCGAGGAGCTGGTCGAGAAGGGCGTCTTCACCGAGGCCGAATATCGCGAATTCCAGAAGGCCGAGGATTTCCTGTGGGCGGTGCGCTGCCACATGCATTTCCTCACCGGCAAGGCGGAGGAGCGGCTGCATTTCGACATCCAGCGCGAGATCGCCGAGCGTCTGGGCTATACGACGCATCCCGGCCTGTCGGCGGTCGAGCGCTTCATGAAGCACTATTTCCTCGTCGCCAAGGATGTCGGTGACCTCACCCGCATCTTCTGCGCGGCGCTCGAGGAAGAGCAGGCCAAGCACGTGCCGGGCTTCAACCGCATCTTCCTCACCTTCTCGCGGCGCAAGCGCAAGCTTGCCGGCACCTCCGACTTCATCGTCGACAACCACCGCATCAACATCGCCGACGACAGCGTGTTCGAGCGCGATCCGGTCAACCTGCTCAGGCTGTTCTGGTTTGCCGACAAGCACGGGCTGGAGTTCCACCCCGACGCGCTGAAGCTGCTCACCCGCTCGCTCGGGCTCGTCAACAAGTCGCTCCGGCGCGACGAGGAAGCCAACCGGCTGTTCCTCGACATACTGACGTCGGACCGCAATGCCGAGCTCAATCTCAGGCGCATGAACGAGGCCGGGCTGCTCGGCAGGCTGATCCCGGACTTCGGCAAGATCGTCGCCATGATGCAGTTCTCGATGTACCACCACTATACGGTGGACGAGCATCTGATCCGCTGCATCGGCGTGCTGGCCGAGATCGAGCGCGGCGACGGCGCGAAGGTGCATCCGCTGTCGCATACGCTGATGCCGGGACTGAAGAAGAGCCGCGAGGCGCTCTATGTCGCCGTGCTTTTGCACGACATCGCCAAGGGCCGGCCGGAGGACCATTCGGAAGCCGGGGCCAGGATCGCGCGGCGCATCTGTCCGCATATGGGATTGTCGGCGGCCGACACCGAGACCGTCGCCTGGCTGGTCGAGAACCATCTCGTGATGTCGATGACGGCGCAGACGCGCGACCTCAACGACCGCAAGACGATCGAGGATTTCGCCTCCATCGTGCAGTCGGTCGAGCGGCTGAAGTTGCTTTTGATCCTCACCGTCTGCGACATCAGGGGCGTCGGGCCGGGCGTGTGGAATGGTTGGAAAGGCCAGCTGCTTCGCACACTCTATTTCGAGACGGAGCTGCTTTTGACCGGCGGCTTTTCCGAGGTGTCGCGCGCCGAGCGCACGACGGCGGCGCGCGAGCGGCTGGCCGAGGCGCTGGCGGCATGGCCGGCGAAGGAGCGCAAACGCTACGTCGCCCTGCACTACGAGAACTATCTGCTCACCGTCGATCTGCCCGACCAGTTGCGACACGCCGAGTTCGTCCGCGAGGCGGATGCGGCAGGCAAGAAGCTCGCCACCATGGTCAAGACGCATGAGTTCGAAGCGGTGACCGAGATCACCGTGCTGGCGCCGGACCATCCGCGCCTGCTTTCGATCATCGCCGGGGCATGCGCCGCGGCCGGCGGCAACATCGTCGACGCGCAGATCTTCACCACCTCGGACGGGCGGGCGCTGGACTCGATCCTGATCTCGAGGGAATTCGACCTCGACGAGGACGAGCGCCGGCGCGCCGAGCGGGTCGGCCGGCTGATCGAGGACGTGCTGTCCGGCAAGAGCTGGCTGCCCGAGATGATCGAGAAGCGCACCAAGCCGAAGCGCGGCGCCAAGGCTTTCAGGATTCCGCCCCGCGCCGAGATCCGAAACACGCTGTCGAACCGCTTTTCGGTGGTCGAGGTCGAGGGGCTGGACCGGCCGGGCCTGCTGTCCGAGATCACCGGGACGCTGTCGGACCTGTCGCTCGACATCGCCTCGGCGCATATCACCACCTTCGGCGAGAAGGTCATCGACACGTTTTACGTCACCGACCTGACCGGACTGAAGATCGACAGCCCGACGCGCACCGCCACCATCCACAAGCGGCTGATCGATACGCTCGAAGGCAATTCGTCCGAACGTAACGGCAAGGCCAAGGCAGCGGCCGAGTGACCATCCATTTGACGCAATTTTTCTGGCAGTCGTCCCCAGCATGAGCCTAGTCAAGAAATTCGCCACCGTCGCTTCCGGCACGCTGATGAGCCGGGCGCTGGGTTTCGGCCGTGAGATGCTGATGGCGGCGGCACTCGGCACCGGGCCGGTCGCCGACGCCTTCAACGCCGCCTTCCAGTTCCCCAACACCTTCCGCCGGCTGTTTGCCGAGGGCGCCTTCAACGCCGCTTTCGTGCCGCTGTTCGCCAAGGAGATCGAGCAGCATGGCACCGAAGGCGCCAAGCGCTTTTCGGAGGAAGTGTTCGGTGTGCTGTTTTCGGCGCTTTTGGCACTGACAATCGCGATGGAACTGGCGATGCCGCTGATCGTGCGCTACCTGGTGGCGCCGGGCTTTGCCGACATTCCAGGCAAGTTCGAGACGACCGTCCGGCTTGCGACGATCATGTTCCCGTACCTGATCTGCATGTCGCTCGGCGCCATGATGGCCGGCATGCTGAACTCGCTGCGCCGCTATTTCGCGGCGGCGATCGCGCCCGCCTTCCTCAACATCATCCTGATCGGCGTGCTCGCCTATGCCTGGTATCACGGGCTGGACGCGCGTGATGTCGGCTTCGGCTTGTCCTGGGGCGTGCTGGCGGCGGGCATCGTGCAGCTTGCCATCGTCTGGATAGCGGTGCGCAATGCCGGCATCTCGATCGGCTTCCGCTGGCCGAAGATGACGCCCAACGTCAAGAGGTTGCTGATCCTGGCGCTGCCGGCGGCGATCACCGGCGGCATCACCCAGATCAACCAGCTGATCGGCACGGCGATCGCCTCGGCGCAGAACAGCGCGGTGTCGTCGCTCGCCTATGCCGATCGCATCTACCAGCTCCCGCTCGGCGTCGTCGGCGTGGCCGTCGCCATCGTGCTGTTGCCGGAACTGTCGCGGGCGCTGAAATCGGGCAATCTGATCGAGGCCGCCAATCTGCAGAACCGCTCGGTCGAGTTCACCTTGTTCATGACCTTGCCGGCGGCAGCCGCGCTCTGGGTGATGTCGGAACCGATCGTGCGGCTGGTCTATGAGCGCGGCGCCTTCGCCGCCAACCACTCGACGCCGATCGTCGCCTCGATCCTGGCGATCTTCGGCCTCGGCCTGCCCGCCTTCGTTTTGATCAAGGCGTTCACGCCCGGCTATTTCGCGCGCGAGGACACCCGGACGCCGATGATTTTTGCCGCCATCTCGGTCGGCGTGAATGTCGCCACTGCATTGACCCTGTTCCCGTCGATGGGCGCGCCTGGCATCGCGGTGGCCTCGGCCGTTGCCGGCTGGGTCAACGCGCTGATGCTGCTCGGCATGCTGATCAGGCGCGGCCATTGGGGCCGCGACGTGCCGCTCTTGAGACGCATTCCCCGGCTGGTGCTCTCGGCCGTAATCATGGCCGTGGCGCTTTACTTCGCGGAGCGCCACTTTGCCACACAGATTGGGCCTGGCTCGCCGCTCGTGGTGAAGGCGACGACGGTGCTTGGCCTGGTCGCCGGGGGCGCCGCGCTCTACTTCATCGCCGCCTTCGGCACCGGCGGCGCCGATTTCGGCATGGTCCGGCGCAATGTGAAACGTCGTTCACCCAAAGCGCCACCACCCGTCAGGGAACGGTCTCCAGATCCGTGAGCCGGAATTCATTGGCCGTGGAAAGCATCGGAACGGCGTAGTATCGCGCGCAAGCGTAGTGGAAGCAGTCCGCCATGTTTAGGCGGACAGCATTGTTGCGAAACCGCGAAGCGGCCTCGATGGACAGGGATGTTGCCTCGGGTGCAGGCGGAAGCTCGCGCAAGGCAATGGCCCGCTCTTCTAGAAAGCGATCTACAATCTCCGCGCTTCTTGCGACCGGAATCGCCAGCTTTTCTGGTCGCGCGAGCGCCATCGCGGCCTCCCAAACGGCTATCGCCGACGTGAACGGTGCCGATGCCTCCATGACGGCCTGCGCGCATCGCTCGGCTTCCGTCTCGTTGCTCAGGATCGCGACGATGGCTGCTGCGTCGACAAACATCAGTCGTCGCCGGAAAGTTCATCATAAACGGACTGCGGCAACGGTTTGCGCGCTTGTTCGCTAAGCTTGATTCCAAACTCGGCTCGCAGTCGCGCCGCCGTTTCCAGTGGCGTCTCGCGATTGCGCCGCCGCTCCAGGGCCTCGCGCATGGCAATCACGATTGCCTCGGTGATGCCTACCCCTTCAGCTTTGGCGAAAGCGCGCGTCAGCCTGTCGGCTTCCTTGTTGTTGATGTTGATAGTCATCGCTACATTCCTTTATGTAGTTAGAAAGATGTAGCTTATGCGTGGCAATGTCAACGTACCGATGAGCCATGCCAGCTCGGTCCGCGCCTCTTGATCGCGCGGCCGGCTTCGTCCATAAGCGCGCCGTCGCAAGACTTTCGCCGCGCGCGGTTTCCAGCCGTGTGATTGGCTCCAAAACATCTGCAACTTTTTGGAATCACGCTTATACGGCCCTCCACAAGCCATGAGGAATTCATGTCCGCCTTCAAGCCACTCGTCTTTTCGGGCGTCCAGCCGACCGGCAACCTGCATCTCGGCAACTATCTCGGCGCCATCAAGAAATTCGTCGCTCTCCAGGAACAGTCCGACTGCATCTACTGCGTCGTCGACCTGCATTCGCTGACGGCGCAGCTGGTGCATCAGGACCTGGGCGACCAGACGCGATCGATCACCGCGGCGTTCCTGGCCTCCGGCATAGACCCGAAGAAGCACATCGTCTTCAACCAGTCGCGGGTCATGCAGCACGCCGAGCTTGCCTGGATCTTCAACTGCGTGGCGCGCATCGGCTGGATGTACCGGATGACGCAGTTCAAGGACAAGGCCGGCAAGGACCGCGAGAACGCCTCGCTCGGCCTGCTCGCCTATCCGAGCCTGATGGCTGCCGACATCCTGCTCTATCGCGCCACCCATGTGCCGGTGGGCGAGGACCAGAAGCAGCATCTGGAGCTCACCCGCGACATCGCGCAGAAATTCAACAACGACTTCTCCGAGAAGATCGCCGCGCTCGGCGTCGGCGTCGAAATGCAGGTCGGCGAAGAGACGGTGAACGGTTACTTCCCGATCACCGAGCCGGTGATCGGTGGTCCGGCGGCGCGCATCATGAGCCTGCGCGACGGCTCGAAGAAGATGTCGAAGTCGGATCCGTCGGACCTCTCGCGCATCAATTTGACCGACGATGCCGACACCATCTCGAAGAAGATCCGCAAGGCCAAGACCGACCCGGAGGCCTTGCCGAGCGAGATCGAGGGGCTGGAAAGCCGGCCCGAGGCCGAAAACCTCGTCGGCATCTATGCCGGTCTCGCCGAGATCTCGAAGGAAGACGTGCTGAAGGAATATGGCGGTCAGCAATTCTCCGTGTTCAAGCCGGCTCTGGCCGACCTTGCCGTGGAGAAGCTGGCGCCGATCGCTTCCGAGATGCGCCGCATCGAGGGCGACCGCGCCTATGTCGACGCCGTGCTCAAGGACGGCGGCGGCCGCGCCCGCGCCATCGCCGAGGGCACGATGAAGACGGTGCGTGACATTATCGGCCTGTTGCAGGACTGACCGACGAGTTGGTCCCATAGGACCATTGCCGCGCCAGCCGGCGGCTTGCCGCCGGTCGGCCGCGGTGGCAGATTGCGGCCGAACCATACCGAGCAGATAGACATGGTCTCCAAACGCCTCAGCCGCGAAGCCGGCCATCGCAGGAAATTCCTGACGATCATCGACGATACGCCGGAATGCGAGCGCGCAGTCGCCTATGCCTCGAAGCGGGCGCAAAGCACCAGCGGCGTGCTGGTGCTGCTCTATGTCATCGTGCCGGACGATTTTCAGCATTGGCTGGGGGTCGAGAAGATCATGCGCGAGGAAGCGAATGCGACGGCGCGCGCGGCGCTCGACGGCTATGCGAACAAGGTGCGGCAGAAGCTCGGCATCGAACCGGAGCTGGTCGTGCGCGAAGGCAAGCCCACGGAAGAAATCCACAAGCTGATCGAGGAAGACCAGGACATCGCCATCCTGGTGCTGGCAGCCGGCGCCGGCAAGGAAGGCCCTGGACCGCTGGTCAGCGCGGTTGCCGGCAGGGGAGCGGCCTTCCCCATTCCAGTCACGGTGGTGCCGCAGAATCTGTCCGACGAAGAGATCGACAGCTTAGCTTAAGCCACCTCAATCCCAGGCCTCCGCCGACCTGATCACTACAACCACTTCAAAAGCCGTGACGGACCCGGTAAAAACATTCCGCCAGCCAGCTGTTCGGGCGACGCGTTTCGCTTGAATGTCCAGCCGATAGAGCCTATTTAGAATTATTCCAAACTATCGGCCCGGGAAGGGCCTGGAGATACCCATGTTCATCCAGACCGAATCGACGCCGAACCCGGCGACGCTGAAATTCCTGCCGGGCAAGGAAGTGCTGGGCGAAGGCACAGCCGATTTCCGCAACGCCGAAACCGCGGCGGAGGCCTCGCCGCTGGCCGGCCGTCTGTTCGAGATCCCGGGCGTCACCGGCGTCTTCTTCGGCTATGATTTCATCACCGTGACCAAGGACGGTCCGGACTGGCAGCATCTGAAGCCGGCGATCCTCGGCGCCATCATGGAGCATTTCATGTCCGGTGCGCCGGTCATGGCCACGACCGCTCCGGCGAGCCAAGCCGGCGAGACCGGCGAGTTCTACGACAAGGCCGACGAAGAGTTGGTGCTGACCATCAAGGAACTGCTCGACACGCGCGTGCGCCCGGCCGTTGCCCAGGACGGCGGCGACATCACCTTCCGCGGCTTCGAGAACGGCACCGTGTTCCTGCACATGAAGGGCGCCTGCGCCGGCTGCCCGTCGTCGACGGCAACGCTGAAGCACGGCATCCAGAACCTGCTTCGCCACTTTGTTCCGGAAGTCCAGCAGGTCGAGCAGGTCGCCTGAGAATCCACTTCGCCGGCCGCGCAGTGCGGCGAAGCGAAATCCGATCCAAGACGCAAAAACAAAAAACCGGGCCCCAACAGCCCGGTTTTCTGTTTTTGGACGTCTTGTTGTTGCCTAGACGGTCCGCTTGCGAAAGCTTTTGGCCGCGGCCTTCGTGATCACATCACGATGACCTTGGCGCCGACCGACGTGCGGTCGTAGAGGTCGATAATGTCCTGGTTCATCAGCCGGATGCAGCCCGACGACATCGCCTTGCCGATCGAGAACCATTCCGGGCTGCCATGCAGGCGGTAGCCCATGTCGCCGCCCTTGTTGAAAAGATACATGGCGCGCGCGCCGAGCGGGTTCTTCAGGCCCGGCTCCATGCCGCCGGCGAATTTGGCGAGCTCGGGCTGGCGCTTGATCATCTGCGAGGGCGGCGTCCAGGTCGGCCATTCGCGCTTCAGCGCGATATGAGCGGTGCCGTGCCATTCAAAACCCTCGCGGCCGACGCCGATGCCGTAGCGCATCGCCATGCCGTCGCCTTCGATGAAATAGAGGAACTTGTTCTGCGTATCGACGATGATGGTGCCCGGCTTCTCCGGCGAGTCGTACCGCACTTCCTGGCGGTGGTACCTGGCGGGGACCTTCTCGATCGGGATGCGCGGCAGCTGATAGCCGGCATCGGTCATCGCGCCATAGTTGTTGGTGAACATTTGCCCACCGATGGTGCTGCACCCGCTGATCGCGGTCGACAGCGCAAGAGCGGCAAGGATTGCAAATGACTTCAAGCGCATGAAAAGGTCCGATGCCCCGCCTGGATGCCAGCGGCACGAGTCGGCCGCTTTGTTGTCATCATTCATGCTGGCATTTCTTTTGCTTGCCAAGCGCGCACTGCCTATATGCAAGATCTTGCACGCGGGTAAGTGCCGAACTGCGGCATTTCCGCAACAGGCCTCACAGGATTGTGAAACAAAATCAATGAGGCGGCTCATAGAGCCGCCTGGGTTCGAGGAGAGCGCCATGAATGTCGGTGATGCCGCCGAGCGTTCCGGCCTGCCGGCCAAGACCATCCGCTATTATGAGGAGATCGGCCTGATCCGTCCGGCGCGGGCCGAGAATGGCTATCGCGATTACTCCGGCGACGATATCCACCGGCTGGCCTTCCTGCGCCGTGCGCGCAATCTCGGCTTCTCAATCGACGATTGCAGGCAGCTGATGGCGCTCTATCAGGACCGCGGCCGCGCCAGCCACGACGTGCGCGAGATCGCCGCCGCCCATGTCAGGGCGATCGAGGAGAAGCTGCGCGAATTGCAGTCGATGCGCTCGACGCTGCAGACACTGATCCACGCCTGCCATGGCGATGACCGGCCGGACTGCCCGATCCTGGATGACATGGCGGGAGCAGCCTGAGGTCCGAGGCCTGTCAGCGCTTCCAGAAATCGCGGTGCGATGCGAGCAGTTCGTCCGCGATTTCGGGGAACGGGCCGAAGACCTCGATCTTCTTCTGGCCGGCGGCGAATACGGTGCGCGAGGCGAGGTTCATCGTCGGATTCTCCGTGTGATCGCCGGTGAGCGCTAGGAGATCGGTCTCCTCGAAGCCGTAGACCAGCCGCCCGATATTCGCCCAATACATCGTGCCGGCGCACATCGCGCAGGGTTCGCCGGTCGAGACCAGCATGCATTGCCACAGGAACTCCGGCTCATAGGCCGCCGCGGCGCGGCGGGCGAGCTCCGTCTCGGCATGGCGCACCGTGTCGAGATTGCCCTGCCGCATCAAAACGCGATCATCCGGCCCGACAAGCACGCAACCGAACGGATGATGCCCATGCGCCGCCGCCTCGCGCGCGGCGGCGTCAGCGGACCGGAGGTGGGCGAGCATCTGATCGCGGGTCATGGGGAATTCCTCCACGGTGAGATTGCTGCCAGGGGATTTGATTAGCAAGAACTAAACTTTTCTTGAGCCTCCCATTTGGCTTTGAACTCCGACCATTTCCGGTTTGGTGCTATTTTGACAACCGCACAATGAGATTGCTGGGCCATGGGCATGCAGGAAGACATCGAACGGGTCGAGCAGCATATCCGCGAGATTGAACAGCGGATCGAGCGACAGCGCGCGGCCATCACCCAGGCCGAGGAAAGCGGCTTGCCGACAGACGGCCCGCGCAACTTCCTGTGGTTCCTGAAAGAGACATTGAGCCTGAGCCGCGACCACCTGGCCAGGCTCCTGGCGGATGAATTCCGGGCGGGCGACTCGCAATAAGTGCAGCGAAGCCCATAGAAAGGCGATTATATATTTGACAGACCCGACTGGCGATGCAGCAGTTGGCGTGTTAGCTTCGCCCCAAGAAAATCGAAACTGGGGGGAAGATTCGTATGGTCAATTACGTTCCGATTCTAAGATGGAAGCAAGGAGAGCGGACAGCGCTGAGCAACCTTAGTCCAGCCGGCCGCACCAACGTTGTGCCGCTTATTGTATTGGCGCAGTTGAGTTACGGCGATACTAAGCCGCCCAAGGCCCCACCGAAAACACCGCCAAAAAACGCGCCGCTTAGTGCTCCTGATGCGTTCGTTAAGCAGGTCAGCGATGCCTGGGGCACCGGCAAGCTATTCATTGACGCCTCAGACCTGCCGGGGACCCCAGCGTTCCACCATCTTGACAACATAAGAGCAAGCGCGAACGCGGCTGGGCTCACACTTGTGCCATCAGTAAAATATTTGGCCCCTCCCGCCTACCACTCAGCGGTTTCCCGCATGATCGCGGCGGATAACAGGGGCGCGGCATTGCGCGTCACTTTGAATGAAATGACCAATCTCGCAACCTTGGTCGGCAACTGGTACTGCCCGATAGCCCAAACTGACTTGATTGTTGACCTTGGCGGCAGCGTTGGAACCGCGCTGGCCTTGGGTGCCGCTACCCGCACTGTGTTTCAGAATTTGCACCAAGCCCAAGCGTGGCGCTCTGTAACGGTCGCAGGTGGAAATATTCCAGCTACGCTGACTGGCTACTTAGTTGGCCAAACGATGTTGGCGCGCGCGGAGCTTGATCTGTGGCAAGCTCTAGTTGCCCATCCCGTTGGCTACGCCCTGCACTTCGGAGACTACGCGACGGTAGGCCCTGACGCCTCCACCGACAATATACCTGGCCCCGTGCCTATCAACGCAAAATATACTCCGCACGGCCAGTTTCAGATATTCCATGGCGTGAAAACCAAAGGCCCCGGCTCAGTTGCTCGCGACGTGCAATACCGCAGCTATGCGGCATCCATTGTGGCGCTTCTTCAGCGTGTGCCATTGCCGGCTTGCTGGGGAGATCTGACGATCAATGCTATCGCAGGCGTCCCCGGTACCTCAGCAGGCAGCCCGGCCACTTGGGTCGCATACGGCATCAATAGACATATTGAGCTTACCCGTAGCCAATTGCCCTAGCTTCATTCGCGCCTTCAAAGCCTTGCGGACCTCGTCGGCTAGTTGCTTGGGTGACAAGCCTGTCAAGAGGCGGTTTGCAATATCGGCGGACCTCTTGGTCCGCCAGCCATCCGCCAAACCGTATGCTTCGAGAGCCGATATTGCCTCTTCGCGCCACAGCATTTGAACGACGACGCTAGGGTCGACGGAAGGGTTCTTGCGGCCTTTGCGTTTCAGCGTGAGCCGAATTTGATCATTCTGCATGGTTGCGACGGTGCAACCCCACCATGCCGGTATCAGAGGAAGAGCTTTGTCGGCGAGTTTGTCGCCGACAACGAGCGTCATACGGTCGAATACCTTGCTGTAAATCTCAACCTGATATGGGAGCCTTAGTACGGTGTCGGCGTTGCTCTTAAGCTCATAGCCAGCAAGTTCACCGTTAATGACAGCCATATCAACACGGACTGTCGATCCCCAAATACCCATTTCCTCGACAATGCGCGTCGAGGGATCGTCTCTATGGAGGGCATCAAGCTTAAACTTGATCGCCCGCCTTACATCCGCATCTCGCATTCGGGTCCTTGAAAAAGCGGGGTCGTTTCGGCAGCGTAACGGCAAAAAGTTAATAATGCTTTTACCGATTGGTCAAGGAATCGAAGGTTGTAAAGACACCTTATTCGTCGCTATTTTTATGGTTTTCCTGCTTGGGCGGTGGCACCTTCGCAACCTTCCTGAGGGCTTCGTTCAACGGTTCTTCGGAATCGGCGGTGCCAATTTTGCGCGCCAGCTCGCGGAACTTTTCTACTTGCGGCTTTTCGGTTCGTTCGGGCATTGTGACGCTCCTTTCGCTGGGCGGGCATAATGCGGCAATCTCTAATCATATATTGCGACGAATCCGACGATAAGGGTGAATTCTACTCGCATTTCTATGGCGGAGCTTTGATACGTGCAAGTGATCAAAGCGTGCTAACGGCATTGCTAGACACAAAAAAAGAGCAGCTTAACATACACTCAGAAATGAAGTGGGATAGAGTTACCGCATCTTACAAAGACAAATACATAGAATTTATCAAATACTATTTTGAGTTTGTGCGAGATGGCAGAATCAAGATGCGAGTTATGTTCACCCAAAACATAAATCAAGCACGGGGCCTGACGGACGAGCATATTGGAAACGATTATTTTCTACTGTACTATCAATTTGTGAAGCACTCGTTCGGCCTGCGCTACTGCAACGGAAACCATGAAGGCACCAAAGTCTCATTGCTTCTTGATGATGTTCCGCAGACCAGTTCAAAATTTGAGTTATTCAAAGACTATATGTCGTCTTTGTCCGCTTTCCCGATTTGGAGGCAGGCACAGGTGACAATCAAGAAGGATGACATTGCCTCCGTCAACTCAAAGGCTCACCCAGTCCTGCAAGGCCTAGACATAGTGCTTGGAGCGATGCAGTCCCGCTTGAATGAAAAGCACACTCGACCGCCAAAACCCCGCGCCCGGCGGTCGAAGCGAGCAGTCGCCAAAGAGGCCGTATACAAAGCCATAAAAGATGAAATTTGGTCGCTCTATCCAAACTTCAACGTTGGGACCAGCACCGCATGCGCGAATGGCGTCGAAGAGAGATGGTCACACCCCTACAGGCACTGGTTGTTCAAGCCAAACAACAGCATCCAGGATCTGAAAAGAGGGAAAAGAAAGAAGCCCCACTAAGGCCTACATGAGTACCCTACGTATGAACGCAAGGCTTCGACCGAAGCAGGGCTCGCGAATCAAGATATAGCGTTTCAAGTCCAGTTCAAGACCATTAGGCTTGACGTGATGAAATAAATGCATATAAGCCGCGCCGCTCGTTTCGCTACCGAAACTTTCGCCGTTTTCGGCCCTCATATTTCCATAACGGCAGCTTAACCGGCGTGTTCTTGAGGCGGCCGATATAGGTCTCGTCAACTTCGACGGTCTTGCCGTTGCCGCCCATGGGCGTGAAGTCATCCGAGCGCATGGTTTCACGAATGCGATGGCAAAGGAACCAAGCGGTCTTGTAGGTGATTTCCAGAGCGCGGTGCAGTTGGTGAGCCGAAACGCCCTTCTTGCTCGCGCACATGGCGTGAATTGCCTGAAGCCAAATGTGCAGCGGGAGCTTGGACACTTCGAAGATCGTGCCCATACGAACCGTGAACTTCTTGCGGCAATCGCTGCACTTGTAGAGGCCGTGGATTTCAAGGCCGTGCGGGTTCTTTTTGGAAGGCTTGGTGCGACCGCCCTTCAAGGCGTAGTGCTTTTCCATGGAGCCGCAATGATGGCAGACCGGACCCTGCGGCCACAGCATACCCTCAACATGCTCAAATGCGGCGGCTTCATCATGAAAGTAGGGGCGGGACAGAACGGACATAACGATAACTTCTTGGAATCGTTATCGCACGTCCGCTTGGGTCTGTCAAATATATAATCGCCCCTAGAAAACGGGTTCAAACCGTGAACAAAATCTGGCATGGTGCCATCCATGCCCATCGTTTCCCCGATTCCCCTCAACCCTTTGATCGACGGCCGCCAGTCGGAGCGCGCCATGCTGGTGCGGCGCGGCGTGCAGCGGCTGCTGACCGAAATGGGCGCGCATGTGCTGCCGGAGCTTTCGCTGGCGACAGGCCGCCGCGCCGATCTCGTCGCGCTGACCAGGCAGGGCGACGTCTGGATCATCGAGATCAAATCCTCGATCGAGGATTTCAGGGTCGACCGCAAATGGCCGGACTACCGGCTGCATTCCGACCGCTTCTTCTTCGCCACCCATCCCGGCGTTCCCCAGGACATCTTTCCCGAGGAGTGCGGCTTCATCCTTTCCGACGGCTACGGCGCGGAGATCCTGCGCGATGCACCAGAGCACCGCATGGCGGCAGCGACGCGCAAGGCGCTGATGCTGCGGATGGCCCGCGCGGGCGCCGCGCGGCTCTTGGCGGCCGAGCTTGCCGGCGTCGCCGTGCCGGCGCTCGATGGCGAGAGCGAGTAGCGCCTGTTCCTCGCGCACTAGGCGGGAGAGGAAATAGGCGTTGCAGCTGACCTATTCCACTTCTTCTTCCACTCCGCTGCCCGCCGGCGCCATGAGCAGGATGGCGGCGCCCAGCAGCGCGGCAACCAGCGAGCCAGCAAGGATGCCGACCTTCACCGCATCCTGAAGCGCCGGGTCGCTGGCGAAGGCGAGCAGGCCGATGAACAGGCTCATGGTGAAGCCGATGCCGCAAAGCAGCGAAATGCCCAGCATGTGCAGCCAGCCGGCATTGACCGGCAGGTCGGCGAGGCCGAAGCGGATCGCGAGCGCCGAGGAGCCGAAGACGCCGACCAGCTTGCCCAGCACCAGGCCGGCGGCGACGCCCAGCGTCAATGGCTCGACAAGGGCCGCAAAGCTCAGGCCGCCGAGCGAGACGCCGGCATTGGCGAAACCGAAGATCGGGATGACGAGGAAGGGCACCAGCTTGTGCAGGCCGTGTTCCAGCCGGTGCAGCGGCGACTGCTCGAGATCGTGGCTGATGCCGGGAGAACGCTCCAGCGGGATGGTGAGCGCCAGCGCCACGCCGGCCAGCGTGGCGTGCACGCCCGACTTCAGCACCAGCACCCACAGCAGCGCGCCGAGCAGCAGATACGGCCAGAGCTTCATGGCGCGCATGCGGTTGAGCACGACCAGCAAGGCGATGACGACGAAGGCGGCCGCGAGGTAGGCGAGCGACAGGCCGCTGGTGTAGAACAGCGCGATGATGATGACGGCGCCGAGATCGTCGATGATGGCGAGAGCGGTGAGGAAGACTTTCAGCGAGGCGGGCACCCGGCTGCCGAGCAGCGAAAGCACGCCGAGCGCGAAGGCGATGTCGGTGGCGGTCGGGATCGCCCAGCCGGGAAGCGCGGCCGCGTTGTCGCGATTGACGGCGACGTAGACCAGCGCCGGAACCAGCATGCCGCCGGCGGCGGCGATGCCGGGCAGCACCCGGCGCGGCCAGGTCGAGAGCTGACCATCCAGCATCTCGCGCTTGATCTCCAGCCCGACCAGCAGGAAGAACACCGCCATCAGCCCGTCATTGATCCAGTGCGAGACGCTGAGCGGTCCGAGATAGGCGTGCAGGACGGCGAAATAGGTTGTGGCCAAAGGCGAGTTGGCGACGATCAGCGCAAGGGCTGCAGCCACCATCAGGATGATGCCGCCAGCGGCCTCGCCGTCGAGGAATTCACGCAGGATCGATTTCGGCCGTTCGTCTTGCATGGTGCCTCGCTAACCTAGCCTGTTGGCCGGGAATCTGTGGTCCAATGATGCGCAACGTCAGTGGCGATGCAAGGCTTACGGGCGACACCGCAGCCGATGCTTCGAAAATTGGCCGAAACGTCCGTCTCTTCGTCATCCACGGGCGAAGCAAGGAGCGGAGCGACGCAGCGCAGACCCGAGGATCCATTCCGTTACATCGGAGCGGTGCCGACGGCGCAGAATTCTGCTCCGCTGCATCCTCCGGCCAAGGTCACGGCATGGATCCTCGGGTCTCCGCGTCCGCTTCGCCCGTGGATGACGACGCTTGCCTAGCGCGGAGCCCGCTTCGCGAGGATACGCTGCAGGGTGCGCCGATGCATGTTCAGCCGGCGCGCCGTCTCGGACACGTTGCGATCGCACATTTCGTAGACGCGCTGGATGTGCTCCCAGCGCACGCGGTCGGCCGACATCGGGTTTTCCGGCGGCGCCGCGCGCTCGCCTGAGGTCCGGGTAAGCGCGGCGAAGACGTCGTCGGCATCGGCGGGCTTGGAGAGGTAGTCGATGGCGCCGAGCTTCACCGCTGTCACCGCGGTGGCGATGTTGCCGTAGCCGGTCAGGATGATGGCGCGGGCATCGTCGCGTCTCTCGCGAATGGCGGCAACGACATCGAGGCCATTGCCGTCGCCGAGCCGCATGTCGACCACCGCATAGGCTGGCGGATGGGCGCGCGCCTTGGCGACCGCCTCCTCCACGCTCTCCGCCGTCTCGACCACGAAGCCCCGGGTCTCCATCGCCCGGGCGAGCCGGGTGAGGAACGGCTTGTCGTCCTCGACGATGAGCAGCGAGGTGTCCTCGCCCTCCACCATTGCAACAGTCGTTTCGTCTCCGCTCATCTTATCGGCATCCTACTGACTTGAACCACCTCGCCCCGGAACGAATTCTAGCGAATGCGCCTTAAGTCCTTGTTTCCAGGCACGCCGTTTGCCAAAAAAGCTGCACGGTTTTGGGCGGCATGCCTTACTTTTACGCAGATACAGTCCCGCAAGGGCAATGTCCAATTTTTACAGCCGGCAACAGAGCTGCCATGCAGTAATTGCAGGGCTTTTCACCGTTTCGCAATTCCGGACGGAAAACTACGGCGAAGTCGCCGAGCCCAACCGCTGCGCACTTTTCCTGGAATTGCTTTAGGCATTGTCGAACATGGTGGCCGACGCCTGGTCCTGGTTGAGGAAGACGCCGCGTGGCCATGCGATCTGCACCACCGCGCCTTCGCCAAGCCCGCTCGAATTGCGGAAATCGATGGTGGCGCCCGATCGTTCCAGCAAGGTCTTGGCGATGAACAGCCCTAGCCCCAGGCCGCCGCCGGCCTCCGTGCCCTGGCGCGTCGACATATAGGGCTCGCCGATGCGGTCGATGATCTCGGCCGGAAAGCCCGGCCCGTCATCGGTGATCGAGAAGAGGACCTTGTCATTGTCCCAACTCCAGCTGACGGTGACCGACTTGCGGGCGAAATCGACGGCATTCTCGACCAGGTTGCCGAGCCCGTAGATGACGCCTGGGCTGCGCTGGCCGATGGGCTCGGGACCGATACACTCGCCGGGCCGCAGCCGGATCGAGATGCCGAAATCGCGATGCGGCGCCGTCACCTCCTCGACCAGCGAGGTGAGCGGCATGCGCGACAGATGCGCTTCGCCTTCCGACGAAAGGCTGGTCAGCCGCTTCAGGATCTCGCGGCAACGCTCGCTTTGCGAGCGCAGCAGCTTCACGTCCTCGCCGTATTTCGGGTCCTTGCCGAGCGCCTTCTCCATCTCCTTGGCGACGACGGTGATGGTCGCCAAGGGCGTGCCGAGTTCGTGCGCGGCCGCCGCCGCCAGCCCGTCCAGCGCCGACAGATGCTGCTCGCGCTGAAGCACCAGTTCGGTGGCGGCCAGAGCGTTGGCGAGCAGGCGCGCCTCCGCCGCGACACGGAATGCATAGATGGCGGTGAAGGCGATCGAGGCGAACACCGCCATCCACATGCCGGCGACATAGATGAACGGCATCGGCAGCGGCGCGTCCTCATACCAGGGCAGTGGCAGGTGGAAGAACACCAGCAACGTGGCGGCTATCATGACCAGCGCGCCCAGCACCGCGGTCATGGGCAGCGGCAGCGAAGCGGCCGAGATGACGACCGGGACCGAAAGCAGCACGCAAAACGGGTTGGTCAGGCCGCCGGTCATGTAGAGCAGGCCGGTGAGCTGGATGCCGTCGAAGGTGAGAATCGCGAAGGCCGAAAGCGGGGTCAGGCGGTGCGCCGCCGGATAGCGGAAGGTGAGCCACAGATTCATCCAGGCAGAGCAGGCGATCAGCGCGAAGCACATCGACACCGGCAGCGGGAATTTCAGGCCATAGGCGACGACCAGCACGGTCAGGCTCTGGCCGACGATGGCCAGCCAGCGCAGGCGGATGAGCGTGTTGAGCCGCAGCCGCTGGCTTTGCTGGGAATCGGGCGCGCGCAGGATGTTGATCATCGACTTACGATTATAACCGCGGGAGGGTAAGCGCTAGTAGCGCTGTAAAGGCGACTTGAGCGATTGGCAGCCGGTGTTTCGGTTCACCATCATGAGCGCTTGGTGATTGGCCGAGAGGCCTCGCGATTTCGTCATCCACGGGCGGAGCGACGCGAAGCGGAGCGCAGACCCGAGGATCCATTCCGTTACCTCGATCGTAGAGCGCAGCGGAGCGGAATTCTGAACCGTCGCAACGCTTCGAAGTCACGGAATGGATCCTCGGGTCTACGCGCGTCGCTTCGCTCCTTGCTCCGCCCGTGGATGACGAAGTGATGAGCGTTTGCGCTAATCGCCAACGTATACCGCTCGCCAGCGAGGCCCACCAAGCTTCTGTGCAATCCTACGTTCCGCGCGGCTTAGCGCGGCTGGTGGCGGGGGCCAGCAGCGGGTTTTCCGGCCAGACATGCTTTGGATAGCGACCGCGCATATCGGCGCGCACATCCGCCCAGGAACCGCGCCAGAAGCCGGGGAGGTCGCGCGTCGTCTGGATGGGGCGGTGCGCCGGCGAGAGAAGCTCCAGCGTCAGCGGCACGGTGCCGCCCGCGATCGCCGGATGACGGTCGAGGCCGAACAGCTCCTGCACGCGGACCGCAAGCACCGGCCATTCGCCGTCGTAGCGGATCGGCACGTGACTACCCGACGGCGCGTCGAAATGGGTCGGCGCCAGCGCGTCGACCTTGCGCTGCAGGTCGTGCGGGACCAAGGCCATGAGTGCCGACGACAAAGTCGCCGGCTTGATGGCCGCGAAAGAGGCGTCGCCGGCGAGAAACGGCAAGAGCCAGTCGTCGAGGCCCTCGACCAGCGCTTCATCCGAAACGTCGGGCCAGGGCGCTCCCAGGCCGCGATGCAGCCAGCCGAGCCGCTGCCGCGTCGTCTCGGCATCCTTGCCCCAATCGAGCAGCGACAGGCCGTGCTCCCGTAAGGCGTCGAGGATAGCCTGATCGGCATCGGCGCCCGACGGCGCCGGCAGCATACGCTCGGACAAGGTGATGGCGCCGAGCCGCGCGGTTTCGCGCACCCGCACGGCGCGGCGCTCGCGGTCGAAGGTCGTCTCGCGCTTCGTCTCGATGCGATCGGCAAGAGCGGCGCGGATATCGGTTTCGCCGACCGGCGCAGCGGCGGTGATGCGGGCGTTCTGCGCCTTGCCCTGCAGGTCGGCGACCACCAGCCAGGTCTCATTGGCGAGCGGATCGGCTGCTTCGACCATGGCGCCCGAGCCGTTGGCGAGCACGAAGCGGCCGCGCTCGCCGCGCGCCCTCGCCACCCGATCCGGCCAGGCATGGATGAGGAGCGAGCCGGCGGAGACCGCCTCGCCACCCTGCCCGCCGCCAGCCTGTCTGGCCAAACGCTCGGCGAGCTGCCTGGCGGCGTTGGCGCGCGGCGATTTCTCGCCGCGAAAGCGGATCAGGCGGCGTTCGAGATCGGCGCTGTCGCCGCCCAATCCGCGCTCGGTCAGCAATACGGCAAGTGTCGCCGCTTCCTGCGCATGACCGCCTCTCACCGCTTCTGCCACCATATGCGCCAACCGCACCGGCAATGCCAGCTTGCGCATGGCAGCACCCGCCTTCGTCAGCCGGCTGGCATCGTCGATGGCATGAAGCGCCTTCAGCAGCACCCTCGCCTCGCTGAGCGCCGGGGCCGGCGGCGGATCGAGGAACGAAAGGCTGGACGGATCGGCGACGCCGAAGGCGGCGCAGTCAAGCAGCAGTCCGGACAGATCGGCCTCGAGGATTTCCGGCGGCGTGAAGGCGGGAAGCGACGCGGTCTGCTCGGCCCGCCACAGGCGAACCGCCACGCCGGCTTGAGTGCGGCCGGCGCGGCCGGCGCGCTGGTCGGCCGACGCCTTGCTGACGCGCACCGTCTCAAGCCTGGTCAGGCCGCTCGCCGGCTCGTAGCGCGGCAGGCGCGACAGGCCGGAATCGATGACGACACGGACGCCGTCGATGGTGATCGAGGTCTCGGCGATCGAGGTCGCCAGCACCACCTTGCGGCGGCCGGCCGGCGCCGGTCTGATCGCCTGATCCTGCGCCCGGTTGTCGAGCTGGCCGTAGAGCGGAACGATGTCGGTGTCGGCGGCGACATTGCCCTGAAGCCGCTCGGCGGTGCGCTCGATCTCGCGCTGTCCGGGCAGGAAGGCGAGCACGCTGCCCTGCTCGCCGGCCAGGGCTGCGCGCACGGCCTTGGCCATGGCGTCCTCGATCGCCAGGCCGGCCGGCCGTTCGTCGTAGCGAACCTCGACCGGATAAGCGCGGCCCTCGCTTTCGATCACCGGTGCCTGCGCCAGAAGCCTCGCGACGCGGGCGCCGTCGAGCGTCGCCGACATGACCAGCAGACGCAGGTCAGGCCGCAGCGCGCCCTGCACGTCGAGCGCCAGCGCCAGGCCGAAATCGCCGTCGAGCGAGCGCTCATGGAATTCGTCGAAGATTACCGCGGAAACCCCGGGCAGTTCCGGGTCGTCGAGAATCATGCGGGAGAGCACGCCTTCGGTGACGACCAGGATTTTTGTCCGCGCCGACGTGCGGTTCTCCATGCGCATGGCATAGCCGACTGTGCCGCCGGGTTCCTCGCCGAGCAGCTCGGCCATGCGGCGGGCAGCGGCGCGAGCGGCCAGCCGGCGCGGTTCGAGCAGCACGATCCGGCCTTTGCCCAGCCAGGGCGCGTCGAGCAGCGCCAGCGGCACCAGCGTCGTCTTGCCGGCGCCGGGCGGCGCCACCAGCACGGCGCTGCTGCGCTGCGAGAGCGCTTCGCCGAGCGCCGGCAGCACGGCAGTGACCGGAAGCTCCGGCAGGGATTTCGTCGTCATCTGGCCCGCATATCAGCGGTCGCGGTCGCCATGCAACTTGCCAGACCGGTGCGCGGTCAAAGCCTGGTGCGCGAAAACGGGTTCCAGCGCACGGTGCCGAGCCTCACCTCTTCGCGCACCATCGTCAGAAGGCCGGAGGCGCCGACCACCGCCAGGCCGACCAATGACAGCCAGTCGGGATATTCCTGGAAGAACAGCGCGCCGAGGATGACCGCCCAGACGATCTGCGAGTAATGCGTCGGCGCGATGCGGTTCGCGGGCGCGTATTTGACCGCAAGCAGCTGCAGCAGCTGTCCGCCGGCGGTGAAGACACCGGCCAGCATCAGCCAAACCAATTGCCCGAGATTGGGGAGCGAGAACGACGTCGCGGCCGCGCCGACGCCGTTGAAGACAAGGCCATAGCCGACCAGGGCGCCGAGAATCGTCGTGCGCTTTTCCTGCTTGGCGAGCGAGCGCATCAGGATGACGCTGGTGGCGGCGAGGAAGGCGTTGGCGAAGGCGGCGAGATGGCCGAGATGCAATTCGCGAAAGCCCGGCCGCACCACCAGCATGACGCCGAAGAAGCCGGCGACCACGGCCAGCCACCGCCAGGGACCGACCTTTTCCTTCAGGATGACCGTCGACAGGATGGTGACCAGCAGCGGCGCCAGGAAGATCAGCGCGTAGACTTCCGCCAGCGGAATGGTGGTGAAGGAATAAACGCTGAGCACACCCGACGCGATGCCCGCCAAGGCGCGCGCCTGCACCGCCCATGGCCTTTTGGTGCGCCAGAAATCGCGCCAGCGTTCGTCATTGGGCTTGGTGAAGAACAGAAAGCAGCCGGCAAACAAGGTCGAGAAGAAGCCGATCTCGAAGACGGTGAACTGCCCGCCCAGGCTCTTGATGACCCCGTCGCTGAACGAATAGCTTGCATAGGCGATCAGGGCGAGCAGGATTCCGTTCGGCATAGCATTTCCGGGAGAGAAGACGTGAAGATATTGGCGCTGGGGGCACATCCCGACGACATCGAGATATTCATGTTCGGTACGCTGGCCGCCTATGCGGCGCAAGGCGCAGAGCTGACTTTTGCGATAGCCACCGATGGTGCCAAGGGCGGCAAGGGCGACCCGAAGACGCTTGCCCGCCTGCGGCGCGAGGAGGCGGCCAAGGCGGCGGGGCTGCTCGGCGTCGAGCCGCGTTTCCTCAACTTTCCCGACGGCGCGCTCATTGCCGATGCAGCGTTGATTTCGGTGCTGAAGGCGCTGATCGGCGAGGTGAAACCCGACCTCGCTATCACCCATGCGCCCTACGACTACCACGGCGACCATCGCGCCCTGTCCGATGGCGTGCGCATAGCCGCATCCTTCGCCGTCCCTGTGCTGCATGCCGATACGCTCGGTGGCACCGGTTTTTCGCCGACGCATTATGTCGAGACCTCGCATCACTGGGAGATCAAGGCGAAAGCGATCCGCGCGCATCACTCGCAGGGTCCAGAGCATTATGTGCACAGGGCACGCCTCCAGAACGAGTTTCGCGCCGGGCAATGCAACGGCGCCGCCGGCGCGCTGGCCGAGGGCTTCCGCTTCGAGCCGACCTTCCCCTTCGCGGATATACGCGCGCTCCTGCCGCCGGCGCCGCCGATCCGGCCGGTGACGGCAAACCCAGGCCCCGCCGACCGGGCCGGCTGACCGCGGCGGGCGCAGCGTCCGGCGACCATTTCCCAACGATTTCAATCACCCGTTTCGTCATGCTGCGGCGCAGCAACGAATTCGCTTGCGTTGTTTAGTAAAAATGGCATCACTAAACAAATTACTAAACATCGGCGGCGCGTCGCGCACCATAGCGACGCATAGCTCGCCGTGTTCAGGCCCTCGGAGGAGCGAGGGTTGAGGGGCTCTTGAAACCGTCATCCGGACGCGTTTCGCAAATGGGAGGTAAGGCATGAAATCGACCTTGAAACTGGCGTTGGGACTGGCCTCGGCGATCTCTGCGTCGACAGCCGTCTCGAACGTCGCGCATGCGGAAGACTTGACGCTGTGCTGGGCGGCCTGGGATCCGGCCAACGCGCTCGTGGAACTGTCCAAGGACTTCACCAAGGAAACCGGCATCGGCATGAAGTTCGAGTTCGTGCCGTGGACCAATTACGCCGACCGCTTCCTCAACGAGCTCAACTCGCATGGCAAGCTCTGCGACCTGATCATCGGCGACAGCCAGTGGATCGGCGGCGCCGCCGAGAACGGCCATTACGTCAAGCTGAACGACTTCTTCGACAAGGAGAAGATCAGCATGGACGATTTCGTGCCGGCAACCGTGGTCGGCTATTCCGAATGGCCGAAGAACACGCCGAACTACTGGGCGCTGCCGGCCATGGGCGACGTCGTCGGCTGGACCTATCGCAAGGACTGGTTCTCCAAGCCCGAGCTGCAGAAGGAATTCAAGGAAAAGTATGGCTGGGACCTCGCCCCGCCGACCACCTTCGACCAGCTGAAGCAGATCGCCGAATTCTTCCAGAAGCGGCAGATCGACGGCAAGACGGTCTATGGCGCCTCGATCTACACCGAGCGCGGCTCGGAAGGCATCACCATGGGCGCCATGGACGTGCTCTACAGCTATGGCTTCCAGTATGAGAACCCGAAGAAGCCCTACGAGATGGAAGGCTTCGTCAACTCCGAGAAATCGGTGAAGGGGCTGGAATTCTACAAGTCGCTCTATGATTGCTGCACGCCGCCCGGCGCCTCCAACAGCTACATGGGCGAAGGCGTCGACGCCTTCAAATCCGGCCAGGTGGCGATGCATATGAACTTCGCCTTCACCTGGCCCGGCCTGCAGAAGGACGAGAATGTCGGCGGCGACAAGATCGGCTATTTCGTCAATCCGAAGGGTCCCGACGGCGACCAGTTCGCGCAGCTCGGCGGCCAGGGTATCTCGGTGGTTTCCTACTCCGACAAGCAGGAATCGGCGCTGAAATACATCAAGTGGTTCGCCAACAAGGACGTGCAGGCCAAGTGGTGGTCGCTCGGCGGCTATTCCTGCCTGAACTCGGTGGTCAAGGACCCGAAATTCCCGTCCAGCCAGCCCTATGCGCAGGCCTTCCTCGACTCGATGGCGATCGTGAAGGACTTCTGGGCCGAACCCAGCTACGCGCCGCTGCTGCAGGCCTCGCAGAAGCGCTTCCATGACTATGTCGTGGCCGGCCAGGGCTCGCCCAAGGACGCGCTGGACGGTCTGGTCAAGGACTGGACGCAGGTGTTCCAGGACGACGGCAAGATGTAACCGCTCCTCCCGAGCAACATCGACGCGTCCCGTGCCGCCCTTGGCACGGGACGCAGTTCAGATAAATTCCATAGCCGAGACTTACCCGTGACCGAAGCAGGACTTACCATGCTCAATCGGACTGCGGACAACGTTGCCCGGGCGACGCCGGAGCCGTTGGCCAAGAAGATCCGGGGCATCAGCGACAAGGGCCTCGCCTGGCTGTTCATCTCGCCGACGATCCTTTTGCTGTTGGCCATCAACATCTTCCCGCTGTTCTGGGCGATCTATCTCTCCTTCACCAATTACCGCGCCAACCGGCCCAACGAGGTTGTGAAGAATTTGGGGCTGTCGAATTACCAGCGCATCCTTGGCGACCAGGACATCTGGATCGCCATGCAGACGACGGCGCATTTCGTGTTCTGGACGATCCTCCTGCAGACCGTCATCGGCTTCACGCTGGCCTGGCTGATCGACCGCAAGTTCCGCGGCCACGCCTTCTGGACCACCATCATCCTGGTGCCGATGATGTTGTCGCCGGCTGTGGTCGGCAATTTCTGGCGCTTCCTCTACGAGCCGCAGATCGGGCTGTTTTCCTATGTCATCTCCTTCGTCACCGGTATTCCGCCGACGAATGTCCAGATGCTGTCCAATGTCGAACTGGCGCCATGGGCAATCATCATCGTCGACACCTGGATGTGGACGCCTTACGTCATGCTGATCTGCCTCGCCGGCCTGCGCTCGATTCCCGAATACATCTACGAGGCGGCCGAGGTCGACCGCGCCTCCAACTGGCGGCAATTCTGGTCGATCACGCTGCCGATGGCGCTGCCCTTCATCATGCTGGCCGTGCTGTTCCGCGGCATCGAGAACTTCAAGATGTTCGACATGGTCAACCTGCTGACCGGCGGCGGACCCGGCTCGACCACCGAGGTCGCCTCGATCACGCTGAAGCGGCAGGCCTTCGAGAGCTGGCGCACCGGCTATTCCTCGGCCTTCGCCATCATCCTGTTTGTCGCGGTGTTCGGCCTCGCCAACATCTACGTCAAGGCGCTCAACAAGGTGAAGCAGAGATGAGCCTGACCACCGCCCATTCCGTCGTAGCACCCTCGTCGAACGCGAAGCTGATCGCCGGCACGATCATCATAGCCTATGCGCTGATCTCGATCGTGCCGCTGTTGTGGATCTTCGCCACCAGCTTCAAGACGCCGCCGGATTCGATCGCCTACCCGCCGAAGATCGTCTTCCAGCCGAGCATCGAGGGCTATTGCAACCTGTTCACCACCCGCACCCGGCAGACGCCGGAATACATCAACTCGCTCGGGCCGGCGACCGGCTTCTGCGACGAGACCGTGCGCAAGCGCAACATGGTGATCGCCGGGCCGTCGAACTTCCTGCCGCGCTTCGTCAACTCGCTGATCATCGCCTTCGGCTCGACCTTCTGCGCGGTGTTCCTCGGCACGCTCTCGGCCTATGGCTTCTCACGCTTCAAGGTGCCTCTAGCCGACGACCTTCTGTTCTTCATCCTGTCGACGCGCTTCATGCCTCCGATCGCGGTGGCGATCCCTATCTACTTGATGTATCGCGAACTCGGCCTCTCCGACACCGCGCTCGGCATGATCCTGCTCTACACCGCGGTCAACGTCTCTTTGGCGGTCTGGCTGCTCAAGGGCTTCATCGACGAGATCCCGCGCGAATACGAGGAGGCCGCGATGATCGACGGCTATACGCGGCTGCAAGCCTTCTGGCGCACCGTGCTGCCGCAGGCGACCACCGGCATCGCCGCGACCGCCATCTTCTGCCTGATCTTTGCCTGGAACGAATATGCATTCGCAGCGCTCTTGACCTCCGGCACGGCGCAGACAGCGCCGCCCTTCATCCCGACCATCATCGGCGAGGGTGGCCAGGACTGGCCGGCGGTGGCGGCAGGCACGACCATCTTCCTGGTGCCGATCCTCGTCTTCACCATCCTGCTCCGCAAGCAGCTCCTGCGCGGCATCACCTTCGGCGCGGTGCGCAAATGAGCAGTGTGGGAATAAGTCGACCCCCACTCCGTCGAGCTTCGCTCGACACCTCTCCCCCGATCGACGGGGTAGAGGAAGGGCGCGAACTTCATTCAGCCAAGCTCCCTTCCTCTCCCTCCGGAGGGGGGAGAGGTGGCGCTGCGAAGCAGCGACGGAGTGGGGGAACCACCTGGCAATCATCTCTCCCCTTGAACGAGAAGGAAGGGAGGAACGCATGAGCCGCACCGTTGTCTCCAAGCGCTCCTCTTGGCCCCGCTGGGCAAGGCGCGGCCTGATGGAAAACATCGCGACAGCGATCATCGCGATCGGCTTCCTGATGCTGTTCCAGCCCTTCGCGCTGTCGCTCTACACCTATTCCTTCATCACCATGCTTGCCGGCACGGTCATGTTCATCATCGTCTCGAAATTCCCGGAATAACGATGGCCGATATCCGTGTTCAGAACCTGAGGAAAGCCTTCGGCGCATTCGTCGCCGTGCAGGATTCCAATTTCGTCGTTGAGGACGGCGAGTTCTTCGTCATGCTCGGGCCGTCCGGCTGCGGCAAGACGACGACGCTGCGCATGATCGCCGGCCTCGAGCTGCCTACCGGCGGCAAGATCCTGCTCGGCGGCGAGGACGTCACCATGCGCCGGGCGCGCGAGCGCGACATCGCCTTCGTCTTCCAGCTCTTCGCGCTCTACCCGCATATGAACGTGCGCCGGAATATCGGCTTTCCGTTGCTGGCGCAGGGCATGGCGTCGGCCGAGATCCGCAGCCGCGTCGAGGAGACCGCCAAGCTGCTGCGTATCGACCATCTGCTGGACAAGTCGGTCTCCGGCCTGGCCGGCGGCGACCGCCAGCGCGTCGCGCTCGGCCGCGCCATCGTGCGGCGGCCGAAATGCTTCCTGATGGACGAGCCGCTCGGCACGCTCGATACCGAGTTCCGCGACCTGATGGTGCATGAGCTGCGCGAGCTGCACAACCGCATCCACGCCACGACCGTCTATGTCACGCACGACCAGATGGAAGCCATGTCCATGGCCGACAAGATCGCGGTGATGAATCACGGCGTCATCGAGCAGTTCGGCACGCCGCGCGAGATCTACGACCGGCCGGCAACCATGTTCGTCGCCGATTTCATCGGCTCGCCGCCGATGAATTTCCTGAAGTTCGGCGGCGGGCTTGCCAGGGGCGCGAAGGAGATCGTCGTGCAGGGCGCCAAGGTGACGGTGCCGGAAGTCCGCGAGGACATCGAACCCGCCGACATGGCGCTCGGCATCCGGCCCGAGCACATCCGCTTCGACGATGCCTCGAAGCTGCGCGGCGCCATCTACGGCACCGAATATCTCGGCACCACGCAGATCGTCGCGGTCGAGACGGCCGACGGCATCATCAAGGCGCGGGTGCCGGCCGGCATCCATCTCAGCCCCGGCGAACAGGTCGGACTGGCCTTGAGCAGCGCCCGGCTGTCGCTGTTCGAAAAGGGCTCCGGACGTGCGGTCAGGACCGCCATGCATGATCAGGCAGTGGAGGCGCGCCATGGCTGATGTCCATATCAAGGGCGTGACCAAGAGTTTCGGCGACACCGTCGCGATCAACGATCTCGACCTTGCCATCAAGGACGGCGAATTCGTCGTGCTGCTCGGTCCGACCGGCGCCGGCAAGACGACGACGCTGAGGCTGGTCGCCGGGCTGGAGCGGCCGGACAGCGGCACGATCCATATCGGCGGCCATGACGCGACCGCGCTGTCGCCGGCCGAGCGCGACACCGCCTTCGTCTTCCAGCAATATTCGCTCTATCCGCATCTTTCGGTGTTCGACAACCTCGCCTTCCCGCTGCGCTCTCCGGCGCGGCGTTTTCCGGAGGAGGCGGTGCGGCGCCGCGTCGAGGAAGTGGCGCGCATGGTGCGCATCGACCACAAGCTCGACAACCGCTCGACGAAACTGTCGGGCGGCGAGATGCAACGCGTCGCCATCGGCCGCGCCCTGGTGCGCAAGCCGGCGATCTACCTGATGGACGAGCCGCTGTCCTCGCTTGACGCCAAGCTGCGCGCCGATCTCAGGCTCGAGTTGAAGCGCATCCAGTCCGAGCTCGGCGCCACCATGCTCTATGTCACGCACGACCAGATCGAGGCGATGACCATGGCCGACCGCATCGGCATCCTCGCCGACGGCGTGCTGGTGCAGATCGGCACGCCGCGCGCGATCTATTCGGAGCCGGCAAACCTTCATGTCGCGGCGCGCCTCGGCCAGCCGGCGATCAACCTCCTGCCGGCCGGACTGCTGCCCGACGGCGGCGCGCCGACCGGAACGGCGACGATCGGCGCCCGCACCGAGCATCTCGCGATCGAGAAGGCGATGAATGGCCATGCCGACGGCGTGGTCGACTGGGTCGAGCATCTCGGCGACCAGAACCACCTGCATGTGACCGTGGGAGCGAAGAAGCTGGTGACGCTGACCGATCCCGACACGCCGCTCGCAAAGGGGGACAAGGTGACGATCCGCTACATGGCGCCGCTCTATTTCGGCTCGGACGGGCAAAGATTGATGTAGCGGGGGGACTGATGTAGCCGCCTCGCGCCTTATTGGCACACCGATTGACGACCGCAGATACGGACTGGACGAAATCCATGAAGCACTTTTTCAACCGCAAGGACACGATCGTCACCGAAGCGCTCGACGGCTTCCTCGCCACGGCGGGATCGGGCGCGCTCGCCCGCCTCGACGGCTATCCCGAGATCAAGGTCGTGCTGCGCGCCGACTGGGACAAGACGAAGGTGGCGATCGTTTCCGGTGGTGGCGCCGGGCATGAACCCTCGCATGCCGGCTTCGTCGGCACCGGCATGCTGACGGCAGCCGTCTCCGGCGAGATCTTCGCCTCGCCGAGCGTCGAGGCGGTGCTGGCGGCGATCCGCGCCACGACCGGCCCCGCCGGCTGCCTGCTGGTCGTCAAGAACTACACCGGCGACCGGCTCAATTTCGGGCTGGCCGCGGAGAAGGCGCGCGCCGAGGGTCTGGCGGTCGAGATGGCGATCGTCGGCGACGATATCGCGCTGCCCGATATCGCGCAGCCGCGCGGGGTCGCCGGCACGCTGTTCGTGCACAAGATCGCCGGGCATCTTTCGGAAAGCGGCCGTGACCTGGCGTCGGTCGCGGCCGCGGCGCGCGCGGCGGCGAAGGACATCTTTTCGCTCGGCATCTCGCTGTCCTCCTGCTCGATCCCCGGACAGGCGCATGAGGAGCGCTTCGGCGCCGAAGACGGCGAGCTTGGCCTCGGCATCCATGGCGAGCCGGGCGTCGAGCGCATCGCCCTGCAGAGCGCCGGCGCATTCGTCGCCATCATGGCGGAGCGCCTCGCCGCGCGGCTTGACACCGGCAGCCGCTATGCCTTGCTGATCAACAATCTCGGCTCGGTGCCGCCGCTCGAAATGTCCTTGATCGCCAATGCGGTGCTCGCCTCGCCGCTCGCCAAGGCCGTGGCGCTGACGATCGGCCCCGGGCATCTGATGACGGCGCTCAACATGAACGGCTTCTCGCTGTCGCTGATCAAGCTGGACGCCGAGCGCGAGGCGGCGCTGCTCGCGCCCGTCGGCCCGCATGCCTGGCTGCCGGCAAAGCCGGTTCGCGCGCCGGTCGTCGTGGCGATGGCCAAGCCCGCCATCGGCACAGCCACAAAGCCAGCTAGCCACGATGCGGCCGGAGAGCGGCTGATCAGAGCCGTCTGCCAAAGGCTGATCTCGCTGGAAGAGCCGCTCAACGCGCTCGACGCCAAGGCAGGCGATGGCGACACCGGCTCGACCGTGGCGACCGGGGCGCGCAGCATCCTCGAGCGCATCGAGACGCTGCCGCTTGCCGATCGCGCCGCTACCGCCGCTGCGATCGGCGATACGCTGGGCTCGTCGATGGGCGGTTCCAGCGGCGTGCTGTTGTCGATCTTCTTCACCGCCGCGTCGCAGTCACTCGGCAGCGGCGCGTCGGTCAGCAAGGCCTTGCTCGCCGGGCTCGACCGGATGACCTTCTACGGCGGCGCCAAGGTCGGCGACCGCACGATGGTCGATGCGCTGGAGCCGGCACTGCGGGCTCTCGACGCAACCGGACTGGAAGCGGCGGCTAAAGCAGCGCGGCAAGGCGCCGAGGCAACCGCCGCGATGCGGAAGGCGAAGGCCGGCCGTTCCGCCTATATCGGCAGGCAGCTCGACGTTGCGGATCCCGGCGCCTTCGCGGTAGCCGAAGTCTTCGCTGCCGTGGCGGCGCTGTTTGCCCCGGCATGAAGGGCAGAAAAATGGCCGCAGCCGATTTCTCCAGACTGATCGCCGCGGCGGCCGATACGATCGCGGCGCATGCCGAGGAACTGACCGCGCTCGACCAGGCGATCGGCGACGGCGACCACGGGCTGAACATGAAGCGCGGCTTCGAGGCGGTGCGCGCCGAGGCGGACGCCTTTTCGGCCAAGCCGCTGCCCGAGGCGCTGAAGGCGGTCGGCACCAAGCTGGTGATGACCGTCGGCGGCGCCTCCGGGCCGCTGTTCGGCACATTGTTCATGGCGCTCGGCAAGGACATGCCGGCAGCACCCGATCGAAGCGGGCTGGCCGCGGCGCTGGGCAAGGCGATCGAGGCGGTCGCGGCGCGCGGCAAATCGCAGCCGGGACAAAAAACCATGCTCGATGTGCTGCAGCCGGTGTATGAGGCGCTGACGCAAGGCAAGACGGCCACCGAAATCGTCGATGCGGCCGACAAGGCGGCGGAAGCCACGGTGCCGATGAAGGCCCTGCGCGGACGCGCTTCCTTCCTGGGAGAGCGCTCGATCGGGCATATGGACGCCGGAGCGCGCTCGACCGCGCTGCTGGTGCGCGCAGTCGCGGAAGCGATAGAGGGTATTTGATGAGCAATGTCGGTATCGTCATCGTGTCGCATTCGCCCCTGGTCGCCGAGGGCACGGCCGACATGGTGCGCCAGATGGTAGGCGATGAAGTGCCGCTTGCATGGTGCGGTGGAAACGGCCATGGCGGGCTCGGCACCAGCGTCGAGGCGATCATGGATGCGATCGACAAAGCCTGGTCGGAAGCGGGCGTCGCCATACTTGTCGATCTCGGCGGCGCCGAGACCAATTCGGAGATGGCGATCGAGATGATCGGCGAGCCGCGCTCTCACAGAATAGTCGTCTGCAACGCGCCGATCGTCGAAGGCGCGGTGATGGCGGCGACCGAATCCTCTGGCGGCGCCTCGCTCAAGGAAGTGGTGGCGACGGCGCATGAATTGTCGCCGGCGTGAAGGAACGGGAACCGACTGAATGTCCGCATCTGCCGAAGCAACGGTCCTGATCACCCACGCCGTGGGCCTGCACGCGCGCCCTTCGGTGAAGTTCACCAAGCTCGCGAAGTCGTTCGCGGCCGAGGTGGAAGTGGCGGTGGCCGCCAACGGTCCCTGGTTCGACGCCAAGAGCATCGTCAAGGTGATGGCGGCCAAGGCGCCGAAAGGGACCATGCTGCACATCCGCGCCAAGGGTGACGGCGCGGCCCAGGCGGTGAAAGCGCTGGTCGATCTGGTGCAGCGTGACTTCGACGAGGACGCGGATCATGCCAGGTCCGCTTGAGACGTATCTGCATGTCGATGTGCTCGCAAGGAACGCGAGCCATGCGGATTGACGGCATCCCCGCCTCCCCCGGTTACGCCGAAGGCCCGCTGTTCGATCTCGACCAGCCTCCGGCCGGCTACGAAGCCAAGGCGGACGCGGCGGAAGAGAGAGCTGCGCTGGAAGTGGCGATCGGCAAGGCCGTCGGCCGGCTGGCGGCGCTGATCGAAACCGCCGACGGCGACGCCGCGGGCATCCTCGAATTCCACATCGCCATGCTGGAGGACGACGCCCTGAGCGGTCCGGCCTTCGCGGCGATCGGTTCCGGGCAGGCGGCGGACGCCGCCTGGCGCGCGGCGCTGGACGGCGAGGTCGCCGGCTACGAAGCGTCGGACCAGGACTATTTCCGCGCCCGCGCCGCGGACCTGCGCGACATTCGCGATCAGGTGCTGCGGGCGCTGAGCGAGGACAGCGAGGTCGCGGCGCCCCCGGGCGCGATCCTCTATGGCGAGGACATCGCGCCGACGCGTTTTCTCGAAACCGATTGGAGCAAAGGCGGCGGCATTGCGCTCAAGCGTGGCAGCACCGCCAGCCATGTCGCCATGCTGGCGCGCTCGCGCGGCGTGCCGATGGTCGTCGGTCTCGACATCCCGGCTGGACCGCTCACCGGCCCGGCGCTGCTCGATGCCGAGCGCGGCGGGATCGTTTTCTCGCCGTCGCCGGCCGAGATCGAAGCCTTCCGGCAATCCGCCTCCGCCTTCGCCGACCGGCAGGGCGCGGCGCGGACATTCCTGACGGAGCCGGCGGTGACCAAGGCCGGCACCACCGTGCGCGTCCAGGTCAACATCGCCTACCCGTCCGACGTCGACGGCATCGATATCGCAAGCTGCGACGGCGTCGGCCTGATGCGCACCGAATTCCTGTTCGGAAAGACATTGCCGGACGAGGAGATGCAATACCGTGCCTACCGCAAGGTGCTGGACTGGGCCGGCGACAAGCCGGTGACCATCCGCACCGTGGACGCCGGCGGCGACAAGCCGATACCGGGTTTCACGGTCGAGGAAACCAATCCGTTTCTCGGCTTGCGCGGCATAAGGCTGTCGCTGGCGCGGCGCGATATCTTCCGCGTACAGATCCGGGCATTGCTGCGCGCCGCCATCCACGGCAATCTGAAGGTGATGTTCCCGATGATCGCCACGCCCGACGAGTACAGCCAAGCCGCCACGCTGTTCGCCGGGGAACAGGCAGCACTTGCCGCGCAGGCCGTCGCGCACAGGCTGCCGCCGCTCGGCATCATGGTCGAGGTGCCGTCCGTCGCGCTGGCGCCAGAAGCCTTCGCCGATGTCGCCTTCTTCTCGATCGGCTCCAACGACCTGACGCAATATGTGATGGCGGCCGCGCGGGACAACGCAGCCGTGGCGCATCTCAACTCCGTCCGTCACCCGGCGGTGCTGCGGCTGATCGCTGCGGTCACCGCCTTCGGGCGGGAAAGAGGTATCCCGGTCAGCCTGTGCGGCGACGCGGGCGGCGATCCGGCAGCCATCCCGGCGCTGCTCGAGGCCGGCCTGCGCGACCTGTCGGTCGCTCCCGCGCAACTCGCCATGGCCAAGGCGGCCATCGCGGACGTGCCGGTGTAGGCGCGGCATGGGCAGGACCGAGAAGATACCGGAAACAGGCTCGGAAGAGGCGATCCGCGCCTACAAGACGATCCTGTCGCAGGTCATCGACCAGCGCCCTTCGGGCATGCGCCAGCGCCTTGCCGATGCGCTCGGCAAGCACCGCAGCTTCGTCACGCAAATTTCCAGCCCGGCCTATTCGATCCCGATCCCGTCAAAGCATCTGCCGTCCATCTTTTCCGTCTGCCACTTCAGCCAGGCCGAGCGCGACCAGTTCATGGCCGCCTATCACCAGGCGCATCCCGGCAAAGTGCCCGCGGCTTCCGGTCCGCGCAAGACACGCCATGTCTCGCTCATCGTGCCGGATTTCGGCGACGACAGGCAGAACGCCGCGCTCGACCGGGCGATCAACGAATTCATCCAGAAGATAACCAGCATCGCCGGCAAGGGCAGCAGCTGAGCAAAAGCAATTCCAGGAAAAGTGTGTGGCGGTTTTCCGTTTCGGAATTGCGTAAACTAAAGACCGTCGGGAGGACTGCCATGAAGAAATTCATCAATTCGGTGGACACGGTCCTGACCGAGAGCCTCGATGGCTTTGCGGCGGCCCATGCCGACATCCTCGTGCTTGGCGAGGAGCACAAATTCATCCGCCGCAGGGAACTGAAGCCAGGCAAGGTGGCGTTGATCTCGGGCGGTGGCTCCGGCCACGAGCCGCTGCATGGCGGCTTTGTCGGCCATGGCATGCTCGACGCCGCCTGCCCCGGCCAGGTCTTCACCTCACCGACGCCCGACCAGATGCTGGCCGCCGTGCAGTCCGTCGACACCGGCGCCGGCTGCCTGTTCATCGTCAAGAACTACGAAGGCGACGTGATGAATTTCGACATGGCGGCCGAGATGGCGGACGGCGTGCTGCAGGTGGTGACCAATGACGACGTCGCGGTCGAGAACTCGTCCTACACGACCGGGCGGCGCGGCGTCGCCGGCACGCTGGTGGTGGAAAAGATCGTCGGCGCGGCGGCCGAGCAAGGCATGCCGCTGCCCGCGCTCAAGGCGCTGGGCGACCGCGTCAATGCCGCGACGCGCTCGATGGGTGTGGCGCTGACCAGCGGCACGGTGCCCGCCGCCGGCAAGCCGACCTTCGAGATCGGCGACGGCGAGATGGAATTCGGCGTCGGCATCCACGGCGAGCCCGGCCGGCGGCGCGACACGCTGAAGAGCGCCGATGCCATCGCCGAGGAGGTCTGCGCCGCGATTGCCGGCGACCTCGGCGAACGGGCCAAAGGACCGGCGCTGCTGTTCGTCAACGGCTTCGGCGGCACGCCGTCGATGGAGCTATATGTGATGTACAACAGCGCCCGCAGAATGTTCGAGAAACAGGGCGTGACGGTTGTCCGCTCGCTCGTCGGATCCTATGTGACGTCGCTCGACATGGCGGGATGCTCGATCACGCTGACCATGCTCGACGACGAAACGTCAGCACTTTGGGACGCGCCGGTTCACACGGCGACGCTGCGCTGGGGGATGTAAGCGGTTTCAGCCGAGCTGAAGCTGCGGATTGATGGCCTAGACCACCTTTGACGGGCCGGCGACGACAGCGGACAGCTTGCCCACCTTGCGCAGCACCGGTGCTCGATATTGCTTCTTGGTCATTTTCGTGCCCTCCGACTCCAGCTTGTGAGAATGCGGCAAAGCTATTCGCACTGTCAATTCATGCGCGGGGTTTGCCCTCGCGCTGCTGGCATCCCTGATGCTTTTCTGCAACCATGTTCGCCATATCTGTCTTCCATGGACGAATCTCGACCAGATTGATGCTGCCTTCTCTTGCGCCTGCCGATGAGAAACTGCTGCTGACCTTCGCCGACCCCGAGGCACCGGCCGCCGCGGGCAATGGCCTTGCGGCCAAAACCCTGCTGGCGCTGCTCGCCAATGCGGAGTTCCACGGCGTGCTGCCGATCATGCTGCGCAAACTGAGGGAAATCGGCGACGCTCAACTGCCGCAGGACACAGCCTTGCAGCGGAAATTGTCGGAGTTGCGCGATGAAGCGACGATGGCGACCGGTCAGTCGATGTTGTTGCAGTACCATGGCGACCGCATCATGAAGGCATTGGCGGCGAAAGGCGTGCCGGCCCGGATCGTCAAGGGACCGGTGTTCGCACGCAAGCTTTATCGCCAGGTTGCGGACCGTCCCTTCACCGACATCGACATTCTCGTCGACCCCGCCAGCATCGAGGAAGCCAACAAGACCATCGGCGAATGCGGCTTCGAGCTCGGCAGCGACGAGGCCGAGTCGCATGAATTGCAGGAGTTCAAATGGCTGGAGAAAGAGAACTCCAGCCTGCTGATCGAGTTGCATGGCGATCTGGTGCACGACACCGGTATGCGCCGGCGCCTGTCGCTGGGATTTCGTGAATTGCAGGCGATCGACGACGGCGAAACCGACACGCCGGCCGCGCTCCTCACCATCGCCATCGTCCATGCCGCCGGCGGCCACAAATTCCACCGGCTGCAGCTCTGCGTCGACGTGCTGCAAGGCGTGCGGGGGCTGAAATCGCCGGAGGAGGAAACGCGGCTGCTCGAGGCCGCCCGCATGACCGGCATCGAGCTTGAGCTGGCCACGGTCCTCAACGTCACCGGACGCCTGTTCGGCGCGCCACGCGCGATCGAGCTTGCCAACCGCATCAAGCCTGACCTCTCGATACGGCTGGCGAAATGGCTCATCACCGGCAACATGCTGCTTCGGGTCAATTCCCGCGAAAAGCTACGCTCGCGCCTCAGCCGCGATGCCTTCCGCTGGGTGCAGAGGCTGGCGCGGCCGCGACCATATCCAGCCTGAGCCTGGGATGGAGAAACCGCTCTCGGCCGTGTTCGTCACCGAGGTTTCTCCCGTCACCGCGCCCATGCTTGCGCGCTGGGCAAATGGCGGCCACGGCATCGCCGCCGTGGTCGTGCCGGGCCCACGTGCCGGCAAACGCTTCAGCTTCAGTGTCCTGCGCCGTCGCCTGCGGCGACGGTTTGCGTTGATATTTCATCCCAGACACGCCATGCCCCGGCTGATCGAATTCAGCCCGCCCTACGACTGGGATACGCTCGGGCGAGAGCTCGACGTGCTCGGCGCCGATCTTCTGATCTGCTTCGGATATGGCAAGCTGATCCCGCGAACCGTGCTGGAGCTGTTTCCAAACGGCGGCCTCAACCTGCATCCCGCGCTTCTGCCGCACTATCGCGGCCCGCATCCGATACACCGGCTGGTTATCGACCAGATGCATGAAGCCCATGGCGGCGTGACCTTGCACAAGATGACGTCCGGCTTCGACGAGGGCGACATCCTCGCGCATGTTGGCTTTGTAGCAGAGGACTGGCATTCGGCCGCAACGGTGAACCGGGCCCTGGCCGACGCGATGGCTGCGCTCGCGGCGGATATTGCGCCCGAGTTTTGCCGTGGCGGGCTTGCCGGATTGCCCCAGCCGGATGGGGCATATGTCTGGGCGCAGATCGAACAGGGCCCGTTGATCGTCGGCACGCAGTCGTCAAGCGACCATGTCGCCCGACTGTGCCGGATCGTCGGACCGAGTGTTCCGGTCAGTGTGCTGATCAATGGAAGACCAGTCCGGTTGGCTCAGCCGGTCCGCCGCCTGGGGCCACCCAGCGGCGAAGCGGCGAAATGCCGATGGGGGCTGGTGGAGTTCGACTGCGCCGACGCCCGCGTCGTCCATCTGGGCTACAACAAGCTGTCCAGGCTGTTGTTGCGATGGCAGTCGAAACCCCGCCAGGCCCGGCGGGAACAGCGATCCTTCCACATCCGGCGTTTCGGCGCGAAGGGCTAACTCTTTGCTGGAGCATGATCTTCTCCGAGAGCCGGTTCCCACTTTTCGGGATCATGCTCCAGGCTTTTGTTTTGTCGCAATTCCCGGACGCAAAGCCGCCCACACTTTTCCTGGAATTGCTCTAACACGCCTCAAGGGCAGCCTGGATCAACGCGGCCGCATCGGCGGGACTTGCCCCGATTTCGAGCGTAAAGGTCGGCACCGCCTTCACCAGGGCGGCGATCATCGCCATGCGCCTCTTCTGCAGCGACAGCAGGCCGGTCATGCCGGTCCGCACATTGTCCGTGGCCAAAGCCACCATGGCGTCGGTCCTGGCCATCGGCAGCAGCCGGGTCTCGGTGCCTGCCGAACGCGCAAGATGCAGGAGCGCGGCGACGGGTCTGGCGCCCACATCCTCGACGCGGATGATTTCGCCGAGGCGGTCCAGCGAAACGGACTGCTCGCCCTCGGTGTCCCATTTTTCGCCCAGGCAAGGCGCCACGAAGGGCAGCATCGCCGCCGTGTTGCGGTGGACCTTCACCCTGCGCGGCATGCCCCAGGCGGTGATGCCCTGCCCGCTTGCGTTGAGGATCATCACGTCGTCCGAGCAGAGGCCGAAGCCCCGCGACGCAAGCGCGAGCGATGTGGTCGACTTGCCTGTGCCGCTTGGCGCATGAATGAGAACCAGGCCGTCCTTTCCAGGCAAGGTGAGGCCCGCGGTGTGCAGCATATGCTGGCCGTCCGCGTCGAGCGCTGCGTCCAGCACCATCATCAGCAGGGTCCACTTGATCTTGCTGTCCGGATGAAGACGGATTTCGGCCTGGCCCCCGCCGTCGTGGATCGACACGGTCTGCTGGCCCGGGAAGACGAGATGGAAGACGCTTCCGGCGTCGATCATGCGGCAATGGCCGTCCAGCGGCACTTCGCCGTCGAAAGCCAGCTTTCCTTCGGGGTTCTCGTGCAACTCAAGCGTTTCGACGATGTCGACGCGAAAGCCGGGCTGGACAGGCTCGTCCACACGCAAGGCGCCGAGCATCAGGTCGAAGCTCGGCCACAGATCGGCACGCGCGGCGGTGATGCCCAGAACCTGACCGTTGAGGTCGTAGCGGAAAGTCTGGTCGCTCAAGCGGCTGGCGCCTTCATCCTGGCCGGGTGGCGGTAGATCTCCACCATGCCGGGCTGGCTGTCGCTGACCACCGGCTTGTCGTCGAGGCAGACCCAGCAATGCGCCGACAGGCGAGGCTCGTTCATCGACTTGGCATCGACGCCGAAACGCAGCTCCGCATCAAGGCCGGCCATGCGCAGAAAGCGAAAACCGAGCAGGCCTTCCCGAAGGCACCTGCGGTCGCGCATCAGCCAGGGACGCCGCACCGTTCGCTTGACGCGGTGGACGATGTAGGTCCAGGGCAAGTCACGATAGGGCGCCGGCGACTGCAGCGGCGCCAGTTTCAACACACCTTCGAAATCGCGCCGCCCGACCAGCACCGGCATCAGCCGGGCGCTGAGCCACAAATGGACGCGGAACAGGATGCGCAGGGCAGGGCCGTCGGCCATCACGCGCCCGGGTCGGCGAGGATGCCTTCGGCCACCAGTTCGGCGGCCAATTCGGCCATGTCCTGGTCGAGCGTTGCCTTGTCGACCTCGAACTCGTCCGACAGCAGGTCGACGATCTGGTCGAGGTTGCGCGCACCGTTCACCTTGTCGAGGAAAGCCTCGGTCGTGTCGTTGCAGGTGTAAAGCTGGCCGCTGCGCGCCAAGAGCACGACGGCGCCATCGCCGACATGCTGCACGGACGCATCGTCCGCCATGCGCAGCACCGTTTCAGAGCCGATTTCCGCCATCCGCCCGCTCCCTTCGCTGAAGAGCAATTAGCGCGGCACAGCAAGGCTGTCCATCGCTGTGGGGTGGCGAAGGGGACGATAGCTCGGCAGGCCTTGCCCGTCGCGGGGCGAATATTAGCGAAGTCTTGCCTTCCTGCCCTTGGGTAAGCTATGAGTCCGCCGGGCTTTGGGGAGTGATGTGTATGCGTTACAATTGGGAACGGGCTCCGACGGCGTTCGAGCGCCATCGGAAGGCGCTTGCGGCGGCCATCCTGATCGCCGGCGGCGTCGGGCTGATGCTGGCCGCGCTACCGCTCTAAGCCGGCTGATATCGCAGACCGTGACGGCGACGCCTCCAGCCAGGCGCCGGACGGAGCCGTTTACCGGCGATGTCGACCAAAATGCAGGAAGACATGGCCGGCAAGAACGACTTAGGCTATTCCCCAGCGGCAAACATCCTGGAGGAAGACCACATGGCCTCACGCTACCGCGAAGTCTATGAGGGCTGGAAAAGCGACCCCATAGGGTTCTGGGCCGAGGCGGCGAAGGCGATCGACTGGTACACACCAGCCGAAAAGGTCTTCGATCCAGCGGAAGGCGTCTATGGCCGCTGGTTCATCGGCGCCACCTGCAACACCTGCTACAACGCAATCGACCGCCATGTCGCCGGCGGACGCGCCGACCAGCTGGCGCTGATCCATGACAGCGCCATCACCGGCACGATCCGGAAATTCACCTATGCCGAATTGAAGCGCGAGGTCGTCGCGCTGGCCTCGGTGCTGAGGCATCGCGGCATCGGCAAGGGCGACCGCGTCATCATCTACATGCCGATGGTGGCGGAAGCTGCGATCGCCATGCTCGCCTGCGCGAGGCTGGGCGCCGTGCATTCGGTGGTCTTCGGCGGCTTCGCCTCGCATGAGCTCGCCACCCGTATCGACGACGCCAAGCCGAAGCTGATCATCACCGCCTCCTGCGGCCTGGAGCCAGGCCGCGTGGTCGCCTACAAGCCGCTGCTCGACAAGGCGATCGAGATGTCGAAGCACAAGCCCGACGCCTGCCTCATCCTGCAGCGCGAGCAGCTGCGCTGCGAGATGAAGGACAATTACGACTTCGACTATGCGGACGCGGTGGCGCGTGAACGGGCGGCCGGCGCCAATGTCGACTGCGTGCCGGTGCTGGCTACCGACCCGCTTTACATCATCTACACCTCCGGCACGACAGGCCAGCCGAAAGGCATTGTGCGCGACAATGGCGGCCACATGGTCGCGCTGAAATGGACCATGGACAACGAGTTCGGCGTGAAGCCCGGCGAAGTGTTCTGGGCTGCCTCCGACGTCGGCTGGGTGGTCGGTCATTCCTATATCGTCTACGGGCCGCTTCTGCATGGCTGCGCCAGCGTGCTGCTCGAGGGCAAGCCGATCGGCACGCCGGACGCCGGCACCTACTGGCGGGTGATCGCAGAGCATGGCGTGGTGGCGCTGTTCACCGCGCCGACCGCCTTCCGCGCCATCAAAGGGCAGGATCCCAAGGGCGAGTTCGTGCCGAAATACGATCTGTCGAAATTCCGCACCCTGTTCCTGGCCGGCGAGCGCGCCGATCCCGAAACCATCAAATGGGCTGAGCAGAAGCTCGGCTGTCCGGTAATCGACCATTGGTGGCAGACCGAGACCGGCTCGCCGATGACGATCAACCCGGCGGGGCTCGGGCTGTTGCCGGTGAAATACGGCTCGCCCGGCGTGCCGATGCCGGGCTACGACATCCGTATCCTCGACGATGCCGGCCACGAGGTGGCGCGCGGCACGCTCGGCAATGTCGTGGTCAAGCTGCCATTGCCCGCCGGCTGCCTGCCGACGCTGTGGAACGCCGACGCCCGCTTCCGCCAGGCCTATCTCGAAGAGTTTCCCGGCTACTACAAGACGGCCGACGCCGGCATGATGGACGAGGACGGCTATCTCTATGTCATGGCCCGCACCGACGACATCATCAACGTCGCCGGCCACCGGCTCTCGACGGGCGCCATGGAAGAGGTGCTGGCGGCCCATCCCGATGTCGCCGAATGCGCGGTCATCGGCATTGCCGATGCCATGAAAGGCCAGGTGCCGCTCGGCTTCGTCGTTCTCAATGCCGGCGTGTCGCGCGATAGCGGCGCGATCGAAAGCGAGGTGGTAGGGCTGGTGCGCGAGCGGATCGGCCCGGTTGCCGCCTTCAAGACGGTGGTGACGATCAAGCGGCTGCCCAAGACCCGCTCCGGCAAGATCCTGCGCGGCACGATGCAGAAGATCGCCGACAAGGAGGAATGGACAATGCCGGCGACCATCGACGATCCCGCCATTCTCGACGAGATCACGGCGGCGCTGAAGGGCCGCGGCATCGGGGTGTAGTCGCCAAGCAGACGGCCGCGTTAAGGAAGAATTCACGAATTTGTCCCGCACTGCAATCGCTTGTTGTGCAGCGCAGCAATAGACTTTAAAGTTTGCGTGGGGGGCCATACCGAAGGCACGGCATGGCTCAGCACAAGACGACATTCGGCGGTGTCGACATCCTGCGTTTCCTGGCTGCCGTCATGGTGATGTTCTATCATTATGGCTTCTGGGTCTGGGCCTTCCCCGACGGCGTTTCGGCGCGCGCCACCGGTGGCATCCCGCCGCATCCCGAAATGGCCTTCGCCGGTTCCGGCTGGGTCGGCGTGCAGGTGTTCTTCGTCATCAGCGGTTTCGTCATCGCCTTCAGCGCCGAGAATTCCACGCCGCTGAAATTCTTCGAGGCGCGCTTCCGGCGGCTTATGCCGGCGGTCTGGATCTGCGCGCCGATCTCCGCCATCGTCCTGCTCGCTGTCGGCCTCTCCTGGCCGACGGACGCCGTGATCCGCCTCGTCCGCACCGGGCTGTTCGTGCCCTTCGAACCGTGGGTGGACAGCGTCTACTGGACGCTCGGTATCGAGATTGCGTTCTATGCCATCGTCTGGGTCCTGCTGCGGTTCGGCCGATTCGACTTGATGGAGATAGTGGCCATCGTCATCGGCCTCGCCAGCACATTGTTCTGGTGCGCCTATTTCGCCTTCGGCTGGACCGCTCTCGCCGAGACGCGCTGGCTGCAGCTGGCTCTGGTGCATCACGGCGCGTTCTTCGCCGTCGGCGTGCTTCTGTGGTTGATGCGCTTCAAGGCGATAAGCCTGCCGCGGCTTGCCTTCGCGGCGCTGTTCCTGTTCGGGGGCGCATTGCAGATCGCGAGCTCGGTCGACGTGCACAGCGTCAAGGTGGAAGCCACGATGCCTTACACGGCGCCAATCGTCGTCTTCCTCGCGGCGGTGGCGCTGATGGCGTGGTCGCTGCGCCTCGACCTGTCCTGGCGCGGCTGGCGGCGGATCGGACTGATGACCTATCCGCTCTATCTCATCCACGATGTCGTCGGTGCGGCGATGCTCGGCGCCCTGACGCGCGCCGGTGTGCCCTATCTGGCCGCTATTCCCATTGTCGGCGCTGCCATGATCGCGGTGAGCTGGCTGATCGCGGCCGAGGCCGAGCCGCGGATCCGGCGGCTCTTGGACTACACGCTGTTCCGCTATCGGTTGAAGGCCGCCTGACGACGCGACTGCCGATCGCGCGCCGGTGTGGAATTGTTTGCATTCGGCATGATATCGAGGCGCAGTCAGTGCAAATAGCCGAGCCTCAATCCGTGAATCTTTTCCAACGATCGAGACGCCCTCGACCCGCGCCACGCGAGCGCCTCGTCATGGACATGCGCGACACGGTCGTCTACGCGATCGGCGACGTGCATGGCTGCCACGACGAACTGCGCGCGCTGGAGCAAAAGATCCAGCTCGATGCGCAGCGGTTCAGCGGCCGCAAGATCATCATCATGCTGGGCGACTATATCGACCGCGGGCCGCACTCGCGGCGCGTGGTCGACCATCTGATGGCGCCGCCGCCGAGAGGGTTCCTGCGCGTCTGCCTGGTGGGAAACCACGAGGTCGCGCTGCTCCTCTATCTGGATGGCTATCTCTCGCGTGAGACCTGGCTCGGCTATGGCGGGCGCGAGACGTTGTTCTCCTACGGCATCGATCCGGACCGCCTGGCAAGCCTCTACGGTTCCAGCGAACGGACGGACGCGCATATACGCGAGGCCTTTCCCGCCGGCCATGTCGACTTCCTGCGCACGTTGCCCATAATGGTCTGCTCCGAGCATTTCGTCTTCGTCCATGCCGGTATCCGGCCCGGTATCGCGCTCGAGGCGCAGGACGAGAGCGACCTCCTCAACATCCGCGAGGAGTTCTTCGAGGCTGCGCACCGTCTCGACCGCTGGGTGGTGCACGGACACACGGTCGTGGAGGTTCCGACGCTCGACGGGCGCCGGCTCGACATCGACACCGGCGCCTTCCAAACCGGGCGGCTGACCGCGCTCAGGATCGTCGGCAAATACGGCCGGCTGCTGTCTTCAAGAGATTGAAGACGGCGCGTCAGGCAGCCTGTTTGGCGCGCGATTCCGACTTGTCCAGATAATAGGTCGAATAGCGGTCGAAGAACCTTTCCGAGCCACCGAGCGAGCCGTATTTGGCCAGCTTCTTCAAATCGACCTTGTTGAGCACCGCGCCGATCACCTTGTTGGCGATATAGGGCTCGGATTCCAGCATCGAGCGCACCATGTTGCGCGGCGTGCGGCCCCATTCGGTGACCAGCACGAAACCGTCGACCAGCGGCGCGAAAGCCTTGGCGTCGACGACGGGGCCGAGCGGCGGCAGGTCGACGATGATGTATTCGAACGTCTCCTTGGCGTTGTCGATGAAGCGCCGCATGCCGGCCGAGCCCAGAAGCTCGCTGGTGTGCGAGAACTGGCCGCGCAGCACGGCGGGAATGATCGCGAGCTTGGTCTGGCGGTCGACCTTACCGACCGACTGCCAGGTCTGGCCGTTGACCACCGCTTCCATCAGGCCCTGCTCGGCCTCCATGCCGAGGCTGCGGCTCAAGCCAGGATTGCGCAAGTCGCCGTCGATGAGCAGGGTTTTGGCGCCGTTGGCGGCGAGCAGGCCGGCAAGGTTCGCGGCGACCGTCGACTTGCCTTCGCCGGGCAGCACCGAAATGACGCCGATCACCCGGCTGCCGCGGTCTTCCATCACCACGTCGAAGGCGATCTTGGCGTTGCGCAGCGTCTCGGCGAACATCGAGGCCGGGGCGTCGATGCTGACGCGCATGCGCGCCCGTCTCTCAGCCGCGGAGAGACTGGCCACCTTGCCGTCGGCCGGCAGGTCGTCGGCTTTGCTATCCTTGGCCTTGCCGCCGCCGATCGTCGGCAGATAACCGAGGAATTTCAGGCCGACGCGGTCGCGAATGTCCTCGCCCGTCCTGAAGAAACGCTCGTTGAACTCGTTGAGGCCGCCGAAGCCGGCGCCAAGCATCAGGCCGAGCACCAGCGAGAGCGCCAGCACGCGCAAGGTGCGCGGGCTGGAAGCCGCGAGCGGCATCGTCGCGTCGGAAATGATGCGGACCTTGCCGACCGGGAAGGACTGCTGCTGCGAAGCTTCCTCATAGCGGCTGAGGAAGGTCTGATAGAGCGTGGTCAGCGCCTGGGCCTGCTGGTCGAGCTCCTTCAGCTTCACCTGCGACTGGTTGTCGATCGAGCTCTTGCCGGCGGCGGTGGAAATCTTGTCGCGCAAAGCCGTCTCGCGCGCCTGCGCCACCTCGAAATCGTTGCGGTAGCTTTCGGTGAGCTGCTTCAGCTGGCCGAAGATCTGCGCCGAGACATCGGCCTTTTCCTTGGCCAACGCGATCGCCTGCGGGTGATCCTTGCCGAAATTCGTCTCGACGTCCTGCAGGCGCTTGGCGACGGCCAGATAGCGGGTCTTGAGCGCGATGATGACCGAGCTGCTCGGCTGGTCGGCGCCGATGGCCGAATCGTTGAAGGCGCTTTCGGAGCCGCTGTCGACGATCGCCTTGTATTGCTGGTAGCGGGCGCTGGCTCTGGCGGTATCGGCCTGGGCGACGATGAGCTGTGCGTTGAGATCGGCGAGCTGCTTGTCGCTCAAGAGCTGGCCGTCGCTGTTGGCAGATAATCCATGTTCGGCCCTGAACTTCTCGACGGCCATCGCTGCCTGCTGAGAGCTTTCGCGCAACTCCGTGAGCCGGCCCTGCAGCCACAAGGCCGCGCGCTCGGTGGCGTCGAAGCTGGCATTGAGCTGGTCGGCCAGATAGGCGTCGGCATAGGCCTTGGTGATGGCCGTGGCCAAGGCAGGATCAGGCGCCTGGTAGCCGATGGAAATGACGTAGCTGCGGCCGTTGCGCTGCGCCAGCACCTCGCTCTGCAGCTTCAGCACGGCATAATCGTGGCGTGCCGTCTTGATCATGGCCTGGCGCGTCGCTTCGTCGACATTCTGCATGCCGGGGATGTCATCGGCCGAACTGCCGCGGAAATAGCCGACCGCGCCGCGCAAGAAACCGATGCCCTTGGCCAGAGCCGATTGCGGCGGGTTCATGAACGCTTCGTTCTGGTCGAGCTTCAGCTTGTCGACCACCACCGATGCAAGGCGCGCGGACGTCAGGATCTCGATCTGGCTGAGCAGCGAAGCGTCGGTCTGCATGGTTTGCGACGCCGCCGAGATATCGTCGACGACCTTGTTCAGGCCCTCGTCGATCAGGACGCTCGCCACCGACATATATTGCTTGGGTGTGGTCTGCAGATAGATCACGCCCAGGAACAAGCCGATGATGGCGCAGACCGCCACCACCTTGACCTGTCGGGCGGCCATGCCAAGCAGACGCTCGATATCGATGAAGTCTTCACCCTTTTCCGGATCGGTGCTGGGCAACGGCATCCTCTTGTCGAGAGGGAAGTTGGCATAGTTCATCTTCGGTCCAATTCCAGGTTGCAGGCGCTATCGGCCTTGGTAGATCGGCGTCGTGACCAGAAAAGACCGCGCAACGTCGTTGCCAGGATGCGCCGGGCCGGAAGGCCCTGGCGCTTGAGTGGCTGTCGCGCCATCGCGGGTTCGCATATGCACCCGAAAGATGGGCATTATGCGGCTACTTCCCGGCGCTCATGCGACCGGACGAATTGCTGCAGCATCTCGAGGACAGGCCCCTTCATGTCGTCGCGCGCCAGGGCGAAGGCGATGGTGGCCTCGATGAAGCCTTCCTTGGAGCCGCAGTCGAACATGCGGCCATCGAAAGGCCGCGCGTAGAAAGGCTGGCTTTGGGCCAGCCGCACCATGGCGTCGGTGAGCTGGATCTCGTTGCCGGCGCCGCGCTGCTGATTGCCGAGCAGCGCAAATATCTCCGGCTGCAGAACGTAACGGCCGTTGATGTAGAAATTCGACGGCGCATTGGCCGGCGCGGGTTTTTCGACCATCGCCGTCACTTCGAAGCCGGATGCCACGTCGTCGCCGCGGCCGACAATGCCGTATTTGCTGGTTTCGGCCGGGTCGCAGCGCTCGACGGCGATCACATTGCCGCCGGTCCGCTGATAAAGATCGACCGTCTCGGCAAGGCAACCGCGCGCACCAAAGGACACCATGTCGGGGAGCAGCAGCGCGAAGGGCTCATTGCCGATCACGTCGCGCGCGCACCAGACGGCGTGGCCGAGACCTTGCGGCGACTGCTGGCGGATGAAGGAGGTGGCGCCGGCCTCCGGCAACAGGCTTTCCAGCGATTGCAACTGCGCCTTTTTGCCGGTCTGCTCCAGCGTGCCGATCAGTTCAGGATGCAGGTCGAAATAGTCCTCGATGACCGCCTTGTTACGGCCGGTGACGAAGACGATGTGCTCGATGCCAGCCTCGAACGCCTCGTCGACGGCATATTGCACGACAGGCTTGTCGACGACGGGCAGCATCTCCTTCGGCATCGACTTGGTCGCCGGCAGGAACCGCGTTCCGAGCCCCGCCACCGGGATGACTGCCTTCCTGACTTTCTGCATCTGCTCTTCCTTCTGACAGAAAAGATTTCTACCTATCGCCGGCTATCAAATCGCCCGCATGCTTCATCTCCCCACCCCCACGGCGAATTTGCGCCGCAACCCTTCTGATCCGGACCGCGATCGGCATCGACATATGCCCGATCGCGGCCGGATCCCTGAGCGCCGCGCCGATCGCCTTGAGCGGGGCGCGTGCCTTGATATGCTGAACCAGGGACAGGAACGACGCCGCTTTGCGCAGGCTGCGGCCACGCCTGGCGAAGGCCGCCTTTGCGCTGCTGTCCATGGGATATGCCGCCGCGAAGGCGGCGTCGGCGCGCGTCATCGCCTCGACGTGATGCAATTCGAGCACGCGCGAGATCGAGCCGGTGCGGATGTGGTAGACATAGCCGACTGTCGGCTCAACCACGCAGCGGCCGCCGCTGGCCAGCGCGCTCGCCAGGAGGATGTAGTCCTCGCCGATGCGCAGCTTCTCGTCGTAGCGCAGCCTGTTGTCGTCGAGGAAGCGGCGCTGGAAGATCGGCTTCAGATAGCCGAGATTGAAACGCGATTCGAAGACCAGATTGCCGGCGATGTAGTCGGCCAGCGAGATTTCGCGCAGGCCTTCGAGATAGCCGGCCGGGAACATGATGTCGTCGGGCGTGCCGTCCTCGCGCACGACCTGCACATTGTCGACCGCAATTTGCGCACCCGCCGCTTCGGCGCGCGAGATCATCGTGGCCAGGCGGTCGGGAAGGACCGCGTCATCGGAATCGAGCACTGCCACCCAGCGGCCGCGCGCCAGGTCGAGGCCGGCATTGCGGGCGCCGCCAGGACCACGATTGGCGGGCAGCGCCACCACCTTGACGATATCTTGCGGATAAGCGCGCGCCACATCCAACGTGCCGTCGCGCGACTGGTCGTCGACGACGATGACCTCGACGGTCACGCCAAGTTGCGCGATCGCGCCGGCGATGGCGCGGTCGAGAGTGGCCTCCGCGTTATAGGCGGCGATGACGAAGCTGACGTCAGGCTGCACGCTTGTTTCCTTGTTCTGGCGAAGTGAGGCCGTACTGGCGGATTTCGCGGACGCCGACCAAACCGCTGATGACGCCAACGTGCATAATGCCGCGCAGCACGCTGCGGTTCCGTCGAACCGGGCTGATCGCGGTCAAAATGGCCATGCCGAAGCAATAGGCGGCCTTGGCCGAAGCCAGCCCGACCTGGCCGGCGCGGCGCACGCCGCCGGCGCCGCGACCGATCAGGTGGCCATGCGTCTGGCCGAAGCGGAAGCGGCGGCGGCGCAGCCAGTCGAACGCGGCCCTGGCGCGCGGCACGACCTCGTCGACGAAAGCCTCGGGTGCAAAGGCGATGCTGCCGCCGGCCTTGACCATGGCATCGAAGAACTCGGTATCCTCGCCGCCGGTCTGGCCGCGCGCCAGGCTGAAGCGCCGGCCGCGCAGGCTCGCATCGGTCATTTTGAGCAGAACGTTGCAGGTGTAGCCGGTGCGGATCTCGCCGCGCACCCAAACCGGCAAGGTGGAATGGAAGTCGCCCTTCTGCATCCAGTCCGGCGCGTCCTGGCGATAATGCGCCCGCACCGGTCCGAGCACCGCCGTGGCGCCCGTGGCGTCGGCCGCCTCCATCAATTCGACCAGCCAGCCGGGAGACGCCGTCTCGTCGTCGTCGATAAAGGCGACGAAGTCCGACACGCTGGCGTCTAGGCAGGCGTTGCGGGCGATCGAGATGTTGCGCGCCGGCGTGTGGCGGTAGCGGACCGGCAGCTTCAGTTCCTCGGCCAATGCCTTCACCAGCTTCTGCGCGCTGGGCTCGTCGTCATTGTCGGCAATAACGACGCCGATCACCGCGCCCTCGGGCTTCTCCAGCGCGGCGACGGAGCGCAGCGTGTCAGCCAGCTCCGGCCGGCGAAAGGTGCAGATGCAGATGTCGATCGAGCGGCTGGCCATCACGCCACCTTGCGCTGGGAGCGCGACGCCAGAAGCTGCTGCCAGAAGCCGGCCGACCAGCCAAAATGCATGACCATCGCCGAGACCCCGGCCAGCGCGATGCTGGCGTTGCGCTGGCGTAGCGCCGCCACCAGCCCGTAACCGAGGCACACGGCCATCCACAAAAGGAAAGGCACCGCGGCGGTCCAGTGGACGAAGGAAAACAGGGCCAGCAGCACCACGGGCGCCACCAGCAGCGGGATCATCTGACGAACCTTCGGCACCATGCGATGCTTCAGGACGTTCCTGGCGCGGCCGCGGCCATAGCCGAGATACTGGAAATAGAGGCTCTTCAGCGTCGAGCGCGGATAGTAGACCATCTGCGTCCTGCCGCTCATCCAGATGCGGTAGCCGGCCTGGCGCAGGCGGTAGTCGAGCTCGGCGTCCTCGTTGTGGCTGAAGCTCTCGTCGTAGCCGCCCACATGCCTGAAAGCGGCGATGCGCATCAGCGCGTGGTGGCCGTGATCGACCCATTCGCCCTCGGACATGTGCCGGTGCTTCGAGCCACCGGTGCCGAGCTTGGAATTCTGCGCCGCCGCGACCGCCTTCTGCACGGCGCCGGTGCCGGCGGTCAGCATCGAAACGACGACCGAATCGGCGCCGGTGGCAAGGGCTTCCTCGACCAGCCGCTCGCAGTAATCGTCCGGATAGCCGCCATGCGCGTCGATGCGGATGAGGTAGTCGGCGCCTTCGCCAAGGGTCGCCACCGCGAGATTGATGGCGGCGCTCTGGAGACGCTTCGGATTGGCGAGCAGGACGACCCGGGCATCCTTCGCCACGATCTTTTCGACGATGGCTTGCGTGCCGTCGGTGCTGCCGCCGTCGGCGACGACGATGCGGCCGCCGAGCCGCGCCGCAGCGGGCCGCAACTGGTCGAGCAGGCCGCCGATATGGGCTGCCTCGTTGAGGCATGGAATGACGATCAGGATCGGTGTGGTGGCCTGCGTCATCGGCTCTTGCGAGTCCCCTGCCATCACGCCACCGCCTCCGTCGTCGCAAAATTTGAAGGCATTGCGGCAAGGCCGCGCAGCTTGTCGACGAAGGCCGCGCAATCGCTGCGGTCGTAGCTCCAGGTTCTGGGGTTGCGCGCCAACACCCGAGACTTCAGGCCGCGATATCGATCCTGATCCATCCGACCGAGCATCGCCTCGATGTCTTCGGGCGTCGCTTCGGGCAGGAGCACACCGATGTCTTGCCGTTTCAGGAACCTGCCGGTTTCGGTGTCCGCCATCGAGATTGGCACGGCGCCGAAGCGGCAGCCCTCATAGAGGCGGTTGGGAAGCAGCCATTCGGAATTCTGGCCGGCTTCGAAGAAATCGATCGCCCAGGAGAAATGCACCTGCCCATAGATTGTCGCCATGTCCTCCGGATTGCGGTAAGGCCCCTCGAACGAAAGCCAGGGCTCTGCCTCGACGAAACCATGAAAATCCGGGAATTCGGACAGCGCCGGGCGGCCTCTCAGCACGACCTCGAAACGGCCCGCCTGGCGGCGGGTGAAATCGGCCAGCAGCTCCAGCGAGCGGCGACAGCGCAGCGCGCCGAACCAGCCGATGCGCCAAGGCGGCGTCGCCGGGCTGTCATCCTCGAAAGAATGCGCGGCGACAACGGATGCCGCCTCGAAATATTTGTTCTCGATCAGCTCGACAGGTGCGACGATCTGCCCGAACGGCTCGAAATAATTGGCGATGAAGGCCGGCGAGCTTGTCACCAGAAGCCTCACGTCGCGGGCGAGATGACGTTCGGCGCCACGCAGCGTCCTGCCGACGAAATCGTCGCGCAGCACCAGACGGTGGATATCGAGGCATTCATAGACGATCGGCACGCTCGCTCCGAGCGCGCTACTGGCGCGGCGGGCCAGCGCCAGCATTTCGAGGTTGCGCGCGATGATGAGATCGGGCCTGGACACGGCGCCCAATTTCGCGCCGATCGACACGGCTGCCTTGGCGACCGCGGCGATGCGCTGTGCGAATCGGCCGTCGCGCGTCGCGCCAAGGTCGACCGGCTCGACACCCTCGATTTCGGCGACCGGACCGGTGGTGCGGCGGAAGCCCGCCAAGGTGACCCTGGCGCCGCCTGCCTTGAGCATCTGAACCCTCCGGCGCACCGCCGGGTCGGATACGTCATGCACAAGGTACAAGACATGCAGCATGTAACTCGACCGCTGTTGGCCCACCCATCGGGGATGCTAGTACAGCTTTTGCTGCATCGCAACAATTTTGGTGCGGCGTAGCAAGCGCCCGCAGATTTTTTGTTGCACTGCAAAAACATCTTGCGGTAGCTTATGCATGGCGGCGGGCGCCGGTCGCGACGATGTCGGACCGATGCAAGATCAGGGATCCTGAATTTGGAAACCAGTGCATTCGATCCGCCTGAGGGCTCTCTGCGCAAATCGGTCGGACGCGGCGCGGTTGTCACCGCGATCGCGCAAGGCGTGCGGGTGGCGACGCAGATCATTTCCGTCATCGTGCTGTCGCGCTTGTTGTCGCCGCAGGATTTCGGCGTCGTGGCGATGTGCGCGCCGGTGCTTGCCTTCATCGCGCTGTTCCAGGATTTCGGCCTGACCCAGGCGACGATCCAGAAGAGCGGTATCCGTCACGATGAGGTCAACTACCTGTTCTGGATCAACGTGGCGGTGAGCGCGCTGCTGGCCTGCGTGCTTGCGGCTTCGGCGCCGCTGGTCGCCGCCTTCTATGGCGAGCCGCGCGTGACAGGCCTAGTCGCCGCCTTTGGCCTGCAGATCGTAGCCTATGGCCTGGGAGCCCAGCATGTGGCGCTGTTGACGCGCCGCATGGAGTTCACGCGGTTGGCCATCATCGACATCGCCAGCGCCATCGTCGGTGTCGTCGTCTCGATCGCCTGGACCTTCATCGATCGCTCCTATTGGGCGCTGTTCGCCGGCACGCTGGCGAGCGCGGTGCTGCCGACCTTGTGCTACTGGTATTTTTCGCGCTGGCGCCCCGGCCTGCCGCGCAAGGTCGAAGGCATCGGCGCGCTGATCAATTTCGGCGCCGGCATCACCGGCTTCAACTTCGCCAATTTCTTCGCTCGCAACCTCGACAATGTGCTGATCGGCAAATACTGGGGCGAGGCGCAGCTCGGCCTCTACGACCGCGCCTACAAGCTCTTGCTTTTCCCGCTCAGCCAGATCACCAACCCGCTGTCGAAGGTGATGGTGCCGGCATTGTCGCGATTGAAGGACGAGCCGGACCGCTACCGCAGCGCCTATCTGCGTGTCATGCCGCTTATCCTTCTGGTCGCGCTACCGGGTGTCGCCTTCGCCACCGCCATGTCGGACACGCTCATTCCCTTCGTGCTCGGCGAGCAGTGGCGGGGGAGCGCGCCGATCTTCCTGGCGCTAGGCTTTGCCGGATTGCTGCAGCCGCTCAACAACCCCGCGGGATGGCTGTTCGTAAGCCAGGGCCGCTCGGGTGACTTCATGCGCTGGGGTATCGTCACCGCCGTGACCTCGGTGCTGGCCTTCGCCATCGGCCTGCCCTACGGGGCGCTGGGCGTCGCGGTCGCCTACGCAATCAGCGAATATATGCGCACGCCCTTCCTGTGGCTTTATGTCGGCAGGCACGGACCGCTGAAGGCCAGCCATGTGCTTCACGCGGCATTGCCTTTCGTGCTTGGCGCGCATCTGGCGTTTGGCCTGGTCTGGCTCGCCAAACCGATGCTGCAGGCGCCGCCCGTCGTTGCGCTGGCCGCCGGCGCGGCGCTCTCCTATCTTGCCACCATTGTCGTCGCACTTGCCTTCAGCGCCGGCCGCGAAGCGCTTCGCGAGGCCTTGCGGCTGATCCCGGCACGAGGGGTCCTCGCAGCCCCGAGCGGGGCCAAATGAGCCCGGCCTGCTCGCGAAATGCTGACTTCAGGACAGGGATAACCGCATGAACTACCGATCGATTTCAGACATGAACGACGCGATCGTACGCAACCTGCACCGGCTGCCGCGCGACATCGACCTGGTTGTCGGCGTGCCGAGGAGCGGCATCCTCGCCGGCACCATGGTCAGCCTGATCGCGAACATCCCGATGACCGATCTCGACAGCTTCCTGGCCGGCAGGATCTATACTTCCGGGATCACGAAACGCTGGGCGGGCCTCGACCGGCAGGCTTCCGAGATGCGCAAGATCCTGGTGATCGACGACAGCATCATCGGCGGCACCGCCATGCGCGATGCGCGCGAAAAGGTCGCGGCCAGCGGCATCGAGGGCGATTTCATCTTCGCCGCCGTGTTCGGGCTGTCGCTGCAGCACGAGGAGACCGACATGGTCTTCGAGGCCGTGCCGCATCCTAGGATGTTCCAGTGGAATTTCATGCACCATGTCTTCCTCGAGCAGTGCTGCGTCGACATTGACGGCGTGCTTTGCCTCGATCCGACCGAGGACGAAAACGACGACGGCCCGGCCTACGAGAAGTTCCTGGCCGAGGCGCGGCCGCTGCTCGGGCCGACCCGCAAGATCGGCTGGCTGGTGACGAGCCGGCTGGAAAAATACCGCAAGCTTACCGAGGCATGGCTCGCCAGCCGCGACATCAAATACGATCATCTCATCATGCTCGATCTGCCCAACAAGGCCGAGCGGCAGCGGCTCGGCGCGCATGGCAGCTTCAAGGCCGAGTTCTACCGCAAGTCGGACGCCATCCTGTTCATCGAGAGCGAGCACGAGCAGGCGCAGAGGATCGCGAAGCTCTCCGGCAAGCCGGTGCTGTGCGTCGAAACCAACATGGTGAGCCTGCCCGACCCGATGTCGCTGCCGGCGCTGCAGCAGGCGGCGCGCAACCTGCCGGCGCGGCTGAGACAAATCAATTCACTCGACGGGCGAAAGCAGGCCGTGAAGGCGACGGCGCGCGCGCTGCTCGGCGAGCGCGGCTACCAGGCGCTGAAGAACCGGGTGAAGCGCCCGGCATAAGAAATTAGGCGGCGCGGCGGACGCCCTGCCGGGCCGCCCTTTCGAGAAGATCGAGAAACACAACCAATTGCCGCGCGGGGTCGAGCTCCGGGCGTTTGGAGAAGGCGATAGCCGCGGCCGAAAGCCGTTCGTATTCCGGGCGGTCGTTCCACAGGCGCCGGACCGCCGCGGCCCAGTCGGCGACCGGATCGTCGTAGTCGAGCAACACGCCGCCGGGCCCGATGGCTTCGGGCAGGCCGCCACGCTTCGATCCGACGACCGGGATGCCGCTGCAATGCGCCTCGGATGCGACGCGGCCCCAGGCTTCCTCCCATTTGCTCGGGGCAAGCAGGATCCTGGTGCGGCCATAGACCGTCTTCATGTCGTTGGTGCGGTTTTCGAGCGTAACGTTCGAGAGCGGCGCGATGGCCTTCTCGACGCGGGCGCGATGGTCGTCGTCCAGTTTCCAGCTTTCCACGAACAGGAAGGGAATCTCCGGACAGGCGGCCGCAATCTTGACCGCCAGATCGAAACCCTTTTCCTCATAGGGATTGATCATGGTGACGAATTCGCCGGTCGTGTGCGTGCAATAGAGCGCGTCGTTGATGGTCGGCGGAAGCACGATGGACTCGATGCCGAATTTTTCCTTGTAGGTGCGCGCCGTGAACTCCGAATTGGCGATGTATATAGCCGAACCGAGTTCGCGCGGATCGCCGGCGAGTTCGTGAAACTCGACATTGTGGAGATAGACGACCAGCGGCACTCCCTCCGCCAGAAGCGCTTTTCCGAGCAGGACCGACTTGTGGCACTGCACGACGGCGACATCGGGTCTGGTTTTCCCGACGGCGAAGCCGGCCGCCTCCCAGGGGTACCACGCGCGCATCACCGGATAGCCGGGGAAATTGTCGACAACGGCGGGCTGCCGCAACAGCTTCATCTTGGCGCGCGCCTTGAGGCCGAACATGCCGTCGCCGAACAGCGAGGCGAGGACCGAGGCCTGGTGGCCGTGCTCGATCAGCTGTTCGACCAGATGGTGGGTGTTGGATTGCACGCCGCCGGTGAACTCGGGAATGTATCCGTTGCCGCTCGCAAAAAGCACTTTCATCATTCGACTCCTATCCGGCCCGGCGGATGAGCATGCGCGCCGATCAGCCTGCGCCGCGCGCCAATGGAAGCTTCGAAGTCATTGCCTGACACAGACGGCTGACCGAGGCGGAAAGCGACAGCGTCGAGTACTCCCGCAACAACTTCGATGCCGGGATCACCTTTCCCGCCTTCAAGTCCTGCGCCAGGTAGTGAGGAAACGAATGCATGTATTCCCTGACGATGTCGGCCTTCAGCGCTCCCGACTTCCATGCCTTCACCGCCGAGACGAATTCGTCGGCGGGGGCGGATGCCAGGCCCGTATCGTAGGCTTCGAATGTACGCCGCACGATGGCGCGTTCCTTGTCGCTGAGCGAGGTCTTTCCGGCTCGTTCGGCAAGCAGGGCGTAGCGGCGGATGTCTTCGGCCGCGTGGTGCCATAGACCCTTCCTGGCCATGATGCTCGAACGCTGCAGCAATGCCTGCATCTCGAGATCGGCCGTCTTCGGCAAGGCCTGCTCCGAGCGGTCGAGATACTCATGCAGATCGACCGACTTGTAGACTTCTTCCATGATCACCCGGTCGTACGAGCCCCAGGCCTTGATCCGGTCGGTATAGGAAATCACCACCTTGGTGCTGCCGCGGACCATGTCGTGCTGGCGCTGGAAGAACATGAGGCCGTCGACCCTGACGCCCTTGAACCGGCGCGCAAGCCTCAGCATCATCTCGTAGTCCTGCGACCGGACAAGGGTTTCATTGAAGCCTCCAACCTCGTCGTAGCATTTGCGGCGCACCAGCAGGCCCGGCTGGTGGACGTGGCAATATTCGAGGTGGGACGGAAAGAAATTGTCCTGGCTGACGTGGCCGAACGCGACGATCTCGTAATTCTGCTCTTGGATCTGAGCCGACTGCTGGAAACGCGCATATTCACCGAAAGCGAAATCGGCGGCCGGCTCCCGATCGAAGGCGGCGAGAAACCGCTCGAGCGCCGTCGGGTGCGCGACGTCGTCGTCGTCGAATATCCAGACGAAATCTCCCGTGCAGTGCTTCAGGGCGAAATTCAGCGCCGTCGATTTGCCGCCATTCTCCTTGCGGTAATATTCCACCGGCGCGGGGAAAGAGGCCGCCACCGCGCTGGTGTTATCCGTCGAGCCGTCGTCCACGATCAGGATCTGATCCGGCGCCGCGGTCTGCTGGAGCAGGCTGGCGATGGATTCGGGCAGGAACTTTTCCCGGTTGAAGGTAGGAACGATGACGGTGACCGTCGGTTTCCGCGGTGCAGCCATTGGTGACCTCATACTGTCTTCTGTTCCGCCTGCCTTACGCATTCTGCAGATCGAGATTGGCGAAGGGATTGGTGCATGGATGCCAGCCGGTGAAGCGGATCGGATCGTCGGGCGAACTGCGCCAGGCATAATCGGTCAGCATGTGGAACTCGGCGATGACCCAGCGGTCGAAATGGCGGAGGTCGCGCCGCTTGTCCTGAGGCAGCAGCTCGCGCGCCTTGCCGAGCTTCACCGTTTCCGCCAGCGTCACCACATCGGCTACCTTGGCGCTCGGGAATATCCAGGGGTTGCGGTTCTGGAATTCGAGCACGAATTGCTGCAGGTGCTCGATGCGCATGTTGAGCGGCCCGAAATATTTTTCGAGCGTGACGCGAACCAGATCCTCGTCCGATAAGGACGAGATGGCAGCGGCCGCGATGCCGGTGGAGGCAATGCCGCCGGCGACGATGGCCAGCGCGGTGCGGCGCGTGATCTTCATCGACCCCTCCCTCATGCCGCCAGCTTCCCCGCCGCCCGCAAGGACAGGGCAGCCGCGGTCAGGCTTGGATTGGCGCAGGAACAGCTCGGATAGGTGCTGGTGCCGACGACCACGAGGTTCCTGAGCTGGTGGTGGATCATGTCGCGGTCGACCACGGAATCGACCGGGCCCGTGCCCATGCGCAGCGTGCCCTGCACATGCGATTCGGTCGGCCTTATGCCGCGATCGAAAATCTGTTCGACCGGCAGCGGCTTGAGCAGTTCCGGCAACCTTTCCAGCGCTTTCGCCATGCCCTTGGTGGCGTAGTCCGACGCGCCCCTGAAGGTCACGAAGGCGTTCTCGTCCTTGTCGAGCACGACGCGATTTTCCGGGTCGAGCAGGTTCTCGGTGACGATGACCAGCGGCAGCACCTGCCGCAGCCTTCCCTTCTCGGCGCGCATGCCGTGCTGCCAGCGGTTCTCGAAATAGACGAGCGCCGCCGCATGCTCGGCCCGGTGCGGCCCGTCATAGAGACTGAAATTGAGGCCGGTGGTGATGGTCGAGCCGTCGAAATTGTCGACGCCGCCGAGATAGGCTTCGTAATTCCAGCCATAGGATTCGTGCAAGCCCAAGCCGACGAACTCGCCGCCAAGTCCGGAGCGCAACATGATCGCCGGGCTCTGTATGGCATTGGCGCCGAGGATGAAGAGATCGCCGCCGACCGAATATTCCTTGCCCTTGTGGACGAAGGTGACGGAGCGGACCGCACCGCCGGCATGATCGAACCGGCGCACCTCGGCGCCGAGACAGACCGAGACGTCCGGATGCTGGAACACATGCATCAGCCCGTTGTTGACGGTGAACTTGGCGTCCGCCGGACACAGCCAGCATCTGAGATTGGCGCAGCATGAGGCGCGTTGCGAGGTCGCCACGCGCGCCCGGGCGGTCGGCATGACGAAATGCTGATCCGGCTGCGCCGCCTTCATCATGCGGTCGGGTGTCGACATGCGATGCGGCGGCTGCGGAAACGGCCGCGAGCGCGGCAGCATCCGCGCCATGTCGGGATCGCCGGAGATCGACATGACCTCCTCGGCATCGCCATAGAACGGTTCGAGGTCGTCATAGCTGATCGGCCAGTCATTGCCGACGCCGTAGGTGCTCTTCAGCTTGAAGTCGTTGGGATGGAAACGCGGCGTCTGCGCGAACCAGCAATTGGTGCCGCCGCCAAGACCGATCGTGTAGTTCCAAGGCTTGTCGGGATTGTCAGTATCGTAGGTGGTTTCATCGTCTATGTCGGTGTTGGCGTTCTGGCTGAGCTGCCACTCATGCGTGTTGTGGCGGCCCCATTCCAGCACCAGGACGCGGGCTTTGCGCCGCTTCAGGAATTCGTGCAGGAAGAAGGACGACCCGAAGCCGGATCCGATGACGACGAGATCGAAATGCTCGCTGGCGATTTGTTCGGGCCGAACGTCGAGCACCATCAGATCGAACCCTCCTGCTCCACGCGCATGGTCATTGTCGGCGCCGTTGTCGTTCGCGGCGGCGATCGTCCTCGAGGCAAGCGGCCATCGTCATGCCGCCATCCTGCCGATCGAGAAATATTCGATGCCGTAGCGCGCGATCACCTTGGGATCGTAGAGGTTGCGGCCGTCGAAGATGACCGGCGTCGTCAGCGCATCCTTGAGCGCGTCGAAGGACGGCGCGCGGAAGCTCTTCCATTCGGTGCAGATCAACAGCGCGTCGGCGCCGCGCAGCGCCGCCTCCTTGGTGCCGCACAAAAGCAGGTCGTCGCGCAGGCCGTAGATCGCCTGGCATTCCTGCATCGCCTCGGGATCGTAGGCCTGGACCTTGGCGCCGGCCGCCCACAGCGCTTCCATCAGCGTGCGCGACGGCGCCTCGCGCATGTCGTCCGTGTTGGGCTTGAAGGCCAGCCCCCAGACGGCGAATGTCTTGCCCCTGAGCGCGCCCTTGAAATAGTGGTTGACCTTGTCGAACAGGACCGACTTTTGCGCATTGTTGCGCTCCTCGACGGCGCGCAGCAGCTTGGCGTCGAACTTGACGCCCTCGGCGGTCTTGATAAGCGCGCGCACGTCCTTGGGGAAGCAGGAGCCGCCATAGCCGAGGCCGGGATAGATGAAGTGGTAGCCGATGCGCGGATCCGAGCCGATGCCCTTGCGCACCTCCTCGATGTCGGCGCCCAATTGCTCGGCGAGATTGGCCATCTCGTTCATGAAGCTGATCTTGGTCGCCAGCATGCAGTTGGCGGCGTATTTGGTGAATTCGGCGCTGCGCACATCCATCACGATCATCTTCTCGTGGTTGCGGTTGAAGGGCGCGTAGAGCTCGCGCATCACCATCTCGGTGTCCTCGCTGGAGGTGCCGACGATGATGCGGTCCGGCTTCATGCAGTCGGCGACCGCCGAGCCCTCCTTGAGGAATTCGGGGTTCGAGGCGACGTCGAAGCTGAGATCCTCGCGGCCGCGCTTCTTCAGCGTTTCGGCGATCCTGGCCTTCACCTTTTCGCAGGTGCCGACCGGCACGGTCGATTTGCCGACGACGATCTTGGCGCTGTCCATCTCACGACCGATGGTCTCGGCGACGGCGAGCACATATTTCAGATCGGCCGAGCCATCCTCGCCCGGCGGCGTGCCGACCGCGATCATCTGGATCTGGCCATGCCTGACCGCCGCTGCCGCGTCCGTGGTGAAGCGGATGCGGCCGGCCGCGTGGTTTTCCTTGACGAGGGCCTCCAGGCCCGGTTCGAAAATCGGGATCAGGCCCTGGTTGAGCCGCTCCACCTTCTTCTCGTCGATGTCGACGCACACCACCTCGTGGCCGACCTCGGCAAGCACAGCGGCCTGGACGAGACCGACATAGCCAATCCCAAACACCGTCAAATTCATTTGGTTCTATTCCTGTCAAAGGCCGGGCCACAAAAGGTGGTCCGGCCGGTTCAGATGTCCCTCAGGCCCAACGGCCTAGTTGGTTCGGCATGATCTTAATCCGAAAACCAGTTCCCACTTTTCGGGATCATGCCTAGTTGCTGTTACTTATGCTGCATGCCAGCGATTCCGGAAACTGGCATGGTTGGCCCAAAGCGGTGAAAGCGACGCGCTTGACCTCCAGGGTCACCTTGCTGCCGGGATCGACGAAGGCGCCCATCCAGTTGGTCAGCTTGTCGCTGCCCCAGAGGCTGAAGAAGATTTTCTGCGAATGCGTCGGCAACTCGTCGGGATTGGTCACTTCATGGACGAGCTTGCCGTTGACATACCAGCGCAGCCGGTCCTTCTCCCAAACGAAGCCGTAGTCGTTGAAACCCTTGTCGGCGCCGCCTTCGACGTCGACCAGCTTGCCGTTCTTCGGCTTGCCCTGGATGTAGCTGTTGACCTGCACCTTCGACGGATCCTTGGTGAGGACCTCGAAGTCGATCTCGTCCCAGGGCTGTTTGTCCTGCGGACCGATATAGGAGAAGAAGGCGGCGTTGAGGCCTGAGCCGGTGCCGGTCTTCATGCGCGCCTCGTAGACACCGTAGCCGTAGCGCTGCTTGGTCTGGACCTCGGCGCAGGCGAAATCGCGATCCTTCAGCTTGCGCTTTTCGAAGCCCAGCGACAGCACGCCATCGGAAAGCCGCACGAGATCCTTCGACCAGGTGCAATTCTGATGGGCGCCATTGGTCCAGCCGTCCGAGACGAACCAGCGGGACCGGTCGAAATTCGAGAAATTATCGACGAAGGACGGCGCGCTTTGCAACTCCTGTTGCGTCCCTTGCGCGTGCGCCGGATGCGGACTCGCCGCAAGGGTCGCTGCGATGGCGAACAAGGCGCCGACCACGCCGAGCCGCAGGCTGTTTAATCCATTCCCGGGCGTATGCGACTTGTCGCACACCGCCATGGTGGAGGTGTTGCTGGGATCTGCGTTCATAACAAACTCACCTTGTGTTGTCCGCCCAACCCAAAGTCTTCCTTGGCCGCGCGAGCGAGCCGCTTCCGATCCTTCGCCCTCTTGAACTCCTCTAATGTCTCGTACCGATGACGACACCCGAAGGCGCCGTCAGCCTCTTGCCGCGGACTGCGGTGCAGACCGATCGGCACCATCCTCGACGATCGCGTCGAGCGAATGACGCAGTTCCTTCACCAGGCCTTTTTGGCGAACGAGCTCCGCAATGCGCCGCTCGCAGTTCAGGATCGAATTCGTCATCGCGCTGACATCCGAGCCCTTGCTGGTCGACGCCGAACCATTCTCCATCGCCTCGACCAGAAAGGCCGCGTTGGCGGCCGTCGACCTGTAGCGATTCTCCAGCCCGGTCTTCTCCGCCTCGATCTCGGCAGCGATCTGGTCGAACAGCTTCGCCAGTCGGTCGAAACGCTGGAGATCGGTCTGGCGGTCGCGAGCCGGATCTCGGGATCTGAAGCCAAAAATCGAAGCCATCCTGTCGGCCTTTTCGAAATTGCTGCATTGCAGCATAGACTGCCACTACCGGGGCGACTAGGCAACATCATAGTTTTGCGAATGCGGATTTTTTGAGGGATGACGGCTTGCGGCGTGATGTGGGATCATTCGTTTGCGGCGCTCGTCGCCGCCATCAGGAAGCGCGTCGGCGGTATTTGTTGCTTTGCAGCAATCCCGGCGCGGCGGAACAGCGCGTCGAGTTTGTCGGTGGCGACGCCGCGCACGATCGGGATCAGATTCGACTGGCTGGCGAAGGCATAAGCCGCGGCCGACGCCAGCCCACGCTCGGCTTTGACGTCGAGGAAATTGCGCAACCGGTATTTGTCGCGGACATGGCGCTCGTGGCGCCGCAAGGCGGCCTTCGAGCGCTCCGGAAGGTTGTCGAGCGCCAGCAGCGCCAGGTCGGCATCGGCAAGACGCTTCAAATCCTGCGTTCGATGGCGCCCACTCAGCGAATCGGCGCGGACGATCGCGCCATAGCCGCAGGACTTGATGACCTTGAAGCGCGCCCCGCGGGCGACAGCGCGCGCATAGAGTTCGTAATCTTCGCCAAGACGCAAGCTTTCATCGTAAGCCAGCCCATGCCGTTCGAGAAAACCCCTGCTGATTACCGGCTTCAGGAAACCGAGCTCGCCGCGCAGGACGCGGCGGCGCGAGATGTTGCCGTCGATGAAGCGCTCGAAATCGAGAAATTCCGGATCGGCCGCGAAAGGCGGCGCGGCGACCTTGGCAAAGTCTGTCGCGGCATCGTCGCGGATCAGCATGATGTTGTCGGCCGCGAAATCCCAGTCGGTGCTGGCGAAAAGCCGGCGGAAGCGGCCTTCGAGGAAGAAATCGTCGGCGTCGAGAATGCTGATGAAAGGCGATCTTGAAGCCCGGATAGCGGCGTTGCGCGCGGCGGAAGGACCGCGATTGACGTCGAGGCGGATGACGGCAAGCCGGCCGCTGCCGTCGTCGGCGGCCAAAGCCACGTCGCGGGTGTTGTCGGTGGAAGCGTCGTCGACCACGACGACTTCGGCGACTTCCCTCTCGCGCAGCGCCGAAGCGATGGCGGCGGGGATCGTGCGCGCCGCATTGCGGGCGGCGATGATGACGCAGACCCCCAAGGTCGCCATCGGGCTCGTCACAGGCGTCGTCACGGGCATGGGCTCACCTTTCGCTTGCATGAGTGGCCGCCCCGCCCACGATTTTGATCATTTCGCTCCGCGCCGGCTCAATCGTGGCCGGGCGCTCGAAGATGCGCCGGCTGAGGTCGGCGGAGGCAGCCCAGCCGGCTTCAGCCAGGTAACGGACCGGCTCGCGGCCGCAGAGCTCCCACAGCACATGGCGGCGCTGCGGCCAGCGCAGCGACGCGAGCCAGGGCGCGACCACCATGTGGAAGAGATCGGCGTTGTCGATGCGCGCCAGAATGCGGTCGGCGCGATCCGAAAGCAGCGTACCGGCGGCGCCGAGCAGCACGTCGGCGGCACGCAACCCCAAGAGCAGCGTGTCCGCCAGGCCCTGCTCGGCGGCGTGGTCGAGAACCATCCGCTGCTCGGCTTCGCTCAGGCGGCTGGCGCTGGCCCTGACGTCGCAGACATAGCCGGCGCAGGGCTCGCGGTTGAAAAAGGCCTTGGCGACGCTGATCGCAGACAAAAGCAAGGTGTCGGCCGCCGAGATGATCGGCATGGCGGCGCCGGCCACCGCGACTTCGCGCTTGCGGCGCAGGAAGCCGTCGATGTCGCGGGGGCTGGGCGACCCCGGCTGCTGGAGACGGTGGTGGAGGTCGACGGTCGAGGCCCTCGTGCCGTCTTCGCGAACCATATGCTGCTCGCCGAGGAAGCGCACCCACCAGACCGAACGCGACTTGCCGGCAACCTCATAGCCGATCGTGCGCAACGCATCGCGGGCCCTGGCGAAACCGGTCGGCGAAACCAGTATGTCGACATCGCCGGATGGCTTCATGAAATGGTCGCCATAGAGCAGATGCTGCTGCAGCGGCCCCTTGAGGAAGACGAAATCGACCCGGCTTTCGCGCAGCACGCGATCGATGGCCATCGAATCGCCGATGCAGGCGGCATTCATCGACATGGTGCGCCGGCGGTAGCCGTCGAGCCAGGCAGGCAACTCCGCTGGCGCGGCATTCCCGGGCGTATGCGCGAGCGCCTTGAGCAGGAAGACGGCGACCTTGTTCAACCTGGCGATGTCGGCGACATTGGCCGCCGAGATTGTTGGGGCTGCCGAGATTGTTGGGGCTGCCAAGATTGTTGCGGCTGCCGAGATTGTTGGGGTCGCTGAGATTGCCGGGGCCGACGAGATTGTCGGCGCGGGCATGTCGGCCCGGCCGCCCGTGATGTCGACGCCTGGCGCGAAAAACAGCCTCAGGCAGGCCTGCACATAAGCGACTTCGTCAGCGCAGCCGGCGGCGCGCAGCCTTTCATAGGAGCCATCCTGCATCGCCATGCCCGATGTCGTTCTCCGCAAAATGCCGCCCGCGCGGTTTATACCGCACCTGCGAAGAAAAGCATCGGGAAAATTGACGAGATCGCCCAAAACCGGGCAGAGGCCGGCTCGTGACTGCAACCGCAGCGTTTAAAACCGCTGCACGCTCAATCACTTTTGAAGACAAAACCGGATATGCCAACGCGAGCCGGAACGTGGCGATTTCTTGCAGCAAATTCTTCGCATTTGCGAAATGAATTTCTCGCCTAGCAAATTATCATAATTAAATCAGATGCTTATTTAAACGGCAAAGACCTACGGTTGAATTCGTGGACGGCTGAGGTTTAGGATGACGGCGCCTACACCTTGATTACCAACGAAGGCGAGCGCAACCAAGAATTGATTAATGCTTGGTAAATCAGGCTTGACTCATGGATGGTGCCGTGCAGCAATCGCATTGCAGCATAGCGATATGCTGGCGGCAGCCTGCAGCCGCTTCCAGTCCTTAATTGGAGAGTAAAATGGAACAGAATGTTGAAAAGCATGAGTACGAAACCCCCAGCCTGACGGTTCATGGTTCGATTGAAACGATCACGCAGGGCGGTGCTGGCACGACGGCGCTCGACGCGAGCTTTCCCGCGCACACGCCGATCGGCGAGCTGACTTTCTCTTAAAGCTTACAGGTATCCGGGAGTCGAAGTTGGGGCTCCGGGTGTTCTCCAACAGGTGAGCCCGGGGGGCTTTTGTCCCCCGGCTTCCTGCCGGGGATCGTCGGCAACCGATCCACGGCAACGTCTGACGGCGCGGCGGGCCAGCAACGAGGTTTTAGGATGCACTGGAACCCTTCGGACGATGACCGCGTCGTCGCGACCAACGAGGCGGTGGCTTGTGAATTCGGCGCCGGACTGGCGCTGCTCCACCTGAAATCCAATGTCTATTACAGCCTGAACGGCGTCGGCGCCTTCATCTGGGAGCAGATCCAGGAGCCGCGATCGGTCCTCGATATCCGCAGCGCCGTGCTTGCGCGCTACAATGTCGACGCCGAACGCTGCAAGGCCGATGTCGAGGGCTTGCTCAAGGGGCTGAGCGAAGCAGGGCTTGCGAGGCTCCACAGTGAGGAACTGGTCTAGGCTCCGCTCGCTGAGCGGCCAGGAAATGCTGTTTCTGGCGCGCTGCCTGACGGTGGTGAGCGCGGTACGGCTTGCGCTGACGCTGTCTTCCTACAACCGTGTCCGCAGCCTGGTGACGCGGCTGGACGCCGGACGCGATGCCAGCATCGCCGACCTGCGGCGTGTCGCATGGGGCGTCGCCGCCGCGGCGCGGCTCGTGCCAGGCGCCAGCTGCCTTACCCAGGCGCTGGCTGGACAGTATCTGCTCGCGCGCCAGGGCAGCGCCTCGAAGATCAGCATCGGCATCGAGAAAGGAACGGGCAGCGAGTTCAAGGCGCATGCCTGGCTGATGAGCGGCAACCACATCGTGCTTGGCGGCTCGATCAAAGGATTTGCCCATCTGGTCGACCATGGGTCGTGAGCGATGAGCGGCGTCGCAGGAATCGTGCTCAGCGACAATGACCGGCCCGCCGGGGCCGGCGATATCCAGCAGATGCTTTCGCGCATGCGCCACCGCGCCCGCGACGGCAACTCGTGGTGGACGGAGGGCAGCGTGGCGCTCGGCCACGCCTGGCTCGACACGACCGGCGAGGATGGTCCCGGCCCACTGACGATGGCCGGCGGCAAGCTCGCCATCACCGCAGACTGCCGGCTGGACAATCGCGACGAGCTTCTGGCGCGGCTCGGCATGCGCGACCGGTCGATCGCCGACGCGGTGCTCATCATGCGCGCCTACCTCAAATGGGGCGAGGCCTGCCCGACCTATCTGCAGGGCGATTTCGCCTTCGCCATATGGGACGGCGAGCGCCAGGCGCTGTTTTGCGCGCGCGACCATTTCGGCGTCAAACCTTTCTACTATCATTCGACCGGCAGGCGCTTCGCGTTCGCCTCGGAGATCGGGCCGATCCTTGCGCTGGACGGCATCGGCAGGCGCCTCAGCGAGCACCAGATTTCCGGCTTCCTCGCCGGCCTGCCGGACGATCCGCAGGCCACGCCCTACGCCGAGATCTTCCGCCTGCCGGCACGGCACGGCATGACGGTCGCAGGCCACCAGGTGGTGCTGCGGCGCTACTGGCAGATCGAGCCGTCGCAACGGCCGCCGCGCTCGGACGCGGCCGAGGAATTCAGGCATCTCTTCGCGCAATCGGTGGAGAACCGGATGCGCGGCACGCCGGCCGTCGGCGCCATGCTGAGCGGCGGGCTCGATTCCTCCTCGATCGCTTGCGTTGCTGGTCTTCGCGCGGCCGCGCAGCGCAACCCGAGGCTCAAGACCTTCTCGCTGGTTTTCGACAAGGGCTCGTCGATGGACGAGAAGCCGTTCATCGATGCGGTGCTCGACGGCAATCCGCTCGACGCCACGCTGATTGCGGTGAGCAATTACGCGCCCTTCGCCGAGTTCGAGCGCATCCTGGAGGAGCAGGAGGGCACGTTCCTGGCGCCCGGCCTGTCGTTGACGCGCGACCTTTACCGGACGGCGGGCGCAAAAGGCGTCAAAGTGCTTCTCGATGGACATGGCGGCGACGAGGTCGTCTCGCAGGGCCATGGACACCTTCACGAACTCGCCAATGCCGGCCGGTGGCTCGAGTTGTGGCGCGAATTGCACAGCGCTGCGAACACCTATGGCGAGGGCATGCTCTCCCTCTACTTCAAGTTCCTGACCATCTACGGACCGGCCTGGCGGATCGCCCGGATGCGATCGATGGCCCGACGCCTTGTCGGCAAGGTGCGGCAGCGGCCGGCATCGGCACCGCGCGCCTGGGCGGGCCTGGTCAATCCGGACCTTGCCAGGCGCACCGATCTTGCGGAGCGCTTTCATCGCAGCGGCTACATGTCCGCCGCCGTCAGCGCCAGCGAAGCGCTGACGCATCGCTGGCTTCTGTCCACCGGGCTGGTGCCGCATGCCTTCGAAGTGCTCGACAAGGCCGCCGCCAATTTCGGCGTCGAGCCGCGCTATCCGTTCTGGGACAAGCCGCTCGTCGAATTCTGCCTGGCGCTGCCCGGCGAGGAAAAGCTCAAGGACGGTTTTGGCCGCCATGTGCTGCGCCGGGCGATGCAAGGCGTTCTGCCGCCGGCGGTGCAATGGCGGCGCGACAAGATCGATTTCACCGCCAACCTGGTCAGGGGCATGCTCGGCAACCACCGCGAGCTACTGGACAAGCTTTTGATATCGGACAGCGAGTGGATCGCGCCCTATGTCAACCTGCCTGAAGTGAACGCGGTTTATGAGCGCATGCTGCGCCAGCCCGAGCAGGCGACGCTGCCCGACGTCCAGCATGTCTGGCGCTCGGTTTCGCTGTCGCTGTGGCTGCGGCAAATCCAAGGAAGCCCCGCATGAACCTTCCGATCGCTTCCCTAGAGCATGATCCCGAAAAGTGGGAACCGGTTTTCGGAGAAAGATCATGCCCTAACAAAGAGTTAGACCGTGATGGCGATTCAACGAAACGCCATAACGGTCTTGCGCAGCCCGAACCAGCCACCGAGACGACGGCGCCGGGCGGACGCGTCCGCCATTTCTACAGGGCCTATGGGCTGGTCGTCAGCTCGGAAGTGGCCTTGCCGGAACTGGAACCGATGGCGCCGGCGACACCCGACCTCGATATCGCTATCGGGCCGGTCGACTTTCCCGACGGCGCATCGCTGGGCGCCGCGGCGTTCCGGTTCGAGGCGACGCGCCAATATCTTTCCTGGCAGGCGGTCGGCACCTTCATGATCAGCGACGCCAAGCGGATCGATGTCGATCCGGCGCTGGGGATCGACGACCCGCTGCTCGCCTTTCCGCTGCTCGGGCCGGTGATGGCGCTTGCCCTGCATCGGCGCGGGCTGCTCGTCCTGCATGCCAGCGCCATTGCCGTCGGCGGCAGGAGCGTGATCTTCATGGGCGACAAGGGCGCCGGCAAGTCGACGACGGCGGGCGCGATGATCCGCGCCGGTCACCGCCTGCTCACCGACGACGTCGTGGCGCTGGATTTGTCCGATCCTGACCGGCCGATGATCCTGCCCGGATTTCCGCAGCTCAAGCTCGCGGCGGACGCGGCCAGCGCCATTCGCCTCGAGCAGGCGGAAGTGCGTCCGCAGGTGCATCCGCAGATCGACAAGGCGCAGCATCGGCTGCATGACGGATTTGCCACCGAGGCGGTGCCGGTATCGCGCATCTATGTGCTCGAACGCGGCGGGCGGGCGGCGATCTCGCCATTGATCGGCGCCGCCGCGTTGCCAGCGATCATCAAATTCTCCTATGTCACGCGGTTCGGCCGGCAGGCGCTGCCCGGCGATCTTGCCGCCGCGCATCTTAGCCAATGCGCGCAGGTCGCCGGCCGGGTCGGCGTCAGCCGCCTCGAAGTGCCGGCCGGACTCGCCCGGATCGACGAAGCGGTCGCCGCGATCGAAACCGACCTGGCGTCCGGAACGAGGTGAGCCAGGGCATGGGCTGGTCCTCGAAGTTTCGCCTGTCGCTTTTCCGGGACATCGCCGGTTTCGGCGCCATGATGGCGCATGTCGGCGGACGGCGCACGGCGACGGCGCTTGCCTTCCTGATCCTGGGCAGTCTCACCGAAGGCATCTCGATCCTTCTGCTCGTTCCGCTGCTGCGCCTGATCGGCAAGCCCGACCAGGACTATGCGGTGCGGGTGCCGGAGGCCTTGCATTGGCTGGTGCCCGGCGGAACGCTGTCGCTCGCGACCGTGCTCTGCCTGCTCGTCGCGCTGGTGGCGCTGCAAGCGACGTTCAACCGCTTCAAGTCGGTCTACATGGCTCGGCTGCTCTACGACTTCGTCAACCGCGTGCGCATGAACCTGTTCGAGAGCGTCGGCAAGGCGCGCTGGGGCGTTTTCACCCGCATCCGCGGCTCCGATCTCGACCATGCGCTGAACGGCGATGTCGACCGAGTGCAGGTGGCCGCCTTCTCGCTGCTGATGCTGACCCAAGCGACGCTGCTTCTCACCGGCTATCTCGTGGTCTCGCTGTTCATCTCGCCGGTGATGACGTCCTTCGCCATTTTCATCGGCCTGGTGCTGCTGGTTGCGCTGCAGCCGTTCAGGGCGCGCGCCAGCGCCTATGGCCGCACCCTGACCGGCAATCGCCAGGATCAGTACCGCACGGTCTCCGAGTTCCTCGGCGGCATCAAGGTCGCCAAGAGCCTGAATGTCGAGGCAAGCTATTTTGCCGAGCTCGGCGCGACGCTGGACAAGATGAAGACCGACAACATCGCCTTCGTCCGCAACAGTTCGCTCGGCACCGCCCTGTTCCAGGTTACGAGCGTGATCGGGCTCAGCCTCTTCATCTATGTCGCGCTGGTCCGTTTCCACCTGTCGCTGGCCGAGATCGTCGTGCTGCTCCTGGTCTTCATGCGGGTCGCGCCGCGCTTCATGGACATGCAGCTCCAGACCCAGCAGGTGCTGATCAACCTGCCGGCCTATGCTTCGATGAAAAGCCTCCAGGCCCGCTTCGATGCCGAGCGCGAGCCGGAAGAAAGCATGGCCGAACAAGGGGCAAGACTGTCTCTCGAGACCGGCCTCAACATCCGCGATGTGGCATTCGCCTATGGCGAGGGCGACGGCAAGCCGGTGGTCAGCGATATCACCTTCGGCCTGCCGGCCGGCAAGGTGACGGCGCTGATCGGCCCTTCCGGTTCCGGCAAGAGCACGATCGCCGACATGCTGCTCGGCCTGCTCGAACCGACCGCGGGACGCATCCTGGCCGACGGCGTGGAGATCACGGCGCAAAATCGCAGGGCCTGGCGCGATCGGGTCGCCTATGTGCCGCAGGACGTGTTCCTGCTGCATGACACGATCGCCGCCAATTTGCGCCTTGCCGCGCCCGCGGCCAGCGACGAAGAACTATGGGCGGCCTTGCGCAACGCCCATGCGGCCGATTTCGTGGAGCGCCTGGCATTGCGGCTGGAGACGGTGGTGGGCGACCGCGGCGTCCGGCTTTCCGGCGGGGAGCGGCAGCGCATCGCCTTGGCGCGGGCGCTGCTGCGCAAGCCTTCGCTGCTCATCCTCGACGAGGCGACGAGCGCGCTCGACTGGCAGAATCAGTCGCTGATCGCCCAATCGATCGAGGCGCTGCGCGGCCAAATGACGATTTTGACCATCGCGCACCGGCCGTCGATGATTGCCTTCGCCGACTGGGTGGTGGCCATCGAGAACGGACGCATCGTCGAGGTCGGACAATATCGGCGGCTGAAGGCAAAGGCCGGCAGCCGCCTTGCCAGGATGCTGTCCGGCGAGCAGGCCGAGCGCGAAGGCGCGTCATCGGTCGAGACGGGACTGGTCCCGGCGCCGGTCGAACGTTCAGTGGAGGCTGCGTCTGGCGCTTAGCTTTTCGCCGTCGGCGACCTTGTTCAGGATCGTGCCGCGGTCAGCCTCGCGGGCCTTGTCGGCCGATGTCGGCGTGGTTCCGCCAATCATGGCAAAGACGAGGAGGAAATAGCCGGCCTGGATGATGACGGCACAGACGACGGCGCGAAGGAGGATGGTACCCGCCGACGCGCCATCGAAATAAGACCAGCCGATGACGATCGCGAGCGCGAAGATCATCCCGACGATGAATTTTGGCAGAGACATGTTCGCCGGCCTCTCAACCGAGACGAGCATGCAGAAGCTGCGACTTACCCACCCGCGTAACTCCCCGTTGCGCCAAAGAGCTTTTTCTGGCTGCCCTATCCGGCCGGTTGCTTCCGACCTTCCTTACCCATGCAGACTATGACAGGAACAATTTGCGACTCTATTAAGGCGGGTCGGCCGGAGCAAGGCCGTGCAGGTATGGTTTCCAACGATTTTACGAGATCGACTCTGCCATGCTGCGTCGCACACTCTGGCTCCGGCAGCTATTCAATTAGCCGCCTGCCGCTTCAGTAAAACTCGCCACTTTGATTAGTATTTTATCTGAATAACTTACCATGGCGAGTGCTTCCGACGGCGCGCAACCGCGTTTCTTCTGCAGCAAAGAATGCACTGTCCAAAAATGGCCTAAAAGGCGGACTACATTTTCCTGGTTCGCTCTCACCTTGTCATAAACGTGCCACAAAGGTGAAAATTTGGGCAGGGCAGGTTTATTATTTAGTCAATTCATGACGTGAGCATTTCAGTCCGATGGGAAATTGTGTGTTGCGCTGCAGCATTTTTTTGATATCTTGTCGTAAACCATCCGTTCAACGTATGGAGCTTCTGCATGAGGGACGTCGCCAAGTCGGCTAATGCGGGTTTTGCGCAGGTCGGCGTTGATTTTCCACCCCCCATCGGCGGTCTGCTCAAACGCAGTTTCGATATCGTCGGTTCCCTGGCCGGGCTGATCCTGCTCAGCCCGCTTTTCCTAATGGTCGCGCTGCTGGTCAAGCTTTCGGACAACGGTCCGATCTTCTATGGCCACAAGCGCATCGGCCGCGGCGGCAGGATTTTCTCCTGCCTCAAATTCCGCACCATGGTGCCGGATGGCGAGCGCGTGCTCGCTGCGTATCTGGCGGCCAATGCCGATGCCAACGCCGAATGGATCGCGACACGCAAACTGAAGAACGATCCACGCGTCACCCGCGTCGGGCAGGTGCTTCGCAAGCTCAGCCTCGATGAACTGCCGCAGATCCTCAACATCCTGCAGGGCGACATGAGCCTTGTCGGCCCGCGCCCGGTCGTGCGCGACGAATTGGAGATCTACGGCAGTGCCGCGGTCTATTACTTGAAGTCGCGTCCGGGCTTGACCGGGTTGTGGCAGGTCAGCGGCCGCAACGACGTGTCCTACGACACGCGCGTCGCCTTCGATCGCCACTATGTCGAGAACTGGTCTTTGTCCGAGGATATTCGCATCATCTTCAAGACCGTTCCTGCCGTGTGGATGTCACGCGGCAGCTATTGACCGACGGGCCTGCTCCGCCAGATTCGGGGCAGGCATCCGGCAGTGATCTCATCGGGTGGATGGGGCCAAAGCGAATCGGAAACGTATTTGACAAAAAACCCCTTCGGACTGTCTTACGCCTGCAGTCTCCTGTCCAAGACGACGGCCCGCTTCGCGGGCGCGTTGCTTGTTGCGGCGTCGCTCGCGATGCCGCAGCTGGCCGCCGCCGGCGATTATCAGCTTGGCCCACAGGACAAGCTCAACATCCGCGTCGCCGAATGGCAGACGGTCGACGGCACGTTCCGCGACTGGTCAGCCCTCAATGGCGAATATTCGGTCGGCCCGAGCGGGACGCTCTCGGTGCCGTTCGTCGGCGACATGCAGGCCGCCGGCAAGACGACGGCGGAAGTCGCTTCGGCGATCGGGCTGGCGTTGCAGCGCAAGCTGGCGCTGCCCGACAAGCCGGAAGCCTCGGTCGAGATGGCGCAGTTCCGGCCGTTCTATATTTCCGGCGAAGTCCAGAACCCCGGCCAGTTTCCCTTCGTGCCCGATCTGACGGTGCTCAAGGCAGTCAGCATCGCCGGCGGCATAAGGCGCAACGCCGATTACGGCCCGCAGCTTGGGAAGGATCTGGTTACCGCCAAGGGCAGCTTCGATATCTATGACGATCAGCGCATCCGCCTGCTCGTCAAACGAGCCAGGATCGATGCCGACCTTGCAGGCAAGACGACTTTCGAGGTGCCTAAGGAAATCGAGGGGGGCGATCCGAAACTGGCGACCATCGTCGCCGACGAAACGGCGATCCTGGTCTCCGACCAGAAATCGCTGAAGCTGAAGCTCGATGCGCTCGACGATTTGAAGGGCGTTCTGCAGTCGGAAATCGAATCGCTGCAAAAGAAGATCGCCAACCAGCAGAAGCAGGTCGATCTGGCCGAGAAGCAGGCCGAAAGCATCGGTCCACTGGCGCAGAAGGGCCTGGTTGCCAATGCGCGCCTGCTTTCCTCGCAGCAGTCGGTCACCGACCTGCAGGGCAAGATCCTGGATTACGAGACGGCCATCCTCACCGCCAAGCAGTCGATCAGCAAGGCCGAGCAGGACGCCATCGATGCCAGGAACTCGCTGAATTCCACCCTTACCGCCAACCGGCAGCAGGCCGAGGCCGACCTGAACGAGGCGACGTTGAAGGCCGGCATGCAGAAGGGCCTGATCGCGCAGGCGTCGGACCCCGCGACGGCGGCCAGCATCACCGGAGATGAGGAGCCGGCCCTGCTCTATTCGCTAGTGCGGGTTGCCGACGGCAAGACGAGCGAGATCGAAGCCAAGGAAGACACGCCTGTTCTGCCGGGCGACGTGATCAAGGTGAAGCTGGCGCCGACGGCCAGCCAGTAGCGCCGCCGGACCGAAGCTTGCCCGAAGCGAGCCGGGAACCGGAGGCGGGAGGGACAAGCCAGGCTCGTTCGCGTTGCGGCGCGGGCGGGCGATCTGTTTTGGACCGCTTGAAGGCATAACATGCAGCCCGCAGCCCAGCGTCACGTCTATCTGAATCTCGACGCCATCCGCGGCGTGGCGGCGATCAGCGTCATGCTCTACCATTTCTCGCCGTTCCTGGCCGACGGCAAGGTGCTGCCGTCGAGCTATCTCGCGGTCGATCTGTTCTTCCTGCTCAGCGGATTCGTCATCGCGCATGCCTATGACCGCAAGATCGAGAACGGCATGGGCTTCGGCTCCTTCGTGGCCATCCGCCTGATCCGGCTCTATCCGCTCTATCTCGCCGGCACGCTGCTCGGCTTCTTCTACCTGCTGGTCAAGAACAGGCTCATGCCGGCCGAATACATGCCGCTGTCCGAGATCGGCATGCAGCTGACGACCGGCATGCTCTTCATCCCGCTGGTCAGCGACGCCTATCACACGATCTTTCCGCTCAATCCCGCTTCGTGGTCGCTGTTCTTCGAACTCATCGTCAACATCGCCTATGTCGCGGTCTTCGCGCTCCTCTCGCGGCGGGTGCTGACGGGGATCGTCGGCGCCAGCCTCGTGCTGCTCGTCGTCGCCTCGATCTTCGCCGGCACGCTCGATTTCGGCATGACTGGCAAGACCATCCTCAGCGGCCTGCCGCGCGTAACTTTCTCGTTCTTCCTGGGCGTGCTGCTCTGCCGATCGATGGAGCGCTGGCAGGGCAGCCTCGGCTTCCTGCGGCGCGGCTTCTGGGTCGAAGGCGTGATCCTGCTCACGCTTGCCGTCTTCGCCATCGCTCCGGCCGGCGGCGCGCGCGTCGTCTACGACCTCGCCGCCATCGTCATCGTCTTCCCGCTCATGGTGATGACCGGCGCGGTGGCACCGACCGCGCCGCTTCTATCAGGCTTCTATGGCTGGCTCGGGCGGATTTCCTACCCGATCTACATCATTCATACGCCGATGCTGATGATCATCGCCGGGGCCGGCAAGGCCTTCTCGATCGATCCGTTCGCGCATCATCCCTGGTTCGGCATCGTGATGGCGGCCTCGGTCGTCGTCATCGCCGACATCGCCACGCGCATCTATGACGAGCCGGTGCGGCGCTTCCTGCAGCGGCAGATGCAGCGCGCGCGGGCCGTGGCGTAGCGGTTCGTCGCACAAGAAGGGCTCAACGGACAAAATCCGGTATGAAGATTCCGAAATCCATTCTGATCGATCCCTATCGCAACGAGACCTACGGCACTTTCGCCGTCGCGGTTTCCATGCTCGCCTTCGCCTACTCGCCCAATTTCGGCCAGATCCTGATCCTCGCCTACTACGCCGTCTGGCTGCCGCTGCTGTTCGTCGATTACCGGCGCTTCACCTGGAAGCTCTCCAGCGCCTGGCTGCCCATTCTGCTTGCGGCCTATGTCTGCTTCTCGGTGTTCTGGTCCCAGGCGGCAGGCATCAGCGCGCGCGCGGCGGTGCAATATTCCTCGCACATCGTCTGCGCCTATGTCACGGCGCGCACCATCAACGTGCGCACGCTGGTGGTGGGCTCGCTGATCGGCATCTTCTTCGTTCTGCTCTATTCACTGAAAGTCGGCGCTTACGCGCTCGACACGATCGACGGCACGGTCAATTTCGTCGGCGCCTTCGGCTCCAAGAACCAGATCGGCTTCTTCTCATCGCTCGGCATCTTCTTCTGCCTTGCGTTCCTGGCCTTCTACCGGCGCAACTGGCTGGGCTTCGTCTGGACCGCGCCGATCATGCTGTTGTCGGTCTACATGCTGGCCATCGCCCATTCGGCAACGTCGGTGGCCTCGCTGCCGGCGGTGATCGGCATCGTGGCGCTGCTCAGCATGACCAAGGTGCTGTCGCTGCGCTATCGCCGCGTGCTGTTCATCGTCGGCGCCGGCGCGCTGGTGACAGGGGTGGTCGCGGCGCTCAACCTCGGCCTGCTGGATGTCGTGCTCGGCATCTTCGGCAAGGATTCGACGCTCACCGGCCGCACCTATCTGTGGGAGCAAGGTTGGGAGGCGGCGCAGCAGCATCCGCTGCTCGGCTATGGCTATGCCGCCTATTGGGTGCAAGGCTTTGCCGATCCGGAACGGCTGTGGGCGGAATTCTACATCTCGACCCGCTCCGGCTTCCACTTCCACAACACCTATGTCGAGACACTGGTTGAAATCGGCTTTATCGGCGTCACCTTGCTGGCGCTGGTCATCCTGCGTTCTTTCTACGGGCACGTGTCGAAAGTGGTGTTCGGCGACTGGAACGCCGATTCGGTGGTGCTTGCCGGCGCGATCGGCCTGATGCTGATCCGCTCCTTCTTCGAGGTCGAGATGCTCGGCCCCTACTTCATGGCATCCTTCATCGTCTACTATGGCCTGTTCAGCCTGACCCCGTTGCCGGCTTTCCGGCGCCGCAGAGTGGCCATTCCCGCCGAGGACGAGAGGCATGCCAGCGGCCGTATGCCGGCTCCGGTCTGATCAGTGCGACGCAGCCGCGGAGCGCGCGACCGCGGCCTGGATGAGCCGGTCGGCCAGGATCGCCAGGAAGGCAATCGACAGGCCGGCGATCAGGCCCATGCCGGCATCGGCCTTGCCGAGCGCGACATAGACCGCCTGGCCGAGATCGCGCGTGCCGACAAGGGCGGCGATCGCCAGCATCGAGAGCGCCGCCATGATGGTCTGGTTGAGGCCGAGCATGACGACGGGAAGCGCCAGCGGCAGCTTGGCGTGCAGCAGCGTCTGCATCGGCGTCGCGCCCATCTGCTCGACCGCCTCGACGACATCGGCGCGCACATGCCGCAATCCATGCTCGACATAGCGGATCGGCGGCACGATGGCGTAGAGCATGATGGCGATCAGCGCCGTGAACTCGCCGACCTTGAAGAACATCAACGCCGGGATGAGGAAGACGAATTGCGGCATGGTCTGCAGCGCGTCGCAGATCGGCTTCAGGATGCGCGAGACGCGGTCGCTGTGCGCCGCCCATGTGCCGAGGGCGCCACCGACCAGAAGGCAAAGAAGGACTGCCAGCGTGCAGAGATAGAGCGACTGCACCAGTTGCGGCCACAGGCCGTTGACCAGGATCAGCCCGAAGCCGGCCAGCGCGAAGATACCGAGGCGATAGCCCGCCACCTGACCGGCAAGCAAGGCGACGGCAAGGATGAAGACAGGCCAGGGCAGATCGAGAAAGCCGGTGTAGAGAACAAGGCCGGCGGCGACCACGGCGACCGCTGCCCGCCAGCCGAAACGGCACAGGGCCAACCCAGCCAAGGCCGCCACCAAAACCACATAGACGGCCAGTACCGACGGCGGCAGGGTGAAGCCCCATATTGCAGGCGTCGCCGCGCCCGAAATGCCGACGCGCATCGGCAAAAGCAGGCAATAGAGCACGGCATTGCGCACGCCGTTGAAGAACCAGGCATAGTCGCGCACGAGTCCCAGCAGCCACTGGTTGACGGCGCCCATCTGCATGCGCAGCCCGGTTTCCGGCAGGAGCGTCGCATCGGGCGCGGCAAGCCGGATGACCACGGCCAGAGCCAGCGCGACCGCCAGCGACACAGCCAGCCGGCGCGGCGTCATCCAGCGCATGGCCCGCGTCGGCCCGGTCTCCGGCGCCTTGGCGAAGCCGATGGTGAGACGGTCGATGAGGATGGCGAGCAGCGCGATCACCAGGCCGGAGAGGATGCTCTGGCCGAACTCGGCCTTGCGCATGGAAGACAGGACCTCCCAGCCGATATCCTCGAAGCCGCCGATGATGGCGGCGACGATGACCATCGACAGCGCCGCCATCGTCGTTTGGTTGAAGCCGACGAGAAGCTGCGGCAGTGCCGTCGGCACCTCGACCTGCCAGAATTGCTGGCGGCGCGTGCAGCCGCTCATCAGGCCGGCCTCGCTGATCGCCGCCGGCACGCGGTCGAGGCCGAGCATGGTGTTGCGCACCATCGGCGGCGTCGCGTAGATTGCCGAGGCGATCAGGCCCACCACCGGGCCGAAGCCGAACAGAAGCAGCAGCGGGATGAGGTAGGCGAAAGCCGGCACCGTCTGCATCAGGTCGAGCGCGCCGAGCAGCGCAGGACGCCAGTGCGGGCGAGCGTAGCCGAGAACGCCAAGCAGGAAGCCGAGCACGGTCGAGATCGGCACGGCAAGCAGCACCAGCGCCAGCGTGTTCATGCTCTGCGGCCAGTAGCCGGCAAGCAGGATATAGGCGAGCGTGGCGAGCGCGAAGAGCGCCAGCCGCTCGCCGCTCGATTTCAGCGCCAGCGCGGCGACAGCCAGCATCACCGCCGGCCAGGGCAACCAGGCGAGCGCCAACCGCGCGCCGCGCATCGGCGCATCGAGCAAGGCGGAGAGTGCCCGGAACCCGGGCTGGATAACGGCGACGACAACGTCGGTCACGACGTTGATGTAAGTGGCCAGCGGCAGCGTCCATTCCTTGGGGAAACTGACCAGCCAGGGAAGCTCGGTTTTCAGCAGCAGGCAAAGCACCGTCAGCACGGCCAGGCCGCACCAGGGGACAAGGGCCGGCGCGATGGCGATCCTTTGCGGGGGTGGTGCGATCGCGGCCGGCGCCGTCATGAGCGCGTGCGTCTTGCCTGCTCGCGCTCCAGCACGGCAAGCACCGCGCCGGCGCTGAGCACCGCCGGCGGGCCGTCGCCGGCGCCGGGCACCGCGAAGGCCGTCACGCCGGAGGCGAGCTGAGGGATAAGCGCCTCGAGGCTGGTGTCGGCGGCGATGCTCCGCTCCGGCAGCGCGGCGCCATCGGCCGGCGTGGCAATGTCGCCAGCCGTGATGACGCGCAGCAGCGGCATGTCCTCGGTGAACTGCGCGACATAATCGTCGGCCGGATTGAGCACGATGTCGGCCGGTCGACCGATCTGCACGATCTTGCCCGCCCGCATGATCGCCAGCCGGTCGGCCAGGCGGAAGGCCTCGGCGATGTCGTGGGTGATGAAGATGATGGTCTTCTTCAGCATGCGCTGCAGGCGCAGGAACTCATCCTGCATCTGCTTGCGGATCAGCGGATCGAGCGCCGAGAACGGCTCGTCGAGGAACCAGAGCTCCGGGCCCACCGCGAGCGAGCGGGCGATGCCGACGCGCTGCTGCTGGCCGCCGGAGAGCTGATGCGGGAGGGACGCCTCGCGGCCTTCGAGCCCGACCAGCGCGATCATCTCGCGGGCGCGCGTCTCCCGTTCCTTCGCCGACTTGCCCTGGATCTTCAACGGGAAGGCGACATTGCCCAATACACTCAGATGCGGCAGCAGGCCGAAATTCTGGAACACCATGCCCATGGCGTGGCGGCGCAGTTCGATGAGCTGCTTGCCGCTGGCGGCGAGCAGGTTCCTGCCGTCGAGCAGGATTTCGCCAGCGCTCGGCTCGACCAGGCGCGACAGGCAGCGCACCAAGGTCGACTTGCCGGAGCCGGACAGGCCCATGATGACGAATATCTCGCCGGTCGCCACTTCGAAACTGGCGTCGACCACGGCCGGCAGATGCGCCTCCGCACGCAGCCGCTCGGCCAGCGCGTCGGGATCGATGACATAGCCGCGCGAGTCGAAATAGTAGCCCGGGCGCCGGCCATAGACCTTCCAGACATTGCGGCAGGCAAGCTTGACCGGGCGCGCGGCAGTGTCCATTCCTATCGACCCGTGCCGATCGCCCGCCCGGCTCCGCGCATTGCGGAAACCGGGCCCGTGTTGCCCTTGGCCTTTGTCAGGCACATCGGCGAATTATCCCTTGGCGGCGTCGAGCCAAGGTTTCCACACCGCCTCGTTCTTGTCGATCCATTCCTTGACGACGGCGTCGAGGTCCTTGCCCTGCTTGTCGACGGCCAGCATCATCTTCTGCTGTTCGGTCGCATCCATCTTGAAGGCTTTCAGGAAGGCGTAGGCTGCCGGCCATTTGGCGCCGAAGCCCGACCAGACGATCTTGTCGACGTCCGGAGGCGTGATGCAGTGCTCGTTGGTCTGTTCCTTGCAGGGCGGCATCGTCACCCAACCCACATCGCTCTCGGCCAGCGCGTAATGCGGGCCCCAGAACATCATGATCAGCGGCGTCTTGGCCGCCTCGGCCGCTTCCAACTCGGCGACCAGCGCGCCTTCGGAACCGGATGGCACAGCGGTGTAAGGCATGTTGTTGTCGGCTAGGATGGTGGCCGCGCGCGAACCCCAATCGGCTGGATAATCAAGGAAGCGGCCGTTGGGCGCCGTCTCGGGCGTCGCCAGCGCCTGCACGCATTCTGGCTTGTTCAGCGCATTCCAGTCTGGCAGGCCCGGGCAGACCTTCTCCATGAATTTGGGGTAGATCCAGCCTTCCTGCGTCTTCAGGTCGAGCTTGCCGATGTCCTCGATTTTCTTCTCCGCCAGCACCTTCGGATAGATGTCGCCGACATTGTTGAGCCAGATTTCGACCGAGGCGCTGAGCGAGCCGTCGGCCAACCCCGAGAATTGCGGGAAGTTGCCGGCAGTGACGTATTCGACGTGATAGCCGAGCTTCTCCAGAAGCTGCCCCGCGATGTGGGTCGAAACATGCGCGCCCGTCCATTCCAACATCGCGAGCTTGATCGGCTCGTCCTTGGCGCCGAGATCGGCGCTTTGGCCGGCCGTCGTCGCGGCAAACATCAGCGCGAGGCCGAGACCGACCCCCTTCAAGGCAGTTTTCATTCTCATGTCAGTTCCCCTAGCTGGTTGATAGCCCTTCTTCTACGCCGGCCTTCTCCCATGAGGGCCGGGATCCACTCCCTCGTCCGACGCTACCACAATGCGCCGCCAGTGATCTGGATGTTTTCCATGGTAATCCCCTTGGCCAGGTCCGTGCAGAGGAAGACCGCAAGTGCTGCAATCTCTTCCGGCTGCATCATGCGCCCCTGGGGGTTGCCTTTCCTGAATTCGTCCATCAATTCCTCGGCGCTGCGGCCCTTGCCTTCGCGCTCGACGACCTGCGCCACATTGCGGCGCATCAGCTCGGTCTCAACCCAGGTCGGACTGATCATCACGCAGGTGACGCCATGCGCAGCGCCTTCGAGCGCGACGCAACGGGTGAGCCCAAGCAGGCCGGCCTTGGAGGCGCAATAGGCGGGATTGTCCTTCCAGCCGACGGAAGCCGCCGTCGAGCCGACGTTGACGATCCGGCCCCAGCCGCGCTCGATCATGCCGGGCAGGACGGCGCGCGTCGCGCGAAATGCGCCGGTGAGATTGGTGTCGACGATCTTGTCCCACAGCTCGTCGGAATGGCCGCAGACCGGCTGCTCTGCCGTGGTGCCGGCGGCGTTGACCAGGATATCTGCCTGGCCGATGGCCGCCTGCGCTTCGGCGAAGAAGAGGTTGGTGAGCGCGCTGTCGCGCACGTCGAGATGGGCGGCATGCACCTTGGTGCCGTAAGCGGCAAGCGCCGACTTCACGCGCTCGATCTCGTCGGTGCCGGGATAATAAGCGGCGTCCGCCCTGCCCGGCTGCGGAGGCGCCACATAGGAACCGACGGCGACATTGGCGCCTGCTTTGGCGAGCGCCGTGGCGATGGCAAAACCCATGCCCGAAAAGCCGCCGGTGACGATGGCGCCGCGGCCGGTGAGGTTGGTCATCGCAAGCGGTCTCCGCGTTCACACTGCAAGATAGCCTCCGTCGACCACCATTTCGGAGCCGGTGACGAATTTGGATTCGTCCGAGGCGAGATAGAGGACCATGAAGGCGATGTCGTTGGGTTCGCCGAGGAAGCCAATGGGGTGGCGCGACAAGGCCTTGGCCTTCTCCTGCTCGAGCGTGCCCAGATCGCGCAGGTAGTTTTCTGTCTGCGGCGTCCAGATATAGCCGGGATGGATCGAGTTGCAGCGGATGCCGTAGCGCTGCTCGGCGCAATGCACCGCAACAGCCTTGGTCAAGGTGCGCACGCCACCCTTGGAGGCGCAGTAGGCGGCAAGATCCGCCTCACCGATGATGCCGTCTATGGAGGAGAGATTGACGATCGATCCGCCACCGGATTTCTTCATCAGCTTGATGCCTGCCTGGCAGCCGAGGAAGACGCCGTCAAGGTTGATCGCCATGGTGCGCCGCCATTCGGCGAGTGTCGTGTCTTCGATGTTCCGGGCAATGGCAATGCCGGCATTGTTGACCAGTACGTCGAGCCGGCCGAAGCGCTGCTCGACCGCCGTCATGACGGCGGGCCAGTCTTCGGGCTTCGACACATCATGGCGCAACGCCAGCGCCTCGCCGCCAGCCTTGACGATCTCCGCCGCCGTATCGCCGGCGAGCCTCTCGTCGATGTCGCTGACGACCAACTTCGCGCCTTCCGACGCCAGAAGGAGCGAAGACGCCCGCCCGAGGCCGAGACCGGCCCCGGTTACGAGCGCCACCTTGCCTGCGACGCGACCCATCTGCGGCATCAGCCTCCCACTCTGTTGACGCAATTCCGGACGGAAAACCGCTTCACGCTTTTCCTGGAATTGCTCTCGTTGACGACTCCAGCGGCTTGCCGAGCCAGTCGCGATAAAAGCCTTCGAGATCCGGCTCGAAATCGTGAACGATCGGATAGCCGGGCGCAGCCGCTTCCACCTCATGCAGCGTGCCGCATTCGGGACAGATGAATTCGCGGATTTCCATCCAATCCGGATCCGGCAGGTCGCTGTTGGGGTAGATCTCGCGCAGCGTCTCCTCCGTGTCGCGCACGATGATCGCGGCCTTCAGCTTCCAGTTCCTGCGGTAGTCGCCGAAGGAGTGGCCGCATTCGCATTTCGTCACCCGTTCGTCGCCGCTCTGGCAGATGAAAAGATGGTCGCCGACCGGGAGCAGGATCGGATCCTTCCAGCCGACGCGGTCCTGCAGCACCGCGACATATTTGAAGAAACGGTCGTCGTCCTTGTAGGCGCTCATGATGCGGCGCGTCTGCGGCCACGGCAGCGTGCCGGCAACCAGATCGGCGATGACTTCCTTGCTGTATGAGGTCATGGTCCTTACTCCACGCCGAAGGTCGATTTGGCATCGACATCCCAGAAGGTCGAAAAGTCCTTGGTGAAGCGCGGCGAGAGCTTGATGGCGCTGGCATACATCTTCTTCACCTCGGGCGCGAAACCGGCCGCCTTCACCCGCTCGCGCTCCTTGGCCATCCATTCCGAAACCGGCCTGGCGTGCGCCAGGCGCTTTGCCCGCATTTCGGCGCGATGGCGCTTGGTGGCTTCCAGATTGGCGACCGGGAACCCCTCCTCGTCCTCGTCGAGCACGATGCCGAAGATGCCTTCGGCCGCTTCCCTGGTGAGGAAGCCGTTCTCGACGTCCCGGGCGGTCTTGACGGGATCGCGCTCCAGCACGTCGCCGTAACCGCCGCCGCCATTATAGGAGTGGGTGAAGACGTCACCGGTCTTGTGCGGCGCAGTGATGTACGGCCCTTCCAGCGTCACATGCTCGCCTTCCAGCCGCACTTCCAGCTCCGAGCGGTAGGGATTGGTGCCGGTGTGGTGCGCCAGCGGCGCGCCATTTTCGGCCAGCTCGAAGATGTTCGAGTCCCGCACCGCGCGATGCTTCTGGCAGGTCGGCGCCGGATAGCCGCCGCACAGCCCACCATTGTCGAAGACGCGCGAGGAATGCTCGGAGGTCACCAGCCTGAGATGATCGGTCTTGGAAACCAGCCAGGTCGACAGGAAGGAACAGCCGCCGCGATATTTGCCGGCGCCGCCGGAATTGGGAACGATCGACCTGCCGATATAGAGCATCGGCATGTTCTGTTCCCAGATCTCGATGTTGCCCATGTCGGATTCCGGATTCCAGCCGACATAGGCTGTGTCCAGCCCGTCCTTGATGGCCAAGGCGCCCGAGCCAGCGGCGGCGCATTCGAAATGCGCCATGCCGAAGGGCGTGCCGTACTGGCTGGTGCCGCCCATCTCGATCATCGGGCTGTTGACCTGGCCGACAAAGGCTTCCTCGACGAAGCCGCGCGCGATGAAGGAGCGCGACAAGAGCCGCTGGAAGACGCCATAGGCGGGCAGCAACAGCGCCCAGGAGGTGGCGGTCGCCACCATCTCGTTGTCGGGGTTGGTCCAGGTGCCGTGCGGCAGCTTCAGCTCGGTCGCCATCCATGCGCCGTCATTGACCAGGCCCTCGAAGTTCATGTGCTGCGTCAGCGTCACGAACATGCCGCCATCCATGCCGGCCGGCGTGCAGTTCATCGAATGATAGCCCCAGGGCTGCGTGCCCTCGAAGTCCATCTTGATCTTGCCGTCGCTGGTGATCTCCATCTCGATCGGGATGTTGTAGAGCCAGTCGGGATCGCCGAGCGGCTGGTAGCCGGGCTTGCCCTTGGTGACGTGGCCGTAAAAAGTGTGGCCGCGGTAGATGCCGGGCACCGTGAGCTGGCGCGTGCGGGCGAGCTGAGCGCGCCGGCCTTCCTCGATGAACTCCTTCGACACCTGCATCCAGTAGTCGAGGCCGATCTCGTCGATCAGCGCCTTGACGCTTTCGCGCATATCGATGCAGGAGGCGACCTTGGCCTTCTCGTCGAGCACCCAGTAGATCGGCATCCTGAGATTGCGCTCGCAGCGGATGACGTAGTCGCGCCGCAGTTCGTCGTTCTGGCCGACCTTTTCGGCGCAGACGAACAGGCCTTCGGTAAAGCGCTCCTGGGCGAGTGCCACGTCGCCGCCGGGCGTGATGCCGCCGGCTTCGAGCTCGTGGCAGACGGCACCGGCCCAGCCGACGAGCTTGCCGGAATGGAAGATCGGCATGACGTCCATCACGTCCGGCACCTGCACGGTGCCGATGAAGGCGTCGTTGTTGGCGAAGATGTCGCCGTCGCGGATCTGCGGATTTTCCTCGTAGCCGTTGCGGATCATCCATTTGATGAAGCGGCTCATCGTGTGCACATGCACCATGATGCCGTTGGAAAGCGCGATCGCGTCGCCTTCCGGCGTGTAGATGGCGACGACCATCTCGCCGACCTCGCGCACGCCGGGCGAGGCGGAGATGCGGCGCGCCATCTCGCGCGCCGAGACGCAGTAGGCGCGCAGCTTGGTGTGCAGCGTCTCGAATTTCAGCGGGTCCTGGTTGCGCAGCTGAAGCTCGGTGATGCCGTCATAGCAGCCGGTCTCTTCCATCAGCCGTTCGGATTCGATCAGCCGTTCGCGGATGCGCAGCGCAGAGGCGGGTTTGTCCAGCATGGCGTTCGCCCTTCTCAAGCGTGGGTGTAGTGGAGCAGCGTCCATTCGTCGACATGGACCCGGTCCTGCGGATGGACGACGAGCGTCGTCGCCGGATGTTCGATGATGGCCGGGCCGATGACCTCGTGACCGGGTTGCAGCAGGTCCATCTCGTAGAGATTGGCCTTGTGCCAGCGGCCGCCGATATAGGCCTCGCGCACGTCCTTATGGGCAGACGCCGGATCCGACTTGCCGAGCGGACGCTTGACCAAAGTTGGCTTCACCTTGTCGGCGGTGGCGATCAACCCGAGCTCGGTGATCGAGAAGCCAGCCTCGCCATAGCGCGAGACGCGATGGTTGACCTTGGCGTAGACCGCCTCGAACTCGGCGATGATCCTGCGCATGTCGTCGGCGGAGTGAATCGCCGACAGCGGCGCCATCACCTCGACGTCTTCCAACTGGCCGGTGTAACGCATCATCAGGAACGGCACGGTCTTGATCTTGGTGAGCGCGTGGCCGTCGGCGACCATTTCGTCGACCGCGGCCTTGGTCAGGTCGTCCCAGACGTTGGTGACCTTCTTGCCGAAGGCGACCAGCTCGTCATCGCTTGCCCGCGCGCCGATGTCGATCTGGGTCGATACCGAATGGCGGCGCATGAAATCGGCGGTAGTGCAGCCGAAGGCCGAGAAGGCGGCGGCGAACTGGAAGGTGATGATGTCCTTGAAGCCGATGCCCCTGGAGCAGCCGGCCAGATGCAGCGGCCCCGAGCCGCCGTAGGACAAAAGCGTGAATTCCGAAGGATGGATGCCCTGGCCGGAAATGACGCGGCGCAGCGCGTTGTTGGCGTCGGCCTCCAGCATGTCGATCATGCCTTCGGCCGCTTCCTCGACACCGACGCCGAGCACCCGGGCGCATTTTTCCTCGAACGCTTTCCTCGCCTTCTCGACCTGCAGCACGACCTTGCCGCCAAGGAAGTAGTGGGGGTTCAGGCGGCCGAGGATGGCATCGCAATCGGCGATGGTCGGTTCGGTGCCGCCCTTGGCGAAGCAGATCGGTCCGGGATCGGAGCCGGCGCTTTCCGGTCCCAGCGAGACCTTGCGGGTCAGCGGATCGACCTTGAGGATCATGCCGGCGCCGGCGCCGATCGTGTCGAGATGCAACGTCGGCACGTTGAGCTTGAAGCGGTCCATCAGCGGTTCGTTCTCGATGCGTGTCTGGCCGCGCGTGATGACGCCCATGTCGAAGGACGTGCCGCCCATATCCGAGCAGATCAGCGAGTCGTTGCCGATCAGATTGCCGACATAGGCGGCGCCCAGGATGCCGCCGATCGGCCCGGAGATCATCGTCTCGTGCAGGCGCGGATGGTTGATCGAGGTCAGGCCACCGAAGGAGAGCAGCGTCTGCACGCCATATTTGAAGCCGTATTTCTTCGAGACGGCCTCGATGCCCTTCAACTGCTTGCGGCCGCGCGAGGTGGCGTAGGCCTCGATCAGCACCGAGTTCAGCCGCGACTGCTCGCGGATCACCGGGCGCACCTCGTGGCTGGTGTAGACGAGGATGTCGGCGCCGGCGGCAGCGATCTCCTCGCGGCAGATTTCGGCGATGCGCTTCTCATGCGCCGGGTTAACGTGCGAGAAGACGGTCATGATGCAGATCGCCTCGACCTTGTCGGCGATGAGCTTCTTGGCGGCGGCATGCACCTCGTGCTCATAGAGCGGCAAGATGACGTCGCCGAACTGGTCGATGCGCTCTGTCACGCCATGCGTGCGGCGGCGCGGCACCAGCGGATCGGGATGATGGTGGGTGACCGCGTGCAGGCGGTCGGCATAGGAATAATCCGCCCAGGCCTGCAGGCCGCGGCCCATCAGGATCATGTCCTCGAGGCCCTTGGTGGTGATCAGCCCGAGCCTGCGGCCGGTGCGCGACAACAGCGTGTTGAGCATGCCGGTGCCGGAATAGAGCACTACATTGACGCCGGAAAACAGATCCTGCAGCGAGATACCCCAGGCGTCCGCCGCATCCTCGGCCGAAGCGAGGAAGCCTTCGGCCTCGTTCTTCGGCGTCGTCGCCGACTTGCCGATCTTGAAGTGGCCGTCCTGATCCACAAGGATCGTGTCGGTCATGGTGCCGCCAGCGTCGATGCCGATGACGATTGGATTGGTGGTGATCTGGTCCACGGGTCGCTTTCCCTTGCCGAGAATGACCACAGGCTAGATTCCCGGAGCCGGATCGCGCCATATGCCTAAAGACACAATGACCGCGCGGCGCGGTTCGCCGAGAAAAGGGCATGCGCATGGGCAATATCTGGGCGCCGCTGGCAAAGGCGATCGCCGCCACCGGCACCGACCGGCATGTCGACTGCCTGATCGACCTGATCGGCGCCGACATCGCGCATGACCTGGTGACGGTGACGCGCTATTCGGCGACCAGGACACCGGAATTCGTCAAGCACCGGCGCTTCTCGGACGAGATGGTGCGGCGCTATCTCGACAATTACTACGTCTTCGATCCCTTCTATGCCTCGTGGCGGCGCGAGCGCCGGCTCGGCATCATGCCGCTCAAGGGACTGGCCGACGAGGAGGCCAAGCGCGGCCAATACATTGCCGGTTTCCTGGCGCAGTCGGAAATCTGCGACGAGGTCGGCATCCTGCTCGCCGACGGCGGCGACTGGTGCCTGGGCATATTCCTCGACCGCTCGACCGTATCGTTCAAGGACAGCGAGATCGCGCTGCTGACCGAGCGGCTGCCGGTGTTCGAGGCGCTGCATGCGCTGGATATCAAGGCGCGCGGCTCAGACTTTTCACGCACCTCGGCGCCGAGCGGTCCCGGCGCCTCGCCGCAGCAGAAACCCAGCATTCCGCAAAACCTGTGGCCGGAGCTGTCCTCACGCGAGCGCGAGCTGGTGCAGTTGATCCTCGCCGGCCATCCAACCGCCAACATCGCCGAGCGCCTCGGCATCACCGTCGGCACGGTGAAGAACCATCGCCGCCGCATCTATGAGAAGCTGGACATCACCACGGAGCGCGAATTGTTCCTGCAATTCTTCCAGCACCGGATGAACGGGTAGCGCCGCGTCAGTCGTGCAATTCCCGCGAGATGGGCGCCCCGACGGTGAAGTCCGAAAAGGTGACCTCGAAACCCTCGCGCTGCGGCGAGCAGCACATCATGCCGACATCGACCGTTTTCGATATCGGGAAATAGGCCAGCCGCACGGGCTTCCAGTGGCCATCCGAAGCGTCCAGATACTGGATGCGGATCGCCTCGGCGTGACGGGTCAGGCGGATCCGGACGCCGTCCTTGCCGGCAGCAATGGCGACCAGCGACCAGTCGGAGGTGTCGTTGGTGACGACGACGGAGAAGTAGGCCAGCCCGTCGGTGTATTCGATGCCGGCCTTGATCCAGTACGTTTCGCTCAGGCGCAGCATCAGCCCCGCCTGATCGTAGAGCACCTTGTAATCGCCCTTGACGGTGACCTCTGCGCTGAAGTCTCCCTCGACCGGGCGGGAGAGGAAATGGCCGTTGTCGCGCCAGAAGCCATAAAAGGTCTCGCGCCAGAAATCGGTCTCCTTGCCCGTCCGAACGGTGAGCGTGCCGCCGCCGACCGTATGGTGCGGCGGCGGGTTGAGCCATGTCATGTCGTCCAGGGCTGACGTCATCGATCCCTCTTCGATTAGCCGGCGAATGTATAGGCGGTCTTCACCGTGGTGTAGAACTCCATGGCGTAGCGGCCCTGCTCGCGCGGGCCGTAGCTCGAACCCTTGCGGCCGCCGAACGGCACGTGGAAGTCGACGCCCGCCGTCGGCAAGTTGACCATCACCATGCCGGCTTCGGAATTGCGCTTGAAATGGGTCGCGTGCTTCAGGCTGGTGGTGCAGATGCCGGAGGTGAGGCCGAACGGCGTGTCGTTGGCGACAGCCAGGGCTTCGTCATAATCCTTGACTCGAATGACGTTGGCGACAGGACCAAAAATCTCCTCGCGCGAGATGCGCATAGCATTGGTGGAGCCAACAAACAGCGCCGGTTGCAGATAGAAGCCGGGCGTCTCACGCTCCAGCCGGTCGCCGCCGAAGGCAAGCTCGGCGCCTTCCTGGCGGCCGATGGCGATATAATCCTCGTCCTGCTTGAGCTGGGTCTGGTCGACGACCGGGCCGATCTGGGTCTTGGCATCCAGCGCATCGCCGATGACGAGCTTGTCCAGCCGCTCCTTGATCGCGTCGACGAAGCGGTCGTGGATGGCCTCGGTGACGATCAGACGCGAGGAGGCCGTGCAGCGCTGTCCGGTCGAGAAATAGGCGCCGTTGACGGCGCAATCGACGGCGACGGCCAGATCGGCGTCATCGAGCACCACGAGCGGATTCTTGCCGCCCATTTCGAGCTGGAACTTGCGCATGTGCTCGACGCTTGCGGCAGCGACGCGCTTGCCGGTGCCGACCGAGCCGGTGAAGGAGATGGCGTTGACGTCGGGGCTGTCGAGCATCGCCTGGCCGACCACCGAGCCCTTGCCCATGACGAGGTTGAGCACGCCCTTGGGCAGACCAGCGCGATGCAGGATGTCGACGATGGTCCAGGCGCTTTCAGGCACCAGCTCGGCCGGCTTGAAGACGATGGTATTGCCGTATGCCAGCGCCGGCGCGATCTTCCAGGCAGGGATGGCGATCGGGAAATTCCACGGCGTGATGATGCCGACGACGCCGACGCCTTCGCGGGTCATCTCGACGCCGACACCGGGCCTGACGCTAGGCACCATCTCGCCCGACAGACGCAGCGTCTCGCCGGCGAAGAAGTCGAAGAGCTGCGCCGCCCGGATCGTCTCGCCGACGCCCTCGGCCAGCGTCTTGCCCTCTTCGCGGGCCAGCGAGCGGCCGATCTCGTCCTTGCGCGCCATGATCTCGTCGGAGGTTTTCTTCAGCACCGCATGGCGGGCCAGCGGGCCTGAGCGCGACCAGGCCGGAAAGGCCGCCTTGGCGGCCGCGATGGCCTGCTTGGCCTCCTCCGGCCCGGCCGAAGCGTATTCGCCGACGACGTCGTTGGTGTTCGAAGGGTTGATGTTGCGAGAGCCGGCCTCGCCAAGCCACTCGCCGTCGATCAGGTTTTTGCGCAGCACGGTCATCTTGTTTTTCCTTGGGTTTTGGTCGCGGCGGCCTTCGACCGGGTCAATTGTCAGACAAATGATATAGCCATTGCCTGGCAGGAGGTCTACCAGCCATATGCGACAAAGCTAGGACTCAGGTCGAGAATGACCAGAACAGGCAGGCGAGCGTGACCGCGCCGAAGGCGACCAAGAACAGGCTTCTGAGCAGGATGTTGCGGCGAAGCTCGTTCATGGTGAGATGCGCCGCCACGATCACTGCCACGAACAGGAAGCGCCAGTTGAACAGCGCCCAAAGCACCTCGTGCTGGCCGAAGGCCCATCTGGCAACCAGCGAGCCGACGATCGTCGCGAAGAGCATGATCGTCGCCCAGAAGATCGCATCGGCTGCATGCGTCAGCACGATGCCGGCGGCGCGGATCGGCAAGATCATCATCAGCATGGCGCCGAAGAAATAGATGGCGGCGATCGCCAGGAACGAGCCGGCGTCGGCGATGCCGTCGAGACGCTTCACGCCATACGCGCCATAGGGGTAGCCGTGCCTCGCCACGGCCAATGACAGCGCCATCAGCAAAGCGCTCAAAACCGTGATCAGTGCGAATGTGCCGAGGGCCTTGCTCATGCCTTTTCCTGTCGAGACGAATCAGCAGGAGTCTAGCAATCAAAATCCGCAATTCACCTGTCGATATTCTCGAAGGCGCCGACCCTTGAGCGATCAAATTGTCGCCATCACCAGCGCAACGATCGTACCCGAGTTGAACACCCACATCTGCCGCCGGTGCGTTGCTGGCGAAGCCATCCAATGACGCGTCGCTGTTGGCCAGCTAGCCGATCCGAACGCCGCTCTTTGGATCGAAGAGGTGCAGCGCCGCCCGATCGGCAGCGAGGCGGATGGTGTCGCCCGGCCTGACATCGCTGCGTCCCATGACGAAGACGCAGATCTGCTGGTTGGCTAGCCGGACATAGAACTGCGTCGACAGGCCGAGCGGCTCGACCACCTCGACCTCGGCCTTCAGCGCACCATCGTCGACCAGCCTGATATGCTCGGGCCGCAGGCCAATGGTGAGCGCATCGCCATCCTGCAGCGGCAGACCGTCCGGCAATCCGAGCTTCTGGCCGTCGGCGAGCACGGCATCGACCTTGTCGCCCCTGGCGACCTTAGCCGGCAAGAAATTCATGCCGGGCGAGCCGATGAAGCCGGCGACGAAAGTGTTGGCCGGCCGGTCGTAAAGCTCGAGCGGACGGCCGACCTGCTGGACATAGCCGTCATGCATGACGACGATGCGGTCGGCCATGGTCATGGCCTCGACCTGGTCGTGGGTGACGTAGACCGACGTGGTCTTGAGCTGCTGGTGCAGCGCCTTGATCTCGGCGCGCATATGGACGCGCAGCTTGGCGTCGAGGTTGGACAGCGGCTCATCGAACAGAAAAACTTTCGGATCGCGCACGATGGCGCGGCCCATGGCGACGCGCTGACGCTGGCCGCCGGAGAGTTGGCGCGGCAGGCGGCCGAGATAGGAGTCGAGGCCAAGCCGCTTGGCGGCGGCACCGACCCTGTCGTCGATCGTCGTCTTCTCGGCCTTCTTCAGCAGCAGGCTGAAGCCCATATTCGAGGAGACGTCCATATGCGGATAGAGCGCGTAGGACTGGAACACCATGGCGATGTCGCGATCCTTCGGCGCGACGTCGTTGACCAGCCGCTCGCCGATATGGATCTCACCGCCGGTGACCTCTTCGAGGCCGGCGATCATGCGCAAGAGCGTGGACTTGCCGCAGCCGGACGGACCGACCAGGACCACGAACTCGCCATCGGCGATCTCGAGGTCGACGCCATGCAGGATGCGCAGCGCGCCATAATCCTTCTCGACGTTTTGCAGCGTGACGGAAGCCATCGATTATCCTTTGACCGCGCCGGCGGTGAGGCCGGTGACGAGATAGCGTTGCAGGAAGGCGAAGAAGACGCAGACCGGAATCAGCGCCAGGATCGACGCCGCCATCATCTGCCCCCAGTCGACGGCGAACTTGCCGATGAAGGTGAGCAGGCCGACGGCGAAAGTCTTCTGCTCGTCGCTGGAGATCAGCATCAGCGCGAACAGAAGCTCGCTCCAGGCGGCGGTGAAGACGAAACCCAGTGTGGCGCCCATTCCCGGCAAGGTCAGCGGCACGATCACCCGGCGCATCGCCTGAGCGCGGGTGCAGCCGTCGATCATCGCCGCCTCCTCAAGATCCCTCGGGATGCCGTCGAAGAAGGACTGCATGAGGAAAGTGGCGAAGGCGGTGTTGAAGGCTGTGTAGATGATGATCAGTCCGATCAGGCTGTTGGTCAGGCCGAGATCGCCCATGATCCGATAGATCGGCGGAATGACCATGACCAGCGGGAAGGTCTGGGTCAGCAATAGCAAGATGGCCAGCGTCGCCTTGCCGCGGAAGGTGAAGCGCGACATGGCGTATCCGGCAAGCGTGGCGATGACGGTGACAAAGGCGGCCGTCGACACCGAGACGATGACGCTGTTCAGGAAATAGCGTGGAAAGTCGGAGGCTTCGAGCACGGTGACGAAGTTCTGGAAGGTCGTCTGCGACGGCCAAAAGGTGATGCCTTCCGAATAGAGCAGGCGCTCGGGCGTCACCGAGATCTTCAGCGTCCAGAAGATCGGGAACAGCGCGAAGATCACGTAAGCCGCGATGGCCGCGTAGAGCCCGATGCCGCCGAAAATGCGCGAGGAAGTGGAGCGACCGGCGATCATCAGACGTGCCTCACCAGGGTGCGGCGGATAGCGATCAGCCCGATGGCGTAGGCAATGAGCAGCACCAGAAGCAGCACCGCCACCGCCGATGCATACCCCTTGTCGAGCGACTTGAAGGCGCTGACATAGATGTAGACCGGCACCGTGCTGGTCGAGCCGGCCGGCCCGCCCTCGGTCATGACGAAGATCAGGTCGGCGAAGGTGGCGATCCAGATGGTGCGCAGCATCACGGTGATGACGATGGTCGGCGCCAGGAAGGGCAGCGTCACCTTGGTGAAGCGCTGCCAGGGTGAGGCGCCGTCGATGGCCGCCGCCTCATGCAGTTCCGAGGGGATCGACTTCAGCGCCGCCAGCAGCGTGATGGCGAAGAAGGGAATGCCGAACCAGATGTTGGCGACGATCGGGCCCCACATGGCGGTGGCGGGATCGGAGAGCACATTGGTCGGCTCGGCCTTCAGGCCAAGGGCGAATAGCCAATGTGGCAGCGGCCCGATGATCGGGTTGAACAGCCAGGCCCAAGTGAGGCCTGAAAGAAAGGACGGCACCGCCCAGGGCAGGAACACAACTGCCTGCACGAGCTTGCGGCCGAAGAACGGCTTGTCGAGCAGCAATGCGAGACCCAAGCCCAGAAAGAACTGGAAGAACAGGCTGGCCACCGTCCACCACAGCGTGTTGACGAGCGCCTGGCCGAGCACCTGGTCGGAGAGCATCGCCTGGTACTGGCCGAGCCCGACATATTCCGACTTGAAGGCGGAGAATTTGCGGAACGAATAGCTGATGCCGATGATCAGCGGCACCAGCAGCACGACGACCAGCAGGACGATAGCCGGCGAAAGATAAAGCCACGGCTCGATCGCGGCCTTGCTGAGGCGCCGCTTGCGCGGCGCGGCGGCGGATCGGATTTCGGACACTGCGTAGGTCATACGTTCTGGCTCTACGGTGGTGATTGGGTGCCGGGGACGGCGACAGCGTCCTTCTCCCCGTGAACGAGGGAAGATGCCGGTTCACCCTCCGTAGCAGCGGCGCAGCTGCTGCGAAGGACGGGCAGGCAGATGAGGGGCGGCGCTAGCTTCTCAGAACTCGGCGCTGCCCCTCATCCGGCCCTATCGGGCCGCCTTCTCCCCGTAAACGGGGCGAAGGAAAAAGGCCTGCGCCTTACTTCTTGTTTTTCGCCAGCCAGTCCTGCTGTTCCTTGGTCAGGAACTTGGCCCATTCATCGGCGACCTCCTTGGCCGGCTTCTGGCCGAGCAGCACTTCCTGAAAATTCTTGATCGCCACCTGGTCGACGAAGTTGCCGAGGTTTTCCAGATGCGTCGGCGGCGTCACCATTTCATATTTCGAGCTGTCGCTGAGCTCGGTGAACCAGCCCTTGAACTGCTCGGTCTTGAAGTGGGCGTCCTGGTCGGCGCCGTTGTGGATCGGCACGACGCCGACTTCCTTGGCCCATTCCAGATTGTCCTTCGGCGACAAAAGCGTCGCCATCAGCTTCCAGGCTTCGTCCTTGTGCTGGGAATTGGCGAACATCGCCCAGCCGGCATAGCCCAGCGTCGGATAGGATTTGCCGCTCGGGCCGACCGGCAACGGCGCAACCGCGAAGTCGTCGGCGCTCATCTTGTCGGCGATGCCGAGCAGCGCATCCGGGTCCTGGTTGAGCATGGCGCAGGTGCCGGAATAGAAGCCGGTCACCGTTTCGTTGAAGCCCCAGCTCACGGAATCTTTCGGCGCCAGACCGTTCTTGTACATGTCGGCCAGCATCTGCAGGCCCTTGACCGAGCCTTCGTCGTTGATGGTCGAGACGCCGTCGTCGGTGAAGTAGCCGCCCTTGCCGTCGGCGATGTTCATGAACATGTGCATGCCGTGGAAGGCGCCGGGACCACCGCGCAGGCAGTAGCCATATTTGCCGGGGATGGCCGAGATCTTCTTGGAATCGGCGACGAACTCATCGAGCGTTGCCGGCGGGCCGTCGAGACCAGCTTCCTTGAACAGCTTCTTGTTCCAGAACAGCGCGTTCACATAGTAGCCGTAGGGGATCATGAACTGGGTGTTGTTGACGGTCGAGCCGAACTGCTTGGCGCGGTCGCCGAGCGTCTTGGCGTCGTCCCACTTGGCCATGTAAGGGCCGAGATCCTCGAGCTGGGCATTGTTGGCATAGAGGCCCATCCAGCGTTCCGGCATCTCGACGACGTCGGGCGTATCGCCGGCCTGCACCATGGTGAGGAACTTCTCGAAGGCCTGGCCCCAGGGCAGCGAGACCACCTCGACCTTGATGCCCGGATTGGCGGTCTCGAATTCGGCGATCTGCTTCTTCAGGAATTCGGTGCGCGGCGGGCTGGTGATGACTTCGACCAGCTTGATGGTGGTGTCGGCTAGCGCGCCGCTGGCGGAAATCGCCAGGCCGGCGACGGCGGCGAGCATGAAGGTCAGTCTTTTCATGTTCAGGACTCCCATTTTTGATCCATTATTTTTTTGACTTGTCAAAGGCCTGGGCGATGTCGGCCCAGAGGTCCTCGACATTTTCCAATCCGACATTGAAGCGGATGGTTCGGGGGCTGACGCCGAAGCGCGCCATCGAATTGATGCCCGGCGTCTGCTCGAGCGAGGCCTTGGCCGGCACGACCAGGCTTTCATGGCCGCCCCAGCTGACGCCAATGCGGAAGAACTTCAGCGCATCGACGAAGGCAGGGATGTCGACGTCCTCGGTGACCTCGAAGGAAAACAGCCCGGCATAGCCGGCAAGCGTCTTCTTGCCGGGGTGGTTCGAATAGGCAGGATGGTTGACTCGCTCGACCTTGCCATGCGCCTTCAGCCGCTCGGCAATCGTAAGTCCGCTCTTCATGTGATGCGGCAAGCGCAGCGGCAGCGTGCGCAGCCCGCGCAGCAAGAGCCAGCCTTCGAAGGGCGACAGCTTGCCGCCGAGCTGCGAATAGGTCTGCTCGTTGATGTGCTTGATATGCGCGGCGGAGCCGGCCACCACGCCGGCGACGGTGTCGCTGTGGCCGCTCAGATATTTCGAGGCCGAATGCAGCACCAGGTCGACGCCATGCGAAATCGGCTTCTGGAAGACGGGCGTCGCCCAGGAATTGTCGATGGTGATGACGATGCCCTGCTCCTTCGCCAGCCGTGTCAGATGCCCCAGGTCCTGCAGCTCGAACAGCATCGAGGTCGGGCTTTCGAGGTAGAGCAGCTTGGCGCCGGGAAGTGCCGCGGCAACCGCGTCGGGGTCGGCGCCGTCGACATAGTCGACCTTGATTTGCAAGCGCGGAAACAGCCGCTCGAACAGCCGATACGCGTCGCCATAGCAGTTGCGCACGGCAACGATGCGCTCGCCGGCGCCGACAAAGGCGAGCAGCGTGGCGCTGATGGCCGCCATGCCGCTGGAAAAGCCGCGCGCCGCCTCGGCGCCTTCCAAGGCGGCGACACGCGCCTCGAACTCCATCACCGTCGGATTGTCGCCGCGCGAATAGATCGGCTGCTTTCTCCTGCCGGCGAAGGTGTCGGCCATGTCGGCGTAACTGGCGAAGGTGAACAGCGAGGTCTGGTAGATCGGCGGCACCACGGCGCCGCCCGGGAACGGATCGTCATGCGCCAGCAGCGTCGCCGCCTCGCCGAGATAGTCGCTGGCCATCGAGGCCGGGTCGAAGGTGTTGGGCTGCTCGTTCATCTGCGGTCCGAAAGTTTGAGGTTGGCGGCACCGCGCTTCAGATCGTCCTCGACGGTGGCGATGAGTTTTAGCGCCTCGGCGCGAGCGCCATCGGGGTCACGCGCAGCGATGCAATTGAAGATGGTCCGGTGATAAGGAAAGCTGGCATGGCCGAAGTCGCGCACGCCGAGCGGATGCTCCCAGAAGCGATGGAACAGCTCGTACATGGCGGCGATGATCTGCTCGAACAGCGGATTGCCGGAAGCGCGGAAGATCGCCTGGTGGAACTCCCAATCCTCCTCCGAGGACATCCCGGCGCGGGTCTGGAAGGCCTCTTCCATGAGGTCGAGCTTGCGCTCGATCTCGGCGAGTTCGGCCTTGCCTGCACGAAGGGCGCAGAGCGCGGCGGCCTCCGCCTCCAGCGCGCGGCGGATCTCAAGCGTGGACATCAGGCCGGCGAAATCATTGCCACCGGACAGCGTCAGCGGCATGTGCAGCATATCGGGCGAAACGGCGGCCTTGAGGTAGGTGCCTGAACCCTGCCGCCGCTCGACAAGGCCGAGGCCTTCCCAGCGCGTCAGCGCCTCACGCACCGTGTTGCGGCTGACCTTGAGGCGTTCAGCCAGGATGCGCTCTGTCGGCAGTCTTTCACCAGGCCCCAGAGCCTCCTGCCGAACGAAACCCGCCAACGCCTTCAGAACCGCGTCGTCGCGGGCCGTGGTCTGGATGGGAGGCAGGAAATCGGTCACGCCGGCCGAGCCTAAAGTGGTTCAATGGTCCAACCAATTTCTGCACAGAGCGGGAGATGTGTCAACGGTCGAAACGAGGTTTGGCGAATGGCGCGGGCATGCGCCATTCAGCCCCGCCGTCTCAGGCGCGGATGCGCGCCGGCATGGGCTGATACGCAACGACCTGGAGCGGAGCTTGAAGGGTCCTATGTGACCTCAGCCTCTCGTGGACAGATTTCCGCGACCTTCGACACGGCGGATCCCTCGTCGCACTGCATGACATAGCGGAGGCGGTCGCCGGCGAGCTCGATGCGGGCCATCGTCAGCCCTTGATGCCGGGTCGCGGTGGTTTTGAGTTCCCGCGGCATATCAATGGTTCATGGCTTGTCTCAGGGGTGGTGAAGCACGCTCAGGCCTCCATCCGCGACGAGGCAGGCGGCGTTGATGAAGGGACACTCGTCGGAGACGAGAAAGACCGCCGCCATGGCGATCTCTTCCGGCGTGGCGATCCGCCCGCCCGGATGCAGCGCCAGCGTCTTGGCGCGCGCGGCCTCCGGATCGTCGAAACTGTTCCAGTAGTCGATGACCTTCTGGGTGGCGACATAGCCGGGCGCCAGCGCGTTCACGCGCACGCCCCGGCCGGCATATTCGAGCGCCAGCGACCTGGTCAGGCCGAGCAGCGCATGCTTGGCGACGGGATAGGGGAAGGTATGCGGAATGATGGTGAATGCGTGCGTGGAGGCGACGTTGAGAATCGCCCCGCCGCCGCTTGCCAGCATGCCCGGCAAGACCGCCTTGCTGCAATTCCACGCGCCTTTGACGTTGACGTCGAAATTGCGGTTCCACTCCTCTTCGCTGGCGTCGAGCGGCGTCGAGAAGACATTCATCCCCGCATTGTTGATCAGCGCGTTGACCGGGCCGATTTCCTCGCCCGCGCGGGCGACAGCCGACGCGACCGCCGAGGCATCGGTTATATCGGCCCGGCAGTATCCGAGACGCCCGCGCGGCGCCAACAGGCCGGAGGCGGCTTTGTCCAGGAGCTCGCCGTCGCGATCGATCATGAACAAACCCGCCCCCTCGGCCAGGCAGGCTTCGGCGATGGCGAGCCCGATCCCCTGAGCGGCGCCGGTGAGAAAGATGCGTTTGCCTGAAAGGCGTTCAGTCATCGTCGTCACTCCAGTCGAAGACGGCCATGGCGATCCCAGCCCGTGAAGGTCTGGCCGGAAACGAGTCTCTTCAGCCCTGTCGGCCCGACATCGACATGCCGGCTCAGCGCCGGCCCAATGCCGAGGAACGCAGATTGTCGAGCAGGACCGCCAGAAGCAGGATCACGCCCCTGACGATATATTGGTAGAAGGCCGGGATGTTGAGCAGGTTCATCGCGTTCTCGGCGATGCCCATGATCAGCACGCCGACGATGACGCCCGACATCGTGGCCCTGCCGCCCGCAAGCGAGACGCCGCCGAGCACGCAGGCCGAGATCACCGACAATTCGAGCCCGACCGCGGCGTTGGGCTGGCCCGAGGTGATGCGCGAGGCAAGCAGGATGCCGGCGATGCCGCAGACCACGCCCTGCAGCGTGAAGATCCAGATGCGCGTCCTGTCGACATTGACGCCGGCAAGGCGCGAGGCTTCCGGATTGCCGCCGATGGCCAGCGTGTTCTTGCCGAAGACGGTGCTGTTGAGCACGAAGCCGAAAATGGCGAAGAGCACCGCCAGCACCCAGATCGGCGTCGGTATGCCGAGCAGCTTCGACAAGGCAAGCTGGTAGAAGTCCGGGTTGTTGATGCCGACGGCGCGGCCGTCCGACGAGATCAGCGCGAAACCGCGCACGATCTGCATGGTGGCCAAGGTGGTGATCAGAGCATTGATGCGGAATTTGGCGATGACGACGCCGTTGACCCAGCCGACGACGGCGCCGCAAGCGATCGCCGCGATAAGGCCAAGCAGGATCGAACCTGTGGCGTTCGAGGCCATCACCGCGACCATGCCGGCGAAGGCGACGATGGAGCCGACCGACAGGTCGAAGTCGCGCGCTGCGAGGCAGAACATCATCGTGCAGGCGACGATGCCAACGGTGACCACCGATTGCAGCAGGCCCAGCATGTTGCGGTCGGTGAGGAAGTTCGGCACCAGCAGCGACACCAGCGCGAAGGCGACGATGAAGATCACGACGAGGCCCTGCTCGCCGAGCAGTATCTTCTTCAACCGGTCGGTCATGGCGGGTGTCCTCAGGATGCGATCGCGTCGGGGGTTTTCTTGTCTGGAAGGGCCGCGGCCAGGATTGCCTTTTCGGCGAACTGGCCGCGCGTGAGCTCGGCGCTGATGCGCCCGCCGCACATCACCAGGATGCGGTCGCAGATGCCCATCACTTCCGGCAGCTCGGAGGAGACGACGACGATCGCCATGCCGTCCTCTGCGAGCTGGTAGAGCAGCTCGTAGATCTCCGACTTGGCGCCGACATCGATGCCGCGCGTCGGCTCGTCGACGATCAAAACGCGTATGCCCTGCTCGGACAGCCAGCGGCCAAGGATGACCTTCTGCTGGTTGCCGCCGGACAGGTTGACGATGTCCTGCCTGCGCGAAGGCGTGCGCACCTTGAGCTTCTTGATGAAGGTTTCAGCCGTCGCGATCTCGCTGGCGCGGCTGAGCACCCCGAAGCGCGTGTGATGGCGCCTGGACGAGATGTTGATGTTCTCCTCGATCGAGCGGCCCTGGATGATGCCGTCATGCTTGCGATCCTCGGAGCAGAGCACAATGCCGGCGCGGATCGCGTCATGCGGGCTGACGGCGGCAATCGCGGTGCCGTCGACGGCGATCGTGCCGCCCGAGCGCGGATCGGCGCCGAAGACCAGCCGCATCAGCTCCGAGCGTCCGGCGCCGATCAGGCCGAAGAAGCCGACGATCTCGCCGGCGCGAGCTTCGAAGCTTGCCGGCGTCCGCAATCTGGCGCCGCTCAGATTATCGGCCTTGAGGCGGACCTTTCCCGGCTTTCGCGGCCGAAAACCCCAAATGTCGGAAATCTCGCGACCGACCATTTCGGCAACGACCTGATCGCGCGTCACATCTTTCAGCGATGCGTGATGCGCGGCGAGCTTGCCGTCGCGCAGCACCGTCAGGCTGTCGCAGAGGCGGAACACCTCGTCGAGGCGGTGCGAGACATAGATGATGACCTTGCCCTCGCCGCGCAGCCGGTCGATCAGCTTAAACAGGATCGCGCTTTCGCGCGAGGACAGCGACGAGGTCGGCTCGTCGAGCGCGATGACGCGGGCGTCGAGCATCACGGCCTTTGCGATCTCGACCATCTGGCGTTCGCCGATCGAGAGCGTCTTGACCTTGCGGCGCATATCGATGTCGATGCCGGCCGACTTCAGCTTGGCGCCGACATCGTCGAGCATGCGGCGGCGGGCGATGACGCCTCCGCTCGCCGGAAACCGGCCGAGGCTGAGATTTTCGGCGACGGTCAGCTCGGGCACCAGCTGCAATTCCTGATGGATGACGATGACGCCGTTGTCGAAGGCATTCCTGGTCGAGGCATAGGCCTGGACCTTGCCGTCGATGCTTATCTCGCCGGCATCGGCATGCTGGTCGCCGGACAGGATCTTGATGAGGGTGGATTTGCCGGCGCCGTTCTCGCCCATCAATCCGTGCACGGCGCCCTTTTCGACGCCGAACGACACGCCGGACAGAGCCCTGACGCCCGGATAGGTCTTGCTGATGTTGGAAAATTGGAGAAAGGACACGGCCTAGATCCTTGAGCATGCCAAACGGGCGGCAGCATCAAGCCGCCGCCTGTTTGTACAGGGAAGGCTATTCGATGCCGAGGTCCTTGCGCACCTTCTGATAGTCGTCGCGCTTGGCCAGCGCGCCGGAGGTCAGCGTAAGCTTTGCCGGCTCCTTGTTGTTGGCGATCCAGTCATACATGTTCAGCGCCGTCTCGTAACCATGGCGCTTCGGCGAGATGATCACCGTGCCAACGAAGCCGGTCGCGGCCGGTTTCTTGAACTCGTTGATCGCCGATTCCGCGCCGCCGATGCCGACGCCGATCATGCCGTCGGCCGGAATGCCGACGCTTTCGGAAGCGCGCACGGCGCCCAGCACCGCCTCGTCATTGAGGCCGAAGGCAATCCACTTCTTGATGTCGGCATGGGCATTGAGCACCACGGTCGCGGCATTGAGCGCGGCTTCCGTGTCGGTCTTGGCCTGCGGTGCGTCGAAAATGTTTTCCGCCTTGAAGCCGGCGGCCTTCAGCACCGAGATCGCACCCTCGACGCGGTCGACGGCAGTCGGCAGCTGGTCATAGGAAACGCGGATCGCGCCGACCTCGTCCATCTTCCAGCCCCGCGCCTTCATCTCGTCGAGGATGGCCTGACCCACCGCCTCGCCGATCTTGGTGGCGGAGATGCCCATATGCGGCACGTCTTCGAGCGGCTTGCCGTCAGCGCCGACGAGGCGATCGTCCACCGTCATCAGCTTCAGATTGTTGGCGGCCGCCTTGGCGACGATGCCCGGGCCGAGCTTCACATCAGGCGTGCAGACGACGAAGCCTTGCGCGCCTTGGGCGCCGAGATTGTCGATCGCCGACATCAGCTTCTCGCCGTCTTCGGCACCGATCTTGACGAGGGTGAAGCCCTTTTCCTTGGCAGCCTGGTCAGCGAATTTCCATTCGTCCTGGAACCAGGGTTCCTCGGGCTGTTTGACGATGAAGCCGATCTTGGTGTCCTGCGCATAGGCAGACGCGATTGTTGTGACCGACAAGACGGCGAGAGCGCCCGCGACGAGCGCGGTTTTCAAAAGTCGCATGTTTACCTCCCAGCGAACGGCCGGGCGCCGAGCCCGGGTCTCCCGTCATTAATCAATTTCATCATACACGTCAATTGATCTGGTATGATAAATGATTTAAATAGTCCGATCAGTAGCGCTGGCGCAAATCACCGGTATCCGCTAAGGCCGGGCCGGGCGCGCGCAAACCAGGGTTCGCTGCCTTGGAGGAGGGGCTGAGGTGAACGAGACACCGAAGAAGGCTGACGAGGCGACGGAGGAGCGCGAGACGGCGCGTCGCCCGCGCGTCATGCCGGATGTGACAAGAGCGCTCGCCTCCGACATTTTCTCGGGCCGCTATCCGGCCGGATCGTCGCTGCCGACCGAGAACGATCTCGGCATCGAATATGGCGTCAGCCGTACCGTCATACGCGAAGCCCTGAAGGTGCTGGCGGCCAAGGGGCTGGTGCTGTCCCGGCCACGCGTCGGCACGGTCGTCTGCGACCAGGACAAATGGAACATCATCGATCCGCAGGTGCTGGCCTGGCATGCGCCGCATGCGCTGGACGACAAATTGTTCGACGCGATCCTCGAAACCCGCCGCGCCATCGAGCCGCTGGTCGCCGAACTCGCGGCAACGCGCGCGACGTTGCAGGAGATCGCCGACCTCGAAGCAGCCTGGCAAGGCATGGCCGGCGCCGGCGAGGACCTGACGCAATTCTCGCGCTCCGACATCGTCTTCCACCAGATCGTCTATGGCGCGAGCCACAACCCGATCTTCCGCCAGATCGGCAAGCTGATCGACACGGCGCTGCTGTTTTCGCTGGAAGCCACGGCGACGATCTCGCCGGTCAGGCGCAGAGAAGCGGCGGCGGCTCACGGCGAGGTGGTCGAGGCGCTGCGGATGCGCGACGCCGTGGCTGCGCGAAACGCGGCCAACAAGATACTCGATCTCGCCGCGCGCGACCTCGTCAGCGCCAAGAAACTGAAAAACAACTGAGACCGGCCGACCGCATGAAGATCACCGCTCTGACCACCTATATCGTTCCGCCGCGCTGGCTGTTCCTCAAGATCGAGACCGATGCCGGCATCAGCGGCTGGGGCGAGCCGGTGGTCGAAGGCAAGGCGCTGACGGTCGAAGCGGCGGTCAAGGAACTGGCCGACTATCTGATCGGTAAGGATCCGCGTCTGATCGAGGATCATTGGACGGTGATGCATCGCGGCGGCTTCTATCGCGGCGGGCCGATCCTGATGAGCGCCATCGCCGGCATCGACCAGGCGCTATGGGACATCAAGGGCAAGGCGCTCGGCGTGCCGGTGCATGAATTGCTCGGCGGCAAGCTGCGCGAGACGATCAAGGTCTATTCGTGGATCGGCGGCGACCGGCCGGCCGAAGTCGCCGCCGGCGCCAGGGATGTCGTGGCGCGCGGCTTCCAGGCGCTCAAGATGAACGGCACCGAGGAACTGCAGATCGTCGACAGCCATGACAGGATCGATGCCGCGGTCGAGCGGGTTGCCATGGTGCGCGAGTCGGTCGGCCCCGATATCGGCATCGCCGTCGATTTCCACGGCCGCGTGCACCGGCCGATGGCGCGCATCCTGGTCAAGGAACTGGAGCCCTACCGGCTGATGTTCATCGAGGAGCCGGTGCTGAGCGAAAACCGCGAGGCGCTGAAGGAGATCGCCGCGCTCGGCTCGACGCCGATCGCGCTCGGCGAACGGCTCTACAGCCGCTGGGATTTCAAGTCGGTGTTCGAGGAAGCGGTCGTCGACATCATCCAGCCCGATCTGTCGCATGCCGGCGGCATCACCGAATGCCGCAAGATCGCGGCGATGGCGGAAGCCTATGACGTGGCGGTGGCGCCGCACTGTCCGCTGGGACCGATCGCGCTGGCCGCGTGCCTGCAACTCGACGCCGTGAGCTACAATTGCTTCATCCAGGAGCAGAGCCTGGGCATCCACTACAATGCCGGCAACGACCTGCTCGACTATGCCGCCAACAAGGACGTCTTCCGTTACGAGGACGGCTATGTCGCCATCCCCGAGGGCCCGGGCCTGGGGGTCGAGATCGACGAGGACTATGTGAAGGAGCGCGCCAAGGAAGGTCACCGCTGGCGCAACCCGATCTGGCGCCACAAGGACGGTTCGTTCGCCGAATGGTAAGCCGGGCACCGAGTGGTAAGCCGGCGAATTTTTCGTCACCCAATAGCTTATAAGATCACCGCCGCGGGTGTGATCGCGGCAAGGCCGGCTTCTGTTAGTGCATAGATGCCGCGCTCGGCGCGGGCGAACCAGCCATAGTAATTATGCTGCAGGATGGTCGCGGCGCGCGGCGAAAGCGCCTTGAGGTCGCGCGGCCGTTTCGGGCCGTCGGCCATGGCGGCGGCGCAGGCCAGCGCCTCCTGCCGGTAGGCAGTCATGATCGGCCTCCTGCGCGTGCTGCCGCCGACGGACGGATCGCCCTTGCGGCGGTGATGTTCCTCGACCAGGCGCGAGCGCCGCCTGGGATCGCGGCGCGGCGGCAGGGCGGCGGGACTGAGAAGCAGCTCGACCTCGCCCTTCTTGCCGACGCCCAACAGACCGAAGCCGAGACGGCGGCACAGCGCGCGGAAGCGGCGGTCGTGCTCCCTGCCCTTGCCGCGCGCCGACATCAAAGCAGCCAGCCAGACCTCGTCACAGGCCGCCGCGCGGTCGACGGCTTGCAAAACAAGCTCGAGGTTGAACTGCAGCTTCAATTCGCAAATGACGACAACTGGCGGCTCGCCGGCGCGGACGCCGACCACGTCGCAGCCGCCGATCTCGCCCTTGACGGCGAAATCCATGCTCTCGAGGAACCGCTTCACCGGCTCGTAGAGGGATGTTTCCTGCATGCGACAGGCATAGCCGATTCGCGGCGGTCCGGTCGCGTGCCGCGGCACGGTTTGCTGCGCCGATGCTTCAGGCGCGATGCAGGTAATCCTCGATCGACTGAGCCTTCATCTCGATCGAGAAACCGGGCGCAGCCGGCGGCATATAGGCGGCATCGCGGATCACGCAGGGTTCCAGGAAATGCTCGTGCAGATGGTCGACATATTCGATGACGCGTCCGTCCTTGCTGCCTGACACGGCGACATAGTCGATCATCGACAGATGCTGGACATATTCGCAAAGGCCGACGCCGCCGGCATGCGGCCAGACCGGCAGGCCGAACTTGGCGGCGATCAGCAGCACCGCCAGCACCTCGTTCAGCCCGCCCATGCGGCAGGAATCGATCTGCACGACGTCGATCGCACCGCCGGCGATGAACTGCTTGAACATGATGCGGTTCTGGCACATCTCGCCGGTCGCGACCTTGATCGGCGCGATAGCTTTGCGGATCTTCGCGTGACCGGCGACGTCGTCGGGGCTGGTCGGCTCCTCGATGAAGAAGGGCTTGGCGAAGGCCAGGTCCTTCAGCCAGTCGATCGCCTGGTCGACCTCCCAGACCTGGTTGGCGTCGATCATCAGATAGCGGTCCGGGCCGATGACCTCGCGGGCGATCCTGAGACGGCGGATGTCGTCGGCGCGGTCGCGGCCGACCTTTAGCTTGATGTGATTGAACCCATCGTCCACCGCTTCCTGGCAAAGACGCCTGAGCTTGTCGTCGGGATAGCCGAGCCAGCCGGCCGAGGTGGTGTAGCAGGCATAGCCCTCGCGCTCGAGCGCGGCGATGCGCCCGGCCTTGCCAGCCTCGGCCTTCTTCAGGATCTCCAGCGCCTCTGCCGGCGTGATCGCGTCGGTGAGATAGCGGAAATCGACGATGCGCACGATCTCTTCCGGGCTCATCTCGGCGACAAGGCGCCAGACCGGCTTGCCGGCTTCCTTGGCCCAGAGATCCCACACCGCGTTCACCACAGCGCCGACGGCGAGATGCATGGCGCCCTTGTCCGGGCCGATCCAGCGCAGCTGGCTGTCGCCGGTCACATGGTGCCAAAAACGGCCGGGGTCCTCTTTCACCCAGTCAAGATCGAGCCCAACGACGCGATGGCGCAGCGCTTCGATCGCTGCGCAGCAGATCTCATTGCCGCGGCCGATGGTGAAGGTGAGTCCATGGCCCTTCAGCGATGGGACATCGGTGTCGAGGATGACATAGGCTGCCGAGTAATCCGGATCCGGATTCATCGCATCGGAGCCGTCGAGGCTTTGCGATGTCGGAAAGCGAAGGTCGAAGGTTCTGAGGTCCGTGATCTTGGTCATGCCTGCCTCTTAACTGGGCTGCCTCGTAGCTGGATTGCCGCCGCCGCTGGCTGCCGGAACGGCCTCAGATCGACCAGCCGCCGTCGATGTTATAAGCCTGCCCGCTCGTGTAGGTCGCACCGGCCAGGTAGACCGCAAGGTCGGCGATCTCGTCGGGCGTGCCAATCCTGCCCATCGGCTGGCGGGCGATGAAGGCGGCGCGGGCCGCCTCATAGTCGCCCTGCGCCTGCATGCGGCCCTGAAGCGAGGGGCTCTCGACGGTACCCGGGCAAATGGCGTTGCAGCGTATGCCCTTGGCGACATAATCGGCGGCAATCGATTTTGTCAGACCGATGACCGCGGCCTTGGTCACACCATAAGCAAAACGGTTCGGCACGCCCTTCGGGGCGCCCGCCACCGACGCCATGTTGATGATCGAGCCATCGCCGCGTCCCAGCATGCCGGGCAGCACGGCGCGGATGGTGCGGATCATGGCGCGCACGTTGAGATTGAAGGCGAAGTCGAGATCCTCGTCCTTCATCTCGAGGATCGAGCCGGCATGGACGAAGCCGGCGCAGTTGAACAGCACGTCGACGCGGCCGATTTCGGCAAAGGCGGTTTTCACCGCATCGTCGTTCAGCACATCGAGTTTTCGCGCCGCAATGCCAGGCGTCTTGCTAAGTTCGGCCAGGGCCGCCTCGTTGATGTCGGTGGCGTGGACGATGGCGCCGGCCTTTGCGAAAGCCAGAACGCTTGCCCGTCCAATGCCCTGCGCGGCCGCCGTGACGACCACGACCTTGCCTGTGATATCAGCCATGTTCTTTTGTCTCCGTCTTCAGCCGGGCCGTCGCTCGACGATGTAGATGTGATCCGCCGCCAGCACGACCTCGTCGCGCTGGTTCAAAACCTCGACACGCTCGATGACACGTCCGGCGTTTGGCCGTTTCGTGTCGTCCTCCTTGGCGGCGATGGTGGTGCGCGTGCGGATCGTGTCGCCGATGAAAACCGGCTTGATGAAGCGCAGCCGGTCGTAGCCGTAGGAGAAGGCGGCGGGATTGATGACGCTTGCCGTCAGGCCGACGCCGACCGAGAAGACCAGCGTGCCATGGGCAATGCGTTGGCCGAAGGGCGTCGTCTTCATGAACTCGGCATCCATGTGGTGCGGGAAGAAATCGCCGGTGTGGCCGGCATGGACGACGAAATCGGTCTCGGTGATCGTGCGGCCGCTGGTGAAGCGCGACGAGCCGATCTCATAGTCCTCGAAATAAGTGGTCTGTTCCATGTACGGCCTTACGGCTTTGCGGCCAGCGGCGTTGCCGGCGCGGCACTGGATTTGTAGGCGGCCTCAACCAATGCCATGGTGTGCCAGGCATCCTCGACGGAGCTGACAAGCTCGGCGTCCTCGCCGGAAGCAAAACGCTGGACATTGGCCATGCGGCCGACAAAGGCGTCGGGGAACCATTCGCCGGCGAGCGGCACGCTGACCCAATCCGACCCGCCCTTGGGATGGATTTCCAGAATATCGGGCTCGCCGCGCGGATAGTCGAGATTGAGGCCGAGCTTGACGTAAGCCGCGCCTTCGGTGCCGCAGATGCGGAACTCACAGGCCTGGTAGCGGCGGCCGAATTTGTGGTCGTGGTTGATCGACAGCCCGCAGCGCACCGTGTCGCCATAGTCGAGGATGGCGCTGGTGCGGGTCTGCGCGACCTTGTGGTTGGGATGGCCGAGCGTCTTGGCGTGCACGCCCAGCGGATTGCCGAGAAGCTGGCGAATCAGATCGAGATAATGGATCGAATGCATGGCGATCTCAACGCGCGGCGCCTTGAGCAGGAATTCCCACAACTGCCAGGGCGTGTCGAGCGCCAGAAGCGCGTCGAAATCGACGACCTCGCCCAGCCAGCCCTTGGCGATGGCATCCTTCAGCGCCAGCATCATCGGCGCGAAGCGAAGCTGGAAGTTCACGGCGGCCTTCAGGTGCTTGGCGCGGCAGATTTCGAGGATCTCGGTCGCCTCGCCGAGATAGTTGCCCATAGGCTTCTGGATCAGCGCCACCGCGCCGTCCGGCAGGGCCTTCAGCACCTCGGCATGCCGGCCTGGCGGCGTGGCGAGATCGAAGATCGCGTCCTTCACCGCCGCTGCTTCCTCGACCGAACGGAACGCCGTCACGCCCCATGTCTCGGCGAGCTTCCGCGCCTTGGCCTGCTCCGGATCGTAGAGGCCGGAAATCGGGAAGCCGCCCTTGCGATAGGCGGGAAAATGCGCGTCGCCGACGATCGAGCCGGCGCCGAAGGTGACGATCGGGCGCGGCTTCGACGGTTTCGGCCAGGACTGCACCAGCGATGCCGGATCGAAGGCATCAGTCATGATGGAAGACCTCGTCCATCGACGCCCACCACTCGCCTTCCTTGCGGGTCGGCAGCGGCTCCTGGCAAGGCATGCAGACCGACCACCATTCCTGAGTCTTGGGATCGGCAGCCATCTTGGCCATATCGGCGGCATAATCGGTGCCGTGATATTCGAAATAGGAGAAAAGCAAGTTCTCCGGCCGCTTCAGATAGATCGAATAGTTCTTGATGTTGCAGGCCGAGATCATGGCGAGAACGTCAGGCCAGACAGCAGCGTGCAGGCGGACATATTCCTCGACCTTCTCGGGCTTCAAGCCCAGCACCATTCCCATGCGCTGCATATCCGCCTCCCTATTTCACGATCGCCGTGGTGAATTCGGCGATGCTTCTTGCCTTGACCGCGTCCCAGTCCCAGTCGATGCCGATGCCGGGTTGGCTGGGCGCCAGTGCATGACCATCCTCGATGCGCATCTTGGCGCCCGTCAACTCATCGAGCTGCGGAATATACTCGACATATTTGCCGTTCTGGATGGCGCAGACCAGACTGACATGCAACTCCATGAGGAAATGCGGGCAGACCGGCATATCGAAGGCCTCGGCCGCATGGGCCACTTTCAGCCAGGGGGTGATGCCGCCGATGCGGCCGACATCGACCTGGATGATGTTGCAGCCGCCTTTCTGCATGTACTCGCGAAAGTGCCTGATGGAATAGAGCGATTCGCCGACGGCGATCGGCGTCGGCGTCGAATTCGACAGCCGCACATGGCCGTCGATGTCGTCGGCCGGCAGCGGCTCCTCGATCCAGGCGAGGTCGAGCTCGCGCAGCCGTTCGGCGCGGCGGATCGCCTCGTCGACGGAAAAGCCCTGGTTGCAGTCGGTCATGATCTCGTAGCCGTCGCCGACCGCCTTGCGCACGGCCGAGAGCCGCGCGACGTCCTCGGAGCCGTGCGGCTTGCCGATCTTGACCTTCGAGCCGGTGAAGCCTCTTGCCTTCGCGGCAAGCGCGTCGTCGACAAGTGCGGCCGTCTCGATATGCAGCCAGCCGCCCTCGGTGGTGTAGAGCGGGCAGCGGTCCTTGGCGCCGCCGGCAAGCTTCCAGAGCGGCAGGTTCTGTTTTCTCGCCCGCAGATCCCAAAGCGCCGTGTCGATCGCGGCCAGCGCTATCGCGGTGATGGCGCCGATGGTGGTGGCGTGGGTGGCGAATTCGAGATCGTGCCAGATCGCCTCGATCTGGTCGGCGTCGCGGCCGATCATGCGCGGCGCCAGATGGTCGGCGAGAAGCCGCATCACCGAGGAGCCGCCGGTGCCGATCGTATAACTGTAGCCGGTGCCCGACGCGCCGTCGGCATCCGTAATGGTGACGATCGGCGTCTCCTGGCTGACGAAGCTCTGGATCGCGTCCGTGCGCTTCACCTTCGGCACGAGGTCGACCATGCGCAGTTCGATTTTCTCGATTTTCGCCATGTCAGTTCCTCAGCGACTTGCCGGTTTCGGCGGAAAACAGATGCGCGCGGCTCAGATCGAAGCTCATGCCGATCCGGTCGCCCGCTTTCAACGGTTTCGGATTGAGCATGCGCGACACCCAGTCGGCGCCGTTGAACTCGGCGAAGACCAGCGTTTCGTTGCCGAGCGGCTCGGTGATGCTGACGGGCAGCTCGACGCGGTGGACTTCTGTTTCGCCGCCGGAGCTGAGGCCGTGACCGGTCGGATAGAAATCATCGGGGCGAATACCGAACACGACCCTGTCGCCGGCCGCCGTCTTCGACTTGAACTGGCCGGGCAGCGGCAGGCTGTCGCCGCCGCTGAAAACAAGTTTGCCATCGCTCACCGCCGCCTCGTGCAGGTTCATCGGCGGCGAGCCGATGAAGCCGGCGACGAAGTGGGTCGCGGGTCGGCTGAACACCTCGTCCGGCGTGCCGACCTGCTCGATATGGCCGGAGCGCATGATGACGATGCGGTCCGCGAGCGTCATCGCCTCGACCTGGTCATGGGTGACGTAGATCACCGTCGACTTGACCTTGGCGTGCAGCTTCTTGATCTCGGTGCGCATCTGCGTGCGCAGCTTGGCATCGAGGTTGGAGAGCGGCTCGTCGAACAGGAAGACATCGGGATCGCGCACGATGGCACGGCCCATGGCGACGCGCTGGCGCTGGCCGCCGGAGAGCTGCGAAGGACGGCGCTCGAGCAGGTCGTCGAGGCCGAGGATGGCGGAGGCTTCGGCAACGCGCCGGTCCATGTCGTCCTTGGCCGCACCCGCGATCTTCAAGGAGAAGCCGAGATTCTCGCGCACCGTCATATGCGGGTAGAGCGCATAGGACTGGAACACCATTGAGATGTTGCGCGAGCGCGGCGCCAGGTCGTTGACCACGCGGCCGCCGATGTCGATCGTGCCGCCGCTGATATCTTCGAGACCAGCGATCATGCGCAAGGTCGTCGACTTGCCACAGCCGGACGGACCGACCAGCGCGATGAATTCGCGGTCGGCGATGTCGAGATCGATGCCGTGCACGATCTCCATGTTGCCGTAGCGCTTGGTGAGCTTTTTCAGCGAAACCGTTGCCATGAAGTCAACCTTTCACCGCGCCGGAGGTGAGGCCGCCGACAAGGTGTTTCTGGACGATGTAAGTAAGGGTCAGCGCCGGGATGATCATCACCACGGCCAGCGCGCACATGCCGCGCCAGTCGATGGTGAACTCGGCCGTGTAGTCGAGCAGCCCGACGGGCAGCGTCTTGGAGTTGACGGAACGGGTCAGCTGCGAAGCCAGAGCGAACTCGTTCCAGCAGGTGAGGAAGGCGAAGATCGCGGCCGAGGCGATGCCCGGACGCGCCAGCGGGAATTCGACCTGCCAGAAAGCCTGCCAGCGGGTGCAGCCGTCGATCTGCGCGGCTTCGGCGAGGTCTTTCGGCACCTGGCGGAAGAAGCCGTCGATCAGCCAGATGGTGAAGGGCACGTTGAGCGCGACATAAGCCAGGATCATGCCGATATGGGTGTCGATGATGCCCAGCCGCACATAGAGGAAGAACAGGGGCAGCGAGAGCGCGATGCCGGGCACGGTGCGCGTCAGCATCAGGCCGAGGAACATGCCCGACTTGCCGCGGAACCGGTAGCGCGCGAAGGCGTAGCCGCCGGCCATGCCGATGGCCACCGCAATCACCGTCGAGGTGACCGAGATGATCAGCGAATTGCGGAAATAGTCGAGCACCGGGATGCCGCCCTTGCCGATGCCGCTGAACATCGCGACATAGGCATCGAAGGAGAGTTCTTGTGGGATCCAGACCGGCGGCTTGGCCATGATCTCGACCGTGGGCCTGAGCGACGACAGCACGATCCAGATGCCCGGCAGGCAAATAAGCAACATGGCGAAGAACAGGCCGACACGGTGCGCGACGGTCAGCGCGCGGCGGGTGAGGCGGGCGGAGGCGTTCTCGTCCATCGTCACCACTCCGCGCCGATCTGCGCGCGCGCCGCGGCGAGCTTGTTGTAGAAATAGACGGTGAAGGCGATCGACAGCAGGATCGAGAAATAGGCCATGGCGTTGGCGAGACCCATGCGGGCGTCGCTGTAGGCGGTGCGGCCGACCAGCGTCCACAACAGCTCGGTGCGGCCGGCTGGACCACCATCGGTCATGATCTTGACGATGTCATAGGCGCGCGCGACGTCGAGCGAGCGGATGGTCATGGCGATGTAGGCGAAGGGCATCACGAAGGGCCAGATGACATAGCGGAAGGTCTGCCACGGCGTGCAGCCGTCGACGCGCGCCGCCTCGATCGGCTCCTTGGGCATGGCGAGCAGGCCGGCCAGGATCAGGATGGCGAAGATCGAGGTCGACGACCAGATCTCGGCGATCGAGATGGCGATGAAGGCGAGATGGCCTTCGATCAGCCACGGGATGGCGTCCTGCGTGATGCCCAGCGACTGCAGCGCGTTGTTCACCAGGCCGATATTGTCGTTGAACATGAATTTGAACTGGAAGCCGACCAGGATCGGCGAGAACATCATGGGGAACATCATCAGCGTGCGCAGGATGCGCTGGCCGCGCGTCGCTTTCTCCACCAGCATGGCCAAGCCGAGGCCGAGCAGCATTTCAAGGTTCAGGGCGATGGTGAGCAGGAGCACGGTGCGGCCGAAAGCCCACCAAAAATCGGCATTGGACAGGATCGAGAGATAGTTGCGAAGGCCGACGAAGACGAAGAACGTCTCGGGCCGCGTCAGGCGGAACGGCGTGAAGCTGGAATAGAGCGACAGGATCAACGGCAGCACCACGACCGCCGCCAGCACGACGATGGCCGGGAGCAGCAACAGGAATGGCGCGGATGGCTTGAAGCCCTTCATCGGGACCCTGTGAAAGAAACGACTGAGCCAGCCCCGGCCGAAGCCTGGGGGAGATTTGAGCAGCCGCAAAGGCTGCAGCCTCCCCGGTTTGCCGGGGAGGCGATTTACGAGCGCGATGCCTAGAGCTTGCCGGCGTCCTGGAGTATCTGCGTCGCCTTGGCGGCCGCCTCGTCCAGGGCCTGCTTGGACGTCTTGTCGCCGAGGATCGCCGCCTGCAACTCGGGGTAGACGGCGTTCGAGATCTCGATCCATTCCGGCGTCTGCGGCACCGCGAAGGCGTGCTTGGCTTCCTCCTGGAAGGCGGAGAGAACCTCCTTCTTGTAAGGATCGTTTTCAGCCTGCCTCAAGTCCCAGTCCCAAACCGCGGTGCGGGTCGGCAGCGGGCCGGCGGCGGCTTCCAGCTTCTGGCTGTCCTCGTTGGTCAGCCACCAGACCAGGGAGGCGGCGGCTTCCTTGTTGGCGCAGTTCTCGGTCACCGAGAAGCCGTGGAAACCGGACCAGCCGGTGCGCTTGCCGGAAGACCCCTTGGGCGCGACTTTCACGCCGACATTGCCGGCGACCTTCGAGGACTTCGGATCGTTGAAGAAACCGGCCCAGCCCGGCCAATCGAGGTTGATCGCCACGGTGCCCGAGGCAAAGCCCTGGCCGAGATCGTCCCAGAGATAGTTGGTGGTGCCGGCCGGCACCGCCTTGGCCTTGTAAAGGTTGACGAACCAGTCAAGTGCACGGATGCCGGCCTCGGAATTGAAGACGGGCTTGCCGTCCTTGTCGAGATATTCGCCGCCCTCGGCGACCACCATCTCGTAGAAGCGGCCGTTGATCGCCTCTTCCTTGCCGGCGAACTGCGTGCCGTAGAAATTGGGCGGGTTGGCGAAGAACTCGGCCTGGTCGGTGACTTCCTTCCAGGTGTCGGGCGGTGCAAGGTCGTAGCCGTATTTGGCCTTGAACTTGGTCTTGTTGTCGGCGTTCTCGTAGAGGCTCTTCTGGTAGTAGAGCGCCGAGACGTCGAACTGCGCGCGCGGCAGCATTTCCAGCTTGCCGTCGATGGTCGCGGCCTTGATCGTCGACGGCACGAAAGCGTCGATCTCTTCCTTCGGCAAGAGCTTGCTGAGGTCGGTGTAAAGGCCCGTATACTGCGGCGCGAAGGACGAATGGTTCCAGCCGACGCACCAGTTGGTGCTGCCCGAGGCGATGTCGGACTTCAATTCCTTGTCGATGTCGAAGCCGTTCTTCTTGGTCAGGATGTTGACCTTGGCGCCGGTCGCCTTCTCCCATTCGGGGATGCGCTCGTAGAGCTTTTCATATTGCTGGCCGCCGATCAGCTTCACGTCGATCGTCACGCCCGGAAATTTGCCGGGCAGATCGGCCGAAAACGCCGTGCCGCTCAGCAGCAGGCCAGCCAGGCCGGCGGAAATGCCTAGAACCAGTCTCGTCATGTTCTCCTCCCATGGGCTCGCAGCGACGGCCCGCCGAGTGCGTGACCGATCGCTTAAGCTTCATTCATATGCAAATAGCATTTTCATTCCCGGGTCAAGATGATTATGCTTCCAGCGGAATGAAGTTCATGCATATATGCAGATCGAAATTCACTGGAGGGGCAGATGGCAGAGGAAGAAGATGGGGACCGCTACCGCGCGCCGGCGCTCGACAAGGGCCTGGACATCCTCGAGCTCTTGTCGAGCGTGGATGGCGGGCTGACGCAGGCGGAGATCGCCAAGCGGCTCGACCGCAGCCCGAACGAGTTCTACCGGATGCTCGACCGGCTGGTGCGGCGCGGCTATGTCACCAAGATCGACGGCGACCGGTATTCGCTGACGCTCAAGCTGTTCGGGCTGGCGCAGCTGCACGCCCCTGTGCGCAGGCTGGTGTCCTACGCGACGCCGATCATGCGGGAACTGGCCGAAACCTCATGGCAGGCCAACCAATTGGTGGTGTTCGACCGCGGCGCGGCCGTGGTCATCGCGCAGCAGGAAGCGCCCCGCTATTGGGGCATTTCGATCCGCGTCGGCTCGCATATCAGCCTGTTCGACACCGGTTCCGGCCATGTGCTGCTCGCCTTCCGCTCACCCGAAGAGCGCAAGATGATGATCGCCGAGCATCTGCAGAGCACCGAACAGCTCAACCTGACGCCGGAGTTCTTCGCCCGCCTCGACCAGGTGCGCGACCGGGGCTACGAGATGATGGCATCGCTGCAGACCGCCGGCGTCTACAATCTTTCGACGCCGGTGCTAGGCCCTGACGGCAGAGCCATCGCGGCGCTGACCATCCCCTACATCACCCTGGTCAACGCGCCGACGGCGCCGGATATCACGCTGACGATTCGGCATCTGCAAGGCGCCGCCGCCAGGCTCTCGCAGCTCGCCGGATCCGATGTGCCGCAGTCGCAGTAATTTCTTATTTGAATAATGGATTTTTCGGCGGGATAGTGTCCTAGAGTGGGATGAACTCAAAAGCAGCCGGTCATTCCGCTCTAACGCCTTGTTTTTTGGAGCATGATCTTATCCGAAAAGTCTGCAACTTTTCGGGATCATTCTCCGGTCCACGGAGGATACGTCGCCATGATCATCGACACGCATCTGCATCTCATCGACCAGAGCGCGCTCCGCTATCCGTGGCTGGCCGGCGCGCCGGCGCTGAACCGCGATTTCTCCTATGAGGAATATGCCGCCGACGCGCGGCGCGTAGGCATCGAAGGCGTCCTGCATATGGAGGTCGATGTCGACCCAGCCGACATCGCCGCCGAGACGGCCTATGTGAAATCGGTCGCCAGCCGGGCCGGGAGCCTGCTTCGTGGAGCGATCGCCGCCTGCCGGCCGGAGGAGGCCGGTTTCGAGGCCTATCTGGAAACGGTCAGGGCCGATCCGTTCGTCAAGGGTTTCCGCCGCGTGCTGCATGTCGTGCCCGACGACCTGTCGGAAGGAGCGCTGTTTCGCCAGAACATCAAGCGGCTGGCCGGCACCGGCCTGACCTTCGACCTTGTGGTGCTGCCGCATCAGATCCCGAAGGCATTAGCGCTTGCCGACCTCGCGCCCGACGTCCAGTTCGTCCTCGACCATTGCGGCGTGCCCGACATCAAGGGCAATGCCGAGCATCCGTGGCGCGAGCATATGGAAGCAATCGCCAAGCGGCCGAACGTCACGGCCAAGATCTCCGGCGTCGTCGCCTATGCCGACCCGGCGACATGGACGGTCGAGACGCTCCGGCCCTATGTCGAGCACACGATCCATTGCTTCGGCTGGGATCGGGTGATCTGGGGCAGCGACTGGCCGGTCTGCACGCTGGGCGGCGGGCTGACGACCTGGGTTGCCGCCACCCATGCACTGCTTGCCGGCACGAGCGAGGCGGAGCGAGCCCGCCTGCTTTCGGGCAATGCGCGCCAGTTGTGGCGGCTTGGATAGGCAAAAAAGAGCTCGCCTGCAAACTAATCGCTGCCAGCGAGCATTTGCGCCGGCACACCGAGTTCTGGCCCGGCGTCGGCGAGCCGCTGATCAAGCGTATATATCGTGGCGCCATGCTCCGATGCGATGGCGAGATGCAGCGCGTCCCCTGCTCGAAGTCCAAGATCGTGCCGATCGGCAAACCTCGCTGCCGCCCGGAACTGCCCGCCCGTCACGCCCAGGACGGTAAAGCTCTCCGCGACAAGCCTATTAAACACGGCAAGCGCGGCGGCGCGCTGTTCCAGGCTGATTTGTCCTGTGCGTAGCTTGATCGCCATGGCGGACGACATCTCGGTGACGGTCCAGTCGCTAATGAGAAGCTGCGCCGGCTCCTGTTCCGTCAGCCAAGCCTGCACACGCGGCGTCATCGTTTCGTTCGAGAGAGCCGCCACGATAAGCGACGTGTCGAGATAGAGCATCAGTAGCGATCGCCATCCCGCATCGACCGGACGAGATCGGCGGCGCCCTGGGACTGGGCCGACATCGCTGCCGTCAGCGAGCGAAGCAGCGCGATATCGATCGGTTTGCGCGGCCCGACTACGGCAGTGAGTCGTGCGACCGGCTTGCCGCGACGAGTGATGTCGATCGAATCGCCCGCCTCGACCCGGTCGACCAGTTCGCTGAGGTGGGCCTTGGCATCGGCGAGATTGATCGCATTCATGTCACACTCCTGACCATGTAGATAGTCATATAGCGCATCGGGCTGGACAATTCCAGAACGATGCTTCTCTGCGATCAACTGACGGCTGGGCCAGCCTCTGTAACCCCAAAGTGTCGTACGCTAAGTCGCCCAAGCGCGACATTTTACGAGGGCGACCAGGAATCAAACAGCTTGCCGCTCGATCTAAACCGTCGTGCGAACGTGGCGCTCGCGGCCGTAGAGCGAGACCAGAAGCAGGATGACCAGGCCGAGCGCGGCCTGCACCGTCGACGGCCGGAAGCCGAGGCCGATCAGCAGCGTGTTGATTTCGGTCAGCACCAGGACGCCGGCGATGGTGCCGAGATAGCTGCCGCGGCCGCCGACAAGCGCCGCGCCGCCGACCACGACGGCGGCGATCGTCTGGAAGAGATAGGGCTGGCCGACATCGCCATAGGCCGAGCCGGTGAAGCCGAGCAGCAACACGCCGGCGACAGCCGCGAAGAAGGCGCTGGCCGCATAGGTGACGACCCACATGCGCAACGGATCGATCAGCGCCAGGGGCGCTGCCTCCGGGTTGCTGCCGACCGCGTAGAGCCGGCGGCCATAGGGCGTGCGGGCAAGCACCAGCACGATCAGCGCCGTCAGTACCACGAGGCAAGGCACCAGCAAGGGCACGGGCAAGGGACCGACCGAGCCGCCGATCGAGACGAAGCTGGACACGGCCTGCGGCGCCGAGCCGGATGGAAAACCGCCGGTCCACAACAGTACGGCGCCCTGGACGATCATGCCGATGCCGAGCGTGACGATCAGCGGATGGATGTTGAGCCCGCGCGAGATCAGCCCGTTCAGCGCCCCGATGGCGACGGCAAGGACACCGACGACAACGCAGACCAGGGCGAAGTTCCAGCCCTGGCCGTAAAGCTGCGCCGCCACGACGTTGGCGAAGCCGATGACGAAGGGGATGGAAAGATCGATGCCGCCGAGGATGACGACCAGCGTCTGGCCGATCGAAGCCACCGCCAGCAGCGAGGCGATGACCAGCAGCGCGCGGATGGCGAAGGGCGCCGAATAGCCGGGGATGAGCAGCGTGCCGACGATCTGCAGCAGCAGCGCCATGAGGAAGGCACCGGCGATGCGGGCGTTGGTGGACTGGAACCAGTTGCTTATCATCCCGGTCAGCCTTTCCGCCTCGACAGCCGTTCCTGCACCGCCGTCAACACCACGGCGATAACGAGGATCAGGCCATAGGCGATCTGCAGCACATAGGTTGAAACGTTGAAGGTTGTGAGCAGGCTCTGCAGCAGGAAGATGTCGATGGCGCCGATCGCGGCACCGCCAAGCCCGCCGCGCCCGCCGGCGAGGCTGACGCCGCCGAGCGCCACGGCGGCAATCGCAATCAGCGTGTAGGTCGGGCCGATATTGGGGTCGGCCGAGCCGATCAGCGCGGTGAGCATCAGCCCAGCCGCGGCGGCGAAGATTCCGGTCAGGACATAGGCGATGAGCCGCACCTTGGTCACCGGCACTCCGGCGGTATAGGCGGCGCGGTCGTCGCTGCCGACGGCCATCAGCAGGTCGCAATAGGGCGTTCGGCGCACCAGGAGCCAGCACAGGCCGATCAGCGCCAGCGGTAGGATCGAGAGCGGCCCGGCCATCGCCTTCAGCCAGTCCGGCGCGGGGCCGATCGGCGCCGGCAGGATGGTGAGCGTGACGCCGGTCAGAATCAGATAGGTGCCAAGCGTCGCCACGATCGGTTGAATGCGCAGGATCGTGGCGAGCACACCGTTCGCGGCGCCGACCGCCGCGCCAACCAGCAGAGCCGCGGGAACAATGATCCACGGTGACGAGATGCCGAGATTGAGGAACAGCACCTGGATGACCAAAGCATTGACGAAGCCCATGAGCGGACCGACGGAGATATCGATGCCGCCGCGTCCCGCCAGGACGACCGGGGCGGAGGCGACGGCCGCGCCGATCAGCGGTGCGGCCAGCCCCAGCAGCGTGCCCCAGGATGAAGGCTGAAAGCGCGCCGGGTTGAGCGTGACGTTGAGCACGAGCAGGACGACAAGCATCACCACGGCAAAGCCGACGCCACGGAGCTTGCGAAGGACCGGGCTCATGCGGCGCGCCCGAACATGGCGGCAATCACGGTGTCGGTGGTCATCTCCGCGCCCGCGAACTCGGCCGACACGCGCTGCTCGCGGAACACCAGCACGCGGTGGCAGAGAAGCAATATCTCCTCGATCTCGCTGGACAGGATCACCAGGGCCATGCCCTCGGCGGCGAGGCCACGGAAGACGTCATAAAGCACATGGCGGGTCGCCACGTCGACGCCACGCGTCGGATCGTTGAGCAGAAGGAAGTTCGGCTCCAGCGCAAGCGCCCGGGCGAGCAGCACCTTCTGCTGGTTGCCGCCGGACAGCGTCGTTATGGCCGCATCCGGACGCGGCGCGACGATGCCGAGTTTCTGCCTGTAGGTCTCATAGCGACGACGGCGTGCCGCGAAGTTCAAGAAGCCGAAGCGGCGGTCGTTCGACACGGTGGAGATGGCGAAATTGTCGAGCACCGACTGCGTCGGGAAAATGCCGGTCGAACGGCGGTCGCGCGGCAGATAGGCGATGCCGCCGGCGACGGCCTTGCGGAAGCTGGTGATCGACCCCGCCTTGCCGTCGACTGCGATCTCGCCGGCGACTGGCCGCTCGAGCCCGGCCAGCGCGCGCAGGAAGCGTTCCTGGCCGTGGCCGTCGAGCCCGGCAAGACCGACAATCTCGCCCGCCGCGATCGTCAGACTGATCGGATCGACACCGGGAGCGATGACGAGCTCCCGCACACGGAGGGCCTTTGCATCAGCCATGCGCCAGCTCCGCGGCCGTCTGCGGCGCCATCGCCGCCAGGAGCTCGGCCGGCGTCGAAACACCGCGCTCCTCGGTCTTCACCACTCGGCCGGCGCGCAGGATGGATATCCGGTCGGACAAAGCCATCACCTCGTCCATGCGGTGGGTGATGAACAGGATCAGCGTGCCCGCCCCAGCCACGGCGCGCATCAGCGCGAAGACCGACTCGCGATCGGCGAAGTCGAGCGCCGCCGTCACCTCGTCGAGGATCAGGACACGCGGGTTGCGGATGACGGCGCGGGCAAGCACGACAAGCTGTCGCGCGGCAAGCGGCAGCTCGCCGCATGGCCGGTCGAGATCGATCGGCGTCACCGCGAAGCGGCCGAGCGCGGCCTGCGCCCGGGCCCGTCGCTCGTCGCGCGGCACGCCTCGTCGCCAAAGACCGTCCAGGCCAAGCAGGATGTTGTCGGTCACCGAACGATCGGGCGCGACCAGCACCTCCTGGAAGACGGTAGCAAAGCCAGCGGCCTGGAAGGCGGCGGGCTGTGTGCCGGAAAACGCCTTGCCGCCCAGCAGGATCGCACCGCCATCCGGCTGCACGATGCCGGACAACAGTTTCACCAGCGTGCTCTTGCCCGAGCCATTCTCGCCGAGGATCGTATGGATCGTGCCGGGATGGAAGGCGATCGACGCCTCGGCCAGCGCGACGGTTTCGCCATAGCGCTTGGAAACGCCTTGGACTTCGAGCATGTCTCTTTCCAAAAACGGAGAAGCCGGCCCTTAGAGCGTTTCACCGTTTCATGGAAACGGCAAACCGCTCTATCTTTTCGTTTTGACGCAATTCCGGACGGAAAACCGTTTCACACTTTTCCTGGAATTGCTCTAGCGAGAGCCGGCTTCGCAAAACATCACTTGGCGCAGGCGTCCGGCACCTTGGAATAATCCCAGCCCTTGGTGGGCGCGGGATTGGCGAAATAGGCGTCGAGCACGTCCTCGGGCATCGGGTCCGTCGGCGGCACCGGGAAGACCGAAACGGCATCCGGCGTCATGCAGTCCTTGTACCATTTGTCGAGCTCGGCGGCATGCACCGGCGGGATCGGGATCAGCAGCGTGTTGAGCTTCGGCTTCTGCCCGTCGAGCATGCGCTCACCGACGCGAAACAGCGTCTGCGCGGTCCAGCCCGGCAGCACGGCATGGCCCTCGAAGCGGTATTTGTCGGGATTGGCTTTCCAGTAGCCGAGCGCGTCGCCGGTGATCGAGCCGGTGATCAGCGGCGCCGGCCGACCGGCTTCGGCGAAGGCTTCGGCCACGACGCGGCTTTCGGAGCCGGTCGTCCACACCGCGTCGATCGGCGCCGGATTGGTGGCGATGGCCTGCAACACCACGGTCTTGGTGACGTTGGCCGTCCAGTTGCCGTTGACGGTGCGCGCGACCTTGAGGCCCTTGTTCTCGCCAAGCGCCTTGTCGGCGCCCTGCTTTTCCTGGACCACGATCGGATGACCGGCGATGCCCTCCACCACCAGCACGCTGGCGTCGGGCTTTGCCTTGCCGATCGCCGTCATCATGTCATAGCCCCAGCGGGCATAGTTGGAATCGACATTGATGGCGTTGGGGCTGGTGATCGAGCCCGCCGCGGTGATGAAGGGGATGCCAGCCTTGGCGGCGGCATCCACGGCATCGTCGAGCGCCGTCGCCGAGCCCGGGATCGAGGTGATGATCGAACATTTCTTGTCGATGAAGGCACGGATCTGGTTGATCTGCTGGCTCGGGTCGTTGTTCGAATCCGACACTTCGAAGCTCGATACCGTGCCGTCGGCGATCAGGCCCTCGACCAGCCGCTTCAGCTCCTTGGTGACCGACACGCGCCACGGATTGCCCTGGTAGCTCTCCGAGTGGCACCATTTCCACGGCTTGGCCGGCGGCGTGAAATTATCCCAGGCCGACGGCAGCACTTTCTGCGGCGCACCGTCATACTGCGCCTTGAGATCGGCAGGCAGGCCGTCGATCACCGACTTCACGTCGGCGGCATGGGCGGCGAACGGGATCGAGACTATGGCGGTTGCGGCGAGCAGGCCGCGTATCAGGCTGGTCATTTTTTCCTCCCTTGGTGCACCAGAAACTAGCCGGCGGCGGCCGGCGCGAAACTTTCCCTGAACAGGCGATTGATGTCGGCGACGACTTGGCCGGCGTCCTGCCTGCCGGCAAGGCCTTCATTGATGCGGTCCGAAGCCTGCTGTTGGAACGCCATGTAGCCGTCGTGGCGCGGGCGGACCCAGGCGCCTTCGAGCGTCGCCCTCGTGTCGCGATAGAAGTGGCCGGTCGCGGCGTTGACGGCATCGTCCTCCCAGGCCGCGGCATGGCCGGGCTGGCCGCCGGCGGCTGTGTAAGGCCCGCGCTGCACGTCGCCGCTGGCGATCCAGTAGGCGAAGTCGATCGCCGCCTCGCGCGCGGCGGAAAAGGCCGAGACGGCAATACCGGTTCCGCCAAGCGCCGAGCCGATCGGGCCGTTGCCGCCGGCGACCGGCATATTGGCGAAGGCAAGACGGCGCGGTCGGAAACCCGCCACCGCATAGGGAACATAACCGTAGATCAGTGGCGCGCAGGCGATGCGGGAATTGGCTTCCGCCATCCCTTCAAACACCGCGATCGGGTCCATGGTCAGGCATGCGGGATCGACGAGCGCCGCGATCTCGCGCAGCATCTCGAAGGCGGTTTCGCCGGTCTCGCCATCGATAAGGTCGACCGAACCGTCGACGATGCACGGCCGGCCAAGATCGGCGGCCAATGTGTAGAAGCACATCAGCGAATGCGGCGGCCGGAGCGGCAAGAGAACGCGGCCCTGCTCGGCAAGCGCCAGCACTTCGGTCCAGATCGCCGGCGCGGCTTCGATCAGATCCGGCCGCCAGGCCTGAACCTGGGTCGCGGCATCGATCGGAAACGCCCATTGCCGGCCCTGCCAGGTGTAACTCGGATAGGATTGGCCGACGCTTCCGGCGGCGAGTGCCTTGCGTTCCGCCTCGCGTCCCGGCACATCGAGCGGCGCCAGACACTTTTCGGCGGTGATCTGGCCGACATGCGGATGGTCGATAACGATCAGATCATAGGCGCGGGCGAGTTCTTCCACCGGGAAGGATTCGAAATCCTGCAGCGAGCGCTTTTCCCATTCGATCGAAACGCCGGTCTTTTCCTTCCATAGCGCCGAGCACGCCACCATCGGATCGTAACCGCGCGGATGGCTCCAGGTCATGCCTTTCAGCCGGATCACAGGCCGAACTCCGCGCGAATCCTGTCGCTGTGCTCGCCGATGCGCGGGGCGGCGCGATCCACCCTGGCGCGCGCGCCATCGACGCGCAGCGGCGTGCGGGTGGTTAGGATCGAGACATTGTCCTCGCGCGTCACGGTCTGCAGCATGTCGAGCGTCTTGAAGCCGTCGCTTTCCATCAGTTCCGGCCAGGTCAGCACATTGGCGCACCAGACATCGGCGGGCTCGAGGATGGCCAGCCATTCGTCGATGGTCTTTTGCCCGATGCGCCTGGCGACGATCGCCTTGATCTCGTCGCGGGCGGTGAACCAGGTCGCCGGCTTGTCGCGGAACGGGTCGAGTTCGGGCAGTTCGAGCAGGTCGGCAATCTTCGGGATCGGCGTCATGGCAATCGCCAGATAGCCGTCCTTGGCAGGATAGACGCCGTAGGGCGCCGACAGATAGGCATGCGCGCTGCGGAAGGACGAGCGCTTCGGCAGACGGCGGCCGTCGTTGAGATGCGTGGTCAGCACCTCGAACTGGAAATCGATCAGCGCCTCGAGGAGGCTGGTCTCGACATGGCCACCCTCACCGGTGATGCCGCGCCGCACCAGCTTGGCGAGGATGCCTTGCGCGCAGGCAGCGCCCGCCAGCATGTCGGCGATCGCCAGGCCGAACGGCACCGGTCCCTGCTCCTCGTCGCCGTTCAGCCACATCACGCCGGAACGGGCCTGGGCGAGCAGATCCTGCCCCGGGCGCTTGACCCAGGGACCGTCCTCGCCATAGCCGCTGATCGAGGCGTAGACGAGCCGGGGGTTGATCGTTCTCACATGCTCATAGTCGAGGCCGAGCCGCTCGATGACACCCGGCCGGAAATTCTGGATGAGCACGTCGGCCCTGGCGATCAGCGCGCGCAACATCGCAAGATCGGCCTCGTTCTTGAGGTCGACGGCCAGGCTCTCCTTGCCGCGGTTGATGGCGTGGAAAATGGTGGAATCGCCACCGATCTCGGTGTCGCTGAGATAGAGCCGGCGCGACAGGTCACCGCCATCGGGCCGCTCGATCTTGATGACGCGCGCGCCGAGGTCGAGCAGGCGCAGCGAGCAATAGGGTCCCGACAGGAACTGGCTCATGTCGACGACGACGAGGCCGGTCAGCGGAAGTTCGTTTTCAGCGGCCACGGTTCACTTCTCTGTCTTGCCGACGAAATCGGTCGGGTTCTTGTATTTCACCGTCTGCAGATGCTCGCAGTAGAGCACCAGCTCTCCTTCACCCTTGAAGACTTCATAGCTGGCGCGGATCAGGCCCATGTCCTGGTAGCGTGGCTTTTTGTCGAGGTTGGTTCGGATCGAATAGATGGTGTCGCCGATGAAGACCGGCTTGATGAATCTGAGCTTGTCATAGCCATAGGAAAAGGCGTTGATGCAATTGGTGGCGACGAGGCCGAGCCCGGCCGAAAAGACGAAGGCGCCCGCCACCAGCCGCCGGCCGAAAATGCCTTCCTTCTCGGCGAACATCTGGTCCTGCACGTAAGGATGGATGTCCAGCACCAGCGCATTGAACATATGGCTTTCGCCCTCGGCGATGGTGCGGCGGAGCGAACGGATTTTGTGGCCGGCCTGCCAGTCCTCGTAGAACCAGTTTTCCGAATTCCAGACAGGGATTTCGGCATGCGCCTCAGGCATGTCGGCAGGATGAGTCGAGGCGACGCCGACGGTCGGCGCGAATGCGCTCATGATCCTCTCCGGAAGCTTCCGGCGCGGTCTGCAAGGCGGTTCCGGGCACGATTCCGGATGGCGAGACGCATGTCGCTTTTCCTCCCGTCAATTTTCTTTTGTGAATAATATTTTCACATATGGGATTGCCTTGCAAGCGACGATCGGCGAAATTTTTGGAAAGCCGGCACGAGCGCAGCAGCGTCGGCGATGGGAGGAAGATCGATGCAAAGCGCGTGTCTTGTCTTTGTCGGCAGCCTCAACCGCGAGGCTCCCTATTTCCAGGGCGCGCGCGGCGTCGGCCTCGGCGTCTACGCCTTCGACGAGGCTACGCTTGCCGTGCAAAAGCTTGCCGAGACCGACGAGGTCGACAACCCGACCTTCCTGTCGGTGACGCCGGACGGGACGCGCATCTTTGCCAACTCGGAAGTCTTCGCCTGGCGCGAGGGAACGGTCACGGCCTATCGCTTCGAGCGCGCGACCAATTCACTCGCCTATATCAACAAGCAGCCGTCGCTTGGCAGCATCACCGCGCACAACACGATCACCCGCGACGGCAGCAAGCTTCTGGTCGCGAATTACGGCATGGGAAGCGGCGGCCCCGACAAGGCGGTCGCTGTGTTCGGCTTCGCGGCCGACGGCGGCCTGACCGCGCCGCTGGCGAGCGTGGCGCATTCCGGCATCGGCCCCAACGCCGACCGGCAGGAGCGATCGCACGCCCACAGCGTCACCGAAACCGTTGAGGGCGGCGTTGCCATCGTCGCCGATCTCGGCATCGACCAGCTGGTCTCCTACCGGATAGAGCCCGACGGCACGCTGATGAAGCTCGCTTCCTCGGCGCTGGCGCCCGGCGCCGGGCCGCGTCACGTCGCGCTGCATCCGAACGGCCGCTTCGTCTTCGTCATGAACGAGCTGGACTCGACGGTGGTGTCGCTGGCGCTTGAGCCGTCTTCAGGCAGGCTTGAACTCATCGACACCAAGCCGGCGGTTCCAGAGCAGGCTCGCGCGCATAATCACTGCGCCGACATCCAGATCTCGCCCGACGGCCGCTTTCTCTACGGCTCCAACAGAGGCCATGACAGCGTCGCCATCTTCGCCGTCGACCAGCTGTCTGGGAAATTGGAGCTGGTCGACTTCGCGCCTTGCGGCGGCGCGACACCGCGCAACCTCGCGCTGACGCCATCGGGCAGGCATCTGTTTTCGGCCAACCAGAACGCCGACCGCATCTCGATCTTCGCCCGCGACGAGACGAGCGGCCGGCTGACCGACACCGGCCACGCCATCGAAATCGGAACGCCGATGTGCGTGCGGATCACGCGGGACCCGCTTTGATCCTAATGCATGTCGCCCAGAAGTGCGCAGCGGTTCTGGGACAACGACATGCATCAAAACAAAGACCTAAAAGCGCGTCGTCTAAATCCGTTCAGCGCGACGCGCTTTAGTGACTGACTTTGCTCACTGGCCGACCCGGGCGAACGAGCCGGTATAGGTCTGGCCGGCAAGCGCGTAGGTAACGTTGAGTGTTCCTGGCGACGGCATCGTGGCCGTGATGTCGGCGCCGTTCGGCAGCCGCCCGAGCTTCAACGTGTTGCCGGAAATCCTGCCGGAGCCGTCGGCGACGCCCGGCTTGTTGTCGGCCAAGTCGCCCCATGCGTAGCTGGCCGTCACCTGCCCGCCCGAGGACACGGTCAGCACCGCCAGCTTGCCGTCATACATGCCGTTGAGCTGCCCGGCCCATATCCCGGAAAATGCGGCGTATCTGGCCGGAACGCCCTTGCCGGGGGGAACGACCGCGACTGTCTGATCCAGCACGGCCGAATTCAGCGAGGCCGGAGCGGGAACAGCGGCCGGAGCGGGTTGCGGGTCGGCAACAGGCTGTGTGTCTGGAGTCGATTGGCAAGCAGCAAGCGCGAATAGCGCGACGCCAAGCGTGAGCAACAGACTGTTTGGTGGAGCCAATCGGAATCGAACCGACGACCTCTTGAATGCCATTCAAGCGCTCTCCCAACTGAGCTATGGCCCCACTCCCGGCAGTCAGCCGGCGCCGTTTCCGGCGAAGAGATCCGGCGCGGTCGGGAACCGCGCCGTCGTTTAGTGCTGGCGGCTTCTAGCGCCGCCTTCGGTCAAGATCAAGCCTTGAAAAGCCGCTTTTTCGTCACAGGCCAAAATGGCCGGCAAACGAAATCAGACTTCGTCATCGTCGTCGCCGACGCCGATCATATCGGCGACGTCATCGTCCTCTTCCTCTTCGTCGGCAAGGAAGGTGTCGTCCTCATCGTCGCCGAGATCGACATCTTCTTCATCATCGCCAAGATCGGGAAGATCGTCGCCGCCGCCCTTGGCCTCGTCATCGGCCTCCTCGAGCGAGACGACTTCGGCGCCTTCCTCTTCGTCGGCGTCCACTTCCTTCTCGGCGACTTCCTCATCTTCCTCGACGGCGGAAATCTTGCCTTCGTCGAAATAGGAGCGTGGATAGCTCTTGCCGGTATAAGGCGAGACGATCGGGTCCTTGTTGAGATCGTAGAATTTCCGACCCGTTTCGGGGTCGACACGCTTGGTGCCAAGTTCAGCTTTTGCCACAGTAGGCCTCGTCAATAAAAGAGTGGTCCCCATAACCGCAGTTTTGAGCGCTGTCAAAGCCAAAAGCCGGCATTGTAAAATGCTCGTATTCGAAGGCCTCGCACAAGGGGATGACCATTGCAACGCACCGTGATACGAGACCGCCGCACCATGACGAACCGAGCCGGCCAGCCGGCATTTCATTTGGAAGACAAGGATGTCTCACTCCGCCGCCGCTAAGCCAGCCACGGCCCGCAAATCCCCTGCCCTTGCCGGCACAGCGCGCGTGCCGGGCGACAAATCTATTTCGCATCGCTCCTTCATGTTCGGCGGCCTCGCCTCCGGCGAGACCCGCATCACCGGCCTGCTCGAAGGCGAGGACGTGATGCGCACGGGCGCCGCCATGAAGGCAATGGGCGCGCATGTCGAAAAGAAGGGCGCCGAATGGGTGATCCGCGGCACCGGCAACGGCGCGCTGCTGCAGCCGGAAGGCCCGCTCGATTTCGGCAATGCCGGCACCGGCTCGCGCCTCACCATGGGGCTGGTCGGCACCTATGACATGGAGACCACCTTCATCGGCGACGCCTCGCTTTCCGGCCGGCCGATGGGCCGCGTGCTCGACCCGCTGCGCCAGATGGGCGTGCAGGTGCTGAAGGCAGCGCCTGGCGACCGCATGCCGATCACGCTGCGTGGCCCAAAACACGCCGCGCCCATCACCTATCGCGTGCCGATGGCGTCCGCGCAGGTGAAGTCGGCGGTGCTGCTTGCCGGCTTGAACACGCCCGGCATCACCACGGTGATCGAACCGGTGATGACGCGCGACCACACCGAAAAGATGCTGAAGGGCTTCGGCGCCAATCTGAGCGTCGAGACCGACGAGCGCGGCGTGCGCCATATCTTCATCGAAGGCCAGGGCAAGCTCACGGGACAGACGATCGCCGTGCCGGGCGACCCGTCCTCGGCCGGCTTCCCGCTGGTGGCCGCGCTCATCGTGCCGGGCTCCGACATCACGATCGAGAACGTGCTGATGAACCCAACCCGCACCGGGCTTTTGCTGACGCTGCAGGAAATGGGCGGCCGGATCGACATCCTCAACCCGCGCAATGCCGGCGGCGAGGACGTGGCGGACCTGCGCGTGCGCTATTCCGAACTGAAAGGCGTCACCGTGCCGCCGGAGCGGGCGCCGTCGATGATCGACGAATATCCGGTGCTGGCGGTTGCCGCGAGCTTCGCCGAGGGCGAGACGCTGATGCGGGGGCTGGAGGAATTGCGGGTCAAGGAATCCGACCGGCTGTCGGCGGTGGCCAATGGGCTGAAGCTCAACGGCGTCGACTGCACGGAAGGAGAGGCTTCGCTCGCCGTGCACGGCAAGCCCGGCGGCAGAGGGCTGGGCGGCCATCCGAACGGCCAGGATACGGCGGTGAAGACGTATCTCGACCACCGCATCGCCATGAGTTTTCTTGTGATGGGACTGGCGACCGAGAAGCCGGTGACAATCGACGACGCGAACATGATCGCGACCAGCTTTCCGGAGTTCATGGGATTGATGAAGGGGCTGGGCGCGGAGATCGAGTGATTGTCGATGGGTTGGGGCCAAACAGAAATGCTGGCGGGACAGCGCTCGCCTTGTTCCTTGCGCCCTCTATTCATGGCGAACAGCCAATGACCCACACCTTCACCATAGCCATCGACGGCCCCGCGGGCGCCGGCAAGGGCACGCTCGCCCGCCGCCTCGCCGACCACTACCGGCTGAACCTGCTCGACACCGGCCTCACCTACCGCGCGGTGGCCCACAAGCTGCTGGAGCTCGGCCTGCCGCTCGACAATGTCTCGGCGGCCGAAACCGCAGCCCGGCAGGTCAACCTGTCGAACCTCGACCGCACCGTGCTCTCCGCGCATGCGGTGGGCGAAGCCGCCTCCAAGGTCGCTGTCATTCCCACGGTGCGGCGCATCCTGGTCGAGAAGCAGCGGGCCTTCGCCAAGGCGCCGCCGGGCGCGGTGCTCGACGGCCGCGACATCGGCACCGTCGTGTGCCCGGACGCCGATATCAAGCTCTACGTCACGGCAAGTGCGGCGGTGCGCGCCAGTCGCCGGCTGGCCGAGATCGAAAGCATGGGCGGCAGCGCCGATTTCGCCACCATCCTTGCCGATATCGAGCGCCGCGACGAGCGCGACATGGGCCGCGCCGACTCGCCGCTGAAGCCGGCGGGAGACGCGCACTTGCTTGATACCAGCGAAATGGCTATAGAAGCCGCGTTTCTGGCGGCGATGGCGATCGTTGACGACGTCCTTGCCAAGAGAAACAAGGCCTGATCAGGTTTTTCGATTGCCGTTGGCGGCGAAAATACCCATATCGGGCACGAACCAGCCTGCCAGCATTCTTCATGCGCCGGACTTGCCGCCTGAACAGCGGCCAAGGGCTCTTCAGCCCGGAACGCCGGCAGGCTCACGCAACGCTAACCCACGGCGCCCGCTCCGCGACAGAAGCGGAGCATTCCAGGAGAAACAATGTCAGCTGCTAATCCGTCTCGCGACGATTTCGCGAGCATGCTCGAAGAATCATTCTCCGCCGGCCATTCCGGCGAGGGTCAGGTTGTCCGGGGCACGATCACCGCGATCGAAAAGGACATGGCCATCATCGATGTCGGCCTCAAGGTCGAAGGCCGCGTGCCGCTGAAGGAATTCGGCGCCAAGGGCAAGGAATCCTCCCTCAAGGTCGGCGACACCGTCGAAGTCTATGTCGAGCGCATCGAGAACGCGCTTGGCGAGGCCATGCTGTCGCGCGAGAAGGCTCGCCGCGAGGAGAGCTGGGTGCGTCTCGAAGAGAAGTTCACCAAGGGTGAGCGCGTCGAAGGCGTCATCTTCAACCAGGTCAAGGGCGGCTTCACCGTCGACCTCGACGGCGCCGTGGCGTTCCTGCCGCGCAGCCAGGTCGATATCCGCCCGATCCGCGACGTCACCCCGCTGATGCACAACCCGCAGCCCTTCGAGATCCTCAAGATGGATCGCCGCCGCGGCAACATCGTGGTGTCGCGCCGCACCGTGCTCGAGGAAAGCCGCGCCGAACAGCGTTCGGAAATCGTGCAGAACCTCGAGGAAGGCCAGGTGGTCGAAGGCGTGGTCAAGAACATCACCGACTACGGTGCGTTCGTCGACCTCGGCGGCATCGACGGCCTGCTGCATGTCACCGACATGGCATGGCGCCGCGTCAACCATCCGACCGAGATCCTCAACATCGGCCAGACGGTCAAGGTGCAGATCATCCGCATCAACCAGGAAACCCACCGCATCTCGCTCGGCATGAAGCAGCTCGAGTCGGATCCGTGGTCGGATATCGGCACCAAGTTCCCGATCGGCAAGAAGATCAAGGGCACCGTCACCAACATCACCGACTACGGCGCGTTCGTCGAGCTGGAGCCGGGCATCGAGGGCCTCATCCACGTTTCGGAAATGTCGTGGACGAAAAAGAACGTGCACCCCGGCAAGATCCTGTCGACGACGCAGGAAGTCGACGTGGTGGTGCTCGAGGTCGATCCGGCCAAGCGCCGCATCTCGCTCGGCCTCAAGCAGACGCTGGAAAACCCGTGGCAGGCTTTCGCCTCGAGCCATCCGGTCGGCAGCCAGGTCGAGGGCGAGGTCAAGAACAAGACCGAGTTCGGCCTGTTCATCGGCCTGGAAGGCGACGTGGACGGCATGGTGCACCTTTCCGACCTCGACTGGACCCGTCCGGGCGAGCAGGTCATCGAAGAGTACAATCGCGGCGACGTGGTCAAGGCGCAGGTGCTCGACGTCGACATCGAGAAGGAGCGCATCTCGCTCGGCATCAAGCAGCTGGCCCGTGACACTGTCGGCGAAGCGGCCAACAGCGGCGAACTGCGCAAGAACGCCGTCGTCACCTGCGAGGTCATCGGCGTGAAGGATGGCGGTCTGGACGTGCGGCTGGTCGACAGCGGCATCGAGACCTTCATCAAGCGTTCGGACCTTTCGCGCGACCGCGACGAGCAGCGCCCCGAGCGCTTCACCGTCGGCCAGAAGGTCGATGCCCGCGTCATCGCCTTCGACAAGAAGACCCGCAAGCTGCAGGTCTCGATCAAGGCGCTGGAAATCGCCGAGGAAAAGGAAGCGGTCGCCCAATACGGCTCGACCGACTCCGGCGCCTCGCTGGGCGATATCCTGGGCGCGGCGCTGAAGAAGCAGGGCAACTAAGCCAGGCTCTTCAACTGACGAACAGCAAAAACCCGCCGGAGCGATCCGGCGGGTTTTTCTTTTGTCGGGATATCGAGTTCAGGCGCGGCCGTACAACGGAACCAGCGTGCCGCTCATGGCCTGGTTGGCGGGCGAGGCGAGATAGGCGATCGCTTCCGCCGCGGCTTCGAGACTGACCCATTTGGCGAAATCGGCATCGGGCATGTCGGCGCGATTGGCAGGCGTGTCGAGCGTCGAGGGCGCCACGGCGTTGACCAGGATGCCCTTGTGCTTCAGTTCCTCAGCCATGGCCACCGTCATCGCCGCGACCGCCGCCTTGCTCGCGGCATAGGCGACCATGCCGGAGCCGCGCCTCGGGTCGAGACCGGCGCGCGCGGTGACATTGACGATGCGGCCGGCCGTATTGGACTCCAGCATCGAGCGCACCGCGGCGCGGCTGCATAGGAAGGCCGTGCGGGCGTTGGTCTCCATCATCTCGGCGAAGGAGGCCGACTCGATCTTTTCCACCGGCGCCATGGTGAAGCCGCCGGCAAGGTGGATCGAGGCCCAGAGCGCGGGCACCTGGTGGTAGAAAGCCTCGACCTTGGCCGAATCCGACAGGTCGACATTATGCGCCAGATGCACGCTGGCATGGGCTGCGTAAGGAAAATGCGGCGGGGCTGCCGCGTGGGCATTGGGCACGTGGCAGATCGCGCCTTGCTCCAGCAATCTGCCGACAACCGCGCCGCCGAGCGCCCCAGTACCGCCCGTCACCACGACATGCCTGCCATTAAGCGTTTCCGTCATCCTTCGACCGCTCCTGTCATTTTTTTGATTATATCTTGGGTTATGCCGCCCCAGGCTCGAACGTCGCGCCTTTCGCGTCGTCACTCAATTGAAATATCGACATGGCAGGCGCAGCGTCTTTGCATGCGTCGGAACTTGGCAGGCGACATCAATCTGCCGGCGCCGGAATGGGCCTACTGGCAGACGCGCGAGTCTTCAGTCGACGGTGATTTCGATGACGCGCGGCTCGCCTGCCGCCCGGGCGCGCCTCAGCGCCTCGGCAAGACCACCGGTCCCGGCCAGCCGCTCGGCCTCGATGCCGTAGGCCTCGGCGAGCTTGCAGAAATCCGGCGGAGCCGGTGAGACGCCGACCGGCTCGACGCCGACATCGAGCATCGAGGTCTCGATCTCGCGATAGCCGCGGTTGTTCCATACGACGAAGATCACGGGCGCTTCGGCGTCGAGCGCGGCGCCGATCTCCGGTAAGGTGAACTGGAAGCCGCCGTCGCCGGTGAGGCACACCACCGGCGCCTCGGGCACCGCAAGTGCCGCGCCGATCGCCGCCGGCGGACCGTAGCCCAGCGCGCCGAAGCCCGTCGCTGCGTTGAACCAGCCGCCCGGACGGTCGTGGTCGTAATAGAGGTTTGCGGCATAGATCGGCTGGGTCGAATCGCCGACGATGATGGCGCCCGGCAGCGCGTCGCGGATCGTTTCCACGGCATGAACTTGCGCCAGATAGTCGGGCTTCAATTCGGCTAGCGCTGCCTTCCGCGCGGCAGCCGAACGAGCCTCGCCATCGCTTGCCGCAGCATGGCCGAGCCCGATCGCCGCAAGCAGAGCCTCGATCCCTTCGGCGCAATCCGCCTGGATGCCGACCGTCACCGGCCGGCGCGCGATTTGGTCGGCGCCGATATCGATACGGATCAGGTTCTTCGGCAGCACGAAGCCGCCGTCGCCATAGCCGTCATAGTCGGTCGGTCCGAACTCCGTGCCGGCGGCAATCACCAGATCGGCGTCCGCCATCAACGCGCGCACTGCCTTCAGACTTGGGCTGGCCGGCACGCAGAGCGGATGGCCATGCAGCAGGCCACGCGCATTGGCGGTCTCGACGACCGGCGCGCCAAGCGTCTCGGCCAGGCGCCGCAGCCCAGCGTCGGCCTTCCTTGCCCCGCCACCGGCGAGGATCAGCGGCCGGCGCGCCGCCTTGATGAGCTTTGCCGCTTCGGCAGTCGCCGCAGGGGCCGGGGCGGGCGGCGCGGCGTTGCTCAGCGCTGCCGCGATATCGTCGGCGGGCTTCACCATGACGTCGGTGGGGATCTCGATATGGACCGGACCCGGACGTGAGGAGGAGAAAACGGCGAAGGCGCGGGCGAGAGCGCCCGGCAGTTGCCCGGCCTCGATGACACGCTCGGAAAACAGCGCGACCTTTTCCATCATGCCGCGCTGATCCGGCAGCTCATGCAGGAAGCCCAACCCCTTGCCCAGCGTATCGGTTGCGTTGACGCCGGAGATCACCAGCATCGGCACCGAATCGGCGCGCGCCTGGCCCATGGCGGTGATGGTGTTGGTCAACCCCGGTCCGGTGATGACGAAGGCGACGCCCGGCCGGCCGCCGGCGCGCGCATAACCATCGGCCATGAAGCCTGCCCCCTGCTCGTGGCGCGGCGTGACGTGGCGGATCCTCGAGCGCGCCAGGCCGCGATAGAGCTCGACCGTATGCACGCCTGGAATGCCGAAGACGGTGTCGACGCCATGCGCTTCGAGCAGGGTGATGAGCGCTTCGCCGATGGTAGTCATCGCATTTCCTTCCTTTTGTTTCTTACGCAATTGCGGACGGAAAGTTACGGCGAAGTGCCGAACCCAACCGCTTCTCATTTTTCCTGGAATTGCTCCAGCGCCGCGAGGCCGAGTTCGGCCTCGACGGCCTTGATGCCGATCGCCGCCAGCTCGCCGGGCGAGAACATCTCGCCGGCCAGGCAGCCTTCGATCCAGAGCCCGTCGATGATCGCGTTGATCGCGATGGCATGGTGGCGCAGCTTGCCTGCATCCGGCTTGCGCCGGTCGGCGGCGAGCACTTCGGCCACGACCGCTTCCACCTCGTTGCGAAAGCCAAGGTAGCCTTCGCGGTGGGCACGGGCGAGCGTCGGATCCGCATTGGCGCGGCCGAGGAAGGTTGCCCAGAGCGAAAACACCCGCTGGTCGATGATCGGCGCATTGAGGTTGGCGGTGACGAAAGCCGCGAGGCGTTGGCGCGGCGAGGCGTCTTCCATGACCAATGCCGCTTTCGCCTGTTCGGTCATGCGGCCGACCAGCGCCGTATAGGCTTCCTGCAGCAATTCTTCCTTGCCGGGGAAATAGTGCCGGATCAGTCCGGCGGTGACGCCGGCGCGCAAGGCGATGGTACGCAAGGTGGCGCCCTGAAGGCCATGTTCCGCCACGCTGTCGAGCGTCGCATCGATCAGATCCTGCCGCCGCCGCTCCTCGCCCTCGCGGCGGAACTTGCGGCGCGCATTCATTGGCGCAGGATCGGCCGCGTCAAGCATGTCGGCCCGCCTTCGCAGGCGATGCAGAGCGCGTCCGCCTCGAATATCTCAACCGTGCAGCCGGCGGCTTCCATCGCGGCCTTGGTCTTGGGAAAACCTGCAACGGCGATGACCTTGTGCGGGCTGGTCGGCAGCACGTTCAGGCTGAGGCCGTTGGAAGCGGCGAACTCTTCGGCGTCGCCTTCGACCAGCCGGATGCCGCGCGCCTTCAGCATCTGATAGAATGGGGCTGGCAGAAGCGGTGAATAGACCAGGGCAAGGTCGTCGGCCAGCGGGCTGATCACCGACATCAGATGCAGGCACGCCTCTTCGCCCTGCCACAGCGGCAGATCGAAGCCGTAGACGGAAACGCCCAGCGGCGTCAGCAGGTTGGAAACCTGCTGGATGCCTTCCTGGTTGGAGCGCACACCGCGCCCGATCGCCAGCGTGCGGGCATCCACCCATACGCAGTCACCGCCTTCGACCTGACCAGGCGCCTCGACCCGGCCGAGGACCGGAATGCCCAGTCGCTTGTAGGTTTCCTCATGCAACGAGGGCTCGCGGGCGCGCAATGGCTTGCCCATGGACAGGATCAGCGCGCCGCGGTCGGTCATCAGCGACGGGTCATGCGTGAACACCGAATCCGAAAGGCCATCGGCCGTGTCCTCGATCCATTCGATTTCGGCGCCGGAAGCCGCCACCAGTTCGGCAAGGAGCGCATGCTGCGCAGCGGCCTTCGCCGGGTTGAATCCCGGGCCATAGTGCCAGGCAGCGCTGTCGGCGTCGCGCATGGCGTTGGCCGCCGACCGCATCAGCACGCGCCGCAGCGGCGCTGCCATGGACTGTGATCCGAAAGCGCTCATCGATGTCCTTTTAAGATGAAAAAAATCGTGAAAATTTCATGAAAGGCTATTTATACACTTGCGCAACAAGGCCGCAAGTGCCGTAATGAGCGGGATTGACGGGCTCGCGCTGTCGGGTCCATGCTGAAGTCTGGAGCGGGCAATACAGCGTATGTTGATTAGCCGGATGGACGTTCGACGACCTGCCTTCGACCATAGAAAGGTCGCCCGGTGAGCGTGGCGGACGCTGCCGCAGTCCAGTCAGGCAAGGCGCAGAATGGCGCCGCCGAAGCCATCCATGTCGAAAACCTGCATAAGAAATTCGGCCAGCTGCACGTGCTGAAGGGCGTTTCGCTGTCGGCGCGCGACGGTGAAGTGGTTGCCATCATCGGCGGCTCCGGCTCCGGCAAGTCGACCCTGCTGCGCTGCATCAACTGCCTGGAGAACCCGACCAGCGGCATCATCCGGGTCAATGGCGAGGAGATCAGGCTCAAGGCCGACAGTCACGGCCATACCGTTCCGGCCGACCGCAGGCAGATCGAGCGTATCCGCTCGAGGCTCGGCATGGTCTTCCAGAATTTCAACCTGTGGAGCCATATGACGCTGATCGAGAACGTCATCGAGGTTCCGGTGCATGTGCTAGGCGTCAAGCGCGACGAAGCGATCGCCCAGGCCGAGAAGCTGCTTGCCCGAGTCGGGCTGGCGGAAAAGCGCGACGTCTATCCGGCCTTCCTGTCCGGCGGCCAGCAGCAGCGGGCCGCGATCGCCCGCGCGCTGGCGATCAATCCGCGCGTCATGCTGTTCGACGAACCGACGTCCGCGCTCGATCCCGAACTGGTCGGCGAGGTGCTGAAAGTCATCGGCGACCTGGCGCGCGAGGGGCGCACCATGGTGCTGGTGACACATGAAATGAAGTTCGCCCGCGAGGTCGCGACGCATGTCGTCTATCTCTACAACGGGCTGGTCGAGGAAGAGGGTCCGCCGGAACAATTGTTCGGCGCGCCCAAATCCGAAAGGCTCAAGCAATTCCTCCGCAATGTCGGCTAGGTGCCGGCATCAAGCGGAGCGAAAAACCGGGAACAACAACAAACTGGGAGTCCTGAAATGAAGACTGTTGTCAAGACATTCGCCGCCGCGCTGCTTCTCGGCGTCGCGGCGATGGGTGGCGTGGCCAAGGCCGAGCAGGTCAAGATCGGCGTCGCCGCCGAACCCTACCCGCCCTTCACCTCGCCCGACGCCTCGGGCAAATGGGTGGGCTGGGAGATCGACTTCGTCGACGCCGTCTGCGCCGAAGAGAAACTCGACTGCGTCATCACGCCGGTTGCCTGGGATGGCATCATCCCGGCGCTGACCACCAAGAAGATCGACGCCATCGTCTCTTCCATGTCGATCACCGACGAGCGCAAGAAGACGATCGACTTCTCGGACAAGTACTACAACACCCCGACCGCGATCATCGGACCGAAGGACCAGAAGTTCGGCTCCACGCCGGACGATCTCAAGGGCAAGGTGATCGGCGTCCAGGTCTCGACCGTGCATGCCGTGTACGCCAAGAAGCATTTCACGGGCGCACAGGAGATCAAGGAATACCAGACCCAGGACGAAGCCAACCAGGATCTGGCCGCCGGCCGTATCGACGCGGTGCAGGCCGACTCGATCGCGCTCGGCGAGTTCCTGAAGTCGGACCAGGGCAAGGCCTGCTGCGACCTGAAGGGCATGGTGGCCCCGGACGATGAGGTGCTTGGACCGGGCGTCGGCGCCGGTATCCGCAAGGAAGACACCGCGCTCAAGGAAAAATTCAACGCCGGCATCAAGGCGATCCGCGCCAACGGCAAATATGACGAGATCTCGAAGAAGTATTTCGATTTCGACATCTATGGCGGCGCTACGCAGTCGAACTGAGTCCTCTTGCAATGAGTGAGGGCATGGCGTCCGCGCCATGCCCGACCTTGCCACGCATGCGCGCCGCCGACCTTGCCCTCGGTGGCTTGCCAGCAATCCGGGGGCGAAGCTGATCGACGTCTTTCTTCCGGCCTCCGCGGCCGGCTTCATGGAACTCCTGTCGCCCGTGGCGCCCGGCTGGGGCGGCACGCTGCTGGTCGGCCTGCTGCATTCGGTCGAGATCGCCATCGGCGCCACCTGCCTCGGCCTCATGATCGGCACCGCCGGCGCCTTCGGCAAGCTCTATGGCGGCCCGGTGACGCGCGATCTGCTCGCGGTCTACACGACCGTCGTGCGCGCCGTGCCGGAACTGGTGTTGATCCTGCTGCTCTATTACGCCGGCACCGACCTCATCAACCAGGTGCTGACGGCGATGGGCTACAGCCGTGTCGACATCAGCGGGCTCGCGGCCGGCATTTTCGTGCTGGGGTTCGTCCAGGGCGCCTATTCGACCGAAGTCATCCGCGGCGCCATCCTCGCCATCCCGCAAGGCCAGATCGAGGCCGCCCGCGCCTACGGCATGTCGCCGGGCCTGATGCTGCGACGCATCACGCTGCCGGCGATGCTGCCCTTCGCCATCCCCGGCTTGGCGAATCTGTGGCTCATCGCCACCAAGGACACCGCGCTGCTTGCCGTCGTCGGTTTCTTCGAACTCACCCTTGCAACGCGCCAGGCGGCCGGCGTGACCAAGGCCTACCTTCTTTTCTACCTTGCGGCCGGCGCGCTCTATCTCGCGCTCTCGCTGTTTTCCAACCTGATCATCGGCCGCGTCGAGGCCTGGTCGCGGCGCGGCATGCCCTCCGTCAGGGAGGCGCGCTGATGTCGGCCGAAGCCTCCGCGATCAACATGGCGGCGCGCGCCTCGATCTGGCTCAAACCGCACCGCATCATGCTGATCCTGATCGCGCTGGCGCTGGTGCTCTGCGCCGCCTTCTTCATGCGCTGGGACTGGCTGCCGCAATATTGGGAAATGGGCCTGATGGGCATATGGCGGGCGCTTTGGATCCTCGCCGTCACCTGCGCGCTGGGCTTTGCGCTGGCCGTGCCGCTCGGGCTCGCCCAGGCAGGCGGACCGATCTGGTTCTCGGCACCGGCGAAGGTCTTCTGCACCATCATCCGGGGAACGCCGCTGCTCCTGCAGCTCTGGCTGCTCTATTACGGCCTCGGCTCGATCTTTCCGCAATATCCGTGGATCCGCGAATCTTGGCTTTGGCCGTATCTCCGGCAGGCCTGGCCGTATGGCGTGGTGGCGCTGACCTTGTCTTTCGCCGGCTATGAGGGCGAAGTGATGCGCGGCGCCTTCGCGGGCGTGCCGCGCGGACAGTTGGAGGCCGCCCGCGCGTTCGGCATGAGCCGCTGGAAAATCTTCCGGCGCATCTGGTTGCCGCAGGCCTTCTACCGGGCGCTGCCAACGCTGACCGGCGAGACCGTGCTGCAGCTGAAGTCGACCCCGCTGGTGGCGACGATCAGCGTCATCGATATCTTCGCCGTCTCCTCCAAGGTGCGCCAGGACACCTACCTGACCTATGAGCCTTTGCTGCTCTTGGCGCTGATCTATATGACGATCACCGGCATCCTGGTCTTCGTCTTCAGTCGGATCGAGGCTCGGATTCCGGTCAAGATCGGGTAAGTGAGTCGTGAATAGTGAGTTGTGAGCAGTGGGCTGCTTGCTGGTTTTCCCCTACTGACTACTCCCTACTTTTCTACTCACTCAGGAGCAGCCCTGATGCAACTCACTCTCGACCAGGCAACAGGCCTATGCCGGATGGCGGCGCTCGGCGCCGGCGCCAACGAAGAAGCGGCGCAGTCATTGACCGCCTCGATCATCGCCGCGGAGGCCGAAGGCCTGTCGGCGGTGGGGCTGTCGCATTTCATCGATTATCTGGAAGCGCTCGAAGCCGGCCGCATCGACGGCAACGCCGATCCGGCGATCACCCGACCAGCGCTCGCCGTCTATCTTTCGGATGCGCGCGGCGGACTTGCCCATACCGGCTTCGACCGCACGATCGATGATCTGGTCAAGGCAGCAAAACTGTTCGGCGTCTCGATCTTCTCGCAGAAGAATTCCTATACATGCGGCGCGCTCGGCTATTTCACCGGGCGGCTCGCCGAGCAGGGGCTGGTTTCCTTCGCCGCCACCAACGGGCCGGCGGTGCTTGCCGGTTCAGGTTCGGTCAAGCCGGTCTATTGCACCAATCCGATGTCCTTTGCATCGCCCGCCGCCGACGGGCCGCCGCTGGTTATCGACCAGTCGTCGAGCGCCACCGCTTTCGTCAACATCCGCAAGGCGGCCGAGGACGGCAAGAACATCCCCGAAGGCTGGGCGCTGGATGCCAGCGGCAACCCGACCACCGATCCGGCGGCGGCGATGAAGGGCGCCATGCTTGCCTTCGGCGGCCAGCGCGGCGCCAACATCGCCTTGATGGTCGAGGTGCTGGCGGCCGGCATTTCGGGCGCCAACTGGTCGCTCGACGCGCCCTGGTTCACCGGCGGGCCGGACAGCCCCGGCACCGGCCTGTTCGTTCTCGCCATCGAACCCAAGCTGCTCGACCCGGAATTCGAGCAGCGCATGAAGGACCAGCTCGACCGGCTGCGGCGGCGCTATGGCGTGCATATCCCCGGCCGCTCCCGCGCCGAAGCCGCGGAGAAGGCAAAGGCGCGCGGCATCACCACGTCCAGGGCGGTCGTGCAGCGCATTTCCGAATTCGCCGAGCGTTACTCGGCCTGATTTTCCTCTCCGCGAGTGAACCTTTTCTCGCCCTGCAACGACCAATCTCCGGGCATCCCACGCCGCGAGCCGTCCGGTTGGCTTCGTTTGGCTCGCGGTTGGCGGCGCCGCGCCGAGCGTTTAGGGCGGGGCGTGCGTGCTTGCTTCGCGCCACCTTGATACCGTCTCAGGTCTGGCCGCCTCGTTGGACCCTGTTTCGGCGCGGACGCTGCCCGGAAAACCCCGCTTCGGCGGGGTTTTCCGTTTTCTCCAAATGCGGCGGGGCAGGCATTCCGGGCAAGTTCAAAAACAAGCCGACGGCGACTTCCGGTCGCTCTTTGCCTTTGGCGAGAAACGGATTAAGAAACGGCTTCAGCCAAGCATTTGCGCGCGGAGCCACTCATGACCGAAATCCTGCAGACCCCCAAGCTCGTCGTCGTCTTCGGCGGCTCGGGCTTCGTCGGTCGCCATGTCGTGCGGGCGCTGGCCAAGCGCGGCTACCGCATCCGGGTCGCCTGCCGGCGGCCCGACCTTGCCGGCCATGTGCAGCCGCTCGGCAATGTCGGCCAGATCCAGCCGGTGCAGGCCAATGTGCGCGTGCGCTGGTCGGTAGACCGCGCCGTGCAGGGCGCCGACCATGTCGTCAACCTCGTCGCCATTCTGCATGAGACCGGCCGCCAGAAATTCGGCGCCGTGCACGATTTCGGGGCGCGCGCCGTCGCCGAAGCCGCGCGCTCGGTCGGTGCCGGCCTCACCCACATCTCGGCGCTCGGCGCCGATCTCAAGTCGCCGTCCGACTATGCCCGCACCAAGGCGCTCGGCGAAAAAGCCGTGTTCGACACGATCGGCGATGCCGTCATCTTCCGGCCGTCGATCAATTTCGGGCCGGAGGACGGTTTCTTCAACCGCTTCGCCAACATGGCGCGTTATTCGCCCGTGCTGCCGCTGATCGGCGGCGGGCAGACCAAGTTCCAGCCGGTCTATGTCGGCGACGTCGCCGAAGCGGTGGCGCGTTCGGTCGACGGCAAGATCGAGGGCGGCCAGATCTACGAGCTCGGCGGGCCGCAGGTGCTGACCTTCAAGCAATGCATGGAAGAGCTGCTGATGGTCGTCGAACGCCGCCGCCTCCTGGTGCCGGTGCCGTTCTGGGTGGCGAACATCCAGGCCTCGATCCTGCAGCTGCTGCCCAATCCGCTCTTGACCAAGGACCAGGTCATGCAGTTGCGCGAGCACAACGTCGTTTCGGACGACGCCGCCAAGGCCGCCAGGACCCTGACCGGCCTCGGCATCCAGCCGCAGGCGATCGCCACGATCCTGCCCAGCTATCTCTGGCGCTTCCGCGCGGCCGGCCAGTTCCAGCAGCGCCGGCCTATCGCCGATCGCTGACAAAAGCTCAGGCGCGGCGGGAGACCTGCATCGGCAGGCCGCCCTGCGGTTGCGTGGTGAGCTTCTGCACCGGCCATGGCCGGGTCTCAGGAGTCACGTCGAACCGGAAGCGCGACAGCAGGATCGCCAGGGCGATGATCGCCTCCTGCATGGCGAAGCTGGCACCGATGCAGACGCGCGGCCCGGCGCCGAACGGCAGGTACTGGAACCGGTCGATCCGGTCGCGGTTTTCCGGATGGAAGCGCTCCGGCAGGAAGGCGTTCGGCCTGTCCCAGAGCTTGCGGTGGCGATGCACGACCCACGGCATCACCAGCACGGCGGCGTATTTCGGAATGTACAACCCGTTCCAGGTCTCCGGCTCGATCGGCTCGCGGTTGATCGAGGGTGCCGGCGGGTAGAGCCGCAGCGCCTCCTCGAAAACGGCGCGGGTGAGCGGCATGGCATCCAGCCATTTGGTCGGATCGGGCTCGCGCGCCAGCACGGCGTCGATCTCCCGCTCGACCTTGTCGCGTTCCCAGGGCGCCCCGGCGAGGCAATAGATCGTCCAGCCCAGCGCCCGCGCGGTCGTCTCGTGGCCGGCGCCGATGAAGGTGATGATGTTGTCCTCGACTTCGGCGCGCGTCAGTCCGTCCGGCCCCTCGGCGCGCAGCAGAAGCGTGAGGAAATCCTGAGGCACGCCGTCGGGATCGCGCTTCATCCGCTCTTCGCGCATCCTCACCGTGCCGGCGACGATGTTGCGGAAATAGGCCATGGTCTTGCGGCCGCGGATGCGGGTGAGACGCGGCAGCCATTCCGGCGCGCGCAACAGGTCGAGCGGATCGACGCGGCCCATCGTCTCGAACAGGCGATCGATCTCCTTGGCGAAGCTGCCGGGCTCGCCGGCGATCTCGCCGGAAAACAGCGTCTCGGCCAGAATGTCATAGGTGAGCAGCGTCATGTCATGGGCGACATCGGTCTCACCGCCGGCCTCGTAGCGGGTGGCGAATTCCAGCGTGCGTCTCAGCATCGGCTCGGCGAAGCCGAAGATGTGGCGCGGCGTGAACACCGGCGCCATCGCCTTGCGCGAGCGCTTCCAGACCTCGCCCTCGGCGGTCAGCAGTCCGTCGCGCAGGATCGGCCGCAGCACCAGTTGGCGCACGGTCGCCATCTTGTAGTTCCTGGCGTTGTCGACCAGCACATGGCGGATAAGGCCCGGATCATTGGCGACCACCAGCGGCCCGCCGACGCCGGTGACCGAAATCCAGGGCTCGTTGTAGGTGTGCTCGCCCCATAATTCGAGCGGGTTGCGGTAGATGATACGCATCATCTCCAGCGTCGAAGGCGGCTTTGTGCGCGGCGTCGGCGCCGGCGGCACGAAGGGGGCGGGCTTGGTGTCCATGAAGCGTGCTCCGCTGACAGCGCCGAATGTAGTGTCCGACGAAGCGGACGTCCATGTGACCGAGCGGCCCGGCGCCTCGCCGGAATGTGAACGACGTCCGCCGATGCCTGCTTGTTGCGGGTGGAGGCTTGCTTTAGTCACCAACGGATACCGTCAAGCAAGGAGCCCCAAGTGAAGCAACGCCTGGACATCATCATCGGCAGCACGCGGCCGGGACGCGCCGGCCCGATCTTCGGCGAATGGCTGGAGGGCTTCGCCCGCGAGCATGGCAAGTTCGAGCCGGTGCTGACCGACATCGCGGCGTTCAACCTGCCGATGCTCGACGAGCCGCACCATCCGCGCCTGCGCAAATACGAGAACGACCACACCAAGGCCTGGTCGAAGGCGATCGATGCCGCCGATGCCTTCGTGTTCGTCGCGCCGGAGTATAACTACTTCGTGGCGCCCGCGATCGTGAACGCCATCGACTACCTGGTCCATGAATGGCGCTACAAGCCGGCAGCGATCTTCAGCTATGGCGGCGTGTCAGGCGGCCTGCGCGCGGCGCAGGCCTTGAAGCCGTTGCTCACCTCCGTCGGCGTCATGCCGATCCCGGAGGGCGTGGCGCTGCCCGCCTATGCGACGCTGCTCGACCAGAACCGAGCATTTCATCCGAGCGAACAGGTGCAGGGAGGCGCCAGGACGATGCTGGACGAACTGTCCCGATGGAGCGAGGCGCTGAAGACGTTGCGTGCCGCCGGATAGGCGCGAGGCTCCCCGCGAAGACACTTGCGAGGCCGCGCTTCGGCACGGCTTTCACTGTCGGACGCCCCAATGCGCTCGCCAGCATCTCGCGCGGACGTGACGGGGTCGCTCGCCAAGCCGGCAAAATGGCCGCAAACCTTGGAAAAGCAACCGTTTGCGCCTATATCTAGGACATCAAAACGGCGCGATTCGGGGCCATTTTTCCGCGCTGTACCAGCGGCATCAATCAGACAGGTTTTCATGAGCGACCAGACCGAAAGCGCCAATGGCGCGGAAGCCGAGTACGGCGCCGATTCCATCAAGGTTTTGAAGGGGTTGGATGCCGTGCGCAAGCGGCCGGGCATGTATATCGGCGACACCGATGACGGCTCGGGCCTGCATCACATGGTCTATGAGGTGGTGGACAACGCCATCGACGAGGCGCTGGCCGGCCACGCCGACCTCGTCTCCGTGACGCTCAACCCCGACGGTTCCGTCACCGTGATCGACAATGGCCGCGGCATTCCGACCGATATCCACCCCTCGGAGGGCGTTTCGGCGGCCGAAGTGATCATGACGCAGCTGCATGCCGGCGGCAAATTCGACCAGAACTCCTACAAGGTCTCGGGCGGCCTGCACGGCGTCGGCGTCTCGGTGGTCAATGCGCTTTCGGCATGGCTGAAGATCAAGGTCCGCCGCAACGGCGAGATCTTCGAGATGAGCTTCACGCACGGCAATGCCGACGCACCGCTGAAGGTGACCGGAAGCTACGAGCAGGACAAGCGCCCGGGCACCTATGAGGGCCGCAGCGGCAGCGAAATCACGTTCTTCCCGTCGGCCGAGACCTTCACCATGGTCGAGTTCGACTACAGCACGCTGGAGCATCGACTGCGCGAGCTTGCCTTCCTCAATTCCGGCGTGCGCATCGTGCTGACCGACGCCCGCCATGCCGACATCGTGCGCCATGAGCTGCATTACGACGGCGGCCTGGAGGAGTTCGTCAAATATCTCGACCGGGTGAAGAAGCCGCTGATCGAGACGCCGATCGCCATCCGCGCCGAGCGCGACGGCATCACCGTCGAAGTCGCGATGTGGTGGAACGACAGCTACCACGAGAATGTGCTGGCCTTCACCAACAACATCCCGCAGCGAGACGGCGGCACGCATCTGGCGGGCTTTCGCGCGGCGCTGACCAGACAGGTCACCGGCTACGGCGAATCGTCCGGCCAGACCAAGAAGGAAAAGGTATCGCTGACCGGCGACGATTGCCGCGAAGGTCTGACCGCGGTCCTCTCGGTCAAGGTGCCGGACCCGAAATTCTCCTCGCAGACGAAGGACAAGCTGGTCTCGTCCGAGGTGCGCCCGGTGGTGGAAAGCCTGGTCAACGAGGCGCTCGGCACCTGGCTGGAAGAACATCCCGCCGAAGGCAAGGTCGTGGTCGAGAAAGTGATCCAGGCGGCCGCGGCGCGCGAGGCCGCGCGCAAGGCGCGCGACATCACGCGCAAGAGCTCGCTCGGCGTCACCTCGCTGCCCGGCAAGCTTGCCGACTGCCAGGAGCGCGACCCGGCCAAGTCCGAAATCTTCATCGTCGAGGGTGACTCGGCCGGCGGCTCGGCCAAGGGCGGGCGCTCGCGCCAGAACCAGGCGATCCTGCCGCTGCGCGGCAAGATCCTGAATGTCGAGCGCGCGCGCTTCGACCGCATGCTCTCCTCCGACATGATCGGCACGCTGATCACCGCGCTCGGCACCTCGATCGGCAAGGACGAGTTCAACGCCGACAAGCTGCGCTACCACAAGATCATCCTGATGACCGACGCCGACGTCGACGGCGCCCACATCCGCACGCTGCTGCTCACCTTCTTCTTCCGGCAGATGCCGGAGCTGATCGAGCGCGGCCATCTCTACATCGCCCAGCCGCCGCTCTACAAAGTGACCCGGGGCAAGAGCTCGCAATACCTCAAGGACGAAAACGCCTATGAGGAATATCTGATCGAGTCCGGGCTGGACGAGGCTTCGCTGACGCTCGCCTCCGGCGAGGTGCGGACAGGCCAGGATCTGCGCAGCGCCATCGACGACGCAATTGCCGTGCGCCAGCTGATCAACGGGCTGCACACGCGCTACAACCGCAGCGTCGTCGAGCAGGCGGCGATCGCCGGCGCGCTCAACGCCGATGTGCTTGCCGATCTCGGCCGCGCCAATGCGATGGCCGAGCGCGTCGCCGGGCGGCTCGATATGATCGCCGAAGAGACCGAGCGCGGCTGGACCGGGCGCCCGTCGGCCTCCAATGACGGCTCCGGCGGCTATGTGTTCGAGCGCACCGTGCGCGGCGTGAAGGACGTGGCGCAGCTCGATGCCGGGCTGATCGCTTCGGCCGATGCGCGCCAGCTCGACCGCTATGCCTCGCGCCTGGCGGAAGTCTATGGCGAGCAGCCGACCTTGCGCCGCAAGGAAAGCTCCGAGCTGCTTTCGGGACCACTGGCGCTGCTCAACGCAGTGTTCGCTACCGGCCGCAAGGGGCTGACCATGCAGCGCTACAAGGGCCTTGGCGAGATGAATGCCGAGCAGCTCTGGGAAACGACGCTCGATCCGAATGTGCGTTCGCTGCTGCAGGTCAAGGTCAATGACGCGACCGACGCCGACTCGCTGTTCTCGCGGCTGATGGGCGACGAGGTGGAGCCGCGCCGCGAATTCATCCAGGACAATGCGCTGTCGGTGGCCAATCTGGATATTTGAGACCGTAGCGATGCTCTAAAGAAGCTTGCCAAAGCGGCGTTCAGCAGCGCCGCCTGACCACGATCCACTCCGACGATATAGCTCGTGAAATTGGTCGCACCGTTGCCGATGCGGCGATTCTAGCCAGTGGCTCCAGGCGATGAAATAGCCTCATGGCCTGCTTCCGGCTGTCTGTTCCGGCCACCGATCCGGCAAGTGGTCCTCTATTCCGGCATTCCAAGGCTTCTCAGCGCGTTTTCGTGTCGGTCGAGAATTTCAGCTCTAAAGGGCATCGAGTCGCGAACCGTCCGCAAGGTGAGCTCCGGATATTCGCGCTGACAACGCACCATTTGCTGCCGGGCTTCGTCGAGGCGTCCCGCTTCGACAAGGGCCGGCATCAGCGTACGCAGTATCCACAAGGCATTCGGATGCTCCGCCAGGATACGCAGATACAGGTCCGCCGCCTGACCGGGCCGCCTGGCGCTGAAATGCACGACAGCCAGGCCCAAGTGACAGGTATAAACCATGGGATCGAACGGCCCCAGTCGCAGCGACCGCTCGAAGCATTCCGCCGCCCGCTCGACCTCGTCTCTGTAGGCTGCAACCCACCCGCTCCTGTTCCAGGCAAAGGCCGAATTGGGATCGATCGAACACGCCTTTTCAAGCAGCGCGCCTGCGGTGACGAAATTGCCCGACACGGTGTGGGCAGCGCCGAGCACGGCCAGGGAAAATGGATCGTCACCGTTGAGTTCGGCAGATCGCTCCGCCAGCCCCAGCGCACGGCGCCGGTCGGCCTCTGGCGAGGTCGACCAACTGTAGATCTTGCGCTGCGCATGACACCAGGACAGCAGGGACAGAGCCAGCGGATAATCGGGATCGCCCAGCAAAGCCTTCTCAAGCGTCTCGATGGCAATCGCATTGTCCTGGCGGCCGAGCGCCCAGACATGCGGCAGACTGCGCATCACCAGATCGTAGGTTTGCAGGTCGCCCGGCCGCTTGCGGCGCGCACGCTCGATTTCCGCCATCTGGATTGACGGCAGAATCGCGCCTGCGACACCCGCCGTCACATTGTCCTGCAGCGCGAACGCATCCGCGATGTCACCTTTGAAACCTTCCGCCCAGATTAGACTGCCGGTCTCTGCCTCGACCAGCCGCGCCGAGATGCGGATCTGGTCGAGATGCCGGCGCACGCTTCCTTCCAGCACGTAGCGGACGCCGAGCTCGCGGCCGATGCGCGGCAGATCAAGCGCCTGGCCTCGGTAAGCAAAGGCCGAGTTGCGCGAGATGACGAACAGGCCGCGAATGCGCGCTAGCGCCGCCGTGATCTCCTCTACCGTGCCGTCGGCGAGGTAGGATTGCTCGGGGTCCGATGACAGATTCTCGAATGGAAGCACGACGAGCGACGGCTTGTCGGGGAGCTGAGGCGACGGACGCGCATCGACGGCTGGCGGTCCCTCCAGCACTTCGCCGGGGAACATGTAGCCGCGGCGCGGCATGGTGCGGATCAGCGTCTGCGCTTTGTCGCCTAGCGCGCGGCGGATGTCGCTGATGCATTGGGTGAGCGAATCTTCGGTGACGATCACGTCGCTCCACACCGCATGCAGAAGCTCGTCCTTCGGCACCAGCCGGCCGGCGTTGCGGATAAGAAAAATCAGCAGATCGAGCGATTTCGGTCGCAGCGCGATCTCGCCTGAACCGTCGCGCAACACTCCGGCGCGCGTGTCGAGGCTGAAGCCGGCGAAGCTGTAGATCGGCTGTGGCTCGACGTTCATCGCGACTGTCTGATCCTCAGAATTTTCAGAGCTTCGTCAGTACTCTTTCAGGCCGCTTTCCGGACAAGCATCTCGAAACGGCGCAATCTCGCACTCAACGATGAAGGTGGCAAGAAACCCAAGCCGCAACGCGTGGGCAAGATCGCTGCAACCGGTGCGCAGGCCAAGGCCGCGCCGAATGCCGGCGATCGCAACAGGAGGCAACCATGTCGAGCACGGAGACAAACGCCATGACAACGACCGATCATTCGATTGGTGCCGAAACCGGCTACCGGCGGCACGCTCTCGTCTCGCTTTTCCGGATGTACGAGGCGGTGAAATGGACGCTGTTGTGGCTGCCACGGTTCTGGAAGGCGCGCAGCCAGCTCGCATGTCTGGCCGCCATGAGCGAATGCGAGCGTCGCGATATCGGCCTTACCAGCTGCGATCTCGAGAACGCCTTTGCCTTGCCGGTCGACCGCGACCCGACAGAAATGCTGGCGCAGGTGGTGACAGACCGCCGCCTTCGCCGCGAACACTGATTGGAGAGCGGCCAGGTTTCGGCTGCGCCTTGAGCATTCGCCACGGAGTAGACCTGAGTGTCTGCGCGGTGGGCTGCTCGTGACGCATCGGCACCGAGGCCATCCGATCAACGAAAAACCACGGCCTGTCGCTGCCGGGCTTTTCTGTTTCGGTCAGTCGGCCACAGTCGCCTCAGTGATCAAACGCCTTGACGATTTCCTCGGTCATCTTCTTGGCGTCGCCCAATAGCATCATGGTGCCGTCCTTGTAGAACAGCGTGTTGTCGATGCCGGCATAGCCGGAGCCGAGCGAGCGCTTGACGAATAGGCAGGTGCGGGCCTTGTCGACGTCGAGGATCGGCATGCCGTAGATCGGCGAGGACTTATCGTCGCGCGCGGACGGGTTGGTGACGTCGTTGGCGCCGATGACATAGGCGACGTCCGCCTGCGCGAACTCCGAGTTGATGTCCTCCAGCTCGAACACCTCGTCGTAAGGCACGTTGGCCTCGGCCAAGAGCACGTTCATGTGGCCGGGCATACGGCCGGCCACCGGATGGATGGCGTATTTCACCTCGACGCCGGCGGCCTTGAGCTTGTCGGCCATCTCGCGCAGCGCGTGCTGCGCCTGGGCGACCGCCATGCCGTAGCCGGGCACGATGATGACCTTCTGCGCGTTCATCATCAGATAGGCGGCGTCATCGGCCGAGCCCTGCTTGACGGTGCGCTCGATGCCGTCGTCGGCAACCGCGGCCGTCTCGCCGCCGAAGCCGCCGAGGATGACCGAGATGAAGGAGCGGTTCATGCCCTTGCACATGATGTAGGACAGGATCGCGCCGGACGAGCCGACCAGCGCGCCGGTGATGATCAGCGCCAGATTGCCGAGGGTGAAACCAAGCGCGGCAGCCGCCCAGCCCGAGTAGGAATTCAGCATCGACACCACGACCGGCATGTCGGCGCCGCCGATCGGGATGATCAAGAGCACGCCGAGCACCAGCGAGGCGGCGACGATCAGCCAGAAGACGAGCTTCGATTCCGTGGTGACCAACAGCACGATCAGCACCACCAACGCGATGCCGAGCGCGATGTTGATGAGATGTCGGCCGCCGATCATGATCGGCTTGCCGGACATGCGGCCGTCGAGCTTGAGGAAGGCGATGACCGAGCCGGTGAAGGTGATGGCGCCGATGGCTACGCCCAGGCTCATTTCGACCAGCGCCTGCGCATGGATGTCGCCCGCCGTGCCGATGCCGAAGCTCTCCGGCGCGTACATGGCGGCAGCCGCCACCATCACGGCGGCGAAGCCGACGAGCGAGTGGAAGGCGGCGACCAGCTGCGGCATCGAGGTCATGGCGATGCGGCGCGCGGTGACCGCGCCGATGCCGCCACCGATGGCCAGCCCGAGCACGATCCAGCCGAAACGGCCGACCGAGGGAGCCAAAGGCAAAGCCAATGCCAGCGTGGTGGCGATAGCGATCGCCATACCGATCATGCCGAAGAGATTGCCTCGCCGGCTGGTGGTGGGATGCGACAGCCCGCGCAGCGCCAGGATGAACAGGATGCCGGAGACGAGATAGAGGAAGGAAGCCAGATTGACGGTCACGTCACTTTTCCTTCTTCTTGTACATGGCGAGCATGCGCTGGGTGACCAGGAAGCCGCCGAAGATGTTGACCGAGACCAGCACCAGGGCGACGAAACCGAAGCCGGCGGCGAGCCCGGAGGCCGAGATGCCGACGGCGAGCAGCGCGCCGACGACAATGACCGATGAAATGGCGTTGGTGACGGCCATCAGCGGTGTGTGCAGCGCCGGCGTCACCGACCAGACGACATAATAGCCGACGAAGATCGCCAGCACGAAGATGGCGAGTTGGAAGACGAAGGGATCGACGGCGCCACCAGACAGCGCGTGCGCCGCGTTACCGGCAGCCTCGCCTGCGGGCGCGTTGGCAAGATCCTGCACCGCAAGGCGAACGGCGGCAGTCGCCTGATCGAGTTGGTCGAGGGCTTTCTGCAAGGCGTCCATCACGCGGTCCCCTTAGGCTTGGCTGCGGACTTCTTCTTCGGCGCCGGTCTGGCGTCGGCGACCATGCTCGTCGCCGGAATGGCCGCCGGCTCGGTGCGCGGCTGCTCGACCGCCTTGGCGAAGTTCGGATGCACCACCTTGCCGGCGTCGGTCAGCATCGTGGCCTTGACCAGATCGTCGTCGCGCCTGATGGCAAGCTGCTTCGCCGCCTTGTCGACCATCGTCTCGAGGAAGGCGTATAGGTTCTTGGCGTAGAGCAGCGAGGCGGATGCGGCGACACGGCCCGGCACGTTGAGGTGGCCGACGATCTTGACGCCATTCCCAGTCATCACGACCTTGCCCGGCACCGCGCCCTCGACATTGCCGCCGCGCTCGACGGCGAGGTCGACGATCACCGAGCCCGGCTTCATCGAGGCAACCATGGCGGCCGAGACCAGCTTCGGCGCCGGACGGCCCGGTATCAGCGCGGTGGTGATAACGATGTCCTGCTTGGCGATGTGCTCGGCGGTGAGCGCCGCCTGCTTGGCCTGGTATTCCTTCGACATTTCCTTGGCGTAGCCGCCGGCCGTCTCGGCCGCCTTGAACTCCTCGTCCTCGACCGCCAGAAATTTTGCGCCGAGCGACTGCACCTGCTCCTTCACCGCCGGGCGCACGTCGGTGGCGGTGACGACAGAGCCGAGGCGGCGCGCGGTGGCGATGGCCTGCAGGCCGGCGACGCCGACCCCCATGATGAAGGTCTTTGCCGCCGGCACGGTGCCGGCCGCCGTCATCATCATCGGCAGCGCGCGGTCATATTCGGCGGCGGCATCGATCACCGCCTGGTAGCCGGCGAGGTTGGCCTGCGAGGACAGCACGTCCATCGATTGCGCACGGGTGATGCGCGGCATGAACTCCATGGAAAAGGCGGTGATGCCGGCCTTGGCCATCGCGGCCACCGCGGCATCGTTGCCGTAGGGATCCATGATGGCGATCACGGCGGCGCCCGACTTGTAGCCCTTGAGCTCCGCATCCGTCGGCCGGCGCACTTTCAGCACAACATCGGCCTTCTTGGCGTCGGCCGCCGTTCCGATCGCACCGCCGGCAGCAGTGAAGTCCTGGTCGGGGATGCGGGAGCCGAGGCCGGCGCCCTTCTCGACGATCACGTCGAAGCCGAGACCCGTCAGGCGCTTGACCGTCTCCGGCGAGGCCGCGACGCGCGGCTCGTTCGGGTCAACCTCACGAGGGATGAATACTATTTGTCCCACCGGATGATCCTTTCGGCTGGAACCTTGATTGCGCAAGGCGTCGGCCGGACGTCCGGCGACGTCGAGGGCAATGGGCTTGGGAAGTCTACCGCAGAATGAGAGTGCCGACGGCCATGATCAGGATGAACAGGACGGTCGCCGAGAAGAAGCCGCCGACGAAGAAGCCGAAGGCCATTGCGATAAGGATGGCGGCACAGAACAGCGAGCCGTATTTGGCAAGACCGAGGAAGCCCTTGTAGGTACGGTCGTGCTCGGCATAGTCCATTTGCGCGCCCAGCTCGACAGGACCGGTCGGCGTGTGATCAGCCATGGAAGTACCCCTTCGAAAATGCCTTTGAGGCACATAGCGAAAAGCCGAACCAAGAGCAATGGCGCTATTGCCGCATAGCCGGCGACAACAGCCTCAAACGAAAGTTGAAATTGAATGCCGCAGCCGTGTCCACGCGGCCGGCGCGGGATTTCAGCTGGCGAGGTGGGGAAAAAGGCCGAGCAGACCGACAACGATCAGGTAAAGCGCGACGATGTAGTTGAGGAGCCGCGGCATCACCAGGATCAGTACGCCGGCGATCAGCGAGATCAGCGGCGTCAGCGCGAGCGAGTGGATGGTCATGCGGGGATCCTTTCCTGTGACAGGCGCGATCGCCTGGCAGACCGGGCTGCGACCTTGATAACGGAGCAGCCGGCGAAAGGTTCATGGCCTGCGTTCAGGCAGCGGCGCGATAGTATTTCGCCGTCGGCAGAATGGAGAGGGGCGTCAGCCGGTTGATGGCCGGATTGCCGAACATCAGCCGCTGCTCCATCGGCGTCGAATTGTAGAACGGGAACCGCTCGAGCGTGCGGCGCATATTCTCGCCGGCAGGGATCTCGAACAGCGCGATCGGAGCAAGAACGCCCGGGAACTGCTTGGCTTCGCTCTTCTGCACGGCATTGAAGAACCGGGCATAGAAATGAGAATGCTCGACCTTGACCGGGGTCAGCACCGAGTCCTGGCCAAAATAATTGGAGGCCACCATGGCGATCCTGAGCGTCAGGAAAGGCAGAACGCCGGGCGCCGGCGCGGCATCGGGATCAGTTGCGAAGCGGGTGCCGTCGATGAAGGTTTCCCCCCGGGCGAGCCGCGGGAGCAACACTTCGGGATAGGCGTCCACCGAAGGTGAGTATGGCTGTTCACTGGAAATATAGTGAAAGCGCAATGTGCTGACCAATTCGCCGTAACAATAGACGCCGAAGCGGTAGGAGTTGGGAAGATTATCCCAGCGATCCTCGAACATCCCGCTGGCGATCGGACCGCACATGCCTGATTTGAGGTAGGACTGATATCGAAGCCGGTAGATCGCTTCCAGATCCTCGCCCCCGGTGATGAGGCGATATTCGACGTGCTCCAGGAGCTGCATCATCGTTCGGTTGAGCAGGGAATCAGCTTTTGAGCTGGCGCCAGCCGACGCACCCTTAGCCGCAGCTTCCATTATTGTCCGTCCTCGAATTCCGCCTGAGGACAAGCTATTCGAGTTGAAATGAGACACAAGCTGAAAATTCGAGATTGCTGATTTACCGTCTGTTAACCTTAATAGCTGCGATCGTTTTCATCGATCTTACACGCGAAAAAACAAATACCGCAGCCAGCGATTGTCTGATCCGGCCTGACGGCGGGTCATCAAGATCAATCCGTATCCAGAGCTTGAAAGCGTCAGTGCATCACAGAATTATACTACGCCGGAACGGCTATCGTTTCACGGAGCGCATATCCGCTCCAGACGGAAATCCGGATTCCATTTTTTCTGCGATTGCTCTCTATTTCAGCGCAGTTTCGGACGGGAAACCACTTCGCACTTTTCCTGGATTTTCTCTTGTTTGACGCAATTCCGGACGGAAAACCGCTTCGCACTTTTCCTGGATTTGCTCTTGTTTGACGCAATTCCGGACGGAAAACCGCTTCGCACTTTTCCTGGATTTGCTTCTAGCTGGCTGTTCTTTTGCCGGCGATGTGAAGGTCCGCGGCAAACGGCCATGTGACGCTCGACATCGTCTCGATGCCGGACGCGCTGAGCGCGGCGCCGAAGAGAAAGCCCTGCACGAAGTCCGGCTTGACCAAATGAACCAGCGTCTTCAGCTGTTCGAAGGTCTCAACCCCTTCGATGGTGACCGAAAGACCCAACGTCCGGGAGAGGCTGACGATGCCCTTCAGCAGATCGAGCGACTGCCGGTTCTGGTTCACATCGACCAGGAACGAGCGGTCGATCTTGATCTTGTCGAGCGGCAGCTTGTGGAGATAGCTCAGGCTGGAGTAGCCGGTGCCGAAGTCGTCAAGCGCGATGCGCACGCCGAGCGCCTTCAGTTCCTCGATCGACTCGCGCGTCAGCGACTTGTCGTCGAGCAGCGCGGTCTCGGTGACCTCGATTTCGAGCCGGTGCGCCGCCAGTCCCGACTTGGCCAAGGCGTCCCTGACCTTCTGGACGATGTCGCGACTGCGGAAATCCTTGGCCGACAGGTTGACCGACACGCTGGTCTGGGCCGGCCATTTGGCGCATTCGGCGCACGCGGCCTCCAGCACGAAAGTGCTGATGTCGGAAACGATGCCCATCTCCTCGGCGAGCGGGATGAAGACGCTGGGCGAGATCGGGCCGAGGTCGGGATGGTCCCAGCGGCAGAGCGCCTCGCAACTGGCGATGCGCATGGTGCTGACAGCCACGATCGGCTGGTAGACGACGCGCAATTCCCTGGCCTGCACGGCATTGCGCAGGTCGGCCTTCATCAACTGGCGATTGCGGAAGGCGGCATCCATGGCCGCCTCGAACAGCCGCCAGCTGTTCTTGCCGAGTTCCTTGGCCTTGTAGAGGGCAAGGTCCGCCTTGACGATCATGGCGTCCGCGTCGGTGTCCTTGACCCTGGAAAGCACCGCGCCGCCGCTGGTCTGGATGCGCAACCCGTGGCCGGCAACGTCCACCTCGCCCTGCAGGTCCGCGAAAATCTGGTCAAGCAGGGTGCTGAGATGGCTCTCGTCCTCGACACGGTCGAAGAAGATCATGAACTCGTCGCCGCCGAAGCGGCTGACGGTGATGCCCGGTCCGGCAATCGCCGCGAGGCGCTCGGCCACGGCATAGATCAGCCCGTCGCCGACCGGATGGCCGAGCGTGTCGTTGACGCTCTTGAAGTCGTCGAGATCGAGCACCGCGAGGCCGCACAGCCGGTCCTGGTCGCCAGAGGCCATCGCCTCGCCGACCAGTTCGTGGAAATAGGCGCGGTTCGGCAGCCCGGTCAAATTGTCGTAGCGCGCCATGAAGCGGATCTTTTCCTCCGCCTCGACGCGGGCCGTCACATCCTCGAAGGTGATGACGCCCAGTTCCTGGCTGCCTTCGCGGGCGGAGAATTCGTAGTGCTGGCCATTGGCCAGCGAAACGAGCACCTTGCGGTCGCGGCCTTCGCGCAAGGCGCGTGTCAGCTGCGCCTCGATGTAGCGGCAGTCTTTCGGCGCCAGCATGCCACCGGCGACGCCGCGCATCAAAAGACCGTGGATCGAGCGCCCGAGCAAGGCATCGCCCGATTTCAGCGACATCAGGCGGGCGGCTTCGGCATTGGCCACCGCGACGCGCCCGTCTGGCCCCAGCATGACCAAGCCGTGCGACATGGTGTTGAGCGCGCGATCGAACCGGCGCGTCAGATTCCTGGCCTGCTTGTGTCCGATGACGGCGGAGAAGAGCACGTTGCGGACATGGTCGGCGCTGTTGATGGTGATGAAGGTCAGCGGGATGATCATCAGGCCGAGCAGGACCGATGGGAAATCCATGCGCAGCAGAAGTCCGAGCGCGGCCGGACCGATGAAGGTCACGGAGAAAATCCGCACCATCTGCGGGGAGCCGTAGTTGCGGCCGACAACCGTGACCAGGGTCGCGATCGTCAGCGACGTCGCGGCCAGCTCGGCGAAGGGATCGGGGTAAACGTAGATCGATATGAAGCACAGCGAACCCAGGCCCAGGCCCTGCAGGCTGCCCTTGAGGATATAGATGCGCTCCCACCGCCTGGCCTCTTCGACATTGGCTATGGTGCCGCCCGCCTTCAGGAAGGTGCGAATGCCGAAGTAACGGAAAAGGCTGATGGAGAGCAGGCCGAAAGAAAAGGCCAGAAACAGCGGATTGTGCGTCCGCCAATAGATCATGAATCCGAGGATCCAGTAGCAAACGCCACCGATCACCAGCATGTGCGCGTTGTCGAACAACGACCGCACAAACTGGATATAAACATCCGCCGGGATGTTCTCGGTCTTTGTTCTACCCATGCCGTTGGCCCAACACTACGCCTTGTCATGCCACACCTGCCTTAAGAAAGGCTTAGAACGGCGCTCCACCCCGGTTGCAGAGGATTGCGGCAGACGGGACAGATCGGAAAATTCAGGGGGTTTGGCGCGGCGTCAACGCGCCGGCGCGATCATTCCGCTGCCCGAAGCGCCGGCTCCGCCGGAGCCTGAGCCAGACGCTCGATCAGTCGCGAGCGCTCGCCCGCCGCCTTGTCGGCGCTGGCCTGCCGGACGTGGCCGTAGCCGCGGATGAGCGCCGGCACGGAGGCCAGAGCCGTCGCGGCTTCCACCCTGCCCGGCGCCAGCGCGCCGGCGATCAGGTCAAGATCGGCCTCGTACTGCCTCAGCGACTGCCGCTCGATGCGCCGCTCGGCCGTGTAGCCGAAAAGGTCGAAGGCGGTTCCGCGCAGGCCCTTCATCGCCGCCAGCAGCCGGAAGCCCTTCATCATCCATGGGCCGAAGCTCGATTTCCGGGGCTTGCCGTCATTGCCGCGCCGCCCGACGATCGGCGGCGCGAGATGGAACTCGAGCTTGTCGTAGCTCTGGAACTGCTTGGCGAGGTCGGCGGCGAAAGTGCCGTCGGTGTAGAGTCGCGCCACCTCATACTCGTCCTTGATCGCCATCAGCTTGAAGAGGTTCCTGGCGACGGCCTCGGTCACCACGGACGAGCCGGGCACGGCCTTGCCTTCGGCGGCGCGCAACGTCGCCACGCGGTCGGCGTAGCGCCTGGCATAGACGGCGTTCTGATAGGCGGTAAGGAAGGCGACGCGGCGGGCGATCACATCGTCCAGCGTCTCGGCCGGTCGGGACGCCGGCTTGCCCGTCTGGCTGACCAGGCCACGCACGAAATCGGGCTGGTGCGCGGCGCGGCGGCCCCAGCGGAAGGCGGCGATATTCATCGCCACCGCTTCGCCGTTCAATTCTATCGCCTTTTCAACCGCTTCCGCCGAAAGCGGCAGGCCGCCATGCTGGAAGGCGAAGCCGAGCATGAACATGTTGGCGCCGAGCGAATTGCCGAACAGCGCGGTCGCGGTGCGGGTTGCGTCGAAGAAATGCGCCTTGTCGTCGCCGGCAGCCGCCCGAATCGCCTTCTTCAGCCGCTCGACCGGCAGCGAGAAGTCGGCGGAACGGGTGAATTCGCCAGGCATGATCTCGGCAGTATTGGCGAGGAAGATGGTGTGGCCCTCGCGCACCGCGCCCAGCACCTTCTTGGCGCCGGAGACGACGAGGTCGCAGCCGAGCACGAGGTCGGCCTTGCCGGCTGAAACGCGAATGGCGTGGATGTCCTCGGGCGTCGGGGCGATGCGGACATGGGTGAAGACCGAGCCGCCCTTCTGGGCGAGGCCCGCCATGTCGATCATGCCGCAGCCCTTGCCTTCCAGATGCGCGGCCATGCCAAGCACCGCGCCGACGGTGACGACGCCGGTGCCGCCCACCCCGTCGATGATCGCCGCCCAGCCCTGGTTGCCCATGCGGAACTCGGCCGGCGCCGGCACGCCGTCGAGCGGATCGGCCCTGCCGGCGATGCCTTCGGCCTTCCTGATCTTGCCGCCGTGCACGGTGACGAAGGACGGGCAGAAGCCGTTGAGGCAGGAAAAATCCTTGTTGCAGCTCGACTGGTCGATCCGGCGCTTGCGGCCGAATTCGGTTTCGACCGGCTGGATGGAGACGCAGTTCGACTGCACGCCGCAATCGCCGCAGCCTTCGCAGACCAGTTCGTTGATGAAGACGCGCTTGTCGGGATCGGGAAAGGTGCCGCGCTTGCGGCGCCGGCGCTTTTCGGCGGCACAGGTCTGGTCGTAGATGAGCACCGAAACGCCCTGCACGTCGCGCAATTCGCGCTGGACGAGATCGAGGTCGTCACGATGATGGATGCTGATGCCGGCCGGGAAATCGGCCTTGCCGGCATATTTGTCCGGCTCGTCGGTGACGACGGCGATGCGGTCGACGCCCTCGGCTCGCACTTGTCTCGCTATCATGTCGACGGTCAGGCCACCCTCATGCGGTTGGCCGCCGGTCATCGCCACCGCATCGTTGTAGAGGATCTTGTAGGTGATGTTGGCGCCGGAGGACAGCGCGAAGCGGATCGCCAGCACGCCGGAATGGTTGTAGGTGCCGTCGCCGAGGTTCTGGAAGATGTGGCCGCGCTTCGAGAACGGCGCCTGGCCGACCCATTGCGCGCCCTCGCCGCCCATGGCGGTGAAGCCGACGGTGTTCCTGTCCATCCACAGCGCCATGAAATGGCAGCCGATGCCGGCGGCGGCGATCGAGCCGTCCGGCACCTTGGTCGAGGAATTGTGCGGACAGCCCGAGCAGAAGAAGGGCGTGCGCGAACCGATATCGACGGTGTCGGCGAGCATCGCCTGGAACTGGCGCAGCTTCGCCACCCGCGCGGCGATCTCCTCCGACGGGCCGATGGTGCGCAGGATGCGCTCGCCGAGCGCGATGGCGATCTCGTTGGGGTCGAGCGCGCCCTTGGCCGGAAACAGCCAATCGCCGCGCTCGTCCTTCTTGCCGACGATCACCGGCTGGATGGCGGTGCCGTAGAGGTTCTCGCGCAGCTGCACCTCGATCAGCGAGCGCTTTTCCTCAACGACGACGATGGTGTCGAGGCCGCGGGCGAACTCGGCGATATGCTGGAAATCGAGCGGCCACGGGCAGCCGACCTTGAACAGGCGGATGCCGATGCGGTTGGCGGCCTGTTCGTCGATGCCGATATCCTCCAGCGCCTGGCGGACATCGAGATAGCTCTTGCCGATGGTGATGACGCCGAGCTTGGGATTGCGGCCGCCGGAATAGACGACGCGGTTGAGACCATTGGCCTGGATGAAGGCCGAAGCGGCGGCGCGCTTATACTCATGCAGCCGCTCTTCCTGGCCGAGCATGTCGATCTCGTGGCGGATGTTCAGCCCGCCCGGCGGCATGTCGAATTCGGGAATGACGATGCCCAGACGCTCGATCGAGGCGTCGACCGAGGCCGTCGATTCGATGTTGTCCTTGACGCATTTGATCGCCGCCCAGGTGCCGGCAAAGCGCGACATGGCAAAGCCGTAGAGGCCGTAGTCGATGATCTCCTGGACGCCGGCCGGATTGAGGATCGGCACCATGGTGTCGACGAACAGGAATTCGGTGGCGTGCGCGTTGGTCGAGGATTCGGCCATATGGTCGTCGCCCATCAGGGCGAGCACGCCGCCATGCTTCGACGAGCCGGCTAGATTGGCGTGGCGGAAGACGTCGCCGGAACGGTCGACGCCCGGCCCCTTGCCGTACCAGACCGAAAAGACGCCGTCATGCGTGCCCTCGCCCAGCAATTCGGTCTGCTGCGAGCCCCAGCAGGCGGTTGCCGCGAGCTCCTCGTTGAGGCCGGGCTGGAAGACGATGTCGGCTTGCGCGAGCTGTTTCTTGGCCCGCCACAGCTGCATGTCGAGGCCGCCAAGCGGCGAGCCGCGGTAGCCGGAGACGAAGCCTGCCGTGTTGAGGCCGGCGCGGCGGTCGCGCTCGCGCTGCATCAGAAGCATGCGCACGACCGCCTGCGCGCCGGACAGGAAGACGCTCTCCTTGCCAAGGTCGAACTTGTCGTCGAGCGCGACGTCGTGCAGCGTCATCAGGTATTTCCTCTGCGGAGGCGCCTCAAATCAGGCAGCCAACGTCGGAGTGGGACGCCGCAGTCTTTCTTCCCTTGCGGGAGAGGTCAAACAAAATCGCAGGAGCCAGATAACACGCAACAAACGGTCTGGCGAGTGGCCGGCGGCGCATACAAGATCATGCTAACCGCTTCCTGAGGAATAAAAATTTCGCGCGGGCGCCGGCGTTTCAGGTCGCTTTCGAGCAATCCGGCTTCGGTTCGCCCGGCAGCCTGCCGTCGGGATGGCCGGCCAGATCGGAATTCAGCTCGTAGTTCGGCCCGATCACCAGCGGCCGGTCCGGCAGCATGGTCTGGTCTTCCGACGAGGTCATGGTGGTGTCGATGCTCTGCAGCAACGTGCCGCTCGCATCCTCGATGCGGATCGAGACGCTGTAGGGCTTGTCCTTGACCACGCATGAGAGCGGCGGACTGGTGAGCGTGATGTGGGGCAGCTTCGGCCAGATCTTCTGGTTGACGATGAGCGGGTCGCCGCCAGCCGGGTTCTGGAAGCTCACCACCGCGACCTGGCCGTCGACCATCGGGCGCAGCGGCTTCAGCGTGATGACATAGGTGGCGATGGCCAGCCGGTAATTGAACTCGAACAGCTTGCCGGAAATGGCAAAGAGCTGGTCGTTGCCGGTGTCGCGGCAGGCGCCGAGCGCGAATGCCGCCATCAAGGCGGCGCCGACCAGAGCCGAACGCGACAGTTTCCTAAGCATTGCTGACCTCCCTCGCCGCTGTACGGCGGCGGTAATAACGGTTTGCCTTCTGGCGGTTGCCGCAAACGGCCATGTCGCACCAGAGGCGGCTGGCGTTGCGGCTGCGGTCGACGAACAGCCAGCTGCAATTGGGACAGATCCTCAGCCTCGCCACCGTTTCGTCGCGCAGCAGCGACAGGGCCGAAACGGCCAAAGCCGCCTCGAAGGCGATCGGTGTTTGCGGATCGCCGAAAGGCTGGCCAGGCGTTCCGATCTCGGTCTCGCTGCCGGACAGGCCGCTTGCACAGGCCGTGAGGAAATCAGGCAGGTGGCTGGTCGCGAGCGCGCCGTTCGACACGGCGTGGCGAAACAGGCGATCAGTCGTTTCGCGAATCGAGATGACGGCTTGCTTTATCTCGCCCGGCTCCGGCGCCCGCAGCCGCCTGCCGCCGAGTTCGGCGGCGCGAAAGCCGCTCGCCGCCTCGGCGAAACGGGCGATCTCGGCCGGGTCGTCGAAACGGTCGAAGGTTTTTTCCGGATCGTTGCGCAATACGACGGTGTTCGCCGTATCGAGCGCAAGGATGCCACCGGTGAAACGGTGCGGGGTCCAGGAGACTGTCATGCGCGGGAATCTAACCGATAAAACGCATTTGACAAGTTAGATTCCGAATGCAACGGTCCATGCAGGGTCGCGTCATGCGACCCCTGGGATGCCGCATGCTCTATTTCTTCCAGCAGGTGCTGAACGGGCTGCATTCGGGCGCGCTCTATGCGCTGCTCGCTTTCGGCTATGTGCTGACCAACGGCATCCTGCATCGGACCAACCTCGCCTATGGCGCGCTGTTCGCCTTTTGCGGCCAGACGATGATCCTGGCCGCCGCTTTCGGCTACCAGGCGCTGTGGCTGACGCTGGCCGCCGCGGTAGCGCTCGGGGTGATCGCGGCTGTACTCTATGCGGCGCTGATCAGCCACGTGTTGTCGCGCAGCGTTTTCGAGAGGCTCGCCGACCGCTCGCCCAACGCCATCGTGGTGACGACGCTCGGCATCCTGCTCTTCCTGTCGGAGGCGAGCCGCATCGCCGCCGACACGCACGATCTCTGGCTGCCGCCGATGCTCGCCAACCCCGTGATCTTCGCTGAGGGCGACGGCTTCAAGGTCACGCTCACCGTCATCCAGCTGCTCGATTGCGCGGGCGTGATCGCGGTCGTAGCGCTGGCGGCTTGGCTGTTTTGGCATTCGCGCTTCGGCCGCGCCTGGCGCGCCGTCTCCGACGATCCGAAAGCGGCGGCGATGTGCGGTGTCGATGTGCGCGCTGTGTTCCGCCTTGCCGTGCTGTTCGGCGGCTTATGCGCCGCCCTGGCCGGCGTGCTTGCCGGCCTCTATTACGGCAATGTCTCCTTCGGCACCGGGCTGATCTACGGCCTCAAAATCCTGTTCGTGACGGCGGTCGGAGGCTATCTGTCGCCGCTCAAGGCGGCGCTTGGCGCCGCGGCTTTCGGCATGGCGGAATCGCTTTGGGCCGGCTATTTCCCGCTCGAATGGCGCGACGCCTGGATCTATCTCTTCCTCGTCGCCATGCTGGTGCTGATCGGCGCCGGGCGCGACCAGGCCAAGATCGCCTGAACCATCAGACTTTGGTTGCATGACGTTCGGTGAGCCTGCGGGGTTTCCGCCGCCGTGCCCGCTTCGTCCTGCCTGTCATGTTGACCTGCCGGACCACGCACTGCATACCGTTGGGCCAAGCGACGCGACACCGGAGGGGGAATCGGGCGCGCCGCATGGCCAGGGAGGATATGCATGGCAGGGCTGCTCGCTCTATCCAGGACGATCGACCGCATCAACGAGTTCATCGGCCGCTGGGTCTCCTGGCTGATCCTGCTCGCGATCCTGGTGAGCGCCGGCAATGCCGTCATCCGTAAGGTGTTCGACACGTCCTCCAACGCGTGGCTGGAGTTGCAGTGGTACCTGTTCGGCGGCGCCTTCATGCTGGCCGCCGCCTACACGCTGAAGCAGAACGACCATATCCGCATCGACATTGTCTACGGCATGCTCTCGCGGCGCGCGCAGCACTGGATCGACCTGCTCGGCCACCTGTTCTTCCTGATGCCATTCGTGGTTCTGATGGTGATCTATTTCGTGCCCTATGTGTCGCTGTCCTTCCGCAGCGGCGAGATGTCGACCAATGCCGGCGGGCTGATCGTGTGGCCGGCCAAGGCCATCCTTCTGGTCGGTTTCTTCCTGCTCGCGCTGCAAGGGGTTTCCGAGATCATCAAGAAGATCGCCATCATGCGCGGCGACATGGACGATCCCAATCCCTTCGTGTCGGCGCATGACCAGGCCAAGCTCGAGGCGGAAGCGCTGGCCGAAGAGGCCAAGGCGATCGCGGGCGAGGTCCGTCCGTGATCGAATTCATCGCGCAGAACATGGCGCCGATCATGTTCGCTTCGCTGGTCATCTTTCTTTTGATCGGCTATCCCGTCGCCTTCTCGCTCGCCGCCAACGGCTTGCTGTTCTTCTTCATCGGCGTGCTGGTCTCGCCCTATTCAGGCGGGTCGATCAACCTTGCCTGGCCGCTGCTGCATGCGCTGCCAGACAATTTCTACGGCACCAGGGTGATGTCCAACGACACGCTGCTGGCGATACCCTTCTTCACCTTCATGGGCATCGTGCTCGAACGGTCCGGCATGGCCGAGGACCTGCTCGACACGATCGGCCAGCTGTTCGGGCCGATCCGCGGCGGCCTTGCCTATGCGGTGGTCTTTGTCGGCGCGCTGCTTGCCGCCACGACCGGCGTGGTCGCCGCTTCCGTCATCGCCATGGGGCTGATCTCGCTGCCGATCATGCTGCGCTACGGCTATGACCGCCGCGTGGCCTCCGGCGTCATCGCAGCCTCCGGCACGCTCGCCCAGATCATTCCGCCGTCGCTGGTGCTGATCGTGCTCGCCGACCAGCTGGGACGCTCGGTCGGCGACATGTACGCCGGCGCGTTGATCCCTGGCCTCGTGCTGACCGGCATCTACGTGCTCTACATCCTGATCATGTCGATCGTCCGGCCGAACTCGATGCCGGCGCTGCCGCTCGAAGCCCGTACCCTCGGTCACGGCGTGATATCTCTGCTGGTGGCACTTGTGGTGACGGGCGCGATTTCCTACGCAGCCTATCGCTACCTTGCGCCAAACCACGGCGAAAATGCCGATATCCTGGGCTTCGCCGTCGGCGTCATCGTCATCTATGTCGTCGCCATCGCGGACCAGCGGCTGGGACTCAACCTCATGTCCAAGCTGGCGCAGCAGGTGGTGATCGTGCTGATCCCGCCGCTGGCGCTGATCTTCCTGGTGCTGGGCACGATCTTCCTCGGCATCGCCACGCCGACCGAAGGCGGCGCCATGGGCGCCGTCGGCGCGCTCATCATGGCGGCGATGAAGGGCCGCCTGACGAGGGACGTCGTCAATCAGGCTCTGGCCTCGACGACCCGGCTTTCCGCCTTCGTGCTGTTCATCCTGATCGGCGCGCGCGTCTTCTCGCTCACCTTCTACGGCGTCAACGGCCATATCTGGGTCGAGCATCTGCTGACCTCGCTGCCGGGCGGCGAGACCGGCTTCCTGATCGGCGTCAACATCCTGGTCTTCGTGCTCGCCTTCTTCCTCGATTTCTTCGAGCTCGCCTTCATCATCGTGCCGCTCTTGGCGCCGGCGGCGGACAAGCTCGGCATCGACCTGATCTGGTTCGGCGTGCTGCTCGGTGTCAACATGCAGACGAGCTTCATGCATCCGCCCTTCGGCTTCGCGCTGTTCTATCTGCGTTCGGTGGCGGCCCGCGTGCCATACCTCGACAGGATCACCGGCAAGCAGGTCGCGCCGGTTACCACCGGCCAGATCTATTGGGGCGCCGTGCCGTTCGTCCTGATCCAGGTGATCATGATCGGGCTCACCATCGCCTTCCCGCAGATGGTCATGCGCTATAAAGGCCCCGCGGTGGAGCCTAGCACCATCGACCTCAAACTGCCCGACATGCCTTCGCTGTCGCCGCTCGGCACGCCGCCGGCGGACAATGGCGCGGCGCCGGCCAAGGGCGGTGCGCCGGCGGCGCCCAGCACGCCCGACCTGTCACAGCCGCCGAGCTTCGGCGACGCGCCGGCCAAGCCGGCCCCCGCGCCCGATCTCTCGCAGCCGCCCAAATTCAATTGAGGTTATCGCCATGAGAGCCATACGGTTGGAGGCAGTGGGCAGCATAGGGTTGCGAGAGGTCCCCAAACCCGTTCCCGGGCCGGAAGACGTTCTCGTGCGCATCGAGGCCTGCGGCGTCTGCGGCACCGACCGGCACCTTTTCCATGGCGAATTTCCCTGCATGCCGCCGGTGACGCTCGGCCATGAGTTCTCCGGCATCGTCGAAGCCGTCGGCGAGGCGGTGTCAGGCATTGCCGTCGGCGACCGCGTCACCGGCGATCCCAACATCGCCTGCGGGCGCTGCGCCCACTGCCATGCCGGCCGCGTCAATCTCTGCAGCAATCTGAGCGCCATCGGCATCCATCGCGACGGCGGCTTTGCCGACTATGTGCTGATGCCGCAGAAGCAGGCTTTTCGGCTGCCGGCAAATCTCAAGCCGACGCATGGCGCCTTCTGCGAGCCGCTGGCCTGCTGCCTGCACGGCATCGACCTTGCCGCGATCCGGCCGGGTTCGTCGGTGGCGGTGCTCGGCGGCGGCGTCATCGGCCTGCTTGTCGTGCAACTGGCGAAGTTGGCGGGCGCAACGACCGTCATCCTGTCGACAAGACAGGCCTCGCGACGCGCGCTTGCCGAGGAACTTGGCGCGACCGCGACGATCGATCCAAGCGCCAGCGATCCAATCGCGGCCATCGCCGGACCGACCGGCCTGGCGCCCGGCGGCGTCGACGTGGTGCTGGAATGCGCCGGCGTGCGCGACACGGTGGAGCAGTCGCTGCGGATGGCTCGTGCCGGCGGCACGGTCGTCATCGTCGGCGTCGTGCCGCAGGGCATGAAGGTGGAGATCGAGCCGTTCGATCTGCTGTTCAGGGAATTGAAAGTGCTGGGTTCCTTCCTCAACCCGTTCACGCACGGACGGGCGGCTCAGCTGATCGCCTCCGGCGCGATCGAGATCGACCGATTGATCTCGAGGCAGGTCAGCCTGGGGGAAGCGCCCCAGGTCATCGCCAGCCCGCCGGCGCCGGGCGAGGTCAAGGTGCTGGTGATGCCGGGCCGAGGTTAAGACCTTCCATCGTTTGTGCCCCCAGCGCCTCTCTCCAGGGGGAATTTCTAAACTGCCGAAGCCGGCGCCGCCCCTCGTCCCCTGCCGGGACCTTGTCCCCGTATAGTGACGGGGACAAGGGACTGGGCCTACAGCTTGCCGTTGCGCTGCTGCACCATCATGAAGGTGTCGTAATTGTATTCGGCGACCTGGGCCCAGAGATAGTGCTCCTTGCGGAAGGCCTTGATCGATTCCCAGATCTTCTTGAACGGCGCGTTGTTGGATTCCATCTCGGCGTAGACCTCGTTGGCCTTCTCGAAGCAGGCGGCCATGATCTCCTGGCTGAACGGCCTGAGCTTGGCGCCGCCAGCCACCAGCCGCCGCACCGCCGGCGGATTCACATAGTCGTATTTCTGCAGCATGTTGGCATCCGCGGCCTGCGCCGCGGTGCGCACCAGCGATTTGTAAGTCGGGGAGAGTTCTTCGTATTTTGCCTTGTTGAAGAGCAGGTGGACGGTCGGGCCGCCTTCCCACCAGCCGGGATAGTAGTAATAGGGCGCGACCTTGTAGAAGCCGAGCTTCTCGTCGTCATAGGGGCCGACCCATTCGGCTGCGTCGATGGTGCCCTTTTCCAGTGCCGGGTAGATGTCGCCGCCGGCGATCTGCTGCGGCACCACGCCGAGCTTCTCGACGACCTTGCCGGCAAAGCCGCCGATGCGCATCTTGAGGCCCGACAGATCGGCGACGCTGTTGATTTCCTTGCGGAACCAGCCGCCCATCTGGACGCCGGTGTTGCCGCCCGGCAGGCCGAACAACCCTTGCGCCCCAAGGAATTCGTTGAACAGGTCGATGCCGCCGCCATGATAGTGCCAGGCATTCATGCCGCGCGCGTTGAGCGAGAACGGCACGGCGGCGCCGAGCGCCCAGGTAGGATCCTTGCCCCAGTAATAATAGGCGACCGTATGCGCCGCTTCGACGGTGCCAGCGGCGGCGGCGTCGGCGGCCTGCAGGCCGGGCACCAGCTCGCCCGAAGCGAAGACCTGGATCTGGAAATTGCCGTCGGTCGCCTCAGACAGCATCTTGGAGAAGACTTCAGCGCCGCCATAGATCGTGTCGAGCGACTTCGGGAAGGATGACGCAAGCCGCCAGGTCACTTTCGGGTTGGACTGCGCAATGGCCGGCGTGGCAAGTGCCGCGGCCGCGGCGGCGGCGCCCACGCCGGACGCGCCGGCCTTGCGAATGAATGAACGACGATCCATTAAGTTTCCTCCCTTGCGGATCAGCTGACCGATGCGAGGGCATCCTCGGTGCCCTGATCGGTTGGGGGAGAAACATACACAGGCAAGAAGTCGAGTCCAGCGCCGCGGGCCGAGGTTGCCGCCATTCCGCAACCGCCTGCAACTATAGTCTAACGTTCTCTCCACTGGCCTATGCAAGGCAGCCAAACTTGCCATGGAAAAGCCGCGACGGATCGCTTATTTTATAGGCAGAACAATTCCTTGGCCTGATGGAAACCAAACCCAAAATGCAGCAGCCGCTCGTCGCCGTCTCGACCGACGTCCGCCAGTTCGACAATTACACCTGGCACGCAGCCCCCCAGCAATATCTGGAAGCGGCCGTCGCGGGCGCCGGCGTGTTCCCCTTGCTGGTGCCGTCCTTCGGCGATCGGCTCGACCTCGATGAATTGCTGTCGTCGGTCGACGGCGTCATGGTGACGGGCTCGAAGTCCAATGTGCATCCTTCGCTCTATGGCGGGGACCCGAGCGAGGCCAACGGTCCTTACGATCCGGCGCGCGATGCCACCACGCTGCCGCTGATCCGCAAGGCACTCGAGCGCGGCGTGCCGCTTTTAGCCATCTGCCGCGGCATCCAGGAGCTGAACGTCGCGCTCGGCGGCACGCTGGGCACCGAGATCCAGGAGCGCGAGGGCTCGCTCGACCACCGCGCGCCGGTGAGCGACAATCAGGACGAGCGCTTCGGCATCCACCAGACGATTTCGATCAAGCCCGGAAGCTGCCTTGCCGGCGTGTTCGGCGCCGGTGAAATCAAGGTGAATTCCCTGCATCGCCAGGCGATCGACCTGCTGGGCCCCAGGCTCCAGGTCGAGGCTTTGGCTAGCGACGGCACGATCGAAGCAGTCTCCGTCAGGGATGCCCGCGCCTTCGCGGTCGGAGTGCAATGGCATCCCGAATATTGGGTGAAGTCGGACAGCAATTCCGACAAGATCTTCCGCGCATTCGGCGATGCGGTACGCCTGCATGCGGCAGCAAGGGCAGGCGCCCGCGCCGCAGCAGAATAGAGATAGCGGCGCCTCAAGCGCCGCCTTCCACCATTCAGATCAGAACTTGTAGCTGAAGCCGACGCGCACGGCGTTTGTAGTCACATGCGTCGGGTACAGGAAGCTGCTATCGGTTGCCGGATTGTCGGTGAATTTGCCGAAATCGCTGTAGCGATACTCGACGCGCGTCGTCCAGTTCGGTGCGAATGCATATTCGACGCCAGCGCCCACCGTCCACCCGGCCTTGGTGTTGGATGAGCTGTCAGTCGTTCCGCCATCATCATATTTGGTGTCGAAGTGAGCGACGGCGAGACCGCCCGTGGCGTAAAGGAGGGCCGGCCCCATCGCATAGCCAAGGCGCGCTCGCAGCGACCCCTGCACGTCGATCCTGGTCTTGATGTTGCCTGCAAAGGCCGAATCCACCGAGCCGCTCATTCCCGAGGCTTCGATGTCGGCTTCGGCGCCAAGAACGAATTGATCGTAAGCCTGGTTGTAGCCGATATGAATACCGCCGAGGACGCCGTTGCTGTTCCAGGAGTCGGCCCAGTCGGAAGCGCCAGTGGCTATCGAGGAATCGTGACTATCGACTTTTCCCCAGCCATAGCCGAGTTGAACACCGGCATAGAAACCGCTCCACTCATAAGCTGCCGGAGCAGCAGGAGAAAGCACGTCGGCGGCGAAAGCGCTGGCCGGAAACAAGGCGATAATGGTCGAAGCGAGAAGAAAGGACTTCATTTAAGCACCCCAAAGCCACGACGAACTTATTCCACTTTGGTTGCATTGCAAGACAGGCAAGCACATCTGGGATGCTTTCCTATCCGAAGTTGCAAAAAGACCACGCCTTGGGATTACCGACCGTCACCTGTCAGCGCCAGAAGCGGCGCGGCCGGCGCGTAGGATTCATAACCGTCGCCATCGGCAACGCCGAAGGCGACGATCGGATCGATGCCGTTCTCGCTGAAGGCGACCGAGCCGTCGGTCTGTTCGCGCCAGAATTTCGCGTGCTCGATGCCAGGCATCAGCTTGCGGCAGTTCGGGGCGACGGAAAGCAACGACAGACCGTCCGAGACTTCGGCGCCGCGGTGGATGGCGCAGGCCGCCTCATCGCCATTGGCGGTCAGCCGGTAAGTGTTTGTCGGGGCGACTTCCGTGGCCACGCTTTGGCCGTTGCCGCCATGCAGGAACTGAACGCCCCCGAACAACACGACCGACGCCACCAAGCCAACGAACAGCTTCACCCTGTCTCTCCGCACATAACCAGATATGCAGAATCATTCCAAAGGGTTAAGTGGGCGTTAATAGATGTCGCGACCTATGCGGATTGGTGCAATTCCAGGTCGGGTTTCCGTCTGGAATTGCACCAAAACAAAGAGATAGGCGTTCGCCGTTTCCATGAAACGGCGAAACGCTTCAGACGCGCGCCTTGACGTTGAGCGTCTCAGGCACCGACGTCAGCGGCCGGCGCTCGGTGAACCAGGCGACGAGATTGTCGACGCACAGATCGGCCATGGCGCGGCGGGTGTGGTCCGACGCCGAGCCGACATGCGGCAGAAGCGAGGTGTTGGGAGCGTCGAGCAGAGCCTGCGGCACGTTCGGCTCATCGGCAAAGACGTCGAGCCCGGCGGCCGCGATGGTGCCGCTCTCGAGGGCGGCGGCCAGCGCAGCCTCGTCCACCGTCGAGCCGCGGCCGATGTTGACCAAGACGCCGTCCGAACCCAGCGCCGACAGGATCACGGCATTGATCGCTTTCTCCGTGGCGGCCCCGCCCGGGGCAATGCAGATCAGCGTGTCGACGGCTTCGGCGAGGCCTTTCAGCGTGGCATGATATTCGTAAGGCAGGCCTTCGACCTTGCGGCGGTTGTGGTAAGCGATCGGCAGGCCGAAGGCTTCAAGGCGACGGGCGACGGCACGGCCGATGCGGCCCATGCCGAAAATGCCAATGCTGCGGCCGCGCAAGGTAAGCCGGCTCAGGCGATAATTGCCCTTCTCCACCCAGTCGCCATCGCGCAGCCATTTCTCCGCGGCGTAGAGCTCGCGCACGGTGTTGATCAAAAGGCCGATGGCGGTGTCGGCGACCTCCTCGGTCAAGACGTCGGGCGTGTTGGTGACCATGACGCCGCGCTTGGCCGCGTGATTGGCGTCGACCGAATCATAGCCGACGCCGAAGCTGGCGATTATCTCGAGATCGGGCAGCGCGTCGATCATCGCCGCGTCGATGCCTGCATAGGAGGCGATGCCACGCACCGTGGCGCGCATCTCGTCCGTCACCAGCCCAGGGTCGGCGCGTTCGATCCGCACAAGCTTGAACGCCTTGTCGATGCGGCCAACGGCATGGTCGTTGAAATCGCCCGGCACCAGGATGGCGACCGGCAATTTTCCTTCGGCCTTGGTCATGCACGCTCCACCGGCTTGCCGGTCGACTGCCGCACGTGCAATTCCGGCTTGATCAGCTCCTGCGAGGGCCGCACCGCCTGCCCGTTCAATTTGTCGAGCAAGGCGCTCGCGGCGCGGCGGCCGACCTCGCGCTGACCGTTCCAGACCGTGGTCAGGGCCGGCGTCGCGATCGCCGCCTCCTCGAGATCATCATAGCCGGTCACGGAGATATCGACGCCCGGCACAAGGCCGGCGCGCGCGATGCCGTTCATCAGCCCGATCGCGACCAGATCATTCCAGCAGCAGGCGGCGGTGGGCCTGTCCTTCAGCGCCAGAAACTGTCCCGCGGCCTCGAAACCCGCCTGCTTGGTGCGCGGCCCGGGAATGCGCCAGGACGGCTTCACCTCCAGGCCGGCCGCCTCCATCGCGTTGAGATAGCCCTGGTAGCGGTCGCGGCCGGTCGAGGTCTGGTCGGTGCCGCCGACCATGGCGATGCGCTTGTGGCCGAGCGAGATCAGATGATTGGTGGCCAGTGCGGTGCCATAGGCATCGTCGCCGCGGAACACCGGCACGTCGGCGCCGGCGACGGTGCGCGCGATCAGCACCGCCGGCAAGCCGTTTTCCTCGGCCATGATGATATCCTCGGCCGGCGTGCCGATGGCCGGCGACATGATGACGCCGTCGGCGCCGAGCTGCAGCAGCGTGTCGATGAAGGTGCGCTGCTTCTCCAACTGGTCGTAGTGGTTGGACAGGATGAAGGTCTGGCGGCTGCGATCGAGCTCGCTTTCGATCGAGCGCAGGATCTCGGCGAAGAACGGATTCATGATGTCGTGCACGACGACGCCGACGATGCCGGAGCGCGATGTGCGCAGCGAGGCGGCTCGGCGGTTGTAGATATAGCCGATGGCGCGGGCGTGCTCCTTGATGCGCTCGCGCGTGGCGCCGGCAACCAGCGGGCTGTCGCGCAGCGCCAGCGATACCGTTGCCGTGGAGACGCCGAGCGCATCCGCGATCGTCGAAAGCTTGATCTTCTGTGCCAGTGCCCTTCGCTCCCCAGGGTCCTTGGATTCAAAATCTTTAAATTTTTTAAAACGGCCTTATGCCACCGGATTCGGCGTAAATCAAAGTTTTTTCGCCAGCGCCTCGGCTTCGGTGTCGAGCGAGGCGGAGTTGCGGACGCGAAGCCGGTGCTCGCGGTGGATGATGTAGAGGCCGCTGGCAACGATGATGGCAGCACCCAGCAACGTCCAGCGATCGGGGAACTGGTGGAAGATCAGCCAGCCGGAAATGATCATCCACACCATCTGCGAATAGGGATAGGGCGCGAGCTGCGTCGTGGTCGCCAGACGATAGGCCCGGACCAGCAAATAGTGGCCGCCGGCGCCGAAGACGCCCAGCATCAGGACGATGAGCCATTGAAAGCCGCCGTGCGGCAGCGCAGGCGAGAAGGCAAGCATCGGAGCCAGCAGCACCGACGGCGCCAGCGCCGAGAACAGGATCAGGCTTTCCGACGTTTCCGTCGCCGACATGCGCCGCGTCATGATGACGTAGAAACTGTTCGACAGCATCGAGCAGAGCGCGAATAGATGGCCGATGCCGAACACGCCCACGCCGGGCCGGGTGATGATCAGAACACCGACAAAGCCGGTGAGGATCGCCAGCCAGCGCCGCCAGCCCGCCCATTCGCCGAGCAGCGGCCCGGCAAGCGCGGTGATGACCATCGGGCCGAAGAAATAGATCGACGTGGTCTCCGCCAGCTGCAGCGTCTTGAGCGCCAGGATGTTGAACATGGTCGAGCCGAAAAGCATGCATCCGCGCAAGATATGCGCCGGCAGGTTGTTGGCGCGAAAACGTGCCGGCTCGCGCCAGCCGCGCAGGAAAAGGCCGACCAACAGCACATGCACGGTGAAACGGGTCCAGGCGACGATCAGCGCCGAGACGCCGGCCAGCACCAGGTATTTGCTGGAGGTGTCGAGAAAGGTGAAGCAGACATAGACGCAAAGCATCAAAAGCATCGCCGCGGGCGGCGTTGCGCTGTCGTCTTGGGTTCGGGAAACAGACAAATTCAGGCCGAAAGGAAAACAAAGGCGGAAGCCCACCTTTGCGGCAATCAAAGCCTGCCGGCAAGGCAATTGTCCGACGTGGCCGGACCAAAAGCGGCCACTGCAACAACGCCTCCGGCGTTCAGCCGTGCATGCGGGCGCCCTTGGTTATCTTGTCGACTAGCTTTTTGTCGCCGCGCAAGGCGATGCCGACGATCCTGGCATCGTCCGGCGCGAATTCGGCGAAGACGGCGCGATTGGCGACATCATGGCCGGTCGAAAACATCTCCTCGACATAGGCGGACGTCGTCACGCCGCGCTCCAATGCCCGGCTATGGATCGTGCCCAGCGTCGCCGCATCGGCCGAGAGGACGATGACCGGCTGGATCGACATCGGGTTGTAGAGGTTGCCGGCGCGGTCACGGTAGGCCTCGCCGATGATTTCGGGGAACTGCGCGACGATGCCGCTGGTCAGGAACGCGGTGACGTTGAGCTTCTGCCACACCGGCAGGTCCTCTCTCAGGACAATTGCAATTTTCGTATCGAACACCAAGATTGAGACTCCGAGACGGCCCGTGACGGGCGGGAAAGGCGATGGCGCAGGCTCTAGGCGAAGAAGCGAAAGCAGGTCTTGAACGTTCGTGCGCGGATGCGGCCAACGGCGATCGCATCGTTTCGGCGCCGGGCGGCTCGGGCCTCGAACGCATCGAGGCGCGCTTCCACGGCAATGCCTTCGAGCTGCACCGGCACGACACCTATGCCATTGGCGTGACGTTACACGGCGTGCAGCGCTTCCATTATCGCGGCGCGCTGCAACACAGCCTGCCGGGCCAGGCGATCGTGCTGCACCCGGACGAATTGCACGATGGCGGCGCCGGAACGGAAGACGGCCTGCGCTACAGGATCCTGTATCTGGAGCCGTCCCTGCTGCTCGACTGCCTCGGTGGCGAGCCGCTGCCTTTCGTCCGTGACGCCGTGGTCGACGATCCGGCGCTGCGCGACACGCTGTTGTCGGCGCTGGCGCCGCTGGACGAAGCACTCGGCGACCTGTTCGTGGCGGATTTCGTTGCGCAGCTGGCGCAACAGCTGAAACGCCACGCCGGACAGCCGGCAAAGTCGACAGGCAAGACCGCATTCCGTGCCGCCGCGCTTGCCCGCGACTATCTGGAGGAAAATGCCGAGCGGCCGGTGCGCTCCGATGAGCTGGAAGCCGTCACCGGCCTCGACCGTTACGCGCTGTCGCGCCATTTTCGCGCCACCTATTCGACCAGCCCGCATCGCTTCCTGCTGATGCGGAGACTGCAAAGGGCGCGACGGATGATCGCCGAAGGAGAGGCGCTGGCGGAGATCGCCGCTGCCGCCGGCTTCAGCGACCAGAGCCATTTCAACCGGCATTTCAAGAAGGCGTTTGGATTGACGCCAGGGCGCTGGGCGGCGCTGGTAAGCGCGTAAGCGCGATGCGCAGCATCGTCGCTCAACGGCGAGACGTCCGGTGATGGCGCTCAGGCGCGATGCGCAGCATCGTCGCCTTTCCGCTAAGCCGCCGATGCTTGGGTGGTGGGTGGAGCGACGATGCTGCGCATCGCGCTTAGGTCGCTCGAGACGACGCTTGCGCGTCGCTCGTTAATGGGACCGTCTCGCGGTTAAGCGACGACGCTGCGCGTCGCGCTTACGCTTCGTCCAACTCCGCGTCGTCGTCCATAAGCACCAGGTCTTCGTTCGACAGGTTCGCCTCGATACGGGCGAGCAGCTTGAACAGCGCTTTCTGGTCCTTCTTGTCGAGGCCCTTCAGCGCCTGCTTCTCGGTCTTCTTGACCGACTTCTCGATGGCGCGGATGGTTTCGCGGCCGGACTCGGTGAGGAAGATATGGGCCTGCCGGGCATCGGCGTTGGAGGCGCGCTTTTCGAGGAAACCCTGGGCCTGCAGCCGGTTGATGGTCTTGGTGATAGTCGGCGGGCGCACGCCTAGCCGGCCGGCGAGATTGCCTGGGGTCTGGCCGTCCTCGCGGTCGAGCGCCAGCATGATCTGGTCCTGGCCGGCGTAGAAGCCGTGCGCCAGAAGCCGCGCGGCGAGCGCCGTGCGCGCCAGCCTTGCCGCCGAATGCAGCCGGCTCATTGTCGCTGTCTTGTCCGCCTTGGCCATGGTCGTTCCCTCTTCGGCCGAACCGGCGCGGGCAAGCATAGAGGCTGTCCGACGGCTGGCAAATGACGATCTAAAGAGTCCGGCTTGCAGAACGCTTTGCCGGCAAGCATTGCGGTGCCCGCGCAGGTGATGCCAGATGTTTATTTCAGTTAGATGACAAACGACTTTTGCGCCGGAGAGATTCACAGCGGACGCTGGTGAAGGCCATTGGGCGCCCGCGCGGCTCCTGAGTTTGGCCCGCCTCGGCCGCCGCTGATCCGCGCTTGGCGCCATCCCGCCTAGAGGCCGGCCTGGTCCATCGGTTTGGCGCGTGCAAAAGCGCGGCACCCATCCTATATGAGGCCGACAATTCAAGATTTTCGAGGCCAAGATTTTCGAGGCAAACCATGAGCGATACACAGACGCAAATCCCCGTAACCGTTCTCACCGGCTATCTCGGCGCGGGCAAGACGACGCTGCTCAACCGCATCCTGTCGGAGAATCACGGCAAGCGCTACGCCGTCATCGTCAACGAGTTCGGCGAGATCGGCATCGACAACGACCTGATCGTCGAATCCGACGAGGAAATCTACGAGATGAACAATGGCTGCGTGTGCTGTACGGTGCGCGGCGACCTGATCCGCGTCGTCGAAGGCCTGATGAAACGGCCTGGCCGCTTCGACGCGATCGTCGTCGAGACCACCGGCCTCGCCGATCCGGTGCCGGTGGCGCAGACCTTCTTCATGGACGACGACGTGCGCACCAAGACCAAGCTCGACGCGGTTGTGGCGCTGGTCGACGCCAAGCACCTGCCGCTGCGCTTGAAGGATTCCAAGGAGGCCGAGGACCAGATCGCCTTCGCCGACGTGGTGGTGCTGAACAAGACCGACCTCGTCACGCCCGAAGAGCTGGAAAAGGTCGAAGCGACGATCCGCGCCATCAACCCGGCGGCCAGGATCCATCGCACCCAGCGCTCCGGCGTGGCGCTTAGCGAAGTGCTCGACCGCGGCGCCTTCGACCTGTCGCGCGCGCTGGAGAACGATCCGCACTTCCTCGACGCGGACGACCACGATCACGACCATGAATGCGGGCCGGACTGCGACCACGACCATCATCATCATGACGGCCACGATCATCACCATCACCACCATGCCTCCGACATCCACGACGTGACGGTGAAGTCGGTGTCGCTGCGCGGCGGCGAGATGGACCCGAAGAAATTCTTCCCCTGGATCGAGAAAGTGACCCAGATGGAAGGGCCTAACATCCTGCGGCTGAAGGGCATCATCGCGCTGAAGGGCGACGAGGACCGCTATGTGCTGCAAGGCGTGCACATGATCCTCGAGGGCGATCACCAGCGCGCATGGAAGGACGGCGAGAAACACGAAAGCCGGCTGGTCTTCATCGGCCGCGATCTCGACGCCGAGCGGTTGCGCAAGAGTTTTGAAGCCTGCCAAGCGGCTTGATTTCCTGACTTTCAGGCGCTAGCGCTGCCCCTTCGTCCTTCTCTCCTTGTGGGAGAAGGTGGCCTCGCGAAGCGAGGTCGGATGAGGGTGCTCCAGCTTGGCAGCGACGGCGATCCGTCACCCACTCCTCATCCGTCTTGGCGCTACGCGCCAATCCACCTTCTCCCACAAGGGGAGAAGGTGGAGCCACACCCAGCCGCGCTGGCTATTCTCGAACGGACCGCTTGCATGCCCACAGTCGCCCCGCTTGATCTCGAAGGCCATTGCGTTGCGGCCGTGTTCCTCAACGACGTGCCGCATTTCGCTTTGGCCGACGGCGCGATCCATCGGTTGGACAATGGACAAAAGACGGTGCAGGCCAATGACGGCCTGCTTGCCACCTTCCACGACGCGGCCAACGACCGGCTGATCACCGGCGGCGAGGACGGCAAGGTGTTTGCCGTGAAGGCCGGTGGCGAGGTGGACGAACTGGCCAGCGCCGGCAAAAAGTGGATCACCAGCGTCGCCTCGGGGCCGCAGGGCGCTATCGCCTATGCCTCGGGCAAGACCGCCTTCGTGCGTTTCGCCGACGGCAAGATCAAGGAATTTAACCATCCGCGCTCGGTAGAGGGGCTCGCCTTCTCGCCCAAGGGCATGCGTTTCGGCGTCGCCCGCTACAATGGCGCGACGCTGCATTTCCCGGCCGCCGAGGGCAAGCCGGTGGAGCTCGAATGGGCGGGCGCCCATACCGGCATCATCTTTTCGCCGGACGGCGCCTTCCTCGTCACCACCATGCAGGAAAACGCGCTGCATGGCTGGAAGCTTGCCGACGGCAAGCACATGCGCATGAGCGGCTATCCGGGCAAGGTGAAAAGCCTGTCCTGGAGCGTGAAGGGCAAATGGCTGGCGAGCTCGGGCGCGCCGGCGGCGATCGTCTGGCCCTTCGCCAGCAAAGACGGGCCGATGGGCAAGGCGCCGCTGGAGCTCGGCACGCGCGGCAACACCATGGTGACATGCGTTGCCTGCCATCCGAGCCAGGATGTCGTGGCGATCGGCTACGAAGACGGCATGGTGATCGCGGCGCGCTTCGCCGACGCCAAGGAAGTGCTGCTGCGCCGCCCCGGCAAGGGCGCCATCACCTCCATGATGTGGGACAAGGAAGAGCGCCGCATCGTGTTCGGCAGCGCGACCGGCGATTGCGGCGTGATCGATATCGCTGCGTAGGCAGTAGGGAATAGCTTAGGGACGACGGCACCTACTGCCTACTGCCTACTGCCTACTGCCTACTGCCTACTGCCTACTGCCTACTGCCTGAGGGGGCTTCATGCATTCAATCGACCAAACTTCCATCGGCGGCATCGACGTCGCCCGCATCGCCGAATTGCGCGAGACAGAGGCGGCCGCCTTCCGTAAGGCACGGCCGAAATCCGAGGCGAAGCTGGGCAACGGCATCGCCGGTTTCCTCGGCGGCGTGCCGATGCACTGGATGACCGACTGGCCGACGCCGTTCCCGATCCTGGTCGACGGCGCGAAAGGCGCCACCATCACCGACATCGACGGCAACAAGCTCGACGATTTCTGCCTTGGCGACACCGGTTCGATGCTCGGCCATTCGCCGCCGGCGGTCGCCCGCGCCATCCGCCGGCAGTCCGGGCGCGGGCTGACCTATATGCTGCCCAGCGAGGATGCGCTGGCGATTGGCGCGCTGCTGCAGCAGCGCTTCGGCCTGCCCTACTGGCAGATCGCCACGACCGCCACCGACGCCAATCGCTTCGCGCTGCGCGTCGCCCGTGCCGTGACCGGGCGCGAAAAGATCCTGGTCTTCAACGGCTGCTATCACGGCTCGGTCGACGAGACGATGGTGCGGCTGATCGACGGCAAGCCTGTGAACCGGCCGGGCCTGGCCGGCGAATTCCGCGACCTGCCACGGGCAACGAGGGTTGTCGAATTCAACGATGTTGCCGCACTGGAAGCAGCGCTGGCTGACCGCGACGTCGCCTGCGTCATCGCCGAGCCGGTGCTGACCAATTCCTGCATGGTGCTGCCGGAACCCGGCTTTCACGACGCGCTGCGACGTTTGACCCGCGATGCCGGCACGCTGCTTTTGATCGACGAGACGCACACGATTTCGACCGGCCCCGGCGGCTACACGCGCAAGCACGGGCTAGAGCCGGACCTGTTCGTGCTCGGCAAGCCGGTAGCGGGCGGCGTGCCGGCGAGCATCTGGGGCATGAGCGAGGAGGCCGCCACGCGCTACGGCGCCTACAACCGGGTGAAGGAGCCCGGCTATTCCGGCATGGGCACGACGCTGTCGGCGAACCCGCTGCAATTCGCGGCGATGCGGGCGACGTTGGAAGAGGTGATGACCGAGGAGGCCTATGCGCATATGGACCGGCTGGCGCGCCGCCTCGACGCCGGGCTGACCTCCGTTATCGCGCGCAACAAGCTGCGCTGGCATGTCGCGCGTATCGGCGCCCGCGTCGAGTTCATCTGCGCGCCCGGGCCGCTGCACAATGGCGGCGAGGCGGAAAAGGCGCATGCGCCTGAGTTGGAGGCCGCAATCCATGTGGCGCTGGTCAATCGCGGCGTGCTGATCGCGCCGTTCCACAACATGATGCTTATCTCGCCGGCAACGACTTCAGCGCAAGTGAGCCGGCTGATCGCCGCCTTCGCCGCGGTTGCGGCAAGGCTTACGGCGTGAGAAAAGCGGCGATGGACAATCCGAACGCCGTAACAACTTCGCCCTCCGGCTCGACGCCCGCCGAGGCGAAGGCCTTTCTCGACGCGCATCCCGAGATCGAGGCTTTCGACATCGTGCTTACCGACGCCAACGGCATCGGTCGCGGCAAGATCGTGCGCCGGCACGAGCTGATGGGCATTTTCGAGAGCGGCCGGCATCTTCCGATCTCGATCCTCGGCCTCGACATCACCGGCGAGGACGTGCACGAAACCGGGCTGGTCTGGGACACCGGCGACGGAGACCTGCGCGCATGGCCGATCCCAGGCACGTTGGCGCCGCTCTTCGGCACCAAACCGCCGCGCGGCCAGGTGCTGATGTCGATGCACCACCTCGACGGCGAGCCGATGACCTCAGACCCACGGCTGGTGCTGGCAAGGCAGGTGGAACTGCTGGCGGCACGCGGCCTGCATCCGGCCGGCGCCTTCGAACTCGAATTTTTTCTCCTTGCCAACGAACGCGACGCGGACGGCAAGGTGCAAGCCGCCCGCGCGGTGCTCGACGGCCGCCGTTCGGCCAAGACCGAGGTCTATTCGGTCGACCATCTGCATGGCATGGAGCCGCTGTTTTCCGACATCTACGCGGCCGCCAAGGCGCAAGGCATTCCGACCGAGACGGTAATCTCCGAGTACGCGCCCGGCCAGTACGAGCTGACGCTCAACTACCGCAAGGACGTGATGCGGGCGGCCGACGACCTCGTCATGCTGAAGCGGCTGGTCAGGGCACAGGCGCGCCGGCACGGCGTTACTGCCTGCTTCATGGCCAAGCCGATCGAGGCCTATGCCGGCTCGGGCATGCATTTCCATGTCTCGCTGCAGGACGATGCGGGCCGGAACGTCTTCACAGAGGCCGCCGGTGAAAAGTGGTCGCCAACACTGCTCAATGCGCTTGGCGGCCTCATCCACACCATGGCGGAATCGATGCTGGTGTTTGCCCCGCATGCCAATTCATGGCGGCGCTTCGTCGCTCAATCCTACGCGCCGGTGGCGCCGACATGGGGCGTCAACAACCGCTCGGTGGCGCTGCGCGTGCCGGCGGGCGACGCCAAGAACCGCCGCATCGAGCACCGGCCGTCGGGCGTCGACGCCAATCCCTACCTGATCGCCGCAACGGTGCTGGCCGGCATCGTCAAAGGCCTGGATGAGGGTCTGGACCCCGGCCCCGAGACGACCGGGAATGGCTACGAGCAGGCCCCGGAGAAGTCGACCATGCCGGCCGACTGGCGCGCCGCGATCGAGGCGGCCAGGGGCTCCGATTTCCTGAAATCAGCGCTCGGCGCCGACCTGCATCGCACCTTCGTGGCGATCAAGCAGGCGGAATATCTGCGTGTCGCCCGCACCGTCAGCGAGCTGGATTATCATCTCTATCTGCACGAGGTGTGAGCGCAGGGCCTGACAGGCGCGGCGATCGCGCTTTGGCGACGGCAGGAGATGCCGAAGAAATATTGGCGGAACCTTCCCGTGGCCTCGCTCATTCCAGATTTGATAGCAGGAGCAGACAGAGCCGCGTCAGAGATGATCGCCCGGATGCCAACCACCCCAGCACCGCACCATGCCAAGGTGAAGGTCAAGCATTGGCCGACGCCCGAGCCGGCCGATGTGGTGGCGCCTGAAGCCGAAGACATTCCGGAGTTGCGCGAAGAGGCGAAAGGCTGCCGCCGCTGCCCGCTTTGGCATGACGCAACGCAGACCGTGTTCGGCGAAGGACCAGAAAGCGCGGACGTAGTCTTCGTCGGCGAACAGCCCGGCGATCAGGAGGATCTGGCCGGCAAGCCATTTGTCGGCCCGGCCGGCAGAATATTCGACAGCACCCTGGACGATGCCGAAATCGATCGCCGCAAGGTCTATGTGACCAATGCGGTGAAGCACTTCAAATTCGAACCGCGCGGCAAGAGGCGCATCCATTCGAAGCCCAATGCCGGCGAAATCCAGGCCTGCCGCTGGTGGCTGGACAAGGAGCTCGACCTCGTCAAGCCGAACCTCGTGGTGGCGCTCGGCGCGACGGCGGCGCAGTCGCTGCTCGGCAAGGCCGTGCCGATCACCAAGATGCGCGGCGATGTGATCGAGCGCGAGGATGGCTTGCGCGTGTTTGTGACCATCCACCCCTCCTTCATCCTGCGCATCCGCGATCGGGAGGACAAGGAGGCGGAGAGGGACCGGTTTTTGCAGGATATGCGGAAGGTGAAGGGGCTGATGAGGGCGTGATAGGGTATTGCTAGCCGCTTCTCTTTCGATCACTCATGCAATGCCGATTAAGCGGCGATCGTCCGCGCTGCCCCTCATTGCCCTGCCGGGCATTTCTCCCCGTATAGTGACGGGGAGAAAGAGCTGTCGCGCAGCGCTTCGCCAATCGCCAGCGTGGCGCGGCTATCGCCTTCTCCCCGTTCACGGGGAGAAGGTGCCCAAAGGGCGGATGAGGGGCAGCGCCTACGCTCGCAAAGATGACACGGCGGTCGTCGTCTAACGGACGAGTATCGCCCGTAGATCATTGACATTCGTCCCGGTCGGACCCGGCACGAACAGATCCCCGACCGCATTGAAAGCCGTCCAGGCATTGTTGCCGGCGAGCATCGCCTTGGCGTCGGCGCCTGCCGCACGCATGCGCGCCACGGTCGAGCCGTCGGCGAAGGCGCCGGCATTGTTCTCGGAGCCGTCGATGCCGTCGGTGTCGGCGGCCAACGCATGTATGCCGTTCACGCCGTCGATGCCGATAGCGAAGGCAAGCAGAAATTCCGAGTTGCGGCCACCCTTGCCCTTGGCGCGCAAGGTCACAGTGGTCTCGCCACCTGACAGGATCAGCACCGGCTTGGCGAAGGGGCGGTTGCGGGTCGCCACCTCGCGCGCGATCGCGGCATGCACGCCGCCGACCTCACGCGCCTCGCCTTCGATCGAATCCGACAGGATGACGGCCTCGATGCCTTGCCGCTTCGCTTCGGCGGCAGCGGCTTCCAGCGAGACGCCGGCCGAGGCGGTCAGGTGAACTTCGTTGCCGGCGAAGCGCGGATCGTCGGGGCGCGGCGCGTCGGCTGCGGGCGACTGAATGTGCGCCATCACCGAAGCCGGCAGCTTCATGCCATAGGCGGCGATCGACGCCAGCGCATCCTCGCGGCTGCCTGTGTCGGGAATGGTCGGTCCCGAAGCAACCAGCGCCGGGTTGTCGCCGGGGATGTCGGAGACAACCAGCGACACCAAGCGCGCCGGATGAGCGGCCGCGGCCAGGCGTCCACCCTTGACGGTCGAGACATGCTTGCGGATAGTGTTCATCGCCGCGATCGGCGCGCCGGAGGCAAGCAGCGCCTCGTTGACAGCGATCTCGTCGGCGAGCGTCAATCCAGCAGCCGGCGATGGCAGCAGGGCCGAGCCGCCGCCGGAGATCAGCGCTACCACCAGATCGTCAGCGGTTAAGCCCTGTACCTTCTCAAGCAGCCGGCGCGAGGCTTCCAGGCCGGCGGCATCCGGCACCGGATGCGCCGCCTCGATGATTTCGATACGCTCGCATCTGGCACCGTAACCGTAGCGGGTGACGACAAGGCCGTCGATGGGACTGTCCCAGAGCTTCTCGAAGGCTGCCGCCATCTGCGCCGAGCCTTTTCCCGCGCCGATGACGATGGTGCGGCCTTTCGGCTTCGCCGGCAAATGACTGCGGATCGTCTTTTCCGGGTCGGCGGCGGCGACGGCGGCGTTGAAGATCGAGGTCAGGAAGCTTTTCGGGTCGGTCATTTTTCTTCCGGCGGCAGCGCGAGCCCGCTCGCATCGATGCCAAGATGAGCGCAAAGCGCGTCGACCACGACGCCATGATCCTCGCGTTCCGGCAGGCCCGAGACCGCGATGACACCGATGACGCCGGCACCTTTCACTGTGACCGGGAAGCCGCCGCCGGCCAACACATAGTCCGCGATATCCAGGCCTTCACCGATTTTGAAGGTGCGGTCCGGTCGCTGCTGCTCCAGCACCAGGCGATAGGTGCTTCTCAGATAGCGCTTCACGACGTTGATCTTGCGCCGTGCCCAGTCGGGATTGGAAGCATTCGAGCCCGGCATCGCGGCGTAGAAGAGCGGCCGGTCGAAGGTCCTGATGTCGACGATAACAGGCAGGTTTTCCTTCAGCGCCCGGTCCCTAATGGCAGAGCCGATCTTGAAAGCGACGGCCTCGTCGAAGGCCGGGAAGACCAGCGTGGCTTCCTGTTTCTTGATCAGAGCGATGTCGTCGGCGGTGGCCATGGCGTTCCCCTGTCAGCGTCGAGGCACGCTTTGGCCGATGACCGACGCCGGGTCAAGCCGAGAGCGCATCAAAGCTCACGCCGCAACGGCGCTCTTCGCCGGCCGCCCCGCCACATAGACCTCGCGCACAGCGCGGTCGTCGCCCAGCGTCTGCAGCAGGAAGAGTTCTTCCGCCAGCGTTTCCACCGTCTCCATCCTGAGCCGCATGCCCGGCGTGGCGTGGGCGTCGAGCACGACGATATCGGCATCGGTGCCTTCGTCCAGCGTGCCGACCTTGTCGGCCACCGACAGCGCCTCGGCATTGCCGCGCGTCAGCTGCCAGAAGGACTGGAAAGGGTTGAGCTTCTCACCGTTCAGCGCGATGACCTTGTAGCCTTCATCCATGGTGCGCAGCATCGAATAGTTGGTGCCGCCGCCGACATCGGTGGCGGCCGCGATCCTGAGCGGTGCCTCGCGCTGGCGATAGCGCTGATAATCGAACAGGCCGGAGCCCAGGAAAAGATTGGAGGTCGGGCAGAACACCGCGACCGAACCCGATCGCGAGAGCGCATCGGCCTCACGCTCGGAAAGATGGATGCAGTGGCCGAACAGGCTCTTTTTGCCGAGCAGGCCGTAATGCTCATAGACGTCGGTGTAGTCGCGCGACCAGGGATAGAGCTCCTGGGTGAAGGCGATCTCGGCGTGGTTTTCCGACAGATGCGTCTGCATGTGGAGATCGGGATATTCGCGGCACAGCGCGCCGGCCATCTCCATCTGCTCGGGCGTTGACGTGATCGCGAAGCGCGGCGTGATGGCGTAGAGCTGGCGGCCCTTGCCGTGCCATTCGGCGATCAGCGCCTTGGTATCGTCATAGCCGGTCTGAGGCGTGTCGAGCACGCCGTCCGGTGCGTTGCGGTCCATCATCACCTTGCCGGCGATGTTGAGCATGTTGCGTTCATGCGACTCGGCGAAGAAGGCTTCGGCGGAAGATTTGTGGACCGAGCAATAGGCAGCGACCGTCGTCGTGCCATGCCGCAACATCTCGTCGAGGAACAGCCTGGCGATGCGGCGCCCGTGCTGCGCGTTCTGGAATTTCGATTCTTCCGGAAACGTGTATTTGTTCAGCCAGTCGAGCAGCTCGGCGCCGTAAGAGGCGATGATCTGCATCTGCGGCACATGCACATGGGCGTCGAGGAAGCCCGGCAGGATGAGATGCGGACGATGGTCGATCGTCTCGACACCGGCGCCCGCCTTCTTCAAGACCTCCGCATAGGAGCCGGCGGCAACGATCTTGCCGTTGTCGATCAGCAACCCGCCATCCTCCTCGTAGCGCCAGGCGGAATGGTCGTCTATCGCTTCGGGCCAGCGCAGGAAAGACAGCGTGCGGCCGCGCAGAAGTTTCGATGTCATGCTCACTTTCCGGCGCCTTCGAACCAGGCGACCAGAAGGGCCCGTTCCTGGTCGGTTATATGGCTGACATTGGCGGGCGGCATGGCATGCGCCCGGCCAGCCTGGATATAGATCTCGCGCGCATGCTCGGCGATGCGCTCGTCGGTGTCGAGCAGCACGCCCTTCGGCGGATGGTAGATGCCTTCATAGACCGGCTCTTCCGTATGGCACATGGAGCAGCGCCCGAGCACGGTGTCGCGCACGGCCGGGAAGTGGGCCGAAGCGATGTAGACCTGGGCGGCGGCCGACGCGGCGGAAGCCTTCGGCTCGCCGGTCAGCACTTTCGGCACGGTCGACAGCCAGATGATGATCATGAACAGCACGGCGGCGCCCAGCCAGGTCCAGGTCGGGTTGCCCTTTCGCGCATGCACCGTGTTGAAATAGTGCCGGATCAGCACGCCGATGATGAAGACCAGCGAGGCGATGACCCAGTTGAACTGGGTGCCGAAAGCCAGCGGATAATGATTCGACAGCATCAGGAACAGGACCGGCAAGGTCAGGTAGTTGTTGTGCAGCGAGCGCTGCTTGGCGATCTTGCCGTATTTCGGGTCTGGCTTGCGGCCGGCGATCAGGTCGGCGACGACGATCTTCTGGTTGGGGATGATGACCATGAAGACATTGGCCGACATGATCGTGGCGGTGATGGCGCCGAGATGCAGGAAGGCGGCGCGGCCGGTGAAGAGGTGTGTAAGCCCCCAGGCGATGAACACCAGCACGCAGTAGAGCACCAGCATCAGCCCGGTATCGCTTTTACCCAACGGTGAGCGGCAGAGCAGGTCGTAGACGATCCAGCCGACGCCGATGGTGGCCAGCGACAGAAGGATGCCGACCGGCACCGAGATGTTGAGCACATTGGGGTCGATCAGGAAGAGATCGGCGCCGGCGTAGTAGACCACGCAGAGCATGGCGAAGCCCGACAGCCAGGTGGCGTAGGATTCCCATTTGAACCAGGTGAGGTGTTCCGGCATCTCGGCCGGCGCCACCAGATATTTCTGGATATGGTAGAAGCCGCCGCCATGCACCTGCCATTCCTCGCCGAAGGCGCCGGCAGGCAGGCCGGGACGCTGGCGGAGCCCAAGATCGAGGGCGACGAAATAGAAGGACGAGCCGATCCAGGCGATGCCGGTAATGACATGCAGCCAGCGGACCGCAAAACTCAGCCAGTCCCAGAAAATCGCGAAATCCGTCATCGAGTGGCCCCTGGGAACTCGTCCTTGCCGATGAGAGGGACTTTACGGGCTGGCGCGCAAACGAAAAGAGGCGAGGTGCGCGATGACTTTCAAAAAAAAATAAAAAATACTAGGCTTGCTTCGCCCAGCCTTTTCAGAGCCACGGAAGCCGCCGCATGGCCTATCTCGACAACATCGCCGTCTTCGTCCGTGTCGTCGAGCTCGGCAATCTGTCGGCGGCGGGGCGCGACATGCGCATTTCGCCGGCGGTCGCCTCCAATCGCATCAAGGAACTGGAGAAGCATCTCGGAGTCAGGCTGTTCAACCGCACGACAAGGCAGTTGATGCCGACCGAGCACGGCACGGTGTTCTATACCGGCGCCAAGCAGGTGCTGGACGCGATCATCGAAGCGGAAGCCGCGGTCGCGGCACTTTCCGGCCAGCCGCGCGGCACCATCAGGGTCACGGCGCCGCTCGGCCTCGGCCGGCGGCTGATCGCTTCCGGCATACCGGATTTCCACGACAAATACCCCGATATCGAGGTGCGGCTCAGGCTCTCCGACCACAATGTCGATATCATGAAGGAAGGCATCGACGTCGCCTTCCGGCTCGGCATCATCGAGGATTCGAGCCTCAGGATGCGCGGCATCATGGAATGCGAGCGCGTGCTGGTGGCGGCGCCTAAATATCTGGAAGCCCGCGGCGAGCCGGCCGAGGCGCAGGAACTGATCGGCAAGAAGCACGACTGCCTGATGCTGCGCTATGCCGGCGCGCGCGAATATGTCTGGACGCTGCAGACGCCGAACGGACCGCAAAAATTCGAGGTGCACGGTCCCTACGACACCGACGACGGCGACGTGCTGACCGGCTGGGCCTTGTCGGGGCGCGGCATCATCAACAAGCCGCGTTTCGAGGTCGAGCCGTTCATCCGCGACCGGCGGCTGAAGGTGATCCTGCCTCAGGCGCCGCCGACGCCGGTGCAATTCGCCGCCGTCTATCCGCACAAGAAGCTGCAGGATCCGAAGGTGCGGCTGCTGCTCGACTTCATGGCCGAGCGCTGCCAGCGGCTGATCAAGGACCTCTTGGCCGGCAAGTAAGGGCTGGTAGCGTTGTGTCGCGATTGGCCGAAGCATCCGTGACGTCGTCATCCACGGGCGGAGCGACGCGAAGCGGCGCGCAGACCCGAGGATCCATTCCGTGACTTTGATCGTGGGGTGCTGGGGAGCAGAATTCTGCACCGTCGCAACGCTTCGAAGTCACGGAATGGTCTGCGCCGCGTCGCTTCGCTCCTTGCTCCGCCATGGAATGACGACTTGACGGGCGTTCAGGCCAATCGTCTTCGGGCCGTCAAGACCTCCATCTCGACACACGCGAGGCTGGCTGGCAAGTGACAGTCCGGTGGCCCACTTGCTCCCGTTGCCTTGCGCGAAAGCGAGCCTAGGTTGGTAGCGAAAACGGCTGCCGATTTTCAAGGCGACCGAAGGACCGCACCATGCATCTCGCCATTTCGCTCAACATCGCCGCCGCCGACGGACAAGACGTCCTCGACTTCGGCCAGATCACCGCCTTGGTGCGGAACGCGGAGGCGGCGGGCGTGGACATGGTCATCATTTCCGACTCCGCCGATAAGCCATCGAGCAGCCCGTTCGAAGCGACCACGCTGCTGGCCGCCCTGGCGACGGTGACCGACAAGATCGGGCTCGTCGCCAGCGCCTCGAAGCTCGCGCATCAGCCCTACAACCTGGCGCGCCGCTTTGCCTCGCTCGACATCATCAGCCATGGCCGCGTCGGCTGGAACGCCACGACGGCGCAGAACCCGCGCGAAGCTGCGAATTTCAGCCGGCCGGAAGGTTTCTCCGACGATGATTTTCGCCGCCGCGCCTGGGAGTTCATCAACATTGTGCGGCTCTTGTGGATCGGCTGGGAACATGACGCCTTGTTGTTCGACAAGGCATCAGGCCGCTTCCACGATCCAGACAAGATGCACCCGGCGAACTTCACCGGTGAATTCTTCTCGGTGCCCGGGCCGCTCAATGTCGCCCGTTCGCCGCAAGACGTGCCAGTGCTGGTGATGTCCGGCTTGGCAGGGACGGAGCTCGATTTCGCCAGCCGCCGCGCCGATGTCGTGCTGCTGGACAAGCTTGAACCGTCGGGCGCGAGAGCGACCCGCGATGAGATCAAACGCAGGGCGCACGAAGCAGGGCGCGACCCGGTGGCGATCAAGGTGCTGGCGGTGGCCGATGGGGGGCCCGAACACGATGGCCGTAGTCTGGAGGACCTATGCCTCTCATCCGGCTGCGACGGCATCGTTCTGACTGTGCAGCCTCGGGCTGCCGCCGTGGAGGCTTTTGTCGAGCGATTGCTGCCGGAACTCAAGCGACACGGATTTGCCAAGGCACAGGGCAAAACGCTGCGCGATCGCCTTGGGTTGAGTGAGGATAGCAAGCCATGAGCGCGCGTCAGATGAAGCTCGGCCTATTTTTGTGGGCGACCGGCCATCACATCGCCGCCTGGCGTCATCCGGACGCGCATGTGAGAGCCGGCATCGACATCGACCATTACATAAAGCTGGCGCAGACGGCCGAAGCGGCGAAGTTCGACATGGTGTTCTGCGAGGACGCCGCCGGACTGCGCGAGGCCAATATCAACATCGCCAGCCAGACCTCGCGCTCGATCGGCTTCGAGCCGATCAGCCTGCTTTCGGCGCTGGCCGCGCAGACCGAGCGCATCGGCCTCGTGTCCACGGCATCGACCAGCTACAACGAGCCCTACGGCCTGGCGCGGACTTTTGCCTCGCTCGACAATCTGAGCGGCGGTCGGGCCGGTTGGAACCTCGTCACCTCGGCCAGTCCGATCGAGGCCGCGAATTTCGGCGCGACGGGTTTGCGGCCGCATGCCGACCGTTATGCGCGGGCGCGGGAATTCGCCACGGTGATCACCGGGTTGTGGAACCGGCGCGTCCCCGGCCATGACGGCGAGAGCTTTTCGGTGCGCGATCCACTTGACATCCCGCCCTCGCCGCAAGGCGCGCCGGTGATGGTGCAGGCGGGCGCCTCCGACGACGGCAAGGATCTTGCCGCGCGCACCGCCGATGTCGTGTTCTCGGCGGCGCAGACTTTCGAGGAAGCCAAGGCCTTTTACGACGACCTCAAGGGGCGGCTCGCCGCCTATGGACGACAGCCGGACGACGTGAAGATCATGCCTGGCGTCGCGCCGGTCGTGGCCGCCACGAAAGCCGAGGCGCAGGCCAAATACGACGCGCTGCAGGAATTGATCCCCGACGATGTCGGCGTGGCGCTGCTCTCCAGCTACCTCAGCATTTCCGACCTCGGTCGCTATCCGATCGATGGGCCGCTGCCCGAACTGCCGGAAGGCGAAGGCATGAAGAGCCGGCAGGCGCTGGTCATCGAGCAGGCGCGTCGCGATGGCCTGTCGATCCGCCAGCTCGCGCGCTATTTTGCCGGCGCGCGCGGCCATTGGCGGATCGTCGGCACGGCGGAGCAGATCGCCGACGAGTTGCAGGCCCGCTTCGAAGGCGGCGCCGCCGACGGTTTCAACGTCATGCCGTCCTGGTTCCCGGGCGAGCTCGACGCTTTCGCGACGCTGGTCGTGCCCGAACTGCAGCGGCGCGGGCTGTTCCGCAAGGACTATGAAGGGCGCACGCTGCGCGAACATCTCGGCCTCAAGCGGCCGATCTAAGTTTGCTCAGTCCATCAGCCGGGCTGCTCCGGACACCCTGATCGAGCTGCCGGCGGTCGGCGGAATATCGGCATGGAGGCGCGAACGCATGCCCATGTCCTCGCCCTGGACGATGTCGATCGAGCCGCCATGCGGCCAGCCGAGATCGCGCAGATAGCCGGCAAAGGCCGCAGTCGCCGCCCCTGTCGCCGGATCCTCATAGACGCCGCCGGAAGCGAATGGATTGCGCGTGTGGAAGAGGCGCGGCGTCTCGGCATAAGCGAGTAGGATCGTGACCAGGCCTTCGCGCCGCATGAAGGACTGGCCTTGCTTCAGATCATAGACCATGGCGGCCAACGCCTCGCGCGACTTCAGCGCCAGCACGAGATGATCGGCGCCGCCATGGATGAGCGCCGGCGGAATGGCCGGATCGAGATCGCCCGGCTCATAGCCGAACAAGGCGAGCGCCTCGCCGGCCAGTTCCTTCGGCGCCGGCCGGCTGCGCGTCGGCGGCGACCGCAGGGCGGCGGCAAAGTTGGCGCCATTGCGAAAACCCTCGACGGTGATGTCGGCTTGGTTGAGGGTCAGCTTGAAAGTGCCGTCGCCGAATTTTCCGACCAGCGCCGCGCCAAGCGCGATGGTGGCGTGGCCGCAGAACGGTACTTCCGACTCCGGCGAAAAGTAGCGCACGCGCCATTGATCGCCTTCGGGCGCGGCAAAGGCGGTTTCCGAAAAGCCGACTTCGGCCGCGACGCGCTGCATGTCGGCCGCATCGGGCAAGGCTTCGCCAATCACCACGCCGGCCGGATTACCGCCGGTGTTGCCGTCTGAAAATGCTGCGATCTTCAATACATCCATGTTCCTGGCCTCGTTGTGCGTGGGCGCAACAAACACGTTTCGGGCCGTCTTGGGAAATGAAGAAAGCGGCGAGCAGCGGTGAGCGCCAGTCACATCTGCGATCGGAGCCAGCGCTTCAATCCAATGCGGAACGAAATTCGACCCATCGCCGTTTTGACGATTGGCGGTCGTTCGGGCCGTCCTTCAGTCCCCAGCCATCGATGCAGCGCGACAGGAGCCAACCATGGACGCCATCGTCACCAAGAACGACCTCAAATCCGATGCCAAGAAAGAATCGATCGACCTGCTCAACGCCAGGCTTGCCGACGCTATCGACCTGGCCCTGATCACCAAGCAAGCGCACTGGAACGTCAAAGGCCCGCAATTCATCGCCATCCATGAGATGCTCGATGAATTCCGCGAGGAGATCGACGGCCATGTCGACATCGTCGCCGAGCGCGCCGTCCAGCTCGGCGGCACCGCGCATGGCACCTCGCAGGACGTGTCGAAGACGACCAGGCTAAAACCCTATCCGACCGACATCCACAAGACCAAGGATCATCTGGCGGCGCTGATCGACCGCTATGCGGCGGCGGCCAAGCTGACCCGCGAAGCGATCGACGAGGCGGACGACGCCGGCGATGCCGACACCGCCGATATCTTCACCGCCTATTCTCGCTCGCTCGATAAATTGCTGTGGTTCCTGGAGGCGCACACGCAGGAAAAGGAATAACCGGGAACTGTTCTTGCTTGGCCGGCCGGATCAGCCGGCCATCGCCTTTTCAGCACTGGCCGCGCTTGGCGTATCCGAGGCGCGCGACACCAGCGTGGTCATGATCTCGGCGGCGGCAAGCGCGGCGATCACCGGCGGCCGCTTGTCCTTCACCGCATTGCCGCCGATCGGCGAGATGAGGCGATTGAATTCGGCCTCGCTGCCCTCGGCCGACTTCAGGAACCAGCTCTTGAAAGTGGCCTTCTTTGTCTTCGAGCCGATCATGCCGACATAGGCGGTATCTCCGCGCTTCAATGCTTCGGCGACGATCAGGAAATCCAAGGCATGGTCATGCGTTAGGATGGCGAAGGCCGACCCAGCCGGCGCCTCGCGCACTACTGCTTCGGGCATCGGCGTCAGCCGGGTCTCCACCGTTTCCGGCATGCCTTCCAGCGCGTCGGCGCGGGTTTCGACGACGACGACGTGGATCGGCAGCAGCGCCAGCGACGCGGCCAGCGCCTGGCCGACATGGCCGCCGCCAAAGAGATAGACATGCGGAAGATGCGCCTCTTCGGCTTCTGCGTTGGCGATCAGCCTTTCTTCGATTGTCCTATCGACCAATCTGATCAGCACTTCGACACGTCCGCCGCAACATTGGCCGATTTCCGGCCCAAGCGGCACGTCGAGCGTGGCGCAGACCTCATCGACCTCGATGCGGGCCTGTTCACCCTCCCCATTGTCGCGAGGCGAGGAGCGCAGCATCTGCCGCGCCTTGTCGATCGCCATATATTCGAGCTGACCGCCCCCGATCGTACCGAAGATCGATGACGAAGAGACAAGCATAAAGGCGCCGGCCTCGCGCGGTGTCGAGCCTTTGGTGGCCGCCACCTCGACGAGAGCGACCCGGCCAGCTTTGCCGAAAAACGTCTTCAGGCTTTGCACTTTCGAGTTCATCGTCTGCATTCCTAGATCGTGATGGCGTTTCATTGAACGCCCTCACGATCTAACTCTTCGTTGGAGCATGATCTTTCTCCGAAAACCGGTTCCCACTTTTCGGGATCATGCCCTAGCGCCGAAATATAGTGTTTTTCGGCCGAATTGCACGTTTTAGGCCGGCTTTTCGGCTTCCCGCTTCAACCGCTCGATCGCCGTCAGCACCCGCTCCGGCGTCGCCGGCGCGTCCAGGCGCGGACAGATCTTGTGGTCGGCCACGCTCGCGACCGCGTCCGACAGCGCATGCAGCACCGACATGCCGTGCGGCAGCGGCGGCTCGCCGACCGCCTTTGAGCGATGGATGGTCGGCTCATAGGCCGACGACCAGTCGGTCAGCTTGACGTTGAAGATCTTTGGACGGTCGGACGCGAGCGGGATCTTGTAGGTCGACGGCGCATGCGTCCGCAGCCGGCCGCTATCGTCCCACCACAATTCCTCCGTCGTCAGCCAGCCCATGCCCTGGATGAACCCGCCCTCGATCTGGCCGAGGTCGATCGCCCGGTTCAGCGAGCGGCCGGCGTCGTGCAGGATATCGGTGCGCTCGACGACATATTCACCGGTGAGCGTGTCGACTGAGACCTCCGAGCAGGCCGCGCCATAGGCGTAATAGTAGAAGGCATGGCCGCGGCCCTTGCTACGGTCCCAATGGATCTTCGGCGTCTTGTAGAAACCGGCCGCCGAGAGCTGGATGCGGTTGATATAGGCCTGCTTGACAAGATCATTGAAGGCCACTTCCTGATTGCCGACGCGCACCCGGTTGGGCAGGAACACGACCTGGTCGTGCGGCACCTGGTATTTGTCGGCGGCGAAGTCGGTCAGCCGCTTGCGGATCTGGCGGGCGGCGTCCTGCGCCGCCATTCCGTTGAGGTCGGCGCCGGAAGACGCGGCCGTCGGCGAGGTGTTCGGCACCTTGGCGGTGGTGGTCGCGGTGATCTTGACCCGGTCGAGATCGATCTGGAATTCTTCCGCCACGACCTGGGCCACCTTGAGATGCAGGCCCTGGCCCATCTCGGTGCCGCCATGGTTCATGTGGACCGAACCGTCGGCATAGACATGCACCAGCGCGCCGGCCTGGTTGGCCTCCGTCTTGGTGAATGAGATGCCGAACTTCACCGGCGTCATCGCCAGCCCGCGCTTGACGAACCGGCTGTTGTTGTTGAAGGCGCTGATCTCGCGGCGGCGCCGCGCATAGTTCGCGCTTTCCTCCAGTTCGGCGACGATGCGCTGGATGATGCAGTCCTCGACCTTCTGGTGGTAGGGCGTGATGCTGCGCTCGCCGATCGCCTCCATGGGATCGTAAAAGTTCAGCTTGCGGATTTCGAGCGAGTCCTTGCCGACGGCGAAGGCCACCTCGTCGATGACGCGCTCGGCGCCGACCATGCCTTGCGGGCCGCCGAAGCCGCGGAAGGCGGTGTTGGAGACGGTATTGGTGTAGAGCGGCGCCGACTTGGCGTGCACCGCCGGATAGAAATAGGCGTTGTCGCAGTGGAACAGCGCGCGGTCGCCGACCGGACCGGACAGATCGGCGGAAAAGCCGCAACGCAGCGCATAGGTGAAGTCGACGCCGAGGATGTTGCCCTCGTCGTCGAAGCCGACTTCATAATCGATGGCGAAATCATGCCGCTTGCCGGTGGCGGTCATGTCCTCGTCGCGGTCGAGCCTGATCTTGACCGCGCGCTTCAATTTCTTGGCGGCAATGGCGGCGATCGCCGCGCACTGGTTGGCCTGGGTTTCCTTGCCGCCGAAGCCGCCGCCCATGCGGCGCACTTCGACCGTGACAGCATGGCTCGGCACGCCGAGCGCATGCGCGACCAGATGCTGCGTTTCGCTCGGGCCCTGCGTCGAACAATAGACGATCACCTCGTCGTCCTCGCCAGGGATCGCCAGCGAGACCTGGCCTTCGAGATAGAAATGATCCTGGCCGCCGAGCCACATGCGGTTCTTGATGCGGCGGGGAGCCGCCGCGATCGCCGCGGCGGCATCGCCGCGCTTCAGGGTCAGCGGCGTGGTGACCTGCCTGTCCTTGACCGGATCGAGGTTCCAGATGTCGATGACGGCCGGAAGCTCGTCATACTCGATTTTTGCGAGACGCGCGGCGCGTCGCGCTTCCTCGCGCGTCCCGGCAACCACTGCGAAGATCGGCTGCCCGTAAAACTGCACGTTGGCTTCGGCGAGCACCGGATCGTCATGCATGTTGCTCGGCGAGACATCGTTCCCGCCGGGGACATCGGCATAGGTCAGCACATCGATCACGCCGGGCGCCGAGCGCACGGCCGACAGGTCGACGCTCTTCAACGCGCCGTGCGCGACCTTGGAGAGGCCGAGGCCGACATGCAGCGTGCCGGCGGGCTCCGGCATGTCGTCGATATAGACGGCGGTGCCGCTGACATGCTTGTGCGCGGAATCGTGCCGCTGGTCGGTGGCGACGCCGCCGACGATCTTTTCAGCCTTGAGGCTGGGTGTGGCGTGCTTGTTCATTCAGCCTCCTTTCCTTCTTCCCGTTCACGGAGAGAAGGTGGCCCGAAGGGTCGGATGAGGGGCAGCGCTGACGTTGACGAATTCGCGCGAGACGATCGACGATGGCGCTGCCTCTCATCTGCCTGCCGGCATCTTCTCCCCGTGAACGGGGAGAAGGACGCTACTCGCGACCGCCCGGCGCTTTGCCTCGATATGTTGGATTGCGGACGCATCAGGCCGCCTCGTCGCGCGAGACCTGGAACGGCGCCTTCGTTCCGGTCGTCTCGATATAAAACCGTAGCAAAAGGTTCTTCGCTGCCAGCGCTCGGTATTCGGCGGTCGCCCGCATGTCGGTGAGCGGCGAAAAATCCTTGGCGTACTCAGCCATCGCGGCCTCCACCGTCGCTTCATTCCAGGCCTTGCCGATCAGCGCCTTCTCGACCGCAGTGGCGCGCTTCGGCGTCGCCGCCATGCCGCCATAGGCGATGCGGATGTCGGCCACCGTGCTATCCTTGGCCAAAGTCAGGTAGAATGCGCCGAGCGTCGCCGTGATGTCCTCGTCCCGGCGCTTGGTGACCTTGTAGACGGCAAACTTCGTTCCTTTTGCCGGCACGGGCACATGCACGGATTCGACGAATTCGCCGGGTTGGCGGTCCTGCTTGCCATAGGCGATGAAGAAGGTTTCGAGCGGTATCGTGCGACGCGCCTTGCCCTTGCGGAGCGTCAGCTGCGCGCCGAGAGCGATCAAGGGCGGCGGCGTGTCGCCGATCGGCGAGCCGTTGGCGATGTTGCCGCCGATCGTGCCCATGTTGCGCACCTGCGCGCCGCCGATGCGGTCGACGAGCGGTCCCAATGCCGGGATACGCTTCGACAGCGTCTCGAAGGCTTCGGTGTAGGTGACGCCGGCGCCGATGGTGATGACGCCATCCTTCTCCGACGTCGTACGCAAGCCGTCGAGGCCACCGATGAAGATCGCCGGCGAGATGTCGCGCATCTGCTTGGTGACCCACAGGCCGACATCGGTCGAACCGGCGACGATGGTGGCGCCCGGTTCGCTTTCGAGCAAAGCGGCGAAATCGTCGACGCTGGCCGGCACGATCAATCGCGCCTTGCCCGACCCGATCTCGACCCTGGCGCCATCACGCAACACCTTCAGCCGCGCGGTGATGTCCTTGCGCTCCACCGCCAGCGGGTCCTTCGACGCCTTGCCGTAGCTCGAAATGGCGTGCGCGGCGCGCATGATGGCCTCGTAGCCGGTGCAGCGGCAGAGATTGCCCTGCAGCGCCTTTTCGATCGCGGCGTTGGACGGATCGGGGGTCTTCATCCAGAGCCCATAGAGCGACATGATGAAGCCCGGCGTGCAGAAGCCGCATTGCGAGCCGTGGAAATCGACCATCGCCTGCTGCACCGGATGCAATTTCTCACCGTTGCCGCGCAGGTGTTCCACAGTCACGACATGCGTGCCGTCGAGCGACCCCATGAAGCGGATGCAGGCATTCACGCTTTCGTAGACGAGACCTTCGGCCGACAGCTTGCCGACCAGCACCGTGCAGGCGCCGCAGTCGCCCTCGGCGCAACCTTCCTTGGTGCCGCGCAGCGAGCGGTTGAGCCGCAGCCAGTCGAGCAGCGTCGCATCGGGCGCGACGTCCTTCAGAGCCACGTCGCTGCCGTTCAGGATGAAGCGTATTTGATTGCGGGTCTCAGCCATGTCTCAGCTCCCCCGATAGGTCGAGTAGCCATAGGGCGAAATCAAGAGCGGGACATGATAATGCCGCTGCTCCGCCATACCGAAGCGGATCGGCACGATATCGAGAAAGGCGGGTTGGGGCAGGTCGATACCCTGGCCGCGCAGATAATCGCCGGCGGCGAAGACCAGCTCATATTCGCCGGTGCGGAAATCGGCGTCGGCCAGCAGCGGCGCGTCGCAGCGGCCGTCGTCATTGGTGGTCACGGTCTTGAGACGCGCGCGGCTCTGGCCTTCGATGCGGAAAAGCTCGATCGACAGTCCTTTTGCCGGCCGGCCGGTTGCGGTGTCAAGCACATGGGTCGTCAGACGCCCGCCATCGGCTTTCGACGTTTCTGCCACTGGCCGCCTCCCATCCCGGTACGTTTCAGGTCGATTGTGCGCCAATTAAAGGCGATGCATAAGCCCCGGTCGAGCGGAGTGCGGCAAAAAGCACTTTCAAAAATTTTCGGGGGAATGCGTGCGCACTCCTTTCGATATCTTCATCTCAACCATCGGGCAGGAGTGGCAATGCGTTACGATCGGGACATGCGCGGTTATGGGGCCAATCCGCCGGACCCGAAATGGCCCGCCGGCGCGCATGTCGCGGTGCAGTTCGTCGTCAACTATGAAGAAGGCGGCGAGAACTGCGTGCTCCACGGCGACAAGGCTTCGGAGGCCTTCCTTTCGGAGATCGTTGGGGCGGCTCCCTGGATCGGCCAGCGCCACTGGAACATGGAATCGATCTATGAATACGGGGCGCGGGCCGGCTTCTGGCGGCTCTACCGGCTGTTCACCGAAGCGCAGGTGCCGGTGACCTGCTACGGCGTCGCCACGGCGTTGGCGCGCTCGCCCGACCAAGTGGCCGCCATGCAGGAGGCTGGTTGGGAGATCGCTTCGCACGGGCTGAAATGGATCGACTATCGCGACCATGCGGCCGAGGACGAGCGGCGCGATCTCGAAGAGGCGATCAAGCTGCATTACGAGGTCACCGGCGCGCGCCCGACCGGCTGGTACACCGGCCGGACCTCGGTCAACACGGTGCGGCTCGTCGCCGAGGAAGGCGGCTTCGACTATGTCTCCGACACCTATGACGACGAACTGCCCTATTGGTTCGACCGCGACGGGCTGGAGAAACCGCAGCTCATCATCCCCTACACGCTCGACGCCAACGACATGCGTTTTGCGACGCCGCAGGGCTTCAACTCAGGCGACCAGTTCTTCGCCTATCTGAAGGACAGTTTCGACACGCTCTATGCCGAGGGCAAGGCAGGCCGGCCGCGCATGATGAATATCGGCCTGCACTGCCGGCTGGTCGGCCGTCCCGGGCGGGTGGCGGCATTGAAGCGCTTCGTCGATTATGTGAAGTCGCACGACAAGGTATGGCTGACGCGGCGCATCGACATCGCCAAACACTGGCGCGAAACGCACCCCTACGAGGCGCCGGCGCTGCGTCCGTCGCGGATGGAATTCGAGGAATTCGTGCATGCCTTCGGCGGCGTGTTCGAGCATTCGCCCTGGATCGCGGAGCGCGCCTACGAATTGGAGCTCGGCCCGGCGCATGACAGCGCCGGCGGCCTGCACAACGCGCTCTGCCGCGTCTTCCGCGCGGCGAGCGAAGCCGAACGACTTTCCGTGCTGAACGCCCACCCGGACCTCGCCGGCAAGCTGGCCAAGGCCAGGCGCCTGACGCCGGAATCGGCCAAGGAGCAGGCCTCAGCCGGGCTCGATGCGCTGACCGACAAGGAGCGCGAGCTGTTCTCGAAACTCAACGCCGCCTACGTCACCACCTTCGGCTTCCCCTTCATCATCGCGGTCAAGGGCAAGAGCAAGGACGAAATCCTGGCGGAGTTCGAGGCGCGGATCGGCAACAGCCGCGGCACCGAGTTCGAAACCGCCTGCAGACAGGTCGAACGCATCGCCCTGCTTCGGCTGAAAGACATGCTTCCATTGTAATGTTTTGAGGGCCAGGACCCCATGGATATGATCAAGACTGCCGAGCGAACCTATTACGCCCCGCATGGCGGCCATCCCGGCCAGAACGAGCTCTTGACCGGCCGCGCCGTCTTCACTGAAGCCTATGCTGTCATCCCCAAGGGCGTGATGCAGGACATCGTCACCAGCCCGCTGCCGTTCTGGGACGAGACGAGGGCCTGGATCATCGCAAGGCCGCTGTCGGGCTTCGCCGAGACCTTTTCGCAATACATCGTCGAGGTTCTGCCCGGCGGCGGCAGCGGGCGGCCGGAACTCGATGCCGCCGCCGAGGGCGTGCTGTTCGTGGTCGAGGGCGAGCTCAGCGTATCGCTTGCCGGCAAAGAACACGTGCTTGCTCCCGGTGGCTTCGCCTTCCTGCCGCCATCCAGTGGCTGGACGGTGCGCAATGAAAGCGGCACTGCTGCCCGCTTCCACTGGATCCGCAAGACCTATGAGGCTGTCGACGGCCTCGACGCGCCGGAAGCCTTCTTCTCGAGCGACCAGGATGTGGCGCCGAGCCCGATGCCGGGCACGGAGGGGCGCTGGGCAACGACCCGCTTCGTCGACCCGGCCGACATGCGCCACGACATGCACGTCACCATTGTGACGCTGAAGCCGGGCGCGGTCATCCCCTTCGCCGAGACGCATGTCATGGAGCACGGGCTCTATGTGCTCGAAGGCAAGGCGGTCTACCGCCTCAACCGGGACTGGGTCGAGGTCGAAGCCGGCGACTTCATGTGGCTGCGCGCCTTTTGTCCGCAGGCCTGCTATGCCGGCGGCCCCGGTAATTTCCGTTATCTGCTGTACAAGGACGTCAACCGTCATGCCAGGCTTGGCGGCTATCTTGGGGGCAAGGCGCGGTGAGCCGCATCGTCGCCCGACCGCTGACCCGCGAGAACTTCGCGCCCTTCGGCGACGTCATCGACATGGGCGGCGACAACCGCTACCCGATCAATGCCGGCAAGGCGATGCGCTATCACGACCTCGCCACCGCGGAGGCGGCCGGACCGAATGCGCGCGTGCTGATTTCGATGGTGCGCGGTACGCCTTACGAAATGCCGCTGAAGCTCACCATGGTCGAGCGCCATCCGTTCGGCAGCCAAGCCTTCATCCCGCTGTCGCCACGCCCGTTCCTGGTGGTCGTCTGCCTCGACAGCGAGGATGGGCCGGGCGAGCCGCATGCCTTTCTCGCCGGTCCGGGACAGGGCATCAATTACCGCCGCGACCTCTGGCACAGCGTGCTGACGCCGATCGGCGAAGAACAGGATTTCCTCATCGTCGACCGCGGCGGCGACGGCTCCAATCTTGAAGAATTTTATTTCTCGCATCCATACGAGATCCACCTCTCCTGAAAGCTCGCGACTTCCATGACCGACATTTCGCTGATCGACCGCCTGCTCGACGTGATCGAGCACGACATCGTGCCCAAGACCGCCGAAGGCGTCGCCCATGGCAACAAGCTGTTCGGCGCCGCGATCCTGCGGAAGGACGACCGCTCGCTGGTGCTGGCCGAGACCAATAACGAGATCGAAAACCCGCTCTGGCATGGCGAGGTGCATTGCCTGAAGCGCTTCTACGAAATGCCAAAGGCCGAGCGCGTCGACACCAAGGACGCGCTATTCATAGCCACCCACGAGCCCTGCTCGCTCTGCCTGTCGGCGATCACCTGGACCGGCTTCGACAATTTCTACTACCTGTTCAGCCATGAGGATTCACGCGACAGTTTTGCAATCCCGCACGACCTCAAGATCCTGAAAGAGGTCTTCACCCTCGACCCCGGCGGCTACAATGCCGAGAACGCGTACTGGAAAAGCTTCTCGATCCGCAGGCTGGTGCGGGCGTTGCCGGAGGCCGAACGCAACCGTCTGGAAGCGCGCATCGGCGGGATTTCGACGCGTTATGAGGAGCTGTCGGGCGCCTATCAGGCCAGCAAGGCCGAGAACGACATTCCGCTGAACTGACGCGTATAGCCTACCTTACCTTCGCGTTTTTCAGCACTTCATTTATCCTTGCCTGCCAGCCCTTGCCGGTCGCCTTGAATTTTCTGACGACATCCTGGTCCAGGCGGATGGAGACGACTTGCTTTGGTTTCTCCAGGGTCGGTCGGCCACGGGAACGCCTTATGCTCTCGAAAAGCTCCGGGAGCACTTCCGCGAAAGGCTTGGCTTGTGTCAGCTGTGCGTCGGTCGCCTCCCCGTCCTCGGGATCAGCAGCAATCTGTCTTTGAATTTCGGCTTCCTCGGCATCGGTAAGCCGCCGAATGTGTGACTTAGTGTTGCTCATACACGGACCTTTCCTTTCGGCTGGCATGACGCATCGAGATCACCGAGATCGCTTCGTAACCAAGCGGCTTGAAGATCACGGCGAGAATGATCTCTCCAAATTCTCCAATCGCCTTCAGCCGACCGGCCTTGGCCGGGAGGACGATTGACGTGGCAAAAAACTCGATATCGAGATCGGAGAAGTCGAGACCCCGGTTTGCGAGGTTCGTCACCCGTTTTGGCTCATCCCAAACGATTTTCAGGCGAGATCATCCAGTGTGTCTGCGTCAGGCCACGTGAATAAACGTAATACACAAATTAATCGAGAGATACAAGAATAAGCTGGATGATCGGAGGGTGCGTTCGCTAACGACCCAGGTCGCATATTTCGCTGCTCCAGTCGCGAATGGCGATTGAAAGTCGCAGCGCAGCGGGGCGTTATGCGCCCATGAAAACCGTCACCGAATTTCCCCGCAAGGTCGTCGAATTTCCCGATATGGGCATCGTCATGCCGGACGGCTGCCGGCTGTCGGCGCGCGTCTGGATGCCCGAGGACGCGACGGACAATCCGGTGCCGGCGATCCTCGAGCACCTGCCCTACCGCAAGCGCGACGGCACCATTTTTCGCGACCAGCTCACCCATCCCTATTTCGCCGGCCACGGCTACGCCTCGATCCGCGTCGATATGCGCGGCAATGGCGATTCCGAAGGGCTGATGGACGACGAATATTCCGAGCAGGAACTGCAGGATGCCTGCGACGTCATCGCCTGGGCGGCGGCGCAGCCCTGGTGCAACGGCAATGTCGGCATGATGGGCATTTCCTGGGGCGGCTTCAACTGCCTGCAGGTGGCTGCGAAACAGCCGCCGGCGCTGAAGGCGGTGATCAGCCTGTGCTCGACCGTCGACCGCTATGCCGACGACATCCATTACAAGGGCGGCTGCCTGCTCTTGGAAAATTTCGGCTGGGCCTCGACGATGCTGTCCTATTCGTCGCGGCCGCCGGACCCGGCGATCGCCGGCGGCAATCGCTGGCGCGACCTGTGGCTCAGCCGGCTGGAGAACCAGTCTTTTCTCCTGCCGCTCTGGCTCAGCCACCAGCATCGCGACGCCTATTGGAAGCGCGGCTCGATCTGCGAGGATTTTTCAGCGGTGAAAGCGGCCGTGCTGTCGATCGGTGGCTGGCATGACGGCTACCGCAACACCATCTCCAATCTCGTCTCCGGCATCCAATCGCCGGTCAAAGGCATCGTCGGCCCCTGGATCCACAAATACCCGCATTACGCCGGGCCCAATCCGGCCATCGGCTTCCTGCAGGAGGCGTTGCGCTGGTGGGACCACTGGCTGAAGGGCGCGGAGACCGGCGTCGAGGCCGATCCGGACTATCGCGCCTATGTCATGGACAGTGTGCGGCCGGCGCGCTGGCATCCCGAGCGGCCGGGCCGCTGGGTCGCGGAACAGGAATGGCCGTCCTCAAACATCAAGGTCGAGGCGATCGAACTCATTTCCGCGGGCGCAAAGCCGTCGATTGTCGCGTCGCCGCAGACCTGCGGGCTTGCCGGCGGCGAGTATTTTCCCTTCACCTTCGGACCGGAATTGTCGGGCGACCAGCGTCCCGATGACGCGCTTTCGGTTTGTTTCGACCAGCCTGAACTCGGCGAGGCGATCGACATCGTCGGGGCGCCGGAGCTCGAGGTCCGGGTTGCTTCCGATCGACCCCAGGCCAACATCGCGGTGCGCCTCTGCGACGTGCATCCCGATGGGGCCTCGGAGCTGATCTCCTATGGTGTGCTCAATCTCACGCACCGAAACTCGCATGAATTTCCGCAAGCGCTAATTCCCGGCGAGATGGTTTCGGCGCGCGTCGTGCTCGACCAATGCGCCTACCGGGTGCCGGCCGGCCACAAATTGCGCATCGCCGTTTCGACCGCCTATTGGCCGATGATCTGGCCCTCGCCGGAGTCGGTGCGGCTCGATCTCGCGAAGGCGACGCTGAAGCTGCCGTTGCGCCCGCTGGCGAAAGGCAATGAGGTTTCGTTTCCAGAGCCGGAAGGCGCGACACCCTGGGCGACCGAGACGATCTGGCCGGCGAATTCCGAACGCCATGTCGGCCGCGACGAGAAGACCGATCTTGTCACGCTTTCCATAACCGACGATTTCGGCGAGGTGCGCGACCTCGACCATGGGCTGGTCAATGGCAGCATCGTGCGCGAGACATGGACGATCCATCCCGATGACCCGCTGTCGGCCACCGGAGCCACGCATTGGACGCAGACATTGTCGCGCAATGAATGGTCGGTGCGGACCGAAACTTTTGCCGAGATGCGATCGGACGCCGCAAACTTCATCGTCAGCGCGAGAATCGAAGCCTATGAGGGTGAAAAACTGGTCTTCGAGCGCGGCTTCGAGCAGGCGATTCCCCGCGCCCTGGTTTGAGCCAGGGCAGATTGGGCCAAATGCGACGTGCGATTTACGCCACGGTATGTCGCATTCGGTCTTGCCTGCCGCTTTCCCTTACGGTCATTATCTCCTCCAATAGCAAGAAACGACCCTAAGGTCGGATATCCAGAGTGAGGAACCGTAATGTCTAACGAACTCGACTATCTCAGCCGGCGAGTCGCGGCCGGAAAACTTAGCCGTCGCGATTTTCTCGGTCGCGCCGCGGCGCTCGGCGTCGCCGCCACCGTTGCAAACTCGCTGCTCTCCAAGGCCGTTCGTGCGGCCGGTCCGGTCAAAGGCGGCACGTTGAAGGCCGGCCTGCAGGGCGGTGAATCCACCAACAGTCTCGATCCGGCGACCTTCCTTAGCCAGGTTCCGTTCGCCTTCGGCAAATGCTGGGGCGAAACGCTGGTCGAGCTCGCGCCGGGCGGCGGCGTCGAATACCTGATCGCCGAAGAAATCGGCTCTTCGGACGACGCCAAGACCTGGACGATGAAGATCCGCAAGGGCGTCCAGTTCCACAACGGCAAGGAAGTAACGCCGGACGACGTGGTGGCGACGCTGAAGCGCCACAGCGACGAGAAGTCAAAATCCGGCGCGCTCGGCGTCCTGAAGAGCATCGACACCATCAAGGTCGATGGCGGCAATGTCGTGGTCACGCTGAAGGACCCGAATGCCGACATGCCTTACCTGATGGCGGACTATCACCTGATCATCCAGCCGAATGGCGGCATGGACAAGCCGGACGCTGGCATCGGCACCGGGCCGTACAAGATCACCGGCAACCAGCCCGGCGTGAAGCACACCGCCGCGCGTTTCGACCACTACTGGCAGCCCGACAAATACGGCCATGCCGATCAGGTCGAGATCGTCGTCGTCAACGATCCGACGGCGCGCATGGCCGCGCTCCAGGGCGGCCAGGTCAACATGATCAACCGCGTCGAGCCGAAGATCGTCGACCTGGTCAAGCGGCTGCCCGGCGTCACCATCCGCGCCGCCTCGGGCCGCGGCTTCTATCCCTTCAACATGTTCTGCGACACCGCGCCCTTCGACAACAACGATCTCAGGATGGCGCTGAAGCTCGCCATGGACCGCGAGGAGATGCTGACCAAAATCCTGCGCGGCTACGGCGAGGTTGGCAACGACATGCCGGTCAACAAGGCCTACCCGCTGTTCGCAGGCGATTTCGAGCAGCGCAAGTTCGATCCGGAAAAGGCGGCCGCGGCTTACAAGAAGTCGGGCCATAGCGGCTCGATCCTGCTGCGCACCTCCGACGTCGCCTTCCCGGGTGCCGTGGACGCCGCCCAGCTTTATCAGCAGAGCGCGGCCAAGGCCGGCATCAAGATCGAGATCAAGCGCGAGCCGGGCGACGGTTACTGGACCGAAGTCTGGAACAAGCAGCCCTTCTCGCTCTCCTACTGGGGCGGCCGTCCGACCCAGGACCAGATGTATTCGACCGCCTATCTGTCGACCGCCGACTGGAACGACACCCGCTGGAAGCGCCTGGACTTCGACAAGATGGTGCTTGCGGCGCGCGGCGAGCTCGACGAAGCCAAGCGCAAGAAGATCTACCGCGACATGGGCGAGGTCATGCGCGACGAAGGCGGCCTGATCGTGCCGTTCTTCAACCAGTTCGTCGACGCGACCGGCAAGGGCGTCGAAGGCTGGGTCGACAACCCGGCGCAGGAACTCAGCAACGGCCATGCCCTGATCGAGTGCTGGCTGCAGGCCTGATGAAGGATAAGGGAAGGGCTGGCGCAGGCCGGCCCTTCCCCGTTTTCATGACCCGCCCGAAAGGCGGGCGTCGTCCCTTCTTCACCGTTGCAGGTAGCCGATGTCGTCTCCGATCCTGAGATTGGTCGCTCAGCGCATCTTGCTGGGCCTGGTTCTTCTTTTGGCCGTTTCGGTGCTTATCTTCGCCGGCACGCAGATTCTGCCGGGCGACGTCGCCCAGGCGATCCTCGGCCAGTCGGCGACGCCGGAGGCGCTGGCGAACCTGCGCGAACAGCTCGGGCTCAACGATCCGGCGTGGCTGCGCTACGTGCACTGGCTCTGGGGCATCCTGCATGGCGACTTCGGCACGGCGCAGTCGAGCGGACTGGACATCGCGACCTCGATCAGCACCCGGCTGAAGAACACACTGTTCCTGGCGGCTTGCGCCGCGATCGTCGCCGTGCCGCTGGCGATCGTCCTCGGTCTGATCGCGGTGCGCTACCGCAACGGCTTCGTCGACAAGCTGATCTCCGGGCTGGCGCTGGCCTCGACCTCCTTCCCGGAATTCTTCATCGGCTATGTGCTGATCTATTTCTTCGCCGTGAAATGGCAGATCTTCCCCAGCATCTCGACGGTGGATGACTCAACTCCCTTCCTCGAAAGGTTGCAGGCCGTCGTGCTGCCCGCGACCGCGCTGACACTGGTGGTGCTCGCCCATATGATGCGCATGACGCGCGCGGCGATCCTCAACGTCATGCAGTCGGCCTATATCGAGACGGCAGAATTGAAGGGACTGAAGGCCTTCGACATCATCCGCAAGCATGCTTTCCCGAACGCGATAGCGCCGGTCGTCAACGTCGTCATGCTCAACCTCGCCTATCTTATTGTCGGCGTCGTGGTGGTGGAGGTGATCTTCGTCTATCCGGGCATGGGACAGTATCTGGTCGACCATGTCGCCAAGCGCGACGTGCCGGTGGTGCAGGCGGTCGGCCTGATCTTCGCCGCGGTCTACATCACGCTCAATATCGTCGCCGATATCGCCGCCATCGTGGCCAATCCGCGGCTTAGGCATCCGAAATGACGGGGGCATCCGAAATGACGGACCGGATGCGAGACGACCAAAGGGGGAACTGAGGCGAATGGCGCTACGACAAATCCCGTTCACCGCCTGGGTCGGGCTTATCCTGACCGGCTTCTTTGCGTTCTGCGCCATCTTCGCGCCCTGGGTCGCGCCGCACGGCAATGGCGAGATCGTCGGCGACGTCTGGGAGCCGATGTCGGCCGCCCATTGGCTGGGCACCGACAATCTCGGCCGCGACCTTATCTCGCGCATGATCTACGGCGCGCGCATCACCATGGAGATCGCGGTGGCGGCGACTGCGCTGTCCTTCTCGCTGGGCTCGATCCTCGGCTTCACGGCGGCTGTCTTCGGCGGCTGGTTCGACACGCTGCTGTCACGCTTCGTCGACCTATTGATGTCGATCCCGACGCTGATCTTCGGCCTCGTCGTGCTATCGGTGTTGCCGACGACCACGCTGACGCTGATCCTGGTCATGGGCATTCTGGACTCCACCCGCGTCTATCGCCTGTCGCGCGCGGTCGCCGTCGACATCAACGTCATGGACTTCGTCGAGGCGGCCAAGCTGCGCGGCGAAGGCAAGGCCTGGATCATCTTCCGTGAGATCCTGCCCAATGCGCTGTCGCCGCTGGTGGCGGAGCTTGGCGTGCGCTTCATCTTCGCCGTGCTCTTCCTGTCGGCGCTGTCCTTCCTCGGGCTTGGCGTGCAGCCGCCGGATTCGGACTGGGGCGGCATGGTCAAGGAAAACAAGGACGGCATCGTGTTCGGCATTCCGGCGGCGCTGATCCCGGCCGCGGCGATCGCGGTGCTGGCGATCTCGGTCAACCTCGTCGCCGACTGGGTGCTCAACCGCACGACGAGCCTGAAGGGAGGACGTGGCTGATGGCTGGCAACCAAGCAAAGTCTGGGCAAGCAAAGTCCGGGCAGGCGAAGTCCGGGCAGGCAAGCTCGGGCAAGCTCCTCGACATCCGCAACCTGCGCATCGAGGCGACCGTCTATCCGCCGGGCGAGACGCCGAAGACCATCACGCTGGTCCACGATGTCTCGCTGACGCTCGAAAAGGGCAAGGTGCTCGGCCTGATCGGCGAATCCGGCGCCGGCAAATCGACCATCGGCCTGTCGTCCATGGCCTATGGCCGCGGCGGCGTGCGCATCACCGGCGGCGAGGTGATCCTCAACGGCCGCGACATCATGAAGGCCGGACCAAGGGGCGTGCGAGCGCTGCGCGGACGCGAGGTGTGCTATGTCGCGCAGTCGGCGGCGGCGGCGTTCAATCCGGCGCACAAGCTGATCGACCAGGTGGTCGAGGCGACCCTGCTGCATGGTACCGCGAACCGCGCCGAGGCCGAGAAGCGGGCCATTGCGCTGTTCAAGAAGCTTAGCCTGCCCAACCCTGAAACGATCGGCGAGCGCTACCCGCACCAGGTCTCCGGCGGCCAATTGCAGCGCGTGATGACAGCGATGGCGCTCTGCTCGGAGCCCGACCTCATCGTCTTCGACGAGCCGACCACGGCGCTCGACGTGACGACCCAGATCGACGTGCTTGCGGCGATCAAGGACGCCATCCGCGACACCCATGTGGCGGCGCTCTACATCACCCACGACCTTGCCGTCGTCGCCCAGGTCTCGGACGAGATCATGGTGCTGCGCCACGGCCGGCTGGTGGAGTGGGGCGGCACGCAGCAGATCATCAAGGAGCCGCGCCAGGAATATACCAACGCGCTGGTTTCGGTGCATGAGATCGAGCACCAGGAACAGCAGCCCGGCGCAACGCCGTTCCTGTCGGTGAAGAATGTCACCGCCGCCTATGGCGGCGGCCATGTGAAGGTCCTGAAGAACGTCTCGGTCGACATCTATCCGGGACAGACGCTGGCCGTCGTCGGCGAAAGCGGCTCCGGCAAGTCGACGCTGGCGCGCGCCATCACCGGGCTTTTGCCGCCCGAGCAAGGCACGGTGACCTTCGATGGGCGCCCGCTGGCCAACCGGCTTTCCGACCGGCCGAAGGAGGATCTGCGTCAATTGCAGATGATCTACCAGATGGCCGACGTGGCGATGAACCCGCGCCAGACGGTCGGCACCATCATCGGCCGGCCGCTGGAGTTCTATTTCGGTATGAAGGGACGCGAGCGCGACAAGCGCGTCGCCGAACTGCTCGACGAGATCGAGATGGGCAAGGGTTTCGTCGACCGCTATCCGGCCGAGCTGTCCGGCGGCCAGAAGCAGCGCGTCTGCATCGCCCGCTCGCTCGCCGCCAAGCCGAAGCTGATCATCTGCGACGAGGTGACATCGGCGCTCGATCCGCTGGTCGCCAACGGCATCCTGAAGCTGCTTCTGAACCTGCAGCAGCACGAAAAGGTCGCCTATTTGTTCATCACCCATGACCTGGCGACGGTGAAGTCGATCGCCGATTCGATCGCGGTGATGTATCGCGGCGAGGTCGTGCGCTACGGCTCCAGGAGCAAGGTGCTGACGCCGCCCTTCGACGCCTATACGGACCTGCTGCTCTCCTCCGTGCCGGAAATGGAGATCGGCTGGCTGGAGAAGGCGATCAAGGGCCGGCGCATGGCGAGCGCCGGAAATTAGCCCACGAAAGTCAGCCCGGACCAGAAGCTGTCATGCGGCTGCAATGCGCAGCAGGAAAGATCGGCCGCGGGCGGGTAGAGCCCGCAGCAAACCAATCTCAAAAAGGGGGCAGGACATGCAGACCGAACTCGACCATCTCGCCGCACTCGCCGGCAAGGGCAGGATCTCGCGGCGCGATTTTCTCGGCCGCGCGGCGGCGCTCGGCGCCTCGGCGGCGCTGGCTGCGACGCTGGCTGGCAAGGCTTTTGCCGCGACGCCGGTGAAGGGCGGTATCATCAAGGCCGGCCTGCAGGGCGGCGAATCGACCAACAGCCTCGATCCGGCGCTGAACCTCAGCCAGGTGACCTACAATTTTTGCAAGCAGTGGGGCGAATTCCTCGTGCGGCTGACGCCCGAGGGCGGCGTCGAGAACCTGATTGCCGAGGAGATCGGCGCCTCGGCCGACGCCAAGACCTGGACAATGAAGATCCGCGACGGCATCGAGTTCCACAACGGCAAGACGGTAACGGCGGAAGACGTTGTCGCGACGCTCGAGCGCCATGCCGACGAGAAGTCGAAATCCGGCGCGCTCGGCGTTCTGAAGAACATCAAGACCATCAAGGCCGATGGCAAGGACGTGGTGGTGACGCTCGGCGACGCCGATGCCGACTTCCCCTATCTGATGGCCGACTACCATCTGGTCATCCAGCCGAATGGCGGCAAGGACAACCCGAATGCCGGTATCAGCGCCGGCCCGTACAAGGTCAGCGTCAACCAGCCCGGCGTGAAGCATGGCGGCGAGCGCTTCGCCAATTACTGGCGCGGCGACAAGGCCGGCCATGCCGACCAGATCGAGATCGTCGTCATCAACGATCCGACGGCCCGGCTTGCGGCGCTGCAGGGCGGCCAGGTGCATCTCATCAATCGGGTCGAGCCCAAGGTCGTCGACCTGGTGAAGCGCATGCCGGGCGTCAGCATCGAGAACGTCGCCGGGCGCGGCTACTACCCGTTCAACATGTTCTGCGACACCGCGCCCTTCGACAACAGTGACCTCAGGATGGCGTTGAAGCTGGCGATGGACCGCGAGGAGATGCTGGACAAGATCCTGCGCGGCTATGGCTCGGTCGGCAATGACTTCCCGATCAACGAGGCCTATCCGCTGTTTTCCTCCGACATCGAGCAGCGCAAGTTCGATCCCGAAAAGGCGGCCGCGGCCTACAAGAAGTCGGGCCATAGCGGCTCGGTCCTGCTGCGCACCTCGGACGTCGCTTTCCCCGGGGCTGTGGACGCCGCCCAGCTCTACCAGCAGAGCTGCGCCAAGGCCGGCATCAAGATAGAGATCAAGCGCGAGCCGGGCGACGGTTACTGGTCGGAAGTGTGGAACAAGCAGCCGTTCTCGCTCTCCTACTGGGGCGGCCGGCCGACGCAGGGCCAGATGTATTCCACCGGCTATCTGTCGACCGCCGACTGGAACGACACGCGCTTCAAGCGGCCTGAATTCGACAAGATGCTCTACACGGCCCGCGCCGAGCTGGACCAGGCCAAGCGCAAGGCGATCTATCGCGACATGGCTATGCTGATGCGCGACGAAGGCGGCCTGATCGTGCCGTTCTTCAACCAGTTCGTCGACGCCGCCAACACCAAGAAGGTCAGCGGCTGGGTGAAGAACCCGAATGGCGAGATGATGGACGGCTATGCGCTCAACGAGTGCTGGCTGAACGCCTGATATCGGGCTATCCAAAAGAGCGCCGCGTGTCCGCGCGACACGCGGCGCTTCTGTTTTCGATGCATGATCATGGGAACCGCCGTGGCGCTCAAATCCAAACTGCTGCTCATCATCCTCGACGGCGTGCCCTACCGGAACTGGCGCCGGCTGATGGGCAACCTCGAGGGCTGGGCGCAGTCCGGCGAAGCGCAGGTCTGGAAGATGCGTTCGGTGCTGCCGTCGACCTCGGCCTGCTGCTACGCCTCGATCCACACCGGGGTCACGCCGCAGGTGCACGGCATCCTTTCCAACGAGAACCGCTTTCGCGTCACGCAGCCGGATATCTTCTCGGAAGTCAGCAAGGCCGGCGGCAGGACGGGCGCCGTGACCCATTCCTACTGGTCGGAATTCTTCCGCTCGTACCCGTTCGACCTGGTCGAGGACATGGAATTCGACGAGCCCGATGGGCCGATCACGCATGGCCGCTTCCACACCATGACCGGCTACAATCTCAAGAACCAGATGACGCCGAGCGACGTCGACCTGTTCGCGACGCTGACCATGCTGGCGAAGCGCCACGGCATCGATTACGGCATCCTCCACACCTGCACGCTGGACTCGATGGGCCATCGCTTCGGCCATGACTGTCACGAGATGGACCATGCCTGCTACGCGATGGACGCGATGCTGGCAGCCTTCCTGCCGCAATGGCGCGCAGCCGGCTATGAAGTGATCGTGACGGCCGACCATGGCCAGACGGACCGCGGCCATCATGGCGGCCATGACGACGAGATGCAGGATTTCGCGCTCTATTATTTCGGCCCGGCGAAGGGGCCGCAAGCCGACACGCTGCTCGATCAGCTGCAGCTCGCGCCGACGGTGCTGAGCCGGCTTGGGGTGGCGATACCCGAGACGATGAAGGCGAAGGTGTTCTTGGTTTAGTTCCCCCTTCTCCCGTTGCAACGTTGGAGATCGGCGAAGGCCAAGCAACTTCGTCATCCACGGGCGGAGCGAGAGCGAAGCGGACGCGCAGACCCGAGGATCCATTCCATGATCTCGCGCGACGGGTGCAACTGAGAAAGTTCTGCAACGGGATCAATGCCTTGACGTCACGGAATGGATCCCAGGGTCTGCGCCGCGTCGCTTCGCTCCTTGCTTCGCCCTAGGATGACGAAGCAGTAGGCGTCTCGGCCTATCGCCGGGAAGGAGTAGGAGAAGCACCCCCTCTGGCAACCTCCCCTCTCTTCGGTTAGCCTCCGAAAATTCCTTGGCGGAGGATGAACCTTTTTGGACCGATCAGCGACAGAGCTTCGAGGAGCCAGGCGGCTCGACCGGCCATGAACGCGGCGACGGAAACCGATCGCGCGCTTGTTGACCGGGTCGCGAAGGGCGACCGGGCCGCCGTCCGGCTCCTGTTCATGCGTCACCACGCGCGGATCTACCGCTTCGTGGCGCGCCAGACGGGATCGGAAATGATGGCCGACGATATCGCGAACGAGGTCTTTCTGGAGCTGTGGAAACAGGCGCCCGGCTTCGAGGGGCGCTCTGAAGTTTCCACATGGCTGCTCGGCATCGCCCGCTTCAAGGGGCTGTCCATGCTGCGCAAGAAGAAGGAAGACTGGATCGACGACGACGACGCGGCGCAAGTTCCCGACGGCGCCGACACGCCGGAAGTCGTGACCATGAAGGAAGACAAAGCCGCCGCCTTGCGCCGCTTCATCGATGCCTTGCCGGAAGAACACCGCACGGTGATCGACCTTGCCTATTACCATGGCCAGTCGGTGACCGAGATCGGCGAGGTGCTCGACATCCCGGTCGCCACCGTCAAGACCAGGATGTTCTACGCCCGCAAGAAACTCGGCGAAGCCCTCAAGGCCGCCGGTTACGACAGGGGTTGGCCATGAGCGCCGCAGAAAAGATGTCGCGCCGCGACGAGATGGAAACGCTGCTGCCGTTCTACCTGAACGGCTCGCTGGAAGGCGCCGAGCTGGAGGCCGTCGAGGAATGGCTGGCCACCGATCCGGCGGCAATGAATGCGCTTGGCGAAGCGGAGGCCGAGTTCTCCGGTGCCGCCGCCGCCAACGAGGCGATCCGGCCGCCCGCCGACGCGCTCAGCCGGTTCGCCAAGGCGCTCGACGCCGAGGCCGGCCCGGCGCGCGCGCCGGCCGGCCAATCGTGGCTCGCCAAGGTTTTCGGCCGGGTGACGGCAATGCCTGCCGGCATCGCCTGGGCCGCGACCGCGGCGCTGCTTGCGCTGGTCATCGTGCAATCGTTCGAACAGCCGGGCGGCAAGGGCAGCGATTTCGAAGTGGCCGGCGCTCAGGACGATCTCGCCAAGCTGCCTTTTGCGCTGGTCAAGTTCAAGCCGGATGCCAAGATGGCCGATATCGCCGCCTTCCTCGGCCAGAACGGGTTGAAGATCGCCGGCGGGCCGACCGCCGACGGCGTCTTTCACCTGACCATTCCGGCGAGCAGTGCGGCCGATTACGACAAGCTCGTCGGCCTTATTGCGGCCCAGCCTTTCGCCGATACCGTGATCCAGGGAAGGAAACCGGTCGATGGCGGCTAAGGCGGTCATTCTGCATGCGGCACTCCTCGCGGCGGCGGCCTTTGCCGCCGCTCCTGCGTTTGCGCAGACCAACGATCCGAATCTTTCGCAGACCCAGGTCGACTGCCTGAACCGCACGACAGCGGCGGGCGTCGGGTGCGACAAGAACGGCGGCACCGCGAATAATGGCGAGAAACCGGGAGCTGGCGGCGCCACAGGCGGCGCGGTGTTCCTGCCGGCGCTGATCGTCGACCTGTTCCCGAACACGCCCGCCGGCGCGGCTCCGCAAACGCCCGCGCCGTCCAATGGAACATCGTCGTCGAACGGTTCCGGCAACACGCCGCCGCCGGCGCCGACGCCGAACGGACCCGTCGCGGTGCCTCAGGGCCTCAATCTGGCGGAGCCGCCGCGTGCGATTGCCGGCGAATTCGTGCCCAACGAGGTGCTGGTGACCGTCGATGGCGATGCCGGCGTGGTGCAGCAGATCGCCAATTCCTTCGGCCTGCAGGCGCGCTCGCAGCGCCAGTCGCGGCTGCTCGGCACCACTTTGGTGCGCTTCGGCATCACCGACGGGCGGCCCGTCGGCGTGGTGCTGGCGCAGCTTGCCGCGGACGGGCGCACGCAGCGCCGCGAACCGAACCACATCTACACGCTGCAGCAGGCGGCCGGCGTCGTGAATTACGCCTTCGACCGCATCGCGCTCGATTCAAAACAGGCGAGCGGCGAGAATGTGCGCGTCGCCGTCATCGACACCGGCATCGACGACACCAATCCGGCGCTCGCCGGCGTCATCGCCGAGCAATACGACGCCATGCCCAACGTGCCGATCGAGAAGCGCGACCACGGCACCTCGGTCGACGGGCTGATCGCCGGCGTCGGCCCGCTGGAAGGCATGGCGCCGGGCGCCAGGATCTATCACGCGCGCGCCTTCGAAGGCGGCAAGTCGACCATGGATGTCATCCTGTCGGCGCTGGACTGGGCCGCCGAACAGGACGCGCGCATCATCAATATGAGCTTCGTCGGGCCGAAGAACGACCTGCTCGGCACCGCCTGCCGTAACGCCCGGGCGCTCGGCATCGTGCTGGTCGCGGCCGCCGGCAACAACGGGCCGAAGGCGCCCTATGGCTATCCGGCCGCCTTCGACGGCGTCATCGCCGTCACCGCCACCGACGCCAAGGATGGGCTGATGCCGCAGGCCAATCGCGGCGCCTATGTGTTCATCTCGGCGCCAGGCGTCGAGATGGTGGCGCCGAGCGGCGCCGGCTCCGACGTGGTGACCGGCACCTCCTTCGCCGCCGCGATCGTGTCCGGCGCCATCGCCAATTTGATCCACGCCGCGCCCGACCGTTCGGCCGACGAGATCGAGAAGGCGCTGGCGGCAACGGCCAAGGATCTCGGGCCCAAGGGGCGGGACAATGATTTTGGCTATGGGCTGATCGATACGAAAGCGGCTGAGGCGGCGAAGCAGTGAATCTGGGCAGTCGACCGACTGTTGCCGACTGCGCGCGACCGGTTCAAAGAGCCGGACCTAGCCGGACGGGGCTTCCATCGTAGAAACGCGACAGCCGAAAACGGCTGAGGTCGTGGCCGGTTTCATTTCCCTGGATCATGTCGGAGACGACGCGGCCTATGCCAGGCCCGATGCCGAACCCGTGGCCGCTCATTCCGGTCGCGACGAAAAGACCGCCGATCGCCTGGACCTGATCCACGACGGGGACGACGTCGGGCATTGCGTCGATCATGCCGCCCCAGCCGACCTTCAAGCGAACTTTATCGAACTGTGGAAACAGGCGTTTGAAATTGCGCTCGATCGAGCGAAGCTTTGCCGGCTCAGGGGCTGGGTTGAGCACGCGCATTCTTTCGAAAGGGCTTGCGGAATCCGGCGCCCAATCGCGCGGGGTCGACCAGCCATCGGGGTAGCCCGATGGAGCGAACGGGAAATAGCGCGTTCCGAACGGATTGTCCCTGAGAGCGGGAAGATATTGGGTGGCGTGCCGGAATGCGTCAGGCCCCAGGTAAAGCAAGTGGCTGCCGCCTGCGGCGAGCGTATATCCGCCATCCTGCCTGCGCCGGAAAGCGATGTGGTCGTCGGCCGCCGCACCTGAATAGACCTCAGGCATGGGTTCTGTGGCAGCTGTGGTCACCCTGACGTTGAGCTGGGGGATGGCCACGCCGTGTCTTCGCAAGAAGAGGGATGACCAGGCGCCGCCCGCGACCAACACGGTGGAGGTCCCGATATATCCCGCCTCGGTCCACACGCCTTTGACCCTGCCGGCCGCGATGTCGAGACCTCGCGCCGCGCAATTCTCGACGATCCTGGCGCCTTTTCGAACGGCAAGCCGCGCTAACGCCGGCACCGCCAACCAAGGTTCCGCGCGCATATCGGAGGGCGTCGTCATCGCGCCCTTGAACCTGCGCGACATGCCGCTGATGAGTTTTGCGGTTTCGTCGGCGTCCAGAAGGCGCGTGTCGAGCTCATGGATCGCGGCGATCCTCATGAATTCTTCGAACTTGGCCATGTCCTTGTCGGCATTCGCCAGGTAGGTCACGCCTGTCTGATTCAACCCGATGTCTTCGCCGCATTCCTCGGCCAGTTGCCGCCACAGGCGGGAAGCCTCGATGACGATCGGCAGTTCATCCGCGTCTCGTCCCTGCTTTCTGATCCACCCCCAGTTTCGCGAGGACTGTTCAGCCGCGACGCGGCCTTTTTCCAGCAGCGTCACCGGAATGTTCCGGGCCGCGAGGAAAAGGGCCGTCGTTACGCCGATAACACCGCCACCGACGATCACCACCTCCGAAGCCTTCGGCGGTGGGCCAGGGTGTTGGATTGGATCCGCGTCGGAGAACGGGAATGTGGGCAAATGGCGCACCCTGAAGAACCGGTTGACGGTTCTGGCTTACTGATTGTCATCGTCCAACATCAGGAGCAGCCGAAGGCGGACCGTTGTCCCACGACAGTTGCCCGGAAGGAGGCAGCGGCGAAGCTGTTGGATCAGGCCCTATACCGGCGCCCCCGCCACCGATCCCCGCACCACCAGATCGACCGGCCAGACCTCTCCCCGCGCGCCCTCCTCCAGCCCCGATATGCGCGCCGCCAGGCGCTCGGCGACACGCGCGCCGGCAAGCCGGATCGAGGAGCGCGTGGTCGACAGCGGCACCGGGAAATTCTCCGGCCGCAGCCAGGGGAAGACGTCGTCATGGGCGACCAGCGACAGGTCGCCCGGAATGGTGAGACCGAGATCGCGCACGGCGCGCACGACGCCCAGCGCCATGATCAGGCTGGAGCAGACGATCGCCGTCGGCGGCTCAGCCTCCTCGAGCAGGCGGCGGGCGGCGCGATAGCCGTTCTCCTCGGTCATCGCCACCGAACGGATGTGGCGCTCGCCGAGCGTCAGCCCGCTTGCGGCCAGCGCCCGGCGCACGCCGCGCTCGCGGTGGATGGCGAAGGTCTCGCGGTCGTTGCCGTTGATCAGCGCCAGGCGCTTGTGGCCGAGTTGGATCAGCAGTCTCGACGCTTCGTGGAAGGCGCCCTCATTGTCGATGTCGAGATAGGGATAGTCGAAGTCGAAACCTTCGCTGCGGCCATGGACGAGGAACGGGATGCCCAGCGTGTTGACCAGCGCCAGCCGCTTGTCGGCCGGCCGCGGCGAGGACAGGTAGACGGCGTCGACCTGACGGTTGGCGACGATGCGCCGGTAGGTCGTTTCTTCGTCGTCGGCATCGGCAGGCGAAAGCACGAGGTCGAGCTCGTGCGCGCGGGCATAGTCGCCAAGGCCGGAGAGGAATTCGACGAAGTGCGGATCGATGTCGACGGCGGCCCCCGTCGGCAGCACATAGCCGATCATCCCCGATTTGCCGGTGGCGAGCCGGCGCGCGCTGGGGTTCGGCCGGTAGCCATGGCGCTTGGCCGCATCCATCACCCGGCGCCGGGTTTCCTCATTCACCTCGGGATAGCCGTTCAGCGCCCGGCTCACCGTGGTCTGCGAGAGTGACAGCATATGCGAGAGTTGCTTGAGGTTCATCGGAGGCCTCCAGCCTCAAAGCGCTTTCAAATTGAATCGATCCGATGAGTGTTGGCGAGATCGCCAAGCATGATGACCTTAGAGGGCCCTAGGCGCCGTTTGAAGCAAAAATTGCTGCTGCGGCCCAAAAAACTATGCTGCAGTGCACTTTTCTCACTCTATGTCGGGAGATTTAAATCGATTTATAAACTCTCCCACTTGACTCTCGAGCAATTCAATGGCGAGATCAAAATAGCCAAAGCGCTTTGGAAGTCTCTTCGAAAGGTTGCGGTTGCCCTTTCGCTGAGTCACAGTTCCGCGGGCGTCGGCGGACGAAATGGAGGTTTCGTCCTGTTTGTGACCACTGGGAGGACTTGCGATGAAGAAAATGCTTCTCTTGGGTGCGGCGTTTGCGGCACTCACCCTCAGCCTGCCGGCGCAAGCCGAACTGAAGTTCAAGCCGGGCGAGGATCCGAAGTTTCACTGGGCGAACTACGACGACCTCAAAAAGGTCGATCTCAAGGGCGAGACGCTGACGATCTTCGGGCCGTGGCGCGGTGAGGACGAGACGCTTGTGCGTTCGGTCCTCGACTATTTCGCCGAGGCCACCGGCGCGGAGGTGAAATATTCCTCGTCCGAGAACTATGAGCAGCAGATCGTCATCGACACCCAGGCCGGCAGCCCGCCCAACATCGCCGTCCTGCCGCAGCCCGGCCTGATACAGGATCTTGCTTCCAAGGGCGTGCTGACCCCGCTGGGCGACGACGTCGCCGCCTGGATCAAGGAAAATTACGCCGCCGGCGACTCCTGGGCCAAGCTCGGCACCTATAATGGCAAGGACGGCAAGCCCGGCTTCTACGCCTTCCCCTACAAGATCGACGTGAAGGGCCTGGTCTGGTACTCGCCCGACAATTTCGACGAGGCCGGCTACAAGGTGCCGAAAACCCAGGAAGAACTCGCCGACCTCGAAAAGAAGATCATCGCCGACGGCGGCAAGCCCTGGTGCATCGGGCTCGGTTCCGGCGGCGCCACCGGCTGGCCGGCGACCGACTGGGTCGAGGACATCATGCTGAGAACCCAGCCGCCGGAAGTCTACGACAAGTGGGTGAAGAACGAGATCCCGTTCACCGACCCGGCCGTGGTCAACGCCATCGACATCTTCGGCAAGATCGCCACCGACGACAAGATGGTGGACGGCGGCGCCAAGGCGGTCGCGGCGACCGACTTCCGCGACAGCCCGAAGGGCCTCTTCACCGTGCCGCCCAAGTGCTACATGCACCATCAGGCATCGTTCATCCCCTCCTTCTTCCCGGAAAACGTGAAGCTCGGCCAGGACGCGGACTTCTTCCCCTACCCGCCTTACGCCTCCAAGCCGGAACTGGGCACGCCGCTGGAAGTGGCCGGCACGCTGGTGATGATCACCAAGGATTCCAAGGCCTCGCGCGAGTTCATCAAATTCCTCGAGATGCCGCTCGCGCATGAATTGTGGATGGCGCAGAAGAGCTTCGTCACCCCCTTCAAGTCAGCCAACAAGGACGCCTATGGCAGCGACGCGCTGAAGAAGCAGGGCGAGATCCTGGTCGGCGCCACGACTGTCCGCTTCGACGGGTCCGACCTGATGCCCGGCAAGGTCGGCGCGGGCTCGTTCTGGACCGGCATGATCGACCTGGTCGGCGGCAAGTCCGCGCAAGACGTCGCCGCCGACATCCAGAAAAGCTGGGATGCCATCAAGTAAGCATCCTGAAATCCTCCTAATCCTCCACCTGGATCTGGGCCACGGTCCGGATCCGACCGGCGGTCAACGCCGGAAGCCTTCGCGTTTCGATTGTTCCGAATAACCGAAAGTCGGTGCATCCGATCGCCAGCCCTGGCTGGCCGGTCATGCGCAGGGAGAGGGACCCATGGCGACTCAGATTTTCTCGGCCATATTCGTCATCATCATCGGCGTCGGCGGCTGTGTCGCCTATTTCTGGGGCGCCAACAAACTGCTCGATCTCGTCTTCCCGTCACGCGGCGTCTCGGGCACCGCCGCCGTCGACAATTTGCGCCGGCAGGGACTGGTGCGGCCCTGGCTGTTCGTCGGCCCGGCGATGATCATCCTTACCATCTATCTGATCTACCCGGTCATCGAGACGCTGAGGCTCTCCTTCCTCGATCGCGGCGGCGAGAATTTCGTTGGCCTCGCCAATTATGAATGGGCGCTCGGCGATCACGATTTCCGCAATTCGATCCTGAACAATGTGCTTTGGCTGGCGGTGGTGCCGGCGGCCTGCACCTTCCTTGGGCTGATCATCGCCGTGCTCACCGACAAGATCTGGTGGGGCACGATCGCCAAGAGCCTGATCTTCCTGCCTCTCGCCATTTCCTTCGTCGGCGCCAGCGTGATCTGGAAGTTCATCTACGAGTATCGCGGCGAGGGCCAGGTGCAGATCGGCCTGCTCAACGCCATCATCCAGTATTTCGGCGGCCAGCCGCAGGTGTGGATATCGCTGCCGTTCTGGAACAATTTCTTCCTGATGATCATCCTGGTCTGGATCCAGACCGGCTTTGCGATGGTCATCCTGTCGTCGGCGCTGCGCGGCATTCCGGAAGAGACGCTGGAAGCGGCCGTGATCGACGGCGCCAACCCGTTCCAGATCTTCTGGAAGATCATGGTGCCGCAAATCTGGGGCACGATCGCAGTGGTGTGGACCACCATCACCATCCTGGTGCTGAAAGTGTTCGACATCGTGCTGACCATGACCAACGGCCAATGGAACAGCCAGGTGCTCGCCAATCTGATGTTCGACTGGATGTTCCGCGGCGGCGGCGATTTCGGCCGCGGCGCGACGATCGCCATCATCATCATGATCGCGGTCATCCCGATCATGGTCTGGAACATCCGCCAGGCCAACAAAGAGACGGGAGGGCACTGAGATGGCCGCCAAGACCGGAAAATCCTTCGCCGGCCGCTTCGGCGTCCACATCGCCGTGCTCGTCTTCGTGGTGATCTGGACCATTCCCACGCTCGGCATTCTCGTCTCGTCGCTGCGCGACAAGGACCAGATCGTCGCCGCCGGCTGGTGGAACTCCTTTGCCAGTTCCAGCCAGAGCGAGGCCGGGCGGCTTCCCGCGGCGTCGGCGCAAACCCAGAAGGACGGCAAATATGTCATCGAGGGCAACATCTTCGGCGACGGGCCCAAGCGTGAGATCAGCGCCTTCGGGGTGAAGTCGTCCGCGCCGACGCAGTACAAGGCCGGGACGGTTGCCGAGCTCAATGATGGCGCCACCTTGCAGATGAACGCCGACGGCACGTTTATCCTGTCCTCGGTGAAAGCCTTCGAGGGCGACCGCGGCCAACGCGTCTATTTCGCCTCCTCCGCGCCGCCGAAATTCACCACGGACAACTACGATGCCGTGCTGTTTTCCGAAGGCATCGGCCGCTCGTTCATGAACTCGCTGACGGTGACCATCCCGGCAACGATCATCCCGATCCTCATCGCAGCCTTCGCGGCCTATGCATTGGCCTGGATGCGCTTTCCGGGCCGGGCGCTGCTGATTGCCGTCATCATCGGCCTGCTGGTCGTGCCGCTGCAGATGTCGCTGATCCCGCTGCTCAAGCTCTACAACGGCGTCGGCACCTTCTTCGGCGTGCCGTCCAAGACCTATCTCGGCATCTGGCTGGCGCATACCGGCTTCGGCCTGCCCTTCGCCATCTACCTGCTCAGGAGCTACATTGCCGGCCTGCCGCGCGAGATCATGGAATCGGCGCGCATCGACGGCGCCAGCGACTTCGAGATCTTCGTCAAGATCGTGCTGCCGCTGTCCTTCCCGGTGCTTGCCTCCTTCGCCATCTTCCAGTTCCTGTGGGTATGGAACGATCTCCTGGTGGCAATGGTTTTCCTCGGCACGGCGCCCGATCAGATCGTGCTGACGGCCAAGCTCAACGCGCTGCTCGGCTCGCGCGGCGGCAACTGGGAGATCCTGACGACATCGGCGTTCATCACCATCATCGTGCCGCTGATCGTGTTCTTCTCGCTGCAGCGCTATTTCGTCCGCGGGCTGCTTGCCGGCTCGGTGAAAGGAGGTTGAAGACATGCAATCGGCTTTGAAGGCGACTTCGAGACCAGACCCCGCCGTCGACCGCGACTGGTGGCGGGGCGCGGTGATCTACCAGATCTATCCGCGCTCTTACCAGGACTCCAACGACGACGGCATCGGCGACCTGAAGGGCATCGTGCGGCGCCTGCCCTACATCGCTTCGCTCGGCGTCGATGCCATCTGGATCTCGCCCTTCTTCAAATCGCCGATGAAGGATTTCGGCTACGACGTGTCGGATTATTGCGACGTCGACCCGATGTTCGGAACGCTCGCCGATTTCGACGCGCTGGTGACGGAAGCCCATCGGCTGGGCCTCAAGGTGATGATCGACGAGGTGCTGTCGCACACCGCCGACATCCACCCCTGGTTCAAGGAAAGCCGCTCCAGCCGTAACAATCCGAAAGCCGACTGGTATGTATGGGCGGACGCAAAACCCGACGGCACGCCGCCCAACAACTGGCTGTCGATCTTCGGCGGCTCGGCCTGGCAGTGGGACACCAGCCGCCAGCAATATTACATGCACAATTTCCTGGCCGAGCAGCCGGACCTCAACTTCCACAACCGGCAAGTCCAGGACGCGCTGCTCGATATCACCCGCTTCTGGCTGGAGCGCGGCGTCGACGGCTTTCGGCTGGACACGATCAATTTCTACTTCCACAGCCAGGGGCTGGAGGACAATCCGCCGCTGCCGCCGGAACAGCGCAACGACCAGACGGCGCCGGCGGTCAATCCCTACAACTACCAGGACCATCTCTACGACAAGAGCCGACCGGAGAACCTCGGCTTCCTGGAGCGCTTCCGCGCGCTTCTCGACGAATATCCGGCGCAGGCCGCCGTCGGCGAGGTGGGCGACTCCCAGCGCGGCCTGGAAGTGGTCGCCGCCTACACCGCCGACGGCAAGCGCGTGCATATGTGCTATTCCTTCGACTTCCTGGCGCCGGAGAAGATCAGCGCGGCGAAAGTGCGCGCGGTGCTGGAGGCTTTCGGCACGGTCGCCAGCGACGGCTGGTCGTGCTGGGCCTTCTCCAACCATGACGTGATGCGGGTCGCCTCGCGCTGGGCCGCCAACGAGGCGGATCCGCCCGGCTATCTGAAGGTGATCTCGGCGCTTCTGATGTCGCTGCGCGGCTCGGTGTGCATCTATCAAGGCGAAGAGCTCGGCCTTGGCGAAGCGGAGTTGAAGTTCGAAGACCTGCAAGATCCCTACGGCATCCGGTTCTGGCCGGAGTTCAAGGGCCGCGACGGCTGCCGCACGCCGATGGTGTGGGACGCGGCTGCCAAGAATGGCGGTTTCTCGACCGCCAAGCCGTGGCTGCCAGTGCCGGGCAAGCACCTGTCGCAGGCCGTCAACGTGCAACAGGGCGACGCAAGCTCGCTGCTCGAACATTACCGCCGCTTCCTCGCCTTCCGGCGCCAGCATCCGGCGCTGGCCAAGGGCGACATCGACTTCATCGAAAGCGATGGCGACACCGTCGCCTTCACGCGCCGCGAGGGCAATGAGCGGATCGTCTGCGCCTTCAACCTCGGCGGCAAGCCCGCCGAGGTCGATCTCGGCCGTGGCTCGCTGCAGCCCTTGCCGGGGCACGGCTTTTCGGGACAGACTGGCACCGGGCCGGTCCGCCTCGGCGGTTATGGCGCCTGGTTCGGGCGTGTCGACTGAACATTGCAACGGAAATCATTGGGAGGAGAAAACATGGCCGATGTCACGCTGAACCAGGTGAAGAAATCATACGGCAACCTCAACATTCTCCATGGCATCGACCTCGACATCAAATCGGGCGAGTTCATCGTCTTCGTCGGACCGTCGGGTTGCGGCAAATCCACCTTGCTGCGGTCGATCGCCGGCCTCGAGGAAATCACCTCGGGCGAGCTGAAGATCGACGGCGAGGTGGTGAACGACGTGCCGCCGTCGAAGCGGGGCATCGCCATGGTGTTCCAGTCCTATGCGCTCTATCCGCATATGACGGTCTACGACAACATGGCCTTCTCGATGAAGATCGGCAAGGAAAGCAAGGCCGAGATCGACAAGCGCGTGCGCCAGGCGGCGGAGATCCTGCAACTGACCAAATATCTCGACCGCCTGCCCAAGGCGATGTCGGGCGGCCAGCGCCAGCGCGTCGCCATCGGCCGCGCCATCGTGCGCAACCCGAAGGTGTTCCTGTTCGACGAGCCGCTGTCGAACCTCGACGCCGCGCTTCGCGTCGCCACCCGCATCGAGATCGCCAAACTCAAGGAATCGATGCCGAACACCACCATGATCTACGTCACGCACGACCAGGTCGAGGCGATGACGCTGGCGGACCGCATCGTAGTGCTGAAGGAAGGTTATATCGAACAGGTCGGCACGCCGATGGAGCTCTACAAGCGTCCGGGCAATTTGTTCGTCGCCCAGTTCATCGGCTCGCCGGCAATGAACATATTGCCGGCAAAGATCGAGAAGGCCGGAAATCCGACCGTGGTCAGCCATGTCGGCGGCCGCAAGGCGACCGTGCCGATCGCGACGCCGGCCTCGGCGAATGGCGCCGCGGTCAGCTTCGGCGTTCGGCCGGAGGATCTCGCGATCGCGACCGGCGCGGACTATCTGTTCGAAGGCAAGGTCGACTATATCGAGCAGCTTGGCGAGGTTCAGCTTGTCTATGTCGATATCGGCCGCACCGACCTGCCGCTGGTGGCCAAGCTGCCGGGCAATGTCGAGGTCAAGCGCGGCGAGACCCTGCGGCTCAACGCCAGCGGCGGCGATCTGCACATCTTCGACGCCGACGGCCATTCCTTCACGCTGCATCGCGAGGAAGCAAAGGCTGCCTGACGGTTAACCGCTCCGGCTGACGCATAGCCGTTGCGGAAAAGAAAAACGGCGGGCCAAGGCCCGCCGTTCTTCGTTCGTATATCGTCTAAAGTTGTTAGCGGCCGAAGAGGCTACGGTCGCTGCCCTGAGGGGCCGACTTGTGAACGTCGTTCGACGAGTTCAACAGCTTGTAGACCGTCGAGTCGGTATTGATCGACGACGTACGCGTGGTGTCGACGGCGGGAGCCGGCTGGCTGGCGCCTACGTTACCGGTATGGCCGCTCTCCGCGGCAAAAGCGGCGCCGGAAACGGCCAACAGGGCGGCCGTGGCAAGAACGATCTTCTTCATTTCAGTGCTCCTGAATCTTGTGGTCCGACCGATGCGGCGGGCGAGCCCGCCGCCGGTTCAAGGTCGGTTGTTAGTTGTTGCCGAACAGGTTGTGGTCGGCGCCCGTCGTGGCAGGCTGCTGAGTGGCCGGCGCAGGCTGGTGGACCGAAGCCGTGTAGGAAGAGTCGACCTTGGCGGCCGCCTGATTGGCTTCGTTCGGGTTGTAATGGTCGCTACCAGCGAAGGCGCTGCCAGAAATTGCCAGAAGGGCTGCGGCAGTGAGAACAATCTTTTTCATTTTTACTACTCCAGTATCTTAAGTCAGTCCGTCTAGCGGCGTGTCTTGGGAATGAAATCGCGTCGTTCGGACAACGCTGATTTGGGTGAACCGACTGCCGGATTCCAATCACGAAGTTTTTCCGTCTGGACCATGAATCCGCATCTTGAAGTTTTCATAAGCATGCCTATGACTTTATTTTTATTGAATAAAATCAATATCTTATTCCAATTTGGTGGTTGGCTCACCAAATGTATCGGAGCACCGACGTTCACACCGTCCTGCACGCACCGTCAACAGAAACGAACCGTTCAGTTCGATTTTAGAATCTCCTAATAGTCACTTTTCGATACTATTAACCGTCCTACCCCCGTTCCAAAGGCCGATTCGGCCCGCATCGGGCCCGTATTTCCGACCGAAGGCTAAAAACGGCGTTCGTGCCGAAAGCGCCGCGGCTGCCCCTTGTCGACGCTCGATATCGAGAGACTCGAACCGCGAACTAAACCCCGAAAGGTCGAGATGGCGCCGGCACGCCTTGCCTTGCCAAGCAAGGATCGAGTGTTTACAGGCGTTGTCCAGGGGTCAGGCAACGATACGACCGGCAGCCGCCGGCTGGAATTGCAGCGGGGTCCACGACATGCCTCTTTCCGACGTCTATGCCGTTGCGAGCAAGGACATTGTCTTCGAATCCTTCGACGGCGAGGCTGTCGTGCTCGACCTCTCCAACGGGAAGTATTTCGGCTTCTCCGATTCCGGCAGCAAGGTATGGCAGGCGCTGGCCTCGGGTGTCGGTACCGAGGCGCTGATCCGATCGGCGGCGGGCGCTGCGAGGATCGACGCCGCCGCGCTCGAGTCCTTCATTGGGCAGTTGGTCGAGTTTGGGCTGCTGACGCCTTCCGGCGCAACGCCGCTGCCCTCTTCCGACGATTTGCCGGCGGCGCTGGCGGCGGCGCGCGAGCCGCTCAATGTCAGCGTCCATGACGATCTTGCCGACCTCATCACCGTCGATCCGATCCACGAAGTCGAGGAGCCGCTCGGCTGGCCGGCCGTCAAGCAGGTTTCCTGAGCGACCGGCGAAGGGCGAGGTCAGGGCTGGAACAGACCATGCCACGCGTCACGCTCGAGACCCTGCCGGACTACGCCCGCTTCCTCCTCGCCGCCGCCGAGAGCGCGGCCGGGCAATTCCCGGTCCAGCGGATTGTCCGCCTGCCAGGGCTGGAATTGATCGCGCATCTCGAGCCCGGCGCGCTCGCGGATGCCCTTGGCCAGGCTTTCATCGAAGCCGGCGGCGATCCGCGGGACTCCCGTCAATGCCATGTCTTCATCGGCCATCCAGGCGTCGGCGGCATGCCGGTGCCGGCACGCTGGGGCGATGCGCATTTCACCGAACACGGCTTTGCCCAGAAACTCGCCGAGGCGGGGCTGCGCGGCCATCATTACCATGATCTGGATTTCTGGCAGGTCTACGACCCCGACCGACGGATCGGCGTCCAGCTGATGCGGTCCCCCGACGCGTTTCCGCCCTGGGAGCAAGGGGCGCCACTGCGCGCCTTCCTGCATTGGGAGTACGCCGCAGGCGGCATGCGCCTTGCCCATGCCGGCACGCTGGGCCTTGATGGCAAGGGCGTGCTGCTGGCCGGCGCCGGGGGCGCGGGAAAATCCGGAACCGTCGTTGCGGGACTGCTCAACGGGCTGGACAGCGTCGGCGACGACTATGTGCTGATCGACCTTTCCGGCGGCGTGACCGCGCGACCGCTGTTTTCGATCCTGAAACAGGATCCGCAGGGTTTCGCCCGGCTCGGGCTGGGAAGGCGGCTGGGAACCGGCCGACCGCTCAACTGGCAAGGCAAGCATGCCTTTCACATTAACGAGATCGCGCCTCGGCCAGTACGCGCGAGTCTGGACATTTCTGCGTTGATGGTGCCACATGTCAGTGGCGGAAAGATGAGTTCGATCGCACCGATTTCGCGCAAGGATGCGCTCATCGCGCTGGCGCCCTCCGGCATTGCCCAGATGCCTGGCGAGCGGGAAAGCGGGTTTCGCTTCTTCAGCGATCTCACACGCTTGCTGCCATGCTACCGGCTTTACCTCGGGAGGCATCCTGAGGAGATCGCCGGCACGATTGCGGATTTCCTTGCGCGGGCGCCCGATGAAGCTGAGCGTGATCATGCCGGTCTATAACCGCGAGCGCTTCGTCGTCCCGGCCCTGCGCTCGCTGCTGCGACAGCGCGACGCCGTCGACCTCGACATCATCGTGATCGACGACGGCTCGACGGACGGGTCGGCCGAGGCGGTTCGCGCGATGATGGACGAGAACGCCTGCATACGCCTGTTCCAACAAGCTCATATGGGTGTTGCCCGAGCCCGCAATGCCGGTCTGCGGCAATTGCCGGCGGACGCCGGCTTCGTGTCCTTCCTCGATTCCGACGATATTTCCCTTCCCGGCCGTTTCGAGGCCGACCTCGCTCATTTCGAAACGCATCCCGGCCTCGATCTGACCTACTCGCTGATGACGCTGGTCGACCGGATCGACGACGAGACGTTGGAGCCGGCCGCGAACAGCCGTATCTTGACGCTTCGCGGGCTCTCGCTGTGCACCGCCCTGTTCGGCCGGGCGCTTGTCGATCGCATCGGCTGGTTCGACGAGGAGTTCGAGTTGTCAGAGGACACAGACTATCTGCTGCGCGTCTTCGAAACGGGTCCCCGTTACGAGCTGCTGGACAACGTCGCGATCTACTACCGGCGTCATGCAGGGAACGCGACACGGCAAAATGACGGCAGGCTCCGCGACCATCTGCGAGCGATCCACAAAGCGATGAGACGGCGCAGGGCGGATCCGTCGCTGCGCGAGGCTCCGGGCATTTTCGAGTATAAGAGCCCACCCAGCTGGCAGGGTATGTGATGGACGCCGGGGGGCTGGACCACACAAGACAGTTCGGGGATCACGGATGAAGCTCTCCGTGATCATGCCGGTTCACAACCGCGAGACTTACGTCGGCGCAGCACTCCGCTCGCTGCTCAGGCAGCGCGACGCCGCCGATCTCGATATCGTCGTGATCGACGACGGCTCGACCGACGGTTCGGCTCAAGCCGTGCGCGCGATGATGGACGAAGCATCCTGCATCCGACTGTTTCAGCAGGAGAACATGGGCGTGACCCGGGCGCGCAACAGCGGACTGAGACAGCTCGAGCCGGAGGCGGAGCTGGTGTCCTTTCTGGATTCCGACGACATCTCGCCAGCCGGGCGCTTCGCCGCCGACATAGAGCTTTTCCGGAAGGATCCCGCTCTCGATCTTACCTATTCCAGGATGATGCTGGTCGACAGGATCGATGACCAGACGCTGGAGCCGGCAGAAGACTGCAACAGCATTACCATTCGCGGCATTCATCTGTCGGCCGCGATCTTCTCGCGCCGTTTGGTCGACCGGCTCGGCGGTTTCGACGAGGACTTCGTCCAGGCCGAAGATACGGACTTTCTGCTGCGCAGCTTCGAGGTCGGCCCCCGATACCTGCTCCCGGACACGCTGGCGCTTTATTACCGGCGGCACGCCGGCAACATGACGAGGCAGGAAGACGTCCAGTCGCGCGAGTTCATGCGCGCGATCTACAAATCGATGAAGCGCCGCAGGGCCAACCCGTCGCTCAAGCCGATCGAAGGCATTTTCGAACTGAAGAAACTCGCGGACTGGCGGTTCATATGATGAGCGGATACGGCGTCGTCATTCCTGCCTACAACGCCAGCGCCACGATCGTCGAGACGCTGCGATCGGTGGCGGCGCAGACGGCGCGGCCCGAGCTGGTCGTGGTGGTCGACGACGGCTCGACCGATGATATTGCCACTGCTGTCGACGGCATCGACCTGCCGCTCAAGCTTTTGCGCCAGGACAATGCCGGGCCGGGCAGCGCGACCACCCGCGGCATCGCCGCGCTGTCGACGCCCTTCATCGCCACGCTCGACGCCGACGACCTTTGGCTGCCCGGAAAGATCGCGGCGCAGCTTGCCCATCTCGAACGGCTTCCCGGGACATCGGGGGTCTTCACCCATATACGCAGTTTTCGCGACGGAGAGCCCGATGCGATGGCCCCGGCCGCAACGCCCGGCTGGTCGCGCTCGACGATGCTGATGCGCCGAGCGGCCGCGGAGAGCGTCGGACCGATGATCGACCCGCCGGGCGGCCGTGGCGAGATGATCGACTGGATCGCCCGGGCGCGGGAAAGCGGGTTTGTCCTCGACATGATGTCTGACATCCTGGCGCTGCGACGCATCAGGCCGGGAAGCCTGTCCTACGGGCGCGATACGGCACGCGACCGCGGCTACCTGGAAGTGGCACGGCTGGCCATGCTGCGACGGGCGCAAAGCAAGGCCAGCTCCAGCTGATGGCGAAGATCCGTCGCATCGGCAAGCGTTTTCCAGACTATGGCTGGTCCTGGCCGACCGGCTCGCTCGACCAATTGCTGAAGGCAGCGCTTCTGCCCGACGAAGAGGCGGCGCGCCTTTGCGCCGAAAGGTGGCTGGACGAGAACGACATCGATCACGTCTCCTTCCGGGAACACCGGCTGCTTGCCGCGATTTCCGACAGGTTCGGACGCAAGCTTGCCGGCCACGCCGCCTATCCGCGCCTCGTCGGCCTGCAGAAGATGCTTTGGACCAAGTCGCGCATGGCCATGCGCGAGGCGGAGCCGGCGTTGAAGGCGATGGTCGATGCCGGCTGCGCGGTTATGCTGATCAAGGGCGCCAGCCGCGTTGCGCTCGACGCCGCCGCGCAGCGCGGGCGCGTGGCGCATGACATCGACATACTGGTGCGGCCGGACGATATGCAGCCGGCTTTCGATGTGCTGCGCGACCGCGGCTGGCAGATCGCCACCGGCGTTTCCCCGCAATATCTGCGCACAAGGCTAGCATCGCTGCGCTCGATGAATTTCTTCAAGGGCAATTATGGCGACATCGACCTGCATCAGCTCGCCTATGACGGCTCGCAGCAGAACGCCGAGGACGACCTCGCGATCTGGCGCCGCGCGATTGCCGCCAGGTTCAGCGACGTCAGCGTGGTCGTCCCTTCGCCCGCCGACCGCATCGCGCTCGCCATCGCGCATGGCGGCCTCGACGCGCATACGCATAGCGACTGGCTGGTCGACTGCACCGTGGCCATCGAAGGCGGCGATGTCGACTGGGCGCTATTCCTAGACGTCATCGCCAGGCGCGGTCTCGCCGTCGCCGCGGCGGTCGCGCTTTCCTACCTCGCGCTGGAGATCGGCATCGCGGTGCCGGAAGCCGTCGTGGCGCAGGTGGTGGGCATGGCCGACCGGCGCGGCGCGGCGCGCCTGTCGTCCGTCCTGCAGGCCAAGCCGCGCACCGATTTCGGCGCGCTGACCTGGCTGTCGCGGGGGTTTGCAAAGCAGCTGCGCCTGCGGCGCAAGAAAGGCCGGCTGAAGCAGACCGAGCCGGACATCGTGTGGCGCGGCAAATCCATGGCGGCGAAGGCAGCCGGCCGGCCTGCTGCATTTGTGCTCTCGCAAACCCTGGATGAACCGCGGGGCGAAGCCGGCGAGATGATGCTCGATCTCGTCGTGCGCATCGTCGTTCCGCCGGTCAGGCGACGCATCGAAATGGAGATCAATGCGGGCGACCGGCACGTGGCCCGGCTGCGCTCGATGGCGATCAGCCGTTCCGGCGGGGAGCGGATGCTGCGCTTTCGCGGCAAGGTGAAGCTTGACCGGACGGGACGGACCCTGGTGCTGGAGGCGCGGCCGTCACGACAGTTTCGCGTCTGGGACAACGAGCAGGCCGTCGCCACCTATGGCGCGCTGCCTTTCCAGCTCGTTTCGGCAACATTCTCCCGACCCGGCTGAGACGAGGCTCTCCTCAGACGCCATAACGCTCGGTGCGGATCAACCCCGCCGGAACGCCGGCGCCGATCAGCGCGTCGGCGGCGGCCGATACGAATGCATTCGAGCCGCAGACATAGGCGAGCCTCGGCGTCTTCGGCAGACGCTCGATGGCCTGAGCCATCATGCGGGCGTCGACACGCCGGGAATAGTCGGAGGGCCGCCTGGCCGGCTCGCGGGTCAGCGTCAGCACCAGATCGAATCCGTCGCGACGATCGTCGAGGCCGATCAGCTCGTCGCCGAAAATCACCTCGTCCCAGACCCGCGCCGAGAACACCAGCGCGACAGGCACCGCATTGTTGCGCAGCGTGCGATGGCGCAGCATCGCCATCAGCGGCACGACGCCCGAGCCGCCGCCGACCAGAAGGATCGGCCCGCCGTCGCTCTCCTCCCAGATGAAATGGCCGCCCAGCGGCCCGCGCAGCTCGATCTCGTCGCCGACCGCCGCCACGTCGTGGAAGAAGGGTGAGACCTCGCCGTCGTCGAGCCGTTCGATCGCGAGCTCGATGCCGCCACCTGCTTCCGGCGCCGAAGCGATGGAATAGGAGCGGCGCGCCTGATAGCCGTCCGGCGCCGTCAGCCTGATGTCGACATGCTGCCCTGCAAGATGGGCGAAGGGCCGCGACGGCTGGAACCAGAAGCTGGTGACGCGCGGCGTGCGCTTTTCGATGCGGGCGATCGTGGCTGCCTGCCAGGGCGATTGCGGCGACGGCTCGGCGGTCATCGATTGCTGCTCACAGATCGCCCTCACGGGTCACTGGAATAGCGCTGCTCGCGCCAGGGATCGCCATACATGTGATAGCCGCGCAGCTCCCAGAAGCCCGGCTCGTCGCGTTCGGTGAACTGCAGCCCGTTCACCCATTTGGCCGATTTCCAGAAATAGAGATGCGGCACCAGGAGCCGCGCCGGCCCGCCATGATCTGATGTGATCGGCTTGCCCTCATAGAGCAGCGCCACCATCGCCCTGCCGGTGACGAGGTCCTTGGTTGGGACATTGGTGGAATAGCCGTCGAAGGACAGTGCCAGCGTATAGGCGGTCGGCGGCTCGATGCCGGCATCGGCGAGGATGTCGTCGATCATCACGCCTTGCCACGGCGTGTTGAACTTGGTCCAGGCCGTGACGCAATGGATATCGCGCGTCATCTTGCTCTGCGGCAGGGCGTTGAATTCGGCCCAGTTCCATTTCTTGATCGGCCGCGGCCCCTGCTTGAGGGTGAAGGACCAGTCCTCGGCGCGCACCCGCGGCGTCGGCCCGGCCGACAGAACCGGGAAACCCTGCTCCAGATACTGGCCGGGCGGAATGCGCGCGTCGGTGTCGGAAGGAGGACGCCGTCCGGAAAAGAAACCACGCGTAACCATCGAGACATCTCCTGCGCCGGCAGAAACGATCGGCGCAGTGTTCTCGAAGATATCGCCACGGGCAACAGGAATCTCGGCGACCTGCCGGTTTCCGGCAGGTCGCCATGCATTGTCAGCCGGCGGCGAAAGGCACCGCCACGAAGATCTGCGCGTCACCGCGATCGATCAGCAAAAGCACCGACTTCTTGCCGGACTTGCCTGCCTCGGCGATCGCCTGGTTGGCCTGCCTGGCGGTCTTCACCGGCATCTGGTCGACGCCGACGATGACATCGCCGGGCTGGATGCCGGCGACCGAAGCCGCCTTGTCCGGATTGACCCGCTCGACCACCGCGCCGCGCTGGTTGCCGGCAAGGTTGAGCTGGTCGCGAATATCGGGCGTGAGGTCGGTCAGGCCGAGGCCAAGCGAGGGAACGCGCAAGCCCTGTTCGGCCGACGGGCTGCGGCCTTCATTGCCGTTCGACGCCGTCTTCTGATCGTCAGCGTTGCGGCCGACATCGGCGGAAATCTGCATCGCCTTGCCCTTGCGCCAGACATCGAGCGTTTCCTTGGCGCCCGGCGACACGTCGGCGACGGCGCGCGACAGATCCTTCGGATCCTTGATCTCCTGGCCGCCGAAGCCGGTGATGACGTCGCCGGTCTCGATGCCCGCCTTGGCAGCCGGCGACCCGTCGGTGACCTGGGAAACCAGCGCGCCGCCCGGATGATCGAGGCCGATGGCGCTGGCGACATCCTGAGTGACCGGCTGGATCTGCACGCCGAGATAGCCATACTCGATGTCACCGCCCTTCATCAGCTTGGCGACGACCTTCTCAGCCTGGTCGGACGGGATGGCAAAGCCGACCCCGACACTGCCGCCATTGGGCGAATAGATCGCCGTGTTGATGCCGATGACATTGCCGTTGACGTCGACCAGCGGGCCGCCGGAATTGCCGTGATTGATCGGCGCGTCGATCTGGATGAAGTCGTCGAACGGGCCGCTATGCAGGTCGCGACCGCGCGCCGAAACGATGCCGGCGGTGACCGTGGTGCCGATGCCGAACGGGTTGCCGATCGCCAAAACCTGGTCGCCGGTCATCAGCTTATTGGAATCGCCCCATTTGACGGTCGGCAGAGGCTTGTCGGCCTTTATCTTGAGCACCGCCAGATCGTTCTTGGCGTCGTGGCCGACAAGCTTGGCGGGAAGCTCGGTACCGTCGTCGAGCGTCACCTTGATCGAGCTTGCGCCGTCGATGACGTGATTGTTGGTGACGATGGTGCCGTCCGCGCCGACGATGAAGCCGGAGCCAAGCGCCTCGGCGCGCTGCCCCTGCTGCTGCGGCGGCGACTTTGGCATCGGCATGCCCTGGTCACCGAAGAACTGCTGGAAGAACTGGTCGAAAGGCGCATTGCCGCCGAGCGGCGAGCCCTCGTCCTGTGGCTGCGCCTCCATCACCGAAGTGATGGTGACAACGGCCGGCTTGGTGACGGCGATGATCGGCGCGAAGGAGCCGTTCGGAGCCGTGATGCCGGCGACGGGCGTCTGCGTGGTCGCGGCCACGGTGCTGAGGCCGGCATTGCTCTGGGCGAAGGAGACGATGACGGGCGAAATGATCAGCGCGGCGCCCAACAGGGCGGCGACGCGATGTCTGCGAAGAATGCTTGAGGGTGACATGGTCGTTCTGTCCGGGCGAGCGTTGATCCGGCGTCGCGGGCGCTCCCACGGGATCGTCCGTCGACGTGCCGATGACCGGATTTGCCTGTCTCGCCGTGCATGGCAGCCGGCCGTCTCGACAGACACGCATCTAGGACGCCTAGTTGCCATAATTAGGGTTTTGAGGCGACCTTACGAAGATTTAATTCAGAGGGCGCTTACGAACCGCTCTCGGCGGCGCAGGTAGGACGAGGCCATTTCGCGCATGCGGGCGGCATCGAAGCTCGGTCCGTGGCCGCCATGGCCGATGCGGATCGGCAGGTCGAGCAGGCGCTGCATGGTGCGGCAATAGGCCGTGCGGTCCGAATCCGGCAGGTCGTCGATCAGCATGCCGTCATAGATGGCGTCGCCGGCGAAGAACAGGCCGTCGGTCTCGTCGAAAAGCGCGATCGAGTCCGGCGAGTGTCCAGGCAGATGCAGCACGCGGAATTTCCGGTCGCCGAGATAGACGATATCGCCCTCGTCGAGCGCGCGGCTCAGCGGGGCGGGAGGAATGCGATAGTCAGCCGCTTTCCAGTCCGGCGCCGGCAGCTTCGAGACGGCGCCGTCGAGATTGTGGAACATATACGCGTAGGTGACGGCATCATCCATGCTTTCGAATTGCGCAGCGCTCATCTTCGGCCCCATGCGCAGCGGGAACTCATGCAGCGAGCCGACATGGTCGAGATGGATGTGGGTGGCGACGACGATGAGCGGCTTGCCGGCCGGCGTGTCGATCTCGGACGCCAGGCGGCAAATACCCATGCCGGTGTCGACCAGCAGGTCCGCGTCGCGACCCTTCAAATGCCACATGTTGGCGCGCACGAAATCATGCACGAAGGGCTCGGTCAGCATCGTCGTGCCGGCATCGACTTTCGCCGTGCCGAACCAGTCGCCCATCTCAAGCTCGCTCATCAGACGAACGGCTTCCCGACCTTGTATTTTTCCGGCACCAGCCGCTTCAGGTAGGCCATGCCGGCTTCCGAAAGCTGGTTCAAGTCCGGCTGCATGAAATCGTCGGGCATGTGGCGCGTCTTGCCGGCCACCGCCTTCAGCGGCACCTTCTTCAGCACGCTCTTCGACCCGTCATACTGGATCGCGACCGAGCCGCCGCCTTCCCCGGCGACGGCAACCGCGAAGGCGCCGGCGTCGAAGGCTTCCTTGGCGTCGACGGCGCTGATCGCGCCGATATAGCCGCGCGGCATGTAGCCCAGCGCATCGACCCGCGCGCGCTTGCCCGGCAGGCCTTCGGCCAGAGCGCGTTCGAGCGCCGCCGGCAGATCGCTGCCCGACAGTTTGACGTTGCCGTGCTGGTCGCGCTCGAGCTTGTCCGCCGGCACCAGGCTTTCCACCAGCGCCTTGCCGTCGGCGGTGCTGACGCCTTCCGAGACGGCGACGATGCAGCGCTTGTGACGATCGAGCTTTTCGCGCACTTCATCGATGAAGCGCTTTGCCGAGAAGGCGCGCTCGGGCACGTAGATCAAATGCGGGCCGCTGTCGGGATCGAGCTGCCAGGCGGCCGCGGCAGCTGTGAGAAAGCCGGCATGCCGTCCCATGACGATGCCGACATAGATGCCGGGCAGGGCGCGGAAATCGAGATCGACCGACAGGAACGCGCCGGCGACGAATTCGGCGGCCGAGATGAAGCCCGGCGTATGGTCGTTCTCCTCGAGGTCGTTGTCGATGGTTTTCGGCGCGTGCACGAAGGCGATCGAGCCGCCGGCGGCATCGGTCAGGATCTGCTGGGTGCCCGACGTGTCGTTGCCGCCGATATAGATGAAGGCGTCGGCGCCGGCCTTCTTCAAGCCGTTGAGGATGACCTCGCAATAGGCGGCGTCGGGCTTGTCGCGGGTCGAGCCGAGGGCCGCGCTCGGCGTGCCGGCAATCAGCCTGAGCCGATCCTCGGGGATGGCGGAGAGGTCGACATAATTGCCGTCGCGAATGCCGCGCACGCCATGGATCGAGCCCAGCACCTTGGCGCCGGGATGACGCTTGCGGATTTCCAGCGTGGCGCCGACGACGGTCTGGTTGATGACGGCGGTCGGGCCACCGCCCTGCGCGATGACGAAGGTTTCAGCCATGCTTTTTCACTCCCTAGAGCATGATGCCGAAAAGTGTGAAGCGGTTTTCGGACGACATCATGCTCCAATTCTTTGATTTGGAGACGGATTCAGATTTCAGGTCGAACAGACCTGAAATCATCCGGCTCTAGGCGAAGGCTTTCAGGGCACCTTCGCCTGTCTTGCGGCATCGCGCAACGGAAGAAACGGAAGCATGATCCTGAAAGTGGCGGCCGCATAGGCTGCCCGAAAAAGATCACACCACGACGACCGGGTTCTTCTTGGAAACGCGGCTGTAGAGATCGATGATGTCCTGGTTGATCAGGCGCACGCAGCCCGACGACATCGCCTGGCCGATGCTCCACCATTCGGGCGAACCGTGGATGCGGTAGCCGGTGTCCTTGCCGTTCTGGTAGATGTAGAGTGCGCGGGCGCCGAGCGGGTTGGTGAGGCCGCCGGGTTGGCCGCCCTGCCATTTCACCAGTTCCGGCTTGCGCTGGATCATCTCCGGCGGCGGCGTCCACACCGGCCATTCGCGACCGTACTGGATGTTGGCGCGGCCCGACCAGCGGAAGCCGTCCTTGCCGATGCCGACGCCGTAGCGGATGGCATCGCCGCCCGGCTGCACCAGATAGAGCATGCGCTCCTCAAGATGGACGACGATGGTGCCGGGCGCCTCGCCGGTCTTGTCGACGACGATCTGACGGCGGAACTGCGGCTTGACCTTCTGCCACGGCACCTCCGGCACCTGGAATCCGCCGTCGGTGAGCGAGGCATACATGACGTCCGGGCCGGTGATGTTCTTGTCGACGCTGATCGCCGGACGCATCGGCGGCACGGAACCGGTGACGGTGTTGTCGAGCTGCATTTGCGGCAGGTCGAGCGCGTCGGTGGTGCTGCAGCCGGCAAAGCCGAGCAGCGCCATGGCGCCGGCGCCGGAAAGCACGGCGCGGCGGGAAAGCTGAATTTCGGTATCGATTGCGGCGCCGTTGGAAGGCGGCGTCAGACTTTGCGGCAACTCGCGCATGCACCAAACCCTACGCTGCCGGCGGGAAGCACGGTCCGGCCGGATCGCAGGCATTTTCGCCACTCATGGTTGAAAAAGGGTGAAAGACCGGAAGCCGGGCTTAACCCTAACGGATCGTTGCGGTGGCCGATGGGCCTGCAGCCCAGGCGCCGAAGATTTTTCCAACGGCCCCTTTACATTCCCGCCCACCCCAGGATTTATCCTTTCCTTTGCGCTCGAGGAGTAAGGAAATGTCCTTCGAAAACTGGGCCGCCTTCGCCGCCGCCTCGTCCATCCTTCTCGTCATCCCCGGCCCGACGATCCTGCTGGTCGTTTCCTATGCGCTCGGCCAGGGCTGGCGCACCGCGCTGCCGATGGCGGTGGGCGTGGCGCTGGGCGACTTCACCGCCATGACGCTGTCGATGCTCGGCATCGGCGCGCTGCTCGCGGCTTCGGCCACGGTGTTCACCGTGCTCAAGGTGATCGGCGCCGGCTATCTCATCTATCTCGGCATAAAACTGTTCCGCGCCGGCGGCGCGCTGAAGGCCGAGCCGCGCACCGACGCGGTCTCGGCGGCAAGGATGATGGCGCATGCCTGGCTGGTGACGGCGCTCAACCCGAAGAGCATCACCTTCTTCGTCGCCTTCCTGCCGCAGTTCCTCGACCGGAACGCCGACTTCTGGATGCAGATGCTGATCTTCGAGACGACCTTCCTGACCTTGGCTTTCGCCAACGCCTTCGGCTACGCGCTGGTTGCATCCAGGGCCCGCGCGATCGTGCGCAACCCGAAGGCGATCCGCATCTTCAATCGCACCGGCGGCACGCTGCTGGTCGGCGCCGGCATCGCCACGGTGGCGATGCGCTCCAGCAGCTAGGCCTGGGGCAAAAGCGAGGCAGATCACGTCTCCGCGGTTGGCGGGTTGGTACGGGTTGCTCTAGGATCGGATCCCGACCGAAAAATCGTCGATAGCGAGGACGTAATGATAGAGGACGCATTCGGCCTGGCTTACTCGGGCGCGACTGAAGCCGGGTTCCCGTCCTATGCCCGCGCCGTGCATGAGCTGCAATGCTTCGTCGGCGACCCGGTCGCTACAATCGATCGCGCCATCGCCGACGATCCCGGCTTCGTGATGGCGCATGTGTTCAAAGGCTATCTGTTCGGCCTTGCCACGGAGCGGGAGGCGATGGCCGTCGTGCGATCCTGTCATGCGGCGGCGCAGCCGCTTGCCGGCGCCACGCGCGAACAGGCGCATGTCGCGGCGCTCGGCCATCTCGCCAATGGCCACTGGCATGAAGCCGCGCGCATCCTCGAGGACATCGCGATCGACACCCCGCACGACGCGCTGGCGCTGCAAGTGGGGCATCAGATCGACTTCTTCACCGGCAATGCGCGCATGCTGCGCGACCGCATCGGCCGGGCGCTGCCGGCCTGGCAAAAAGGCATGCCGGGCTACCACGCCATTCTCGGCATGCAGGCCTTCGGGCTGGAGGAGATGGGCGATTATGCCCGTGCCGAATCCTTCGGCCGGCAGGCTGTGGAGATCGAACCGCGCGATGGCTGGGCGCAGCATGCGGTCGCGCATGTCATGGAAATGCAAAGCCGACAACGAGACGGCATCGCCTGGATGCGCGCCGATCCCGACGCCTGGTCGAAGGACAGCTTCCTGCAGATCCACAATTGGTGGCACCTGGCGCTGTTCCATTACGATCTCGGCGAAACCGACGAGGTGCTCAAGCTCTATGACGGGCCGATCTATGGCGACCCCTCGACATTGGCGCTCAACATGGTCGATGCCTCGGCGATCCTGTGGCGCCTCACTCTGGGCGGCGTCGATGTCGGCGACCGCTGGGCGGCGCTCGCCGCCAACTGGATCCCGAAAGCCGCCGCCGGCAATTACGCCTTCAACGACGTGCATGCTATGATGGCCTTTGTCGGCGCCGGACTGGAGGCGCCGGCCAAGACGCTGCTCGAGGCGCAACGCGAAGCGATGCGCGGCAGCGACGACAACGCCGCCTTCACGCGCGATGTCGGACATCCGCTGACGCTTGCGATCAAGGCCTTCGGCGAAGGCAATCACGACGAGACAGTGCGCCTGATCCGGCCGATCCGCTCGATCGCGCATCGTTTCGGGGGCAGCCATGCGCAGCGCGACGTGATCGACCTGACGCTGATCGAGGCCGCTCTGCGCGCCGGCGATACGGCGCTCGCGCGGGCGTTGACGGCCGAGCGACAGCTGGCGCGGCCGGAAAGCCCGCTGTCGGCGCTGTTCATGCGGCGCGCCGCCGATTTGTCAGAGAATTGACCCGGGACGGATCTTGCCCTAAAAACTGGCCAAGCCAGATTTTTTCGAGATCCGAAAAAATTAACGGCATTGGGAGGAAATCATGTATCTCGGCCTCGACCTGGGCACATCGGGCGTCAAGGCGCTGCTGATCGACGACGGCCAGAAGGTCATCGGCTCCGGCCACGGATCGCTCGATGTCTCGCGGCCGCATCCGGGCTGGTCGGAACAGGATCCGGCGCATTGGATCGAGGCCTGCGAGGCGGCGATTGCCGAACTCAAGGCTTCGCATCCGAAAGAGCTGGCCGCGGTCAAGGGCATCGGCCTTTCCGGCCAGATGCATGGCGCCACCCTGCTCGATGCATCGGACAAGGTGCTGCGCCCCTGCATCCTGTGGAACGACACGCGCAGCCATGTCGAGGCGGCCGCGCTCGATGCCGATCCGCGCTTCCGCAAGCTCACCGGCAACATCGTTTTCCCGGGCTTCACCGCGCCGAAGCTTGCCTGGGTGAAGGAACACGAAGCCAAGATCTTTGCCGCCGTCGCCAAGGTGCTGCTGCCCAAGGATTATCTGCGGCTCTGGCTGACTGGCGAGCATATATCCGAAATGTCGGATTCGGCCGGCACCTCGTGGCTCGATGTCGGCAAGCGCAGCTGGTCGGCCGAATTGCTGGCGGCGACGTCGCTCGACGAAAAGCACATGCCCTCGCTGGTCGAAGGCACCGCCAAGGCCGGCGCCTTGCGCGGCGAACTGGCCGCAAAATGGGGCGTCGCGGCGGGCACCCCGGTTGCCGGCGGCGCCGGCGACAACGCGGCCTCGGCCTGCGGCATGGGCACGGTCGGCGCCGGCCACGCCTTCGTCTCGCTCGGGACGTCGGGCGTGCTGTTTGCGGCGAACGCCTCTTATTTGCCCAACCCGGAAAGCGCAGTACACACTTTCTGCCATGCGCTGCCCAACACATGGCACCAGATGGGCGTCATCCTGTCGGCCACCGATTCGCTCAACTGGCTATCGGAAATCACCGGAAAGGGCGCCGGCGACCTGACGCGTGAACTCGGCGATGCGCTGAAGGCGCCGACGGGCGTCACCTTCCTGCCCTATCTTTCGGGCGAGCGCACGCCGCACAATGATTCCGCCATCCGCGGCTCCTTCACCGGGCTCGCGCATGAATCGAGTCGGGTGGTGCTGACGCAGGCGGTGCTCGAAGGCGTCGCCTTCGCTTTCCGCGACAGTCTCGAGGCCCTGAAGAAGGCCGGCACGGAGCTGACCCGGGTGACCGCGATCGGCGGCGGCTCGCGCTCGCGCTATTGGCTGAAGGCGATCGCCACCGCGTTGCAGGTGCCGGTCGATATTCCCGCCGACGGCGATTTCGGCGCCGCCTTCGGCGCGGCACGGCTGGGGTTGATCGCCGCGACGGGTGCTGATCCGTTGGCCGTGTGCACCGCGCCGGCAACGGATGCGACCATCGAGCCGGACGCAAGCCTGGGTGGCGCCTTCGCGGATGCCTACCAGCGCTATCGCGCGCTCTATCCGGCGATCCGGGCGGTAACTGCGTGAGTTTGCGCGAGGCACCTAGTAGTTGCATGGGTAGGCGCGAGGCACCCCCCTCTGCCCTGCCGGGCATCTCCCCCGCAAGGGGGGAGATCAGCAGCTTCAGCGCCACTGCACTTTTTTCAACGCTTGCGATTGGCGAAGGCCTGCGTGACAGCCAATCTCCCCCCTCGAGGGGGAGATGGCCGGCAGGCCAGAGAGGGGGGGCTCGCACCGCCCCTCCGAAATTAGCCTCACTGCGCCGGCACCTTATCCAAAAACCCGGTGACGCTCTTCAGGCGGCCATCCTCGATGACGCCGATGTCGGTGCCTTCGATGACGGACTCCGTGCCTTCGGGTCCCAGGTTCCACGAGAAACGGATGCGGTCGGCGAAACCGTCCGGCTCACGCTTCAGCGAGAAGCGGAAGCCGGCAAAGCGCTGCTGCACGCCGTCGATCAGTGCCGAGACGCCGGCGTGGCCGTCGCCCCGCATGACCGGGTCGCGATAGCTGACATCCTTGGTGAAGGCCGCGTCGAGCAGCGCCTTGCGGCGGGCCGCATCGCTCTCGTTCCAGGCGGCGATGTAGTTGCGGGCGATCGTGTTGAGGTCAGTCATGATCATCATCCTTCGTTGGATCGTTTCGACACGACGCTTTTCGCGCCCCACGGACGCCAAACCAATTACGCCCGAGGTAATCGGGCGAAATCATCTCGGAGAGGAAGGAAACCATGAGCAGCGGATTTTTCGGCGACATCAAGACAATCAAATATGAAGGGCCGGATTCGACCAATCCGCTGGCCTATCGCTTCTACAATCCGGACGAGGTCGTCGCCGGCAAGCGGCTGGAAGACCATCTGCGCTTCGCCGTCGCCTATTGGCATTCCTTCGCATGGCCGGGCGGCGACCCGTTTGGCGGCCAGACCTTCGACCGCCCCTGGTTTGCCAAGCCGGGCGGCGTCGACACGATGGAACTGGCCAAGCTCAAGGCCGACGTCGCCTTCGAAATGTTCTCGCTGCTGGGGACGCCCTATTTCTGCTTCCACGACGCAGACGTGCGCCCGGAAGGCAAGGATTTTTCGGAGAGCGCCGCGCGCCTCGACGAGATCACCGACTATTTCGCAACCAAAATGAGCGAGACCGGCGTCAAGCTGCTATGGGGCACGGCAAACCTCTTCTCGCACCGCCGCTTCATGTCGGGCGCGGCCACCAATCCCGATCCGGACGTGTTCGCCTATGCGGCCGCGACGGTGAAAAGCTGCATCGACGCCACCAAGAAGCTCAAGGGCGAGAACTATGTGCTGTGGGGCGGCCGCGAGGGCTATGAGACGCTGCTCAACACCGACCTTGCCCGCGAGCAGGAGCAGGCCGGCCGTTTCCTCAATCTCGTCGTCGATTACAAGCACAAGATCGGTTTCAAGGGCACGATACTGATCGAGCCGAAGCCGCAGGAGCCGACCAAGCACCAGTACGACTACGACGTCGCCACCGTCTATGGCTTCCTCAAGCGCTTCGGGCTGGAGAAGGAAGTAAAACTCAACATCGAGCAGGGCCACGCGATCCTGGCCGGCCATTCCTTCGAGCATGAGCTGGCTTTGGCGAATGCGCTCGGAATCTTCGGTTCGATCGACATGAACCGCAACGACTACCAGTCGGGCTGGGACACGGACCAGTTCCCCAACAACGTGCCGGAAATGGCGCTGGCCTATTACCAGGTCCTGCAGGCCGGCGGCTTCAAGACCGGCGGCACCAATTTCGACGCCAAGCTCAGGCGTCAGTCGCTCGACCCGGACGACCTCTTGATCGGCCATATCGGCGGCATGGATGCTTGCGCGCGCGGCCTCAAGGCGGCGGCCAAGATGATCGAGGACAAGGCGCTGTCCGGCCCGCTCGCCGAGCGCTATGCTGGCTGGAACACCGCCGAAGGCAAGGCGATCGTTTCGGGCGAGCGCACGCTGGAGGAGATCGCCGAGCGCGTGGTAAAGGAGAAGATCGAGCCGCAGCCGCGCTCCGGCCGGCAGGAACTGCTAGAGAACATCGTCAACCGCTACGTCTGATCGCTCAGGCGGAATGCCCGACCGTATTGCATTCGCGCGGGGCAGAACTTCACGACAAGGTTTTGCCCCGAGCCGCCCCTTAATCGCCCCGCTCTTGCCTTCAAACAGCCGTCACGGAACTCGTATAAACGTAGCTCCTGTGGCGGGTGAAGAAGAAGGAGGCGAACCGATATGCAGCATGAACGCGAAATCGACGCCCTGCTCTCGTCCGGCGAAACCGGATCAATCATCGACCGGCTGATGGCATTGCCGCGGCCGACGAACGACGTGAAGACCGAATGGGATCGCGCCGTCAGCAACCGCTTCGAAATCCGTCTTGCGAGACAGATGCGCTCGCAGATGGACAGCGCCAGCGACCGGCAGACCGCCGCTTGAGCGAGCAGCAGGCTGCCGCATAGCGAGCGGAAGGCCGCCGCCTTAGCGAGCGGAAGGCCGCCGCCTTAACCCTACCCCCGGCGAAGCCTGACCGGCGCCTCGCCGAACGCCCTGGAGAACGCCCTGGAAAATGCCGCGGCGGACGAGAAGCCTGTCCGCCCGGCAATATCGGCCATGGCAATGCGCGTGTCGACGACGAGACGGCGGGCGGCGCTGAGGCGCAGCCTCAGATAATAAGCGCCCGGCGTCTCGCCGATCGATTTGCGAAAAATGCTTTCCAGCGTTCTTGCCGTCACGCCGGCGCGCCTGGCCACGGCGTCGATGGTGAGCGGCTGGTCGACATGCGCTTCCATCAGGCGGATCGCCTGGGCAAGCCGCGGGTCGTAGCCGTCGAGCCGGCCGAGCGATACCAGCGGCTGCGCGTCGGTCGCGGCGCGCGCCTGGTCGTAGATGAAGACGCTCGCCACATCGAGCGCGGCGGCCATGCCGAGCCGGGTGCGGACCAGATGCAGCATCAGGTCGAAGGTCGGCGAGGCGCCGCCGGAGGTGAAGACCGGCCCGTCGATGACATAGCGGTCCGGCCGCACGTCGACGCCGGGAAAGGCGGTCGAAAACTCCTCCATATCCTCCCAATGCGTGGTGGCGCTGCGGCCCTCGAGCAGCCCGGCCCGCGCCACCAGCCAGGTGCCGGCCTCGACGCCGCCGCAGGCGCGGGCCGCCCGCACCGCCCTGCGCAGGCCGGCAAGCAGCGCGGACGTGGCGTAATTCTGCGTGCCGAAGCCGGCGACGACGACCAGCATGTCGGTCGGCTCGGCCGCGTCGAAACGGCCGCTGACCGCAACCGGCAGGCCGCAAGTCGTCACCGGCGCCTCGCCCGTGACCGAGACCAGCTTGAAATCGAACAGCGTCTCGCCCGAGATGCGATTGGCGGCGCGCAACGGATCGACCGCCGAGGCGACGCACATGATCGATGAGCCCGAGAACACCAGGAACGTCACCTTGAGTGGCTCGCGTTCGGATCGAAAGATGGTCGGTTTTTCGCTTTTGATCATGAGACCTTCGTAAAACGCAAAACAGTTTCCGGCAAGTCGGGCATTCTTGATGAATTCCTGTGCATGCCGTGCCATTGTCGGCTCCCGCTTCTGGGTGGCATGCATGGCCGATCGAATCTGGGAGGATCAAGATGCCGCTTGCGATGAACCGCGAGGTCTTCATTACCTGTGCCGTGACCGGTTCCGGCGGCACGCAGGACCGCAGCCCGCACGTGCCGCGCTCGCCCAAGCAGATCGCCGATTCGGCGATCGACGCGGCCAAGGCTGGTGCTGCGATCGTCCATTGCCATGTGCGCGACTCCGAGACCGGCAAGCCCAGGCGCGACGTGCATCTCTACCGCGAGGTGACGGAGCGCATCCGCGAGGCCAATGTCGACGTGGTGCTGAACCTGACCGCCGGCATGGGCGGCGACATGGTGTTCGGCTCGCCGGAAGCGCCGCTGCCGCTCAACGAGAAGGGCACCGACATGGGCGGCGCCACCAACCGCATGGAACATGTGCGCCAGTGCCTGCCGGAGATCTGCACGCTGGATTGCGGCACGATGAATTTCGCCGAAGCCGACTACGTCATGACCAACACGCCCGGCATGCTGCGCGCCATGGGCGGCATGATGACGGCGCTCGGCGTCAAGCCGGAGATCGAGGCCTTCGATACCGGGCATCTGTGGTTCGCCAAGCAATTGGTCGAGGAAAAGGTCCTCAACCCGGATGCGCTGGTGCAGCTGTGCATGGGCGTGCCGTGGGGCGCGCCGGACGACCTCAACACCTTCATGGCGATGGTCAACAACGTCCCCTCGACCTGGAACTGGTCGGCCTTCTCGATCGGCCGCAACCAGATGGCCTATGCGGCGGCGGCGGTGCTCGCCGGCGGCAATGTCCGCGTCGGCCTGGAAGACAATCTGTGGCTCGACAAGGGCGTTCTGGCGACCAACGCGCAGCTCGTCGAACGCGCGGCGAGCATCGTCACCAATCTCGGCGCACGCGTGCTCGGGCCTGAGGAAGTGCGCAAGAAGCTCAATCTCACCAAGCGGGCACCGATCGCGGCCGCGGCGTAAGGCGGGCGTTGGTCATGGCTGATACCGTCAAATTCACCGCGATGAAGGACGGCGACAAGGAAGACTACGAATTCCTGACCGCCCATGAGATCGACTATGCCGCCAAGACCGGCGACCGGCTGCTCGACGCGCTCGTGCAGTTGGATGAAGGGCTTTCCGGCTACAAGATCACCCGGCTCGGCCATTCGCTGCAGGCCGCGACGCGGGCCTGGCAGGACGGCGCCGACACCGACTGGATCGTCTGCGCGCTGCTGCACGACATCGGCGACATTTACGCGCCCTACAATCACGACGAATATGCGGCCGCGATCCTGAAGCCTTTCGTGCGCGAGCAATGCACCTGGGTGGTGGAAAAGCACGGCGACTTCCAGCGCCTCTATTACGCGCATCACCTGGGCGGCAACCCGCATGCCCGCGACCGATTCGCCGGCCATCCCTATTTCGACGACTGCGACCGTTTCTGCGAGCGCTGGGACCAGTCGAGCTTCGATCCCGACTACGAGACGCTGCCGGTCGAGTTCTTCCGGCCCTTCGTGCTCGAAGTCTTCGCCCGCAAGGCCTACGACCCGGCGGTGATCCGCGCCGGCGAGCGCGTGGCCCTCACCGACCTCGATACAGCCAAGACGAGAACCGGAGCCTGACAAGCATGAGCATCATCAACAAGGCGGCCGCCATCGGCGGCGGTGTCATCGGCGCCGGCTGGGTGGCGCGGCTGCTCTTGAACGGCATCGACGTGTCGATCTTCGATCCCGATCCGGAAGCGTCGCGCAAGGTCGGCGAGGTCATGAAGGGCGCGCGCCGCGCCTACAAGCAGATGCTGCCCGGCGGCCTGCCCAAGGAAGGCAAGCTCACCTTCGCCAAGACCATCGCCGAGGCGGTGGCCGACGCCGACTTCATCCAGGAAAGCGTGCCGGAGCGGCTCGACCTCAAGCACAAGGTGCTGGCCGAGATCGACGCGCATGCGCCGGCCAATGCCATTGTCGGCTCGTCGACCTCCGGCATCAAGCCGACCGACATGCAGGTGGCGATGAAGAAGCACCCGGAGCGGCTGGTCGTCGGCCATCCGTTCAACCCGGTCTATCTTCTGCCGCTGGTCGAGATCGTCGGCGGCGAGCAGACCTTTCCGGAGGTGATCGAGGTCGCCAAGGAGCTCTACGCCTCGATCGGCATGAAGCCGGTGGTGGTGCGCAAGGAGATCGAGGCCTTTGTCGGCGACCGCCTGCTTGAAGCCGCCTGGCGCGAGGCGCTTTGGCTGGTCAAGGACGGCATCTGCACGGTCGAGGAACTCGACGACATCATGCGCTATTCCTTCGGCCTGCGCTGGGCGCAGATGGGCATGTTCCAAGTATACCGGGTCGCCGGCGGCGAGGCCGGCATGCGCCACTTCATGGCGCAGTTCGGACCTTGCCTGAAATGGCCGTGGACCAAGCTGATGGACGTGCCGGAGTTCAACGACGAGCTGGTCGACCTGATCGCCTCGCAGTCGGACGAGCAGGCGCATGGCCTGTCGATCCGCGAGCTGGAGAAGATCCGCGACGACAATCTGGTCGCGATCATGGAAGCGCTGTCGAAACAGAACAAGGGCAAGGGCTGGGGCGCCGGCGCGCTGCACAAGGACTATACGAAGCAGCTCGCCAAGCTGGCGGCGAAGAACACCCCAGCCGAGGCCATCGCAAAGGCCAAGGCGACAAAGCCGGCGAAGAAAGCCGCGAAGCCGGCAAAGGCTGAAAAGCCGGCAAAAGCCGGGAAGCCCGCAAAGGCCGACAAGGCGAAGAAGAGCAAGAAGAAGGGCTGAGGCGATGCATTTCGGTCTTTCGGAAGAACAGAAGCTTATCGTCGAGACGACGCGGGCCTTTGTCGAGAACGAGCTTTATCCGCATGAGCGCGAGGTGGAGCGCACCGGCGTGCTGCGCCGCGAGCTGATCGACGAATTGAAGGCCAAGGCGATCGGGGCCGGGCTCTACGCCGCCAACATGCCGGCCGATGTCGGCGGCGCCGGCTTGGACACAGTAAGCTGGCTGCTCTACGAGAAGGAGCTTGGCCGCGCCAATTATGCGCTGCACTGGACCTGCGTGGCGCGGCCTTCCAACATCCTGCTTGCCGGCACGCCGGAGCAGCGCGAGAAATACCTTTTCCCCTGCATTCGCGGCGAGAAGTGGGACTGCCTGGCGATGACCGAGCCGGGCGCCGGCTCCGACCTGCGCGGCATGAAGGCGACCGCCGTGCAGGACGGCTCGGACTGGGTGCTCAACGGCACCAAGCATTTCATCTCGCATGCCGACATCGCCGACTTCGCCATCGTCTTCATGGCCTCGGGCGAAGAGGATTCGCCGCGCGGCAAGCGCAAGAAGATCACCGCCTTCTTCGTCGACAAGGGCACCAAGGGTTTTTCGGTGCGCGACGGCTACCGCAATGTCTCGCATCGCGGCTACACCAATTCGATCCTGGAATTCGACGATTGCCGACTGCCGGCATCCCAGGTACTCGGCGAGGTGCACAAGGGTTTCGACGTCGCGAATTCGTGGCTGGGGGCCACGCGCCTGCAGGTCGGCGCAACCTGCCTCGGCCGCGCCGAGCGCGCGCTGTCGCACGCCATCGAATATGCCGCGCAGCGCCAGCAGTTCGGCCAGCAGATCGGCAAGTTCCAGGGCGTGTCGTTCAAGCTCGCCGACATGGCGACGGAGCTCAAGGCCGCCGACCTGATGGTCTTCGAAGCCGGCTGGAAGTACGATCAGGGCACCGTCACCGACCAGGACATGGCGATGGCCAAGCTGAAGGCCACCGAGATGCTGGCCTTTGTCGCCGACGAAGCCATCCAGATCCATGGCGGCATGGGTCTGATGGACGACCTGCCGCTGGAGCGCATCTGGCGCGATGCCCGCGTCGAGCGCATCTGGGAAGGCACGTCGGAGATTCAGCGACATATTATTTCGCGGGCGCTGCTGCGTCCGTTCGGAGCTTAGAGCATGATTACCCCAAACCGGGACCGGTTTTGGGGAAAGATCGCGCTCAAACGAAAAGATGGCCATGCATAAACTCGAACGTCTCCTGCGCCCGAAATCGATCGCCGTGTTCGGCGGCGCGCAGGCCGCCGCCGTCGTGGCGCAATCGATCAAGATGGGCTTTGCCGGCGATATCTGGCCGGTGCATCCGACCAAGGACGAGGTCGCCGGCCGCAAGGCCTACCGCTCCGTGGCCGACCTGCCCGGAGCACCGGACGCCGCCTTTGTCGGCGTCAACCGGCATCTCACCATCGAGGTGATCAAGGCGCTGGCCGAGCGCGGCGCCGGCGGCGCCGTCTGCTTCGCCGCCGGCTTCCTCGAGACCGAGGCCTATGACGAGGATGGCGAGCGGCTGCAGGCCGAGCTCGTTGCCGCCGCCGGCCAGATGCCGATCATCGGCCCGAACTGCTATGGCCTGATTAACTATGCCGACGGCGCGTTGTTGTGGCCCGACCAGCATGGCGGCATCCGCCTGGCCGAGGGCGGCAAGGGCGTCGCCATCATCACCCAATCGTCCAACATCGCCATCAACATGACGATGCAGAAGCGCGGCCTGCCGATCGCCTTCCTGATGACGGCCGGCAACCAGGCGCAGACCGGCCTGTCCGAAATGGCGCTCGGCCTGATCGAGGACGAGCGCGTCACTTCGCTCGGCCTGCATATCGAGGCTTTCGACTCCGTAGCCGGCTTCGAAAGGCTGGCGGCGCGCGCCCGCGAGCTGGAGAAGCCGATCATCGCCATGAAGGTCGGCCGCTCGGAGCAGGCGCGGCAGGCGACCGTTTCGCATACCGCCTCGCTGGCCGGCTCGGACGCCGCCTCCGGCGCGTTCCTGAAGCGGCTCGGCATTGCGCGTGTCGATTCCATCCCGGCCTTCATCGAAGCGCTGAAGCTGCTGCACATCACCGGGCCGCTGCCCGGCTACAAGCTTTCCTCGATGAGCTGCTCCGGCGGCGAAGCCTCCGTGATGGCCGACAGCGCCGAGGGCCGCTGGGTGCATTTTCCGGCGCTTGCCGATCAGCATCGCGCGCATGTCAAATCGACGCTCGGACCGCTGGTCGCGGTTGCCAATCCGCTCGACTATCACACCTTCATCTGGAACAACGAGCCGGCGATGACGGCCACCTTCACCGCCATGGTGTCGGGCGGTTTCGACCTCAACATGCTGGTGCTGGACTTCCCGCGCCCCGACCGTTGCTCGGACGTCGACTGGTGGGCGACGCTGCGCGCCTTCGAGGCGGCATTGAAGACCAATAAGGCGCAAGGCGCGATCGTCTCGTCGCTGCCGGAAAACCTGCCGGAGGAATACACCGCCGGGCTGATGGCGCGCGGCATGGTGCCGTTGTTCGGCATTTCGGAGGCCATGGACGCCGCGCAGGCCGCCGCCTTCATCGGCTGGGCCTGGCGCGAGCCGCAGGCGCAGCCGGTCGACACCACTGCCGCGGGCGCGTCGGAAGCCAGACACGTGACGCCGGACGAGGCCGAAGCCAAGGAAAGGCTGATCAAGGCCGGCCTGCCGGTGCCGAAGGGCGAACGCGCTTCCAACGCGGTCGAAGCGGTGATCTCGTCGATGACGCTGGGCTTCCCGGTGGCGCTGAAGGCTCTCGGCGTCACGCACAAGTCGGAAGTCGGCGCCGTCAGGCTGAACCTCAAGGACGCCGAATCCGTCAGCGCCGCCGCGCATGACCTTCTGCCGCTCGGCACCGGGCTCTATGCCGAGCGCATGGTGCGCGACGGCGTCGCCGAACTGATCGTCGGCTTCACCCGCGATCCGATGTTCGGCGTGGTGATGACGCTCGGCACCGGCGGCGTGCTGGTGGAGCTTCTGCGCGACAGCGTGACCCTGATGCTGCCGGCAACGCGCGACGACATCGAGGCGGCGCTGCGTGGATTGAAGCTCTATCCGCTGCTCGAAGGCTATCGCGGCCGGCCGAAGGCCGATGTCCAGGCGGCCATCGACGCCGTCGCCGGCATTGCCGACTTCGTCCAGAAGAACGAAGTCGAGATCGAGGAGCTCGACATCAACCCGCTGATCGTCTGTGCCGAAGGCAAGGGCGCCTGGATCGCGGATGCCCTGCTGGTGCTTGGAGAAAAGAAGAATGACTGAAATCATCACCACCCGCCGCGAGGGCACGATCCTCGAGGTCACGCTCGACCGGCCGAAGGCCAATGCCATCGACCTGAAGACATCGCGGCTGATGGGCCAGACCTTCAGGGCGTTCCGCGATGATCCCGGCCTGCGCGTCGCGATCGTCAAGACCGCTGGCGACAAGTTCTTCAGCGCAGGCTGGGACCTGAAGGCGGCCGCCGCCGGCGACGCGGTCGACGGCGATTACGGCGTCGGCGGTTTTGCCGGGCTGCAGGAGTTGCGCGACCTCAACAAGCCGGTGATCGCCTGCGTCAACGGCATGGCGGTGGGCGGCGGCTTCGAACTGGCGCTGTCCTGCGACCTCATCTACGCCTCGGACCATTCCTCCTTCGCGCTGCCGGAAATCCGTGCGGGCACGCTGGCCGACGCAGCCACCATCAAGCTGCCGAAGCGCATCCCCTACCACATCGCCATGGACCTCCTGTTTACCGGCCGCTGGATGGATGTCGCCGAAGCGCATCGCTGGGGCCTGGTCAACGAAGTGCTGCCCAAGGACAAGCTCGAAGAGCGCGTCTGGGAGATCGCAAGGCTCTTGGCCAGCGGCCCGCCGCTGGTGTTCGCCTCGATCAAGGAGACGGCGCGCGTGGCCGAGGCGCTGACCTTCCAGGACGCGATGAACAAGGTGACACGCCGGCAGTTGCCGACGGTCGACGCGCTCTATGGCTCCGAAGACAATATGGAGGGGTTCCGGGCGTTCGCGGAAAAGCGCGACCCGGTTTGGAAGGGACGATAACGTCGGAGATGACGGCGCGAGGCACCCCCCTCTGCCCTGCCGGGCATCTCCCCCGCAAGGGGGGAGATTGGCAGTGTCGGCGCCGGCGCTCACCTTCCCCCGTTGGAGATTGGCGAAGGCAAATGCGACATCCGATCTCCCCCCTTGCGGGGGAGATGGCCGGCAGGCCAGAGGGGGGTGACCGGGCTGAACCTCTCCAGTCGGTCCAACCGCAATGACCGACTACAAAACCCTCATCGATGCCGAGACCTGGGCCTTCATCGAGAAGACCAACTCCTATTATCCGCCGGACACGATCGACTACACGATAACCCAGCAGCGCGCGATCTATGACCGGATGTGCCGGGAGTTCTTTGCCGGCTACCCGCAAGGCGTGACCGCCGAGACGACAAGCATCGCCAACGGCATCCCGATCCGCATCTATCGCAACGCCACGCCGAAGAATGCCGCGATGGTGCTCTATCTCCATGGCGGCGGCTTCATCCTGGGCGGGCTGGACAGCCATGACGATGTCTACGCCGAGCTTTGCGCCCGCACCGGCTTCGAGGTAGTCTCGGTCGATTACCGGCTGGCGCCGGAACATCTGCATCCGGCCGCCTTCGATGACGCGATGGACGCTTTCGAATGGGCCGCCGGGACCTATGACCGCCCTGTCGTGCTTTGTGGCGACAGCGCCGGCGGCAATCTCTGCGCGGCGACAGCGCATGCGACGCGCGGCCATGCGAAGAAGCCGGCCGGCCAGATGCTGATCTATTCCGGCCTTGGCGGCGACCATTCGCGCGGCTCCTACGTCACCCATGCCGAGGCGCCGATGCTGACGGTGCGCGATCTCGATTTCTACAAGCATATCCGCACCGGCGGCGTGGACCGGACCGGCGATATCACGCTCTACCCGCTCGCCGACGCCGATTTCGCCAATTTGCCGCCGACGGTGCTGATCACCGCCGAATGCGACCCGCTGTCGTCCGACGGCGAGGCTTATCGCGACCGCATCGTCGCGGCCGGCGGACGCGCCACCTGGTTCGAGGAGCCTGGCCTTGTGCACGGCTATCTCAGGGCCCGGCACATGGTCGGCCGGGCACGGACGAGCTTCACCCGCATCGTCGAGGCGGTATCGGCGCTCGGCCGGGGCGACTGGATCTGGTGACGCCCCGGCGACCCGGGAACGCTTTCCGCCCCGCTATCCTCAAATGAACCTTTCCCCGCCTGACAGCGACTGATGGCCAGGCGCCGCAATGGTGCGGCCCGGAAAGGGAAAGCCCCATGACCAGAAACCCAGAGACTCCGCGGTCTCCGGGAACAACGGGAGTCCAGCGCGATCACCGCCTTCGGGAAGGGGTCGACGCGCTGGGCTTTCGGCTGATTCCGTTGACCCTGCATAGGCGCAGGCGTATCGTCACGACGAGGAAAGCAGACAATTCGATCGGGGAAGAACGTGCCGCAACGCCGCGCCTTGCCCTGGTTGGCGCGACAAGACCGGATGTTCCTTCCAGCGGCTTCGGGGGGAGTTCAATGTCTGGCGTTCGCGGCTCGTTTCTGCGTTCTCGTGGCGGCCGTCTGCGCCGCGCAATAGCATCCACCAGCGGAATTCTTGCCGTGGCGCTGTCCGCCGGCCTCTGGCTCGGCGGCGTGGCGAAGGCGCAGGAAACCCAGATCATCTATCCTGGATCGATGGCGGTCACCGGCTTCCCCGGCACCATGATCCCCGATTTCGACCAGGGCTTGCCGCCCGGCACCGATCCGGTCGACGAGACCTTCATCGACACCTCGCGGGCATCCTTGCGCATTTTCGACGTCTCGCATCTCGGCGGGCCTGCCTCGGGCCAGCTCGTCTTCACGCCGCCGCCCTTCGAGGTGACGGCTGGGCAGATCGGCGAGGTGTTCGGACTGACCTATGACGACGGCGTACGCGATGGCGTGCCGTCGGGCATTCCCAATCTTTATGCCGCCGCGACCTCGCTGCATGGCGTCGAGATCGTCACGCCGGATGCCGACGACGACGGGCGTCCGGAGCGGCAGCGTCGCGGCGCCGCCGGCGCCACCTTCATGGGCGGCCAGTTCGGCACCGAGAATGGCGGCGGCCCAGGCACGATCTGGAAGATCGACGGCATCACGGGCGCCGTCTCGAAATTCGCCGACATCGACACCAACAGCGGACCGGGCATCGGCAACCTCGCCTTCGATCCCATCCACCGCCAGTTCTTCGCCTCGGATATCGACACCGGCCTGATCCATCGCATCGACGCCGACGGCCATCTGATCGACACGTTCGACCATGGCGTCGCCGGCCGCCCGGCGCATGGGCTTGGCCCCGTCGCCGACGATGGCGCGGTCATGGACATCCAGGGCGCGGCCTTCGATACCGAAGACCCCGAGACCTGGGGCTATACGCAGGACGAGCGCCGTGTCTGGGCGGTCTCCTATCACGGCGGCCGGCTCTATTATTCGGTCGGCGAAAAATCCGAGATCTGGTCGGTCGGCGTCGCGCGCGACGGCACGTTCGCCGGCGATCCGCGTTGGGAACTGACGGTCAAGGCCGAGAAGGATTACGCCGTCACCGACATAGCCTTCGACAATAAGGGCTTCATGTATCTCGCCCAGCGCGGCCCGGTCGAAAACCGTTACGATTACAGCCGTTTCGCCGATTCCGGCAAAGGCGAGCTGATCCGCTACTGGCAGGAAGACCCGGACGATCCGGCGACGGAATCGGCCTGGGTCGAGGTGCCGCAGGAATACGCGGTCGGCTTCCCGCAAGGCAACCGACAGTCGGCCGGCGGCGTCGACCTGCAATATGGCTATGATGCCGATGGCAATATCGACACCAGCGTCTGCACCGACACCGTCGTCAACACCGGCGACAAATTGCGCGACAATCCCGAGCTTGCCGAGCGCCTCGCCGCCGGCGGGCCGCTTGCCGTGCATGGCGTGCAGCTGACGCCGAGCGCGCTGGTCAAGCCGGCCAACGTGCCGCCCTTCGGCTCCTGGTTCGTCGACTTCGACGGCTATTTCGAAGACCCCGAGGTCGAAGGCCATGTCGGCGACGTCAGGGTCTGGCGCCCCTGCGAGGGCCGCGCCGGCTATTACGAGGAAATCCCCGGCGGCGGCTATCTGCCTCCGTTCTATCCGCCCGACTTCCCGCCGCCCGGCAACCTGCCGCCCTGCGTCGACGTCGAGGACGTGCACTACTACTGCACGCCGCGCGGACTCCGGGCCGAACTCTATCTCCATGACCATGCCGGCTTCGGCGGCGATTCGATCAAGGCGCAGTCCAGGACGCCCGGCGTCGGGGTATCGACCCCCATGTCGCATGTCCCTGGCAAGCCCTACACGGTCGACATCACCGGCCATGATCCTGGCGACACCGTCAATGTCGGGCTCTGCTTCTATCGCAAGTCCGACCAGGACAAGGGTGGCTACTACCCTTGCTGCAAGGTGACGCTGCCGCTCAGAACGCCAGCCGTCAGCTGCGAACGTTGAGGGAGGGACAGATGACAAATCTCGCCCTTTCCCACCTCGCCTCGTGCAACACGAAAACCGTCATGGAGACGATCATGAAACCCCTGTCATACGCCAGGCGCGGCGCGCGCTGGCTGATGGCGGCCGGTATCGCGGTCGCCATGATGCCGGCGCTGCCGGCGCTCGCGGAAGACACCGCTCCGGCCAAGCTCACCGAAGTCGCCGGACCGGAGCCCAGGCTCGACCTGGACAATCCGCGCATCGTCAACCCCGAACCCGGCCGCATCGTGCCCTTCTTCACCAAGACGGGCGGCCAGCGCGGCTGCGACTATGTCTACTACACGCTGACCTTTGGCCTGCGCGGCAATGCGCAAGCCTTCGCCAATCCGGCTTTGGCTAACGCACTGAAGAACGCCAGGATCGACTTCAAGGACCAGCTTGCGCACGGCCTGAAGATCGTCAACGTGAATGTGACCGGCGACGGCACGGACGCCGGCGGCGGAGCGCTGCCGGCGGCCACGATCAGCAGCTCGGCCAACCCCGACGATACGGCGACGGTGTCCGATTTCCGGATTTCCCCCGACGATCTCGACGGCTCGGGCGCGCCGAACGAACGCGTCATCACCTTCCGCATCCTGGCCAAGATCGACCAGGCGGCGTTTCCCGCGCCGGCCAATGTCGACAACCAGGGTCAGATCAAGGTGACAATGGGAGGCGGCCCGGGGACCGTCATCCCGTCGCAGGACCCGAGCAAGCCGGACGACGGCGACTTCCTGACCGGCGCCAAGACGACGATCCCTATCGACGTCGCCAAGTGCAACCCGCCGCCACCTCCCGGCAAGGAATGCTTCAAGGTCGAGCACGGCACGGTCGACTGCGTGCCCGGCGGCGGCGCCTTCATCTACCACATGCCGGTCGGCCCGGAGATGGGCGGCAAGTGGGTGCAGGTGTCGACGACGACGCCCGGCATCACCATCGTTCCCGACACGCAAAAGGTACCGGTCGGCGGTGGCGTGCTGAACTGGAAGATCATCGGCGCCTCGCCCGGCGAGGCCATCCATCTCGTCGTCACCGGCATCGAAACCTATGCCGGGCCGAAGGAAGGCTGGGGGCTCTGCTGCACGCAGGTGATAGACATCGTCATCCCGCGTGATCTGAGATGCCCGCCGAAAGATAAGGAGCCGGACCTCAAGGTTGAGAAGCATGCCGACGTGCCGCATTGCACGATGGCCGGCGGCTGCGACTTCACCATCACCGTCACCAATGTCGGCGACGCGCCCTATAACGGCAAGATCGTGCTCGACGAGGTGACGCTGCCGGCAGGCTCCGTGCTGGCCTCCGGGCCGAACGCGCCCTGGGTCTGCGTGCCCGGCACGACCCCGATGACCTGCACCTATCCGCCGACCACGCTCAACCCCGGCGCTTCCGTCAACCTCAAGCTTGGATTCAAGCCGGCGGGCGGGTGGCAGGGCAGCGTGCTGCGCAACTGCGCCGCCTATGACTACCAGGCCAGCGGCAAGCCGCTGTTCGGCAGCCAGCAGAACGACCGCGGCTGCGCTTCGATCCCGATCTGCCGCCGTGGCGACCGCGATCCGCAGTGCCAGCCTCCGGTCGAAAAGAAGGTCGACCTGATCCTGAAGAAGCGCGCCCGCGTACCGGTCTGCACGCCGGACGGCGTGTGCTTCTTCGTGATCGACGTCATCAACAACGGCACCAACACCTATAATGGGCCACTGACGGTGATCGACACCTACCCCGGCGGCGCGCCGACTTCGTCGACCTTCGGGCCGAGCCCGCCATGGAGCTGCGGACCGAACGGGCCCGGACAGTTCCGCTGCGACAATGCCAGCATCTCGCTGCCTGCGGGCGCCTCGACGCCGATCGTCGTCAAGGCAGTGATGCCGGCAAACTACCGGCCGGACACGGTGGAGAACTGCGCCGAGGTGAAGGCCATTCCCGGCGAGGTCGACCTCGCCAACAACAAGGCCTGCGCCACCGAACGCATCCGCCATCCGAATGGCGGCCAGCCTGGCCTGCGCATCACCAAGACCTGCAGCGGCGATCAGCTCGTGCGCGCCGGAATGGTCTCTTGCCGCATCACCGTCAGCAATGCCGGCACCGCGGCTCCCACCGGACCGGTGCGGGTCAACGATGCCGCGACCCTGGTGTCGGGCGGCGCGCCGGTGCAGATCCAGACCGTCGCGCCCGACGGCCCGGAATGGAACTGCGGACCGGCGCCAGCCAACACGCTGTCGTGCCAGATTCCCGGCGCCGTGATGACGCCCGGAGCCTCCAGGCACTTCGACGTGACGGTGAGCGGCAATGGCGCGTTCGAAAACTGCGCGCGCGGCTCCTACGGGCCGGCGCCGGGCGACGACATCGTCTACCCGATCGGCCAAGCTTGCGCGAAGGGCGGCGGCGCCTCGACCATCCGCGTCGAGAAGACCGGCGATGCCGAGTGCCAGCCGGGAGAACCCTGCTCGTTCGAGATCACCATCACGAATGGTGGGCCGAACCCCTTCTCCGGTCCGGTCCGCATCGGCGATGCGATCGGCGTGGAAGGACTCGGCCGGTTGGAAGGCGTTCAGATCTCCTCGATCGATCCGCCTTTCGGCTGCTCGCCGGAGCCGACGACGCTGCCTCTATCCTGCATCGCCAACCTGACGCTGGGGGCAGGCGAAAGCCACACCCACCACGTCACCGTGATCCTTCCCGAGGACGGGCGCCTCGCCGATCTGCGGGGAACGGTCAACGGACAGAACTGCGTCGGCGTGCTTCCTCCGAACACGCCGGTGCACGGCGGCGGCGACGTGCCGTCGCGCGACCTGACCACCAACCAGGGCGATCGCGGCAAGGCCTATGCGTGCCATCCCTTCACCATCAGGCATGAGGTGAAGAACCAGTGCTCGGACGGGTTGGTGCTGAACTCGGCCGGCCGTTGCGTCTGCCCGGACGGCACCACCTTCCGCAACGGCCAGTGCTCAGGCGGTGGAGGCACCAAGCTCCTGCCGCTGCCCGTGCCGCCGCGCTGCGTCCTGCTGCAGGGCCAGATCCGGACAGCGGACGGACGCTGCGTCTGCCCGCGCGGCACGGAGCTGGAGAACGGCAAATGCGTGCGGGGCGAAGAGCCGCAGGAGCCGCAGTGCACGCTGCGTCCCGGCCAGTACCGCGACCAGGACGGCAACTGCGTCTGCCGCCGCGGCGAACTCGTCAACGGCGTCTGCCAGGTCATCCCGCCGAGGTGCACGGTGCGGGGCGCGGTGCCGACTTCGAACGGCAATGGCTGCACCTGCCCGGACGGCACACATCTCGACCGGGTGGCCAAGGCTTGCGTGCCCGACAGGCAGCCGCCCGCCCAGTGCCGCATCCGGGGCCAGTCCCGCAATGCCGATGGCGATTGCGTCTGCCCGAGCCGCACGGAAGTCCGTGACGGCGCCTGCCGACCGATCGTGTCGAGGCAATGCCCGATTCGCGGCCAGGTGCGCGACGCCGACGGCAACTGCGCCTGCCCGGACGGCCTGGAGGTGCGGGGCAAAGCCTGCAGGCCGCCAAAGCCGAAGCAGGAGCAGTGCACCATTCGCGGTCAGGTCCACAACAAGCGGGGCGACTGCGTCTGCCCGCGTGGGACCGAAATCCGCGATGGCGCCTGCCGCAAGCCGCAACAGGAATGCGCGCCGGGCTCGCGCTACATCGACGGCCAGTGCCAGCCGGTGCTGACCAAGCGGCGCTGCCCGATCGGCACGGCCGGACGGTTCCCGGACTGCACGCCGATCCGCAGGCGGCCGGGCGTCGAGATCAACCCCGGCATCCTGCTCAACCCGAACGTGCTGCAGCAACTGGTGCCGCAGCGCCAGCCGCGGCGCGTGCCGCAGGATCCGGCGGGCGCCAACATCCAGAACTTCAAGCCGTAATCTTGCGGCTGAAGACCCAGACCCGCCGGAGCGATCCGGCGGGTTTTCTTTTCCACATCGAAGACTGCCCTGTGGCAAGCGGACCGATTCGACTGTCGAGAACATGCTTCCCCTTGGCAGGATCATGGTCTAGCGCGTCGCACTGAAGCGGATTCACGCGACGCGCTTTAAGCCTTTGTTTTCATGCATGTCGTTATCGCAAAACCGCTGCACACTTCTGCGCGACATGCATTAGCGCGTTTCACCGTTTCACGGAAACGGCGAACCGCTCTATCTCCTTGTTTTGACGCAATTCCGGACGGAAAACCGCTCGCACTTTTCCTGGAATTGCTCTAGGCAATCGCGCTGACAGGCGCGGCCACGCGCGCAGGACTGCCGGGAGAATTTGCGCCATGAGCAAGAAGACCCTGATCGCGCCATCGGTGCTGGCTTCGGATTTCTCCAAGCTCGGCGACGAGGTCGAGGCCGTCGCGGCGGCCGGCGCCGACTGGATCCATCTCGACGTGATGGACGGCCATTTCGTACCCAACATCACCTTCGGCCCGCCGGTGATCAAGGCGATCCGCAACCGCACCAAGGCCTTCTTCGACTGCCATCTGATGATTGCGCCGGCCGATCCTTACCTGGCGGCCTTCGCCGAAGCCGGCTGCGACGGCATGACGGTTCACGCCGAGGCCGGGCCGCATCTCGACCGTTCGCTGCAGACCATCAAGAGCCTTGGCAAGAAGGCCGGCGTCTCGCTCAACCCGGCGACGCCAGAAACGGCGATCGAGTATGTGCTCGACCGGCTGGACCTCATCCTGATCATGACCGTCAATCCGGGCTTCGGCGGACAGGCTTTCATCCCGGCGATCGTCGACAAGGTGAAACGGGTCAAGGCGCTGATCGGCAGCCGGCCGATCCACATCGAGATCGACGGCGGCGTTTCAGCCGAAACGGCGCCGCTGGTGACCGCGGCCGGCGCCAATGTGCTGGTGGCGGGCGCCGCCGTCTTCAAGGGCGGCAGCGTCGAAGCCTACAGGGCAAATATCGAAGCAATTCGAACGGCCGCCGACAGAGCCGTCGGTTAAACGTATAACTGCCCCATCTCTCCCGGGAGTTGCATGACTGCGGCAATTGACCGACTTCTCGATATAGGAAGCGACGCAGGATTATCGGCTTTTCCCTGAGATTCTACTTTATTCAATGAATAGACGGCCCGCCCTGTCTTAAGGTCGAATATCGTCATCTTCCGCTTGAGGCGCCGTTGCCCGGCTGTATGATACATTTACGGGAATTGCTTCGCCGCGGGGCCCTGGCAAACCAGGGGCAAAGCAACAGGAGTTCGATTGACAAACGGAAACACCGAGCCGGGCGAGAGCAAGGGCGCCAAAAGCACGCTTGCCAGTTCGGTCTACCAGCAACTCCGCGACGACTTGCTGCGCGGAGCTCTGGAGTCCGAGACGAAACTGCGTGTCGAATGGGTCGTTTCCCGCTATGGCGCCGGCGCTTCGCCGGTGCGCGAGGCACTCAACCGCCTGGCCGCCGAGGGCCTGCTCGGCCGTCACGACCAACGCGGCTTCTTCCTGATGCCGGTCAGCGCCGCGGAGCTGGAGGAGTTGACGCGTACGCGCTGCTGGCTGGAGGAGCGAGCGCTGCGCGAATCCATTGCGCACCGCACCGCCGAATGGGAAGAGCAGCTGGTGCTGGCCCTGCACCGCCTCGCGCGCGCCGAGCGCCGCCTGCCGGAAGACCCGGCAACCAACAATCCGGAATGGGAGAAGCTGCACCGCGCCTTCCATCGCGCGCTGATCGCGGCGTGCCGGTCGCACTGGTTGATCGGCTTTTGCGATCAGCTTTCCGATCAGGCTTCGCGCTACCGCCTGATCTCGCAAAACGCGCCGGGCATGGGACGCGACGATCTTGGCGAGCACCGCATGATTGCCGAGCGCACGCTGGATGGCGACGCCGACGGCGCGGTCGAGGCGCTTCTCAATCATTACCGCCTCACCGCGGCGATGTGCATGGAACGCTTCGCGCAGGGTTATGATCCGAAGGCCGGCGTCGCCAAAGGGCGCCGCAGATAACTGCCGCGCCGTTTTTCTCCGGCCACCAAATCTGATATTCGCTCGGGCAGCGCAACGCATGAGCCATCCGGCGTACGCCAGAGCGGTTCGCCGTTTCACGGAAACGGAGAACCGCTCTAACTCCTTGTTTTGACGCAATTCGGAATGAAAACCGCCTCTCCTCGAATTGCTCCAGAGGACATTTCATGACCAATCATCTCTTCGGCGCTTTCCGTTCCCATATGCCGGCGCCAGACCGGCTGCTGATGGAGACGGATGACGGCCGTTCGATCACCTATGGCGACATGCTGGCGAAGTCGGCGCAACTGGCGCATGCGCTGGCGCAGGCCGGCGTCGAGCCCGGCGACCGCGTCGCCGTCCAGGTCGAGAAGAGCCCGGAGGCGGCGCTGCTCTATCTCGCCACGTTACGCGCCGGCGCGGTCTTCCTGCCGCTCAACACCGCCTACACGCTGCCAGAGCTCGACTATTTCTTCCGCGACGCCGAGCCGAGGCTGATCGTGTGCGATCCGGACCGTCTTTCGGGCGTCGAGCCGCTTGCCGCATCGATCGGCGCGACGGTGCTCACGCTCAGCCGCGACGGGCAGGGAACGCTCGCCAGCCAGGCTTCGCGGCAGGCGACGGATTTCAGCGATGTCGCGCGCGGGCCGGACGATCTTGCCGCTATCCTCTACACGTCCGGCACGACCGGCCGTTCCAAGGGCGCGATGCTCAGCCACGAGAACCTTGCTTCCAATGCTCGCGTGCTGGTGGAGCAGTGGCGCTTCGGCGCCGACGACGTGCTGATCCATGCGCTGCCGATCTTCCATACGCACGGCCTGTTCGTGGCCACCAACGTCATCCTGATGGCCGGCGCGAAAATGTTCTTCGAGCAGAAATTCGACCCGGCGCGCATCCTGTCGCTGATGCCGCGCGCGACCGCGCTGATGGGCGTGCCGACCTTCTATGTACGGCTGTTGCAGCAGCACGGCCTGACGCGCGAAGCGGCCAAGGCCATCCGAGTCTTCATCTCCGGCTCGGCGCCGCTACTCGCCGAGACGCACAAGGCCTGGCGCGAGCGCACCGGCCACGCCATCCTCGAGCGCTACGGCATGACCGAGACCAACATGAACACGTCCAATCCCTATGACGGCGAACGGCGCGCCGGCACGGTCGGGTTCCCCTTGCCCGGCGTCTCATTGCGCATCACCGACCCCGAGACCGCCAAGCCGCTGGCCCAGGGCGAGACCGGCATGATCGAGGTCAAGGGCCCGAACGTCTTTGCCGGCTATTGGCGCATGCCCGAAAAGACCAGGGCCGAGTTCCGCGACGACGGCTTCTTCATCACCGGCGATCTCGGGCTGATCGATACCGACGGCTATGTCCACATCGTCGGGCGCGGCAAGGACCTGATCATCTCGGGCGGCTACAATGTCTATCCGAAAGAGATCGAGAGCGAGATCGACGCGCTCGACGGCGTCAGCGAAAGCGCGGTTGTGGGCGTCGCCCATCCGGATTTCGGCGAAGGTGTCACCGCGGTCGTGGTGCGCAAGCCGGGATCGGCGATCAGCGCCGCCGACATTGCCGGCGCCATCGCCGGCCGGCTGGCGAAATACAAGCACCCGAAGCAGGTGATCTTCGTCGACGAACTGCCGCGCAACACGATGGGCAAGGTGCAGAAGAACGTGCTGCGCGAGTCGTACAAGGATATCTACGCGGTGCGTGGAGCCGGCTAACGATTATCGAGCCGCAGGCCTCGGAGGTTAGCCGAAACGCCCATCGCTTCGTCATTCTAGGGCGGAGCAAGGAGCGAAGCGACGCGCGCAGACCCGAGGATGACGAAAATCGCGGAGGCCTACGCCCCAAAAACCTTGTTGCCGCCGATCCAGACGTTCCTGACATCCAGCCCCTCCGACAGGCCGACAATGTCGGCGGCGGTGCCGTTGGCGAAGCGGCCGAGGCGATGCGCCTGGCCGATTGCTTCGGCCGGATAGAGCGAGGCCATGCGCAAGGCCTCGTCGAGGTCGAGGCCGACGACGCGGTGGACGAAGCGGACGGCGGAAATCATGTCCAGGTCGGCGCCGGCCAGCGTTCCGTCGGCAAGCCTGAGGCTGCCGTCCTTGCGGTAGATGGTGCGGCCGTTCAGCGTGAACGACGTCATATCGGTGCCGATCGTCGCCATGGCGTCGGTGACCAGCACGATCTTGCCCGGTCCCTGCTTGCCGCGCAGCGCCAGGATCATCGTCGCGGGATGGACATGGATGCCGTCGGCGATGATGCCGGCGTACAGACCGCCGGTGTCGATCGCAGCGCCCGCCAGACCCGGCTCGCGGTTGCCGATCTGGCTCATGGCGTTGAACAGATGCGTCACCACCGTGGCGCCGGCGCCGGCAAAGGCACTGGCGGTCGAATAATCGGTATCGCTATGGCCGAGACTGACGACGACGCCGGCCTTGGCCAGCGCCGTGACACGGACCGGTTCGACCGATTCCGGGGCGATCGTGGTAAGCAGCACCGGAAGCTCTTTGCGCGCCGCAATGAGCGCGGCCTGGTCGGCATCGGTCATCGGCCGGATCAGCGCCGGATCATGCGCGCCCTTGCGGGCTACGGAGAGATGCGGCCCTTCCAGATGCAGGCCGAGGAAGCCCGGCGCCTTTTCCCGGGCCGCCTCGGCGCCGGCGGCGATGGCGGCGGCGGTGACGGCCGGCGTGTCGGTGATCAGCGTCACCAGCAGCGCGGTGGTGCCGAAGGGCGCGTGCGCCCGGCAGATGGTCTCAATCGAGGCGACGTCGGGATGGTCGTTGAGCATCACGCCGCCGCCGCCATTGACCTGGATGTCGACGAAACCAGGCACCAGCAGGCCACCACCGGTCTCGACCGCCGGAACGCCGGACGGAATCGCGCCTGCGGGCAGGATGGCCTCGACCGCGTCGCCCTTGACGACAAGGGCGGCGTTGTCATGCCAGTCGGCACCGTCGAAGATGCGGGCGCCGGTGAGTGCGAAACGGTCGCTCATACGGTTTCCGTCACTTTGCGCAGGTTGCGCGGCGTGTCGGGGTCGAGGCCGCGATGGCGCGCGAAGGCCTCGACGAAGCCGTAGAAGGACACGATCAGCGGCAGCGGATCGGTCAGCGGGTGGCCGGTGGCGACATGCGGCAGGAGTTTCGCGGCCTTCGCCTTGTCGGAGGTGATGAAGGCGGCCGCGCCCTTGGCCGTCAGCCCGTCGGCCGCCTCGGCGACCGAGGGTTCGGACGCATCGCGCGCGGCAAGCGCCAGAACCGGGAAACCCGGTCCGACCAGCGCCAGCGGCCCATGCATGACCTCTGCGGCGCTGTAGGCCTCGGCATGCATGGCGCAGGTTTCCTTGAACTTCAGCGCCGCCTCGCTGGCGATCGCGAAGGATGGGCCGCGGCCGAGGATGAACAGCGACTGCGGGTTCTCCAGCGCGCCGGCAAGCGCCATCCAGTCGCAGGCGATCGCCTTCTCGAAATGGCCAGGCAGGCCGGCGAGCGCCTTCAGCAACGGCTGGTCGTCGGTCGCGTGCGCCATCAGCGCAAGGCCGGCGACGGCCGAATTGACGAAGGTCTTGGTGGCGGCGACGGAGCGTTCCGGCCCTGCCAGGATGTCGATGGCATAATCCGAGGCGCGCGCCAACGGCGAGTCGGCCGTGTTGGTGATCGCGACAGTGAGCGCTCCTCCGGCCCTTGCCGTTTCGGCCATGGCGACGATATCGGGGCTTTTGCCCGACTGCGAGACCGCCAGGCATGCGGAGCCGCGCAGCCTGAGCTTGGCGCCATAAATGGACGCGATCGACGGCCCGACCGAGGCGACGGCAAGGCCCGCCGTCAGCTCGACGGCATATTTCATGAAGGTCGCGGCGTGGTCGGACGAGCCGCGCGCCACGGTGACGACGAAATGCGGGTCGCGCTCGCGCAGGCCGCGACCGGCCTCGGCCAAAGCCGAAGCCGAGCCGTCGAGAAGGCGGGCGGCGGCTTCAGGGATCTCATCGATCTCGCGCCGCATATGGGTGGTGTTTGCCATCATTGCCGGATCTCCTCTCCCGGCCCGGTCAGCCGGAGTTCCGCGACGAAATCATAGGCGTCGCCCCTGTAGACCGAGCGGGTGAACTCGATCACCTTGCCGCTTGCCAGATAGGAAATGCGCTCGATCTGCAGACCGGCAACCCCCGGCGGCACTTCCAGCAGGCGCGCATCGGCGTCGCCGAGGTTGGTGGCCGAGATGCGCTGCACGGCGCGTACCGGGCGATTGCCGGTCGTGCCCAGCGCCGCATAGAGCGAGGAGCCGATCGCCTCGGGGTCGGGCAGGACGCTGGCCGAGAGCGCGGCGCGCTCGATCGCCAGCGGCGTGTCGTTGGCGATGCGCAGGCGCGCGACGCGCGCCACCAGTTCGGTCGATGACAGGCCCAGCACCATCATCTCGTCCGGCGACGGCGCATAGAGGCCGCGGTCCAGCCAGACGGAGCGCACATTCATGCCGCGGCGCGCCATGTCCTCGGTGAAGGAGGTGAGCCGCGACAGCGACTGCTCGACGCGCTCCATGCGCGGCGCGACGAAGGTGCCCGAGCCATGACGCTGCACGAGGATGCCACCCTTGACCAGGTCCTGCACCGCCTTGCGCACGGTGACGCGCGAGATATCGGCCTTGCTGGCGATGTCGCGCTCGGACGGCAGCGCGTCGCCGGGGCCGATCAAGCCGCGATTGACCGCTTCCTCGATGCTTCTCCTCAGCTGCAGATAGAGCGGCGCACCGCTCTGCGAGGACTCTTTCAGCATGGCGAAGATCTGGTCGGCGGCGCTCATCGCGGCGCCTCCGGCAGCATGGCGAAGATCTGGTCGGCGGCGCTCATCGGCCGACCTCCGAACCCCTGGCGAAGATGCGCAAGGCCATCTGCACGGCGCCGCCGAGCGCGTCGTCGAGCGGAGCTTTCAGCAGCGCCTGATAGCGCGCCGAGAGACGCGGCGCATAAAGCGGCGCCAGGCCGCCGAGCAGGCAGAGCGGGGCATCTTCGGCGAGATCGAGCGCGCCGAGCGAAGCCTCGACATCGGCCACCGCCTTGCCGAGGATCCAATTGGCGACGAGATCGCCCTTTTCGGCATGGTCGAAGACCTTTGGCGCGAAGCCGCCGAAATCGCCCGGCTTGGCGTTGGTGGTGAATTCGACCACGTCTTCCGGATTGTTGCGGAAGACGGCGAGCATGGCGTCGGTCAAGGGGGAGCCTGGACGAATGCCGTCATAGGCAAGCAGCGTCTGCTCGAGCAGGTCGCGGCCGATGCGGGCGCCGCTGCCCTGGTCGCCGACCTGGAAACCCCAGCCGCCGATGGCGCGCGATTTTCCGCCCTTACGCGCCATATAGGCGGTGCCGGTGCCCAAGATGGCCATGGCGCCGTCGCCGGAACCGACCGCGCCTTCGAGCGCGATCTCGGCATCGGTTTCGACACGGCTTTGGCTGAAAGGCAGGATTGCCTCGAGCTGCTGCCGATAGGTGCCGACATTGGCGCCGGCGAGGCCAAGGATGGCAGGTGTCCGCGGGATCAGCTCCGGATCGTGGCCGGCGGCGAGGAAAGCCTGCCTGGCCGCCTCGACGATGTTGGCGCGGGCGCCGGTGAGGTCGGTACGGATGTTGGCGGCGCCGCTTTTGGCGCGGCCGACGACAGCGCCGTCGACGGTCGCAAGGGCCGCCCTGCAGCTGGTGCCGCCGCCATCGATGCCGAGCACGAATTTCACGCGATTTTCTCCTCGGCCCGGATAATACCAATAAAATACCAATAGCCAAGAGTTAATTTCGGTTCAAAAAAGATTAAGGCGTATTTTATTGAAAACCCGTAGCAATTTGCCGGCAAGCAAATTCCCCTGCCTGAAATTCGTTAATGCGTGTGGACAAGTGGTATTTTTTTGGTATTGTTTCGCTCAGTTGGAGGAAACTGGATGGCCGAGACGCGCACGGAAGCGCTTCACCAGAATGCCGAGGGGCTGGATGTCCAGGCTCCGGAAGCCATTCTGGCGTTCCTGGCCAATGCCCAGATCGAGGCCAGCAAGGCCGTGCACGGCGCCATTCCGGCAATCGCCGTTGCCGCCGAACTCATCGCGAAGCAGTTGAAGAGCGGCGGCAGGCTCGCCTATGCGGCGGCCGGCAGCTCCGGCCTTATGGCGCTGGCCGATGCGCTGGAACTGCCCGGCACGTTCGGCATTGCGCGCGACCGCATCGCCATCCTGATCGCGGGCGGCGACGAGGCCTTCCGCACGCTGGCCGGCGGACCGGAGGACGACACCGGGGAAGCAGCGACGGCCGTTGCCGCGGCCGATATCGGCAAGGGCGACTGCCTGATCGCCATTTCAGCCAGCGGCTCGACCCCTTATGCGGTCCAGGCGCTGCAGGACGCGCGGCGCGGGGGCGCCGCCACCATCGCCATCGCCAACAACCGGGGCGCCGCGCTGTTCAAGCAAGCCGACGTCGCCATCCTGCTCGAAACGCCCCCGGAGTTGATCGCCGGCTCGACGCGCATGGGCGCGGGCACCGCGCAGAAGATCGCGCTCAACATGCTGTCGACGCTCGCCGCCATCCATCTCGGCCATGTCCATGACGGCTACATGGTCAATCTCACCGCCGACAACATCAAGCTGCGCGACCGCGCCGTGCGCATGGTCGCCGCCATCAGCGGCAAGAGCCGCGACGACGCCGCCCGCCTGCTCGAGGAAAGCGGCGGCGGCGTCAAGACCGCCATTCTGCTCGCCGCCGGCGCCGCCAACGCCGACGCGGCCGAGAAGATACTGGAAGGAACCGGCCAGAAGCTTCGGCCGGCGCTTTCCGCGCTGGGGCATGATCCCGAAAAGTGGAACCCGCTTTTCGGAAAAGATCATGCCCTAACAAAGAAGTAGGGCCTGTTTCATCCCGATTTCCATCGGGGTGAAACGGGCTTGCGAGGGGAGCAAGGGGCGCTGAGCCCCTGTTCTCATCAAAACGGAACCTGAAAAAGGTCAACAGGGAGACTGAAGATGAAGACCAAACTACTGACGGCCCTTCTGCTCGGCACAAGCATCCTCGGCACGACCGGGATGGCGCTGGCCGAGGACGTAACGCTCAACATCGAAAGCTGGCGCGGCGACGACCTGACCATCTGGAAGGACAAGCTGATCCCGGCCTTCGAAGCCAAGAACCCCGGCATCAAGGTGGTGTTCGCGCCTTCGGCCCCGACCGAGTATGACGCGGCCCTCGGCGCCAAGCTCGCCGCCGGCTCGGCGGGCGACCTGATCACCTGCCGCCCCTTCGACAAGTCGCTCGAGTTGTTCAAGAAGGGCAACCTCGCCGACCTTAGCTCGCTGCCGGGCATGGAAAACTTCTCGCCCGTCGCCAAGTCCGCCTGGCAGACCGACGACGGCAAGTCGAGCTTCTGCGTGCCGATGGCCTCGGTCATCCACGGCTTCATCTACAACAAGGACGCGTTCGACAAGCTCGGCCTGAAGGTGCCGACGACCCGCGACGAGTTCTTCGCCGTGCTCGACAAGATCAAGGCCGACGGCACCTACATCCCGATGGCGATGGGCACCAAGGACCTCTGGGAAGCCGCGACCATGGGCTACCAGAATATCGGCCCGAACTACTGGAAGGGCGAAGAAGGCCGCGCGGCCCTGATCAAGGGCGAGCAGAAGCTGACCGACAAGGACTGGGTCGCGCCCTATGAGGAACTGGCCAAGTGGAAGCCGTATCTCGGCGACGGCTTCGAGGCGCAGACCTATCCGGACAGCCAGAACCTGTTCACGCTCGGCCGCGCCGCCATCTACCCGGCCGGCTCGTGGGAAATCGGCCTGTTCAACACCCAGGCCCAGTTCAAGATGGGCGCCTTCCCGCCGCCGGTCGAGAAGGCCGGCGACACCTGCTACATCTCCGACCATACCGACATCGGCATGGGCCTGAACGCTGCTTCCAAGCACGCGGATGCGGCAAAGACCTTCCTGTCCTGGGTGGCCTCGCCGGATTTCGCCACCATCTACGCCAACGCGCTGCCGGGCTTCTTCAGCCTGAACTCCTCGCCGGTGAAGATGGAAGACCCGTTGGCGCAGGAGTTCGTTTCCTGGCGCGGCAAGTGCAAGTCGACGATCCGCTCGACCTACCAGATCCTGTCGCGCGGCACGCCGAACCTCGAGAACGAGACCTGGGTCGAATCGGCCAATGTGATCAACGGCACCGATACCCCGGAAGCCGCGGCCAAGAAGCTGCAGGCCGGCCTCGACAGCTGGTATAAGCCGGCGAAGTAAGAGCCTCGATTGCGATGCCGGCCGGGCGCGAGCCCGGCCGGCATTCAAACAGCTCCACATAGCGATTGTCGGCGCGGCCTCCCGGTCTTACCCTCACCTTGCGGGGGAAGACGGAGCCGATCTGTCGCTGGCCTTGTCTTTCTCCTCGAAGGGGACAGCCAAGCCGTGCATCGAGGCATCAGCTAGCATCAACCGAACTGGAATCCAGAGACGGCGGGGAACCGAACTCATGGCTACCGAACTCATGGCTGCAGAAACGCGACCGAAAAGATCGATCCGCTGGCATGTCGGCGTCTTCCTGGCGCCGGCGGTGCTGGTCTACACCGCATTCATGATCCTGCCGCTGTTCGGCACGCTGCAGCTCTCGCTGTTCCGCAACATAGACCAGTCCCAGGTCTTTGTCGGACTGGGCAATTTCCGCACGCTGTTCGGCGATCCGAACTGGTCGGTGAATTTCTGGAATGCGCTGCGGAACAATGTCTGGTTCTTCATCATCCACATGCTGGTGCAGAACCCGATCGGCATCCTGCTCGCGGCGCTGCTTTCCAGCCCCAGGCTGCGCTTCACCGCCTTCTACCGCACGGCGATCTTCGTGCCGACGATCCTGTCCTTCGTCATCGTCGGCTTCGCCTGGAAGCTGATCCTGTCGCCGCTGTGGGGCGTGGCGCCGCATCTGCTCGATTTCGTCGGCCTGAAGAGCCTGTTCACGCCATGGCTCGGCAAGGAGCAATATGCGCTCACCGCGCTCAGCCTGGTGTCGGTCTGGCAGTTCGTCGGCATCCCTATGATGCTGATCTACGCGGCGCTTCTGTCGATCCCCGACGAGGTGATCGAGGCGGCCGAATGCGACGGCGTCACCGGCATGGCGCAGTTCTGGAAGATCAAGCTGCCGCTGATCCTGCCCTCGATCGGCATCATCTCGATCCTGACCTTCGTCGGCAATTTCAACGCTTTCGACCTGATCTACACGGCGCAAGGGGCGCTGGCCGGGCCGAATTATTCGACCGACATCCTCGGCACCTTCCTCTACCGCGCCTTCTTCGGCTTCCAGCTGCAGGTCGGCGACCCCAACATGGGCGCGGCGATCGCTACGATCATGTTCCTGATCATTCTGGCCGGCGTCTGCGTCTACCTGTTCCTCGTGCAGACGCGCCTGCGTCGCTACCAGTTCTGAGGCGCGCCATGAGCACAGCCACCCGTTCGCTTCCCCGCACCATCGGCGCGCATGCGATTCTGCTGACCTACACGGCGATCGCGCTGTTTCCGGTGATCCTGGTGGTGATGAATTCGTTCAAGTCTCGCGCGGGCATTTTCGGCGCGCCGCTGACGCCGCCGACGACGAAGACCTTCGACCTGATCGGCTACACCACGGTGTTCGGCCAGGGCGATTTCTTCCACTATTTCCAGAACAGCCTCGTCGTCACCGTCGCCTCGCTGTTCTTCGTGCTGCTGTTCGGGGCGATGGCCGCCTTCGCGCTGTCGGAATACCGCTTCCGCGGCAACACGCTGATGGGTCTTTACCTGGCGCTCGGCATCATGATCCCGATCAGGCTCGGCACCGTCGCCATCCTGCAATTGATGGTGGCGAGCGGGCTGGTCAACACGCTGACGGCGCTGATCCTGGTCTACACGGCGCAAGGGCTGCCGCTGGCGATCTTCATCCTGTCCGAATTCATGAAGCAGGTGTCCAGCGATCTGAAGAACGCAGGCCGCATAGACGGGCTCTCGGAATACACGATCTTCTTCCGCCTTGTGCTGCCGCTGGTGCGGCCGGCGATGGCGACCGTCGCCGTCTTCACAATGATCCCGATCTGGAACGATCTGTGGTTCCCGCTGATCCTGGCGCCTTCGGAAGAGACCAAGACCGTGACGCTCGGCGCGCAGCTCTTTCTCGGCCAGTTCGTCACCAACTGGAACGCGATCCTGGCGGCGCTGTCGCTGGCGATCCTGCCGGTGCTGATCCTCTATGTCATCTTCTCGCGGCAGCTGATCCGCGGCATCACTTCCGGAGCCGTCAAGTGAGCCGTAGCAGCCATCTCTCCATAGGGCTGCGCTTCACCCCGCCCGGCGCTTCGCGCCGACCTCCCCATCAAGGGGAGGTAGAAGGCCGCCGCTTTATTTTCGACCGCCAGTGTCCTCGGTTCATAGCAGCTTCTTCGGCGATGGGGATGTTCACGCCAACGCCCTACCTCCCCTTGATGGGGAGGTCGGCGCATAGCGCCGGGTGGGGTGACACCGTCTCAAGAGAAAGTGGAGCAGTCTGTGAGCGATAAACCCCTTCGCGTTGTCGTCGCCGGGCTCGGCAATATGGGCCGCAGCCATGCGCTGGCCTATCATACCAATCCGGGCTTCGAGATCGCGGCACTCGTCAACCGTTCCGACGTGCCGCTGCCGGACGGGCTCGGGAGCTACGGCATCAGACGCTCCTTCGTGGACGCGCTGCGCGACGAGAAGCCCGACGTCGCGGCGATCGCCACCTATTCCGACAGCCACGCCGATTATGCGGTCAGGGCCTTCGAGGCCGGCTGCCATGTCTTCGTCGAGAAGCCGCTGGCGACCACGGTTGCCGACGCAAAGCGCGTCGTCGACGCCGCCAAGGCCAACGGCAGGAAACTGGTGATCGGCTATATCCTGCGCCACCATCCGTCCTGGGTGCGGCTGATCGCCGAGGCGCGCAAGCTCGGCGGGCCATATGTCTTCCGCATGAACCTCAACCAGCAATCCTCCGGCCATACCTGGGGGACGCACAAGCAATTGATGCAGACGACCTCGCCGATCGTCGACTGCGGCGTGCACTATCTCGACGTCATGCTGCAGATCACCGACGCCAGGCCGGTCGAAGTGCGCGGCATGGGGGTGCGGCTGAGCGACGAGGTGGCGCCGTCGATGTACAATTACGGGCACCTGCAGGTGCTGTTCGAGGACGGCTCGGTCGGCTGGTACGAGGCCGGCTGGGGGCCGATGATCTCGGAGACGGCCTTCTTCGTGAAGGATGTGATGTCGCCCAAGGGTTGCGTGTCGATCGTGATGAAGGAGGGCGTCAAGTCCGACGACATCGACACCCACACCAAGACCTCGACCATCCGGCTGCACAACGCCGAGACCGGACCGGACGGTAAATTCGCCAGGGAAGACCAGCTGCTGTCGATGGAAGGCGAGCCCGGCCATCAGGAGCTCTGCGACCTGGAGCAAGCCTTCCTGCTCAAGGCCATCCGCGAAAATATCGACCTCACCCGCCACATGGACGATGCCGTGAAATCGCTCGCCGTATGCCTCGCCGCCGACGAGAGCGTGCGCACAGGCAACGCCGTCAAACTCTAGAACAGGAACGAAGCCGTGGGCTCGCTGAAGATCGAGAATGTGAAGAAGGCTTTCGGGCCGGTCGAGGTTCTGAAGGGCATCGACCTCGAGGTGACGGACGGCGAGTTCGTCGTCTTCGTCGGCCCGTCCGGTTGCGGAAAATCGACGCTGCTGCGCGTCATCGCCGGGCTTGAGGACTCGACCTCCGGCCGCGTGCTGATCGACGGCGCCGATGTCTCGATCACGCCTCCGGCGAAACGCGGCATCGCCATGGTGTTCCAGACTTACGCGCTCTACCCGCATCTGACGGTGAAGAACAATATGGCGCTGGGCCTGAAGCAGGCCGGCACGCCGGCGGTCGAGATCGAGCGCCGCATCAAGATCGCTTCCGCCATGCTGTCGCTCGAGCCCTATCTCGAGCGCCGGCCGGCGGAGTTGTCGGGCGGACAGCGCCAGCGCGTCGCCATCGGCCGCGCCGTCGTGCGCGAGCCGAAGCTTTTTCTCTTCGACGAACCGTTGTCCAACCTCGATGCCGCCTTGCGCGTGAACACCAGGCTTGAGATCGCGCAGTTGCATCGGCGGCTGAAGGCGACGATGATCTACGTCACCCACGACCAGGTCGAGGCGATGACGCTGGCCGACAAGATCGTCGTGCTCAATGCCGGCCGCATCGAGCAGATCGGCAGCCCGATGGAGCTCTATAATTCTCCGGCTAATGAATTCGTCGCCGGCTTCATCGGCTCGCCGAAGATGAATTTTATCGACGGCGCCAAGCTCGGCGAGACGGCGAAGACCGTAGGCGTGCGGCCGGAGCATCTGACGGTCGATACGAAGTCCGGCGGCTGGAAAGGCACGGTCGTGCATGCCGAGCATCTCGGCGCCGACACCAACCTCTATCTCGACTGCGAGAAGGCCGGGCTGATCACGGTGCGCATCTTCGGCGTCTACAATGCCGAGCCGGGCGCGACGCTCTATGCGACGCCCGATGCGGCGAAGACGTACAGGTTTGGGGCGGATGGGAAGGTGTTGAAGTAGGCGGAGTTTCTTTCCTCTCCCTCCGGAGGGGGGAGAGGAAGGGCGCGAAACCACCTTCTCACTTCCGGAATATCAAAAGGAGAGAACGGAAAGTCTGCGTTACTCGTCAGCCTTGAACGTCTGCTTCTGCTGGCCGAGCCCTTCGATGCCGAGCTCGACGACGTCGCCGGCCTTCAGGAACACCGGCGGCTTCATGCCGAGGCCAACGCCGGGCGGCGTGCCGGTGGAGATGATGTCGCCGGGATGCAGCGACATGAACTGGCTGAGATAGGACACCAGATACTTCACGCCGTAGACCATGGTCTTGGTCGAGCCGTTCTGCATCGTCTTGCCGTTGACGGTCAGCCACATCTTGAGGTTCTGCGGATCGGCGACCTCGTCCTTGGTCACCAGCCACGGGCCGGTCGGGCCGAAGGTGTCGCAGGACTTGCCCTTGGTCCACTGGCCCTGACGCTCGGCCTGGAAGGCGCGCTCGGAAACATCGTGCGCAACGCAGTAGCCGGCAACATAATCCAGCGCGTCCTCCTCCGAGACATACTTCGCCGTCTTGCCGATGACGACGCCGAGCTCGACCTCCCAGTCGGTCTTGACCGAGCCGCGCGGAATCAGCACGTCGTCATCGGGTCCGACGATCGCCGAGCTTGCCTTCATGAAGATGATCGGCTCGGACGGCACGGTGGCGCCGGTCTCGGCGGCGTGGTCGGAATAGTTCAGGCCGATGCAGATGAATTTTCCGGTGCCGGCGACACAGGCGCCCAGGCGCGGCTTGCCGGAAACCACCGGCAGCGACTTCGGATCGAGCTTCGAGAGCATCTCCAGCGAGGCCGGATGGAGCGTCGTGCCGGCGATATCGGCGACATGAGCAGAAAGGTCGCGGATCATCCCATCCGCATCGAGCAGGCCGGGTTTTTCGCTGCCGACTTCGCCATAGCGCAACAACTTCATCATTCTTCTCCTAAGGTGCGGCCTGAAGCCATTTTGCAGAATTCGTTTCGATTGGGGTGACGTTGCGAAAGCCGGGCGGACCGTAGCCATCGATCTGATCCCCGGCAAGCGCGAACGCCACATCGGGCGATCTGGCGAAAAGGATTTTCAGACTGATGGATGCAGAACCCCGATCTCTTGCCAAGCCCGTTCCGATCCCTCAGATCGACCAGCCGCCGTCGATGTTGTAGGCCTGCCCCGAGGTGTAGGTGGCGCCGGCAAGGTAGACGGCGAGATCGGCGATTTCCTCCGGCGTGCCAAGCCTGCCCATGGGCTGGCGGGCGATGAAAGCCGCGCGCGCCGCCTCATAGTCGCCCTGGGCATGCATGCGGTCCTGCAGCGACGGACTTTCGACCGTCCCCGGGCAGATGGCGTTGCAGCGTATGCCCTTGGCGACATAGTCCGCGGCGACCGCCTTGGTCAGGCCGACCACGGCCGCCTTGGTCAGGCCGTAGGCGAAGCGGTTCGGCACACCCTTCTGCGAGCTGGCAAGCGACGCCATGTTGATGATCGAGCCGTCGCCACGCTCCAGCATGCCGGGCAGCACGGCACGGATGGTGCGGATCATCGAACGGACGTTGAGGTTGAGCGCGAAGTCGAGGTCCTCGTCCTTCATCTCTAGGATGGAGCCGCCATGGACGAAACCGGCGCAGTTGAACAGCACATCGACCCGGCCGATCTCGGCGAAGGCGGAGGCGACGGCCGCGTCGTTCAGCACATCGAGCTTGCGGGGCTTGATGCCGGGCGTCTTGCCCAGCTCGGCCAGCAACGGCTCGTTGATATCGGTGGCGTGAACGGTCGCGCCCGCCTTGGCGAAGGCCAGCGCGCTAGCCCGGCCGATGCCTTGCGCCGCCGCGGTGACGACGACCACTTTGCCTGCCAGATCCGCCATGTTCTTCTCCTCGCCTGCCTGGAGCGTCTGACCGTTTCACGGAAACGGCGAACCGCTCTATCTCTTTGTTTTGACGCAATTCCGGACGGAAAGCCGCTCATACTTTTCCTGGAATTGCTTTAGTGCGTCCGCCTCTATCGATGGCCAGCCCCGGCGTCGTGTGCCAGACCGCCAGCATTGTGCGGCCTAAGTCCCTGCTTCACAGATAAAGATGTTTTTTCTCGTTAAAGAACACGCGCGCGAGCGTCAAGCCCGAACGCCATCACCTTCGCGACAGCGACCAGACCAGCTCCGGCGCGCCGACTATCGTTGCCGCAAGGTTGCGGACGCGCCTCGTGCGAAGGGCCTCAGTCGCCATAAGGAACCCAGACGTTCTTGACCTCGATGGCGCGCCGCAGGAAAGCCTCGCCGGCAGCTTCGCCCGACGCCCAGTCGAGCGCGCGGCCATTGCCGGTCCAGACGCGCTTCAAGTTGCCGATGGAGTCGGCTTCCGCCTTGGCGCAGGTTTCGGCGTCGGCGAACACCCAGAGCCCGTCGACATCGTCATGCTTGGCCAGCACGCCGGCCAGCTCGGCGCTGCGGCCGGTGACGATGTTGATGGCGCCGGCCGGAATGTCGGAATATTCGATCACCTGGTAGAGGTCGGTCGCCAAAAGCGGATGGCGCTCCGACGGGACGGCAACAACCGTGTTGCCCATGGCGAGCGCCGGCGCGACCAGCGAAATGAAGTTGAGCAGCGGCTGGTTGTCCGGCGCGACGATGCCGACGACGCCCACCGGCTCATGCAGCGCGAGCGTCACGACGCGGGCCGGCGGCTGGTGGACGCGGCCCTCGAACTTGTCGGTGAGGCCGGCATAGAGGAACAGCCGCTCGATCGACTGCTCGACCTCTTCGCGCGCGGCCTTGGCGGTGACACCGGTCAACTGGACAAGGCGTGCGGCGAACTCGTCGGCGCGGCCCGAAAGGTTCTCTGCGAAATAATAGAGCACCTGGCTGCGGTTATAGGCAGTCGCGTCCGGCCAGGCCTTGCAGGCGCGGGCGGCGGCGACGGCATCGCGGATGTCCTTGCGGTTGCCGAGGCCGACTTCGCCGGCCAGCTTGCCCTTGGCGGTGGCAACGGCGAGCGAATAATTGCCGTCCGGCCGCACCTGCTTGCCGCCGATGAACAGCTTTGCCGTGCGATCGATGGCCAAGCCGTCGGCCTGCTCGACCGGCTGGGCCGAGCCGGCCGCGGCCGGCTTGATGACCGGCCCGACGGGCAGCTTCACCGACAGATATTCGAACACGCCTTCGCGACCGCCTTCGCGGCCGAAGCCGCTTTCGCGATAGCCGCCGAAGCCACAGGCGGCGTCGAACATGTTGGTGCCGTTGACCCAGACGACGCCGGCCTTCAATTGCGGCGCGACATGCAGCGCGAGATTGATGTTCTCGCTCCACACCGAAGCGGCGAGGCCGTAGCGCGTGTTATTGGCAAGCTCGATCGCTTCCTCGGTGTTGCGGAAGCTCATCGTCGCCAGAACCGGCCCGAAGACCTCTTCCTGCACCAGAATATTAGCCGGCGAAACAGACGTCGCCAGCGTCGGCAGATGATAATAGCCGGTTGTCGGCAGCGCGGCGTCCGGCTGCCAGCAGACGGCGCCTTGCTTGGCGCCCTCGGCGATCAGGCCCTTGACGCGGTCGAGCTGGCTGCGGTCGACCAACGGGCCGATGTCGGTGTTCTTGTCGAGCGGGCTGCCGACCCGCAGCCGGCTCATCCTGACCTTGATCTTGGCGATAAGTGCTTCCGCAATGCCCTCCTGCACCAGGAGGCGCGAGCCGGCGCAGCAGACCTGGCCCTGGTTGAACCAGATGCCGTCGACCAGGCCTTCGACGGCGCTGTCGAGATCGGCATCCTCGAAGACGATGAAGGCCGACTTGCCGCCAAGCTCCAGCGACAGTTTTTTCCCTGAGCCGGCCGTCGCCTTGCGGATGATCTTGCCGACTTCGGATGAACCGGTGAAGGCGATCTTCTGGACACCGGGATGATTGACGATGGCGGCACCCGCTTCCGGCCCGCCCTGGACGATGTTGACGACGCCTTTCGGCACGCCCGCCCGCTCGCAGATCTCGGCGAACAGAATGGCGGTGAGCGGCGTGAATTCGGCCGGCTTCAGCACCACCGTGCAGCCGGCGGCAAGAGCCGGCGCGATCTTCCAGGCCAGCATCAGCAGCGGGAAATTCCACGGGATGACCTGGCCGACGACGCCGACTGGCTTGTGGTACGGAAAATCCTTCTCGAGCGTCTGCGCCCAGCCGGCATGGTGGATGAAGTGGCGGATCACCAGCGGCACGTCGATGTCGCGGCTCTCGCGGATCGGCTTGCCGTTGTCGATCGATTCCAGCACCGCGAACAGGCGCTGGTGGCGCTGCATGGCGCGGCCGATGGCATAGAGCACTTTTGCGCGGGCATAGCCTGAACTGGCGCTCCATTTCGGCAGCGCCTTGGCGGCGGCCGCGACCGCGGCGTCGATATCGGCGGCGCCCGCATCCGAGACCTTGGCAAGCAGCTTGCCTGAGGACGGTTCGCTGGTCTCAAAAGTCTTGCCGCTGGCCGCCGCTTTCCAGGCGCCGTCGATGAACAGGGCCTTGGAGAAGTCGCGCGCGGCGAGCCAGGCATCGGCCTCGTTGCGGGCTTCCGGCGCCGGGCCGTATTCCATGGCGTGGTAGCGTTCGAGGATGTTCATAACATGCTCCTGATAATCGTCTTGGCAGGCGATCCTTCGCGCCCCCCTCTGTCCTGCCGGACATCTCCCCCACAAGGGGGGAGATCAGCCTCCACGCCTGGCGGCTGCCGTCCTGCAACGTCGGTGATTGGCGAAATCATCGATGACAGCCAATCTCCCCACAAGTGGGGGAGATGTCCGGCAGGACAGAGGGGGGCGCGAAGGAACTCGGCGCTCAAGGCCTTCGCCCTACGCCATCGCGTGGCGATGGTTGGCCGAGTAATGTCCGGTCAGATGATGCTCGAGCTGGCGTTCGATGTCGGTGAGCAGGCTGGACGCGCCGAAGCGGAACAGGTCCGGCTCGAGCCACGGCCGGCCGAGCTCTTCCTTCATCAGCACCAGCCAGTCGAGCGACACCTTGGCCGTGGAGATGCCGCCCGCCGGCTTGAAGCCGATCAGGTAGCCGGTCTCCTCGAAATAGGCACGGATGGCGCGCACCATGGCAAGCCCGACGGGGAGCGTGGCGTTGACGCTTTCCTTGCCGGTCGACGTCTTGATGAAGTCCGCCCCCGCCATCATCGCCACCATGGAGGCCAGCATGACGTTGCGCAGCGTGGCGAGGTCGCCGGTGCCGAGAATGACCTTGAGATGCGCATCGCCGCAGGCGGCGCGCATGGCGACGATCTCGTTGAACAGCTCGCGCCATTTGGCGCCGTAGACCAGGCCGCGCGGAATGACGACGTCGATCTCGTCGGCGCCGTCCTTCACCGAGGCTTCGATCTCCTGCAGGCGGGTCGAAAGCGGCGCAAGGCCGTGCGGAAAGGCAGTGGAAACGGCAGCGACATGGATGCCGGTGCCGCGCACGGCGTCAACCGCGGTGGCGACGAAGGGATGGTAGACGCAGACCGCCGCCGGACGGATGGTTTCGCCCGATATGTCCAGACCCTCGACGATATCCTTGCGGAGCGGATTGATCGCCTTGGCGCAGAGCCGGCGCACGCGCTCGTCGGTGTCGTTGGAGTTCAGCGTGGTGAGGTCCATGCAGGCGATGGCCCGCAGCAGCCAGGCCGCCTGGTTGTCGGCTTTGATCGAGCGCCGCTTGGTCAGCGTCGCGACGCGGCGCTCCAGCGCCGAGCGGTTGACGCTGCGCACCGATTCCAGGAAGCCGAGATCGAGCTTCATGCCGGGGTTGCGGGCAATGCCGTGCTCCAGCGGCACGGGCGTGTTGGCGGCAGCGCGCGCCGGCAGCGGCATCACCTTGGACGCGCCAGCGCCTGCTTCGCGGATCGTGCTCATCTCCTGCCCTTTCACTCAGCGACCTCAGCCGAAGATAACCCGCGAAGCGATGCTTCACGAGTCCTTCAGTGGGTCATAGCGGAAAAAGGCGGCTCAGGCAGCAGATTTTTGACCGTATGGTCAAAACATCATGCTGGGTAGGCGCTCCCGGCGTTGGAGATTGGCGGCAACGCCCATCCCTTCGTTATACTCGGGCTTGACCCGAGTATCCATGCCGTGACCTCTGCCGCAGAGTGCAACGGTGCAGAATTCTGTAACCGCCGCAACGCCTTGGCGTAACGGCATGGATTCTAGGGTCTGCGCGCGTCGCTCCGCTCCTTGCTCCGCCCTAGAATGACGAAGCGCGAATGTCGTCGCTAATCTCAGACGTCTCCAACAGAGCTGGCGGACCGCGACGCGCCTCAGCCGACGAAGGCGCGCTCGACGACGAAGCTTGCCGGGTGGCTGAGCGAGCCTTCCTGGAAACCGAGGCTCTCGGCGAGTTCCTTGACGTCCTTCAGCATATGCATCGAGCCGCAGATCATGATGCGGTCGGTCTCGGGATTGAGCTTGTCGATGCCGAGGTCGGAATAGAACTTGCCCGAGCCGATCAGCGCGGTGATGCGGCCCATGCGCGCCGACTCTTCCCGCGTCGTCGAATTGTAGAGCGTGACGCGGCCGCCGGTCAGCTCGCCGATCAGCGGGTCGCTTTCGAGCCCCGCGACCAGTTCCTGGCCGTAGATGAGCTCGGCATTGTCGCGGCAGGTATGGGTGAGGATGACCTCGTCGAACTTCTCATAGGTATCGGGGTCGCGCAGCAGGCTGGCAAAGGGCGCGATGCCGGTGCCGGTCGAGATCATGACGACGCGCTTGGCAGGCGTCAGCGCGTCGAGCACCAGCGTGCCGGTCGACTTCTGGCGCATGATGACGGTGTCGCCGACCTCAATCTTCTGCAGCTCGGAGGTCAGCGGACCGTCAGGCACCTTGATCGAGAAGAATTCAAGCTCGTCGTCCCAGGCGGGGCTTGCAACCGAATAGGCGCGGAAGATCGGCTTCTCGGCATTGGGCAGGCCGATCATGACGAACTCGCCGGAGCGGAAGCGCAGCGACTGCGGCCGGGTGATGCGGAAGGAGAACAACCGGTCGGTATAATGCTTCACCGACACCACGGTCTCGGCATAGACATTGGCCGGGATCGGGAACTGCAGCGGCTTTGCGCAGGCGACGTTCAACGCGGATGTCGTGTTCATTCCAACCCAACTTTCCGGCCCAGACGGAACCTTCTGGGCCAAGCCTTCTCGTGCGCGCCCGAACGGTCAGGTTCCGGCGTGCTCCCTGCACACTGTCAAGCGGCAAGCTCTTGTGTCGATAATTTATTAGTATACAAATGATCTTCAGGTCAAGATGGTGGCGTAAAACGCCTTTCCAAACCGAGGCATATCCGTAGTCCTGGCATTTCGGGTTTCGGCAATGAATGAGAAATTTTCGGCGTCGGCCGGAAGCGTGGTAGCAGGCATCGATGTCGGAGGAACCTTCACCGACCTTCTGTTGATCGACGGCAAGGCAGGCGGCAAGGTCCATATCGCCAAGACCCCGACCACGGTGGAAAATCAGGCCTTCGGCGTGGTCGCAGCCCTTGGCGCCACCGGCTTTCCGATCGACGGCATCGACCTCATCGTGCACGGCACGACGACGACCACCAACGCCGTGCTGGAGCGCCGCCTGGCGCGGACCGGCATGATCACCACGCGCGGCTTTCGCGACGTGATCGAGCTTGGGCGCCGCACAAGGCCGCAGGCCTATGGCATGACGGGCACTTTTGTCCCGGTCATTCCCCGCGACCTGCGGCTCGAAGTGTCGGAACGGGTCGAGGCGTCGGGCGCCGTGCGTGTGCCGCTCGACGAGGCTGAGATGCGCGATGCGGTGAAGACGCTGCTCGACGCCGGCTGCGAATCGCTGGTCATCCATTTCCTGCACTCCTACGCCAACCCGTCGCATGAGCGGCGCGCCGCCGAGATCGCGGCGGAGCTCTGGCCGAACGGCCACATCACCACCGGCCATGCTCTGCTTTCGGAAGCGCGCGAGTTCGAACGCGGCGTCACCGCGGCGGTCAACGCGTCGGTTCAGCCAATCCTCGAACGCTATGTCGAACGGCTGCGCAAGGAGCTGGCGGCAAAGGGCTACGCCCGCGACTTCCTGATCATGAACGGCAATGGCGGCATGATCTCGGCCCGCTTCGTCACGCAGGAATCGGCAAAGACCGTGATGTCCGGCCCGGCGTCGGGCGTGATCGCCGCTGCCTATACCGGAAAACGCGCCGGCTTCGGCAACCTCGTCACCTACGATATGGGCGGCACCTCGACCGATGTGGCGCTGATCCGCAACGCCGAGCCCGCCGTCTCGAACGAAATCGAGATCGAATATGCGATGCCGATCCACGTGCCGATGGTGGCGGTGCACACCGTCGGGGCCGGCGGCGGCTCGATCGCGCGCGTCGATGCGGCCGGGCTGATCCAAATCGGCCCGGAAAGCGCGGGCGCAAACCCCGGCCCGATCTGCTACGGGCGCGGCGGCATCGAGCCGACCATCACAGACGCCAATCTGGTGCTCGGCCGCCTGGCGCCGAAGAAATTGCTCGCAGTCGACAATCCCGTCACCGTCGAGCGCGTCACCGGTATTTTCGAAGACAGGATCGGCAAGCGCACAGGCCTCTCCGGCGTCGAGGCGGCGGGGGCCGTCTTGAGGCTCGGCAACATGAAGATGGCGGGCGCCATCCGCATGGTCTCGGTCTCGCGCGGCCATGACCCGCGCGATTTCGCGCTGTTCGCCTTCGGCGGCGCTGGGCCGCTGCACGCGACGGCGCTCGCCCGCGAGCTCGGCCTGCCGAGAGTGCTCGTGCCGGCGCGCCCGGGCATCACCAACGCGCTCGGCTGCGTCGTGGCCGACCTGCGCCACGACTTCGTCAACACAATCAACATGCCGGTGGCGCTGCTCGACGAAGCAAAGCTTCGCGAGGTGTTGGAACGGCACCGTAACGAAGGCGAGGCGCTGATCGCCAAGGAAGCGGTAAAGCCGCACGCGATCCGCGTCACCCATTCCGCCGACATGCAGTTCGTCGGCCAGACGCACATCATCAACGTGCCGCTGCCCTCCTCGTCGGTTTCACGAAAAACGCTGCAGCTTCTGTTCGAAAAGGCCTATTTCTCCCGTTTCAAGGTCGAGCTGCCGGAGATCCGCGCCAACCTCGTCAACCTCAACACCTCGGTCACCGGCGTGCGGCCGCAGATCGACCTGTCGCGGTTGATCGACCCGGCAGGCCGCGCGGCAACGCTCGAGGAAGCGCGGCGCGAGGTCCGGCCGGTCTGGTACGGCGGGCGCTGGCACGACACGCCGGTCTATGCGCGCGAAAAGCTACCGCTCGACGCCGTGATCGAGGGGCCGGCGATTCTCGAACAGATGGACGCCACGACTGTGCTCGAACCCGGCGACCGGGCGCGCTCGGACGCGGACGGCAACATCATCATCGACATCGGCGAGGCCTGACAATGCCAGCGTTTGGGGCAAAACTCGACACGATCACGCTTTCGGTGCTGCAGGCCGCACTGCAGCAGGTCTGCGACGAGATGGACCTGACCTTTTCCCGCGCGGCCTTCTCGCCGGTCATCGCGGAAGCCAACGACCGCTCGGACGGCATTTATTCGGCGGTCGACGGCTCGCTGATCGCGCAAGGCAGCCAGGGCCTGCCGGTGTTCGTCGGCGTGATGCAGTATTCCACCAAGACCGTGATCGAGATGATCGCCGACGGCCGGTGCCTGGCGCCGGATCCGGGCGACATCTACATCGTCAACGATCCCTATCTCGGCGGCACGCATCTGATGGACGTGCGCTTCGTCATGCCGGTCTATCGCGACGGCAAGATCTTCTGCTGGCTTTCCAACACCGGTCATTGGCCGGATATCGGCGGCTCGGTGCCGGGCGGTTTCTCGGCCTCGGCCACCGCGGTCGAACAGGAAGGCTTGCGGCTGCCGCCGGTGAAACTGTTCAAGAAGGGCGCGCTCGATCCCGAGATCTACGCCATCATCTGCTCGAACATCCGGGTCGCCGACCAACGCATCGGCGACATCCGCGCGCAGGCCGCCGCATTGCTGATCGGCCAGGACAGGCTCAATGAAATCCTGGATCGTTACGGTGACGAAACCGTCGTCGAGGCGATCGCGGAACTGCGCCGCCGCGCCGCCGAACAGATGCGCGCCTCGATCGCCGTCATCCCGGACGGCGTCTACCGCTCGCAGGCCTTCGTCGATTCCGACGGGGTGGTGAACGAGCCGCTGACCATCGATCTCGCCGTCGAGAAGCAGGGCGACACGCTGATCTTCGACTTTGCCGGCTCCTCAAAACCCTGCGCGGGGCCGATGAACAGCGTTCTGGCGACGACCTTGTCGTCCGTCTACCTCGCCATGCGCCATATCTTCCCGGAAGTGCCGATCAGCGCCGGCGCCTTCGAGCCGCTCATCGTCAAGCGACCGGAAGGCACGTTCCTCGACGCAAAATATCCGCGGCCCGTATCAGGCTGCGCGGCGGAAGTGTCGCAACGCATCGCCGAAGCGGTGTTCGCGGCCATGGTACAGGCGCTGCCGGAAAAGGTGACGGCGGCGCCCGCCGGCTCCAGCGGCAATTTCGCGCTCGGCGGCAATGATCCGGCGCGCGGCCGCGACTATGTCATGTACCAGATCTCCGGCGGCGGCTATGGCGGCAATGCCGGCCATGACGGACTGAGCAATGGCTGCTCGACCATCGGCATCTCGAAGTCGCCGCCGGTCGAGATCATGGAGCAGGCTTTTCCGGTGCTCTACCGCCACTACGCGCTGCGTGAAGGCTCCGGCGGCGCGGGCAAGCATCGCGGCGGCTTCGGGCTCGCTTATGAAGTCGAGATCCTACGCGGTGAAGCCCGCGCGTCCTTCGTCATGGACCATGGCCGCTTCGGGCCGCAGGGCGCTCTCGGCGGCAAGGATGGCGCGCCAAACAGCGTGACTGTGTTCCGGAACGGCGAAGCGCATGTGCCACCGCATCTTTCCAAGGAGCAGGACATCGCGCTCAAGGCCGGCGACCGCGTGCGTGTGGGCACGCCGGGCGGCGGCGGCTATGGCGATCCGCGCGAGCGCGACCCGAAGCAGGTCGCCGAGGATGTCAGGCTTGGTTACTATACGGCCGAGCAGGCTAGGGAGATGTTCGACGCCCTTACTCCCTCCTCGCCAGCTGCCTTTCAAGTATAGTGTACGCATATTACATATTGCTAATGTTATTTAGCTTTGACATTTCAAACACCAAGCAAACGGATAAGGATATATTAATCAGACAACTATAGATAGAACTCTGATAGCGTTTCGGGGGCGCATATGGGGCTATCCAGTGATTTACTTGCGGACGGACATTTGCGCGACCACGCCAGATTGCGGCATGGTCGGCTCGCGCGTTACCCTGAATTAGGCAATGTTCCGCAAAAGCTGTTTGGGCTCTGCCTGGTCTATATTACGGTGGCGGCGCTGATCTGGCCGTCGGCATATTACACGATGGCACAGATGTATTTGCCGCGGCTTTTCGTTCTTGGACCGCTCGGCTTTCTGGCCGTGGCAATCCCGGTGGCGATGGCCTTATCGCCGAAGGCTCCGCTCACATTCATCGCAATGTCGATCCGTGCCAATGGGTTGCGGGCGGCGATTATCGTGATCATGTTCATCCTGACGCTCTCCGCGTTCACGACCTACAAGGTGAACATACCCGACATAGTCCCCTTCTACTGTGACGAAGCCCTGGCCGATTTCGGCGAGCTGCTGCACGGCCAGGCGCCATGGCGCATCGTTCACGCATTCGATTCCGACCTTCTGGCGATGGTCGTGTCGGTGACCTATGCCAAGCTCTGGTTTCTCGAATGGTTCGGGTTGGTGTTTTTTGCAGCGCTGCTCGCCAACCAGCCGGTGCATCTGCGATATCTCACCGCGATGGCCCTTGTGCTTGTAGTGGTCGGAACGCTCATGGCGACGCTGTTTTCCTCCGTCGGCCCGGTCTTTTACGATGAGTTGGTGGGTGGCGATCGCTATGCGGAGCTTCTGGAAGTGTTGAAGCAGCGGCCCGGCAACGAGCACGTGCTGTCTTATTCCAGCTACCTTCTTGCCACGTACAGGACCGACATGCTGGCGCTTGGTTCCGGGATTTCCGCCATGCCCAGCATGCATGTGGCGATCGCCACGCTGAACGCGTTCTACCTTGGGCGGCTCAATCGCTGGCTCGGCATTGTGGGCTGGGCATTCGCGATCGTCATCCTGTTCGGTTCGGTGTATTCGGGCTGGCACTATGCTGTCGACGGCTACGTCTCGATGCTGGTCGTGGCCTTGATCTGGCGGCGCACCGCAAGCATCAGCGACGGCAAGCCGGATCCTTCCCGCCTGATGCAGGTCGCGCAAACGCTTTAAGCCAGCTTCGCCAGCAGCCGCAGAAAGGTTGCGGTCTCCTTGGCCGTCAGCGGCGCCAGCGTTTCCTCTGTAATCGTGCGGGCAAGCGGGATCAGACGCTCGATCGCCTCGCGGCCTTGCGGCGTCAGATTGACCAGCAGCCGCCTTTTGTCGACCTCGTGCTTGGAAACCTCGACCAGTCCCCGTGCCTTCAGCCGGTCGATGACGCCTTTCACGGTGGCGGCGTCCATGGCGATCAGCGTTCCCAACTGGTTCTGCGAGGTTTCGCCGATATCGTAGAGCTTGGCGAGCGCCGCGAACTGCGGCGGCGTCAGGTCGCCGATATGCGAGGCGAAGAGCGCGACGTGGCGCTGATGCGCCTTGCGCAGGATGAATCCGACCTGGTCCTGCAGATGGTAGTTGTTCTCGTCGCCGTCTTCGGCCTCGACCAGCCGCAGCAGATTGTCCTCGCCGCTCATCTCAAACCGTCCCATGCCTTGATGTCCTGCGCCGCCAGGCCACCCATGCGGTTGTGGACGCGCGGGCCGCAGGTCATGGCGAGGCAGAACAGGATCTCGTCGGGACGCGGGCCGTCGCTGATGCCGACTTCCATGGCATCGAAATGGCTGCGCACGTAGGCGGCGTTGATATGGCCGAGCGGCACGTCGAGCCGCGAGCCGAAGGCGCCGACCTTCTTGGCCGAAGGCACGATGGCCTTGGCGTCGCCCAATCGCTCGCGCATGGCGTAGCCGCCGGGCACGTGCCACAGCGCACCGTGCTCCAATTCGCCGGCGGAGCCGACGATGGCGCCCTTTCCGTAGCCGTCGATCTTCTTCACGTCGCCGCCGAGCGCCGCGATCAGCCTGTCGGAGAGCAGAAGCCCGAGCGGCTTCAGGTCTTCCATCGCGCCTTGCAGGTCCTCGACATAGCGGCCGGCGAAGGGGTTCTTGACCACGGCGAGAGCCGCCGCGCGAAGGCGGGGCTCTTTCGCCACCGGGCCGCCATCGTGAAAAATCTCCTCGGTCAGAACCGCGACCTTGCGGATCGGAAAGTCAGGCATGGGCAGTTTCCTTCGCTTTATGTTTGTTGGGCGCGGCGAGCGCCACCGAACCACTGATGCGGGCCTCGCCCGCCAAAAACAGCGCCGATGCGGCGATCAGGCCGCGCCGGCGAAAATCTTCGGCGACGGCAAGGCCTTTGTCCAGCGCGCGCGCAACCTCGGTGGGCGCGAGCGCGCCGACGCTTTGCGTCACCAGCATCTCGCCGAGATCGCTGTCCGGCGCCAGGTCGCGCGCCGCGGCGCGGACGATGGCTGGGTGACCGGGAAGATCGACGGCGTTGGCAATCAACGTCGCCGCCGCGTCGGCCTCGGCGCCGGTCGGGGCGAGAACGGTAACGGCGTCGGCGATCCCAAATGAAAACGACCGGCCGCGCCAGCCGCTGGTGGCAACGCCGCGCACGCCGTCCTCGGTGCGAATGGTGACGCGATCGGCCATGCCACTCCCGGTGCCGGCGATGGCCACCGTCATCGACTGGCTTCTGCCGAGATGGAGGGCGCAATCGCCGCCATTGTTGACGTAAGCGCGGTCGAGCCGGCGGCCGGCGAGCATTGAGCCAAGAATTTCGTCGGCTACCGAACCGGCAACGGCGGCCATCGGGGTGATGAAGCATTCCGCCAATGACGTGACGGCTGCTTCCATGCGGCGCGCCGTAGGGCCGGCAAAACTGCGGGGCGCCAGGAAGAATGCAGGAAGCCGCAATTCGGGCAGCTCTTCGACCACCTCGATCAGGATCGTCTGAAAGCGGGCGACTGCCTGTTCGTAGGCGGCGCGGCGTTCATCCGCTTCGCCAAAGGCCTCGACGATCAGGTCGATCGGCCCATGGTTGAGATGGAGCCGACGGCCGTCGGCAAGCCAATGCGCCTGTGGGCCGTTCATCAGCCGGCGCCATTCGCCGCTGAACGCCGCAGTTGCGCCAGCGGCGGCCATGGATTGCCGGCCGGCGCGCCGGTGTTGCTGCGCGAGTTGAGGTATTCGCCGCCCTTGGCGAGGATGTCCTCGACGCTGCGGATCTCGTTTTCGTAGCCGCCGAGCCTGACATAGTCGTCGCGGCGCATGGTGAACTCGATCGGCGCCACCAGCGCCGGCGTCGGCACATAGCCGAAGGTGCCTTCCGGCACGCGGGTGACGTCGACCATCAGCGTGATGCCGCCGCCCGGCCAGACATAGACGGGCGCGCCCCCGACGGTCACATAGGTCTTCAGGCCCTGCACCGAGCGGGTCAGGTTGACCGGGTTCTCGGTGACGCCGGCGCGTAGCGAGCCGCCGGCGCCGCCGATGAAGAGAACCGTGCACAAAGCCGGTTCGCAATTGTCCTCGATCAGGCCGACCGATTTCTGAAGCCGGTCCGGGAACGGCTTTTCGACCGGCTTCAGTTCGTCGTCGAGCTCGTAATAGGCGAATTGCTCGCCGGTGGTCGACACCATCAGCAGCGACAGGCCCGGACGCGCGCCTTTCTTGGCATTCCAGTCGCCAAGGATCGACAGCGGGTCTGAAATCGTGGTGCCGCCCCAGCCGAGCCCGGGCTCGGACACCTTGAAGTAGCGGCCGGGCGTCGAGCGGCGGCCGATGATCTTGATGCCGGTGTCCTCCCAGCCCAGCACCTTGCCGGCCTGATGCTCGGAGACGACGCCGGTGATGTGGTCGTCGACCACCACCACCTCGTCGACCAGCCCGCGCCATTGCGTGGCGAACATGCCGATGGTGGCCGAGCCGCAGCCGACGCGCATGCGATGCTCGACCTTGCCGTCGATGACCGGCGGTTTGCCGGCTTCGACGATCACGGTCGCGCCGCCGTCAATGCTGAGCTCGACCGGTTTCCTGTTGCAGAGGTTGAGCAGCGCATCGCAAGTGGCGCGGCCTTCGGCCTTGGAGCCGCCGGTAAGGTGATGGACGCCGCCAAGCGACAGCATCTGCGAGCCGTATTCGCCGGTCGTGACATGGCCTATCGCCTCGCCTTCCGAGCGCACGATCGCCGTCTCGTCGCCGATGTGGCGGTCGGTGTCGATCTTCACCTTGACGCCGCAATAGGAGAAGATGCCCTCGGTGACGACGGTGACGAGATCGACGCCCTCGACCTCCTGGCTGACGATGAAGGGGGCCGGCTTGTAATCGGGATAGGTGGTGCCGGCGCCGATGGCAGTCACGAAGCGACGGCCGGTGTTGACCAGCTCGCCGTTCCAGGCCCCGCCCTCGGCGACGAACGGCACGACCGCGCCGCCGGTTTCGGCCGCGTGGTCGAGAATGGTCAGCGGGTCCATGCGCACGATGCGGCCGCCGACATTGCCGTAGCGGTCGCAGGCGCCGGTGCGGCCGTCGGCGATGTAGCACATGACCGGACAGGCATCGCAGCGGATCTTCTCCGCCACCTGCTTCTCGCCGGGATCGTGGGTTTCGAAACGTTCGGCAAGCTCGCTCATCGGCGCGCCTCCTTCTCGCGGATCGCCGCAAGGATGCGGCTCGGCGTCGCCGGCACCTTGGTGACCAGGACGCCGGTGGCATGGCGGATGGCGTTGAGGATCGACGGCGCGGTCGGGATCAGCACATGCTCGCCAAGGCCCTTGGCGCCGAAGGGTCCCTCCGGATCCGGAACCTCGACCAATATGTGCTCGACCGGCGGCACGTCGCCGATGGTAGGGATGAGGTAGTCGTGCAGGTTCTCGGTGCGTCCGGGGATGTATTCCTCCATCAGCGCCATGCCGATGCCCTGCGCGATGCCGCCCTCGATCTGGCCTTCGACCAGCACCGGGTTGATCGCCTTGCCGACGTCATGCGCGGCGGTGATCCTGATCAGCTTCACCGTGCCGAGCTTGAGGTCGACCTCGAGCTCGGCGATCTGCGCGCCATAGCCATAGACGGCATAGGGCTTGCCTTGGCCCTTGGCGTCGAGCGGCAGCGTCGGCGGGTCGTAGGTTTCCTCGGCGACGAACACCAGGCCGTCGGCATCGGCCTTGAGTGCTGCTAGATCGATGCGCCGCGCGGCATCGCCTTCGCGGATGGAGATGCTGGCATCGTCGAGCGCGATCGTCGCCTGGCCGGAGACATTGGCGAAGCGCAGGATTTTCTCGCGCAATGCGCGGCCTGCCTTCTCCGCCGCCTTGCCGGTGACAAAAGTCTGGCGCGAGGCCGATGTCTTGCCGGCGTCGGGCGTGATAGCGGTATCGGCGCTCTTCAGCTTGAACCTGCCCAGCGGCAGGCCGAGCGCGTCGGCGCAGATCTGCGTGATGACCGTGTTGGAGCCCTGGCCGATATCGACCGCGCCCTGATGCAGGACGACGTCGCCGGAGGCCGAGATGCCGACCTTGATGGTCGAGGGATTGGGCAGCGAAGTGTTGCCGCAGCCGTACCAGCAGGAGGCGACGCCGACGCCGCGCTTGCTTGCGCTATGGATCGCATTGAACGCCTCCGCGTCCGCCAGCGCGCGCGCCCAATGCGGCTGAAGCTGCTCCAGGCATTCGCCGATGCCGACGCCCGACTCGAGGCGCTGGCCGGTGACCGTCTCGCAGCCGTCACGCAGGCAATTCCTTAGCCGGAAGTCCAGCCGATCGATGCCCAGCTTGCCGGCAAGCTCGTCATAGAGCGTCTCCTGCATGATCGTCGACTGGGGAACGCCAAAGCCGCGGAAGGCCCCCGCGATCGGGCCGTTGGTGTGGATGGCATAGCCGGCCGCCCGGTAGTTCGGCGTGAGATAGGGGCCGGAGGCATGCACCGGCACGCGGTTGGCGACCGTCGGCCCCCAGCTGGCATAGGCGCCGGTGTTGAAATCGCCCTCGAAGACCATGCCGGTGACGCGGCCTTCGGCATCGGCGCCGATGGTCGCCTTCATCTCGGCCGGATGACGCTTGGTGGTCGACATCATCGATTCGTTGCGCGTGTAGGCAAGTGCGGCCGGCCGTCCCGTCTTCATCGCCACAAGGCCGATGAGAGGCTGCAGCGAGACATCGAGTTTCGAGCCGAAGCCGCCGCCTGTAGCGGTCGGCACGATGCGCACCTTGTCGACGGCTAGGCCCAGCACCTTGGCCGTCTCGTCGCGGTCCATATAGGGCGCCTGGGTACAAGCAACGACGACCAGCGTGTCGCCGTCCACATAAGCATAGCCGGCTTCCGGCTCGATATAGGCGTGCTCGACAAAAGAGGTCTCGATGGCGCCCGACACGGTGGCAGCGGAAGCTGCCAGCGCTCCCTCAGGATCGCCGCGTTCGACCAGGCCGGAGGTGAGCAGGTTCGCCGGCCGGTGGCCGTGGATCAGCGCGGCACCCTCGGCCTTCGCCTCGGCGGGCTGCAGCATATGCGGCAGTTCCGTCCATCCGATCGGAAAATCCGTCAGGTCGAGATCGAGGATCGCCTCGCGCTCGCCCGCCACCAGCGCCACCGCCTCGCCGCGCAGACGGACAAAACCCTCGGCCAACGCGGGCTGGTCGGCGAAGGGACCGATGGCGCCGAAGCAGTTGTGGCCCGGGATGTCGGCCGCCGTGAAGACGCCGGCAATGCCGGGATGCGCTTTCGTCCAGGCATCGAGATCGCCGAAGCTGAAGCGGGCATGATAGTGCGGCGAGCGCACCACAAGCACCGACAATGCGTCGGCCGGAAAGGAGTCTCCACCGAACATCTCGTCGCCCGTGACTTTCGGCACGCCGTCGAGGCGGATGGGAGAGGCGCCGACGGCGTGGCCCACTTCCGGGAGGCGAAGATCGATCCCGTTCATATGCCGCGAGGCGCCCATCACCGCCGCGACGATCTTCCTGTAGCCGGTGCAGCGGCAGAGCACGCCGCCCAGCGCATCCTGCGTCTCGGTCTCGCTTGGCGTGGGGTTGCGTTCCAAAAGCGCGGTGGCCGCGACCATCAGGCCGGGCGTGCAAATGCCGCATTGCGCGGCGCCGTGTTCGAGGAACGAGGCCTGCAAGGCGGACAGCCGGCCATTGGCAAGGCCTTCGACGGTGGTGACGGAAGCACCGACCACGGAGGCCGCCGGCATCAGGCAGGCGCAAACCGGATTGCCGTCGACCAGCACGGTGCAGGCGCCGCAATCGCCGGCATCGCAGCCGACCTTGGTGCCGGTCAGCCGCAACTCGTCGCGCAAGACCTGCGACAGCCGCCTGACCGGCGGCACGGATACGCTGACAGCCGCGCCGTTGACCTCGAAGGCAATCTCGGCGCGTTCCATGCCGGACTGGGCCATGCCGGGCTGGATCATGCTCATGCGGCCACCTTGCCTTCACCGGAACCGATCGCGGCATGCACCGCGCGGACGACGATCTCGCGCGCCGCGTCCTGCCGATACTCGGCGCTGCCGCGCACATCGGCGATCGGCGACAGTTCATCGATCGGCGCGGACAGCACCGTGTCCGCAAGGGCAGAAGTGACAGGCTGCCCGCGCAACGCCGCCTCGACGCCGGCGAGACGACGGGCAACGGCCGAGCAGGAGCCGACGGCGATCGCCGCATCGGCGACGACGCCATTCTCGACCACGAGCCGGGCTGCCGCCATGGCGATCGAGATGACGAGGTAGCGCCGGGCGCCGAGCTTGACGAAAGCCGAGGCGCCGACGGCGGAGCGCTTCGGCACGCGAATGGCGGTGACCATCTCGCCCGGCTGCAGGGCGGTGCGGCGATTGCCGAGGATGAATTCACCGAGCGGAAGATGGCGGACGGCTGTGGCCGAGCGCAGTTCGACGTCGGCTTCGAGCGCCAGCAATGCCGGCACGCCGTCGGCCGCAGGCGACGCGTTGCAGAGATTGCCGGCCACCGAGGCGACATTCTGGATCTGGACGGAACCGACTTCGCGCGCTGCGGCCTTCAGCGCGTCGAACGCCGTCGGCAGCGGATGGCGGACAACGTCCGTCCAGGTGGTGCGGGCGCCGATCCGCCAATGATCGTCGGCCTCGGCGATGCCGCGCAGTTGGGCGAGACCATTGATGTCGAGGATGTTGTCGCGGAAGGGTTTGGCGCCCTGCGTCGGATAGAAATCGGTGCCGCCGGCCAGAATGCGCCAGCGATCCTCGCCAAGCAAAGCGAGCGCCTCGTCGACCATGGTGGGTTTCGCGTAACGGATCACGCTCTGCCTTCCAGACAATTGGGCCTTCCCGAAAAGGGGCCTTCCCCTGGCCCTCCGAAGTGCCTGCTTCGGGTCTTCCCGCCGGCATGCGTACCGGTCAAATTTCATTCGTATGCAAATGATATCAGGCCGGCGGCAATTGTCAAAGCCAGAGTTGGCGCCGCGAACACCTGAACGCGATTGTTATGGCGCCGGAGGTTGACGCCGCCGGCCATCTGGTCAAGGTTCCGTGTCCGGTCGCGTCAGCGGCTTTTGGATTGGAGCCCCCAAGCTGAAACGAGAGGGAACCGCATGGCCGAAGAAGCGCTCATCGTCATCGACCTGCAGAATGATTTTTGCCCCGGCGGCGCGCTGGCGGTTGCTGGCGGCGACGAGATCGTGCCTTTGGTCAACGACCTGATCCGGCGGACCGAGCATGTGATCCTGACACAGGACTGGCACCCCGCCGGACATTCGAGCTTCGCCTCCAGCCATGCCGGCAAGCAGGCTTTCGAAACCATGGAGATGCCCTATGGGCCGCAGACGCTTTGGCCGGACCATTGCATCCAGGGCAGTCTCGGTTCCGATTTCCATTCCGGGCTCGCCTGGACCAAGGCCGAGCTGGTGATCCGCAAGGGGTTCCGCACCGCGATCGACTCCTACTCGGCCTTCTTCGAGAACGACCATAAGACGCCAACCGGCCTCGGAGGCTATCTCAAGGAACGCGGCATCGACACGATCACCCTGGTCGGCCTTGCCACCGACTTCTGCGTCGCCTTCTCCGCCCTCGACGCGGTGAAGCAAGGATTCAAGACGACGGTGCGGCTCGACGCCTGCCGCGGCATCGATCTCAACGGCTCCGTCGAGGCGATGCTGGGGCGGATGCGCGAGGCCGGCGTGACGCTCGACGATCATCTGTCGGACTGACCGGACTGTGGGGAAGGCCCCCCTCACCCGGATTGCCCGCCGAATTGCGAAGGGCAATTCGGTGCAATCCGACCTCTCCCCGAGGGGAGAGGAGGTCGCCGGTATGCGCCGCCGGATTGCGGGTTCCCCCTTCTCCCCTTGTGGGAGAGGGTGTCGCCGAAGGCGACGGATGAGGGAGCTTTTTCCATATTTCACCGCGCTCGCCATCGCGATGCTGTTTCCAGCACAGGCGCTGGCCGCCGAAATCCACGAACTGCCCGGCGCCGCGATGTCGCTGTGGTGGGGCCTGCCCTTTGCCGGCCTGCTCTTGTCGATCGCGACCGGGCCGCTGCTCTTGCCGCATGTCTGGGAACATCACTACGGCAAGATCGCCGCTGCGTGGGCCGTGCTGGCGGTCGTGCCGCTGGCGGTGGCCTTCGGCCTTGCTTCGGCAGGCGAAGCGGTGCTGCACACGCTGCTTACCGAATATCTGTCCTTCATCATCCTGTTATTCGCGCTCTACACGATTTCGGGCGGCATCCTGCTTGCCGGCAACATCCACGGCACCCCGCTGGTCAACGCCGGGCTGCTGCTGATCGGCGCGATGCTCGCCTCGGTCATCGGCACGACCGGCGCTTCGATGATCCTGATCCGGCCGATGCTGCGCGCCAACGACAACCGGCCGTTCAACGCCCATGTGGTGATCTTCTTCATCTTCCTGGTCTCCAACATCGGCGGCTCGCTGACGCCGCTCGGCGATCCGCCTTTGTTCGTCGGCTTCCTGCGCGGCGTCGACTTCTTCTGGACGACGGCAAATCTGTGGCGCGAGACGTTGTTCGTCGGCGGTGTCGTGCTCGCCGTGTTCCTGGCGATCGACATCATCCTGCATCGCCGCGAGGGCGGCATGCCGAAGATCAAGGATCTCACTCCGGACACGAAGGTGCGTCTGCGCGGCCTGGCCAACCTGCCGCTGCTGGCCGGGGTTATCGGCGCCATCCTGCTTTCGGCCGCGTGGAAGCCCGGCGTCAGCTTTTCCGTCCTGGGCGTCAGCCTCGAACTGCAGAACCTCGCGCGCGATGCCATCATCCTGGCGCTGGCGTGGCTGTCACTTCGCGTCTCGTACAAGAGCCACAGGGAAGCCAACGGCTTCACCTGGGGGCCGATCGCCGAAGTGGCGAAATTGTTTGCCGGCATTTTCGTCTGCATCGTGCCGGTCATCGCGATCCTGAGAGCCGGCCATGACGGTGCCCTGGCGCCGCTGGTCGCGCTGGTCACGTCGGCGGATGGCCAGCCTAACAACCTTGCCTATTTCTGGCTGACCGGGGGGCTGTCGTCCTTCCTCGACAACGCGCCGACCTATCTGGTGTTCTTCGAGCTCGCCGGCGGCGACGCCCGGCATTTGATGACGGAGGCTGCCTCGACGCTTGCGGCGATCTCGGCCGGCGCGGTGTTCATGGGCGCCAACACTTATATCGGCAACGCACCGAACTTCATGGTCTATGCCATCGCCAGGCATCGCGGCGTCAAGATGCCCGGCTTCTTCGGCTACATGGCGTGGTCGGGCCTGGTGCTGATCCCGACGTTTTTCATCGCCGGGTTTTTGTTTTTTCGATGAGCTGAGCTACTCAATTTCCACCGCCGGCGCTGCCCCTCATCTGGCTGCCGCCATCTTCTCCCCGTGAACGGCAGGGCTATGAGGGGGCAGCGCAGCGGCCGATGGTCTTGGTACGAACGCGCATTCAGCGCTTATCCCACGCCGACATAGCGCCGCACCGCCGACGGGTCGTCACGCAATTCCTCGACATCGACCGTCTCGCGGTTGCGGCCGTTCTCGATGAATGCAACACGATCCGCCACCGAAAGCACGGCGTCGACGCGCTGCTCGACCAGGATGGTCGAGACGCCGAGCTCGCGCAGCTTTGCCACCGTCTCGCGGATTTTGGCGATCATCGACGGCATCAGCCCTTCGGTCGGCTCGTCGAGCAGCAGCACCTGCGGTTCGAGGCAGAGCGCGCGGGCCATGGCCAGCATCTGCTGCTCGCCGCCGGAGAGCGTGCCGGAGCGTTGCCTCAGCCGTTCCCTGAGCAACGGGAAGAGATCGAGCACGCTCTCGCGGGTTTGCGTGCCCTTGCCGCGCGCCATCAGGCCGATCTCGATGTTTTCCGCCACCGTCATCTCGGCGAACAATCGCCTGCCCTGCGGCACATAGGCGACGCCGGCCTTCGGCACGTCATGCGCGGCGAGGCCGGTCAATTCCTTGCCGTCCAGTTTGATCGAGCCGCCGGCCGCCGGGACCAGGCCCATGATCGCCTTCAGCGTGGTCGTCTTGCCGGCGCCGTTGCGGCCGAACAGGCACAGCACCTCGCCCTTGTTGAGCACGAGGTCGAGGCCGTAGAGCACCTGCACCTCGCCATAGAAGCAGTCGAGGCCGGAAATGGCGAGCAGGCCTGTGTCGGCCATGAGGGGCTCAGCCATGGGTCGCTCCGAGATAGGCATCCTGCACCTCGGCGTTGGCGCGGATCTGCTCCGGCGTGCCTTCGGCGAGGATCTTTCCCGAATTGAAGACGGTGATGCGGTCGGCAAGCTGCATGACCACCGGCATGTTGTGCTCGATCAGAAGCACGGTGGCGTCCTTGGCGATCTCACGCACCAGCGTGATGAAATTGTCGATCTCGGCGTCGGCCAGGCCTTGCGTCGGCTCGTCGAGGATGAGCAGGCGCGGTTTCAGCGACAGTCCCATCGCCACTTCGAGCAGGCGCTGGTGGCCGTAGGAGAGCTGTCCCGCCAGCGTGCCGGCGCGGTCGGCTAGGCCGGTGCGCTCCAGCGCCGACATCACGCCGGCCCTGACCGCGCCCCTGGAGCGGCCATCCGTCAGCGTGCGCTGCACCGGCAACGCGACATTGTCGAAGGCGGTGAGGTTGGCAAAGACGCTGGTGATCTGAAAGGTGTAGGCGACGCCGAGGCGGACCCTAGCATAGGCCGGCAGGCTGGTGATGTCGCTACCGTCGAAGACGATCATGCCCGACGACGGCTGGATGCGGCCCGAGAGCAGGCTGACGAAAGTGGTCTTGCCGGCGCCGTTGGGTCCGATGATGGCGCGGATCTCGCCCGGCATCAGCGCGAAGTCGACGCCGTCGACGGCGCGAAGACCGCCGAAGTTGCGCGACAGGCCCTTGGTGGTCAGCAGCGGCATCATGGCAGCCACCCCAGCCAGCGCTGGCGGATGCTGCCCATAATGCCCTTCGGAGCAAACAGGACGAGCAGGATGAGCGCCACGCCGACGATCAGGAGATAGGCGGAGGTGAAGCCGCTGGTGATGTCGGTGACGTAATACATGAACAGCGTGCCGATGAGCGGCCCGAGCGTGGTCGCGGCACCCCCCAGCAGCACCCAGAGCAGCGGCAGGATCGAATATTGGACGCCGGCGAAGCTCGATCCGACATAACCGAACAGCAGCGCATAGGCGGCGCCCGACGCCGCGCAGATGGCGCCTGAGGCCACGACGGCCGCGAGCTTGTTGGCGACCGTGTCATAGCCCAGCATCTTTGTCCGCTCCTCGTTCTCGCGGATGGCGACCAGGACACGGCCGAAGCGGGAGCGGACGACGGCAAGGGTGATGAGCAGCACGACCGCGAACAGCGCCAGCGCGCTCATATAACGAACGGTCGGATCGGTCAGGTCGAGGGAGGTGCCGCCGATCGAAAACACCCGCGATGCCTGCTGGATGACCAGGCCCTGGTCGCCGCCGGTCCAGGCGGCGAAATAGAGGATGAGCAGGTAGAAAACCTGGGCGAACATCATGGTGACGATCATGAACGCCACACCCGAGGTGCGCAGCGCCAGCAGGCCGATGACCAGAGCGAGCAGCGCGCCGCAGACGACTCCGGCAACGAAGGCTTCGGGTACACCCCAGCCGAGATGATAGACGGTCAAGCCCGCGCCGTAGAGGCCGGCCGAGAAGAACATGGCGTGGCCGAGGCTGAGCAGGCCGACATAGCCGAAGAGCAGATTGTAGCCCATGGCGAAGACGGCCAGCGTCATGATGCGGGCGGACAGGCCCTGGTGATAGTCCGGCAGGATGAAGTTCAGCGCGAAGAGAAGCGCGATGACGCCGATATGCAGGGCGTAGGCCTTTGCCGGCGAAGCATCCCTCATCGCGGCGTGGTCCCGAACAGGCCCTGCGGCCGGAACACCAGCACCATGGCGACCACCAGCGTGGCGATGATCTTGGCGAGCGTCGGCGAGAAGAACATCGAGATGATGCCGTCGGAGAGGCCGATCAGGACGGCGGCGACCACAGTGCCGCGCAGCGAGCCGAGCCCGCCGATGATGACGACGATGAAGGAAAGCAGCAGCGAGTCCTGCCCCATCAGGTAATGCGCCTGGCTGATCGGCACGATCAGCACCGCGGCGATCGCCGCCAGCATGGCGCCGACGGCGAAGACGCCGGCATAGACGCGCTCGACCGGGATGCCGAAGGCCTGCGCCGTCTCGCGGTCATATTGGGTGGCGCGCATGATCAGGCCGATCTTCGTTCGCGTCAGCACCAGCCAGGTGATCACCAGCAGGATGGCGGAAGCGGCAACCACGGAGAGCTTGTAGCCGGAATAGCCGAACCACGGCAAAAGGATGCGGTAGCTGAAGGGCGGCTCGACCGGTCGGGCCTCGGGGCCATAGAAGGTCAACGCCAGTTGCTGGATGATGTAGAGCATGCCGATGGTGGCGACGATGGTGCCTTCGGGATTGTAGTTGAGCCGGCGCAGCACCAGGCGTTCGGCGACGAGCGCAACCAGCCCGACCAGCACGGGCGCGATCACCAGCGCGGCCACGAAACCGATCGCCGGGTGGCCCGAGATCGCCGTCGAGACCGCCCAGGCCAGCACCGCGCCCAGCATGAAGAACTCGCCATGGGCGACGTTGACGACGCGCATGACGCCGAACACCAGCGAAAGGCCGAGCGCCGTCAGCGCCAATACGGCGGAGGTGACGAGACCTTCGAGGGCGGCGAGGAGGAGATGGGGTCCGAAGTGCATATGCTAAGCACCAACGGATGCGCGAGGCACCCCCCTCTGCCCTGCCGGGCATCTCCCCCGCAAGGGGGGAGATTGGCCTTCACCTAAGGCTTCGCCAATCGCCAAAGGAAGAAAATAGGCGCTGCCGCACGAACTGCTGATCTCCCCCCTTGCGGGGGAGATGGCCGGCAGGCCAGAGGGGGGTGCCTTGGCGCTCACGTGTGCAGGAGCAGCTAAGCTCACAGCGCCTGCGTCGTGTAATCCCCTTCCGGCTCGTAGAGGCCCTCCTCGATCTTGGTCTTGTGCACGACCTTGAGCTTGCCGCCTTCGACCTTGGAGATGTTCTGGATGCCGAAGCACTGGTGGATCTTGCCGTTGAAGGTCTTTGGACCCTGGGGATGCTCCGGCCCCTCGGCGAATTCCTTCAGCGCCTCGGTCGCCTCGACCAGCTTGGCGCGGTCCTCCGGTCCCTTGTAGCCGGCATCTTCCATCGCCTTCTTGACGACATAGAGCGTTTCCCAGCAGCCGAACATGTGGGCGGCGGTGGAGACGTCCTTGGGGTCGCCGACGGCGGCGCCATTGTCGTCGATGCCGACGGCGGCGCGATAGGCCTTCTGCGCGGCCGAGTCATCGGCCTGCGCGTAACGCGGCGAGCCCTCCCAGAAATGGCTGCCGTCGAGGAATTCGAGGCCAGGGCTGTTGATGTCGACGGCCTCGAGCGAATCGATGAAGCCGAAGAGCTGCGGCCGCTGCGAGCCGTAGAACTCGCCAAGCTCCTTGACGAAGGTGAGCACGGCCGGGCCGACCATGACATGATAGATCACCTCGGTCTCGGCCGGGATCTGCGGGAAGTATTTCGTGAAGGAGCTTTCCGTCGGCGGGATGGCGATCTGCGCGATCACGTCGGCGCCCTGCGCCTTCAGCGCCGGCGGCAGGTAGTCGCGATGGTCGTAGCCGAAGGCGAAGTCGGGGAAGATCTGCGTCACCTTCTTGCCGGCGTTCGCCGCGATCCATGGCGCCATCGACTGGATTTGGCTTTTCACGTCGGTGATGCCGGGCTGGAAGACGTAGCGGTTGAGCTTGGTCGAGGCGACGTGATGACCTTCGCTGACCACGAAATAGGGGATCTTGTTCTCGCCGGCGGCGGGCGCCGAGCCGATCACGACATGCGAGAACAACGTGCCGAAGACGATGTCGGTCTTATGCTGCTTGGCGAACTTGGCCACCACCTCGGCGCCGCGGGCGGGATCGGTGCCGTCATCCTCGATCACCAGCTCGACCTTGCGGCCGCCGATGCCGCCGGCGTCGTTGATCGCCTTGACGGCGGCGGCGCTGGTCTTCTCGTACCAGCGGCCATAGGCGGCGCCGATGCCGGTGCGGTGCGACTGGAAGCCTATTCTGATCGGTGCCGAGCTCTGCGCCTGGCTGTAGCGGACGAAGCCGGGCGCCAGCGCCAGGCCGGCGCCGGCGGCGATGCCCTTCAGCGCGGTGCGGCGGGATAGTGTGGTTTTCGAGAGGTCGAAAAATCCGTTCTTGTCGGCCATGTCGGTTCCCCTGTTTTTTCAGAATTGACCAGCGATAAGGCGGCTAAACCATCCCGTTCCCGAGGATGGGAAAATTGCATGTGTACAAACTAAATCACCAAAGCTTTGGCCTGGCAAGCGAGCTTTACCCGACGGCACCGGAGCGCGCCCTTGTGTCATCCGGCGGTCGGCGTGGCAAGCAACCACAAGCCGAAGATCGTGTAGGCGATCATCAACAGTGTGAGCGGGAGCTGGCTGAGCGCGGCTCGCGATGGCTGCGGGTGGAGACGCCAGGCAAGGCCATGCGCGACGAGCACGGCCAGCACATGGCCGGCGATGATGACGCCTGCCTGAAGATTCCACAGCCACCAGGCCGACTGAGCGCCGGCGACGACGCCTGCCTCGACCATCATGTCGGCGGTGCCGAACAGGTTCCAGCCGAGCGCGAAGGGATCGGAGAGAGCGACCAGGGCGTACTGGCCGTCAACCAGCAGCACGGTGAGGTAATGCGCGATGTGGTAGGCAAGCGCGATCGGCACGATCGACCAGACCAGCAGGCCGGCGGCTTTTCCGAACGACTGCACATCGCCGGCGAGGCGTTGGCCGAGAAAGACGGCCAGCGCGAACGCCGCCGCAAGCAGGATGAAGGTCAGGACGAGGCCAAAGCCGCCGATGCCGATCAACGCGGTGCGGCCGGGAAATTCCAGCGGGTTGATGCCGAACTGAGCGAGCCAGAAGAAGGTTTTCGACAGGCCGTCAAAGGATACTGAGGACAGGGCCAGGAGGAGAAAGGCGGTGCCGCTCAGTGGCAGCGGCTCAGCGGCGAGCAGCTTGGCGCCGGGCCAGCAGAGTCTCAGCCGGCCTTCGAGGCGCTCGACAGGCGCGAAGCGCGCGACCATCGAGAAAAAGACGCTCAGGAACTCGCCGCGCTGGCTCCAGCCGTCGTAGCCGAAGATGAGCATGGCGACGAAGCTGACCAGCCAGTAGATGCCGGCGGCGCATGCCAGCCGCGCGGGATCGTCTGGCGCGGGATCGATCAGCTCGAACCAGGCGAAGGCGAGGAACAGCGCGAAGGCCGGCCAGTAGCCGAGCCATGACGGCAGGCGTGACCGCTTTGCATCGCCCGCATGAATGCCGAAGACGCGAGAGGCGACGCGCCAAGGCCCGTACCACGGGTTGAGCCACGCCCAGAGGTCGCCGAGCACGCCCTGCAGCAGCGTGAAACCGGCCCAAAGCAGCGTCCAGACCACCAGCGGCAGCGGATTTGAGAGCGGGTCCCGGCTACCGAAAAGGCCGGCGGCGATGAGAAGTGCGAAGCAGGCAAAGGAAATCAGGCTGACGACGGCGCGCGGGCGGTGGCTGAAGGTGAGGAGCGACAGACGCTTGCGCCAGAAATTGTCGAGGGCGGCGGGCGGCAGCAGCGCCAGGACGAGGAAGCTGACGGCCACGGCAAGCGCGCCGCCGGCGAGGTAGTAGCGGGTGGGCAGCAGCAGGACATGGCCACGGTCGGAGGCGTGGGCGAAGGCTGGGGTGGGGAGGAGGGCAAAGGCGAGCGCCTTAATGGCCAGTCTGCAGCGATGGCGCTCTACGGCGCCCCCCTCTGTCCTGCCGGACATCTCCCCCACAAGGGGGGAGATCAGCAGCTCGGGCGCTCGGCGCTCTTCTTGCTTCGTCGGTGATTGGCGAAAGCGAAGGTGACGTCTAATCTCCCCACTTGTGGGGGAGATGTCCGGCAGGACAGAGGGGGGCGCGAAGGAACTCGGCTTATCCAGGAATTCCATTCGTCCGGGCCTTAAGCCTCTACACCTTCACCAACTGCTCCACCCGGCCCTTCTCGCCGAAAATCCTCAGATACCTTTTGATCTCCTTCTCGTCCCCCGTCGCCTTGGCGGGGTTGTCCGACAGCTTCACCGCCGGCCGGCCATTGGCCTCGGTGACCTTGCAGACCAGCGATATGGCGTCGAGGCTGTCGGTTTCGGTCGGGGCGCAGCCTTCGAAATCGTTGGTGAGGTTGGTGCCCCAGCCGAAGGACATGCGCACCTTGCCGCGGAAATGCCTGTAAGTCTCCTCGATGGTCTCGACCTCCAGACCGTCGGAGAAGATGAGCAGCTTCTGCTTGGGATCCTTGCCCTTCTTGCGCCACCAGTCGATGATTTTTTCGCCGCCCTCGATCGGCGGGGCGCTGTCGGGGCGGAAGCCGGTCCAGTCGGCGACCCAGTCCGGCGCGTCGCGCAGGAAGGAATCCGTGCCGAAGGCGTCGGGCAGCACGATCAGGAGATTGCCGCCATAATAGCGCTGCCAGTCCTGCAGCACCTTGTAGGGCGCCTCGCGCAATTCCTCCTCGGAATTGGCCAGCGCCGCGAAGACCATCGGCAGCTCATGCGCGTTGGTGCCCAAAGCTTCGAGGTCGTTGTCCATGGCCAGAAGCACGTTGGAGGTGCCGGTGAAGGCATCGCCGATGCCTTCCTTCAGCGCCTCGACGCACCAGCGCTGCCACAGGAAGGAGTGGCGGCGTCTTGTGCCGAAGTCGGAAATGCGGATGCCGGGCAGCGCTTTCAGCCGCTCGGTCTTGGCCCACATCTTGGCCTTGGCGCGGGCGTAAAGCACATCGAGCGCGAACGGCCCGTAGGAGCGCATCGCCGCGCGGGAGCGCAGCTCGTTGATGATGGCCAAGGCCGGGATTTCCCAGAGCGTGGTGTACATCCAGGGGCCGGGGAAGGAGAGCTCGTACTGGCCGTCACGCCTGGAAAGTTCGTAGTCGGGCAGGCGGAAATTCTCCAGCCAGGCCAGGAATTCCGACTCGAAGATCTGCTTGCGGCCATAGAAATTGTTGCCGCCCAGCCAGATCATCTCCTTCTTGGAAAAACGCAAGGTGCGGGCATGGTCGAGCTGGGCGCGCAATTCGCCTTCGTCGATCTCGTCGGCCAGCCGCACCGAGGTGGTGCGGTTGATCAGCGAGAAGGTGGCGTCGACCTTGGGATACATGCCCCAGATCATCTGCAGCATCAGGAGCTTGTAGAAGTCGGTGTCCAGCAGGCTGCGGACGATCGGGTCGAGCTTCCAGGTGTGGTTGTAGACGCGCCGCGCTATATCGGTTTTTGCCATGTCTCAATGCGCTTTCGTTGCTCGCTAGATCAGGATGACGTTTCGTTGAATCGCCATCCTGATCTAACTTTTTTGTTGAGCATGATCTTTTCCGAAAACCGGTTCCCACTTTTCGGGATCATGCTCTAGCCGCGGGAATGCCTCTTAGCACTGTATTTTCGAACGCGCTTGCTGCTTTGTAAGCTGGCCCGACAAAAAGCAGCTGTGCAAGTCCAACCATCAAGACGCCGCGCCAGAGCATTTCCAGACGGAGGCTACGGCGAAGTCGCCGAGCCTAACCGCTTCACACTTTTCCTGGAATTGCTCTAGCCCCGATCACCTTCAGGGCGGGGCGTTTCCTGCGGCTGGGCACGCGGCCGGCCACCGGCGCGTCGGCCCGGCCCTCGTCCTGCTCCTTCTCGGCGAACAACCAGTCGATGAAGAGCTGGACGATCGGCGCCGAGCGCATTTCGTTGCGGCAGACGACGTAGAAATCATCGACCGCCGGCACCGACAACGTAAAAGGCGCGACGAGCATGCCCCTGGCCAGCAAGGCGCGTGCGGTGACGGAATCGCCGAGCGCCACGCCATGGCCGTGCACGGCAGCCTCCGTCGCCATGCGCGCATCGCCCAGATGATGGCGGCGGCCGCGTTCCAGATCGAGCGCATCGGCGGCGGCCAGCCAGGTGTGCCATTCGCGGCCGTCGTCGCCATGCAGGAAGACGTGATCGGCAAGGTCGCGGACGCCGCGGATCGGCCGGTTGTTGATCAACGTCGGGCTGACCACGGGAAAAAGTTCCAGCCCCGACCATTTGCGTATCCAGCAATCGCTCCAACTGCCGTCGCCATAATGCACGCAGACGTCGATCTGCGGGGCGCGAATATCACGGGCGTCGTTGGATGGGATCAGCGTCAGCTGGATGTCCGGATATTGCGCCGTGAAGGAACCGAGCCGCGGCGTCATCCAGAGCAAGAGCAGCGCCGGCACGCAGGATACCGACAGCGCGCCCGCGCTTGCCGGCCTAGTCATGCGCTGGGTGGCGGCGGCGATGCCGTCGAAGGCGGACGAGACCGCCGGCAGGAATTCGGCGCCATGCGGCGTCAGCTTCACGCGCTGACCGGCGCGCTCGAAGAGTTTCACGCCAAGCGATTGCTCGAGCGCCTTGATCTGGTGGCTGACGGCGCCGTGCGTGACATTCAGCTCACCCGCGGCCTTGGTCAGCGAGGCGTGCCGCGCCGCGGCTTCGAAGGCGCGCAGCGGGTTCAGGGGCGGCAGGCGCTTGGCCATGGGTCGGCTCCTACTTTGTGAGATTTTCTCACAGCCAAGACCCTAACAATATCAATTGATTTTTCAAAGCGGCTGCCCGACACTTTTGCCCGGAACAGCTTCAAGAGACGTGGAATCCGCAGCACAGCCGGCGGGCAACGATCCAGCCGGACAACAGGCTGGCTTGGCAAATCGTCCCTGTGGGCAGCGCTGCAGGCAGGCAAGAGAGGAGACCGGACATGGGTTACGATCGCAGCAAGCTCGAAGCGTTGCGCCGCAAATATGGCGAGAGCCATGGCGGCGAGATGTTCGACCCGAAATTCCGCAAGGTCGCCGACAAGATCTTCAACAAGTCGGGCACAAGGCTGGCGCCCTATTCCGGCATCCCGACCTTCCTCGCCGCGCCCTATCGCGAAATATCGGCCGACAATCCGGATTTCGGCGACTTGCAGGTGGCGATGATCGGCGTGCCGATGGACCTCGGCGTCACCAACCGTCCCGGATCGCGCTTCGGGCCGCGCGCGCTGCGCGCCATCGAGCGCATCGGACCCTACAACCATGTGCTGGAATGCGCGCCGACGCATGAGCTTCGCGTCGCCGACATCGGCGACACGCCGTTCCGCAGCCGCTACCGGCTGGAGATCAGCCATGAAGACATCGAAAAGCGCACCAACCAGATCGTCGACGCCGGCGTGCTGCCGCTCTCGGTCGGCGGCGACCACTCGATAAGCCACCCGATCCTGAAGGCGGTCGGAAAAAAAGCGCCGGTCGGCATGATCCATATCGATGCCCACTGCGACACCAGCGGGTTGTTCGACATGACCAAGTTCCACCACGGCGGACCGTTCCGCAACGCGGTGCTGGACGGCGTGCTCGATCCCTCGCGCACGATCCAGATCGGCATTCGCGGCTCGGCCGAGTATCTGTGGGAGTTCACCTACGAATCCGGCATGACCGTCGTGCATGCCGAGGAGGTGACCGGTCTCGGCATCCCCGCCATCATCGAGAAGGCGCGCAAAATCGTCGGCGACGGCCCGACCTATATCTCCTTCGACGTCGACAGCATCGATCCGGCCTTCGCGCCCGGCACCGGCACGCCGGAAGTCGGCGGGCTGACGACGCGCGAGGTGCTCGAATTGCTGCGCGGCCTGAAGGGCCTCAACATCGTCGGCGGCGACGTCGTCGAGGTGGCGCCGCAATATGACGCGACCACAAACACCGCCCATGTCGGCGCCCAGGTCCTGTTCGAGATTCTCAGCCTGATGGTGTTCAGCCCGGCAATCAAGAAGGGCTAATGCCATACCAACACGGCCGCCGCGCTGGAGCCGGCGGCCGGATGCAACAAACAAGCTTCCAGCAGGGGAAAAAAATGACTCTTCGCAACGCACTGAAATCCGTCATCACCGCGGCTGTCATCCTCGGCGCCGGCCTGGCCACGCAAGCGAAGGCCGATGCCGTCGACGACATCACCAAGGCCGGCGCCATCAATGTCGGCATCTTCTCCGACTTCCCACCCTTCTCGTCGGCCAGCGCCGACATGAGCATCAAAGGCTACGACGTCGACGTCGCGCAGGCGATCGCCGATGCCTTGAAGGTGAAGCTCAACCTGGTCAGCGTCACCGGCCAGAATCGCATCCCGTATCTCACCGCCAAGCGCGTCGATATCCTGATGAGCGTCGGCTACTCCAAGGAACGCGAGCAGGTGATCGACTTCGCCGCAGCCTACGCGCCCTACTACATCGCCGTCATCGGTCCGAAGGCAATGGCGGTCAAAGGCAAGGAAGACCTTGCCGACAAGTCGATCGCCGTCAATCGCGGCACGCTGGAGGACACCTCGCTGACGGAAGCAGCACCGGCTTCCGCCGACATCCGCCGCTTCGACAACTACAATGCGGTTATCCAGGCCTTCATCTCCGGCCAGACCCAGCTGATGGTGGTCGGCAACGATGTCGGCGCCCAGGTTCTGGCCAAGCAGGACGCGCTGAAGCCGGAGCAGAAATTCCAGCTGCTCACTTCGCCTTCGCATATCGGCCTCAACAAGAACGAGGACCGGCTGAAGAAGGCGGTCAACGACGCGGTCGCCAAGATGCTCGCCGACGGCAAGCTCGACGAGAGTTCGAAGGCCTGGCTGAAGACGCCGCTCAATCCCGACAATCTCAAGGATTGAGCTGCCGTGGCCTTCGGCTGGCTTCCAGGCGCTGTGGGCGACATCGCTCACGGCGCGGCCACGACGATCCTGTTGATCGTCGTGACCACGGTGGCGGGAACGCTGCTCAGCATTCTCGGCGCCGCGGGCCGGCGGAACGGCCCCGTGCTGCTGCGTCGGGCCATAGGCTGGTATGTCGAGGTGATGCGCAACACGCCGTTCCTGGTGCAGCTGTTCTTCATCTTCTTCGGCCTGCCCAGCCTCGGCATCAGGCTCGATCCGATCCTGGCCGCGATGCTGGCGATGACGCTCAACATGGCGGCCTATACGATCGAGATCGTCGGGGCCGGGCTTGACGCCGTGCCGCGCGGCCAGGCTGAAGCCGCACTGGCGCTCGGCCTCAGGCCTCGCCAGGTGTTCATCAAGATCGTGCTGCCGCAGGCGCTGAAGGTGATCTACCCGGCGCTGACCAGCCAGATCGTCATCATGATGCTGGAATCGGCCGTGGTGTCGCAGATCGCGGTGCGCGAGCTGACCTATGAAGCCGACATGCTGCAGGCCCGCACCTTCCGCGCCTTCGAGACCTATTTCGTGGTGACGTTGGTCTATCTCGGCCTGTCGATTGGGCTGCGCCGGCTGCTCGTTGCCGGGGGGCGCCAGGCGCTTGGAGCAGGTGTTTCATGATCGAGTTCACCTTCTGGGACATCCTGCGCAACCTGCTGCTCGCCGCCCGCTGGACGGTGCTGTTGTCGCTCGCCGCCTTCATCGGCGGCGCGCTGGTCGGGCTGATCGTGCTGTTCTTCCGTATCGCCAAGACCAAATGGAGCCGGCGCATCGCTTCGGGCTATATCGCGCTGTTCCAGGGCACGCCGCTTTTGATGCAGCTCTTCCTGATGTTCTTCGGCCTGCCGATGCTGGGGCTGCGCATCGAACCGTGGACGGCGGCGGCGCTCGGGCTGACCTTCTTCGCCAGCGCCTACCTGGCCGAGATCTGGCGCGGCGGCGTCGACGCGCTGCCGCGCGGTCAGTGGGACGCGGGCGCGAGCCTCGGGCTGCACTATCTGCAGGAGCTCAGGCTGATCATCCTGCCGCAGGCCTTCGCGATCACCCGCGCGCCGACGGTCGGGTTCCTGGTGCAGCTCATCAAGTCGACGGCGCTGACCTCGATCATCGGCTTCGAGGAACTGGTCAGGACCTCCAACGCCATCAACAACGCGACCTTCGAGCCGTTCAAGGTCTACGGGCTGGTGGCGCTAATCTTCTTCGTCATGTGCTTCCCGCTGACGCAATATGCGCGGCGGCTGGAGCAACGGGCAGGGGCGCGCTGAGCCGGCGCAAGGCTGCCGATCGTGCCGGCAGCCTTTCCTGTCAATGCCCGAAGGACAGCGCCGGCGCGATGCGGTCGCGCCTGAGCCAGCGCGCGAGGAGCAGCGCCGCCACCACGGCTAGCCCCGAGGCCAGGCCGATCCAGATGCCGATACCGTTCAGACCGAAATGGAAGGCGAGCAGCACGCCGAGCGGCAGGCCGACGCCCCAATAGCCGATCGCGGCGTAGATCATCGGCACCTTGGTGTCGTGCAACCCGCGCAGCATGCCGGTCGCGACCGCCTGGGCGCCGTCGAAAATCTGGAACAGCGCGGCGAACATAAGGAACGACACGGCAAGCGTGATCACCCGGGCATTGGCCGGATCGGCGAGATCGATGAAGGCGCTGATCAGCGCATGCGGCCACAGAATCATCACCAGGCCCATCAGCGCCATGAACGAGACGCCGATGACGAAGGCTGTCCAGCCGGCGCGCGAAACGCCTTCCGGGTTGCCGGCGCCGTGCGCCAGGCCGACCCGGACCGTGACCGCCTGGTTGAGCCCGAGCGGCACCATGAAGGAGATCGAGGCGATCTGGATGGCGATCGCGTGGGCTGCCAGCGAATCCGCATCGATCAGCCCCATGAGCAAGGCCGCCGCATTGAAGATCGTGACCTCGAAGGCGAGGATGCCGGCGATCGGCATGCCGAGTCTCAGCAGGCTGCGGAAACGCGGCCAGTCGGAGCGCCAGAAGCGGCCGAACAGACGGTAGCGGCGGAACTTCTTCTCCAGCATCACCACCGCCGCCATGCCCACAAACATCAGCGTGCTGGACAGAGTGGTGGCAAGGCCGGAGCCGGCGATGCCCATCGATTTGACGCCGAGATTGCCGAACATGAACACCCAGTTGACGAAGGCGTTGCAGGCGACCGCGACGAAAACGATGATCAGCGCCCAGCCCGGCCGCTCCAGCGCCGAGATGAAGGAGCGCAGCACGATATAGCCATAGAAGGGCAGCACCGCCCATTGCAGCCAGTGCAGGTAGATGCCGGCCTGATGCGCGAGCTCCGGTTTCTGGCCCATGGCCAAAAGCACCTCTTCGCCATGCGAGAGAAAAATCCAGATCGGGATCGAGATCAGGATCGCCAGCCACAGGCCCTGGCGCACGGTGCGGCGCAGGTCGCGCACCGAATGGCGGCGGCGGCCGAGCTCGGTCGCCATCATCGGCGAGGTCGCCAGCATCAGGCCGAGGCCGAAGATCAGCGGCATGAAGTAGAGGTTGGCGCCGAGCGCGCCGGCGGCGAGCGTATCGGACCCCAAACGGCCCATCATCATGACGTCGGTCGCGGTCATGGCGGTCTGGCCGAGATTGGTCAGCACCATCGGCCAGGCAAGCGTGATCGTCGCCCTGATTTCCTGACGCCAAAGGTTTTCCGGCGCGCGAGCGCCGGCTTCGATCGCAGACATTGTTCTGCTCTTTCAGAACACGGCGCGTCGGCCAAAGGGCCGGAAGCCGCACAACAACGGCGCGAAATGGCGCCATTTGCGTCGCCTTGTGAACGAAATGCGACATGTTGGCAAGGGAGGGGCCCGGCTAGCGATTGATCCAGCCGACGCAACCCGGCGCGACGGCTGCCGCTTCCGCGCCAGGTGACAAAAACGCCGGGCAGCGCGATTCCACCGCCGCAAGGACCGGCGGAGTTCAGGCCTCTGCGCGCAAAATCAGGGGTTTGCGGCCACCGAGTATATAGGCGACAGACTCGAGGATGACGCCGTTGGTGTTGATATCGGTGACCTCGATCCGCTTGCCGGTCCGCTCGGATATGCCCGCGGAAAAACCTATTCCCTTCATCCTGGCGCGCTCCCTGACATGGGCTACGAGCTTTTGCGCGTAGTCGCCCGGCCGCGCCGCGAGCCACAGATAGGCGCCCTTGGAGTTGACCAGCCGCAGCGAGTCGGAAAGCTTCGCCGCCTTCTCGGGCGCCGAGGTCTTCAACGTGTCGACCGGGAAAGTGCCGCCATCGTGGGTCAACTGGTAGCCCTGGTAGGTGAAATAGGGCGGCCCGGCCATGGCGGTCTCTGAAACGCAGGTCAGGATGCCGGTGTCCTGGAAGCGCTTCATCTGGGCGGCGTAGAGGATGTCCGCGATCAGCCGCCCATGCGGTGATGCGCCCAGCTCGATTTCCTCGGTGACATGAGGCTCGGTCGCGATGCGGCCGCGCCGCTGGATTTCCACCATGGCCGCGAGGGCGGCGTCCATGTCGTTGCTCGGATCCGCAGTGCCGAAGACCGGCGATATCGCCTCGCCCCAGAGGCTGTATCCGCGGCCGGCATAGCCGGCATAGCTGTTGTACTGTCCCGACGAAATCTTGCCGGTGTCGCTCACCACATGCATCTCGCCATCCTTGAGGACGGGTCCGAACGACCAATGCCGCACCAGCTTGAACACCGGGAAGGCACCCGCGGTGTAGCTGTCCAGGATCTTCAGCGCGACGAGCAGGCGCCCGGTATCGGCGCTGTCGAAACCATCGCGCTCGCCGCCCCTTGAACTCAGCCGCCGCTCGGTATTTGGAATCTTCACCCCGGCGAAGCTGAAATCGCCCTGGCCCAGGAATGCCAGGATCCGATTGATCATCGTCTCGAATTCGGTCTGGTCGATGATGCGCAGGCGTTGGGCGGAAACCGCCGCCAGGATGTGCGATCCGATATCCCACATGGTGACAAACGGATATCCGGCCTGCTTGCCGGATTCGATCCAGGACGTGGCCGGCGCCATGCCGTTGTAATGCCTTGCGCCCCAGTCGAAATAGGTCCAGGCCAGTTCGGCATCGGCCCTCAGCGCTTCCTCCTCCAGCCAATACGGATCGGGTTTTCTCCAGTCCTTCACCGATACCTCGGCACGGGCTTGCCGGATGCGATCCACCTTCGGCATGGCTGGGCAGACGGCTTTGTAGTATTGCGCGAAATTGACCAGCGTCGTGCCCGGCAGGCCTGCCATCCGGGTGATGGAGTCGAGTATCACCTGCTTCTTTTCGGGCGTTTTGGCGGTGTCAGGGTGGATGCAGAAGACCGCATCATTGTCCTCTCCAAGATAATCGAAGACCTGTTCTTGCGAGAAGTAGGGAAGGTCGCCGGTCCAGGCGGCTTCGAACTTGACGGTATTGGACACATGCAGGACTCCACGCCTGTCGAGACCGTTGAACCAGCGCATGTCGCCCTTCTCGGCGGCGAACATCGGCGTCCCTGTGCCGGCCACGGCATCGAGCGTGTTGTCGTCGAAATCGTCGTTCGGAGGAATATAGGTCAGCGGCAGCCTGCCGGTGGAGCGGTAGATTTCGCTCATGCAGTCCCTGATGAGGTCGACGTCCTTGGCGAGCGAGTTTCCGAGCAGCTCGGAAGGCGTATGGTGCCAGCCATGCCCCGCGATATCGTATCGCTGGTCGGCCAGCATCGATCGCAGAAAGGCCTTGCTGTTTTCGTCCGCCGACAGCAGGCCCGCCTTGGGGGCCGGGATGATGGCGTTGGTGACTGGATAGCCGGCTTCGATGAGGCCCTTGACGAAGGCCATGTGGCTCGGATCGGTGTCGCTGTCGAGACGCAGGTCATCCACCCTGACCACGATGTAGCGCCTGCCGGCAGCGCGGCTCTGTGTATAGAGCCTCTGCGGCGTCAGGACACGCACGGCGCCGGATGAAACCGCCGCAAGCACCGCCTTGGCGACGCCGGCCGCGTAGTCGGCCGCATCGGCATTGGACAGGCCGGCGAGCGCGTCAAAGGGAATTTCAATGATGATCGGGTCGATGTTGGCGGCAAGAGCCGTGATATTCCGCGCAAGCGCGGCCGGGGCCGTCAGCGCGGCTGTCGCATTGCCCGACGTGGCGGATGTTCGCACCGAGGCGACGGTGTTCACAAGGCCGGTGTTGGTCATCCAATAGCCTCCATCCGGAGGCCGCCGGCCGACCTTGTCGTCTGGCTCGCCCGCAAGACGAATGACGGTGCGAATGCCGGCCGACCTCATCGATGCGGCGTCCTGAGGCGATTGCAGCGGCTGATTGGTGGTCAGCGTCAGCGCGGTGATGACGGCCTTGGACTTGTAGCGGTCGAACGCGTTGATCATGAGCGAGAAGGCGGCCTGCATCTCGCCGGCCTGCCGGGCCTGCAGATAAGGATCGGCCGGCGCGATCTTCGTGGCATGGATTCCGAATTCGATGGCGTTTGGAGCCAGTTCCACGGACTGCCTGATCCACTTGGCCAGGCCGGAGCTGTAGCCTGGGATGTCGCCGGGATCGCCCGCCATCTTGATGGTCATGGCGATCGGCAGCCCGGCGGACGAGAAGGCGTTTGCGACAGCTTCGAGCTTGCCTGTGTCGGCGCTGGCGCCGACGCCGCTGACGGTCACGATCAGCGGATTGGGCAGGCGCGCCGCGGCCGTGGCGACACCTCGTCCGGCAACGGCCAAGAGCGGGATGCCGATGCCGCCGAGAAGGACCGAACGCCGGGTTATGTTCATGAGTGCCTCCTGTCGGCGGCTGGAATTGCGTACCGCGCCGGGCTCACCCAGCGGCCATCGGATTTCGCGGAGAAGGATTTGACGAGGGCGCGCAGGAAAAGAGCGGCGTCGAGAAGCCGGATGGCGGGAAAGGCGATGCCGTAGAGCATCAGGCTCGGCCGCTGTTCGATGACCGCGACGACCAGTGTAAGCGCATAATCGACGGCGAGGAACAGAGCGAGGAGAATGACGGGCGAGACCGGCCGTATCGCCAATTGGCCGATCGACAATGCGGGCACTTCAAGGCCTGTCGCCAGATACGCCAGGACGGCCAGCGGCAGAGCGAGCGCGAAAACCGATATGACGAGCAATTCGGCCAGCAAGCCGCCGAGCGAAAGCCAGAAGCGGCTTGGCCAGACGCCATGCCGGCGCACCGTCTGCCAGAAACCCAGATACCAGCGTTGCACCTGCTTGCGGTAGTCGGAGAGGTTGAACGGATCTTCCGACGAGCATCGCGCTCTCGGCGTATAGGCGACGCGGCCCAGCCCTTTGTGCTGCACCTCGAAGGTCATGTTGAAGTCTTCGATCACAAGGCCCGGGGCCGTGATGTCGATCTGGGTCAGGGCCTGGGTGCGATACATGCTTGCAAAGCCGGGCGCGATATAGCTCACGCTGGCCCATTTCCAGGACTGGCCATATTGGAACGCCGTCTGCAGGATCCTGTAGAGACGTGTGCGATAGGCGGCGAAGAGCATATCCAGCGTCGGCAGGCGCTGATCGCGCCAGCGCGACAGGACATGGCCCGCGACGACGCTGACACCCGGATCGTCGAACAGCGGAAGGGCGTGGTCGAAATAGTGTGGGTCGATTTCGGAGTCTGCGTCCTGGATCAGCACCGCCTTGAACCGCTCGCAAAGGCGATAGTGCTTGATCGCCCGGTCTATGGCCTTGGCCTTGCCACCGTTGGGCCGGATATCAAGAGCCCTGCAGCCCAGGCTCCGGGCGATGGAAACCGTGGCGTCTTTCGATCCGTCGCTGGCGACATAGATCTGCCGGGCCGGGATGATCGCCTTGAGGGCGGCAATGCATTTGGGAAGCGCGATCTCTTCATTATGCGCGGGAATGACGACCGCCACATCGGCGACCCTGATGGCGCGAGGGATCGCGGCGGCCTTGCTGCTACCGAGTTCGGCGATGAAGCGCAGCAGCCCGACCGTGCACCAGAATGCGATGTTAATGCCCAGCGACGCGCTGAGAACCATCAAGGTCATATTGAGGGCGGCCGTCGGGCTCATGGCGCGGCGGGCTGCAACCGATCGCTCGGGACCGGCGCGCCGCCGTCCCTCCTGTGCGCGGGGCCGAGAGCCGAGCGGGCAGGCTTGATGCCCATCGCGCGAAGCAGGTCCTGGTAGCTCTGGCGGATGCCTGCTTCCAACGAGATGTTCGGCCGCCAGCCGAGGGCCCGAAGCTTGGTCGTGTCCGGCCAGCGGCCGCGGTGATCCTCGATGAAATGCTCGCGAAAGGCTGCTTCGCCAGCAAGGCCGGTTGCTTTTTTCACCGTTGTGAAGAGGTCGCGCACGGTGATCTGTTCGTCGCCGCCGACATTGTAGACCTCGCCGCTTACTCCCTTTTCGACGACGGTGAGAAGTCCGTTCACCAGATCGTCCACGTGGAGAAAGGTTCGCGTCTGCGTTCCGTCACCATAGATCGGCACGGGCTGGCCGGCGATGAGGCGGGTCAACATCTGTGGGATGACACGCTGATCCTTGGGCGACATGGCCGGACCATAGGTGTTGAAAATGCGTACGATGCGCACCTCGATTCCATATTTGCCGCCCCAGAAGCGGGTCAGCGCCTCGCCGAAGCGCTTGCCTTCCTCGTAGGGGCTGCGCGGCCCGACCGGATCGACCCGCCCGACATAGGTCTCGGGCTGAGGGAAGACGTCCGGATCGCCGTAAGCCTCGGCGGTGCTGGCGAACAGATATTTCGCCTTGCACCTGCGCGTGATCTTCAACAGGTTCAGCGTTCCGGCGGACGAGGCCATCAGCATCTGCTCGCCCAGCCGCTTGATGTTGGGAACGCCCGTTGGACAGGCCAGGTTGTAGACATGGCTGTAACGACGGCGCTGCAACCGCCGGCAGATTGCCGGATCGGCGATATCCATCTTGATGAAGCCGAAATTTGGATGGCGCGACAACTGGTCGACATTCGCCTGGCGACCGGTGGAGAGATTGTCGACGACATCGACCTGCGCGCCCTGATCGAGAAGGCGACGGGCAAGGTTGGTCCCCAGACACCCCGCGCCTCCCGCGATAAGGCATCTGACTTCGTTGCTGTTCATGCTCATCGAGCGACAATCCTCGTTTGCAAAAGAAGAAAGCCGCACCCCCTCATTGTGCGCCTTGCTCCATGAAACGAGGATTTCCCCAGGCAAAGCAACTGATAGTTAATAATATGATAAACAACAGTGGTTAATTACCTTTTTGTAATCGTTGCTTTTTTTGGCGTTCCTTTTTTAAGATGACCTAAAGTGGAACGACTGCGTGCGAAATCGGCACAAGCAGCGCGCTTGACAATCCGCAGAATCTTGATCCTGCCGCGAGCCGCAGTCGCCTTGTTTGCCGGCCCTGCGCAAGGTTCAGCCGCAGACGAAAACTCGTGGCACAGGAGTTGCATCGCGGCCCATGACAACGTGGGGTTATGACGCCGGCTACCAGAAGTCCTGTTCGTCAGAATTCACGGCAATTGCAATGCGGCGCCGGTTCCGGTCAGCCGCCCTGGTGGAGGGCAACAATGACTTTGGTCGAGCAGGCTCGCGGCGCGACACTTCATTCGAAACTTGAATCACGAATGGCCACGATCGGCGTCATCGGGCTTGGCTATGTCGGCCTACCGCTTGCCGCGGTGGCGGCGCGGGCCGGCTTCCGGGTGATCGGCTTCGACATCGACAACAGCAAGGTCGAGAGGCTGAGGGCGGGTCGGTCCTATATCGGCGCCGTTGCCGACGAGGCGCTGCAGGACATCAGCGCTGGCGGGCGTTTCCAGGCGACATCGGACTTCGCGGCCCTCGAAGAATGCGATGTGATATCCATTTGCGTCCCGACGCCGCTGACAAAGCAGCGGGAGCCGGACCTCTCCTTCGTGGAAGGAACGACGCGCGCCATCGCGGCTCATCTGCGCAAGCACCAGCTTGTCGTGCTGGAATCGACCACCTATCCCGGCACCACCGACGAGGTGATGAAGCCCATACTGGAAGCGACGGGCCACAAATCCGGCAGGGATTTCTTCCTCGGCTATTCGCCCGAGCGCGAGGACCCGGGCAGCATCGGCTTCGAAACCGCCACCATTCCGAAAGTTGTCGCCGGCGACGGGCCGGTCGCCGCAAAACTGGTGGCGCTCTTCTACGGCGCGATCGTGGAGAGGGTCGTGCCTGTCTCGAGCATCAAGGTGGCCGAAGTGGTGAAGCTGACGGAAAACATCTTCCGCGCCGTCAACATCGCCTTGGTCAATGAGCTCAAGGTTATCTATTCCGCGATGGGGATAGACATCTGGGAAGTCATCGAGGCGGCAAAGACGAAGCCTTTCGGCTATATGCCGTTCTATCCCGGTCCAGGGCTCGGCGGACACTGCATCCCGATCGATCCGTTCTACCTGACCTGGAAGTCACGCGAGTTCGAAGTGTCGACGAAGTTCATCGAGCTGGCCGGCGAGATCAACGTCTCCATGCCGCACTACGTCATGGCGAAGCTCTCGGAAGCCCTCGACACACAGCTTGGCCTGCCGCTGAGCCAGGCAGCCATCCTGATCGTCGGCGTCGCCTACAAGAAGAACGTGTCGGACGTGCGCGAAAGCCCGGCGCTCAAGCTGATCGAGCTGCTCGAGACACGCACCGCCGACATTGCCTATCATGACCCTCACGTCGCGCGCATCCCGAAGACGCGCAAGCACCCGACGCTGGCCGGCAAGGATTGCATCCGCCTCAACCGCGACTCGATCGCTGCCTATGACGCGGTCGTCATCGTCACCGATCACGACGGGGTCGACTACGGGCTCCTGGCAAACCATTCGCGCCTGATTATCGACACGCGCAACGCCATGCAGCGCAACGGCATCGTCTGCGACCGGGTGGTGAAGGCGTAGGGCATTCGCCGGCCGGCCTGGGTTCCGGCGCGACGGCACGTTCACTTGCCGGAGCTGGGCTGCTACGGATAGCGCCGACGCGGATAGCCGGCGCACCGCGCCGGGAGGAATGGATGCCCTTCAAGCGCAGAAAGAACACCGCCGCGATACCACGCACGGCGCCCGCCTTCGAGCATATCGTGACCGAGGCGAGCGACAGTTTCCTGTGGCGGCTGGACGACTATCCGTGGGAGCGCAATGTCTGGAATTTTCACCCCGAATACGAAATCCATCTTCTGAGGAAATCGTCCGGCGTGGTGCTGGTCGGCGACCATATCGGCGAGTTCGGACCGGGGTACCTGACCATCGTCGGCGGCGGCCTGCCGCATGACTGGGTGACCGCGGTACAGCCCGGCGAGCTGATCCAGGGCCGCGATATCGTTCTCCAATTCGATCCCGAGCGGCTGCGCGGCTCGTCCGGGCTGCTGCCGGAACTGCGCGAGCTGGAGCCGTTCCTGGAACGCTCGCTGCGCGGCATGGTCTTCCATGGCCAGACCGCGATCGACGGCGCCGACCTGATGGAAAGAATGGGAGAGGTGCAGGGACTGGCGAGGTTCCGCCTGTTCCTCGAATTGCTGGATCTCCTGGCCGCCACCGACGAATATAAGCTGTTGTCGTCCCCGGATTTCTCCCCGCTGCTCGACGCCGAGTCGCTCACCATCATCCAGCGCTCGCTGACTTATCTGTTCCAGCATTTTGCCGAGGACCTGAAGCTGCCGGAGGTGGCGGCGTTGGCCGGGATGAGCGAAAGCACTTTTTCCCGCTTCTTCCAGAAGAACACCGGCAACTCGTTCAGCGACCATGTCGCCAAGCTGAGGCTCTGGCAGGCCTGCAAGCTGCTCGCCGATACCGAGATCCCGATCACCGACATCTGCTTCCAGGTCGGCTATATGAACATCTCCAACTTCAACCGAGCCTTCCTGCGCAAGCACAAGATGACGCCGTCGTCCTATCGCAAGCTGTCGCGGCAGCGGCTGACGTTGCGGGCCTGATCGAGCCGGGAGCGGCTACGCTTGATAGCACTGATACTCGTGTGACGGGCAAACTCTGCCGGCGTCATTTTTTGCGCCGCACAATGCATAAAAGTACAGGTCTGCTGCAACGGGGCTTCTAGTCTCGCCCCTTCCAACTCCTCATTTTGGCGACGGGTCGCAATCATGCGGGCGACGTGAGGGTCGCTTAGCCCGCGGACTTGCTACTTCCCGCGCATGTTCCTGGAGGAGAAACATCAATGAAATCAAACCGGCTCGCTGCCAGCCTCGGTGCAGCTTTCGTGCTTACCGCTTCCGTTTCAACCGCAGCCCTGGCACAGGCGCCGGTCTGCTCGGCGCCGGTCAAGGTGCTGGCGCAGCCGCGCGACGGCCTGACGCTGCTGGAGGACTCCAAGGACGAGTTCAAGAAGCTCTCCGGCGCTTCGTTCCAGATCGATTACCTCAACGAGAACGACCGCCGCGCCAAGTCGCGCGCCGATGCTTCCACCGTCGGCAACTACAATGTCTACTATGTCGACGAGGCCAATGTGGCGCTGTTTGCGTCCTCCGGCTGGATCGTGCCTCTGACCGATTATTACCCGGCTGACTATGACTATGCCGATTTCGATCCGGGCCGCCAGAAGGTCGCCACTTATGACGGCAAGGTGTGGTTCGCGCCGCTGACCGGCGGCGGCGACCTGATGGTCTACCGCAAGGATGTGCTGGAGGCCGCCGGCATCCAGCCGCCAAAGACGCTGGACGAGCTGATCGCCGACGTGCCTAAGCTGACCAATGCCGACAAGGGCATGTACGGCATTGCGCTGCGCGGCGCGCGCGGCTCGGGCGCCAATGTCTGGCGCTGGATGCCGTTCTTCAAAGCCTATGGTGGCAAGTGGTTCGACGGCGACAAGCCGGCTTTCAATTCGGACGCCGCCGTCAAGGCGACCGAGACCTACCTGAAGCTGTTCAAGGACTCGGCGCCCGGCACGCAGACCGGCAGCTGGGATGAATCGACCGGCGCTTTCCTGTCCGGCCAGGTCGCCATCCTCGTCGAATCGACGCCGCTGTCGGGCATGGCGGTGGACCCGAAGACCTCGCAGGTGGTCGGCAAGATCGGCTTCCTGCCGCCGCCCTCGCCGCTGCCCGGCGGCGGCTACGGCCACGGGCTTGCCATCGGCACCAAGGCCAATGCGGATGACGCCGCGAAGAAATGCGCCGGCCTGTTCATCGCCTGGGCGACGTCGAAAGAGAACGAGAAGCGCCGGCTCGACGCGCATCAATTCGGCGAGCTGAACCGGACCAGCATCCTCACCAGCAAGGAATTCGCCGATATCTACGGCGCCGATCTCGGCCAGGCGCTGGCCGATACCGGCAAGGTCACGGCGGTGAACTTCTGGCAGGATCCGCGCTGGCCCGATCTCGGCGACCGCTGGGGCATCATCCTGGAAGAGCTCGTCACCGGCACGCGCACCGACATCAAAGGCGGCCTCAACGAGCTCGAGGCCTATGCCAACGAGCTGGTGAAGAAGAAGTAATCCTCCCGCCCGCGGCGCGCGATCCACGGCATTCGTCGGAATGCCGGGATCCCCGCCGCGGGTTCACCCTCGATCCAAGGCACCGCGACAAACCCGAGGATAGGCAATGCGCCGACGCTCTTCCCTGCCGGTCACATTTCTCGTTCCGACGCTCGCCATCCTGCTCGTGCTGTCGATGGTGCCGACGCTCTACGCCATCGTCATCGCGCTGCAGAACCGCGAGCTGAGCTCGCCGGGTTATTCCTGGGTCTGGTTCTCGAACTTCGCCGATCTCTTTACCGACCGCCGTTTCCTCAACGCCGTCTGGGTTTCGGTGAAATGGGAGATCGTCACCGTCGTCGCGACAATGGTGGTGGCGATCGGGCTGGGCGTTTTGATGTTCGAGGCCGCCGGCCCACGCCTTCGCAATTTCTATTGCCTCTTGTTCATCATCCCGGTGCTTTTGCCGCGCGTCTCGGCCGCCTTCGTCTGGAAGTTCGCCTATCACCCGCTCTACGGCATCGCCACCTATCCCTACCGGCTGCTGACGGGCGGCCTCATCTTCGATCCGCTGTCCAAGCCCGCGACCGCTCTGTTCGCCGTCGCCTCGGTCGATGTCTGGCAATGGGGGCTGTTCTTCGCCGTCATCGTGCTGAAGCTGCTCGAGACCTTGCCGCCGCAGCCGATCGAGGCGGCCAGACTCGACCACGCCAAGCGCTGGCAGATCCACGCCTACGTCACCTTGCCGATGCTGAAGGCGCCGCTGATCAGCCTGATGTTCGTCAAGATGATCGAGTCGCTGCGGTCCTTCGACCTCATCTATGTGATGACGCGCGGCGGGCCCGGCGTCGCGACCGAGACGCTCGACATGTACGCCTTCTCGCAAGGCTTCATCGAATCCGGCAAGGTTTCCTACGCGTCGGCCATGGCGGTGCTGATGATGATCGCGACCGTCATCACCTTCACCATGCTGTGGAAGCGGGTGCAGGCATGAAGCCATATCCGATAAGAGTGGGCCGCCTGGTCGCCAAGGCCATCCTGGCGCTGGCCGGATTCCTGGCCGTGTTCCCGTTGGTCTGGACGGCGCTCAACGCGCTCAAGAACAACGTCGACATCATCACGCGCGTGCCGAAAGTGATCTTCACGCCGACGCTCGCCAACATCACCTATATCCTCGGCCGCGACAGCGTGCTGACCGGGCTCTACAACTCGGTCGTCGCCTGCGGCGCGGCGGTGGTGATCGGCATCGCGCTCGGCCTGCCGGCAGCCTATGCGGTGGCGCGCTACCCAAACCGCTTTGCCGGCGACATCCAGTTCTTCGTCTTGTCGCTGCGCTTCCTGCCGCCGGTGGCGGTGGCCATCCCCCTGATGGTGATCTGGCTGCAGGTCGGCCTCTACGACACTTTGCCGGCGCTGATCGTCACCTATTCGCTGCCCACCATCTCGGTGATCATGTGGCTCGCCATCCCAGCCTTCCAGGGCGTGCCGAAAGAGATCGAGGAGGCGGCTTTCGTCGATGGCTACGGCGCCTATTCGGTGTTCTGGCGGATCGCGCTTCCCGTCGCGGCGCGCTCGCTGATCGGCGCCGTCGCCTTCAGCTTCGTGCTGGTCTGGAACGAATTCCTGATCGCGCTGATGCTGTCGAGCTCCAACGCCAAGACGCTGCCGATCGTGGCTTCCGAGCTGTCCCAGCAAGGCATGAACGTGCCGTGGGGAATCCTCAATGCCTCGGTCGTGCTCTTGTCGCTGCCGCCGCTGCTGTTCCTCGGTGTTTTGAGCGGCTTCCTGAATTCCGTTTTCCGGCAAAAGAAAAATTGAAGTGAGGCTCATCCCGATGCGGGCACTGGTGCTTGAGAAAAAAGGCGAACTGTCGCTGCGCGAGATCGCGCTGCCGCAAGACGTCGGACCGGACGACGTCAGGATCGCGATCCACACCGTCGGCGTCTGCGGCAGCGACGTGCATTACTACACGCATGGCGCCATCGGCAGCTATATCGTGCGCCAGCCGATGGTGCTCGGCCACGAGGCCTCGGGAACCATCGTCGAGGTCGGCGCCAATGTCACAAGCCTGAAGGTCGGCGACCGGGTGTGCATGGAGCCAGGCGTGCCGAACCTTGCGTCGCGCGCGACGAAGCTCGGCATCTACAATGTCGACCCCGACGTCCGCTTCTGGGCGACGCCGCCGGTGCATGGCGTGCTCGCGCCCTACGCAGTCCATCCGGCGGCCTTCACCTACAAGCTGCCGGACAATGTCTCCTTCGCCGAGGGCGCGATGGTCGAGCCCTTCGCCATCGGCATGCAGGCGGCGGCGCGCGCCAGGATCATTCCGGGCGATGTCGCCGTCGTCGTCGGCTGCGGACCGATCGGCATCATGATCGCCCTGGCCGCTTTAGCCGGCGGCTGTTCCAAGGTGCTGATCTCGGACTTCTCCGCGCCGAAGCTGGAGATCGCCGCCCAGTATCCCGGCATCGTACCGGTCAATATCGGCAAGCAGTCGCTGGTCGACACCGTTGCGGCCGCGACCGACAATTGGGGCGCCGATATCGTGTTCGAGGCGAGCGGCAGCCCGAAGGCCTTCGCCAATCTGTTCGAGGTCGTGCGGCCGGGCGGCGCGGTGGTGTTGGTCGGCCTGCCGGTCGAAGCGGTCGAGCTCAACGTGCCGGCTGCGATCTCCAAGGAAGTGCGCATTGAAACCGTGTTCCGCTATGCCAACATCTTCGACCGCGCCCTGCAGCTCATCGCCTCCGGCAAGGTCGACCTCAAGCCGCTGATCACCGGCACCTATGATTTCTCCGAGAGCATCAAGGCGTTCGAGCGCGCCGCGCAAGGCAAGCCGCAGGACGTCAAGCTGCAGATCCTGCTGACCGGCGAGAAGGGATAAGGAATGTCCGCCATCGTTTGCTCCCATGTCGACAAGGCCTATGGCGCCACGACGGTCATCCGCGATCTCAATCTCTCGATCGAAGAGCATGAGTTCGTCGTGTTCCTCGGCCCGTCCGGCTGCGGCAAGTCCACGCTTCTCAGGATGCTGGCGGGGCTGGAGGACATCAGCGGCGGCAAGGTGTCGATCGGCGGCAAGGTGGTGAACGACCTCGATCCAGGCGACCGCGGCATCGCCATGGTGTTCCAGAATTATGCGCTCTATCCGCACATGACGATTTTCGACAACATCGCCTTCGGACTGAAGCGGCAGAAGGTGCCGGCGGCCGAAATCAAGAAGCGCGTCGAGGCGGTCGCGAAAACGCTTGGCCTCGAACCCTATCTCGGCCGCAAGCCGACCGAGCTCTCCGGCGGCCAGCAGCAGCGGGTGGCGATCGCGCGCGCCATGATCAAGACACCGAAAGTGTTCCTGTTCGACGAACCGCTGTCCAATCTCGACGCCAAGCTGCGCAACCATATGCGGGTCGAGATCGCGAGGCTGCACCAGTCGCTGAAGACCACGACCGTCTATGTCACGCATGACCAGCTCGAGGCGATGACGCTGGCCGACCGCATCGTCTTGTTGAAGGACGGCGTGATCGAGCAGATCGGCTCGCCGGCGGAAATCTATCGCCGTCCCGGCAATCTGTTCGTGGCCGGCTTCATCGGCACGCCGAACATGAATTTCATCGAGGCCATGGTCGGCCGCACAGGCGATGGCTGGACGTTGACCGGCGCGGGGACAGTGCTGTCGGTCGAGGGCAGCGACTTCTACCTGCAGCATGGCGATCGCGTGGTGCTCGGCATCCGGCCTCCGGATCTGAAGACGGCGGAAGCCGGCGCGGGAAACCTGCTGCAAGGCACCGCCGATCTCATCGAGTTCCATGGCAATGACGCGCTGGTGACGTTCGGCTTTGGCGGCAAGGAGATCAGCGCGCTGGTGCCGGCCCGCGAATGCCCGCAGCAGAGCGCGCCGGTGCGCTACACGTTCGACGAGGAAAGCATCCATCTGTTCGACGCCGAGACAGGCAAGTCGCTGCGCAGGCAGTAGAACGGCGAGAGCGTTCCTGGAATCGCCCTATCCGATCGCGTCGAGCATCTGCCGCTGGCGATGCATTTCGAGGAATATCCGGTAGTCGCGGTCGAAGCGAGCTCCGGCGGCTTTGTTGGGCGCGCGGATCTTGCCGCCCTGTTGCATGGCGACGCAGGCGGCGTTGAGATCGGGATAGATCCCGGCGGCGGTCGCCGCCACCATGCCGGTGCCGAGCAACACCGCCTCGTCGGCCAGCGGCTCGACAACCGTGCAGCCGGTGGCGTCGGCGTAGAGCTCCATCAAAAGCGGGTTCTTGGTGTGGCCGCCGGTGACATGCAGCGTGTCGATCAGATAGCCGTTCTCGTTCAGCGCCTCGAGCACATGGCGCACGCCGAGCGCGATGCCGACGGCGGTGCGCCAGTAGAGCTTGCAAAGGCTGTCGAAAGAGGAATCGAGCGTCAGGCCGCTGATGACGCCGACGGCGTGCGGGTCGGCGAGCGGCGAGCGGTTGCCGTGAAAATCCGGCAGCACATGCAGCCTTGCGGCCAGCGCATCGCCGTCCTCGGCGCGCAGCTCGGCGACGCGCCCGGCGATCTTCATATGCATGGCCGCGTCCGGCTCGCCGCCGGCGCCATGCCAGCGGATGATGTGGTCGAGCAGCGCGCCGGTGGCCGACTGGCCGCCTTCCGACAGCCACAGCGTCGGCAATGCCGCGCCGAAATAAGGGCCCCAGACGCCGGCAAAAGGCTGCGGGTCGGGCGACATCGCCATGACGCAGGACGATGTGCCGGCAATCAGCGCCAGATGCCGGCCGATGTCCTTCTCGTCGCCGGCAAAGCCACCCAGAACGCCGAGCGCGCCCGCATAGGCGTCGATGACGCCGGCGCCGACCCGGCATTTTTCAGTGAGGCCAAGTTCAGCCGCGGCCTCGGCCGTCAGCGGACCGATATCGGCGCCGACGGGGCTGGCCTTTTCCGGCAGGTTGGCGTGCTCGAACAGGTCGCCGAGACCGACAAGTTCGAAGAAGTCGCGCCGCCAGCTTTTTTCCTCATGCGCGAGATAGGTCCATTTCGCCGTCAGCGTGCATTGCGAGCGGGCGAGCGAGCCTGATGCCTTCCAGGTCAGGAAATCGGCGAGATCGAATAGATAGCCGGCTTCATTCCATGTCTTCGGCAGATGACGCTTCAGCCACATCAGCTTCGGCGTTTCCATCTCCGGCGACATCACACCGCCGATATAGTCGAGCACGGCGTGGCCGCTCGTGGTGCATTCGTCGGCCTCGGCGATGGCGCGATGATCGAGCCAGACCATGGTGTCCCAGCGCTTCTCGCCGGTGACCGAGACGCTGATCTGGCTGCCTTGCCTGTCGCGCGCGACCAGCGAGCAGGTCGCGTCGAAAGAGATGCCGGCGATATCGCTAGCGGCGACGCTGGATTTCTGCAGAGCGGACCGCACGGATTTGCACACCGCCGACCAGATATCTTCCGAATCATGCTCGGCGTGATCAGGCTTGGGCTGATGCATGGCGATCGGATGATCGGCGCGGCCGAGCAGATTGCCTTCGGAGTCGAGAATGCCCGCGCGAGCGCTCCCGGTGCCGACATCGACCGCGCAAACGAAACTCTTCGTCAAGATGCTTTTTCTCTCGCTCCCAGGCCTGCAATCAGATCGGGCAATTGCAGCATGTCAGCGAATATAAAGTCCGGTTCCGTCGACGCAAGCCGCGCCTTGAGGGCGGGGTTGGACGCGTGCGAGCCACCGGTGAAGGCAAAAACGCGCATGCCCGCCGCGCGGGCCGCGGCAACGCCGGCGGGGCTGTCCTCGATCACCAGGCAACGGCGCGGATGCGCCCGCATGCAGGCGGCGGCATGCAGGAAAAGGTCGGGCGCCGGCTTGCCGCGCTTGACCATGCTGGCGCTGAACAGATGCGGCTCCAGCAAGGGAAGCAAGCTGGTGACGTCGAGCGCATAGCGGATGCGCTCCAGCGTGCCGGAGGAGGCGACGCAGCATGGCAGGCCAAGCTTCGGCAGCACCTCTTTGACGCCTGGGATCGGCTTCAATTCCTCGCGGAATTTGCGCATCAGGTCGACGCGCATGGCGGTCAGATGCTCGTCGCTGATCTCCAACCCGAAATCGCGGCCGAGGATCTCGCGCACGCTTTTCATGCTCTTGCCGAGGAAATGCTCGTAGGCGGCGTCCTCGCCGACCGTGCCGCCGGCGAGCTCGATCATGCCAAGCAGCGCCGAGACGGAAAGCGCCTCGCTGTCGACCAGCACGCCGTCACAGTCGAAGATGACCAGTTCCGGCGTCATGGCTGTTGCTTCCAGCTAAGCAATTCCAGGAAAGTTGTGAGCGGTTTTCCGCCCGGAATTGCGTCAAAAGAGATCGAGGCTTTCAGAGCTTGCCGGCGAGATAGCGCGTCAGGGTTTCATGCGCGCCCTGCGCCCACAGCACCTTCAAGGCGTGGGCGAAGGCTTCGGCGAAGACGGGCGAGCGGCCGACATCGCCATAGATATCCTCCATAGCCAGCCAGGCCTTCGGATCGTCCTTCGCCGCTTTCGCGGTCGCTTGCATGCGGTCCCAGCTCGGGTCGTTCGGCTCGATGACGGCGCCGCTGTCGGTGGTGCCGAAGCAGTAGCGGCACCACAAGGCCGATTCCAGCGCGAGACCGGCGACGCCCTCGCCCGCCTTCAGCCGGTCGGCGATCGTCGGGATGATGAATTTCGGCTGACGATTGGAGCCGTCGAGGCAAAGCCGGCGGATGGTGTCGCCGATCTTCGGGTTGGAGAAGCGGCGCTCGATGAGCTGGTAATAGTCCTCCAGATCGATGTCGGGCACGGGCGGCACGGTCGGGATGATCTCGTCATGCTCGAGCTTCGACAGGAAGCCGCGCACCAGCGGCTCCTGCATGCCTTCATGGACGAAATGGATGTCCATCAGCCCGGCCGGATAAGCGATCGTGGCGTGGCCGCCATTGAGGATGCGGATCTTCATCAGCTCGTAAGGCGAGACGTCCTTGACGAACTGCACGCCGACCTTTTCCAGCGCCGGGCGGCCGGCGGTAAAACGGTCCTCCAGCACCCATTGCTTGAACGGCTCGCAGAACACCGGCCAATTGTCCTCCAGCCCGAAATCGTCGGCGAGGATCTTGCGCTCTCGGTCGCTGGTGGCCGGGGTGATGCGGTCGACCATGCCGTTCGGGAAGGCGACCTTGTCCTCCACCCATTTCGCCAGATCCTCGTCGATCAGCCTGGCAAGGCCGATCACGCCGTCGGAGGTGACGTGGCCGTTATGGGGGATGTTGTCGCAGGACATGACGGTGAACGGCACGATGCCGTCGGCGCGCCGGCGCAGCAGGCCGGCAAGGATGATGCCGAAGACGGTCTTCGGCGCAGCACCCGGCTGGGCGTCGGCGACGATGTCGGGATGGGCCGGGTTGAACTTGCCGGAGGCCGGGTCGATGAAATAGCCGCCCTCGGTGATGGTCAGCGAGACGATCTTGATCGCCGGATCGGCGAGTTGGTCAATGATCGCGGCCGCGTCGCCGGGCGTCAGGAAATCGATCATGGCGCCGGTGACGCGGGCGCTCATATGACCCTGGTCCTGCTCGACGACCGTGGTCAGCCAGTCCTGTTCCTGGAGCTTGGAACGGCCGATCTTTTCGCCCTCGAACACGCCGGCGCCGATCAACGCCCAGTCATGGCCCTCGCCGGTGCCGAACAGGTCGTCGAGATAGACCGCCTGGTGCGAGCGGTGGAAATTGCCGACGCCAAAATGGACGATGCCCGCCTTCAGGGCGGAGCGGTCGTATTTCGGGCCGGCGACCTTGGCCGGCAGCCTGGCGAGGTTCGAGGAAGAGAGTTTCACGGTCATCTCATTTTACCCTTTGGCCGATCCGCAGCCCGACTGTTTACGCCTCCTTGGGGAGAGCGAGGATGAGGGGCAACACCTGGTGTTCCAGCATGCCGCCCCTCACCCGCCCCATGGCGTCTTCTCCGGAGGAAAGAAGAGAAGCGCCTTCCCCCTCAGCCCATCCCGGTCAACTCATCCATTGGCCGCCATCGACATTGTAGGTCTGGGCGACAATGTATTCGGCCTCGTCGCTGGCGAGGAAAACCGCCATGCCGGCGAGGTCCTCGGGCTTGCCCATGCGACCGTAAGGAACGCCTTCGCCGACCAGACGCTTCTTCTCGCCCTTGGGCCGGTTCTCGTATTTGGCGAACAGCGCGTCGACCTGATCCCACATGTCGCTGTCGACCACGCCCGGCGCGATGCCGTTGACGTTGATGCGATGCTTGATGAGATCGAGACCGGCCGATTGAGTGAGCGAGATGACCGCGGCCTTGGTGGCGCAATAGACGGCGACCAGCGGCTCGCCGCGACGGCCGGCCTGGCTCGCCATGTTGATGATCCTGCCGCCCTTGCCGCGTGCGATCATCGAGCGGGCAGCCGCCTGCAGCATGAACAGCGTGCCGGCGACGTTGACGGAGAACAGTTTTTCGTAGCTCGCCTTGGTTATCTCGACGATCGGCGCAAGGTCGAAGACCGCCGCGTTGTTGATCAGCACATCCAGGCCGCCGGTCCTGGTCTCGACTGCTTTCACTGCCGCGTCGATCGAAGCTTGGTCCGTGACGTCGAGCTTCACCGCGTAGGCGGCCGCGCCGATCGCTTTCGCCGTCGCTTGCGCCGTTTCCAGGTCGATGTCGGCAATCGCCACCGTCGCGCCTTCGCGCGCATAGGCTTCGGCGAAGGCCCTGCCGATGCCGCGCGCCGATCCGGTGATCAGCGCCGATTTGCCTTTCAGCCTCACTTTGCCGTCCTCACTGGGCCAGCGCCTTGCCGTCGGCGCCGAAGCGATGGAGCTTGGCCTTGTCGGGGGTCAGGTAGACGGTATCGCCGTGTTTCACGCCGACCTCGCCGTCGGCGCGGACGTTGACGGTGCCGATACCGTCCGCCTGGACGTGCAGGAAAGTGTCGGAGCCAAGATGCTCGGCGACGCCGACCGTCGCCTTCCAGTCGCCCGACGTGGTCGAGATGTTGAGATGCTCGGGCCGGATGCCGATGGTCTTGGCGCCGTATTTGTCAGCCGGCGCGCCCTCGATGAGGTTCATCTTCGGCGAGCCGATGAAGCCGGCGACGAAGAGGTTCTTCGGCGTCTTGTAGAGCTCCATCGGCGAGCCGACCTGCTCGATGTTGCCGGCGTTGAGCACGACGATCTTGTCGGCCATGGTCATGGCTTCGACCTGGTCGTGGGTGACGTAGATCATCGTCGTCTTGAGCTGATGGTGCAGCTCGCTGATCTCCAGGCGCATGGTGCCGCGCAGTGCGGCATCGAGGTTGGACAGCGGCTCGTCGAACAGGAAGGCCGAGGGCTGGCGCACGATGGCGCGGCCGATGGCGACGCGCTGGCGCTGGCCGCCGGACAGCTGGCCGGGGCGGCGCTCGAGATAGTTGGTGAGGTTCAGCACGCGGGCTGCGTCCTTCACCTTCTTGTCGATGGTCGCCTGGTCCTCGCCGGCCATCTTCAACGGGAAGGCGATGTTCTTGGCGACCGTCATATGCGGATAGAGCGCGTAGGACTGGAACACCATGGCAAGCTTGCGTTTGGCCGGCGCCTCGCCGGTGACGTCGCGGCCATCGATGCTGATGGTGCCGCCGCTGGTGTCCTCGAGCCCGGCGATCAGCCTGAGCAACGTGGACTTGCCGCAACCCGATGGGCCGACGAACACGACGAACTCGCCGTCATCGATGTTGAGGTCGATGTCCGGAATGATCACCGTCGACCCGAAGGACTTGGAGACGTTCTTGAGCGTGATGTTTCCCATGGTTTCCTCCCGGGGATGGTCTTCGTCGTCCGCCGCTCGGGCGTCGTTACTTCACAGCGCCAAAGGTGAGGCCGCGCACCAGCTGCTTCTGGCTGAACCAGCCCATGATCAGGATCGGCGCGATCGCCAGTGTCGAGGCCGCAGAAAGCTTTGCCCAGAACAGACCTTGCGGACTGGAGAAGGAACTGATGAAGGCCGTCAGCGGCGCGGCATTGGTGGTGGTGAGCCGGATGGTCCAGAACGCTTCGTTCCAGGCGAGGATGATGTTCAAGAGCATGGTCGAGGCAATGCCCGGAACGGCCATCGGCGTCAGTACATAGATGATCTCGTTCCACAGCGAGGCGCCGTCCATGCGCGCGGCCTCGAGGATCTCGCCCGGGATCTCGCGGAAATAAGTGTAGAGCATCCACACCACGATCGGCAGGTTGATCAGCATCAGCATGACCATCAGGCCGATGCGGCTGTCGAGCAGGCCGGTGTCGCGGAAGATCAGGTAGATCGGGAACAGCACCGCGACGGCCGGCATCATCTTGGTGGACAGCATCCACATCAGGATGTCCTTGGTGCGCTTGGTCGGCGAGAAGGCCATCGACCATGCCGCAGGGACCGCGATCAGCAGCGCCAGGATGGTCGAGCCGACCGACAGCAGCACCGAATTGAAGAAGAACTTGAAATAGCCGCTCTGCTGCTGGACCTCCGAATAGCTCTCGAAGGTCCCGGATGGGATCAGGGCGAAGCCTTGGATCGCCTCCTGCTCGGACTTGAACGAGGTGATGATCGTATAAAGGATCGGAAAGAAGATCAGCAGGGCGACGATCCAGGCCGCGGCCGTGGCGATGGTCTTGTGCTGGGTGGTGACTGCGCGTGCCATCTTGTCCTCCCTTACTTGTCGAGGTTCTTGCCGACGGCGCGCATGGCGAAGAAGGCAACGATGTTGGCGAGAATGACGGCGATCACGCCACCGGCGGACGCCTGGCCGATTTTGAACTCCAGCAGCGCCTTCTGGTAGACGAGGAAGGGCAGGTTGGTGGAGGCATAGCCCGGGCCGCCATTGGTGGTGACCAGGATCTCGGCGTAGATCGAGAGCAGGAAGATGGTCTGGATCAGGATGACGACGGTGATGGCCCGCGACATGTGCGGCAGCGTCAGATACCAGAAGCGGCTGAGGAAGCCGGCGCCGTCCATCTCGGCCGCCTCCTTCTGCTCGCCGTCGAGCGACTGCAGCGAGGTGAGCAGGATCAGCGTCGCGAAGGGCAACCACTGCCAGGCGACGATGATGATGACCGCCGTCAGCGGGTGCTGGCCGAACCAGTCGATCGGCTGGGCGCCGAAGAAGCGCGCAATGTCGGCGAAGACGCCGTATTGCGGGTGCATGATCATGTTCTTCCAGACCAGTGCGGCCACCGGCGGCATGACGAAGAACGGCGAGATGACCAGGATGCGCACGATCCCCTGACCCCAGATCGGCTGATCGAGCAGCAGCGCAAGAAGAATGCCGCCGATGATGGTGATCAGGAGGACCGCCACGACGATGGTCAGCGTGTTGAGAATGGCGGCGAAGAACGCCGGATTGTCGTAGAACAGCCTGTAGTTGGAGAAACCGACAAAGCCGTCGCGGATCGGGTTCAGCGGATTGTATTGCAGGAACGAGAACCACAGCGTGAACGCGAGCGGCACGATCATCCAGATGAACAGCAGGATCACCGATGGCGCCATCATGAAACGCGCAAGCGAACGGGTTTGCTGAGTAGCCATGACGGTCACCCTCCCAAGGTCAGCCGGATTTTCAGAGTTGTCCCAGAATTTTCCCGATTTTGAAGGGTGGCCGCCCGAACTGGGTTTCGGGCGGCCACCTGCCGGTCATGATGCGCGACCGGCGTTCGGCACCGGGAGGAGCCTTACTTGATGTAGCCGCCTTCGGTCATCGCCGCGGTGGCCGCGTCCTGAGCCTGCTTGAGGGCATCGTCGACGCTCGACTGGCCGGCAAGGGCGGCCGAGAAGAGCTGGCCGACGGTGGTGCCGAGGCCCTGGAATTCAGGAATGGCGACGAACTGCACGCCGACATAGGGCACCGGCTTGACAGTGGGATGCGTCGGGTCGGCGGCGTTGATGGAATCCAGCGTCATCTTCGCGAAGGGCGCCGCCTTCTGGTACTCCGCATTGGCATAGAGCGAGGAGCGCGTGCCCGGAGGAACGTTGGCCCAGCCTTCCTTCGAGGCGACCAGCTCGGCATAATGCTTGCTGGTTGCCCAGGAGACGAACTTCTCGGCGGCATCGGCCTTCTGGGTGCCGGCGGGGATCGCCAGCGACCATGCCCACAACCAGTTGCCGCGCTTGCCGAGGCCGTTGTCGGGCGCCAGCGCGTAACCGACCTTGTCGGCGACCTGCGAGGCCTTCGGATCGGAGACGAAGGAGGCGGCGACGGTGGCGTCGATCCACATGCCGCACTTGCCCTGCTGGAACAGCGCCAGGTTCTCGTTGAAGCCGTTGGACGAAGCGCCTTCCGGACCGTCGGCCTTCATCAGGTCGACATAGAACTGCAGCGTGTTCTTCCACTCGGGCTGATCGAACTGCGGCTTCCAGTTCTCGTCGAACCAGCGCGCGCCGAAGGAGTTCGACATGGCCGTGAGGAAGGCCATGTTCTCGCCCCAGCCGGCCTTGCCGCGCAGGCAGACGCCGTTCACGCCGTTGGCGCGGTCGGTCATCTTGTCGGCGGCCTGCTTGATGAAGTCCCAGGTCGGGGCATCGGGCATCTTCAAGCCCGCCTTCTCCATCAGGTCCTTGCGGTACATGACGAAGGAGCTTTCGCCGTAGAAGGGCGCGGCATAGAGCTTGCCGTCGACCGAAAGGCCGCCGGCAATGGCCGGGATGATGTCCTTGACGTCGTAGTCGTCGCCGAGCTTGTCGAGCGGCAGGAGCCAGCTCTGCTTGGCCCAGATCGGAACCTCATAGGTGCCGATGGTCATGACGTCGTACTGGCCGCCCTTGGTGGCGATATCCGTGGTGACGCGCTCGCGCAGCACGTTCTCTTCGAGCGTGACCCAGTTGAGCTGGATGTCGGGGTTGGCCTTGGTGAAGTCGTCCGTCAGCTTCTGCATACGGACCATGTCGCCATTGTTGACGGTGGCGATGGTGATGGATTCGGCTTGCGCGGCGAAAGCGAGAGCGCTGGCCGACAACAGGCCCAGGGTGAGCGTGCGAAGTTTCATCAAATTCCTCCCATAAACCAAGTTGAGCATTTGCCTTGGCTTTGAGCAATTACTCACTCGGCATGAATTATGTCAACCCTGAATCTATGCTGCAACGCAGCAGAAATGACGTTACGTAACCCGATTCAGCGATGCGGCCGGTATCTTTGGAGGAGGAAGCTAAGGGGGCCGCCGGATTACGGGCAGGCGATCTCGGCCAGGATCCAATCGCGGAAGGCGCGGATCTTCGGCACGTTGCGACGCGCCGTCGGATAGACCAGCCAATAGGCATGGCCGTCGTCGCCGACCAGGTCGAAGGGCTGGACCAGGCGGCCGTCGGCGATCTCGTTCTTGAACAGGGCCCTGGTCAGGATCGCTACGCCGTGGCCGGCCATGGCCGCGTTCGCCTCATAGGCCTGTGCGCCCATGCTGGAGCCGGGCCGTTTTGCGAGGTCGTGCCCGGTCACGCCGGCGGCCTCGAACCATTGCGCCCACCAGACGTCGCCGGGATCAAGGATCGGCAGGCGCAGCAGATCCGCCGGCTCGTTGACGCCGCCGATGCTCGCCGCGAGCTTCGGGCTCAGCATCGGGGTGAAATCGGCATCGAGCAGCTTGTGCGCCTCTAGGCCCGGCCACTTGCCGCCGCCCGAGCGGATGGCGAGATCGACATCCTCGCGCGCGAAATCGGTCAGGCGGCTCGACGTGTCGAGCCGCACGGCAAGTGCGGGATGGGCGAGCTGGAACGCGCCCAGATGCTGCGCCAGCCAGTTCGAGGCGAAGGTCAGCACGGTGGTGACGCAGAGCAGGCCGTCGGCGCCGCCGCGCGCCGCGGCATAGGCCTGGCCCAGGATGGCGAAGGCCTCGCTGACGGCGGGCGCCAGTCGCTGGCCGGGCTCGGTCAACTCGATCTGCCGTGGACGGCGCAGAAACAGCGGAGCGCCGATGCGCTCCTCGAGCAGCTTGATCTGGTAGCTCGCAGCCGCCTGGGTCATGCCCAGCTCCTGCGCGGCCTTGGTGAAGGACAGGTGCCTGGCCACCGCCTCGAACACCCGGATCGCCTGCAGCGGCGGCAGCGGCGCAAGCTGCGGAGAGCTGAGATCGGGCATAAGGCCTCCTTATGGGTCATGATCGAGGTTTAATTGGAAGCACGAACCGGCCAGACCGATATTTGGGGTCGACGATCAATCCAGTTCAAGCGCCAGAGCGCTTCGCCGTTTCACCGAAACGGCAAATCGCTCTAACCGTCTGATTTTACGCAATTCCGGACGGAAAACCGCTCACACTTTTCCTGGAATTGCTCAAGCGAAGGCTGACGATCATGACCACGGTACAGGAAAAACTCATCTCCACCCCGGCACGCGGTTGGTTTTTCACGCTCGTGCGGGAATTTGCAAGGTTTTCGGGCCGCAGGCGCAGCTATATCGATGTCAGGGAACTATCCGAGCATCTGCAGCGCGACATGGGTTTTCTCGACGGCAACGATCCGCGCGGCCCCTCGCAATAGCCGGCTCTTTTTATGGGCAATCAGCCGTCAAGAAGGGCTTCGGCAGTCCGTTCGTCGGTGACGAGGCCGTTGACCAGCCGGCGGTTGACGGCGGCCAGGATGCCCGGCAGCTTGCGTTCGCCCATGGCCAGAGCAATGACCAGCGACCTTTCCCGCGACGGCAGCGCGGCGGAGGACACCCGGTCGTTGGTGATGCCCTCGATCATGCGACCCTCCCGGTCGTACACCCATCCAACGATTTCGGCGATGCCGCCGGCCTTCTGCAGCGCCTTCAACTCGCTTTCCGAAATGAAGCCGTCCTCGTAGAGGGGTGCCTTAGGCCCGAGGTCGCCGATGCCGACGAAGGTGACATCGGCCTCCGCCGCCAGCGCCAATGTAGGCTGGATCATCGGCTGGTTGAGCAGCATCTCGCGCTCTTCCGGCGAGGACGCAATGACCGGCAGCGGCATCGGGAAGGACCGTGCCTTAACGCGGTCGGCCATGGTGAAGATGACGTTGTAGAAGGCGGCCGAGCCGTCGGGCGAGATGTTGCCGGTCAATGACACGACCTTGTGCTGCGGGCATTCCATCGGCGGCAGTTGCTCGATCGCCGCCTTCAGCGTTCGGCCAGTGCCGATCGCCATGACGATGGGGGCCTCCGAGCGCAGCCGGCGTTCGATCTCGGCCGCCGCCGCCTCGGCGATGCCGATCGTCGTCGAGTTCGAAGCCGGATCGCTCGGCACCACTTCGACGAGGTCGAGCGCGAAGCGCGACTTCAGCCGCGCGGCGAGGTCGAGGCAGTTGGCGATCGGGTGATCGACCCGCACCTTGATTAGGCCTTCCGACATGGCGAGCGATACCAGCCGCTGCGCCGTTTGCCTGGAAATGCCCAATTTGGCGGCGATCTGGTCCTGTGTATTGCCGGCAACATAATAGAGCCAGCCGGCGCGCGCGGCGTCGTCCAACCTTGTGCTGCCGGTGTCCTGTCGCGAATTCACGTCCTGCCTCCCCAACCCCGTGCAACGTTCAAGCGGGCGCCATAGCTTACAGCGAATGCAGCGGCGCGCAATTGTCTATCGAAAGAGCAATTGCTTGGTAATTTTGACTCTGGGAAGGCGGCCGCTTCGCCCCTGTCCGGGCCATTTGCCATGGGGACGGTTTATCTCTACCGGGAAACGCTTTAAGGGATCGGAAAAGGAGCCTCGCGTGATGCCGAAAGCGGTTTTCTGGGACATGGACGGAACGCTGGTCGACAGCGAGCCGCTGCATGCGGCTGCCCTTGCGGCCGCGCTGCGCAGCGTCGGGATTGCGCCGCCGACCAACCTGCATGAGCGCGTGCTGGGGATCGCGGCGTGGCCGGTCTACGAGATGCTGCGCGACGAGTTCGGCCTCGCTCTGCCCTTCGACGACTGGATCGGGCGCAAATACGACCATTATCTGCCGATGGCCGAAACGCTGAAGCCACGGCCCGGCGCGATCGAGGTGTTCAACGAATTGCGGGCGCTCGGCGTCGAGCAGGCGGTGGTGTCCAATTCCGACCGGCTGATCGTCGATGCCAATCTGCGCGCCGTCGGCCTCACCTATCCGGGCATGATGACGGTCAGCCGCAACGACGTGATCGACGGCAAGCCGCTGCCCGAACCATTCCTGCGCGCCGCCTATCTCGCCGGCGTCGATCCGGCGGATGCTTTTGCCATCGACGACAGCCTGACCGGCGCCATGGCCGGACTGGCGGCGGGCATGAAGACGATCTTCTGGCCGGAAGCGCCGATGGAGGGTCCGGCCGGCGCCATCGTCATCAACAGCGCCGAGGAATTGCGCCGAGAACTCGGACTCTGAACGACCGCCAAGGTGGGCGCCGCCCTCATCCGGTCCTTCGGACCACCTTTTGCCCGTGAACGGGGAGAAGGAAAAAGCTTCAATTCCGGTAGACCGGCTCTTCCTCGTCGAGGATCGCTTTCAGCTCGGCCAGATGGCGCTCGGCCTGGCCGGGATAATCGTCCATCTCGCGCGCGGTCTTCTCGGCGATCTCGTCGGAGAGCGTGCGCAGCGGCCGGCCGGTCCACAACGCCTTGATGTAGGTCTCGGCGGCGCGCTCGAAATAGAACATGCGGTTGAAGGCATCGGCGACGTTGTCGCCGATGACCATGACGCCGTGATTGCCCATGACCATCACCTTGACCTTGGGGTCGGTGAGAAGCTGCGAGCAGCGCTCGCCCTCTTCCTCGAAGGCCAAGCCGCCATAATTGGCATCGACGACATGGCGGTTGAAGAACATGGCCGAGTTCTGATCGACCGGCGGCAGCGTCGAATCGGCAAGCGAGGCAAGCACCGTGGCATGGATCGAATGGACATGCATGGCGCAGCGCGCATGCGGGACGTTGCGATGGATGGCGCCATGCAGGCCCCAGGCGGTCGGGTCCGGCGCGTTGGGGCCGGACAGCGTTTCGGGATCGTTGGCGTCGATCAGCAGCAGGTCGCTCGCCTTGATGCGCGAGAAATGCACCTGGTTCGGGTTCATCAGGAATTTGGTGCCGTCGTCGTTGACGGACAGCGAGAAGTGGTTGGCCACCGCCTCGTGCATGTTGAGCCTGGCGGTCCAGCGGAAGGCGGCGGCGAGATCGACCCGCTCCTCGTAATAGGGCAGGTTGCTCAGCGGTTCCTTGTGCAGGTGGGCAAGGCTCATCGAAAATCCTCCTGTTTGGGTGAGAATGCCGTGCGAAGCCGCTGCCAGCAACCGCAAACTGGTAGGTCAGTGGCTTACGCGGCAGGCCGCTCCGACTGCAGCCCGCCTTGCGCGACGATGAAATCGACCACTTCTTGCAAGCCCTTGCCGCGCGACAGATCGGTGAAGCCGAAAGGCCGCTTGCCGCGCATGCGGCCGGCATCGCTCTCCATGATATCGAGGTTGACGTTCACATAGGGCGCCAGATCGCTCTTGTTGATGATGAGGAAATCCGAGCGGGTGATGGCCGGACCGCCCTTGCGCGGGATCTCCTCGCCCTGGCAGACCGAGATGACATAAAGCGTCAGATCGGCAAGGTCGGGCGAGAAGGTGGCGGCGAGGTTGTCGCCGCCGGATTCGATGAAGATGATGTCGAGGTCCGGGAATTTCTTGTTCAACTCGGCAATGGCGCGCAGATTGATCGAGGCGTCCTCGCGAATGGCGGTGTGCGGGCAGCCGCCGGTCTCGACGCCGACGATGCGCTCTTCCGGCAGCGCCTGCAGGCGCGCCAGCATCATGGCATCCTCCTTGGTGTAGATGTCGTTGGTGACGACGGCGATGGAGAAGTCGTCGCGCAGCGCCTTGCAGAGCTTTTCGGTGAGTGTCGTCTTGCCGGAGCCGACAGGGCCGCCGATGCCGATGCGAAGGGGACCGTTTTTCGACGTCATGCCGGAAACTCCGTGATGGCAAGGATTGCGAAGCCCAGCCCGATCAACAGGCAGAGCGGCGAATAGAGGCTTTGGTCGAGCCGCGCGAAAGGCTGTTCGGGCGCAAGCCGGCGCCACCAGGGCGTGAAGCCCGCAATGCCGCGTCCGAGGAAGACAAGGCCGATCATCAACGCCGTGGCCGCAAGGCCTTCCCGTGGAAAGGGCGTGGCGAACACACCAGCGAGCGCCAGCGGCCATAGCGTCGCGAGCGCCAGGCAAGCGGCGACCGCGAGGCTTGCGAAGGTCGAGGGCATCTCGTCGACGCCACGGAAGCCGACGACGGCGCGCGCGCAGGAGGCCTGGTCCGTGCCTGGCCAGATGCCGCCTATGCCCCAATAGACATGCAGCGTGGTGATCAGGAGCAGGACGAAGGAGAGGATCACGGCAAGCACGATCATGAGCGGAACAGCCTGGAGTATTGGGTCTCATGCTGCATCGCCATGATGTCGGACATGAAGGCCGCGCCGCCCAGATCGTCAAGCGTCGAGGCAGCCGCGTGGGCGGCCGTGTCTATGGCCGAGGTTTCAAAGCCGGCTAACAACGTGACGGCGTCGACCTGACCGACGACACCCAGCCTGATCGCAGCCTGCACGAGATTGGAGAAAAAAGCTTGCAGGAAGGCAGACAGCGCCTGCGCGAGGTCGATGCCGCCGCTGCCGGCAACAGCACCGACTGCAACGCAATAGGGGCAGTCGGCCGGCAGACGTCCCAACACCGGAGGCGACCAGGCGGCCGCCGCCTGGAGAAAGGCCGCGCCCTGCAGCATGGTTTCCATGTGCCGCTCCTGCGACCCGGCAAGCGCTTCGGCCAACGCGGCAACCTCACTCAGATCGCCACCGTCGCGCGCACGGCGCCAGCTTTCGGCGAACAGCACGGCGTCGTTCCAGCCGGAGCCCAACTCGACCAGCGTCTCCAGCCAGCCGGCGAGATCTTTCCGATCGGCGATCAGCCCATCATGCACGGCGCGCTCGAGCCCGTGGCTGTAAGAGAAGCCGCCGACCGGAAAAGACGGCGACAGCCAGGCCATCAGCCGCAGCAGCGCGACGCTGGAAAGCCGCTCAGTCATGATGATGGTGGTGGCCGTGGTGGTCGTGATCGTGATGATCATGATCATGGTGATCATGATCATGCGAATGGCCGTGGTCGTGCCCATGCCCGGAATAGGCGCCACGGACCGGGCTGAACGGCTGCGAAACCTCGTTCACCGTGGCGCCGAGGCCTTCGAGCATCGCCTTGATGACATGATCGCGCAGGATGAGGATGCGGTCCGCCTCGATCGCCGCGGCAAGGTGACGGTTGCCGATGTGCCAGGCGAGCTCGGCGAGATGAACCGGGTCGCGGGCGCGGATGTCGTAGACTTCCTCGGATGCTGCGACGATCTCGAGTTGGCGGCCGTCCTCCAGCACCAGCCGGTCGCCATTGTTCAGCGCCACCGGCTCCGGCAGGTCGACCAGCACCTTGTCGCCGCCGGCGGTTTCAACGGCGCGGCGGCGCAGGTGCCGCTCGTCATGCGGCAGCACGGCCTTGTCATAGGGCGCCGCCGAGCCAGCCTCGCCGGCTGGCAACACCGAGACGGCGCGCGGGAATTTGGTGAAATCGGTGGTGATGTTGAGCTTCATTTCATGGCTCCGCCATTAGCTTGGGCACGGGCACGAGCGGGTCGCGACAGCACACGGTCGAAATAGGCATTCACCCGTTCGGAGTCGATCGGGAAGCGGCCTGCGCGGGCCCAGCCGCCCATGTCGCCGAGCAGGACATCGACAGCGGAGAACCGGTCGCCCAGCGCAAAGGGCTTGTCGCCAAGCCACCGTTCCAGCGCCTTTATTTCGGATGCGAAATCATAGGCCGTGGCCGGGCCGACATCGACCCGCACATCCCTGGGCAGCAGGAAGCGGTGGCGCAGCTTGTTCCACAGCGGCGCTTCCAATTCGCTCTGGGCGAAATGCATCCAGGAATCCATCTCGGCGCGGCCGGCGAGACCGGGGTTGGCGCCCATCCCCTTATCGGCGTGCTTGTCGGCCAGGTAGACGCAGATCGCCGCCGAATCCGTGACCTTGAGGTCGCCATCGATCAGGATCGGCACCTTGCCGGAAGGGTTGAGCGCATAGGCCTCCGGCGAGCGCAGCTTCACCTCGACGAACTCGTAGGGCTGCCCGAGCTCCTCGAGCATCCAAAGCACCCGGCTGACACGGGAGCCACGCGATCCGACGGCCTTGTACATGGTTGAACTCTTGCCTTTCCCCAAATCCTAGACCAACGCAGGCATCGGCCCAACGCCACTTATACGATGGTGTCGAAGAGCCGCAGGATGAATGAGACCTGATAGATCAGCGCGGCCGCGACGAAGGCGATGTGGAAGCGGCGGTCGCGCACCAGGATCGCGACGATGCAGAGCGCGACGAAGACCGGCGTTCGGATCAAATATTCGTTGCCGAAGCGGGCAAAATGCTCCGGACCTTTGAGCAGCGTGTCGACGACATCGAGGATATAGGTTGCGCCAAGCAGGCCGAAGAACCAGGCGCGGCGCGAGTAGAAATAGTCCTCGTAGGAGGTGTAGTCGAGCATCGAATCCGGGAATAGCAGCGCGCACAGCAGGAACAGCGTGATGGCGTAGAAGATGATGAAAAGATATTTGCCGAAGGTCCAGTTCTCGATGGCGTAGAGGCCGAACTCCCACCACCAGAAATGCACCAGCATCAACAGCACCGAGCCGACCCAGGCGAGATGCACCGCGTAGAGCCGGTACTGACCGGGGTGCTGGACGATGCGGGCCGTTCCCGAAAGCAACCGCGTGACGCCGAGGCCGATCACCATGCCCATGACGATGCGGATATGCGGGAAGATGTCGTGGGGAGAGGCGATTTCGGTGGGCATGGCCTACTGACAGCGCTCTCGATGTTGGGAGGCCAGCCAACAGGCCAATGCAAAGTGATGTTTCATTCGCGAATAAGTTTGTCCGCTGACCAGGGAACGCCGGGGAAAAAATCATGATCGAGAATTTGGCTGATCGTGTACGGGCAATCGACGGGAAAATCCCGCTCCCTCAGACCGGTCTCGTCGGCCGCTTTCAACTTCGCTATTTTGAATTCCTGACCAAGCTGTTTTCCTGGATAGGTTTTCAGGCTAGGACTCTCGTCGAGTAGATTTTCGATCCGAAATCGCTGTTCGTGGATCGTCGCCAACCAACCGGTTTTGCGTTTTTCAGGCTGAAATTCCCATTTGAGCAAATGCTGGAGCAAGGTGCCCAATCTGCTCGCAATTTCCCTCTTGTCGCTCCGCCCCAAGCTCTCGATCTCCTCGGCAAGATTCTCGCGATCGAGGTCGGAGAGACGACCTTCTCGCAATAGTGCGCCCTGCTCGGCGCACCACTGAGCATAGTCGGTCTCGTAGGGTGTAGACTTATGCCGGCGCTGTATCTGGATCTTGTTCATGACCACATAATGCGCTGTTTTCCATCTCAAGCCAATCGCGGGTATGCCAACCCTGCGATTGGCATCAGAACAGGAAATATCTCTGCGCCATTGGCAGCACGGTTGCGGGCTCGCAGGTCAACAGCTCGCCGTCGGCCCGCACTTCGTAGGTTTCCGGATCGACCTCGACATGCGGCGTGGCGTCGTTGAGCACCATCGAATGCTTGCCGATGCCGCCGCGCGTGTTCTCAACCGCGACCATCGCCTTGTCGACACCCAGCCTGCCCTGCAGACCGGCGTCGAGCGCCGCCTTCGAAACGAAAGTCACCGAGGAGTTGGTCAGCGCCTTGCCATAGGCGCCGAACATCGGCCGGTAATGCATCGGCTGCGGCGTCGGGATCGAGGCGTTCGGGTCGCCCATCGGAGCGGCCGCGATCGAGCCGCCGACCAGCACCATCTCCGGCTTGACGCCGAAGAAGGCCGGATTCCACAGCACCAGATCCGCCCGCTTGCCGACGGTGACCGAGCCGATCTCCTTCGACAGGCCGTGCGCGATGGCCGGGTTGATGGTGTATTTGGCGATGTAGCGGCGGACGCGGAAATTGTCGTTGTCGCCGGTTTCCTGCGGCAGCGCGCCGCGCTGGCGCTTCATCTTGTCGGCGGTCTGCCAGCAGCGGATCGCCACCTCGCCGACACGGCCCATGGCCTGGCTGTCGGAGGAGATGATCGAGAAGGCGCCGATGTCGTGCAGGATGTCCTCGGCGGCGATCGTCTCCTTGCGGATGCGGCTCTCGGCGAAGGCGATGTCCTCGGGGATCGAGGGCGACAGATGATGGCAGACCATCAGCATGTCGAGATGCTCGGCCAGCGTGTTGACCGTGTAGGGCCTGGTCGGGTTAGTCGAGGACGGGATGACGTTGGGCAGGCCGCAGACCTTGATGATGTCGGGCGCATGGCCGCCGCCGGCGCCCTCGGTGTGGAAGGCGTGGATGGTGCGGCCCTTGATGGCCGCCACGGTGTTCTCGACGAAGCCCGATTCGTTCAGCGTGTCGGTATGGATCATCACCTGCACGTCATAGTCGTCGGCGACCGACAGGCAGCAGTCGATGGCGGCCGGGGTCGTGCCCCAGTCTTCGTGCAGCTTCAGCGAGCAGGCGCCGGCCAGCACCATCTCTTCAAGCGCCGCCGGCTTTGACGCATTGCCCTTGCCCGACAGGCCGATATTCACCGGGAAGGCGTCGAAGGACTGGATCATGCGCGCCATGTGCCACGGTCCCGGCGTGCAGGTGGTGGCCAGGGTGCCATGCGCCGGACCGGTGCCGCCGCCGAGCATGGTGGTGACGCCGCTCATCAGCGCTTCCTCGATCTGCTGCGGGCAGATGAAGTGGATATGCGCGTCGAAGCCGCCGGCCGTCAGGATCCTGCCCTCGCCGGCGATGATTTCCGTGCCCGGCCCGATGATGATGGTGACGCCGGCTTGCGTGTCCGGATTGCCGGCCTTGCCGATCGCGGCGATGCGGCCGTCCTTGAGGCCGATATCGGCCTTGACGATGCCGATGAGCGCGTCGACGACCAGCGCATTGGTGATAACGGTATCGACCGCGCCGCCGGCCCGCGTCACCTGGCTTTGGCCCATGCCGTCGCGGATGACCTTGCCGCCGCCGAATTTCACTTCCTCGCCGTAAACGGTGAGGTCTTTCTCGACCTCGATGAACAGTTCGGTATCGGCGAGCCTCACCTTGTCACCGATGGTCGGCCCATACATCTGCGCATAGGCGGCGCGGGTTATCCTGGCCATCAGCGATTGCTCCCGAAATTCAGGTTGCCAAAAGTAAGGTTGTTTGGGCGCGGACTGCACATTGTCGCCATCCAATGGTCACGCAATGACCCGCTCGGCGACACCTTGCGCTCCCATTTGGCGGTTGAGGTGGCCCGGTCAGCCCAAAACGACCGTTTGCCAAATCGATGGAAGGAATATCCATGCTCAAAGCGATTGTTCTCGCCGCAACCGCCGCCACGTTGATGGCGGGCGCCGCGAATGCCCAGCAGCAGCCGACGCCGCAGCCCAGCCCCGCGCCGACCGCGCCCGCCGCGCCGAAGGCTCAGCCCGCGGCGCCGTCGATCCAGAGCGTCAACGTGGTCGACATCACCGAATTGCCCAAGGACACGCAGACGCAGGTCAATCAGATCGTCGCGCAACGCGGCGACGCCGGCCTGCAGACATTGCGCAAATCGATCGACGCGACGCCGAAGGTGAAATCCGCCCTCGAAGCCAAGGGGGTGAGTTCGGCGCAAGTGATCGCCGCCAGCTTGCAGCCCAATGGCGCGCTGACGCTGATCACCAAGAAGGCAAGCTGATTGCGCGACCAGGCGGGCCGCTTCGCGGTCCGCCGGCGAGCTTTTAAAGGGAACCACCGGCCAGGCAGGACCGTTTCGCTGTTTTCGCCCCGCCACGAGTTCAGTCAGGAGCGAGCGATGGCGAACGCCCCGCGCCTTGCGAAATGGAGTTCCGTGATTGCCGCCACGCTTTTCGTGGCCGCGCCACATGTTGCACTCGCGGCGCAGCCGCTGGACAGCGACAGGCCTGCCGCGGCAATCGTCGATTCCAACATCCGCCAGGAGGAAGCGCTCTCCAGGACGGAAGCCGGAAAGGTCATCACCGCCATCGACCGCACCCGCGACAACATCGGCGCGGTGCGCAAGACCACCAAGCTCGACACGGTCGACATCGTCTTCCTGACCGACGCGGCGCGCAGCGAAGGCGGGCCGCCGCCCGTCATCGAGAACAAGGTGAAGCAGCATAAGGACGATGTTGCCGAACTTCGCCAGGAGATCGAGGCGAACGCCCTGCTCTTCAACGCGATCGATTCGCGCCGTGTTCTGGCCGAGGACGTGCTTGCGGTGGAGTTCGACAATCCCCGCAGGATTGTCATCTACGCCGCAGCCAAGCCTCCGAAGTGATATCAGCGCGGCGGCGGACCTCACAACTTGCCCATCACCTTCTGCTGGAAGCCATAGACCTCGCGCTTGCCGCCCAGCGGCACCAGCGTGACATCGCGCTCCTGTCCCGGTTCGAAGCGCATGGCGGTGCCGGCGGCGATGTCGAGCCGCATGCCGCGCGCGCGTTCGCGGTCGAATTTCAGCCCCTCATTGGTCTCGAAGAAATGATAGTGGCTGCCGACCTGGATCGGCCGGTCGCCACTATTGGCGACCTTGAGCGTCACCATGGGCAGGCCTTTGTTCAGTTCGATGTCGCCTTTGGCCGTGATGACTTCGCCGGGGATCATTGCGGCCTCACAGCACGCCTAAGGCAAGGCCGACGCCAACCGCCGCACAGGCAGCGCCGGCGGCGCGCGCCAGGCGGCGGAAACGCGAGCCTAGCCCAAGACCGGCCGCAATGCCGACGCCGTGGAGCAGCGCCGTTGCGGCGGCAAAGCCCGCCATATATTCGAGGCCACTGGCATTTTCCGGCACTTCCGTGCCATGCGCGTGCCCGTGGAACAGCGCGAACAGGCCGATGACGGCGATACCGGCCGAGACCGGCAGGTCGATCGCCAGCGCCACCAGCAGACCGAGCGCCACGACGGAAGCGAGGATGCCCGGCTCGACGAAAGGCACCGGCACATGCAGCATGCCGAGCGCGCCGCCGACCAGCATCACGCCGACAAAGGCGAGCGGCCAGGCCCAGATAGCCTTGCCGCCCCTCAGCGCCGCCCACAGGCCGACCGCGATCATCACGGTCATATGGTCGAGGCCGGACAGAGGGTGCGCGAAGCCGGCGGAAAAGGACGAGGTCGCGCCGACGCCGACATGGGCGTAGGCCGGCATGGCGGCTGCCAGGAACAGGATCGCGGCAAGCGTGGTACGTTTCGTCGAAGCGGGGATCATCTTTCTGCCTTTCCAATTGACCTGGTCAAGCGGCCTTGCGCGGACCGCAGCCTTCGGCCTTGAGCACGCGTTTGGTCGATGGCGGATATTTCGTCAGCTTGGCCGCCGGCCGGATCGGCCGCGGCGAGAAACTGCCGCCGCAATTGGGGCAGACGCCACCCAGCACATTATCCACGCAGTCGGCGCAGAAGGTGCATTCGAAGGTGCAGATCAGCGCATCGGTCGCGTCCGGCGGCAGATCCTTATCGCAGCATTCGCAATTCGGCCTGAGCTCCAGCATCGGTCTCACCTTATGGGTTCGTGCACGGTCACCAGCTTGGTGCCGTCGGGAAACGTCGCCTCGACCTGGACGTCGTGGATCATCTCGGCGATGCCGTCCATGACCTGGGCGCGGGTGACGACATGGGCGCCCGCCTCCATCAGTTCCGCGACCGGGCGGCCGTCGCGCGCGCCTTCGACGACGAAGTCGGTGATCAGGGCGATGGCTTCGGGATGGTTCAGCTTGACGCCTCGCTCCAGCCGCTTGCGCGCCACCATCGCCGCCATGGCGATGAGCAGCTTGTCTTTTTCACGCGGCATCAGGTTCATGCAATGTCCCGGCAATCGAAATCAGAGTGACCACAATTTGGGCAGGCCCGCCCGCCCATTGAGCAGTTCGACCAGCGGAACCAGCCGCTTGCGGAGCTGGTAGCCGTCGCCGGCACAAAGCCTCGCAAGAAGCTTGCCAGATCGGCCGACGCGCCAGAAACTGGCGCCGCCCCCCATAAGGGGATCGCCGATGATGGCGCGGGCCGGTTCCAGCAGGCTTTCGGCCTGCGGCGAAACGAGCAGCAATGTGGCGACGGCAAGCGCGCGGCCGGCCGCCGCCGGCCGCCGCAAAGTTGCCGCGATATCCGGCCCAACGCGAAAATCCTCCGCATGGATCAGCGCGCCGCCTTGGCGGACCCGCCAGCGGTCGTGGAAACTGCCGTTGGTTGCGCGCTCGCCCATCGCCAGCCGGCCGAACAGCGTGGCTTCGAGCACCAATGCCTCGGCATCGTCGCCAAGCTCGACATCCAGCGTGCGAGCGAAGGCGGCGCGGTCGAAAACGATGGTTTCCTGCGGCAGCCAGGCCACGCGGCCGCCCGGATCCACCCGCAGGCGGACGCTTGTCTCGGCCCTGTCGGCGGCGGCGCGATAGACCTTCTCGCAGGCCTGGGTAGTGATGGCGGCGGAGGCGTCGGCGCCGACCTCGATCGTCCAGCCGAGGCGGTCGCCGCCGGTCAGTCCGCCGGCGGTGTTGATCAGCACCGCCTCGAGCGGATCGCCTTGCACCGCCGGCAGGCGGATCTTGGCCGATCCGTCCTGGTAAAGCCGCTGCAGACGCGTCCGGCCGCCGCTTTTGCCGCAGAAAAGCCTGCCTAGGCCGGCAACACGTTGCGCGGCAGGCAAGGAGGGGGCCGCCAGGGGCGAGGCAGGTTGGGATGTCAAGGTGTCGTCGATCATGTCCACGATCCCAGGTTAAGCACTCCGGCGGCTTTGTCGATATCGCTTGTTGCTTGACATCGTTTCGGTTTCTATAGAGGGAAGCCACCTTGGAGCGGTCGCGTGGTGCCTGGCGAGGTAAGGGCGACGGCGTTTGTTGGGTCCGGGGATCAAAAAGGGGCGCTGATCAGTTGGCGTCGGGCAACGACAGGGAAGGAACCGAATGGCTGACCAACTGACGACCGAGATCATCGAAAAGATCAAGGCCCATGCCGATACCGGCGGCGAGGAAATCACCGCGAGCACCGATCTCGGCACGCTCGGCATCCATTCGCTGGAGCTGACCGAGATCATCTTCGATCTCGAGGAAAAATACGGCATCGAGATCGAGATGAATACGGTCGACGCCTGGAGCAATCTGAAGAACGTCGGCGACATGGTCGAGGCGGTTCGCGAACTGATCGCGAAAAAAGCCTGACTTCATGCAAAAACGCGTCGTCATCACCGGCATTGGCGGGATTTGCGGGCTTGGCAACGACGCGCCGGCGATGTGGGAGGCCATGCGCGCCGGCCGCTCGGCCATCGGCCCTATCGACAACCCGTCGCTGCATGATCTCAAGGTCAAGACCGGCTGCGAGATCAAGGAATTGCCGGACCATGGCATCGACCGCAAGCAGGTCGTGTCGATGGACCGCTTCAGCCTGCTGGCGGTGATCGCCGCGCGCGAGGCCATGAGGCAGTCCGGATTGACGGCGCATGCCGACAACACCTACCGGATGGGGGCAATCGTCGGCATCGGCGTCGCGGGCTTCGAGACCATCGAAGAGAATTACCGCGCCATTCTGCTCGAGGGGCGCAACCGCGCCGCGATCTTCACCGTGCCGAAAGTGATGCCGGGCGCGGCCGCCGGCCAGGTCAGCATGAATCTCGGGCTGCGCGGCCCTGTCTTCGGCGCCACTTCGGCCTGCTCGTCCGCCAACCACGCGATTTCCTCGGCCGTCGACCAGATCAGGCTCGGCCGCGCCGACGTAATGGTCGCCGGCGGCACCGAAGCGCCGCTGGTGTGGGGCGTGCTGAAGGGCTGGGAGGCGCTCAGGGTGCTTTCGCCCGACACGTGCCGGCCGTTCTCGGCCGATCGAGCAGGCCTGGTGCTCGGCGAAGGCGCCGGCATGGCGGTGCTCGAAAGCTACGATCACGCGATGGCGCGCGGCGCCACCATTTTGGCCGAGATCGCCGGCGTCGGGCTTTCGGCCGACGCCTCCGACATCGTCGCGCCGACCGTGGAAGGGCCGGAGGCGGCCATGCGTTTCTGCCTGGCAGATGCCGGGCTCAATCCTGAAGATGTCGACTACCTTAACGCGCACGGGACCGGCACCAAGGCCAACGACCAGATCGAAACCGCGGCGATCAAGCGCGTCTTCGGCGAGCACGCGCGTTCGCTTTCGGTATCGTCGACCAAGTCGATGCATGCGCATTGCCTCGGCGCTTCCGGCGGGCTGGAGATGATCGCCTGCGTGATGGCGATCCGCGACGGCATCGTGCCGCCGACCGCCAATTACCGCGAGCCGGACCCGGAATGCGACCTCGACGTGACGCCGAACACGGCGCGCGAGCGCAAGGTGCGCGCCGCGCTCAGCAACAGTTTCGCCTTCGGCGGGACCAATGCGGTGCTGGCCTTCAAGGCGGTCTGATCTAGCGATTCCGTTGACTGTGCACGGCAAGCCGCTTGCCGGTGTATTGATCCGGCCGGCCAGGGTCCTAATTCTTTGTTCACCCGCCATGAGCGCCGCCCCGGCGCCAATCCGCATCCGGAGTTTCCGATGACCGACCTGTCCGCCTTTCCGATCGCCAAGCGCTGGCCGGCCGAGCACCCCGATCGCTTGCAGCTTTATTCCGCCACGACGCCCAATGGCGTGAAGGCGTCGATCGCGCTGGAGGAGATCGGCCTGCCCTACGAACCGCACTACGTCGACATCGGCAAGAACGAGAGCTGGACGCCGGAATTCCTGTCGCTCAACCCGAACGGCAAGATACCGGCGATCATCGATCCGGACGGTCCGGGCGGCAAGCCGATCGGGCTGTTCGAGTCCGGCGCCATCCTGCTCTATCTGGCCGACAAGACCGGCAAGCTCATTCCCGCCGATCCGGCGCGGCGCTACGAGACGATCCAATGGGTGTTCTTCCAGATGGCGGCGATCGGCCCGATCTTCGGGCAGGTCGGCTTCTTCCACAAATTCGCCGGACGCGAGATCGCCGACAAGCGGCCGCTGGAGCGTTACCGCGACGAGTCGCGGCGGCTGATCGGCGTGCTCGAAACGCGCCTGAAGGGCCGCAAGTGGATCATGGACGACGACTACACCATTGCGGACGTGTCGATGCTGGGCTGGATGCGCAACCTGATCGGTTTCTACGAGGCGCGGGACCTGGTCGGCTTCGATGATTTCCCGACCGTCGCCGAGTGGCTGGAGCGCGGCCTGGAACGGCCGGCGGTGAAGCGAGGCCTCACCATCCCGGCGAAAGGCTAAGAGCTATTTCGCCTTGGCCTTGGCGCCGCCGCGGCCGAACACGGACGCCGCGAGCCTCGCGGTCGCGACGACTGCTCCTGTCGCGACGCTGGCCACAGTGCGGATCGGCCCCGATTTGCTAGCCGGCGACTTGGCATGTTTCGCGCTCTTGGCCGCGACCTTGTGGGCCGTGCCAGGCGTCACTTTCTTTGGCGCCGCCTTGCCGAAAGCCGGCTTGGCGTCTTTCGACCGCTCAGCGATTGTGGGGCCGGCGCCAGCCTTGGCCTGCGTCGCCCTGGATTGGTTGGCCCTGCTTTTCTTGGGCGCGGGTTTTCTGCTGGTTGCCATCTGACGGCTCCTGTCATTTTCTTTTTTGCAATTCCGGAGGCAAAGCGATGCACCTTCCTGGAATTGCTCCGGCGCCGGACAATTCGGGATAGGGTCATAACGGCCTGAAAACCTTAAAGTTCCCGCCGGAAAATATTGAAAATTGAGCAGGTTAACCAATAACCAAGGAACCAACGACCATGTCGGCCGGTCGGCGCCGCGCCAGCACCCGCTCGATGTTGGGCATGTCGTTGGAGGCGATCCAGGCACGGGCGTCCTCGTCGGACTTGCCGTGCTCCCGCCAGCGCTCCATCAGGCGGCGCTCGAGCTCGTTGCGCGGCACGTCGACGAAGATGGTGAAGTCGAACAAAGGCGCCAGCCGCGACCACGGCTCCTCGTCGAGCAGCAGGTAATTGCCCTCGACCAGAATGAACTTGGTGTCGGCGCCGACGATTTCGGCCGCCGCGCGCGACAGTTCGATGCTGCGGTCGAACACGGGAATCGCGATATCGGGTTCGCCGGAGCGGATGCGCTTCAGCAGCGTCTCGAAGCCGGCGAAATCGAAGGTTTCCGGCGCGCCCTTGCGAGGTCGCAGGCCGCGGCGGTTGAGAATGATGTCGTCATAATGGAAGCCGTCCATCGGTACGACCTCGGATGTGCCTTCCGGCAGCAGCTCATGCAATGCAGCGGACAGCGTCGACTTGCCGGAGCCGGGCGGACCGGCGATGGCGACGACGAAGCGCCTGGCTCCGCCGGCGCGCTTGAATATGGCGGCTGTGATATGGGCGATCTCGGACATCGGCGGCTTTCCGGCTGCGGTTCAGCCGACATCTTGGCGGGTGTGGATGGAAATTTCAAACCTCGTTCCGAAGTTTCGGCGGCCTGCACGCCTTCGAGATTAGCCGAGGCGTCCATCCCATCGTCATCCACGGGCGGAGCAAGGAGCGTTGCGACGCGGCGCAGCCGCGCGGATCCATTCCGTGCCCTTGAGGGTTGCAACGGCGCAGAATTCTGCTCGGCTCACGCCTTTCTATCGAGGTAACGGCAAGGATTCCAGGGCTCCGCGACAGAGCTTTGCTCCTCGTTCCGCCCTGGAATGACGAATTTCTAGACGCGCTGTCCCCGGACCTCTCACGTAGGAACCGAGCGGCCGATACGCAGGAACCCGCCGTCGAACGGCAGCTCCCGCGCCGCGCCGCCGGCGGTGACGACGCGCAAGCGGTCAGGCGCCGATTCCAGGCCGCCCGGCGGCTCCACACCCGCGAACGGAACCGCGCCGATGACATGGCGGAAGGAGATCGACCGTCCCTCGGCGAGCGCGAAGGCCGTTGCCACGCCTTCATGCTTCAACCAGTTGTCGCCGAGCGAGGCGGCGTGGCCGACGGCAGTGCAGCCGTCCTCGACGCCGAGAACACCGACGTGACGGCCGCTCCAGGGCGCGTAGTCGCGGCCGCCATTGCTGAACCACAGCATGGTCACCGGCAGTTCGGCCGGGTTCTTCAGCACCAGCACCAGGTCCTGCTCGGCGTGGCGGGCTATCGCCGTCCAGCCCGGGCCGCCGTGATCCGCCTCGACCAGGGTTATGAAATCCTCGCGCCTGTCTTCCATGCGATAGTCGGTGAGGTCGGTTGTGCCGCCGGCGGCCAGAGGGACCTTTGTGAGGTCGCTGGCGCGGGCCGGATAGGCCAGCCGAAAACGCCCGCGCGCCGGATCGGGCTCCGGCGGCGTCGGGGGCGTGACGGCCATGCGCTTCGGCGAGAAGGCCAACCGGCCGCCGCCCTTCATCACCGTCATCGGATGGTGGGCGACGGAGATCGCGCCGGAGCCACCGGAAAAGATGTGCTCCTGGTAGAGGAAGGGATGACCGTCGCGCAGCGTGAAGACCTTGTCGATGGTGGCGCCCATCACCTTGCGGCGCAGCCGGAACACGGCCCGCCAGCCGCCGGCAATGGCGCCGTTCTCGACGACGTCCCACTGACTGTTGGCCGGCCAGCCATGCAGGGGCGCGGCCTCGACGTCGCTGGTGGAGAATGGCGCGCAAAGGAAATCGCCGGACAGGCGGACCGTGCCTTCGGGCAGGGTTTCCGGCAGGTTCTCGCGCGGCGAACCGACCCAGGGCGCGCGATGCAGGGGTTTCAGAACGCGGCCGTCGGCTTCGATGTCCATGGCGGCGATATGGCCGACCGCGAGATCGAGCGAGACCGAGATGCCTTTTGCGCCGATGGTGAGCGTGTCCATGAATGTCTCCCGCGAATCTTTGCGCAAGAAAAGCCTGTTCGATGGAGCGCGCGCAAGCGGAGCGACCAGCATTTTGCATCAGCGCGTTTGCGCCCTATGAAATCCCATAGCGGCAAGGGGGGGCGGGGATGGCAAAGCGGGGACGCGCCGGTGTGTCTGAAAGACTGCAAAACCTGGGCAAATGCTTTGCTGTGCGCGTTAACCAGTTGGACGCGGCGGATGGGTTACGCTAGCTTCGCCGCGTCTCAGCAACAGCTTTAGAACAAGTCTTGCCCCGTCCCTTCCTCCAGAAACTCATCGCCATATTGGCATTGCTCGCGTCGCTTGCCGGCTGCACCACCACGCCGCCGGAAAGCGTGCTGGCCGTGCCGGCGCAACCGCAGAAATATGCGGCGATCGTGGTCGACGCTTCGTCCGGCAAGACCCTGTTCGAGGTCAATTCGAGGTCGCAGCGCTATCCCGCGTCGCTGACCAAGATGATGACGCTCTACATGCTGTTCGAGGCGCTGGAGTCCGGCCGCGTCACCAAGGAAACGCGGATCCCGGTTTCCGATCACGCCGCCTCGCAGCCGCCGACGAAACTGCGTTTCCGGCGTGGCGAAACGATCGACGTCGATTCCGCCATCCGCGCCATGGTGGTGAAGTCTGCCAACGACGTGGCGGTGGCCGTGGGCGAATATCTGGGCGGCGGCTCAGAGGACCAGTTCGCCGCCATGATGACCACCAAGGCGCGCTCGCTCGGCATGACCGGCACCAGTTTCCGCAATGCATGCGGCCTGCCCGACGACGGCCAGGTGACCACGGCGCGCGACATGGCGGTGCTGGGCATGGCGCTGGAGCGCCGCTTCCCGCAGCATTTCCACTATTTCTCCGAAAGCGACTTCATGTTCCGCGGCCGGCTGGTGCGCGGCCACAACGACATGCTGGGACGGGTGCGCGGCGTCGACGGCATCAAGACCGGTTACATAAGAGCTTCCGGCTACAACATCGTCACCTCCTACAATGCCGACGGGCGGCATCTGATCGTGGTGGTGATGGGTGCCGATACCGCGCGCCAGCGCAACGATCATGTCGAGGCGCTGATCCAGCGCAGCCTGGGGCCGACGACCGCCGATGCAACCCAGCCCCGACTGATGTATTCCGGGCAGCAACCGGCCTCGCCACTTCCCCAATTGCCGCCGCCGGACTCGGCTTTGCCAGGGCTGCCGCCGCCGGGTTCGCCGGCATCCGATCTGCCGTCGGCGGATCTGGCCTCGCCCAGTGCGCCGCTGCTGCCGACGCAATAGACAAGGCCAACAGGCGCGCCTCCTTGAACGACGGCGAAGCCGTTCCTTCGTCATTCCAGGGCGAAGCAGGAGCGAAGCTCCGTCGCGGAGACCCTGGAATCCTGTGTGTTGGTTCTGGTGTATGGTTTGAAGTGGGAAGGAGACCGAATGAATCCTGGTCGTCCTTTCGGACAGGCCGTGGCATGGCCCGGTCCCTTCCCACCGGTGAACCATCAACCTGAACAGTTGCACGGGGCTGTTCTAAGCAGACCCCGCACCACAGGAAGAGGCGTGGACATGATAGCCCAGAACTATGTCGGCTGCGACATCTCAAAGCAGTGGCTCGATTTTTTTGATGAGACAAGTGGCCGTCTTCGGCGCATCGACAACCAGGCCGACGCGATCGCGGCGTATGTGGCGGGCCTTGATCCCAGTCGGGACTTCGTCGTCATGGAGGCGACGGGCGTCCATGACCGGCTTCTGCGCCATGCGCTGGCCAAGGCCGGCGTGCCGTTCTCGCGGCACAACCCAGCGCATACCCACCACTATGCGAAGTCGACGAGACGGCGGGCCAAGACCGATCCTCTCGACGCCAGGATGCTGAGCGACTACGGCCGTCGCTATCAGCCTGAGGCCGAGCCGGCGCCGCGCGAAGAAGTCGAGCGGCTTCAATCGCTTGCCCGCTACCGCGATCAACTGGTCGAGATGCGGGCAACGGCGAAGAAGCACCTCGCCGAGGCCTTCAATGAGATCGTCATTGCCGATCTGGAAGAAACGATCGCCTACCTCGACACGCGCATCAAGGCGATCGAGAGCCAGATTGCCGAAGTCATTCGTCAAGCCGAGGACACCGCCCGCGATTACACGCTCATGGTCTCCGTGCCCGGTGTCTCCAAGGTCGGCGCATTCTCGCTGCTGGCGCTTCTGCCCGAGCTCGGCCAGCGCTCACCCAAGGCGATCGCGGCACTGGTCGGCCTGGCCCCGTTCGACAACAAAAGCGGCAAGCTCAACCGCAGGAGCCAGATCCAGGGCGGGCGATCACGCGTGCGCCGCGCTCTCTACATGGCAGCCCTCACCGCCATTCGAACCTGTGAGCGCTTCAAGACCTTCTACAGCGCACTTGCTGCCCGCTCCGGCTCCAAGAAGCTCGCCATCATCGCCGTCGCAAGGAAGCTCCTGGTCGTCCTCAACGCCATCATGCGCGACAAAACCGCATTCGCATGAACACAGTTGCCATTCCGTGACCTATGAGCGATCCCACGGTGCAGACCTGATGCGAAAGGCAGCGCAGGCTGCTCTGCACCGCTGTATTCTTCGGCGTAATGGCATGGATACTAGGGTCTGCGCGACGCTTCGCGCCGCTCCGCCCTGGAATGACGAACCGAAAGTGGCTCGCCGCCCTATCCGTAGACCCTACCTAACCACCAGCACGGGGATCTGCGTCAGCGACACCACTTCCGCCGTCTGGCTGCCCAGAACCAGGCGGCCGATGCCGCGGCGGCCGTGCGAGGCCATGACGATGAGGTCGCTGCCTTCACTGGCCGCAACCTCGAGGATCGCTTCGGCGGGCGTGCGGTTCTCGATATGGATGCCCTTGGAGGCCACGCCCTTCGCATCGGCCTCGGCCTTGCATTTGTCGAGCAGCTCGCTTGCATATTTGCGCGCGCTTTCCTCGTAATTGACCAGTTCATCGGCGGCGACGTAGCCGGCCATGGCGCCGCCCCAGGCCAGCGCGGGGAACTGCTCGGAGACGGTGACGAACGCCACGGTGGCGCCGAGGCCCTTGGCCAGCTCCAGCCCGTGTGCGACGCCCTTCTGGGCCAGTTCCGAGCCGTCGGTGGCGATCAGGATTTTCTTGTACATGGTGGCTACCCCTCATTTGCGGGGCGATGCGCGCCCCAATTGGCGGGAGCCTGAACGATCAGGCCTGATTTGGATATAGTCAGCCTATCAGGCCAGCCACAGGGGCCAGCTTGATCTGGATCAAGGCCAGCCGGCGAAGACGATTGCTCCAGGGGAGATCGGATAATCGCGAACGGCGCTCTCCCTCTCATTTCGACTTCGACCGAGCCGAGACGGAGCGGGGGCAGCGCCGACCTATGCAATTGCGCGTGGCGGCTGGCGACGCCTCTCACCTTCCCACCCAATCACAAGAACTTGTTCGGTCACACGGGATTCACACTGGCAATGGATATGCTGCGCCGGCTTGGCGTATCGTAGCCGCAAAAGCCCGCGAACAGGAGCACCGACCATGGCAGGCGACCCGAAGGCGTCCGCGCAAGTCCAGGCCGACAACGAGAACGACATCGCCGGCGAATATCTCGAGGCGGAGACCGTGCCGGAGGATGCGCAAGCCGCCGCCGACGAGATCCTCGAAGCGCCGGAAGTGCCGGATTCCGAACCGCATGTGCCCGGCCGGATCAAGCCGAAGAAAAAACCCTCGGCGATCAGCGGCAGAAAGTTCCGCAAGCGCGACCTGGTGCGCGTCGATGATCTGAGGCCCAGCCTCGCCGACCGCATCCGCTCCGACCATCCAGACCTGCCGCGCGGCGCCCGCATCAGCCGCGAGGAGCTCGGCCGCTACCGCATGCGCTACATGGAGGAATTGCTGCAGCAGGAGCACGGCGAATTCTCCGAGCTCGACCGCCAGGTGGTGGAATCGATCGCCAGGCAAGACACGATCTCGGAAAACTCGGAAGAGGAGTTCGAGGAGCACCGCTCCTTCGCCGACCGTATCTCCGACACCATGGCCGAGTTCGGCGGCAGCTGGTGGTTCCTGATCTCGTTCGGCGGCGTGCTGCTGATCTGGATCGGCATCAACCTGATCGCCGGCCTGGCGCACGCCTTCGACCCCTACCCGTTCATCCTGCTCAACCTGATGCTCTCCTGCATCGCCGCCATCCAGGCGCCGGTGATCATGATGAGCCAGAAGCGGCAGGAGGCCAAAGACCGGCTGCGCTCCTTCAACGACTACCGGGTGAACCTCAAGGCCGAGCTCGAAGTGCGGCACCTGCACGAAAAGCTCGATTACCTGATCTCGCGCCAATGGCAGCGCCTGGCCGAAATGCAGCAGATGCAGCTCGACGCCATGCACGAGCTGGCCGGCGCGAAGAAGCAGAAGCGGGCGACAAGGGCGGTGCGGAGGAAGACGGCGAAGGTGCCGGCGGAGGGATGAGGAGCTAGGGTTCCTCGCCCCCAAAAAGTGGGGGGCCGAAGGACAAGCGAGACCCGCGGCTCGCCCCGGAACGGAGGCTCGACGAAATCGAGACGGAGAAGGGGGCGCCATCTCCGATGGCCTATCGGTCGGACAATCGACCCATCACAGGCCGCCGCACAATCGCCAATTGGCCGTTGAAGCTAGGTGCGGCTTCCGCTAAGAAGCCGTGGCTGGCCGGCTTACCGGCTGGTTCGTTTTCCGGTTTCCGGGAAGCACCCGTAGCTCAGCTGGATAGAGCGCTGCCCTCCGAAGGCAGAGGTCACAGGTTCGAATCCTGTCGGGTGCGCCAAATTATCTTTCTATTTCAATCGGTTACGCCAATTCTGACTTACCTTGCTTGCCTGGAGACTGCCCACGCAACCAACAGGGCTCTCTTTCCGCTGCTTTCGTGGAGCAAAGGTCGCGTAATCATCGTTCGCATGACGTGCCCGGCACTGATTCCACGGAAAGCGGTTGCTGGGTCCTGCCCATAAAAGCAGCGCTCAAGTGTGTTTGGTCTGTCGAGGAGCTTGGGCGGCAGTTTCGGCAGAGACGGTCAATTGGGCTAGAAAGCCGACTTTTGCGCCTAAAGCGCGTCGCGTCGAAACGGATTCAGGCGACGCGCTTTTAAGCCTTTATTTTCATGCATGTCGTTATCGCAAAACCGCTGCACACTTTTGCGCGACATGCATTTGCTTTGACCGGCAATAGACCTCAATCAGCGACTCGTCATCAACCCGAAGACGGCGATCACTTCAACAGCGCCACCGTCCTGTCGACGGCGCTGGGGAAGCCGTTCAGCGAGAGCGCCAGATTGGTCTCCTTCCCCCCGTCCGCGATCACCTTGACCTTGAGGCTTTTGCCGTCGCGCAAGTTCGCCAAGGTCTCGGCGTCGAAACTCAGATCGACGAGGCAGCCGCCGGGCAGGCAGGTGCGGAAGCGCAGCGGCGGCAGGGCCGGGCCGTCATCGATCTGGAGCGTCACGCCCTGGTCCAGCGCCAGGCCGAATGGCAGCACCAGCGTTCCCTGGACGGCCTCGCCGGCCGGGCGCAGTTCCATCGCCAGCACGCGCTGGCGCGACTGGCTGTCGGTCTGTTCCTGCGACAGCGCGCAGACCTTCACATTGGCGCCGTTCTGGGTGGCGAGATTGCACGAGACGGTCCAGTCGCCATGCCCTTCCCTGAGCGAGGTCGCCCCGCCTGGGAGGGCTGCCGTGTCTTGCGCGAAAGCGGCCGCAAGCGAGAGCAGGCTTGCGGCGATCAGCGTGGCATATCCAATTCGGCTGTTTCGTATCATCTCGTTTCCATCTCTCAAAAAGTCGGACCGCCCAGAATGCGAACGACGAATGCGAACGACAGAGAATGCGCATTTCCGCGCGCATTCTGATTGCTCGACCCGGGCTTTGCCCGATGCCTCGTCGGCGCCGCTACCAGCGCACGCTGAAGCCGAGCTTGCCGCTTATGACATTGCTGTCGCCGAAGCTCGCCAGGCTGGTCTTGGCGAGCGCCTCGCCATAGACCGAATACTTGCCGTCGCCAAAGTCGAGCGAGCCGCCGAGGCCGACGCCGCCCCAGAACTTCTGGTTCTGGCTGGAAAGCTTCACGCCCGAGACATCGACCTCGGTGCCGTCGAGGAAGTCGTAGTAGAGGTTGGCGATGCCATAGACATGCGCGCGGCTTACCTGCCCGGCGCTGTCGGCCCACTGGTCCTCATAGTCGGCCGAGATGCCGAGCCGGCCGATCAGGTTGTCGCCGCTGCCGGGCGACACGACGGTGCCGAACGGATCGGTGAACTTGTCGAAGTCGACCGCCGAGTAGGAAAGTTGCGCCTGCGGGGTCAGCGACCAGTTGGAGCGCAGCGCGATCTTCTGCCCGCTCTCGATGCTCAAGGCATAGCCGAAGCCGTTGTTGCCATCGGCAAGCTTGCCCAGCACGGCCGAGTTGATGTCGCTGTCATACCAGGTCGCCTGGGCCTGCGTGTCGACGTAGAAGCCGCTGTTGCCGAACCAGGTCAGCGTGCCGCCAACGCCGTAGCCGGTGGCCGAGATCGAGCCGGTGCCGAAGCTCGACGCGACATCCGACGAAACGGTGCCGTAGTGGACGGTGATGCCGCCCAACAGAATGCCGGCCTCGCTCTCATGCAGCAGGCCATCGACACCGGCGTTGAGCTTCCACGTCGTCACGTCGTAGTCGGTGCCGGTGGTCGAGGTCTTGGGCTCGAACTTGCCATGCGCGGCATCGATACGGGCCCAGATGGCGCTGCCGTCGACCGGACCCTGGCCGGGCACGTCCGCGCCTTGCGGCGTCGCGCCCTCGCCCCAGGTCCGGTTGCCGGTGCGCTGCTGCAAGGTGCCCAGTTCATTGAAGCTCTGCAGCACGCCTTCATAGGCCTCGTAGAGCGGCGTGCTTGGCGCATAGAGCGGACCGGTCTGGTTGATCAGCGTCGAGCGCAGATACCAATCGCCGTCGGCCGGCGTGCTGACGCCGTTCTTGTAGAGCCGGTAGGCGTAAGCGCCGCCGACCACGGCCTGGTCGCCCTCAAAGACATAGTCGCCGGCGAGCGTGAAGGTGCCGGCCGAACTGCCGTCGATGTCGACGATCTTGATGCCTTCGCTGGTCTGCGCGCCCGCGCCGCCGACATTGGTGACCGCCAGGATGCCGGTGCCGGACGTGTTGCCATGCACCACCAGCTTGTCGGTCGTGGAGGCATCGCCGTCGAGCGCGGCATTGATGAGGATTTTGCCGCCATTGCCGACATAGTCGCCGCTCACCGTCAGCACCGTGCCGGGTGCCGCGGCGCCAAGTCGCACCGCGCCGCTGTTGTCGAGCGAGGCCACCGTCTGGTCGAAGCCGGCAAGGTCAAGCGTGCCGCCGGAGGCGACGGTGAAGGCCGAACTGGAGCTGAGCACGTTTGTCGCGCCCGCGGCCAGTGTGCCCTGCTGGACAGAGGTGGATCCCGAGAAGGCCGAGCCAGCGGCTGTCAGGACAAGCGTACCATCTCCTGCTTTGTTGAACGCGCCCGATCCGGTCAATGCCCCGTTCACGGTCAAGGTGGTACCGGCGTCAGTCGAGATCGTGCCCTGGCCGAGCATGTCGATGGCGCGGTCGCTGGCGAAGCTGGCGGTGGTGTTGAGCGTGCCGCCGTTGAAGGAGAGCCCGCCGGCCGCATCGCCGAGATTGGCATCGGCCGAGACCCTGAGCGTGCCGCCATTGATGGCGGTGCCGCCGGTGTAGCTGTTGGTGCCGGTCAGCACCAGCGTTCCGGCATCCGTCTTGACGAGCTGGGCATTGCCGCTGAGCGCGGAGGCGATCGTCGCCGTGTAGCCTGCGCCGGCACTGGTGCCGTCGCCGACCCGGATCGTCGACTGCGCGCCGACCAAGCCAATGTCGCCGCCCTGAATGACATAGCCGTCGGTCGAGAACTGCATGCCGGCGGCCGTCACCTGGCCGAGCCCGTTGTCCACCGTCACCGTGCCGGCCTGGCCGGCGAAGATGGCGAAGGCGCCGTCCGAATAGGCTGCGTTGATCGACCCGGTGTCTTCGGTCCAGTTGTCGTTGCCCAAGGAGCTCTGCCAGGTGCCGCTACCGCCATCGACCGTGCCGTCGAACTTCGGACCGGCATCGCCGTCCCAGTAGTTCAGGTTCAGCCCTTGCGTGTTGACGAGGTTCACCTGATGATCGACGGACGTCTGAACGAAGTAGTTCGAGGATGGGATGGAGCCAACGGACAGGCCGTTGTTGGTCAAGGTCCCGCTGTAATCGAACACCCGGTAGATGCCGGGGCCGAAGGTTCCGCCTGGCGAGACAGTCACATTGAGCGTGCCGGCGAGCGTCAGATTGCCGCCTACGGTGGTGAGGTCGTTGAGCGCCCCGCCCGCGACATTCGCCTGGCCGAAGCTGTAGTTGAGGATCGAGCCGCCGGAGAGCGTCAGGTCGCCGGCGATCGCCAGTGTGCCCGGCGTGGCGTCGGCCGATCCGGGCGAGAGCGTGGCGCCGTCGGCGATCACGACGTTGCCGCCGATCGTGCCCTTGCCGCCAAGCGTGGCGCCGATCTCAACCGAGGTAAGCCCTGTGGCCAGGCTGTTGTCGCCATCGACATAGAGCCCGCCTGCCGCCACGGTGGTCGCTCCGGCATAGGAGTTGGTGCCCGTCAGCGTCAGCGCCGCGCCGCCCGTCTTGGTGAAGCCGCCCGCGCCGCCGATAGGGCCGGACAGCGTGAGATCGGCGTCGGTCTGCAACGTGCCGCCGCCGGCATTGAGCGTGATGTCGCGCGCCGAGCTGAACGCGGCGGTATTTTGCAGCGTCGCGGCATTGTCGAACGACAGCGCTCCCGCCCCATCGCCAAGGTTGACGTCGGCCGAGACCCTGAGCGTGCCGCCATTGATGGCCGTGCCGCCGCTGTAGGTATTGGTGCCGCTCAGCACCAGCGTGCCGAGATCGGTCTTGACCAGCTGCGAGCTGCCCTGGAGCACCGAAGCGATGGTCGCGGTGTAGCCCGCACCCGGCAGGGTTCCGTCGCCCACCCGGATCGTCGCCTGCGGCCCGACCAGATCGATGGACTGCCCCTGGATCAGGTAGCCATCGGTGGCGAACTGCATGCCTGCGGCCTGCACCTGGCCATTCGTCGTGCTGTCGACATCGACCGTGCCGGCCTGGCCTGCGAAGATCGCGAAGCTGCCGTTCGAGAAGGCGGCGTTGATATCGCCGGCCGGCCCGGTCCAGTTGTCGTCGCCGGCCGCCCGCCAGGTGCCGTTGCCGCCATTGACGGCGTTATTGCTCTTGGGGCCGGCGTCGCCGTCCCAGAAATTCAGCGTCATGGCGCTGATGTCGATGAGGTTGACCTGGCCCGCTATCGAGGTCTGGACGACATGAGTGGGCGAATTGCTGTCGAGCCCGTTGTCGGTCAGGGTGCCGTCATAGCTGATGACGCGATAGATGCCCGGCCCGAAATTGCCGCCGGGCGCCTCCGTCACGTTGATGGTGCCGTCGAGTGCCAGATTGCCGTGGACGACCGTCAGATCATTGTATGCGCCGCCAACCACGCCTGCCTGGCCGAACGAGTAATCAAGATTCGAGCCGTCGGCCAGTTCGAGGTTGCCGTTGATGGTGAGCGCGCCGGGCGCGGAGCCGAGGCCACCGGGGGCCAGCCTGCCGGCCACGTCGACGAACACATCGCCGCCGATGGTGCCGTTGCCGCCGAGCGTGCCCAAATTGACGTTGGTCAATCCGGTTGCGGCGCTCTGGTCGCCATTGATGTAGAGCCCGCCGCCGCCGACAATCAGCGTGGTGCCGCCGTAAGTGTTGTCGGCCGTGAGCACGGTGTTGCCGGTTCCATCCTGGCTGACGCCGCCGCTGCCCGAGATCGTGCCGCCGAAACTATAGAGGTTGGAGCGGTTGAAGCTGAGCGTGCCGTTGTCGACCACATCGCCGAGGATTGACCCGGTCGTACCGCCGGTGCCCAGCATCAGGATGCCGCTCGCAATGGTCGTGCCGCCGGCATAGCTATTGTCCGCGCCGAGGATCAGCGCGCCGGCGCCGGTCTTGGTGAGCGCGCCCGCGCCGTCTATAGCGCCTTCCCACTGCACGGTGCTGTCGACCTGGAACGTTCCGCCGCCCGCCTGAAGCGTAGCGTCGCGTCCGGTTACGATGCTGGACAGGGTCTGATGCAACGTACCGCCATCGAAGGTGACGTCGCCGGCCACATCGCCGAGATTGGCATCGGCGGTGATCTGGACCGTGCCGCCATCGATGACGGTGCCGCCTTGGTAGCTGTTGGCGCCGCTGAGCACGAGCGTGCCGCCGCCTTCCTTGGTCAAAGTTCCGGCGCCGCTCACGGTGTTGGTGAGCGCCAGGCTGGTCGCGCCGTCGGTGTCGAAGGTGCCGCCGCCGGCATTGAGCGTCACGGCGCGGGCAGAAGTGATATCGGCCGTCGTGTGCAGCGTGCCGCCATCGAGCGAAAGACCGCCGGAGGCGTCGCCGAGATTGTTGTCCGACGCGATCTGGACCGTGCCGCCATTGATCGCCGTGCCGCCGGCATAAGTGTTGGTGCCTTCGAGCACCAGCGTGCCGAGATCGGTCTTCACCAACTGGGTGGCGCCCGTCAGGTTGGATGCGATCGTCGCGACATAGGCCGCGCCCACCGCCGTGCCGTCACCGACGCGGATGATCGATTGCGGGCCGACCAGGCCGATGTCCGCGCCCTGGACCAGGTAGCCGTCCGCCGCGAACTGCATGCCGGCGGCCTGCACCGGGCCGTTCGTGCCGTCCACCGTCACCGTGCCGGCGGCCCCCTGGAAAATCGCGAAGCTGGCATTGGCGAAGGGAGCAGCGAACGTTCCGGTGATGTCCGTCCAGTTCTGGTCGCCTGCGGCGCGCCAGGTACCGCTGCCGCCATTCACCGCGCCATTGGAGTGGGGGCCGGCATTGCCGTCCCAGTAGCTGAGCGTCAGCCCGGCCGAATTGACGAGGTTGACCTGGTTGGCCACCGAGGTCTGCACGAAATAGTTGGGATCCGTGACGTCGAGACCGTTATCGGCAAGGGAGCCGTTGTAGCTGATGATGCGATACACGCCCGGACCCAGGGTTCCTCCCGGGCTCTGGGTCACGTTCAGCGTGCCGTCGAGCGTCAGATTGCCACCGACATTGATGAGATCGTTCAGCGGGCCGCCAGGCACGTTTGCCTGGCCGAAATTGACGTTGAGGTCGGAGTTGCCCAACGCAAGATTGCCATTGATGGTCAGCGTGCCTGGAGCATTGCCGGCGCCGCCGGGGGCGAGCGTGCCGCCGTCGGCGACGGTGACGCTGCCGCCGATCGTGCCGGTGCCGCCGAGGGTCGCGCCGCTCGCGACCGATGTCGGGCCGGTAGCACCCGACTGGTTGCCGTTGATCAGCAGCGTCCCGGCATTGATGTTGGTGGCGCCGCTGTAGCTGTTGGTGCCGGTGAGCGTGGTGATGCCGGTGCCGAGCTTGTTGACCGCGCCGGTGCCGGAGATGACGCCGTCGAAGCTGTAGTTGTTGTTCAGGTTGAACGCGAGCGTGCCGTTGTTGGTCACGCTCGGTGTCGTCAAGGTACCCGCTGTCGCGCCGCTGCCCACCTGGACCGTCCCGCCCTGGATCGTCGTGCCGGCGCTGTAACTGTGGTCACCAACAAGCGTCAACGTTCCGGTGCCCTGCTTGTCCAGGCTCTCGAACCCGCTGATGCCCGCGCCCTGGACTGTGCGATTCACCGTGTTGATTACCCGAAGCGTGTCGCCCGCGCCCGTCTCGCCACCGGTGCCGGCGTTGACTGTTCCGGTGAGAACGGCGCCGTCGTTAAGCGTCAGCGTGTCGTTGCCGGCGCCAAGGTTGACCGCTCCCACTCCGGTGTTCAATGTCCCGGTCAGATTGACAGTGTCGCTGCCACCGCCAAGGTCGCCATTGCTGCGCAGCGTGCCGCCATTGGCGATGTTGATCGTGCTTGCCCCTGCGTCGCCGGTGATTGCTACGGGGGTCGCGCCGACCGCCTGCACGGTGCCATTGACGTTCAAGGTCGAGCCGCCATCCATGGCGAGGGTCGGCGTGGTCAGCACCTTGCCCGCGTCGACCTGCAGCGTGCCGGCATTCACGGTCGTGCCGCCGCTGCTGGTCAGGTTGGTTGCCAATTCCAGCATGCCGGCATCGACCTGCGTCGTGCCGCCGATGCTGCTGTCGATCGCCGACGTCAGCCTAGTCGTGCCGGCGCCGATCTGGGCGATGTTGCCCGCGCCGCTCAGATTGCCGGCAAAGTTGAACGTATCGCTGCGATTGAACGACAGCGTCGAGGTCGAGTTGACGACAACGACGTTGCCTGTGCCGGCGTTGCCCGACGTGCCGCCATTGCCGATGATCAGGTTCCCGTCATTGATGACAGTGTTGCCGGAATAGCTGTTGTTGCCCGTCAGCACCCACGTGCCGGCATCGTTCTTGGCCAGCGTCGTTTTCCCGGTCGTGGCATTCTGGTCGACGATCGTCCCGCCCATTATGTTGAGACCGGTGTTCGTGCCGCCCAGCGCCAGCGTGCGCGCTCCGGCCCCACTGTATAATGCGGACCCGGTATTGGTGAACTGGATCGCCCCGGTGCCGGACGATTCGATGAAGCTGACGCCTGTCTGCAGCGTGAACAGCCGGTCGGTGGTGTCGCCCGTGCCGGTATAGCGCAGCGTCGAACCGCTGCCGATCACGAGGCTGGATGCCAGGTTCGACGACTTCCCGATCGAACTCGCCTGGCCGCCATCGGCGAGCTTGTCGACGGCAAGCACGCCGCCGCTGATCGTGGTGATGCCGGTATAGGTACTGGTCTGGTTCTTCAGCACCCAGGTACCCGTGCCGCTCTTGGTGAGAGCGGTAGTGCCGCCCGTCGGGTTGTCGATCCGCGCCGAAAGCGAGTTGTCGGCAGTGCTCAGGCCCGCGAGCTGCAGCGTTCGGCTCCCGCTGCCTGACATGGTGACAGGCGCCGTGCTGGTAAAATTGATCGGACCCGGGCCAGAGGCGTACGCGTCGAGACCGCCGCCATTGGGGCCGAAGGTGAACTGCCGGTCGGTGCTGCCACCCGTACCGTTATAACGCAGCACGCCGCCATTGATGATCAGATTGCTCGGCACGGAACTCGATGCTCCGATCGAGCTGTTGGTGCCACCATTGGCAAGGCTGGCCACGGCGAGGATGCCGCCATTGATGACAGTCGGGCCGGTGTAGCTGCTAGCGCTGCCGGACAACGACTGCGCGCTGGCCCCGTTCTTCACAAGCCCGCCGCTGCCGCTGATGGCACCGTTGTAATTGGCGCTTCCGATACCGCTTATCGTCAACGTGGCGCTGCCAAGCGTGATGTTGCCGCCAGTAATGCCCAGATTACCTTGGCTGATATAACCGACCGTATTGCTGAAACCGTTCAGATCCAGGGTTGCCCCGGTCGTGTCCATTCGCAGGCCGCTCAAGCCGAATGCGCTGGTCGACCCCGCGCGGAGGGTGCCGCCGTTGACGAAAGTCGCACCGTTGTAGGTATTGGCACCGGAGAGCACCAAGGTGCCGGGCCCGAACTTTTCGAGCTGCGTCCCCGTCGCCACCCCGCTGAACTCGAGTGTCGTGGCGGCGTTCTCCACCGTGATCCTGCCCGAGGTCAGTGTAAAGCCGCGATCGGTCGTGACGCTGGCGCCGGTATAGTTCAGTGTGCCATCGATCTGCAGATTGGTCGAGGCGCTGCTCGAGGCGCCGATGTCGCTCGGCTGTCCGCCATTGCGCAGGCAGCTGACGTTCAGCGTGCCGGTGATGGTCGTGGCTCCCGTGTAGCTGTTGGTGCAGCCGCTGAAGGTCTGGCTGCCGCCCGCGACGGCGACGCCGCCGCTGCCGCCGATAGTGCCCGAAAAGCTGCCGTTGCCGTTCGTCGTCAGGGTCGCCGCGCCCAGCAGCACGCTGCCCCCGCCGCCGAGCCCGCCCACGGTGTTGTTGTTGTTGGCCAGATCGAGAGTCGCTCCCGTGGCCACTGTCATCGCCCCTGTGCCGAACGCACCGGCAGACCCTGCACGCAGAATGCCAGCGCTTACCGTGCTGCCGCCGGTATAATTGTTCGTGCCCGACAGCACCAAGACACCGGCGCCGCCCTTGGTGAGACCACCTGTCCCGGTGCCAACCCCGCTCATCGTCAGCGTGGTGCCGCCGATTACGTCGATAGCTCCGCCGCCGGTGCCGAGCGTGAAGCCACGGTCGCTGCTGGTGGTTCCGCCGATATAGCTGAGCTTCCCACCGTTCTGCAGCACAAGATTGGATGAAGCATTGCTCGCCGCGCCGATGCCGCTTGCCTGCCCGCCATTGGCAAGCGCGCTTACGGCCAGAGTGCCGCCGGCAATGGTGGTGGCGCCGACATAGTCGTTGCTCGCGTTGGCCAGCGTCAGCGTGCCGGCACCGGTCTTGATGAAGCCGGCATCGTCCGGGCTGGTCACTTGGCCGGAGAACGTCAGGTTGGTGGCGGCGTTGGTGACCTCGAAGGTGCGCGATGGACCGCCGTTGACGAGGGTGAAGCCGCGATCGGTCGAGGCCGTTGCGCCGGTGTAGCGCAACGTGCCGTTCTCGATCACCAGGTTCGACGACGCGCTGGATGAGGCGCCGATGCCGCTCGCCGCGCCGCCATTGGCGACACTGTTGAAGGCGAGCGTGGCACCGCTCACCGTCGTCGCACCGGTGTAACTGTTGCTGCCCGTCAGCGCGACGACACCGGTGCCGGTCGAGCCTCCCGTGCCGCCCACCGTGAAGGAGGTCGGGCCACCGTTGTTGATAATGTTCGAGGCGACGGTGAAGGTGCCGCCACTGTTCTGCTGCACGCCAAGCGCGCTTCCACCGGCGCCTCCGGTCAAGGAGCCGCCCTGGATGGTCTGGTTCGCGGTGCCGACCGAGGGAGAGACGATTATAGTGCCGTCCACGCCGAGCGTATTGCCGGCGCCAACAGTGACGATGGAATTGGCCGCCGCCGTGTATTTGAGGCCGCCGAGCGCGACATTGCCGTTCACCGTGCCGAAATAGGGCGTATTGGCGTTGCCGGCTTCGTCGCTAAGGATATTGCCCGTCGCCCACAGGGCCGCATTGTCCTCATCAACATAGGCGGTGAATGCGGTGATGAAGCCGCCCGACACTTGCGCATAGTCGGTGCCGTTGACGGTTGCCCAGCCGCCAAGCGCGCCGTTGGCATTGCTGGTGGCCATCGACGTTCCCGTGCCGATGCCGAAATCGACCAGACCGCCGGTACGGCTGACGGCGCCGAGTTTGACCGCCAGCACGCCGCCCGCGCCAGCGGTCGCGTTGATCCGGTTGTTGCCCGCCGTGACGTTCAGGCCATTGAAGCTTTGGCTGTTCGTCCCGGTGCCATCTTTCACGGTGAGCGTGCCGCCGCTCATATTGAGCGCCGAGGATATGGAAACGATATTGTCCGTCGGCGCGCCGGGCGCTGTGAAATCCAGCGCCAGCGTGCCGCCGCCGATGCTGGTCGCGCCGGAATAGGTGTTGGCGCCCGTCAGCGTCTGCGTGCTGGCACCTAGCTTGGTGAGGCCGCCGGCGCCGGTAATGACGCCGGCATAGGTGGCGCTGCCCGATGTGCCGTTCACCGTCAGGTTGTTGCTGCCGAGGTCCACGGTCCCGCCGGTGCCCGCCAAGGAGCGCGCGGTTATGTCGAAGCCACCCAGGTCAAGCGTGCCGCCATTGACGACAAGCGGATTGGAAGGCCCGAATGCAGCAGAGCTGCCGGCGGTGAGCGTTCCGCCCTGGACCGTGGTGGTGCCGGTGAAAGTGTTGCTGCCGCTCACCACCCAGGTGCCGGCGCCGTTCATGGTGAGGTTGCCGGCGCCGGAGATCACGCCGGAGAATGTGTTCGCCCCCGCGAAGCTGCCGCCGAGCGTCAGCGTATCGGCGACGCCGCCCGCGACAAAGCTCGTCGGTCCGCTGAAGGAGAGCGCGCCGGTGCCGTCATTGCTGATGGTGCTGGAGCCCGAGATCGTCAGCGTGCGGTTGGTCGCCGAGCCCGTTCCGGTATAGCTCAGCGTGCCGCCGCCGAAATTGATAGTGTTGCCGGTGCCGAAGGAGCTGTTGGCACCGCTGTTCGCCAGGGTCCCGGCCCTGACGGTGATAGTGTTGATCGTGGTCGGCCCGGTGTAGGTGTTGGCGTCCCCGAGGGTGATGATCCGGCCAGCATTTCCGGTAAAGGCGATAGCCCGGGCGACCGAGGAACTAATGACGCCCAGCAGGTCCATGTCGCCGGACGCCGCGGAGAAATTCATGGTAAGTCCGTAGGCACCGCCGGCAAGAATATCGCCGGTCAGCGTCAGCGTCCCGGTGCCAGCGTTCTGGAGATAGTTGCCTCCGCTGGAGGTGTTGTTGAAACGCCAGTTGCGATTGGAGCTGTCGCCGTCACCGAAATAGACCAGATTGCCGCCCACTCCGCCACCGGCGCTTACAGTGATGGTACCCGACGCCGCATCCGTAGGCGCGCCGAGCGAGCTTGCCACCCCAAGGTCTGCTACCGAGGTGAAGCCGTTGGTGCCTTGGCCGAAAACCGTCTGACCTGTATAGTCGTTGGCGTCGTTGCTGATTGTGCCTAAAACCTGCAGCCCGCCGGCCCCGGTGAAGCGCGCTGTGAGCGCCCCACTACCTGCGACCGCACGTCCGCTGACGATCGTAACAACCCGGCTGGCGGCAAGTGCGCTGGTCGAGCTGATAGAGGTACCATTCGCAAGTGACACGCCATTGCCGGCCGCGCCGAGTGAGGCATCGCTGGCGAGCCCAAGTCCTCCGGCCGAGACGGTGATGTCACCCGTGAAGGTGTTCGCGCCGGTGAGCGTCAGCCCGCCGGCGCCGACTTTGGTGAAGCCTGATCCGGCGATCACCGAACTGATTGTGGTGGTTCCGGCAGTGGAAATCGTCGGCGTCGTGCCGGTGAGCGTCAGCGTGCTGCCAGCGATTGTATAGCCCGCGACACCGAAGGTCAGATTGTGGGCCGTCATCGGCCCCGCGAGCGTCACCGTCCCGGCGGTGCCGTTGAAGAAGGCATTGTCGCCGCCGACGGCGGCATTGTTCCAACTGGCCATCGGCCCGGTGACACCATCACTGCTCGGATTCCAAAGCAGGGACGAGGTGTTCCAGGCTCCGGTACCCCCGAGGCCCACAGCGGTGCCGTTGACGTCCCAATAGAGATCGGCCGCCCCTGCAGGGACGGCGCCAAGCCCGGCCAATAGCGCGGCCGACACAAGCGCACCACGCAAGACCGGAGCTGCCGTCGAAGCCAGGTGGGCAAGATTCGGCGCATAGCTCGCCGCCTGGCCTTTCCATTTGGTCATACGGCCGCCGCGCAGCAGGCGATGGGCAAATGATGGTTCGCGCGTCGGCTCCGCCGACATGCCTGCTTTGCTGTTCACGATTCTATCCATCATATTCCCCCGCGTCGAATGGTCACTGCCGCAACCAGTCGTCGTAACATGCCGGCCGCCTTGCAAATCGATATGGCCGGGGCGGCAGCCGACCGATCCATGTGATAAGAGATTTGCTGAAGGGGTTGGTGACGAACCGACAGCTGGCAAGGAGGGTTGCCTGCCCGCTTTGCCGGGCCGGAACGGGATGACCCTCGGCGGATCCTTGCATCAGTCGACTGACCGACGGCAATGACGCGCCACTCGCCTGACTAGGCTGCGCCACGACCTCATATATCCGCAATGCCCACTGCTGGCTTGATCTGCTCCAGCATCACCCTCTCCTCAGCCTGATCAGATTGCCAACCGCGATCGCACCTTGGTCCCGGGCAATGGCGGCGTTGCACTGGCGACCGAATCGGCACCGCAAAGCAAGTCTGTCAAGAACATCACACATCAAGCAACTTATAAAGAGGTTAATTGAATCGTTTCGGATTTATTGATGTAAACATTAGGATGTTTAAATATAAGTCAGATCTTACATTCGACTGCAGAATCCCGAGCTTCGCTCGACGGCCTTCATGAAGACACCGCGCGGGTAGCCATCCGGAGAAATCCAGCGAACGAGACCCGGTGTAAACGGGGAGCTGTTTTGCGAACACATTGCCGATGCCCAGGAGCAACGGTACGGGAAATAGAACGTCTACTTCAACAGCGCCATTGTCCTGTCGACGGCGCTGGGGAAGCCGTTCAGCGAAAGCGCCAGATTGGTCTCCTTGCCGCCGTCGGCGACCACCTTGACCTTGAGGCTTTTGCCGTCGCGCAGGCTGGCCAAGGTCTCGGCGTCGAAACTCAGATCGACGAGGCAGCCGCCGGGCAGGCAGGTGCGGAAGCGAGCCCATCGCGGCTCCCACGCATCTTGAAACCCGCAACTGGATTCTGGAGGCCACCGTCACGCCGCAAGCCGGCCTCCCGATACCACTCTGGACAGAACCAATAACCCCACGGCGCGGCTTCTTCGATCTCATCGCCAGAGGCGGAATCGCAGGGTGAACCTACGGATGGGGCGACGGCCCCATCCGCTTTTGGCATGGAATATTCTATTGCTGCGCCAGCGTTTGTTTCGCCATGGCAGCGGCCAATTGGTCGACGTTGTATTTGAACATCCTGGCGTAGGTTGGCGCGGGACCGTCCTCCTTCGAAAGGGCCTCGACGTAGAGCTCTCCGCCCGCTTCGGCGCCCGTGGCGCCCGCGATCTGCTTGACGAGACGAGGATCGTTGGAGTTTTCAAAGAAATAGGTCTTCACGCCTTCCTTCTTGATCTGCTCGATCAGCTTGGCGACGTCGCCGGCCGAGGCCTCGGCTTCAGTTGACAAGCCAAGCGGCGACAGGAAAGAAACCCCGTACTCACGTCCGAAATAGCCGAAGGCGTCATGGCTGGTCAGCACCTTGCGCTTCTCCTGCGGAATCGGGTCGATCTTGGAACGCGCGTAGGCGTCGAGTTCATGGAGCTTCTTCATGTATCTCTCGGCATTCGCCTTGAAATGTCCTGCCCCCTCGGGATCGGCCGCCTCGAGCGCCTTCTCGATGTTGCCGACCCAGACCTCGACATTGACCGGGCTGTTCCAGACATGCGGATCGGTCACGGTCTTGCCATCCTCATCCATCGTGCGGGTCTTGACGCCTTCGGAAGCGACGACCGGCGTTCCGGTGTAACCGGAACCGCTGATCAGGCGATCCATCCAGCCCTCCAGCCCTTCGCCACTGACGAAAACGACATCGGCGGCTTTGAGGTTCTTGGCGTCGTCCGGCGTCGGCTCGTATTCATGGGGATCGCCGTCGGCCGGTACGATTGTCTTGACTTCGACATTGCTGCCGCCGACTTCCTTGGCCACGTCGGCAAGCACCGTGAAGCTCGCAACGACATGCAGCGTCTTGGCGGAGGCAGCGGCCGCCACCGCCAACACGGCAACAGCGCTGAGCCCAAGCGTGGCCATCATGTTCAGTCTTCTCATCGAAACTCTCCTTGGTGATCAGCCCGTAAGGTGTGGGCGGGGAAACAGACGCCGCACGGCACCCGACGGAGCGGCAAGCAGCGAGACGCAATAGAGGAGGCTTGCAGTCAGGATGATGCATGGTCCCGAGGCGTAGCCGAGATGGAATGAGGCGATCAGCCCGACGAAACCGGAGAGCGCTGCCGTCGAGGCGGCGACGATGAACATTCCAGGCACGCTGCGTGCCCATAGCCGGGCAATCGCGGCGGGCAGCATCATGAGCCCCACCGCCATGAGCGTACCCAAGGCCTGAAAGCCGGCGACGAGATTGAGAACGACCAGGAAGAGAAAGACGAGATGGTGGAGCGACCCGCGTCCGCCGACCGCGCGAAGAAATCCGGGATCGAAACATTCTGCGATCAGCGGGCGGTATACGATCGCAAGGATGATCAGCGTGAGCGAAGCGATCGTCGCGACGAGGTAAAGCGCCGGCGCGTCGATCGCGAGGATGGTGCCGAACAGTACGTGCAATAGATCCCGGCTCGATCCGCGCAGCGAGACGATCAGCACGCCGGCGGCGAGCGACGTGAGGTAGAAGGTGGCGAAACTGGCATCCTCGCGCAGCGACGTCGTGCGGCTGACGATGCCCGACAGGATCGCAACGGCGAGCCCGGCGATCAGCCCGCCGATGCCCATGGCCGTCAGCGAAAAGCCCGCGAACAGGAAGCCGACCGCCGCGCCGGGCAGCACGGCATGGCTAAGCGAATCCCCGACCAGGCTCATACGGCGCAGCATCAGGAGCACGCCGACCGGGCCGGAACCCAATCCCAGACAGAAACAGGCGACAAGCGCCCGGCGCATGAAACCATAGTCGGCGAAAGGCGCCAAAAGCAGGTCGTGGAGGCTCATGCCGCCTTATTCCCCGGCCGGTGACAAACCTCGGCAAAGTCGTCCCAGTTTTCCGCCATGGCTCTTGCCTTGAGCAGATTCTCGGCAGTCATCACCGATGACGTCGGACCCCATCCGATCGGTTCGCGGGCGATCAGCAGCGTTTCGGGGAAATGCGCCCGCACCTGCTCGAAATCATGCAGGACGGCGATGATCGTGCGGCCGTCGCGGTGCCAACGCAGCAGGATATCCATCAGGTCGCGCGTGGTCCTGGCGTCGATGGCGGTGAATGGCTCATCGAGCAGGATGACCCGCGCGTCCTGCAGCAGCAGCCGGGCAAACAGCACACGCTGGAACTGCCCTGCGGACAGCGAGCCGATGGGACGACGTTCGAACCCTTCCAGGCCGACGGCCGACAGCGCCTCCCGCGCCTTGGCGGTTATCGCCGCGGTGATACCGCGAAACGCACCGACGACGTGCCACGCGCCGAGCATGACCGTGTCTCCGACGCTCAGCGGGAAACTGCGGTCGATCTCCGCCGCCTGCGGCAGGTAGCCGAAGTCGCGCGAGGAAAGTTCGGCGTGGTCGATATGTCCTTCCACGACAGGGAGCTGGTTCATCAGCGCCTTGACCAGCGTCGATTTGCCGGCGCCATTCGGGCCCGCGATCGCCGTCATGCTGCCCGGAAGAAACGAGCCGGAAAGATGATGCACGGCCGGGCGCCGATCATAGGCGACTGTCACGTTCGACAGGCTGATGAGGCGGCCGCCCGCCTCGGCGGCTGCGGGATCTGTCTTGTTCATGCCAGCGACACCGCCCAGGCAACCGCCAGCCACAGCGCCGCGATGATGAGGACCAAGACCCCCAGACGCTCGAACGCGGACCAGACGAGGAAGCTGCGGGCGAAGACCGTTCGCCCCGCCGAGATTCGCAGCCAGTTCATGCGGCTTCCTCCGTCCAGCGCGGAAACGGATCGGACAGATGCTTCCATTGTGCCGGCGAGAAAGTTTCGGCGGCAACCAGGCAGGAATCGAGTTCATCCCGGATGCGCGCTTCGTTCATCGGGTGCGTTCCGATGAAGACGATCTCCTGCCGGCGGTCTCCCCAGACCGGATCGAAATAAGGCTGCATGGATTGGCGCCAGCCGTCGTTGTCGGGCCATCTGACCTTCGGAACCGCCGACCACCAGAAGCCGCGCCGGCCGCTGCGGACCAACGCACCAGCCTGGCTCAATTCGCCCACATGCTGCGGGCGCGTGGCCAGCCAGAAGAATCCCTTGGCGCGGACGACGCCCGGCCATACGCGGTCGATGAAAGCCTTGAACCTCGTCGGATCGAAGGGCCGGCGCGCCCGGTAAACGAACGAACTAATCCCGTATTCCTCGGTTTCGGGAACGTGTTCGGAAAAGCCGTTCAGCTCCTTGAACCAGAGCGGATGCTCATGCGCCTTGTCGAAATCGAACAGGCCGGTATCGAGGATTGCCGCAAGGTCCACCCGACCAAAATCAGTCTCGATGATCCGCGCATCCCGATTGAGCGCACGCACGATCTTTCGCGCGGCGTCGAGGTCGGCCGCCGTCGCGGCCGACACCTTGTTGAGTACGATGACATCGGCAAATTCGATCTGCTCGACCAGCAGATCGACAAGCGCGCGGTTATCCCCATTGCCAAGCGATTCACCGCGATCCTTCAGGAAATCGCTCGAGGCGTAGTCCTTCAGCAGATTGGCGGCGTCGACCACAGTGACCATGGCGTCGAGCCTCGCCACGTCCGACAGGCTGACGCCATTTTCGTCACGAAACTCGAAGGTGGAGGCAACCGGAAGCGGCTCGGAAACGCCGGTGGATTCGATCAGAAGATTGTCAAACCGGCCCTGCCTTGCCAGCGCCTGAACTTCCTTCAGAAGGTCGTCCCTCAAGGTGCAGCAGATGCAGCCATTGGTCATCTCGACCAGTTGCTCGTCGGTCCGCGACAGGTTCGCCCCGCCGTCGCGGATCAGCGACCCATCGATGTTGACCACGCTCATGTCGTTGACGATCACAGCGACCCGCCGACCCTGGCGATTGCCGAGAATGGTGTTGAGAAGTGTCGTCTTTCCGGCGCCGAGAAAGCCGGAAAGGACGGTCACCGGCAATTTGCGCCCTGCCTCTGCCTGCATGTGATCTCCGGTAGATTTCAATTCCAGTTGACCCCTGGGTAGGTTATGTTATTACATTGGTCAACAGAAAGTTATGTTATTTCATAACGGAAATGTGAACCGGATGCTCGATCTCAATCGCGTCGGCACGATCCCCGGCGGTCTGACCAAGAACCAGGCGCTCGTGCTGGAGATCATAGACAAGGCAGGTAAGCCGATCGGCGCCTACGAGATTTTGAGGGAACTTGGGCCTCGGGGGATCAAATCACCGGTGCAGGTTTACCGGGCGGTCAACAGTCTTATTCAATGCGGTATCGTCCACAAGGTCGAGAGCATGAACGCCTTTGTGCGCTGCACCGACGCGCACCCCCATCGTGGACAAACGACGATCCTCGCGGTCTGCGACCGGTGTGGAACTGTTGTTGAACACCATGACGAGACAGTCGATCGCCGGCTTGTGGCCTGGGCCGAGCAAGAGGCCTTTCAGGTCGATACTGTCGCCATTGAACTCAAGGTGCGCTGCGCGAGCTGCAATGCCTCAGCTTCCTGAATGAGCAACCACAAGTCACGCCAACGCCATACCGGCATCGCGAACCGGCTACCGATCCGACCTCAGTCGGATTCGAGGAGAAATGGGTTGATCGTCTCCCAGGTCTGGTTCGGAAACTCCTCGTAGAATGAGAGCTTGCCGCGCGGCAGTTCGACGGTCCGCACATTCGTCAGCGATGCCAGGCCCGTCATCTCCGCCCTGGACTTGCGTGGGGTTCCGGCGCCGTAGACGACGAGTATCTTCGTCAAGATTCGTCGCGCGCTTTCCAGGAAGGCATCGCGATCGGTGAACGGATCGAGTTCCCCGGCGACGAAGCGGAAGGAAGCGTAGCGGGCGCCAGGCGCGTCGGTGACGGTGCGTTTTTCGGCCATGCGCTCCGGCGTCAGCCAGGCCGGATCGGCATAGACATGGCCGCGCGCCATCATGCCGATGACAAGGCTGTTCACATTGAGCCGATAGAGAAAAGACCCGGCGAGCGGCAGGTCGACGGCCTTTGCCAGCCCGCGAAACAGCGCCATGCGCCTGCCGGTCATGGTTGGAAGCGGCCCACGCCAGGTCGGCGACAGCAGGCAAAGGCGACCCAAGCCACCCGGATTTTCGGCGGCCACTGCCAGCGCATAGCCCGCGCCATGACCGGCGGCGATGGTCGCAGCAGGCTGAACGACACTCTGCGTCACGAAGCGCAGGAATGTACGATAAAGTTCCGGGCGCCAGGCAATCCTGGGGCGAGGCAAGGCGCCGAAGCCGGGCCAGTCGATGGCCGTCGTGGCAAAGGATGCGCCGAGCCGCTCCTGCAGCGGTCGCATTTCGGCGCGCGTCGAGATCGAGCTGAGCGCCGGCAAAAGAAGCAGGTTCTTGCCCATTCCAAAACGGGTCAGGCCGACGGCAACCTTTTTGCCGTCCGCAATCCATTCAATTTGATCCTCGATCCAGTCCATGCCTTCAATGCTGTTTGACGCTGACCTTCGGGGATGAATTCTCCGCGTTTGCGTCGAGAAGCCGTTGCCCGATTTGCAGCGCGAGCGCGATGTCGGGCTCTGCAATCATTGCCACGGTCTTGCCGACGCGCAAGGAGCGTATCGGCCGCTCCAATATGCTGATGACTGTCTCCAGGTCCGGACAGCCGGATTCGCGGCAGCGAACCTCCGTCACGGTGATTGCGACATCTTCCTTCAGATCAAGCCCATCGCGTATCCATTGTTTGATCCTGTCGGCATGAGATGATGAAGGCCCCCGTCTGGGCGCAAAGGGATTGACGAATTTCACCAGCTTCGCGGCCTCTCGTGATAGGCGAAGGTCACGCCCGGCACCCCATGAACCCGCTCTCGATGATACCCTTCGGCAGATTGCGGCCGATGAAGACAAGACGACTGGTCCGTTCCTCATCAGCCTTCCACGGCCGCTGGTGATCGCCTTCCAGCAGCATATGGACGGCTTGCACCACAAAGCGGTCGTCGTCGTCCTTGAAAGCGAGAATGCCCTTCATGCGCAACATATCCATGCCGAACCGCTGCGTGACCGTCTGCAGCCACGGCAGGAATTTTTTCGGGTCGAGCGGTTCCCTGGTGACCAGGGCGAAGCTGGTCACATGGTCATCGTGCTCATGCTCGTGGAACTCGTCGAGGAAATCCGGTTCAACTTCGAGGATACGGTCAAGGTCGAACGAATTGCGGCCGAGAACCTTGTCGAGATCGACGTCGCAACGCTGTGTGCGGTGGATGGAAACAGTGGGGTTGATGCGCCGGATGCGGCTTTCGACCTCCTTCAGGTCTTTGGCCGAGACGAGGTCGGTCTTGTTGAGCAGCACCGTATCGGCGAATGCCAACTGCTCCTGGGCTTCGTGCGCTTCGTCGATCTCGCCGAGCAGATGCTTGGCGTCGACCACTGTCACGATGGAATCGAGCCTGGTCTTGGAACGAACGTCCTCGTCGACGAAAAACGTCTGCGCGACCGGCGCCGGGTCGGCGAGGCCGGTCGTCTCCACCAGGATCGCGTCGAAACGGTCGCGACGGCGCATCAGGCTGTCGATGATGCGGATCAAATCGCCGCGCACCGTGCAGCAGATGCAGCCATTGTTCATCTCGAACACTTCTTCGTCGGCGTCGACGATAAGATCGTTGTCGATACCGACCTCGCCGAACTCGTTGACAATGACGGCAAACTTCTTGCCGTGATTTTCGGACAGGATACGGTTCAACAGCGTGGTTTTGCCCGCGCCGAGATAGCCGGTCAGCACGGTCACTGGAGTCTGGGTCTGCATGGCGGGAAACTCCGTTGAGGGGGCGGTTTTCATCTTGTTATCGGTTATAGTATAACGTATCAAGCACAAAGATGTGAGGGTTGAACGGGTGTCCTTAGGGACACATCCTCGTCATAGAGGGCGGGGATCGTTCGATCCTGACAAGATGTGGGACGGGACCAGAGAGGGGAAATCTGGCAAATGGCAGTGCCTGTCGTGCCCGCAGCGGGCAAGTATCGTCGGGGGCATGATGGCAATTCCGGCGCGTTCCGGCATCGCGGTATCGATTTGAGCCATGGTCCCCTGGCGGGCATTCACTGGCAGGAACGAACCGTGCGGTTTGCGTTTCGAACCCATGCGCGACTCGTGCTCGCGATCATGGTCGCGGCCATCGGTGCCACGGGTATGCTGCTTGGCACATTGCGTGTTGCCGTGCGTCCTCCGGCCTTTGCCCAGGCAATCCCGGCAAAACCACAAAGGACAAGACAAGGATCGACACCAAAGGACGATCGGCTGCCACCGCCGCATGTCGCTGGAACGGATGCGATCGCCAATCTGGTGGAAGCCGGCCCCAATGGATCCGCCAACGAATTCACCTATCGCCATGTCGAGGTTTCGCTGGGCAATCCATCTGCTGACGATCAATCGGATGCGGCGGAACCGCTGCTATTTCAGGAAGATGCTGTTGCGCGGCCGAGTCCCTTCGATGCGCTGCTCGCAAAGCCACCGACCGACGCCTCATCAAACCGTGCTCCGAGCGCGGTCCCTCGGCCAATGCCGGGCAATTCCAAGATGATGGCGGCGCGAGGGACTCCTATCAATGTCAGCATGGCCGCGGAGCAGCCGGCGCCGCATATCAAACGGGTGGCGGCGATGCCGAAGTCCGATGTGGACGTTGCCGCTTTTTTAGCTGCCGCGGGTTTGAGCAATGCCGATGGCCATTTGCTGGCGGATGCGTTGAAGGAGCAGGCCATTGCCCCTTCCGACCGTGTCGATCTGATGCTTGAGACGCCGGCATCGAAAGCCGGAACCGCGCAACTCGCGGCGGTCCGGGTCCTTCGGGATAATGGTGCGGAGGCGATTCTTGCGCGGAGCGACGCTGGAGGTTTTCAGCCGGTCGCCAACCACGACTTGTTTGACCGCCTCGCTGCCGAGGCGACCGAAGCAGGCTTCCACGCGGGAGGCGTGGACGGACTGGATGCGGATAGAAATGTCTCGCAACTGCGGGCGAAATATCCGCTTGTCATGCAGCGCCTTGAAAAGGAAAACGTGCCGCCCGCCGTGGCGAGCCAGATTATCGGGCTGGCGCGCAATTGCGGCCTCAAGCTCGATGGTGACTCGGCTGACGCCCACTTAATCGAGCTGATCTTCCGGACACGTGCTGATGGCAGCTCCGAACTTGTCTCGGCAAGATTCGACAGCGGAGATGGCGGCAAGACATTCTATCGCTATCGGCCGTCCGCAAACGAAGAGGCGGAATTCTTCGATGACCAGGGCCGGTCTGTTTCAAAGATGATGATGGCAAAGCCAGTCGCCAACGGAAGGCTTGGCGATGGTTTTGCCTGGCGGCTGCACCCCATTCTCGGGCGATGGCTGCATCATAACGGTGTCGACTACGCCGCCCCCTATGGCTCTCCGATCGTCGCCGCGGGGGACGGCAAGGTTGCCATCATCGGTTGGCAGCCCGGCTATGGCAAGTATGTGCGCCTGCAGCACGATGGCGGGTATTTCACGACCTACGCCCATATTTCCCGAGTGCCCGCGACGCTTCAGGTTGGACAATATGTGAAGCAGGGGCAGGTCATCGCCTATATCGGTTCGACAGGTCTTTCGACTGGGCCGCACCTTTATTACGAATTGCGGATCGGCGGCCGCTACTACGATCCTACATCCGTGCGGCTGACGGCCGGCACTCGATTGACCGGGCAGAGGTTTGAAGCCTTGCGAAAGCAAATCGACCACGTGGGGAGAATTTCGCGATATTTGGAGCAGGCCATGACGGCGGTCCCGAAGGACCGTGGGCACCTCAGCCACGTGAACTTCGATCACGCGAATGCTCTCGCGGCACCGGCCCGAAGCTGATCGCTTCCGTCTCTCGGCAAGTTTTCGATTCCGAAGGCCAATCTGCCCGCCAGATCTGCTCCGGACTGAACTCCCCAGAGGGGACCGGGACTTCAAGCGCCTCTTCGTTTCAGCTTCTGCACCCTTGCGCTCTCACGCTCCAGTGCCGACAATTGAGGCTCCGCTTCGAGTTCAACGCCAAAAATAGCCGTTTTCTGGTTCGCTGAATCCATTGAGCGTAAAAGTCCTATCTTGATGATTCCATCGATGGCAATTTGCCGGTTTGGCGACATGGCAGGTTCGTGAGTGGTGCAGAGTCTTGAAGAGAAAGCGGAACTGCCGTCCATCAGCAGCCCCCTCCGGTTTGGCTATTTTGCATACGGCATGGTGGCGGCGGCAACAGCTCTGACGGCCGGCTCCACGATGGCGCAAGCGCATATCATTCAATCGGGGACGGGTGGATTTGGCAGCGGCTTCGAACATCCGCTGACCGGGCCTGATCATTTCCTGGCCATGTTTGCCGTAGGACTGTGGGGCGCCCAGATCGGCGGGCGTTCGATCTGGACGCTGCCGGTTGCATTCCCGCTGATCATGGTCGTAGGCGGGATTGCCGGAATAGCAGGTGTCCCGCTGCCCGGTGTTGAGATTGGCATTGCGCTGTCGATCATCGCCCTGGGGCTGGCCATCGCTTGCGCATGGCGGCCGGCGGAATGGGTTGCGTTGCTTATGATTGCCGTGTTCGCCATTTGCCACGGACACGCCCACGGCGCGGAACTGCCGAATGCAGCCGACCCAGCCGACTATGCAATCGGCTTCGTCATCGCCACCGGCTTGATCCACCTGCTGGGTATCGGATTCGGACTTCTGCTGGGCAAGGCATTCGGCGGACGGTTGTCGCAGGGCCTGGGCGGATTGATCGCGGCGGGAGGCGTTTATTTCCTTGTCGCCTGAAACATATCCCAAGCGATCGGCGTGGCGATTCCTGTTTCGATGGTCAGGCCCTGTCGTGGCCATCGCTGGCGTTGCCATGATCGGCGTACTTGCGACCTCTTCGGAAAGGACGCAGACGTCGTGGTGGATCCTCAACAGCGCCCTTTCTCCTGAACGCGTCTTGCCGCTGGTCGGATTGGGCTTTGCAACCGCTCTGGTAAGCGTGAGGCTTGGAGTTCTCACACTCGTGGCATTGCTGCTGGGCGAGGTGGTCGGGGCTCTGCTTTACGATCGATTCCTTGATGTGATGGCCGGCGTACGGGGAGCGACGACTCACGCTTTCCTTACCGCGCCATTTTCGATGCTGATAATCGGCATCGTTCTCGTCGTTTCCGGTCGTTTCCGAACTTGCACAATACCCGCCGCGGCGTTGCTCATCGGCGCGTTGTTGGCCGTCGTCACAAAGTTCACCGACCCTACGTTGAACGATCTCCGAATACCGCTCTCGGGGACGATCATCGCCCTTTGGATCGTTGTCGCCGTCGGCCTTATCGGACGGATTTTCCCGCCTGCGTGGTACACGATCGGCACACGCATTCTGGGCAGTTGGCTGGTCGCGATCGGGCTCCTCCTTGGAGGAACGGCGATCGCCACCAAGCCTCCAACAACCATGTCCCAACCATCGGGGGCTGCTCCCGCCGATGGATTGCCCACTGGGAAATACCGCTACGAGCCTCCTGTTCAGCAATTTACGCGTCCGCGCGATTCCTTGAAGCAGGGCGAACACAAGCTGATGCCGTGAACGGTATCCCGGCCAGAAAAACATCTTGGTCGCGTGGCTGCGGCAGGCCGGCTGCTGCTCTGGTGTTCGACGCTTTCAGCCGTTCATCAAGGAGTCATTGCGCCGCCTTCAAGCGCCGGATGAGACCGGCGCCCAGATAGGCAGTGGCACCGAGCGATGTGATCCAGAAGCTCGTCGGCCAGTCTGTTTCGAACGCAAGCCACAAGCTGGTCCAGGCAATGGCGACCGCTAGCGCGATCGAGACAAGGATGCCCCGCAGCACACCGCGGGTCAGGCGCAGCGTCGTTGCCGCCGGGGCGACCATCAGCGCGAAGACGAGAAGCACGCCGACGATTTGGGTGGCTTCAGCCGTCGTCACGGCGACAATGATCATGAACAATGTCGAAACCAGATCGAGGTTCACGCCCTTGGCCTCCGCCAACTCAGGCTGCAGGCTGGCGAAGAGCAAGGGTCTGGAAATGAAGGTCAAGCCGACCAGGATCGCCAGGGAAAGCGCTGCAAGGATGACGACCGTCCGGAAACTGATGCCGAGCACGTTTCCGAACAGGACATTCGTCGCCTGGGACGCGAAAGCGGTGTAGAAATGCAGGAAAAGCAAGCCGAGACCGAGCGAAAGGGTCAGCACGATGCCGATCGCGACGTCGCGATGCGCTCTTTCGCCCAGAAGGCCGATGCCGATGCCGGCCAGCACGGTGAAGATAGTCAACCCGAAGAATGGCGACAGGCCGAGCAGACCGGCGCCCGTTGCGCCGGGAAATCCGACATGAGCCAGCGCATGTCCTGCGAAGGTCTGGCCTCGCAGCACGAGGAAATATCCTACCGCCCCGGTCACGATGGCAACGACCGTGCATGCGGCGAAGGCGTTGCGCATGAATTCGTAGTCAAACATCGTGAACATGCGCGGCGCCCTCCAGTTCAACGTCGTCGGCCATCACGAAGATGCGTCCGCCTACCCGCACCACGTTGATGTGCGTTCCATAAAGCCTCGACAGGACCGGACCGTTGATGACCTCGTCGACGCTCCCGATCGCGGCGTTGCCGTTCCCGAGATAGAGGACGGCATCGACGGCGCGCAGCAAGGGGTTGATCTCGTGCGAGCAGAAGATGACGGCGATACCCAGCCGCTCGCCGACCTCATGGACGAGTTCGATGATGGTGCGCTGATGCGCGGCGTCCAGGCTGATCAGCGGCTCGTCGAGCAGCAGCAGCTTGGGGTCGCCGATCAGCGACTGGGCGATGAGGATTCGCTGCCGCTCGCCCCCCGACAGCTCCGCGAACGGCCTCCTGGCGATATCGGCCGCGCCGACCTCTTCAAGCGCTTTCCATGCCGCGTCCTTCTCGATCGCCGACGCCGCCGGCCAGCGCCAACGATGGCCGCCCGCCGCCGTGACGACGAGATCGAAGCCGCTGATGCCGGCATGGGTCACGGTGCGGCGCGCCTGCGGCATATAGCCTATGGCGGGATTGCCGCGTGTCGGCGGCCGGCCAAGGACGGAAATCGTCCCGCTGGCCGGACGGAAAAGCCCCAGAACCGCGCGCAGCATCGTTGTCTTGCCCGCCCCGTTGGCGCCAAGCAGCCCCACGAACGCACCCTGTGGAATGGAAAAGGAGACGTCGGTAAGAACCCGGCGTCCCCCATAGGTCAATGTGACCCTGTCGAAGGCGATGACATTCATTGTGTGCGAGCGGCCAGGGCCTTCTGCACGTCGCTGATCTGGCCGCCGAACCACGACTGGATCGTCTTGCCGGCGGGTTCCGTCTCGGTTACGCCTATGACGGTGACCTTGTTCTGCTTGGCAATGTCGAGGAGACGCGTCGTCGCTTCGTCCGTCACCTGCGAATTGTAGAAGAGGATCTTGGCCGATCCGTCCTTGAGGCTGTTCTCGAATGCCGCCACCTGCGTCGGGCTCGGCTCGGCATCGTTCATCACCGTGACCTGAAAATCGTAATTCAGCATCTTGAGGCCGAGGGCATCGGCCATATAGCCGAACACCGGCTCCGTCGCGGTGACCTCGGTTCCGCCATAGGCCTTCTTGACGTCGTCGATCTGCTTGTTGATTGCATCCAACGACGACTGAAACTTCGCCAGGTTGGCCTGATAGTGCGCTGCATTGGCGGGGTCGAGCTTTGAAAGGTCGGCGGAGAGTTGCTTGGCGATCGCGGGCAGCGTCGCCGGATTGTACCACAAATGCGGGTTGTCGCCCGACTTCTTGCCGATCAGATCCGCGGCCACGATGGTCGTGCGCTGCGCGTTGGTGGAGGCCGATAGAAGTTTCTCCATCCACGGATCGTAATCCGCGCCGTTGTAGATGATGATCTTGGCGTCGGCGATCGTGCGCGCCGTCGATGGGCTGGTCTCGAACAGATGCGGGTCATCGTCGGGATTGGCAAGGATGCTGGTCACCGCGACATTGCTGCCGCCGATCTGACGGGCGAGATCGCCATAGAAATTCTCGGCCGCGACGATGTTCACCTTATCTTCGGCGCGAGCACCGCCGCCTGACAGCAATGTCACGGCGAACAACAGCGCCGCCAAAAATGGAAAGGAACGCATGTCTTTCTCCCTTTGCAGAGCGAGGCAACCCCTGTCGCCGAAGCGATCACTGGGTAGGTTATGTTATTACGTCAGTCAACCAGAAAGCGATGTTATCACATAACGGAAATGTGAAATATGTGCGGTCCGCTGTCGGCAGGTCCGACCTCCCGCGGCCTGACGATACCTAGGTACCGTAGGCCAATCGGTGCTCGCCGGCCGCCACGGTTTCGCCCGCGGCGCCCAATTTTTTGTTGTCGTCCCGCTGGCCGAAGCCACGATAGCCAAGCCGAAATCACGTATGCTATAGCCCTGGAGGACAGGATCGGCTTGGCCAAATGACATTGTCGCGCAGACGATCGCCCGCACCAGCAGCGATCGCCGCTGCGCTGGTTCTTTTCGTTCAGGCATTCGTAAGCGGTGCGGGAATCGGCGCGCAGGCCGCCGCCGGGCCGCGCGATGCTTTCGGCAACATCTTGTGCACCGCCGATGCGGGAACCACTTCACACAGCGGATCGCATAGCGGCGGCTATGATTGCGACTGCTGCCTGTCCGGCTGCGATTTCGCAACGGCGATCATTCCCGAAGCGAACAGCGTCGAGCCGCTGTTGAACGCCTTCCTCATCACCTCCGACAGCAGGCGTTTTTCCGATGCATTGGTCCGGCGTTACGAGCTTCAGCCGCTCAGCTCACGCGGTCCCCCCTGACTGGAAACCGGCGGAAGCAACCGTGGCGGTTGCAGGATCGCTTCTAGATCTCGACCAGTCTCCAATTCAATTCGGGCCGGCCTAGTCCGCCCACCATAAGGAAATGAACCATGCGCAATATCGTTCTCGCAACCGCATTTGCAGCCCTCTCCTCCGTCGCGCTTTCGGAAGCCGCGTATGCCCATGCCCATCTCGAAGCGGCGCAACCGCCGATCAACGGGACGGTCAAGGAAGCGCCTACGGAGCTTGACCTCAAGTTCAGCGAGGAGCTCAACCTGAAGTTCACCGGCGTGAAGGTCACCGGACCCGATAAGAAGGCGGTCAAGACCGACAATGACATGCTGATGGACGGCGATAAGACCTTCATGGTCAATCTACCAGCAGGACTTGCTGCCGGTACCTACAAGGTCGAGTGGCATGCGCTGTCGCAGGACGGCCACAAGACGCATGGCGACTACAAGTTCACCGTGAAGCCGTGATCGGCCAGAGGGGGCACGATTCGTGCCCCCTCGTTCGCCCCGCCCGATGATGGACCACCCTACGTCCGATCGCCCGGCCGCCCGATGACGCCGGACACCCTGCTCATGGCCTGCCGCTTCGTTCACGATGCGGCGCTGATGCTGCTATGGGGCGGCTTCGGCTATCTTGCAACGCTTGTCCCGCGACGTCTGGCCGAGCCGGTGGCGGAGAGGTTGACGATCTTTCGCCTTGCGGCGGTCGGCCTGGTCCTGGTCACGACATGCGCGGCATTGCCGCTGCAGGCCGCGATGATCGGCGATGGCTGGCCGGATGCCGTCAACGGACAGGTGCTCGGCGACATCCTTGCCTCGACGAGCGTCGGCAAGGCGTGGCTTTGGCAACTGTCCGCTGCCGGCGCGCTGGCGATCGCGCAAAGCGCTTCCGCCCGCCTTGTGCCAATGGCGACGGCTGCGACGGCGGCCCTGGCCTTGGCCAGCCTCGCGCTCACTGGACACGCCGTCATGCAGGACGGCTGGCAAGGCGTTGTCCATCCGCTCAACGACATCCTGCACGTGCTTGCCGCGGGGGCATGGTTCGGCGCCCTGCTGCCACTTGTGCTCGTGCTGGCCAGATTCGGCCGGCCGGCATTTCGGGCGGAGACCGCGACAGCGCTTCGCCGTTTCTCGACGGCCGGCCACTGGGCGGTCGCGCTGGCGATCCTCTCCGGCATCGGCAACAGCCTTTTCATCATCGGCTGGCCGCTCGGCTGGGGTTCGACCTACCAGGCTTTGTTGACGGCGAAGATCGCTGTCGTGCTCGTCATGACTTCGGTGGCGATTCTCAACCGCTACCGGTTTGTGCCCCGCATCGGCCGCGACCGAGCATCGGCCCTCGCGGCAATCCGGACAGGCACGCTGGTCGAGATCGGCCTCGGCCTTGCCGCCATCCTGCTCGTCGCGATCTTCGGCATGCTCGATCCGAACGGCGGGGAGTGATCCTACCTGATGGCGGAGCCCGATTGTTCCGCGATATGGGCTCGTCCGCAAAGGCGGGCGAGCCCGTTCGAGCGTCAGGCTCCCGCCGGCTGAAGACCAGCTTCCTTGAAGCGCTTCGGCACCAAGCAGTCGATGATGGCGAAGACGACGATCGCGATGCCAGTCAGCGGGAAGAGAGCCGAAACCGCAAGCGCGATCACTATGATCGCCACCGGCGCCCGGTAGTTCTTCGGATAAAGCGGCGCGCCGAGGCGCCCCGTGGGGCGGCGCTTCCACCACATCACGACGCCGGACAACGCCATGGTGATGACGGAAAGGCAAAACAGCACGTTGAGCGCCGTGTTCCACCAGCCGAGATTGGCCTGGTGCAGGGCAATACCCACCGCCATCGCCTTGCCGGCCAGACCGTAGTCGGCGAAGCGCACGTCGGCGAGGATCTTGCCGGTGTAGCGGTCGATATGCACAGTGCGGTCGCCGAACGGGTTCTTGGTGTCGGCATCCATCGAATCGGCCGAGATCGTGTACACGCCGCCGTCGTCCTGCGGCGCGTTGATGCGAAACTGCTCGGTGAATCCATTGGCACGGGCGTAGGCAGCGACCGTGTCGAGATTGACGGAACCCATCTGCAGCCCGGCGGAACCCGCCTGCGAACCCGACATCGGCTTCGGCGTCTGCTCCAGCGCCCAGGGCACTTCCTTCATCGCGCCATGGTTCATCGAGGCATGGGTCTTGTCGGAGAGCGGAACATTGTCCCATTTCGCCGCCGGAAAGGTGCTCCAGGCCTGCATGATCTTGGTGCCCCAGATGCCGGTCCAGGAGAGACCGGAGAGCAGGAAGAAGAACAGCACGATCGAGATGTAGAAGCCCAGCGAGACGTGGATTTCCTTCCAGAACGAGCGCCCCGGCGCGGAGAGATTCGGGAACAGCACCTTGCCGAGTGAACGTCCGTTGCGCGGCCACCACATATAGAGCCCGGTGAGGATCAGCACGATGCCGAGGCCGGCGGCAACCTCGATCAGACGATCGCCGACATCGCCTAACAGCAGCGTGCCGTGGATGTTGTCGGCCCAGTAGAACCAGGTATCATCCTTGACGATTGTATCCAGCGCCTTGGCGCCATGCGGATCGACGGCGACCACATTGTCCTTGCCATTGCCGTTGACGATGAAGACGGTGGCGCGGTCGGCCTCCTTGGACACCACCATCAGCTTCAGCGCGCCGCCGGGAATCGCCGCGACGGCCGCTTGCGACTGCGCCTCGTAGGAAGCGCGCTCGCCACCGGGCGCCACGTAGTGCTTGGCGCCGAGAAAGGTCTCGATCGAATTGCCGTAGACCATGATGAGGCCGGTGCAGGCGAGCACCAGCAGGAACGGGATGACATAGAGGCCGGCATAGAAATGCCAGCGCCAGATGGCGCGATAGAGCCTTGTGCTGACAGCCACGTCCGGCTGTGTCGCAAGCGTTGCGGTAGACATGATAACCTCTCCAGGAAGGCGGTCCGAACGGCCGCCGTTGCAATGTTTTGAAAGGGGTACGGCCGCGTCCGGGACGCGGCCGTGCTATTTCAGTCGCGTCCGATGCCAGGCAGCACATGGTGGACGAGAACAGCCAGTTGGCCGAACAGCCATGCCACCACGAAGGCATCAAAGACATCGAGGCCGTTGCGCTGCAGATCGAACAGCCGCGCGCCCGGTTCGGGAGACTTCCGGACAACCCAGGCGAACACGGCAAGGCCGGACGCCGCACCCGTGGCGAAGGTCAGTCCGAACTGCACCCAGGGACTGGAGCTTGTGCACTGGCCCAGTCTCATGCCGAGCCGCCGATAAGACGGCGCAGTTTTTGAATCCGCATCGCCATCTCCTCACCGTAGGAGATCGTCCCGGTGAACCGCCCTTCGGCATCCATCAGGAACATCGTCGCGGTGTGGTCCATGGTGTAGTCGCCGTCGTCGGTCGGCACCTTCTTGTAGTAGATGCGGTATTCCCTGCCGATTGAGGCGATCTCGGTTTCGGTGCCGGTAAGCCCGGTAATGTGCTTGTCGAAGGACTGCAGGTAGCGCGCCATGAATTCCGGCGTATCCCGCGTCGGATCGACGGAGACGAACAGCACCCTGAGCTTGTCGGCATCAGGGCCGAGGGTCTTCAGCGCTTCCGTCGTCTCCCACAGCGTCGTCGGGCAGACTTCCGGGCAGCGCGTGAAGCCGAAGACGATCGCGAACGGCTTGCCGCGCAGGTCGGCGTCCGAAAGCTTCTCCCCGGTCTGGGTGGTGAGCGTGAACGGCCCGCCGATCGGCGAGACGTTCCGCTGCACCAGCCTTGGCCAGACAAGCATTGCGGTTATCCCGACCAGCATAAGCGCCAGGCAGGCGAGCGCGATGATCGAGCCCAATCGCCTTGCGGGACGAGCACTATTCGCCGTGGTCGTCATGCTCGCCTCCCATGGCGTCGACGGCGTATTCGACCTCGACCGTGCCCGCCTTCTCGAAGGTCAGCGTGCCCTTGAAGGGCTGGCCCTGTTTGACCGGCTGCTTCAGGTCCATGAACATGATGTGGAACGAGCCGGGCTTGAGCGTGACCTCACCGCCGGCCGGTATCTCCAACCCGTCGGCGAGTTGCTTCATGGTCATGACGCCCTGGGCGTCCACAGCCATTTCGTGGACTTGCGTCATGCCGGCTATGTCGCCGGTTGCCGAGACGAGGCGATCGGCCGTCGATCCATGGTTCTTCAGCGTAAAGTAGCCGGCGGCAACCGCCGCACCTTCAGGTGTGGCACGCGACCAGGGATGGACGATCTCGATATCGCCGGCCTTGAACTCATGTGCCCACAAGGAGTGGGTTGTTGCGAAAATCAGTGCCAGCGTGAAAACGGCGATGCCTAGCCGTTCCTCGAACGAACGAAATCGGCCGAGCGGATGGGCAAACGAAAGCGTGCGCGCGAAAGCGCGGAATGGATGGTGCATTTGGATTGCTCCCAAGGCGGTCCCACCGATTTGACGGCGGAATCCGAAGCCTTTGATCTTGAAGGGTGATGTCCCGCCTACACGGGTCGCCGATCAGACCAATATTGGGGGAGCGCGGGGATTGCCGGGCCGATAGCGCTTCTCGTTGAGGTCTGTCGTCTTGGGGTGGGTGGACGCCAGTCGCTCGGCGATGCGCAGACCTGGCGCGATCTGGCCAACATTCGTCGGCGCGGCCACGCCTGGCCAGAACATGCTGCAGGCGAAGGTGCAGCAGGAGGGGACTTTGGAGTGATCCGGCGTACTGTTGCCGCCCGAACCGTCATGATCCGGACCGTTGAGGCAGAGCGGATTGCCGAAAGCATCCAGTTGCTGCCCAGCGCCGGCCGCGCCGAGCGCGAAGGCGCCGACGACAGATTGGACGACAAGCACCAGCGCAAGCGCTAGCGCTAGCGCTCCAATCAGCCCTGCTTTCCTGGTGCGACAACCCACAAACGGCCTCCAATGACCGATACCTATCATCACGCCGGAGTGATCAGAAATACTTTCCAAAGGTGCGGCGATTTGTGCAAGCCGTTTTGCGGCACCAAACGGCCTACGATTTGGGCGATGAGGTTTGGACCCTGAGGGCAGGAGTTTGCCTTTGAACGCAATTCTCGCGACGGCAAAGGTCACGCAAGTCTTATTTCTCGGGATGATCGACTGCCGCTATTTTGACTCGCGCCCTTTCGATGATGTGGCGCCGCTTGGAACGAATTTCAGTGGTATCGACAGTTCGTTTGGTCAGCTTCGCCACGCTCGGGCGTCTCCTTGAAAGATTCCGCGCGTAAGCAAAGCGTAAGCACGGCAGGGTAGGGTTTCGGCTGCCCTGTCGTAGACTCGGCGCTTATTGAATTCAAATTTGTTTTTTGATTTCAGCAGCATAGCGCGAAATCGGATAGAAATGGATAGTTTCGGCGAAACCGATTATCCATTCTCCGAAGGCAGAGGTCACAGGTTCGAATCCTGTCGGGTGCGCCAGGTTTACTTGGCGCATTGAGAATGCCAAAAGGTCTAGAATTCAGGACTTAGAGTGACCGCAGACACACAAGCTGCAGGATTAAGGAGATATGCGGCAGCGCGCTTCCGGCATCTAGCCGCGCGAAGACTGCATCCTTTTTTGAAACCGCGTCTTCGGATCAACAGGGACATTCAGCCCAAGAAATCTACGGCCAGCAGCTTTCTCTTCCTCCGAAAGTGAGCGGACCTGCTTAGCATTTTCCGACCCCGCACCTTCGACGCGTTTCATAGTCCCAAGAGCCGACTGAGTTTTGCGCTTCCGTTCAGATGTGATCATGGCAGTTCGTCCAAAAATATCGCCGCTTTGCCTTCTGATACCGTGCTCTCAACCACCTGAAAGGATCGTCCCGAAGGGATCAGCACTTCGTTCTCATCGTATGCGGCGAGGAACCATATTCGTCGTGCAGTAAGCGCTTTAATGGTAAACAGTACGTTACCGAAGTAGGCCTCCTCTCCCCGAACAGCAGCGCTTGTAAATCCGGGAAACTGCATGACCTTACCAACGCTATATCTGGCCACAAAATCATCCACGTCAAGGGTCCGGTAGCCCCTGTACACCAGCCCTCCATGAAGAGCATACGGAGGAAGCTTTCCGAGAGCATTGTTCAAAACGTCCGTGAACTGCAAGACCTCTGAGGAGGCCTCACCCTTCCACAGGGAACCGTTTATGTGGTCATGCCAAGCGACACCGGTTGAATATACGTAGAATGCCAGTGCCTCATACCCGAGTATTGTATCGGTGTAAGGCCTATCTAGATCACGAAAGCCCTTTGCATATCTCTCGGCAGTTTCGGTTCCAACGATTTTTGCCACGCACTCAAGAAAAGCATCCCCATTCATACCACTTATTTTGTCCCTCGACCCAACATGCAGGGCATCCTAGCAAGACGTCCGCTTCGCAAATAGAGCACTTTGCATTGAGGACGGAGGAATCCAACGGAAATCCATATCAAACTGTGAAAAGATGACTTCCTTCATTGCGGTAGGCAAATTTTGGATCAAAAGTTGTGGACTGACGTGACGGAGGAGAAGGCCTGTGGGCGAAGCAGAATTAGATAGCCTGTTGGCGCGGATGCCAAAGATTGCTGCTGCAGTGAACGAATTTAAGTCCGAAGCGATCCAGCAATCCGTATTCAATGCTCTCCTTACGGCCTACGGCTTCAAAGTTGCCCAGGCAACGCTGTCTAACGCAGCGCAAGCTCCAGACACTCTGCAACCGCGGGAAGCAGAACTGGTGGCCAAGACGGGCGATGAAGGCACTCCGTCCAAGGCGGCGTCTCCACCTAAGCAAATGAAGCCGAGAAAATCTTCGGCGGGAGCAAACGGTCAAAATTTCAAATTCCTCCGAGAACTAGACCTCCGGCCAGCGGGCAAGAAGTCGTTCTTCGATTTTGTGGCGGAGAAAGTTCCCCAAACCAATGAAGACAAGTTTGCCGTCGCTGTCTATTGGCTTGAGCAAACCGCCGAACTTCCTGCTGTTACTGCGGACCACGTCGGTACAGCCTTTCGAATGGTGCCGGAATGGCGGGAGCCTTCCGACTTGAAGGGCTCCTTGCGGGTTGCATCTAGCCGGAAGGGCACAATCGTCACCAGCGACATGGACAACATCCGGATCACTCCGCAGGGCAGGAACTTCGTTGACCACGATCTTCCTCCGCCGGCCAAGGCCACTAAATCGTGACGGCCACACCTCAAGTCATATTCTCAGGCATACCGGAGGGTCTTAGACGGCCCCTGCTTGATGAGTACAACAAACTCGCCAAGCACTATCGCGAGGGGCACTGGGAGCCCGCAGAACTGAACGGCGGCAAGCTATGTGAGATCGTCTATTCGATCCTTAGGGGCCACGTTGACAGCGCATTCGCCAATGCACCTTACAAGCCAGACAACATGGTTGTTGCCTGCCGGAAACTAGAGGAGGCCACAGGCTTCCCGAGGTCAGTACGCATACAGGTCCCTCGCATGCTCCTGGCTCTCTACGAGATTAGGAACAACCGCAATGTCGGGCACATCGGCGCCGACGTCGACCCTAGCCATATGGATGCTTCCCTAGTGCTCGCGATGGTAAGGTGGATGATGGCAGAGCTAGTCCGCATCTTTCACGGCACCACGACAGAAGAAGCCACTCAGATGGTTGAAAGCCTGACTGAGCGGAGCTTGCCAATCCTATGGCACGTAGGTGACGTAACACGGGTGCTTGCCCCGCTGAGCGCCAAGGACAAGACGCTTGCGGTTCTCTACAGCGCGCCCGGTCCTTTGGATGTTAAGAGCCTGCTTGCATCGGTCGAGTACGGCAACGCCTCTCGTTACCGATCAAGTATCCTCAAGGACGCGCACCGCGAGCACCTCTTGCACTTCGACGCCAAGGCAGACACAGCGCAGATTTCCCCAGTTGGTTCGCGCTATGTCGAGGAGAGAGTGGCGCTCGAAACTAGCGGGTACATCCAGTTCCAAGGCGAAAGGTCTACTCCGCGTCCTCGCTAGATGACCTGTCAGATTTGTGAGGTCGCTTTGGCGACTTTGTGGCGGCTCTTGTCGGGTGCACTATATTCTCGGAGTCGTCCCCCTCACCCAGCGTCTCCCTTATCGCCGCCGCCAGCCGCTCCACCCCGTCCCGCGTCTGCGCCGCATCGCAAGCCGCATAGCCCAGCACCAGCCCTTGTGTCGGCGCCGTGTTCTGGAAATATTTCGACAGCGGCGAGACGTTGATGGCCCGCCTTGCCGCCGCCTGGCTGACCTTGATGTCGTCGATGCCCTCTTTCAGATAACCAACCACCTGGATACCGGCCTCGGCGGGGGAGAGCGTGATCTCGTCGCGCAGGCGTTCGGTGACGATGTCGCGGAAAAGCTGGCGGCGCTGGGCGTAGATGCGGCGCATGCGCTTCAGGTGCCGGCTCATATGGCCTTCGGTGATGAAATCGGCCAAGGCGGCCTGCAGCAGCAGCGGCGCGAACTGGCCGGTGGTGGAGAGCGCGTTGACGATGCGGCCGGCGAGCTCCACGGGAAGCACCATGAAGCCGAGGCGAAGTGCGGGAAACAGGAGCTTGGCGAAGGTGCCGACATAGATGACGCGGCCGGAGCGGTCCATGCTCTGGATCGCCGGCACAGGCCTCCCTTGAAAGCGGTATTCGCCGTCGAAATCGTCCTCGATCACCCAGGCATTGGCGGTCTCGGCGATGTCGAGCAGGCGCAGCCGCTCCTCCATGCGCATGGTGATGCCGAGCGGATGCTGGCAGGCCGGCGTCACATAGATGAGGCGGGGCAACGGGTCCGGCGGGTCGAGATACCAGCCGCGCTCCTGGTCGACCGGGATGGGCAGGATCCTGGCACCGGCCACGGTGAAGGCGGCCTTGGCGCCGTAATAGCCGGGCTCCTCCATCCACACCGTGTCGTCGGGATCGAGCAGCAGGCGGGCGAGAAGGTCGAAGGCGGCCTGCGCGCCGGTGGTGACGACGATCTGCTCGGGCCGGCAGCGCACGCCGCGGGCGGAGAAGAGATAGCCGGCGATAGCCTCCTTCAGCGCCGGGTGGCCGGTGACGTCATAAGTGCCGAACAGCGTCTCGCCGCCATGGCTGGCGCGGCGCGCCACCAGCCGGCCCCAGACGCCGAAGGGAAAGCTCTGCGCATCCGGCATGCCGGGGTGGAAGGCGACGTGGCCCGGCCTGCCGTGATGATAGGGCTGGCTGAGCAGTTGCTGGCCGCGCAGCGAGGGCTGGCGCAGCGGCACCGGCGGCTCCTCGCGCGGTGACTCGCGCGGGCCATCCGGCAGGTCGACGATCACCGGGCGGGCGCCCTGGCGGTTGGCGAGATAGCCTTCGGTGACGAGCTGGTCGTAAGCGGTAACGATGGTGTTGCGGCCAAGGCAGAGCTCGGCGGCCAAGGCGCGGGTGGAGGGCAGCTCCGAGCCGGGGGGAAGCGCGCGGCTGCGGATGATGGCGACGAGGCCGTGATAGAGCTGGCGCGTGAGATGCTCGGGGCTCGCGCGGTTGACCGCCAGCATGTCGAGGGGGAAGGGTTGGGGCTTGGGGTGGGGGCGCATGGGGGTTAGCCGTCGCCGTAGGTACGAAGGCGGGCCGAGATATGCTTGCTTTGCACGGTCGAGTTCCTTCGCCCCCCTCTCTGTCCTGCCGGACATCTCCCCCGCAAGGGGGGAGATCGGATGTCGCGCAGGCTTTCGCCAATCGCCAACGTCGCAAAAGGGCGCGCGACGGCGAAGCTGCCAATCTCCCCCCTTGAGGGGGAGATGCCCGGCAGGGCAGAGAGGGGGGCCTCGCGCCACCGCTTGATGATTTCCAGATTTCCCATCCTCCCCCCATCCTGCCACAGCCACCTCCCGACACAAACTGGTTCCTTCATTTTCCGGAAAACTGGCCCTCGCGGGGGAGACAGAGCGGGATAGACTTCCCGCACTGACGTTGGGGTAAGACGTCGAAGACAAAACAAGTTGGGCGGGGTGCTGGGAGGGCGTCCTGCCGAATGAAACGGCGGGGTTTCGCGCCCTGTCGCCAGCAATCGCAGCCATCTCCTCCCGAGACCAGACACCCCGCAGCCATCCCGGCTGCGGGGCGGAAAGCGAGCAATGACGACAGTTCGACTTGGCATAAACCCGATCACCTGGACCAATGACGACGTGCCGGAACTGGGCGGCGACACGCCGCTTGAGACCTGCCTGAGCGAAACCGCCGAGGCCGGCTATGCCGGCACCGAGCTCGGCGGCAAGTTCCCGCGCGACAGCCGCGCGCTCAGGCCCATCCTCGACCATTACGGGCTGGCGCTGGTCTCCGGGTGGTATGACGGCCGCATCTGCGAGAACGATGTCGACGAGGAATTCGAGGCGATCCGGCCGCATCTGACGCTGCTTCGGGATCTCGGCGCCCGGCGCGTCGTCTATGCCGACACCTCGCGCGGCCGGCATGGCGCGATCCACGACCCGATCTCGCAGCGGCCGATGCTGATGGACGGGGAATGGAAAGCCTATGGCGCCAAGATCACCCGGCTCGCCGAGCGTTTTTCCGATTTCGGCGTCGGCATGGCCTTCCACCACCACATGGGCACGATCGTCGAGACCGACGCGGAGATCGACAGGCTGATGCACACAAGCGGCGAGGCGGTCGGCCTGCTCTACGATACCGGGCACTGCGCCTTTTCGGGCGGCGATCCGGAGCAATTGCTGCGCCGGCATGTCGAGCGCGTCGTGCATGTGCATTGCAAGGATGTGCGCCCGGCAGCGCTGAAGAAGGCGCGCGACGCCGACATGAGCTTCATGGGCGCGGTGATGGAAGGCATCTTCACCGTGCCGGGCGACGGCGCGATCGACTATCCGACGCTGCTGAAGATCCTCGCCGACCAGGGCTATTCCGGCTGGCTGGTGGTCGAAGCCGAGCAGGATCCGGCCAAGGCGCACCCCTTGACCTATGCGACGATGGGCTACCGCAATCTGAAGAGGCTGGCGCAAGGCGCGGGCTTCTACGTGCACGAGCGTGCACAGGAGGTCCGCCATGCCGGCTGAACGCAAGGTCGTCATCAACATCGACGATGTCGGCATGTGCCATGGCGCCAATGTCGCCTATCTGAAACTGAAGCGCGCCGGCGCGGTCGACAGCGGCTCGGTGATGATGCCCTGCCCCTGGTTCCTCGAGATCGCCGAGGAAGGCGCGAAAGACGCCTCGCTCAACCTCGGCGTCCACATCACGCTTACCTCCGAGAAAAAGTACTATCGCTGGCGGCCACTGACCAAGGCGAGCCAGGCGTCGGGCATCGTCGATAGCGACGGCTATCTGTTCCGCTCCGTGCCGGAATTGCGCGCCAAGGGCGAGCCGGAAGCCGTGGAGGCCGAGATGCGGGCGCAGATCGACGCGGCATTGGCCGCCGGGCTCTCGCTCACCCATATCGACGGCCATATGGGCGCGGTGTTCTCGCCGGAATTCGTCGACCGCTATGCAGCGGTCGGCATCGACTACGGCCTGCCGACTTTGTTTCCGAAAAGTATTACGGTCTACGGACCGATCCATAATCTGGGCAAGCTGGACGACGGCGTCTATGCCGCGCCGGGGAAACGGCTGGAGCAAGCCGGCGAGACGCTGGCGAGCGCCGTGCTGGAAACGCCCTGGCATCGCAACCAGCCGGCCCGCGCGCGCTATGAGGCCCTGTTCAACCAGATCGGCGAAGGGCTCAATTTCCTTTGCCTGCACGCCAATGCGCCGGGCGAGATCGAGGAGATCGAACCCAACTCGGCGCAGATCCGCATCGACGAATTCGACCTGCTTCCAGACCCGGACTTCATGGCCTTCGTGGAAGGATTGTCCATCCGCCGCGGCTCGCTCCGGGATTTCCGGGCATGATCATGCCCGCAAGGAGAGACCTGCAATCATGACGAAATGGCCTGACCAGGGAGGGTCGAGGCCAAGACTTTGGGAACACAACAACAACTGAGGAGAACCACTATGAGTGCCTTATTCTCGATCCGGAATATGCTCGGCGCCGCGGCGCTCTCGCTTGCTTTTGCCGGCGTCGGCATTCTGCCTGCGCCGGCCCAGGTGAAGCAGGAAGGCGATGTGCGCATCGTCTTCGTCACCCACGGCCAGGCCAACGACGTCTATTGGAGCGTGGTGAAGAACGGCATGCAGGCCGCCGCCCAGCAACTCGGCGTCAAGGTCGAATACCAGGCACCGGAAACCTTCGACGTGGTGCGCATGGCGCGCATGATCGAGGCGGCGACCGCGTCAAAGCCGGACGGGCTGGTCGTCTCCATCCCCGACATGGACGCGCTGAAGGCGCCGGTGGAAGCGGCCAAGGCGGTCGGCATTCCGGTGGTGGTCATCGACAGCGGCGAGGAAGCGGTGGAGCCCTGGGGCCTCGATCTCTTCGTCGGCGGCGGCTCGGAATACGACAATGGCGTCAAGGCCGGCGAGATCATGGCCAAAGCCGGCGTCAAGAAGGGCATCTGCATCAACCACGAAGTCGGCAATGTCAGCCTCGACAAGCGCTGCGAAGGCTATAATGACGGGCTGAAGAAGAGCGGCGGCTCCTCCGACGTGGTGGCGGCCACGATGGACCCGACCGACGTGACGCGCCGTGTCGAAGGCTATCTCACCGCGCATGCGGACGTCACCGGCGTGCTGACGCTCGGCCCGACCGTCGCGGCACCGCTGCTCAAGATGTTTTCGGATGCCGGCACGATCGGCAACTACAAGATCGGCACCTTCGACCTGTCGCCCGAGATCCTCGATGCCGTAGCCAAGGGCACGATGATGTTCGGCATCGACAACCAGCAATATATGATGGGCTATTATCCCGTCGTCTTCCTGACCAACAAGGCGATGTACAAGACCTTCCCGACATCGGCCGTGCGCACCGGTCCGTCGTTCATCATGAAGGATGATGCGGCCGCCGTACGCGATCTCAGCAAGGCCGGCATCCGCTGATGCTATAATGGCCCGACGGCGCTCAAAGATAGAGCGTGATGTCGTCCGAAAACCGCTTCACACTTTTCGGCATCATGCTCTGGCCGGCGGGCACTTGTTGGACACGGAATCCGGACGGAAGCCAAGGCGAAGCCGCCGAACCTGCCGCTTCGGATTTTTCCTGGGGTGCCCTGGACGCTTATTGGGATGACGATCTTGACCGATGCACTGAACCCGGCCCATCCACCCGAGCCGAAGCCCGTTTCGCGAAGGCTGGTGCGCCTGATGCGGCGGCCGGAGCTCGGCGCCATCACCGGCACGGTCATCGTCTTCCTCGCTTTCGGCATCACAGCCGGCAATAGCGGCCTGTTCTCGATGGCCGGCATCGCCAATTTCCTGCAGGTGTCGGCGCAGCTCGGCATCCTTGCCGCGGCGGTCGCGCTTCTGATGATCGGCGGCGAGTTCGACCTGTCGCTGGGTTCGATGATCGGCTTTGCCAGCGTCACAATCGGGCTTTGCGTCACCCAGTTCGGGCTGTCGATCCCCGCGGCGGTGGCGATCGCCTTCGTCATCGCCATCATCGTCGGCGCTTTGAACGGCATCCTCGTGGTGCGCACAAGGCTGCCCTCCTTCATCGTCACGCTGGCAGGCCTGTTCATCCTGCGCGGGCTGACGCTGGCCATCACGCGCACCGTCACCGGGCGCACGCAGATCCCCTATATCACCGACGGCCAGGAAGGCAGCTTCGTGGTCTGGCTGTTCGGCGGCAAGTTCGGCGCGCCGGTCTTCGCCTGGCTCGCCTCGCATGGCGTGATCGACGCCCGGCCCGACGGCTCGGCGATGGTGCAGGGCCTGTCGATGTCGATCCTGTGGTGGGTGGCGGTGACGGCCTTCGCCACATGGCTGCTGGTCAAGACGCGCTTCGGCAACTGGGTGTTCGCCGTCGGCGGCGACGACCGCGCGGCGCGCAATGTCGGCGTGCCGGTCGACCGGGTGAAGATCTTGCTGTTCATCGGCACGGCGCTGTCGGCGACGCTGTTCGCCGTCATCCAGGTGCTGGAAGCCGGCTCCGCCGACACGCTGCGCGGCACGCAGAAGGAGTTCCAGGCGATCATCGCGGCGGTGATCGGCGGCTGCCTGCTCACCGGCGGCTACGGCTCGGCGATCGGCGCCATGTTCGGCGCGCTGATCTTCGGCACGGTGGAGATGGGCATCTTCTACACCGGCATCGACACCGACTGGTTCCAGGTCTTCCTCGGCTCGATGCTGCTGATCGCCGTGCTGGTCAACAATTACGTGCGCCGCAAGGCGACGGAGGCGCGCTGACAGATGGCCGAGCCCGTTCCGCTCATCGAACTGCGCAACGTCACCCGCCGCTTCGGCTCGGTGACGGCGCTGCGCGACATGTCTTTCGCCGCGCATGCCGGCGAGGTCCACTGCCTGCTCGGCGACAACGGCGCCGGCAAGTCGACGCTGATCAAGACGCTGTCGGGCGTGCACACGCCGAGCGAAGGCCAGATGTATGTCGACGGCAAGCCGGTAACGTTCAGTTCCCCCAGGCAGGCGCTGGACGCCGGCATCGCCACCGTCTTCCAGGACCTGTCGATGATCCCGCTGATGAGCATCACCCGCAACTTCTTCCTCGGACGCGAGCCGGTGAAGGGCTGGGGGCCCGCCAGGCGTATCGACATGAAGGCGGCCGATGCGATCGTCTATGACGAGCTCGGCAAGATCGGCATCAATGTGCGCGATCCGCAGCAGGCGGTGGGCACGCTTTCCGGCGGCGAGCGGCAATGCGTGGCGATCGCGCGCGCCGTCTATCACGGGGCGCGGGTGCTGATCCTCGACGAGCCGACCTCGGCGCTCGGCGTGCACCAGGCCTCGATCGTGCTGCGCTATGTGGCGCAGGCGCGCCAGCGTGGGCTCGCCGTCATCTTCATCACCCACAACATCCACCACGCCTATCCGATCGGCGATGTCTTCACCATGCTCAACCGCGGCCGTTCGCTCGGCACGTTCCGCAAGGGCGACATCACCGAGAAGGAGGTGCTCGACATGATGGCCGGCGGCCGCGAGATCCGCGAATTGCAGCAGGAACTGGAGCGCTTCAGCAAGCCGGGATCCGGCGCGGAAGCGGCTACTCACTGAGGCATTACAGAAGGTAGAAAAATGATCGACGCCGCATTGTTCGGCGCCGGGCTGATCGGCTCGGTGCATGCGAAAAACCTTGCCCGGCATCCGGGGGTGCGCCTGCGCACTATCGTCGACCCGCGCCGCGACGCGGCTGAGCGCATCGCCACCGGAGCAGGCGCGGAGATCGCCGACACCGCAACGGTGATGAACGACCCGTCGATCAAGGCGGTGGTGATCGCTTCCGCCACCCGCACCCATGCCGACCTGATCGTCGAGGCCGCCGCCAAGGGAAAGGCGATCTTCTGCGAAAAGCCGATCGACCTCGACATCGCACGCACGGACGCATGTCTGGCGGCGGTCGAGAAGGCTGGCGTGCCCTTGCAAATCGGCTTCAACCGGCGCTTCGATCCGTCCTTCGCCGCCGTGAAGCGAAGGATCGAGGCCGGCGAGATCGGCGCGGTCGAGCAGGTGATCATAACCAGCCGCGACCCGGAGGCGGAGACCGAGGAGGCGCTGGCCGGCGGCGGCGGCGTGTTCCGCGAGATGACCATCCATGATTTCGACATGGCGCGTTTCCTGCTCGGCGAAGAGCCGGTGGAGCTCTTCGCGACCGGATCGTCGCTGGTCGCGCCCTACTACGCAAAACTCGGCGATTACGACACGGCGATGTTCATCCTGCGCACCGCGTCAGGCCGGCAGTGCCACATCAACAACAGCGTGCGCGCCGTCTATGGCTACGACCAGCGCATCGAGGTGCATGGCTCGAAGGGCATGCTGCAGGCCGGCAACCGTACCCCGACCTCCGTCAGTCTCAGCGGCGAGAACGGGATCGCCGCAGACCGGCCGCTCTATTTCTTCGTCGAGCGCTATGCCCAATCCTACGAGGCGGAGCTCGACCATTTCATCCAGTCGGTCGCCGCAGGGCGGAAGCCGGCGGTCGGCGCGGCGGACGGGCGCAAGGCGATGATCCTGTGCGAGGCAGCGCTTGCCTCGGCCAAGTCCGGCCGCTTCGAGCCGGTTCGATTCTAAGGCGTGACGCCTTGCCCGCTGCCCTATCTCACATCGACCCAGCGCTGCTCCTGGAACGAGCGCGCCATGGCATGCACGGTGCGCTCGATCTCCAGTCCCTCGTCGAAGTCGATGATGCGGGCCGGCCTGCCGGCGATGCGCATCAAGAGCTCGCGGCATTCGATCATCTTGAGGTCGTTGAAGCCGAGGCCGTGGCCGGGCGCCGGCAGGAAGGAATCGTAAGGCTTGTGGTGCGGCGCGACCAGGACGGTGCGGTAGCCCTGTTCGGTCGGCCGGTCGGCGGTGAGGTAGAGCTGGAATTCGTTCATCCGCTCCTGGTCGTAGAGGATCGAGCCCTTCGAGCCGAAAATCTGGATGGCGATGCGGCCCTTGCGGCCCCAGGCCGAGCGATTGACCATGAGCGTGCCGGCAACGCCGTTTTCCAGATGCATCAAGACGCTGGCGATGTCGTAGGTCTCGACCGCGCGGCGGGCGCCGGAAGCGGTCTTGCGGTCGGCATAGGGTTTGACCATGTCGCACATGACGCGGGAAACACGGCCGAACAGCGCCTTGATCAGCGACAGCGGATGGACGGCGAAATCGTCGAGCGCGCCATAACCGGACGAAGCCTCGTGCTTCCAGAAGAACAGTGCTTCCGGGTCGGCCATGAAATCCTCGTCCATCTCGATGCGCACGAGGTTGACGTCGCCGATGATCTTTTCCTCCAGCAGCGCGCCGATGTGGCGGATGGCGGGGTTCTGGATGTAGTTGTAGCCGAGCACGGCGACCTTGCCGGATTGCTTCGCCGCGGCCGCCATGGTCTCGGCCTCGGCGAAGCTCGGCGCCATCGGCTTCTCGCACCACAGATGCTTGCCGGCTTCGAGGATGGCGACCGCCATTTCGGGGTGGAACTGGTTGGGCGTGGTCAGCGAGACGATTTCGACGTCCGGATCCTCGACCACGGCGCGCCAGTCGCCGGAGCCTTTCGCGAAGCCGAATTCGCCGGCCTTGCGCCGGGCAAGCTCGTCATTCACCTCGCCCAGATGCACCAGTTTCGGCTTCTCGACATCGGGAAAGACCGTGCCCACCCCATTCCAGGCGATGGCGTGGCACTTGCCCATGAAGCCCGTGCCGATGAGGCCCACTCCGACCATGTCGATTGTCTCCGCGCCAGAGCAATTCCAGGAAAAGTGCCGAGCGGTTTGCCGTCCGGAATTGCGTCAACAAACAGATGGAGCGGTTGCGTGAAAGCGGAATCGCTCCGGGGAAATACTGGTGTGGATGAATTAGTCCATTTTGGTAAGGAATGGAACATCCAAATCATTTTTTATGGTGTTCTTGCGCGAACTCGTTATGATGAGGCAGGAGAGGGGCAAACCTTATGGGCGTGGGCGGAGCGACGATGGACGAACGGGTGCCTCGCGATTTCGAAACGCTGCGCGCGACGATCCTGGACAGGCGCGCGAGCCTGCCCAAGCGCATCGCGCAGATCGCCGCCTATGCGCTCGACAACCCCGACGACATCGCTTTCGGCACGGCGGCAAGCATCGCGGCCTCGGCCGGCGTTCAGCCCTCGACGCTGATCCGTTTTGCCCAGCAGCTCGGCTTCGACGGATTCACCAGCCTGCAGCAGGTTTTCCGCGAGCGGCTGCGCGAACGCAACTCCTCCTATGATGAGCGGCTGGCGGCGCTGCGCGCCAAGGCCGAGGACGGCGGCGGGCATCGGGCGATCTTCGACGGCTTCGTCGCCGCCGCCAGCACCTCGCTGGGCGATATTTCTCGCGCGCTGAACGACGGGCATTTCGAAGAGGCGGTGGCGCTTCTGGCGAAGGCCGAGACGATCTATGTGCTGGCCAAACGCCGATCCTATCCGGTGGCGTCCTACATCGCCTATGCGCTGGGCAAGCTCAAGATCCGCAACCAGCTGGTGGAATCGGCCGCCGGCCTGAATGCCGAGATGATCGGCTTCGCCACGCCGCGCGACGCCGTCATCGCCATCAGCTTCTCTCCCTATGCGCCGGCGACCATCGACGAGACGCGCTCGATCGCGGAACAGGGCGTACCGATCGTGGCGATCACCGACTCGTCCTTCTCGCCGCTGGCGCAATTCGCAAAGGTCTGGTTCGAGGTCGCCGAGGCCGATTTCGGCGGTTTCCGCTCGATCTCGGCGACGATGGCGCTGGCCATGGCGCTGACCGTCGCCGTCGGCGAGAAGCGCCGCGAAGCCGGGCGCCGGCGCAAGGGCTGAGCCTCGCCGAGGAGCGCTTTTCGGCATGGGAACACTCATTCCATATTGACTGTAGATTGGAATTAATATTTCATATTGACGACACTACGCCGTCGCTGGCGCGTGCTGTCCAAAACGACGCTGCTCTATCCAACAAGGCCGATGGGAGGTTCGAATGGGCGAAGCCGTGGAAGGGAAATACCCGCCGCACGACGTCATCACCATCGGCCGCGCCTCGGTCGATCTCTATGGCCAGCAGATCGGCTCGCGGCTGGAGGACATCGCCTCCTTCGCCAAGTCGGTGGGCGGCTGTCCGGCCAATATTTCCGTCGGCACGGCAAGGCTCGGCCTGCGCTCGGCACTGCTGACGCGCGTCGGCGACGAGCAGATGGGCCGCTTCATCCGCGAGCAGCTTCGGCGCGAGGGCGTGTCGGTCGACGGGCTGAAGACCGACAAGGAACGGCTGACAGCGCTGGTGCTGCTTTCGGTCGAGAGCGAAGGCGTCTCGCCGATGATCTTCTACCGCTCCGACTGCGCCGACATGGCGCTTGCCGAAGAAGACATCGACGAAGCCTTCATCGCCTCGGCGCGTTCGGTGGTCGTCACCGGCACGCATTTCTCGCGGCCCAATTCCGATGCCGCGCAGCGCAAAGCGATCCGCCTGATGAAGGCCAAGGGCGGCAAGGTGGTGTTCGATATCGATTACCGCCCGAACCTCTGGGGTCTTGCCGGCCATGCCGAGGGTTTCGAGCGCTACGTCAAATCCGACCGCGTCTCGGCACAGCTGAAGACCGTGCTGCCGGATTGCGATCTCATCGTCGGCACCGAGGAAGAGATCATGATCGCGTCGGGCGCCGACGATTGCCTGAGCGCGCTGAAGACGATCCGCGCCCTGTCCTCGGCCACCATCGTGCTCAAGCGCGGCGCCAAGGGCTGCATCGTCTATGACGGCCCGATCAGCGACGATCTCGAGGACGGTATCGTCGGCAAGGGTTTCCCGATCGAGATCTACAATGTGCTCGGCGCCGGCGACGCCTTCATGTCGGGCTTCCTGCGCGGCTGGCTGGGCGGCGAGAGTTTTGCCACCGCCGCGACCTGGGCCAATGCCTGCGGCGCCTTCGCCGTATCGCGCCTGCTTTGCGCGCCGGAGTACCCGACCTTCGAGGAGCTGCAGTTCTTCCTGAAGCACGGCAGCAAGCACCTGGCGCTGCGCAAGGACGAGGCGATCAACCACATCCACTGGGCGACGACGCGGCGGCGCGATATCCCCTCGCTGATGGCTTTGGCCTGCGATCATCGTGTCCAGCTCGAAGACGTTGCCGCCAAGATCGGCGCCAACGTTTCGCGCATCCCCGACTTCAAGGTGCTGACGGTCAAGGCGGCGGCAAAAGTCGCCGCCGGCCGCGACGGCTACGGCATGCTGATCGACGAGAAATACGGGCGCGACGCGATGTTCGAATTCGCATGCCATCCCTTCGCCTGGCTCGGGCGTCCCGTCGAATTGCCCGGATCGCGGCCGCTGCGCTTCGAGTTCTCGCAGGATATCGGCTCGCAGCTCACCGAATGGCCGGTCGACCATTGCATCAAATGCCTGTGCTTCTACCACCCGGACGACCCGGAAGCGCTCAAAGTCGAGCAGCAGCAGAAGCTGCGCGCTTTGTTCGAGGCGGCGAGGAAGGTAGGCCGGGAACTGCTGGTCGAGATCATCGCCGGCAAGCATGGCAAGCTCGACGACACCACCATTCCGCGCGTGCTGGAGGAACTTTATGTGCTGGGCATCAAGCCGGACTGGTGGAAGCTCGAGCCGCAGGCTTCGGCGGGCGCCTGGGCGAAGATCGAACAGGTGATCGTCAGGAACGATCCCTGGTGCCGCGGCGTCGTGCTGCTCGGGCTCGAAGCGCCACAGGACGAGCTGGTCGCGGCCTTCGCGGCAACCGCCAACGCGCCGATCGTCAAAGGTTTTGCCGTCGGCCGCACCATCTTCATCAACGCCGCCGAACAATGGCTGGCCGGCAGGATGTCGGATGACGAAGCGGTGGCCGACATGGCCGCGCGCTTCGAGCAGCTGACCGAGGCGTGGCTTGCCGCGCGCGGCCGCAAGGCCGCATAAGAAGACCGCTGAAGAATTGCGGAGGAAACGACAATGAGCAAGACCGTTCGCCTGACCATGGCGCAGGCGCTAACCCGCTTTCTCAGCCGGCAAATGACCGAGATCGACGGGAAGACGGTGCCGATCTTCGGCGGCGTCTGGGCGATCTTCGGCCATGGCAATGTCGCCGGCGTCGGTGAGGCGCTCTATCAGGTGCGCGACGAGCTGCCGACCTTCCGCGCCCATAACGAGCAGGCGATGGCGCATGCGGCGATCGCCTATGGCAAGGCGAATTTTCGCCGCCGCTTCATGGCAGCGACCACCTCGATCGGCCCCGGCGCGCTCAACATGGTGACGGCCGCCGCGCTCGCGCATGTAAACCGGTTGCCTGTCCTGTTTTTGCCCGGCGACGTCTTCGCCAACCGCCTGCCTGACCCGGTGCTGCAGCAGGCCGAGGATTTTTCCGACGGTACGGCGAGCGTCAACGACTGTTTCCGCCCGGTATCGCGCTATTTCGACCGCATCATGCGGCCGGAGCAGATCATCCCGGCGCTGAACCGCGCCATGCAGGTGCTGACCGATCCGGCCGAATGCGGCCCGGTCACGCTCTCGCTCTGCCAGGACGTGCAGGCCGAGGCCTATGATTATCCCGAAAGCCTGTTTGCCGAACGCGTCTGGACGCCGCGCAGACTGCGCCCCGACCGCAATGAACTGGTCGCCGCCGTCGCGGCGTTGAAGGGCGCCAAGAAGCCGCTGGTGATCGCCGGCGGTGGCGTCCTCTACTCGCAGGCTTCCGGAGAGCTGGCGAAGCTGGTGCAGGGCGCCGGTATCCCGGTCTGCGAGACGCAAGGGGGCAAGTCCTCGCTGCCGGACGATCATCCGCTCAACATGGCCGCCGTCGGCGTCACCGGCACCTCAGCCGCCAACCGGTTGGCCGAGGAAGCCGATGTCGTGCTTGCCGTCGGCACCAGGCTGCAGGATTTCACAACGGGCTCCTGGGCGCTGTTCAAGAATGCCGGCCGCACCATCATCGGCCTGAACACCCAGGTTTTCGACGCCGGCAAGCATTGGGCCTTGCCGCTGGTCGCCGATGCCGCCGAGGGTCTGGCCGAATTGGCTTCCGCGCTGAAGGGCTGGAAGGCGCCGGCCGCCTGGACCGACAATGCGCTGAAGGGCAAGACGGAATGGCAGGCCGCCGCCGCCAAGGTGACGGCCTCGACCAACGCGGCCTATCCTTCCGACGCGCAGGTGATCGGCGCCGTGCAACGGGCGATGGGCTCCGATGTGACGCTGCTGCATGCCGCCGGCGGCCTGCCCGGCGAATTGCACAAGCTCTGGCAGGCAGGCGCGCCGGGCTCCTACCATGCCGAATACGGCTTCTCGACCATGGGCTACGAGATCGCCGGCGGGCTCGGCGTCAAGATGGCAAGGCCCGACCAGGAGGTCGTCGTCATGGTCGGGGACGGCTCCTATCTGATGCTCAATTCCGAGATCGCCACCTCTGTCATGCTTGGCTTGAAGCTCACCATCGTGCTGCTCGACAATCGCGGCTACGGCTGCATCAACCGGCTGCAGATGGCGACCGGCGGCGCCAACTTCAACAATTTGCTGAAGGACGCCCGCCACGAGGTGATGCCCGACGTCGACTTCGCCGCCCATGCGGCGAGCCTCGGCGCCGTCGCCGAGAAGGTGGCGTCGATCGCGGAACTGGAGACGGCGCTGGCCAAGGCCAAAAACAATGACAAGACGACGGTGCTGGTCATCGACACCGATCCGCTGGTGTCGACCGATGCCGGCGGCCATTGGTGGGATGTCGCCGTGCCGGAAGTCTCCGCGCGGCCCCAGGTCAACGCCGCGCGCAAGAAATACGAGGAAGCCGTGGACAGCCGGCAAGGCTGAGCCGGCGTCCGCCTCATAATGAACTGACATCGGAGCGAAGACTTGAAAGCCAAACTGGGCATGTCCCCCATAGCGTGGTGGAACGACGATCTCGTGGAACTGAGCGATGACGTGTCGCTGGAGGAGTGTCTGCGCCAGTCGCGCTCGGCCGGCTTCACCGGCATGGAGATGGGCCGCCGCTTCCCCAACGACCCGAAGGTGATGCTGCCGATCCTGAAGGCGGCCGACGTCACGCTTTGCGGCGGCTGGTTCTCCGGCACGCTGGTCAATGAGGACCTGGCCAGGAACAAGGACCGCATCCAGCCGATGATCGACCTGTTCAAGGCGGTCGACGCGCCCTGCATCGTCTATGGCGAGGTCGGCCGCTCCATCCAGGGCGATCGTTCGAAACCCTTGGCCACCAAGCCGACGCTTACCGGCGACGAGATGAAGGCCTATGGCCGCCGCGTCACCGAATTCGGCGAATGGTGCGCGGACCAAGGCATGCCGCTTTCCTACCACCATCACATGGCGGCGGTGGTCGAGACCGAGCCGGAGCTCGACGCTTTCATGCGCCATTCCGGCGAAGGCATTCCGCTTTTGCTCGATGCCGGCCATCTGGCCTTTGCCGGCGGCGACGTGCTGCGCGCCATCGACAACCACCACAAGCGCATCAACCATGTCCATGTGAAGGACGTGCGCATGGGCGTCATCGACGGGCTCGACCGCTCAAAACAGTCCTTCCTCGATGCCGTGGCGCTCGGTGCCTTCACCGTGCCGGGCGACGGCTCGCTCGATTTCGGCGCCATCGTCCAACGGTTCGCCGATCATGGCTATGAGGGTTGGTTCGTCGTGGAAGCCGAGCAGGATCCGAAGAAGAACCCGCCGCTCAAGATGGCTCAGGTCGGCCACAAGGAGCTGATGCGGGTGATGACGGCCGCCGGCTACACGGTCGAAACGCAGGGTTTTCCGGCCTGAACGGTGGATTAGTCATGAATGATGGATTAGTCCGGGCACTCGGTCTATCTGATGCGCTTTGGGCAAATCCTGGATTGGCGTGATGAAAGACTATGAGCACCCCTTCTTCCGGCCGCTGTGGCGCCGCATCGCCGTCGTCGCGGTCTGCCTGGTCTGGTCGGTGATCGAATTCGCCTCCGGCACGCCGTTCTGGGGCGTCATCGCGCTCGGCTTCGCCGGTTATGCGGTATGGCAGTTTTTCTACCTCTACAAGCCGGCCGACGAGACCAAGCCACCGGCCGAGCCGAGGGAATGAAGCGGTCGATGGGGTGGAGGGTTCACGGATCGGACAGCGCGCATGGCGCATCGGATGCATTAGCGATTGGCTGAAACATCTTTCGCTTCGTCATCCACGGGCGAAGCAAGGAGCGAAGCGACGCGGCGCAGACCCGAGGATCCATTCCGTGACTTCGAAGCAGCCGCTGCGGTGCAGAATTCTGCTCCGCTGCACTCTTCGACTGAGGGAATGGAATGGATCCTAGGGTCTCCGCGACGGAGCTTCGCTCCTGCTCCGCCCTAGGATGACGAAGTTGAGAGGAACCGGCCAATCTCCACGGTTTTCACGATAGTCCAATGAACGATGAAATCCTGCAAGCAGGCCTGAAAATCGAAGCGTCGAGGAATTAGGAGACAAAAATGTCGAAACTGCTCGTCAAGGCCGACAAGGGCCACGGCCATGTCGCTCATGTCACGCCGCAAAGCGCCGGCTGGACCTATGTCGGTTTCGATCTGCATCGGCTGAAAGCGGGCGAGACGGTGTCCGGCAAGACCGGCGACCGCGAGGTCTGCCTGGTCTTCGTCACCGGCAAGGGCAAGGCGTCGGCCGGCGGCAAGGACCTCGGCCTGCTCGGCGAGCGCATGTCGCCCTTCGAAGGCAAGCCCTGGTCGGTCTATGTGCCGGAAGGCGACGACTGGTCGGTGACCGCCGATACCGAACTGGAGCTTGCCGTCTGCTCGGCGCCGGGCTTAAGCGGCGGCCTGCCGGTGCGCGTCATCGGACCTGACGATCTCGGCCAGGAGGTGCGCGGCAAGGGTACCAACACGCGCTACGTCACCAACATCCTGCCCGAGGGCAAGCCGGCGGATTCGCTGCTGGTGGTCGAGGTGATCACGCCCGGCGGCCACACGTCGAGCTATCCGCCGCACAAGCACGACCAGGACAATCTCCCCGTGGAATCCTATCTCGAGGAGACCTATTACCACCGGCTCAACCCGCCGCAGGGCTTTGCCTTTCAGCGCGTCTACACCGACGCCGACCGCAACGGCGTGCGCGAGCTGGACGAGGCGATGGCGATCGAGGACGGCGATGTCGTGCTCGTGCCGAAGGGCTATCACCCCTGCGCGGCCTGCCACGGCTACGACCTCTATTACCTCAATGTCATGGCCGGACCGAAGCGGACGTGGAAATTCCACAACGCGGCCGAGCACGAGTGGCTGATGAAGGCCTGATCAAGCAGTTCGGCAAAGCCGTTGGTCCAGTTAAGAGAAATCGTCGGCTAACGACCTTGCGGCTGGACTTGCCTTCGAAAACCCACGAAAGCTTCGTCAATCCGTCATGGAAATCACCTATGGCAGCGGTTCCGGTGCATGTCGCCGCAAACGCTCCGGCGTTTTTGGGCCACGACTTGCCAAGACAATGACTTGAAGCGCGTCGCATATTCCTTTCGGGGCGCGCAGCGCGCTTGACGAGGAATGCCCATGCGCTACGCCATCTACTACACTCCGGGACAGGACGAGAAGCTGGCGCGCATTGCCGCCAACTGGCTGGGCCGCGACCCGTTTGGCGCGGCGACGCGACCGGTCGAGGCCGTGGGCGATCTGTCGGCCGCGGAAGTCGCCTTCCATACCGCCTCGGCCAGGCGCTACGGGTTCCACGCGACGCTGAAGGCGCCGTTCCGGCTGGCGCCGGACGAGACGGAAGCTTCGCTGCGCGCCGCTCTCGACAGTTTCGCCGAAGCCACGCCGCCGGTCGTCATCCCGCGCCTCGTGGTCGGCCAGATCGACGATTTCTTCGCCCTGGTGCCCGAAGCCGCGTTCGCCCCGATCAACGATTTCGCCGGCGAGGTCGTGCGCGCCTTCGACGGCTTCCGTGCGCCATTGACCGAGGCCGAGATCGAGCGCCGCAGCCCAGATTCGCTGAAGCCGGACGAGTTCCGCAACCTTTGCCAATGGGGCTACCCATATGTTTTCGACACTTTCCGCTTCCACATGACGCTGTCGGGGCGCGCCGGGCCACAGGAAAGCCCACGTCTTCGCGCAGCGATAGACGGCCTGTTCGCCGACGTGCTGCGGCAGCCGGTGCCGGTGGATGCGCTGACATTATTCGTCGAAAGCGAGCCCGGCGCCCCGTTCATGGTGCTTTCCCATCATGCGCTTGGCCACGGCCCGGCCCGCAAGACCGCCTAGGGCGGGTCAGCGGAAACGCTGAACCGCCCTAGCTCTGTGTTTACGCAATTCCGGACGGAAAACCGCAAGGCACTTTTCCTGGAATTGCTCTGATTGACCGCTCGAGATAGGACCGCCTGAGATGACCGCCGAAACCATTCTCACCAATGCCCGCATCGTGCTGCCGGACGAAATCGTCGAGGGCTCGCTGTTGTTGCGCGACGGCCTGATCGCCGCCGTCGAACCGGGCGCTGCCCGCACCGGGGAGGACATGGGCGGCGACTACATCATCCCGGGCCTCGTCGAGCTTCACACCGACCATCTCGAAGGCCACTACGCGCCGCGGCCGAAAGTGCGCTGGAACCCGATCGCCGCCGTGCTTGCGCATGACGCCCAGGTGGCGACCGCCGGCATCACCACCGTGCTCGACGCCTTGCGCGTCGGCATGGACGAGGACGCCGACCTGAAATCCGACGACGTTCGCAAGCTGGCCGACGCGATCGAGGACAGCGTGCGCCAGGACCGGCTCAGGGCCGACCATTTCATCCATCTGCGCTGCGAGGTCTCGGCGCCGGACTGCCTCGAGGCTTTCGCCAATTTCGAGACCGACGACCGGGTGAAACTTGCCTCGCTGATGGACCATGCGCCCGGACAGCGCCAGTTCGTCAACCTCGAGACCTATGCCTACTACTACCAGCGCAAGCTGAAGCTGACGGACCAGGATTTCAAGAAATTCTGCGAGAAGCGGATGGCGGAATCGGCCCGCAACTCCGGTCCGAACCGCGTCTTCATCTCGGCCGCCTGCCAGGAGCGCGGCATCGTGCTGGCGAGCCATGACGACGCGACCGCCGGCCATGTCGAAGAAGCAATCGAGCAGGGCGTGCGCGTCGCCGAGTTCCCGACGACGGAAGAGGCGGCCAAGGCCTCGAAGGCGGCCGGCCTCGGCGTGCTGATGGGCGCGCCCAACGTCATGCGCGGCGCTTCGCATTCCGGCAATGTTTCAGCGCGGACGCTTGCCGCCGACGGGCTGCTCGACATCCTGTCGTCGGACTACATCCCCTTCAGCCTGATCCAGTCGGCCTTCTTCCTCGGCGATGTCGTCGAGGGCATCTCGCTGCCGCAGGCGGTCGCCATGGTCTCGAAGAACCCGGCCGAAGCCATCGGCCTTACCGATCGCGGCGTCATCGAGCCGGGCCGCCGCGCGGACCTGGTGCGGGTGCGCGTCGACGATCATGTGCCGGTCGTGCGCACCGTGTGGCGCCAGGGCCGCCGGGTCGCATGATGGTCTCGGCCCTCATCGAACGCGAGCTGGCCGAGAGCCTGCCGATCCGCAACGGCGTCTTCGTCGCGGTGGTGGGGCCGAGCGGCGCCGGCAAGGATACGCTGATCGGCTACGCCAAGCAGCGCTTCGCCGGCGAGACGCGGCTGGAATTCGTGCGCCGCGTCATCACCAGGCCGAGCGACACGGCAAGCGAGGACCACGACACACTGGCCGACGCCGCCTTCGCCGAAGCGGAGGCCGACGGCGCCTTCTCGCTGTGCTGGGACGCGCATGGCCTCCGCTATGGCCTGCCGGCCGATGTCGACTGGGCTGTCGCCAATGGTCATGTGGCCGTGGCGAATGTCTCCCGCGCGGTCATCCCGGCGCTGCGCGAACGCTACGCCAATCTGGCCGTGGTCGAGATCACCGCGGCGCCGGAGATCCTCGCGGAACGGCTGGCGGCGCGCGGCCGTGAATCACGCGGCGAAGTGCTTGCCCGCCTGGCGCGCAGCACGAACGTCAAGCTGACAGGACCGGACATCACGTCGATCGACAATGGCGGCGACAAGGAGGTCGCCGGCGAACGCTTTGCCGAGGTGCTGCGCAAGGCGATGGCGTTTTCCGACCTGTCGGACATGATCTAAGATGCGCTGATATTCAGGTGAGCCCGGCCTGCAAGTAGCGGCTCCCTGCGCTTCCGGTGCTCACGTGCTTAAGTACGCTCCGCTCCGGTTCTCGGAAGCCACCACTTTCGGCTCGGCCTGACCTGAATCTCAGCGCATCTTGGTGCCGAGCAAGGTCCGTCTTCACTTGTTGAAGTTGGCGATGAACTGCTTGAACTGCGGCGTCGGCGGCCTGGCGAACATCTCCTTCGGCTCGCCGGCCGAATCCACCTCGCCCTTGTGCAGGAACATCACCTTGCTCGACACGTCGCGGGCAAAGCCCATTTCATGGGTCACGACCAGCATGGTGCGCCCTTCTTCGGCAAGCGAGCGCATGACGCGCAGCACCTCGCCGACCAGTTCCGGATCGAGCGCGGATGTCGGCTCGTCGAACAGCATCACCTTGGGATTCATTGCCAGCGCGCGGGCGATCGCAGCGCGCTGCTGCTGGCCGCCCGACATATGCGGCGGATAGTAGTTGCGGCGCTCCCAGATGCCGACGCGCTTCAGCAATGCCTCGGCCTGCTCCAGGCACTCCGCGCGCGGCCGCTTCAGCACATGCGTCGGCGCGGCGACGAGGTTTTCCAACACGGTCATGTGCGACCAGAGATTGAAGCTCTGGAAAACCATGGCGAGGTTGGCGCGGATCCGCTCCACCTGGCGGATGTCGGCCGGCATTTGGTGGCCGTCGCGGCCCCGCTTCATCCGGATGAGCTCGCCATCCACGCGCACTTCGCCGGAATCCGGGGTCTCCAGGAGATTGATACAGCGCAGCATCGTGCTCTTGCCGGACCCCGAGGAGCCGAGGATCGAAATCACATCGCCCTTGTGCGCTTCCAGCGAAATGCCCTTGAGCACCTCGTGATCGCCAAAACACTTGCGCAGGTCCTTGACGCTGATGGCTGCCTTGTCGTCCGGGGACGATGCCGCTTGCGCGGAAGTGGCGACATTTGCCGACATCACAACACCTCCGGAACGGATTTGATTTGCTGGCTCTGCTCAGGCGGGGGACGCAGATGCGGTGAAAGCCGGTATTCGACCCAGGCGAACAGGCGGGCGATCGACAAGTTGAGAAGCAGGTAGATCACGCCGGCGCAGGTCAGCACCTCGATCGGCCGGAACGTGTCGTGCTGGATCTTTTGCGCCGTCCCCATCATCTCCATGATGGTGACCACGGACGCGAGCGCCGTCGCCTTGGTCATGAGGATGATTTCGGTCGAATAGGCCGGCAAGGCCAGCCTGAGCGCGATCGGCAGCGTGACGAGGCGGAAGCGGGTGAAGGCCGACATGCCGAACGCCTTGGCCGCCTCGATCTGGCCGACAGGCACCGCCCGCAGCGCGCCGCGGAAAATCTCGCTCTCATAGGCGGCTGTGTTCAAGGCCATGGCGACGATCGTGCAATACATCGGATCGCGCAGGATCGGCCACAGGATCGGGCTGTGGCGAACGAAATCGAACTGGGAGAGCCCGAAATAGATCAGATAGAGCTGCACCAGCAACGGCGAGCCGCGGAAGACGAAGACATAAGCGCGGGTAAAATATTCGCCGAACTTGTAGCCGGAAGCCCGCAACCAGGTCAGGCCGGTGGCGATGAGTAGCCCGAAGGCGATGCCGAAGAACCAGATCTCGAGCGTCAGCGGCAGCGCCTTCAGCACGCTCCACATGGTCGAAAGGTAGAAGTCGAAATCCACCGCCACCTCTTATTTCGGCCGGGTGAAACTGCGCGAAGTGTAACGCTCGGCCTTCTCGAAGATCGGCGTCGAGATCGAGGTCATCACCAGATAAAGGATGCCGGCGACCGTGTAGAAAAGCAGCGAATGATGCGTCGAACGCGCGGCCTTGTTCGCGGTGAGCATCAGCTCGGCGACGCCGGTGACCGAGATCAGCGCCGAATCCTTGATGGTCAATTGCCAGACATTGCCCAGCCCAGGCACGGCGAGGCGCAGGACCTGCGGCATGATCACGAGGCGAAACCGCAGCCAGGCCGACATGCCATAGGCACGCGCCGCTTCCAGCTCGCCGCGGTGGATCGCCAGGAACGACCCGCGAAAAACCTCCGCTTGATAGGCGCCGGAAATGATGCCGACCGCGAGAACGCCGCCGAGGAAGCTCGGCATGTTCAAGATGTCGGTCGAGCCGATCGATCCGGTGGACCTTGCCACGCCGGTCAAGACCTGCGTGCCGCCATAGTAGAACAGATAGATGATCAGCAGTTCCGGCTCGCCGCGAAACACGGTTGTGTAGCTCTCGCCGATGAACCTCAATCCGCCGTGATGCGAAAGCTTGGCCGCCGCAACCAGCGAGCCCAGCACGGCACCAATCAGCATCGAGACGACGGTGACGGCGAGCGTCCAGCCGATGCCCCAGAGCAGTTGCACGCCCCAGCCGGCGGCCAACAGCTCATAGGCCGTCGACACCTGGTCCTTGAGATCGTTGAGAAACTCCACGTACGGCTCCTGCGGGCGTCGACGGGTTGCCCGCCTTAAAGCGCGTGTCAAAACGGGTTAGGCGACGCGCTTTAAGGCCTTGCCTTGATGCACGTCGTTCTCCCAAAACCGCTGCGCACTTTTGGGCGACATGCAAAGCAAAACGGAAGCAGCCTTGGCTGCTCCCGTTGCGACATTACTTGGTAATGTCGATCTTGAACCACTGCAGGCTGTATTTCGACACCGAGCCGTCGTCGAGAGCCGCCTTGAGCGCCTTGTTGTAAATGTCCTGCAGGTCCTTGTCGGTCTTGCGGAAAGCGGCGCCGATGCCCGGCCCGAGGATCGGGCCACCCTTGAATTGCGGGCCGACGAATTCCAGGTCCTTGGCGTCCGGCTTGGCCAGCGTGCCGAGGAAGTAGGTGGTGTCGGCGAAAGCGACGTCGATGCGGCCCGCCATCAGGTCGAGGTCATGCTCGTCGGTGGTCTTGTATTCATGGACGTTGGCGACGTCCTTGAGATACTTGTCGGCAAACGTCGCCTCGGTGGTCGAAACCTGCAGGCCGACATTCTTGCCGGTGAGCTCCTTGCGCAGCGTGTCGAGCGCCGCCTTGGATTCGGCGTCGTCCTTCGACAGATCGATCATCTTGCCGCTGTTGGACAGCTGCGCCAGCGGACCGTTCTTGTCGGCAAGGAAAGCCACCGGCGAAGAGGCATAGGGGATCGAGAAGTCGATGGTCTTCATGCGCTCTTCGGTGATCGACATGCCATCCATGACGATGTCGAACTTGCCGGCCGTCAGGCCGGGAATGACGCCGTCCCAGTCCTGCGCCACGATGTTGCATTCCAGCTTCGCGCGGGCGCAGACGTCGTTGAGGATATCCACCTCGAAGCCGACGATCTTGCCGCTGGCATCCGTCTGGTTCCAGGGGGCGTAGGAGCCCTCCATGGCGACCGTCACGGTCTTCCAGTCCTTGGCCATTGCCGGGGTCGAGCAGGTCAACGCCAGCGCGGCGAGCGCGATCCAACGTGCTGATGTCACGGTAATTTCTCCCATATTCTGTTCTTGGAACCCTCAGATGCCAATTGCTTAGCCCAGCCCCAATTCTGCGACAAGGGCAGTTTTCCGGTTCACGCGTTGTTGCAATCCGCCCGCGAATCCGGGTCTGCCCGGTGGGTTTTCCCGCGAGCATCGGTCCAATCAGAACCGTGAATGTTAAAGCGAGGCTACTCCGCCGGCGCGCCCGCAACGTTTTGGCGCGTCGCTTCGACCATGCGGCGGCGGGCGCGGAAGACGCCCCATTGCTGGTCGACCAGCACGCCGATCAGGATCACGCCGCCCATCACGGCGAAGTTGAGCGAGGAGGGAATGCCGAGCAGGTTGACGAGGTTCTGCAACTCCTGCAGCAGCACGGTGCCGAGGATGACGCCGACCAGCGAGCCCTCGCCGCCGCGCAGCGAGAAGCCGCCCAGCACCGCCGCCGCAATGGCATAGAGCTCGTAGAACTGGCCGTGGCTCGCCGGCGAGATCGAGCGCGTGTACATGGCGAAATAGATCGCAGACAGCGCTGTCAGGACGCCGCAGATGACATAGGCCGCGATGATCACCCGGCCCGTGCGGATGCCGGAATATTTCGCCGCTTCCTCGTTCTTGCCGATAGCGTAGAGGTAGCGGCCGAATACCGAGCGGTGCAGCACCACCCACATGACGATGCCGATGACGATCAGCGCGATGAAGCTGTTCGGCAGGCCATAGGAGCGACCCGCGGTCAGGAATTCGAGCGTCGGGAAATTCTGGCCGAAGGCGAAGCCCGCCGTGCCGTCGGCGGTGTAGAAGCGCGCCACGCCGCGATAGATGAGCAGGCCGCACAGCGTCACCACGAAGGGCTGCAGTTTCAGCCGCGTGATCAGCCAGCCATGCACGAAGCCGATGATGGCGCCAAGCACCAGGATCAGCACGAAGGCCAGCGGCCAGTTCACCTCGCGCACCGCGATGAAGTCGATGAACAGCGTGCCGAGCAGGGCGACCAGCGAGCCGACCGACAATTCTATGCCGCCGGTGATGATGACGAAGGCCTGGCCGATCGACAGGATGCCGAACAGCGCCACCAGGTTGGAGGTGTTGGCGAGGTTGATCGCCGACAGGAAGCGCGGGTTGATGGCCGTCACCACCGCGCCGACCACCAAGATCAGGATCAGCAGGCCGAGATCTTTCTTGCTCATTGCGCTCCTCCCGCCGCTTGCAGCAATTTCGGCTTCTTGCCGACCGCCAGCAAGAGCACGTTCTCCTGGCTGAAATCGTCCTTGTCGAGGATGCCGGAGATCTGCCCCTCATGCATGACCGCGATGCGGTCCGACACGCCGATCACCTCTTCCATGTCGCTGGAGATCATCAGCACGGCGACGCCGGCATCGGCCAGCGCTCGCATCAGCCCGTAGATCTCGGCCTTGGCGCCGATGTCGATGCCGCGCGTCGGCTCATCCAGGATCATCACCTTCGGGTTCATCGCCAGCCATTTGGCCAGAACCACCTTCTGCTGGTTGCCGCCTGACAAAGTGCCGGTGCGGGTCAGGACCGACGGTGCCTTGATGCCGAGGTTTTTCTTCTGCTTTTCGGCCGTCGCGAGTTCAGCGCTGGCGGACACCAGTGAGCGCCTGGCATGCGCAGGCAGATTGGGCAGCGAGATGTTCTGGGCGATCGACAGGTCGAGCAATATGCCGGTCAGCTTGCGGTCCTCCGGCACCAGGAAGATGCCGTTCGCCACCGCGTCCGCCGCCGAGCCTACATCGAGCGGCTTGCCGTCGAGCGTGACACTGCCTGCCAACCGCTCGTCGATGCCGAACAGCACGCGCGCCAACTCCGTGCGGCCGGAGCCGACTAGGCCCGCGAGGCCGAGGATCTCGCCGTGTCTCAATTCCAGGCTGACCGGCCGGTCGGGATAGGTGCTGGTGCGGATCGCGTCCGCCGACAGGGCCACGCTGCCCGGCGCGCGGGCGGCTTCGCCGGCCTTCTCGCGCTCCTTCAGCATGCGGCCGATCATCAGCCTGACCATCTCGTCGTGATTGATCTGGTCCTTTGCCAGCGTGCCGGCCAGCGTGCCGTCGCGCAGCACCACGACACGGTCGGCGACGCGCTCGATCTCATGCAGCCGGTGCGAGATGAAGATGACGCTGATGCCTTCCGCCTTCAGGCCCTTGATGACGTCGAGCAGCTTTTCGGTCTCGGCGATCGGCAGGCTGGAGGTCGGCTCGTCGAGGATGACCAGGCGCGCCTTGATCGACAGCGCCTTGGCGATCTCGACCATCTGCTGCTGGGCGAGCGACAGCGAAGCCACCGGCGCGTCGGCCGAGAAATTGGCGCCGACGCGCTTCAGGAGCGGCGCCACCATCTCGCGCAGTTTCGCGCGGTCGACCAGCTTCAGCGGCCCAGCGCGCAGCGGCTCGCGGCCGAAGAAGATGTTGGCGGCGACGTCGAGGTTTTCGAAGAGGTTGAGCTCCTGGTGCACGAAGGCGATGCCGGAGCCGATGCTTTGCTCGACGGTCAATCCGTCATGCGCCGCGCCATCGACGGCAACGGTGCCGCTGTCCGGCCGCGTCACGCCGCCGAGGATTTTCATCAGCGTCGATTTGCCGGCGCCGTTTTCGCCGACGAGGCCGATGACTTCGCCGGGCCGGACCTCCATCGAAAACCTGTCCAGCGCCACAACACCCGGATAGGTCTTGCGCACGGCCTCCAGGCCCAGGAACGGAGCGGCGATCGGTTGAGTGGTGTCGGTAGAGGTCATCGCGCCATAGTTTACCGCACGGGGCAGCAGCCGGTGGGCCACAGACTGACGGGCCTTGGCAGGTCCGTCAATACGAACGCCGGCTCAAGGTGGACCCTCGAGCCGGCGCAACTGTCTTGGGCTTACTTGCCCGCCATCGCCTTGAGGTTGGCGGCGTAGGTGTCGACGTCATCCTTGCCGATGATCTTGGTCGGGATGATGATCAGGTTACCGGCCGGGATGCCCGACTTGTCGCCCTTGAGGTAGGCGGCCATCAGCTTCATGCCTTGATAGGCCCATTCGAACGGCTGCTGCACCACGGTCGCGGCGACAGTGCCTTCCTTGACGCCGCCCAGCGTGATCGGATCGTCGTCGAAGCCGACGACGGTGATCTGGCCAAGCTTGCCGGCATCGCGCAGCGCTTCGTAGATGCGGGGCGTGTTGTAGGAGTAGAAGCCGACCATGCAGGTGATGTCGGGGCTGGCGACCAGCGCGTCCTCGACATTCTTCTTGGCGCGCGCCTGGTCGATGTCGTCGCCGCGCACGTCGACCAGCTCGATCTTGCTGCCGGCGAGCCCGTCCTTCATGCCCTGGATGCGCTCCTTGGCGTTGTCGGCGCCGAGCAGGCCGACGAAGCCGAGGCACTTGCCGCCGTTCGGCATCGCCTTCTTGGCGATCTCGGCCGCCTGCTTGCCGGCATCGACATTGGACGAGCCGATATAGGCGACACGCTTGGTCTGCGGCGCGTCCGAGTCGGTGGTGAACAGCGCCGTTTCCGACGCGATCTTGTTCAACCCGTCGGTCGAGGTCTTGGGATCGACGGCCGAGACCATGATGCCCTTGACGCCTGCCGTCACCAGGTCGTCCATCAGCCGCTGCTGGATGGCGACCGAGGACTGTTCCGGATATTTGAGCTCGAGATTGTAGTCGGGCAGTTCACCCTGCGCTTTCTTCACGCCGGCTTCCGCCGCCTTCCAGAAGTCTGACGCACCGTTGACGACGAAGGCCAGCGTCGGCTTGTCGTCGGCGCGCACGCTGGCGCTTACCGACAGGCCGACAAGCAGGGCCGCCGCGGCGACAGATGCGTTACGGATCATGGATTTCATAGTTCAACCTCCCTTGTAGAACTTGCCTTGTAGAACTCTTCGCTGATGTCCCGGCTGCGGCGCGGATAACCCTCCTCCTCAAGGGTGTGGCGCAAAGGTCCGCCGACTTAAGAACGGTGCCGATCCGGCCGCGGTCAAGACACTAGACACTCATGTGGCGTTCGTAAATAGTCCGATTTGTCTGACATTTTCGTGAGACGGAGTGCACACCCAATCCGGCATGCCGCCGGGTTCCAAGCAAGCATCCTTCGCACTTTGCCGGCACCGAACGGAAGCCCGGACGGTTACGACGAGTTGACAGTAGAACGCTAACAGCTATTAGTAAAGAGTATTAGTTATGAGGCCGCGAGGCGCGCTTTCGACGCGGAGGAGAACGCTGGTCGAAGGGCGCGCCAGGAGTGAGGGGAGCGAACGCCGCAACGCTTGAAACCGCGCGGAAAATACGGGAATCGTCAGCATTGCTGACCTTGTCTGGCGGTTTCGTCGCGAAGCGGCGCAGCCGGCGATTTGCCTGTCGCGCTTGCTAATATGTATTAGCCGAGCGCAATGTCGATAAACGCACCGACCTCGACCATCTTGCCGTTGCCGTCGGCCTTTGCTTTAGAGCCGGCTGGGTTTGGGAAACGACCATGAGCGAACCGACGGAACTGAGCGATCCCCCCGGAGCTTCCAAGCGCCGCAAGCCGGCCGCCAAGCCCAAGGGACGCGTCACCATGACCGACATCGCGCGCGCCGCCGGCTGCTCGCAGGCGACGGTGTCGTTCGTGCTCAACAATTCACCGGGCATCAGGCTGTCGCAGCAGACACGCGACCGGGTGATCGAGGCAGCCCGAGCGCTGGGCTATTCGCCGCCGGTCTTTTCAGCGCTGCGGCCGCCGGTGACGCCGTTCGAAGGCCTCGACGGCGTCATCGGCTTCGCGGTCGACCAGCTCGCCACCAGCCCCGAGGCGGTGGTCGCCATCGAGGGCGCCCGGCAAGCCTCCTGGAACGCCGGCAATGTGCTTCTGGTGGCGCAGACCATGGGCGACGCGGTGATGGAGCCGCGCGCGGTTTCAGCACTGACAAGGCGAGGCATCTCGGCGCTGATCTACATGACCATCTTCACCCGCGAGATCGCCGCGCCGGATTTCCTCTACAGCCTCGACATCCCGGTGATCCTGCTCAACTGCTACACCGCCGACTATGCCTTCCCGGCCGTGGTTCCCTCCGAGATCGCCGGCGGCCAGAGCGCGACAAGGCACCTGATCGCCCACGGCCATCGCCGCATCGCCACCGTCACCGGCGAGCCTTGGATGCAAGCCGCGCAGGACCGACTGAAAGGTTATCGCCGCGCCTTGGCCACCGCCGACATCCCGTTCGACCCGGAACTGGTGGTCGAGGGCGACTGGTCGGCCAGCGCCGGCTATGCCGCGACGGTCAAGCTGCTCGGGCTCAAGGAGCGGCCGACCGCCATCTTCTGCCAGAACGACCGAACCGCGATCGGCTGCTACGAAGCGCTGAAGGAAGCGGGCCTGCATATCCCGCAGGACATTTCGGTGGTCGGCTATGACGACGAGGAGATCGCCCGGCACCTCTTCCCGCCGCTGACCACCTCCATCCTGCCGCATCTGGCGATGGGCCAATGGGCGATCGAGCAGTTGGAAACGCCGCCAACGCCCGGCCGCGGCCGCTATCCCATCACCAAGCTCGAATGCCCGCTGGTGGAGCGGGAGAGCGTGGCCAGTGTGAAGGAATAGGTACCCCAGATCACCACTTCAAAGCCGATACGTATTGACATTGTATTGACAGTCGCTAGATATCTGATCCTGACATAGGAGGATTTCGATGGCGCATTCCAGTCATGTCGGCAGCAATCGCGACGCAGCGCGCAAGGACGACGTGATTCAGATCCGCGCCTCGGCGGGGATGAAGGCTATTCTCAACCGCGCCGCGAGTTTGCGCGGGCAGAAGCTGTCGGAGTTCATGCTGGACAGTGCCCGCAGGCAGGCCGAGGAGACGATTCTCGACCAGCGCGCCTTCTTTCTCGATACGGACGCGCATGAAAAATTTCTCAACCTGCTTGATGCTCCGAACAAACCGTCGGAGGAGCTTCGCGCGCGTATGACGCGTAAGCCGGCCTGGGAGCGCTGATGTCCGCTGGCCGACCGCAAGGATGGCGAGTCCGCGCTCCGGAACGGCTGACCATTAGCCACGACGTATCTGAATTTCACAATGGCAAGCATTCATCTCTCGATGACTGGCTGCGAAACCGCGCCTTGGTTGCCGAAGGACTGTCCGCCCGAACCTATGTCGTCTGTGACGCGGGCACTAAAAATCGCGTCGTCGGTTATTATGCGATCTCGACGGCGATGGAAGAACGGATCGCGCTGCCAAGCGCAAAGCTTCGGCGAGGCATGCCCGAGCAAGTGCCCCTGCTGCTGATCGGTCGCCTTGCGGTCGATCAGACGTTCCAGGGAATGGGACTCGGAGGCGACCTGCTTTCCGACGCGCTTAGGCGATGTCTCGCTGTCTCGGACATTGCCGGGGTTCGTGCTGTGGTGGCACACGCGATCGATGATGCAGCAATGGGTTTCTATCAACGGCATGGCTTCATCGCGTCTCTGCTTGGCGAGCGGATCATGCTGCTGCCAATCGAAACCGCTCAGGCGTTATTCTCGAACGTTTGAGCCTGATCCCATAGCCAGGCGAGCGTGAGATCGCCCACATAAACACCTGTATGCACCACGCTATCCTTGCTCCGATTACGATCGCTCTGTGTCTTGGCAGCAATTCCGCCGAGGTTTAGCTTGGGCTCATATGGGAGGCTCCAATGGCATCCAACTTCACCGTTCACGCCGCATCCGGTTATGAGCAACTTATGGGGCGATGGAGCCGCAGGCTCGCGCCCAAGTTCATCGACTTCGCCGGTCTGGCCGGCGGCGAAAAAATCCTCGATGTCGGCTGCGGCACCGGCAGCCTGGCCTTCGAATTGGCAAAATCGGCCGATCTTGCCGAGATCCAGGCCATCGACTTTTCACCGGTTTTCGTCGCGGCGGCGAACGAGAGGAACACCGATCCGCGCGTCACCATCAGTCAGGCCGACGCCACGGCGCTGCCATTCGCGGACAACGCGTTCGACCGCGCGTTGGCGTTGCTGGTGCTGCACTTCGTGCCGGAGGCCGGCAAGGCGGTGGCAGAGATGCGCCGCGTGGTGCGTCCGGGCGGCGTGGTCGCGGCCGTGGTCTGGGATCATTACGGCGGCATGCCTGGCATGCGCATGATGATCGACACCGTCGCGGCGCTCAGCGAAAGCGGGCGCCAGATGCGCGGCCGCTATTGCTTCCAGCCGATGATGCAGCCGGGCGAGATGAAGCGGACGTTTGTCGAGCAAGATCTCATCGACGTCAGCGAGGCCGAGCTCATGATCCGCATGGACTACACGGATTTCGACGACTTCTGGGCGCCGATCGGCGCCGGCGAAGGCCCGCTCGGCAAATACATGACCACGTTGGATCCGGCCGAGCGGGAGCGCGTCGAAGCCGCCGTGCGCGATGCCTATCAGGCCGGCCGGCCCGACGGGCCGCGGTCCTTCGCCAATGTCGCCTGGGCCTGTCGGGGCATCGTGCCCTGAAAGTCACCTCGACCGCGGCGGGGCGGCGCCTCGGTTGCCGGCAGCGGCCGAAGCATTGATCTCCCAGCCGTCCACCCAGACCTGCCGCAGCCGGTCGCCCTCGCCCTTGAACCACAGGCCTGCCGGCCGGCAGTCCTCGATGCGGTCGCTGCGGAAATTGCGGATGGCCTGGCGCAGTTCGCACCAGGCGACGATGTTGGCGGTCTCGGCATAGTAGATCAGCGCGACCGGGCGGATGACACGGCCGGTCGCCCGCCCCGCCTCGTCGCGATAGGAGAGGTCGAGCTTCTCCTCGTCGCGGATGGCGCGGCGGACCAGAGCGAGATCGACGGCGGAAGCGGAAGGCGCTGCAAAACCCCAGGCATGAAGGGCGTTGGCGTCCAGCGTCTGCCGCAAGGGCGGCGGCACCGCGCCGGCGATCTTGGCGCCGACGCGCTTCGCGGCCTGCTTGAGCTCATCGTCGCCGGTACGTTCGAGCAGCGCCAGCGACAGCACGATCGCTTCCATCTCCTCGATGGAAAACATCAGCGGCGGCAGGTCGAAGCCGGGACGCAGTATGTAGCCGATGCCACGCCCGCCCTCGATCGGCACGCGCATCGCCTGCAGCGCGACGATGTCGCGATAGACCGAGCGGACCGTGACCTCCAGCCGCCCGGCGATCGTCGCCGCCGTGACCGGCTTCTTGGCCAGCCGCAGGATCTGGATGATCTCGAACAGGCGCGAGGCCTTGCGCATTTTTTCTCACCCGAAACGCAACTGACACATCCCCGTCAGTTGGGATCGCCTATAGGGCCGCCTACCGACTTGAAAATCAACAGGTTCCTTTTTGCGCAAGCGGGTAATGCGACGGGCAACTGACATGAGCTACGCCGAAAACCTCTGGCTGTTCTTCGTGCTTCTGTTCGGCATCATCGCCGTTCCGGGCATGGACATGCTGTTCGTGCTGGCCAACGCGCTGACCGGCGGCAGCAACAGGGGTCTCGCCGCCACCGGCGGCATCATGCTTGGCGGCGCCGTACACACGCTGAACGGCGCCATCGGCGTCGGCCTGCTCATGCATTTCGCGCCGATCCTGTTCACGCCGCTGCTGGTAGCCGGCGCCGCCTACATGGCCTATATCGGCATTTCGCTGATGCGCAGCTCGATCACCGTCGGCGACGACGGGCCTTCGGGGAGCCGCTCGGCCTGGAAGGCGTTTCGCCAGGGACTGGTCACCTGCCTGATCAATCCGAAGGCCTATCTCTTCATCCTAGCCGTCTATCCGCAATTCCTGAAGCCGGCTTACGGCCCGATCTGGATGCAGGCGACGATCATGGGATTGCTGACGGTCGCCACGCAGGCCGCGATCTATGGCGGGCTCGCCGTCACGGCGGGGCGCAGCCGGGGGCTGCTGGTCGACAATCCGCAAGCGACAATCCTGGCCGGACGGGGCGCCGGACTGCTTTTGTTTGCCGTTTCGATATTCACTGCCTGGGAAGGATTGAGGGCGGCGTGAGCGCCGCCCTCACCTTTTTCGCTCAAGCAGCGCCCTGACGGGTGGCGAGCATCTCGCGCTTCACCGACCGGCGCCATTCGACGGCGCCGGCGAGGCCGTGCAGCACCGTTTCGGTGGTCGCCCAGTCGATGCAGCCGTCGGTGATGCTCTGGCCGTAGACGAGCGGCTTGCCAGGCACGACATCCTGACGGCCGGCGACGAGATTGCTCTCGATCATGACGCCGACGATGCGCTCGTCGCCCGCGGCAACCTGCTCCGCCACGTCATGCGCGACCTTTGGCTGGTTCTCCGGCTTCTTGGCGCTGTTGGCGTGGCTGACATCGATCATCAGCCGCGGCGCTATACCGATCCGGCCAAGCTCGGCAGCGGCCGCTTCAACGCTCGCCGCATCATAGTTCGGCTGGACGCCGCCACGCAGAATAACGTGGCAATCCTCGTTGCCGGTGGTTGCCGCAATGGCGCTGCGTCCACCCTTGGTCACCGCCATGAAATGATGCGGCTGAGCGGCCGACTTCACCGCCTCGGCGGCAATGCGCAAATTGCCGTCGGTGCCGTTCTTGAAGCCGACCGGGCAGGACAGGCCCGAGGCCAGTTCGCGGTGGATCTGGCTTTCGGTGGTGCGCGCGCCGATGGCGCCCCAGGCGACGAGATCGGCGATGTATTGCGGGATGGTCATGTCGAGGAACTCGGTCGCCGCCGGCAGGCCGAGATTGTTGACGGCCGACAGCACGTTGCGCGCCATGCGCAACCCCTTTTCGATGTTGAAGCTGCCGTCGAGGTCGGGATCGTTGATCAGGCCCTTCCAGCCGACCGTGGTGCGCGGCTTCTCGAAATAGACGCGCATGACGATCTCGAGCCGGTCGGCCAAGGTTTCGCGCAGCGCCGCCAGACGGCTGGCATAGTCAACGGCGGCGACCGGATCGTGGATGGAACAAGGGCCGACGATGACAAGCAGTCGATCGTCGGCCCCCGAGAGGATGGAATGGATGGCGTTGCGCGCGGTGGCGACGGTGCGCGTCGCCGTCAGCGTGCGCGATATTTCGCGCATCACCTCGTCCGGCGTGCTCAAGGCTCTGATTTCGGTGACCCGAAGGTCGTCTGTGGTGGTCAACACGGCTTTCTGCTCCTGGTTTAGGAGACCTGCCGGCTGAAACAAAAAAGCCGCCAGGTCTGGCGGCTTGTCGGATGTTTGATCTGCAAATCTTCAGATCGAGCGCAATCCTCCCGCCGCCAGCGAGCTGCTAAAGTACCAATAGGTGGCGGTCAGGTTGATCATGCGGCTCATATAGTCGATGCGGGAGTGTTTGTCACGCGGGTGATGAGAGCCAATTCGGAATGGCCGAATCTCGCGATTTCGTCATCCCAGGGCGAAGCAGGAGCGAAGCTCCGTCGCGGAGACCCTGGGATCCATTCCGTGACCTTGGCCGAGGGTTGCACCGGAGCAAATTCTGCGCCGCTGCGCCGCTTCAAAGTAACGGCATGGATCCTCGGGTCTGCGCGCGTCGCTTCGCTCCTTGCTCCGCCCGTGGATGACGAAGTGACGGTTTCCACCGGGCTCGCCGTCACTACTCCCCGATCACGCCAGCAATGTTCTGGTCATAATCGACCAACGAGCCGGTCATGACGCCGGCCTGGGGGCTCAGCATATAGGTGATCAGCCGGGCAAGCTGCGCCGGCTTGACCAGTTGGCCCATGGGCTGCGCTGCCTCGGCCTTTGCCAGCCAATCGTCGGGGGCGTCGTGCCACTTCTTCTGCACGATCGCCTCGCCTTCGGTGTCCATCCAGCCGGGCAGCACCGCGTTGCAGCGGATGCGGTTCTTCCGGTAGGAGCTCGCAACATTCTTGGTCAGCGTCATCAGCGCGCCCTTGCTGGTCGAATAGGGCGTCAGGAACGACTGGCCGGCATGCGCCGACATCGACAGCACGTTGACGATCGAGCCGGGCGCCTTGCGTTCGAGCAGATGCGCGACGAGGCCCTGCATCAGGAAGAAGGGGCCGCGCACATTGGTGTCGAAGATCTGGTCGAAAAGCTCTTCCGAGGTCTCGACCAGCGAGCCGCGCGCGGAAGTGGCGGCGGCGTTGACCAGCGCGTTCAGCGTGCCGAAATGCGCGATGGCCGTTGCCACGGCGCGCTTGCAATCGGCGACCTTGGCGACATCGGCGCTGATGAAGATGGCGTCGACGCCGTTCTTCTTCAGCGCCGCGACCGCCCTGTCGCCCTTTTCCTGCGAGCGGCCGATCAGGGCCAGCGCGCGGCAGCCCTCGTCGGCCAAGGCTTCCGCAACCGCGAAGCCGATGCCCTGCGCGCCGCCGGTGACGATGGCACGCGTTTCTGAATTGCGACCGGCCAAACCGTTCATCGCTCTGCTCCTGTGTTTTGAATGACCAATGGATTTTCGAGGTTCATTGACGTTCCGATCAGCTTCCCGGTGCCTTGTCGCGACGTTCACAACTTGGCCGAGGCGTCCCCAACTTCGTCATCCTAGGGCGAAGCAGGAGCGAAGCTCCGTCGCGGAGACCCTAGGATCCATGCCGTGACCCCGGCCGAAGAATGCCGCGGCGCAGAATTCTGGACCGTTGGGCACCGCTCCGATGTAACGGCATGGATCCTCGGGTCTGCGCGCGTCGCTTCGCTCCTTGCTCCGCCCGTGGATGACGACGCGATGGATGTTCCGGCTACTCGCCACCCTTGCAGACCAACAAACCGACCATCCTTCAAAGCGTTCGCCCAGCCGGACTAGTCGACGCGGACGGTCTTGCCCGTCTTGGCCGACTGCAAGGCAGCGTCCGCCAGCTTCAGCGCGATCAGCCCATCCTTGCCGCTCGGTGCCGCCTTCTTGCCTGCGGTGGCAGCGGCGATGAAGGAGGCGATCTCATTGGCATAGGCGTCGATGTAGCGGGTCATGAAGAAGTCGTGCAGCGGCGGGCGGGTGTAGCCCTTGTCGTTGGCGAGCTCGATCGACACCGGCCGCTGGTTCTCGGCCGCGACCATGCCCTTGGAGCCATGCACCTCGATGCGCTGGTCGTAGCCATAGGTGGCACGGCGCGAATTGGAGATGACGGCCTGCTTGCCGGAGGCGGTTTCGAGGATGACGCTGACGCTATCGAAATCGCCTGCTTCGCCGATCTTCCTGTCGACCAGCACGGAGGCGTGGGCGCTCACCGCAACCGGCTCCTCGCCGAGCAGGAAGCGCGCCATGTCGAAATCATGGATGGTCATATCGCGAAAAATGCCGCCCGAGCGGGCGATGTAATCGAGCGGCGGGGCGCCGGGATCGCGCGACGTGATGGTGACCATCTCGACCGTGCCGATGGCGCCGTCATCGATCGCCTTGCGGACGGCGGCGAAATGCGGATCGAAGCGGCGGTTGAAGCCGACCATCAGCGTGGCGCCGGTCTTTTCGACCACCGCCAGGCATTTTTCGACGCGCTCGACGGAGAGGTCGATCGGCTTTTCGCAGAAGATCGCCTTGCCGGCCTTGGCGAAGCGCTCGATCAGATCGGCGTGGGTGTCGGTCGGCGTGCAGATGATGACGGCGTCGATGTCCTTGGCCTTCTCGATCGCCTCGATCGTGCGGACTTCCGCGCCATAGGCGGAAGCGAGCTCCGTCGCCGCTTTCTCGAACGCATCGGCGACGGCGACCAGCTTGGCCTGCGGGTTGGAGGCGACGGCGCGGGCATGCACCTTGCCGATACGGCCGGCGCCGAGGAGAGCGAAGCGGAGTGTCATGGAATGTCCTTCGAGGGTGGGTTTTGTAGGCATATCCGCGCCTTCCGGCGCGGATGACTGGTTTGATCCCGTCGTGGCCCCCGTCAGGCGGCCTGCAGCTCCGCCTGTCCGGTCTTGGCGCCGGTGATGTAGGCGACGATGTCGTTGCCGTCGGTGTCTTGTTTGCGCAGATTGGCGACGATCTTGCCGCGACGGAAGACGACGATGCGGTCGACCAGGTCGAACACCTGGCGCATGTTGTGGCTGACCAGGATCAGCGGCTCGCCGTTTTCCTTCAGCGTGCGGATGATGTTTTCGACCTGCGCCGTCTCTTGCACGCCGAGCGCCGCCGTCGGCTCGTCCATGATGATCAGCTTGGAGGCGAAGGTCGCGGTCCTGGCGATCGCCACGCACTGGCGCTGGCCGCCCGACATGTGGCGAATGGTGCTGGAGAGGTTCGGGATCTTCACCGCCGTGCGGACAAGTGCTGCCTCCGTCGCCTTGCGCATCGCCTTGCGGTCGAGGATCGAGAACGGCCCGAGATTGAACAGCACCTTCTCGCGGCCGAGGAACAGGTTCGACGGCACGTCGAGGTCGTCGGCCAGAGCGAGGTTCTGGAACACTGTCTCGATGCCCGCCTCGCGCGCCTCGATCGGGCCGGCGAAATTCACCTCCTTGCCGTCGAACCAGATCTTGCCGTCGGTGCGCTGCTCGACGCCGGTGATCTGGCGCACGAAGGTCGACTTGCCGGCGCCGTTGTCGCCCATGATGGCGACGTGCTCGCCCTTGCGCAGCTCGAAATTCGCCTCCTGGAGCGCGTGCACGCCGCCATAGTGCTTGGTGAGGTTTTCGGTCTTCAGAACGATGTCGGACATGGTCAAGCTCCTATCGCGCGGCGGCGCTGGCGCCATTGATCGAGAACGACCGCGCCGACGATGATCACGCCCTTGACCATCTCCTGATAGTAGGCGTCGAGGCGCAGGAAGGTGAAGCCGGAAATGATGACGCCGAAGATCAGCGAGCCGATCACGGTGCCGATGATGGAACCGCGGCCGCCCGACAGCGAAACGCCGCCGATGACCGCCATGGCGATGGCGTCGAGCTCGTACATGACGCCCATGCCGGCCTGGGCGGTGAGGTTCTTGGAGGAGAGAACCACCGCGGCGATCGCTGCCAGGATACCGGCGATGGCATAGACCAGCACCTTGTGGTTGGCGATCTTGATGCCGGACATGCGCGCGGCATCCTCGTTGGAACCGATGGCGTAGCAGTGCTTGCCGTATTTCGTGTAGGTCAGGATGAGCTGGAACAGGATCGCCAGCGAGATGAAGATGACGACAGGCATCAGGCCCTTGCCGATGGCCGCGAAGCTCTCGGTCGGGAACGAGATCGGCTGGCCCTTCGACCACCATTTGGCGATGCCGCGGGCGGTGACCATCATGCCGAGCGTGGCGATGAAAGGCGGGATGCGGGTGTAGGCGATCAACAGGCCGTTGATCAGGCCGGCGATCAGGCCACAGCCGACCGCAACCAGCAGCGGCACGACGACCGGCAGGTCGGTCCAGCCATAGTCGATGAACATCGCCTTGGGATTGGGATTGCCGTTGACGGTCGCGACTTGCGCGAAGCTCATGGCGATCATGGCGGTGGCGCCGACGATCGAGCCCGAGGAGAGGTCGATGCCGCCGCAGATGATGACCTGGGTGACGCCGATGGCGATGATGCCGACGATCGACACCTGCAGGATGATGATTTCCAGACGCTGCTGGTTGAAGATCGCGTTGACGTTCTCGCGGGTGTTGAACAGGAAGCTGTCGCCAAGGAAGACTCGGCCGATCAGTTCGAAGGCGACGACGAGGATGACCAGCGCCAGAAACACGTTGAATTCGGCGGGCCATGGACGCTTCTTGGCGTCATAGCTCAACCCGCCAATGCCATGCGATGTCTGTGACACGTCTTCTTCCTCCGAATGACCGCGCCCGTTCTCCCGCCCGGTGGGGCGGGAGAACGAAGGGAGCGGCGCCGCTTTAACAGCAGCCGATTTCAGCCGGTCCGATGCGTCGGCGCGCCGCTCATCGAGAAGTCCAGCCTCAGTTCTTCTTCAGGAACTTGTCGATGTTCGCCGGGGTGACAAGCTGGAAGGGCACATAGACCTTGTGCTCGACCTTCTCGCCCTTGGCGAGCTTCAGCGCCGCGTCGAGCGCGCCGGCGCCCTGGCCGGCGGCGTCCTGGAACACCGTCACATCAAGATCGCCGGCCTGCATCGCGGCCAGCGCGTCCTGGGTGGCGTCGACGCCGCCGACGACCACCGACTTCATGTCGACATTCGCGGCCTTCATTGCCTGGATGGCGCCGATGGCACTCTCGTCGTTGTTGGCGATGACGCCGTCGAACGGCTTGCCGGACGACAGCCAGTTGGTCATCAGGTTCTGCGCCTGGTCACGATCCCAATTCGAGGTCTGCTTGTCGATGATCTTGATGAAGCTGCAGTCCGGGGTGGCGATCACTTCCTCGATGTCCTTGGTGCGCTGCACCGCGGCCTGGTTGGATAGCTCGCCCATGATCACATAGACATTGGCTTCCTTCTTGCCGGCTTCCTTGAACAGGCGGCAGGCTTCCTTGGTCTCGAGCGTGCCGGATTCGGATTCGTTCGAAGCGACGAAGGCCTGGTTGTCGGGCAGCGAGTCGACATTGACCGGCTGGCGATTGACATAGACCAACGGGATCTTGGCCGCGGCGGCCGCATCCGACATCGCCTGGGTGGCCGAGGTGTCGACCGGATTGACGATGATGGCGTCGACGCCCGATGCGGCAAAATTCTTGATCTGGTCTAGCTGCTTGGCCACGTCGTTCTGCGCGTCCTCGACCTGCAGCTCGACGCCGTCCATGCCCTTGGCCTGCGCGATCATGCCGTTGCGCAGCACGGTCAGGAAGTTGTCGTCGAACTTGGCCATCGAAACGCCGATCTTGGCGGCGAAGGCGGATGAACACATCAGCGCCGAAAGCGCGACGCCCAAAAGCAGTTTCTTCATTTTATCTCTCCTCCACTTGGTGTCCGGCTGCACCCATTTGAACCGGAATCCCCGGTTTGCCCGGGGAATCTCTCCCTGCGGCCATGCGGCGCTGCCAATCCGGTGGAACGCCTCTTCCTCCGTTCGAAACAGACGCTTCGGAACGAAAGAACCAAAAAGCCTAGTTAGTGAAATATTTATTCCATTTCGTTTGGAAACGTCAAGGGTGATTCCGACTGGGGCAGTCGGTTTTTCGATCGCGATCGTCGCGGCGAAGACCCACGATCATCGCTGCATGGGCCAGAATCGCGGCAAACCGCCGTGAAAGAATCCATCAGCCTGATGGATTCTTTCACATCGATCCCATTGCTCCGGGAGTCAGTTCCCCGACACAGGGATTTTGAAAGGTTGCCGTTTGTCTTGGTGCAGGACTTTCCGTTCATTTCCGTGAATCAGCGCAAACGCCGGGGATTGGTTGAAGCCGCCCCAACCTCGTCATTCTATGGCGGAGCAAGGAGCGAAGCGACGCGCGCAGACCATAGAATCCATTCCGTGACTTGGAAGCGTTGCTGCGGTGAAGAATTTTGCTCCGTCGCACGCCTTGGCGAAGGTAACGGCATGGATTCCAGGGTCTTCGCGACGGAGCTTCGCTCCTGCTCCGCCCTAGAATGACGATCGCGAAGGGCGTTTCGGCCAATCTCCAACGCATGCCACCTGCCAACGCAAACAAAGCCGACCGGTCAAAATCCCTGTGCTGGGGAACTAGATATTTTCCGGCAGGTAGATGTCGAAGGGCAGGAAGGTCTGTCCCGGCGCATTGGCCGCGCCGCTTTCGATGGCATGGGCCATCAGCCCGACGAGTTCCCGGCAGAGTGCCGCGAGCGGTGTCGAGATGACCATGGTGAGGATGTTATCGGCGAGCGCGGCGCGCGAGACGGCGTTGATCTCGTTGCAGATGACGATCGGCATCTCGGCCGGGCTCGCCGCCCTCAGCGCCGAGACCGCGCCCTCCATGCCGCCGCCGGCGACATAGCAACCGGCAAGATCGGGATGGCGCGCCAGAAGATCGAGCATGGCGTCATGCGTGACGTCATTGGCCTCGAGGTTGACCAGCGTCTCCATCACGGTGAAGTCCGGCGCGTGCTCGCGGAAATAGGAGCGGAAGCCGATCTCGCGCAATTCATGGCCGTGGAAGCGATGGCTGCCGACGAAGAGCGCGACCTTGCCTGGCTTCCTGGCGGCCTTGGCGATCATCCAGGCGGCGCTGCGCCCGACCTTGCGGTTGTCGAGACCGACATAGCCCTCGCGGATACCGGCGGCAAAATCGGACAGCAGCGAGAAGACCGGCTGCCCCCTCGCCTTCAGCGCCTCCACGACCGCCGTCAGCGTCGGATGATCCGGGCCGACGACGGCAATGGCTCTCGACTTCGCCGCCAGCCCACGCATCTGGGCGGCAATCTCGTCGGGCGCCAGCGAGGCGGCGAAATCGACTGTCGCAGCGCCGCGAAAGCGTTGCGATTGTGCGACCGCCAGCTCGAGTTCCCTGGCGAAATCGCCATAGAAGACGTCATTGCCCCTCAGCAGCAGGAAGCCGAGCCGGTATTCCGGCAATTCCTGTCGCATGCGCTGCTTGATCAGTCCCGCCGCGTGATAGCCGATCTCGGTGGCGGCCTCGTAGACCCGGCGCGCCGTCTCCTCGCGCACAGGCAGGCGGCTGTTCAGCACTCTGTCGACGGTAGCGACGCTGACGCCCGAGACGCGCGCGAGATCGGTAATGGTCGGCCGCTTTGCCATGAATGCTCCATCGCTTATCCGGCTGAGGGTATCTCATTCTGATAGGAAATGATAGAAACTATCTTTCTGATGTTGAGCCTATCATGGGCTGGCGGTATGTTGAAGTGCAAGCTGGCCATGGACGAGCCCGGACCTGCCGGAGCCGTTCACCAGGCGCTGTTGGAGGAACCTCAATGACGGCCATGACGTCTTTGGCAACGCCGCCACGCGACTACAGCCTGACCGGCCGCGATGCAAAACGCGCCGTCGAGAACGGGCTGTCGGCGGCCGAGTGGTACCACACCGAAATCCCGCGCAAGCGGATGAAGGAGTTGATGCAGCGCTCGGACCAGCCGGCGATCCGCGACACCATCATATGGCTGGCCGCTTTCATCGTCAGCGCCGCGGGCGGCATCTGGTTCTGGGGCAGCTGGTGGTGCGTGCCGTTCCTGTTCGTCTACGGCACGCTCTACGGTTCCTCGACCGATTCCCGCTGGCACGAATGCGGCCACGGCACGGCCTTCCGCACGCAGTGGATGAACGACGCCGTCTACCAGCTGGCCTGCTTCATGATCATGCGCAACCCGGTGACCTGGCGCTGGAGCCACACGCGCCACCACACCGACACCATCATCGTCGGCCGCGACCCGGAGATCGCCGTTATGCGGCCGCCGGACCTGCTGCGCGTGGTGCTCAACTTCTTCGGCATTCTCGACGCCTGGCACGCGGTCGTCGACATGGTGCGCAACGCCGCCGGCGTCATCAGCGCCGCTGAAAAAACCTTCATTCCAGAGCGGGAGCAGCCGAAGGCGATCCGGGTGGCCCGCATATGGCTCGCCATCTACGTCGCGACCATCGCCTTGGCCCTCTACCTGCATTCGTGGCTGCCGCTGATGCTGATCGGCCTGCCCCGGCTCTATGGCGCCTGGCATCACGTCATGACCGGCCTGCTGCAGCATGGCGGCCTCGCCGACAATGTCATCGACCACCGCCTGAACAGCCGCACGGTGCTGATGAACCCGATCAGCCGCTTCATCTACTGGAACATGAACTACCATGTGGAGCACCACATGTTCCCGATGGTGCCCTATCACGCGCTGCCGAAGCTGCATGAGATGATCAAGCACGACCTGCCAGCGCCGACGCCTTCGATCCTGGCCGGTTATCGCGAGATGGTTCCGGCCTTCCTGCGCCAGTTGCGCAACGAGGATTATTTCCTCAAGCGCGCGCTGCCGCCGACGGCGAAGCCCTATCGCGAGGAACTGCATAACGATATTCCGATGGCTGCCGCCGCGGAGTGAGGCCCAAAGAAATTCAAGGATATTCGCTGGAGGACGAGATGAGCGACTGGGTCGAGGCCTGCGCGGCCGGAGACATTGACGAAGAGGACGTGATGCGGTTCGACCATGCCGGCCGCACCTTTGCCATCTACCGCAGCCCGGACGACGAATATTTCGCGACCGACGGCCTGTGCACGCATGAAAAGGTGCATCTGGCCGACGGGCTGGTGATGGACGACATCATCGAATGCCCCAAGCACAACGGCCGCTTCAACTACAAGACCGGCGACGCGCGCGGCGCGCCGGTCTGCGTCAACCTCAAGACCTATCCGGTCAAGGTCGACGCCGGCAAAGTCCTGATCCAGATCGGGTGAGATCATGCAAGCGGGGATGGTGATCATCGGAGCAGGCGAATGCGGCGGGCGCGCCGCGCTTGCGCTCCGCGATCTCGGTTTCGAAGGGCCGGTCGCGCTGGTCGGCGACGAGCCGCATCTGCCCTATGAGCGGCCGCCGCTGTCGAAGGAAGCGATGACCGGCGAGGCGCCGGCCATCAAGGCGATCGCCAGCGACGCGTTTTTCGCCGAACGCTCGATCCGCCACATCCATTCCGTCCGCGCCGTCGCGATCGATCGCGGCGCGCACGTCGTGCGGCTGTCGGACGGCTCTTCCCTGCCATATGAAAAGCTTTTGCTGGCGACCGGATCGGTGCCGCGCAAGCTGTCGATGCCGGGGCTTGGCGGCCGCTGCGTCTATCTCAGGACCTTCAACGACGCTTTAGCCATTCGCGCCCATCTCAGCGCCGGCAACCGTGTCGCCATCATCGGCGGCGGCTTCATCGGCCTCGAGCTCGCGGCCTCGGCGCGCAAGCTTGGCGCCATCGTCACGGTCATCGAGGCGCAGCCGCGCATCCTGATGCGCGGCGTGCCGGCCGAGATCGCCGAAATCATCCACAAGGCGCATGAGACCGAGGGTGTTGCGATCCGCACCGGCCAGGGAATCGCAGCGATTGACGATGACGGCGCGGAGGTCGGCATCACGCTGGCCGACGGACGGAAGGTCATCGCCGATCTCACGGTGATCGGCATCGGCGCCGTGCCGGTGACGGCGCTTGCCGCCGAAAGTGGGCTAACAATCGACAACGGCATCGCTGTCGATGAGCATTTGCGCACAGCCGATCCGGATATCTTCGCCGCCGGCGATTGCTGCTCGTTCCCGCTCGCCGTCTATGGCGGCCGGCGGGTGCGGCTGGAGGCCTGGCGCAACGCCCAGGAACAGGGCGCACTGGCTGCGAAGAACATGCTGGGCGCCGATGCGGCGCATGCCGCCGTGCCGTGGTTCTGGTCGGATCAGTACGGGCTTACCCTGCAGATCGCCGGGCTGTCGGACGAAGGCAAGAGCATCGTGCGGCGCGACCTCGATGACGGCGCCTTCATCCTGTTCCACCTGGCGGAAGACGGCAGACTGGTCGCCGCCAGCGGCATCGGCCCCGGCAATTCGGTGGCGCGCGACATCCGCCTGGCGGAGATGCTGATCGCCAAGAGAGCGAGCCCGGCGCCGGAAGCGCTCGGCTCGCAGGCGGTCAAGCTGAAGTCGCTGCTGGCGGCGTGAGGTTTTTTAGAAAAGCGCCTTCAGCTCGTCCAGCTTGTCGTTGACCAGCCAGCCGTAATAATTCTCCTCCGGCAGCTTTTCCGGCTCGCCGGCGGCGCTGCGCTTCTCGTTCTCGGCCTTCAGTGCATAGGCGCGCTGCTCGGGATTGCCGACATTGTAGAGCGTGGCGGTCAGGCCCGGATTTTTCGAGATGTCGAAGCCTGCGATGCCGCGATAGGCGTCGATCGACTTTTTGATGGTCGCGGCGACGTAGGGCAGCGTCAGGTCCGGGTCCATGATGGTCTTGTAGACCGCGTTGGGGTCGCTGACGTCGAGCCTGGGCAGGCCGGAGACCTTGTGCACCAGGTCGCTCATCTGCAGCGCCGTCAGCGGGTTCAACTGGCCGAGCCCGAACGTCTGGCCGGCATAATAAGGCTGGAAGAAGGTGGCGCCGAAGCGGTCGTCGGGGAAATCCTCGCCGCCGACGCTCTTGCCGCGGAAGGAGCGGTTCCAGACCTGCTCGCGGCATTCCCAAAGGTCGTAGCTGTCCATGCCGGCGCATTTCTTGAATTCCGGCCGCTGGATGAAATCGCTGACGTCCTCACCGTGATAGGCGAAGGAAAGCTTGCTCGACAGGTATGAGATCGCCTTGACGTAGTAGGTCTGCAGGCGGTCGTAGGCGTCGACATTGTAGGTGTGCTCGCCGACGATGGCGCCGACAATATGCATGGGATCTATGCCGTAGGCCGCCGCCACCTTCCTGATCTTGCCGCGTAGCTCGGCGTCGTTCTGCAACAGCGCGTAGACCTTGCGGTACTTGGCCTGGAAGGTGGTGTTGGTGGCTTGGGTGCGCCGGCTGGAGGCGCCCGGAATATCCGGCTGCACGCTGTAGCGGTTGCCCGGCGGCACCATTGTCGCGGCATCGGCGGTTGCCACCGCCGTCGCCAAGGCCATGCCGAGAAAAAGCAGGATAAGTTTCTTCATACGCCGCCGCTTTCGAATGCGCGGCAAACTAGGTAAAGCGCGTGGCAGAGTCGAGAGAAGGCTTCGAGCCACCCACCAGAATGGTGGCCAGATGCTTCCATTTGGCCACACTTCGCATTGGAAGGGCGTTTCAGGCCGGCCTGAACCCGGCTCTAAATCGGGCATTGGCGAGGGGGCGTTTCGGGGCGAGCTTGAGCCCCGAAACCAAGACAGGCTTAAAGGATGAACCGCGACAGGTCGGTGTTGCGCGACAAGTCGCCGACATGCTTCTCGACATAGGCGGCGTCGATGGTGACGGCCGTGCCGTTGCGGTCCGGGGCGTCGTAGGAGATTTCGTCCAGCACGCGCTCCATTACCGTCTGCAGGCGCCGGGCGCCGATGTTCTCGACGCTGGCGTTGAGGTCGACGGCGATGCCGGCGAGCGAATCGATGGCGTCGTCGGTGAAGGTCAGATCGACGCCTTCGGTCTTCATCAGCGCGATATACTGCTTGATGAGGCTTGCCTCCGTCTCGGTGAGGATGCGGATGAAATCCGCCTTCTCCAGCGCGCGCAGCTCGACACGGATCGGCAGGCGGCCCTGCAGCTCGGGCAGCAGGTCGGACGGCTTGGAGACGTGGAAGGCGCCCGAAGCGATGAACAATATATGGTCGGTCTTGATCGGCCCATATTTGGTCGCGACCGTGGTGCCTTCGACCAGCGGCAGCAGGTCGCGCTGCACGCCTTCGCGCGACGGGCCGCCCGAAATGTCGCTCCTGGCCGCGATCTTGTCGATCTCGTCGAGGAAGACGATGCCGTCGTTTTCGGCCGATTCCAGCGCTCTGCGCACCACCTCGTCCTGATCGAGCAGCTTGTCGGACTCGTCATTGACCAGCAGCGCGTAGGAATCGCGCACCGTGGTCTTGCGGGTCTTGGTCTTGCGGCCGCCCATCGCCTTCGACAGCATGTCGTTGATGTTGAGCACGCCGACATTGGCGCCGGGCATGCCGGGAATCTCGAAGCCGGGCATGCCGCCGGTGCCGGTGTCGGCCACCTCGATCTCGATCTCCTTGTCGTCGAGCTCGCCGTCGCGCAGCTTCTTGCGGAACGAATCGCGGGTCGCCGGGCTCGCCGTCTTGCCGACGAGGGCTTCCAGCACGCGTTCCTCGGCATTGACCTGGGCGCGCGCATTGACATCGCCGCGCATCTTTTCGCGCGCCAGGCCGATGGCAACCTCGACGAGGTCGCGCACGATCTGTTCGACATCGCGGCCGACATAGCCGACCTCGGTGAACTTGGTCGCCTCGACCTTGACGAAGGGCGCGCCGGCAAGCCGCGCCAAGCGGCGCGAGATCTCGGTCTTGCCGACACCGGTCGGGCCGATCATCAGGATGTTCTTCGGCATCACCTCTTCGCGCATCTGGCCTTCCAGCTGCTGGCGGCGCCAGCGGTTGCGCAAGGCGATCGCCACGGCGCGCTTGGCGTCCTTCTGGCCGATGATGAAGCGGTCGAGTTCCGAAACGATTTCACGGGGAGAAAAGGTGCTCATAAGACTCAAATTCCACTTTGCCACTGCTTGATGGACTCGAACGGATGCAGCAGCATGATCACGTTGAGCGTCAGATTGTCCCGGATGATGTAGCCCGTGCCGAGCTCGAAGATGAGCGCCAGGGCCACGATCACCCATATAGGTAGCTTTCGCGCCATCACAAACCCCAGCGCCATGAACAGCGTGTCGGACACCGAGTTGATGATGGAGTCGCCGTAATAGTTGAGCGAGATCGTGCCGGCGCGGTAGCGGTCGATGATGAAAGGGCTGTTTTCCAGAAGCTCCCAGCCCCCCTCGATCAGGACCGCGAAAGCGAGCCTCAGCCCGACCGGCGAGCGTGGAAACAGGAACGTCGCCAGCGCGTAGAACAGGAAGCCGTGGATGATGTGCGAGAAGGTGTACCAGTCGGCGATGTGCTGGGAATTCTCCGAGCTGTTGACCACGCCGTGCCAGAGCTTGACGTAGCCGCAGGTGCAGATCGGCGGATGGCCCATGCCGTACAAGGCGCCCGCCTGGAAGACGACCAGGGCAAGCACGAGCAGCAGGCCCATTCGCCAGCTGTCCTCATAGGCCGATAGCGTCTTATCCTGTTCGGATGCGGTCATTCAGTCAGTCCCCCAAAATTTCGTCGTCTTCGGCCGCATCGACAGCCATCAGCACGACGTCCCCATATTGCGAATGCCTGCGGCCGATCGGCCTGAAGCCCGCCTTCTCATAGGCGCGGATGGCGCGGCCATTGTCGGGATGCGGATCGATGATGACGCGCGGCGCGCCTTCCTCGAACAGCTCCTCGACGAACTGGCGCACGATGGCCGAGCCATGGCCGATGCCGACCAGCTCCGGCGGACCGATCGACAGATCGATGCCAACCGTGCCGAAGGGCTGATCGGCATAGGGATGATCGTCCTCCATATGCGGGTCATAGCTCTGCAGATAGGCGATCGGCCTGCCGTCGAGCTCGACGATGAGCGGTTCCACCGAGACCGAATCGATATGCTCGCGGATCTCGGCGATTTCCTTGGTCGGATCGTCCCACCATGCGGCAACATGCGGCTCGCGCAGCCAACTGGCGATCATCGGCAGGTCTTTTTGCGTGACCGGCCGAAAATCATATGTGTCTGCTGGTTCGACCATGATCTTGTCCGAAAACCGGCGGCCACTTTTCGCTTTCGCGGTCCTTCGGTTCGGGATCATGGTCGTCAGGCGGCATCGAGCGTTTCGACAACAAAATTGTTGTTGGTATAGACGCAGATGTCGGCCGCGATCTGCATCGCCTTGCGGGCGATCTCCTCGGCATCCTTGTCGGTGTCGATCAGCGCGCGGGCAGCCGCCAGCGCATAGTTGCCGCCGGAACCGATGGCCATGACGCCATGCTCGGGCTCCAGCACGTCGCCATTGCCGGTCAGCGCCAGCGAGACCGACTTGTCGGCGACCAGCATCATGGCTTCCAGGCGGCGCAGATAGCGGTCGGTGCGCCAGTCCTTGGCGAGCTCGACGCAGGCGCGCGTCAGCTGGTCGGGATATTGCTCGAGCTTGGCCTCGAGCCGCTCGAGCAGGGTGAAGGCATCGGCGGTGGCGCCGGCGAAGCCGGCAATGACGCTGCCGCCCTTGCCGATGCGGCGCACCTTGCGGGCGTTGCCCTTCATGATCGTCTGGCCGAGGCTGACCTGGCCGTCGCCGGCGATCACGACCTTATTGCCCTTGCGCACGCTGATGATGGTCGTGGCGTGCATGGTGAGTTCGTTCGACATTTGAGCTCCGATGCGCGCTATCCCTTGAAAAGGCGATTGGCGCGGTACGAGTGAGTTTGATCGGCCATATGTATGCATAGGGCCAACGATTGCAAACCGCCCCTCAGCCGAGGCCATACCGCTAGGAATGGCAACTGGCAATCGCCGGATCATGCTGATAGAAGGCTTTCGTTTTCAAGCCCTGGCGCCTCCGAACAGGGCAACAAGGACAGAGCGATGACGCGTTCGGCCGAAGTTAGCCGCAAGACCAAGGAAACCGAGATTTCGGTCTCCGTCCATGTCGACGGCAAGGGAAAATCCGACATTTCGACCGGTGTCGGCTTCTTCGACCATATGCTCGACCAGCTGTCGCGGCATTCGCTGATCGACATGACGATCAAGGCCAAGGGCGACCTGCATATCGACGACCACCACACGGTCGAGGACACCGGGATCGCGATCGGCCAGGCGTTGAGCAAGGCGCTGGGCGAGCGGCGTGGCATCATGCGCTACGCCTCGATCGACCTCGCCATGGACGAGACGCTGACCAGGGCGGCGATCGACGTCTCCGGCCGGCCTTTCCTGGTCTGGAATGTCGCCTTCTCGTCGCCGAAGATCGGCACGTTCGACACCGAACTGGTGCGCGAGTTCTTCCAGGCGCTGGCGCAGAATGCCGGCATCACGCTGCATGTGACCAACCATTACGGCGCCAACAACCATCACATCGCCGAAACCTGCTTCAAGGCGGTGGCGCGGGCGCTGCGCGCGGCGCTGGAGCGCGATCCGCGCCAGCCTGACACGGTGCCTTCCACCAAGGGATCCCTGAAAGGATAGCCCTATGGCGATCTATGTGGTGATGCAGCCGCCGGCTGGCGGCAACAAAGCCGAGGACGCGATCTTCGTGCGCGACAGTTTCACCTGGCTGGGCTTCCTGGCCGCGCCGCTCTGGCTCGCCTGGCACCGGCTGTGGATCGAGGCGGCCCTGACCTTCATCGTCATGGCGCTCCTGTCGGTGCTCGGCGAGAGGCTCGGGCTCGAAGCGGCCGGATCGCTGCTGTCGCTGCTGGTCTCGCTCTATGTCGGGTTCGAAGGCCGGGGCCTGCGCATCGCGGCACTTCGCCGGCGCGGCTGGCGGGAATGGGGCGTGGTCGAGGCCGGCAATCTCGGCGATGCCGAGACGCGCCATGCGCTGGAAACCGCCGACGATGTCGAGGAGGAGGCGCCAATGCCGCGCATCGTGCCGGATGCGTCGCTGGCCCGTCCGCCACAGACAGGCATGGCGCTGGGACTGACCCATACGCCCGGAAGGCCCTGACATGCGGGTAGCCATCATCGACTACGGCTCGGGCAATCTGCGCTCGGCCACCAAGGCCTTCGAGCGCGCCGCGCACGAGGCTGGCCTTGCCGCGGCCATCGAGTTGACGGCCGACGCCGAGCGGGTGCGTTCCGCCGACCGCATCGTACTGCCGGGTGTCGGCGCCTATGCCGACTGCGCCGCCGGCCTGCACGCGGTGGCGGGCATGTGGGAGGCGGTGGAGGAAGCGGCAATCGCCAAGGGGCGGCCTTTCCTCGGCATCTGCGTCGGCATGCAGCTGATGTCGGAACGCGGCCTCGAAAAGACCGTCACCAAGGGCCTCGGCTGGGTCGCCGGCGACGTCAAGGAGATCACGCCGTCCGATCCGGCGCTGAAAATTCCGCAGATCGGCTGGAACACGATCGAGCTTACCCGCCCGCATCCGCTGTTTTCCGGCATCGAGACCGGCGCGAAGGGATTGCACGCCTATTTCGTCCATTCCTATCATCTGGAAGCGAAGAATCCGGCCGAGATCGTGGCGACAGCGGACTATGGCGGCGCGGTGACAGCAGCGGTTGCGCGCGACAATATCGCCGGCACGCAGTTTCATCCTGAAAAGAGCCAGGCGCTCGGCCTGGCCTTGATCACCAATTTCTTGAAGTGGAGGCCCTGAAAATGAGCAAGAAGGGCTATTGGATGGCGATGATCGATGTCCGCGATCCGGACGTCTACAAGCAGTATATCGAAGCGAATGCCGTCGCCTTCGCGAAATACGGCGCGAAGTTCCCGGTCCGGGCCGGCCGCTACGAGAGCCCGGAAGGAGCGACCGGCAACCGTCACGTGCTGGTCGAGTTCGACACCTACGACAAGGCGATCGAATGCTATCACTCGCCTGAATACCAGCATGCCTCGAAGTTCCGGCTCGCCGCCTCGACCGGCCATTTCGTCATCGTCGAGGGCGCCTGACCCATGATCCTGTTTCCGGCGATCGACCTCAAGGACGGCAAGTGCGTGCGCCTGAAGCACGGCGACATGGCCACCGCCACCATCTACAATGACGATCCCGCCGCGCAGGCCAAGGCCTTCGAGGACCAGGGGTTCGAGTGGCTGCATGTCGTCGACCTCAACGGCGCCTTCAAGGGCCAGAGCGTCAACTCAGCGGCGGTCGACGCCATCCTGAAGGCGACGAAGAATCCGGTGCAACTCGGCGGCGGCATCCGCACCTTGCCGCAGATCGAAGACTGGCTGGACCGCGGCCTGACGCGCGTTATCCTCGGCACGGTGGCGGTGCGCGAACCCGAACTGGTCAAGCAAGCCTGCAAGGTTTTTCCCGGAAAAATAGCGGTCGGCATCGACGCCAAGGGCGGCAAGGTCGCCGTCGAGGGCTGGGCCGAGGCCTCCGAGCTCGGCGTCATCGAGCTGGCGAAGAAGTTCGAGGGGGCAGGTGTGGCCGCCATCATCTACACCGACATCGATCGGGACGGTGTGCTGACCGGCATCAACTGGGATTCGACCATCGACCTCGCCGAGGCGGTGTCCATTCCGGTGATCGCGTCCGGCGGCCTCGCCTCGATCGCCGACATCGTGCGCATGACCATGCCGGACGCGCACAAACTCGAAGGCGCGATCTCCGGCCGCGCCCTATATGACGGACGTATCGACCCGGCCGAGGCGCTGGCGATCCTGCGCGGCGAGCGGGCGGAGGCAAGAGCGTGAACATTTCCATCATCCTGGCATCCTATGACAGCGGCCATTTCCACGGCGGCTGCGGCCAGGGCCCGGACGCGCTGATCTCGGGTGGGCTGGCCGAGGCGCTGAAGCTCGCCGGCCACGACGTCGAGGTGCATGACATCGGCAAGGTGGTCGAGGACGAAGAAGAGCGCGAGATCAGCACCGGATTCGCCGTCTGCAATGCCGTTTCGGGCCAGGTCCGCATCGCGATGGACAAGAAGCGGTTTCCGATCGTGCTGGCGGGCAACTGCCTGACCGCCGCTGGCGCCGTGGCCGGTGCCGGCGCTGACGCCATCATCTGGGCCGACCAGCATGGCGACCTCAACACGCCTGAGACCTCCACCACCGGTTTCCTCGACGGCATGGCGCTGGCTGTCGCACTCGGCCTGTGCTGGCGGACGATGGCCAACCAGATTCCCGGCTTCAAGCCGGTCGATCCGTCGCGTTGTGTTTTGGTCAATGCGCGCGACCTCGACGAGGCCGAGAAGGAGCTGCTGAAAGCGCTGCCCGTCATCCGGACCGAGTGCCCGGACTGGAAGGCTGCTGCGCAAAGGCTGAAGGCCGACGGCGCAAACCAGGTGCACATGCATGTCGACCTCGACGTGCACGATCCCGAAAAGCTGCAGGCCAACCGCTACACCACGCCCGGCGGTCCGGCGCCCGAACAGGTGCGCACCGCGATGTGCGGTCTCGCCGGTCCGCTCGCCATCGCCGGGCTGACCATTTCCGCCTATGATCCGGCCTTCGATCCCAAGGGCGACGTGCCGCCGCTGGTCGGCGAGCTGGTGGTCGACCTGCTCTCGACCCTGGAAGGCAAGTGATGCTCAAGGCCCGCGTCATCCCCTGCCTCGACGTCAAGAACGGCCGCGTGGTCAAGGGCGTCAATTTCGTCGACTTGATCGATGCCGGCGACCCGGTCGAAGCCGCCAAGGCTTATGATGCGGCTGGTGCCGACGAGCTCTGCTTCCTCGACATCACCGCATCGTCCGACAATCGCGAGACGATCTTCGACGTGGTCGCCAGGACGGCCGAGCAGTGCTTCATGCCGCTTACCGTCGGCGGCGGCGTGCGCCAGGTGGCCGACATCCGCAAGCTGCTTCTGGCCGGCGCCGACAAGGTATCGATCAACACCGCGGCGGTGAAGAACCCGGATTTCGTCGCGGAAGCCGCCGACAAGTTCGGCAACCAGTGCATCGTCGTGGCGATCGACGCCAAGAAGGTGTCGGCGGCCGGCGAAGCCGATCGCTGGGAGATTTTCACTCATGGCGGACGCGAGAAGACCGGCATAGACGCGGTCGAATTCGCCAAGACGATGGTCGATCGCGGCGCCGGTGAGATCCTTTTGACCTCGATGGACCGCGACGGCACCAAGGCCGGCTACGACATTGCGCTCACCCGCGCGATTGCCGACGCGGTGCGCGCGCCGGTGATCGCTTCCGGCGGCGTCGGAACGCTCGATCACCTGGTCGAAGGCATCCGCGACGGCCATGCGGGCGCGGTGCTTGCCGCCTCGATCTTCCACTTCGGCACCTTCACGATCGCCGAGGCCAAGGCGCACATGGCCAGAGCCGGCCTGCCGATGCGGCTGGACTCGTCGGCACATCGGACTTAAACCACTGCTATGGCTCAATTTTCGCTCGCCGAGCTGGAAACGATCATCCATCAGCGCGCCCATTCCGGCGACGCTGACTCATGGACGGCGAAGCTGTTCGCCAAGGGCATGGACAAGGCGGCGCAGAAGCTCGGCGAGGAAGCGGTCGAGACCGTGATCGCCGCCATCCGCGGCGACAGGCAGGCCCTCGTTTCGGAAAGTGCCGATCTTATATATCATTGGCTGGTCGTCCTTGGCATAGCGGGCATTCCGCTTGACGACGTGCTGAAGGAGCTCGAGAGCCGAACCGGACGCTCGGGCATCGCCGAAAAGGCGTCTCGTCCCCGCGGTTGATGGCCCGGGGCTGACGGCGAGGAGGGTAGGAAACCCGATGGACCAGCTTGCTCCGACCGAGAAGTATTCCCCCTATCGATTCTTCTCCGCCGAGCAATGGTCGCAGTTCCGCGCCGACACGCCGCTGACGCTGACCGGAGAAGAGATCGACCGGCTGCGCTCGCTGAACGATCCGGTCGACCTGGAAGAGGTCAAGCGCATCTACCTTTCGTTGTCGCGCCTGCTTTCGGCGCATGTCGAGGCGAGCCAGCTTTTGTTCAGGCAGCGCCAGGCCTTCTTCAAGGCGCAGGATGTCGTCAAGACCCCCTTCATCATCGGCATCGCCGGCTCGGTCGCGGTCGGCAAGTCGACCACGGCGCGCGTGCTGAAGCAGCTTCTGGCGCGCTGGCCGTCGAGCCCGAAGGTGGACCTCATCACCACCGACGGCTTCCTGTTGCCCAACGAGATCCTGCGCCGCGAGAACCTCATGGAGCGCAAGGGATTCCCCGAGAGCTACGACGTCGGCGCGCTGCTCAGGTTCCTGTCCGGCATCAAGTCGGCGCAAAACAGCGTCATCGCGCCGGTCTATTCGCACCTGACCTACGACGTGATCCCCGGCGAGTTCGTCACCATCGACCGTCCGGACATACTGATCTTCGAAGGCATCAACGTCCTGCAGCCGGGCAAACTGCCGAAGGACGGCAAGATCGTGCCGTTCCTGTCCGACTTCTTCGACTTCGCCATCTATATCGATGCTGACGAGAAGCTGATCCATCAATGGTACATCCAGCGCTTCATGCGCCTGCGTGAAACCGCCTTCCGCAATCCGGACTCCTTCTTCCACCGCTATTCGCAGCTCTCCGAGGATGCCGCGCGGGCCATCGCCGAAGGGCTCTGGGCCAACATCAACCTGAAGAACCTGCGCGAGAACATCCTGCCGACCAGGGCGCGGGCCGATCTCATCCTGCGCAAGGGCACCAACCACCTGATCGAGGAAGTGGCGTTAAGGAAATTGTGACCCCTTAACGGCGCCTTAGGCAATCCCGACTAGCGTTGCCAGCCAAACTCCAGCGGGTGTCGGGAGGCAACCGGTGATCAATGCGGGCAATGCCGCCGGCCGCAAGGCCCCGGTCTATTCACTGGTCATTCCGATCTTCAACGAGGAGGCGGTGCTGCCGCTGCTCGTGCGGCGGATCACGGCCTTGCTCGACAAGCTCGACGCCAGCGCCGAGGCGATCTTCGTCGACGATGGCAGCCGGGATACAAGCGTCATCTTCCTGCGCGGCATGTCGGCCTCGGACCCACGTTTCCGGCTGATCGAACTGTCGCGCAATTTCGGCCACCAGATCGCGATCACCGCCGGCATGGACGCCGCTGCCGGCGATGCCGTGATCGTCATGGACGCGGACTTGCAGGATCCGCCCGAAGTGGTGCTCGACCTCGTCGCCAAATGGAAGGAAGGCTATGAGATCGTCTATGCCCGCCGCACCAAACGCGAGGGGGAAACGCTCTTCAAGCGTGCGAGCGCCAGCCTCTTCTACCGCGCTCTCGAGCAGATGACCTCTGTGACCATCCCCCGCGACGTCGGCGATTTCCGGCTCGTGGGACGAAAGGCCCTGGAAACCTTCAAGCAGATGCCCGAGCGCGACCGCTTCGTGCGCGGCATGTTCGGCTGGATGGGTTTCAAGCAAACGGCGGTGTCGTTCGAACGGCCCGAGCGCGCGGCCGGCGAAACCAAATATCCGTTCTGGAAAATGGTGCGGCTGGCGGTCCATGGCGTCATCAGCTTTTCCGACAAGCCCTTGCGGCTGGCGCTGTGGTCGGGCCTCGCCATTTCCGGCTTTGCGGCCGTGCTCGGCCTTTACGCCCTGGCTTCCTGGCTCTTCACCAACGACGTCGTCCATGGTTGGACATCGACGGTGGTGATCATCTCCTTCCTGTCCGGCATCAATCTCTTCATGACCGGCATCATCGGCCTCTATGTCGGCGGTATCCATGCCGAGGTGAAGCGGAGACCGCTCTATGTGGTCGATCGATTAACCGGTTTTGAGGAAGCGATCGCCGCGATGAGAAACGCCGAAGCGCCGAAGGACCGTGTGCCGGCGACGCGCGAACGGCGGCTCGGCTGACTTTGCTGCAGGCGCTCAATCAGCAGAAGATCGTGGCTGCAGGAGCTCCCTCGCCCGGCCAGCGATTACGATCATGGGCCATGGGTCGTTCGGAGTCGGCGCGAATCCTGCGGTTTGCCGCGATCGGCGGCGTATCGACCCTGATCTATGCGGGAGTGACGCTGGCGGTATCGGACCGGGATGGCTTCGGCATGCCGGCGACGGTCGCCTCGATCGCTGGCTACGGCACCGGCGCGGTGTTCTCCTACTGCGGGCACCGCTTCGTGACGTTCATGTCTGACGGCGCGGTGGGCTTCGAGATCATCCGCTTTGCCTGCGCCACGGCGATCGGCTTCCTGCTCACGGTCGGGCTGACCGTAGTGCTCGCCGACGTCGTCGGGCTGCCGGCATTGGTGCCGGTGGCAATGGCCTGCACGCTGGTTCCGGTCCTGAACTTCATTATCCTGCGCAAATTCGTCTTCACGGCGGTGGTCCGATGAACATGGAAACCCGCGCTTCGCTTGCCGAGAGGTCGGCCATGACCCCGATCCTGGACCGCTCGCCGGCCGGCGTGTCCAGCGCCGGCGTGGTGACACGGACCTTGGTCCTCTGCCTGCTCGTCTTGGCGGCGGCGGTGCCCTGGCAAATGCGATGGGGCGTCATACCCGACACCAGCTGGGCAATCACCATGGCCGAACGGGTGCTTTCCGGCTCCCGGCTCTATGTTGATCTGTTCGAGGTCAATCCGCCGTTCACGCCCTGGTTGTTCATGCCGGCCGTGGCCCTGGCGCAGGCTCTCGGCCTGTCGCCGGAAGTGGTGATCCATGTCTACGCCTATGCGGTCTGCCTGATTGGTCTCGGCTTTGCCGCGCTGATCGCCAGACGGGCCGGCTTTGCGGAGAACAGCGCGCTGTTGTCCATGCTGCCGCTGTTCCTGGCGCTGCTGGTCATCTTTCCCGGCAATGCCTTCAGCGAGCGGGAGCATCTGGGCGTTGCGTTGTTCCTGCCTTTGCTGGTGCTGATGGCCTGGCGCGCGGCGCCGGCGAACGAGACACGACCAAGCCTGCTGGTGGCGGTGCTTGCCGGGCTTGGCGGCAGCGTCCTGTTGTTGGTGAAGCCTTACTACGCGCTGGTGGTGTTCGTCCCGGCGCTGTACGTGGCCTGGCGGCGCCGGTCGATTTTGCCATTGCTGGCGGTCGAATATTGGGTGATCGGCCTGATCTGCGTCGCCTATGCCGTGGCCGTGATGCTTTGCTATCCGGAATTCCTCAGCGTCATCTATCCGATACTGGCCGACACCTACATGCGGATGGGGAACATGCAGGCGCTGCTGATCGACTATGCCCCGGTCTATCTTATCGCGCTCCTGATGCTGCATTTTCTTCGGCCGGGCTTAACCCCGTCGCCATTGGTCAGCGTGCTCACGCTCGCTTCGCTGGCGGCAACGGCGCCGTTGATCTACCAGGCCAAGGGTTGGCCCTATCACGCATTCCCGGCGTTTAGCCTGCTGCTGGCGGCGCTCCTGATGAGAACCGCGCAAATCGATCCGGCGCCACGTTCGTCGGCGGGCAGGACGATGGAACCGGGGCAAAAGCTGTTGTTGGCCGCCATCGTCGTCGCCGCGGCCATTCCGTTCATGAAAACACAAAAGCCGGGCGCTGAATTCGTCGCCAAGGTCAAGGCCGCGGTTCATCAACCGACCGTCGCACTCGTCGGCTCAGACATCGCGGCGGGCCATCCGCTTACCCGCATGCTCGGCGGAACATGGATCTCACGCTATTGCAGCGACTGGCTGAGTGATACGGCGCTTTACCTTTCGGCGATCGCAACCCGGGACGGCAACAAAGAGGCGGCCTCTCACTATCGTGAGATGGCCGACCGCTACATCGACGGCAAGCTTGCCGAGCTCGAGACGAAACGACCGACGATACTCATCATTCAGAAAAACAACCAAGCCTTGGCCGAAGAGCTGTCGCGCCACCAGGACTATGTCCGTCTGATGCAAGACTACCGGCCAATCGCCGAGGACGAGACCGTGCGGGTGCTGCTTCGCGATACTCGCGTCAGCCCGGCACCGTCACCCGCCGAAGCGTCAGATTGATGCGGCCGCCATTCTTCAAGAGGGCCGACGTCGCGGGATAGATGCGGTCGACGCCATGGAAGGCGAGGCGTCCCTCGCCGCCCAGCACGACGACGTCGCCGCTCTTCAGCTTGAACGACTTCGTGCCATTTTCGCGCCTGTGCTGACCGACCCGGAACAGGCAGTCGTCGCCCAACGAGACCGACACCACGGGCGCGGCGAAATCCTGCTCGTCGCGATCCTGATGCAGGCCCATTCTTGCGTCCGCCGAATAGAAGTTGACCAGGCATGCCTCGGGCGGATGCGAATAGGCCGAGACCTCGCGCCACAGTTGCAGCAAGGCTTCCGGGATCGGCGGCCAGGGCTCGCCCGTCACCGGATGCGTGGGCTGGTAGCGATAGCCGCGCTCCTTGTCGGTGACCCAGCCGAGCGCGCCGCAATTCGTCATGCGCACGCTCATCTCCTTGCCGGTGCGCGGCATGGCCGGCACGTAGAGGGGGGCTGCCTGCACGACGCGCCTGATCTCCTCGACCAGCGCTTCCTGGGCCGGCCGGGCGATGTAGCCCGGCATATGGCGGACGCCTTTGGGAAGAACGAGCATGGGTCGATCCGGTTTATCCGCCCTGGAGCACGACGCCGAAAAGCGTGAAGCGGCTTTCGGACGACATCATGCTCTATCTTTTTGATTTAGAGCCGGATGATTTCAGGTCGAACAGACCTGAAATCATCCGGCTCCAGCATGCCACCGGCAAAAGAAAACGGCGACCCGAAAGCCGCCGTTCGTTCAATCTCGGCGATATGCCCTCAGGCCTGGTCGATATCCGGTATGCGCAGCACCTGGCCGGGATAGATCTTGTCGGGATGCGTCAGCATCGGCTTGTTGGCCTCGAAGATGACGTTGTTCTTGGCGCCCTTCCCCTTGCCGTAATATTTCTCGGCGATCTTCCAGAGATTATCGCCCTTCTGGACGGTATAGAGCGTCGGTTCCTTGGCCGGCGCCGCCTTGCCGGCCTCGGGCGCGACCTTCAGCTCGTCCGCCTGCACCTTGGAGACGCCGAGCGTGTTGCCGACGGCGATCACCGCCTTTTCGAAGGCCGACTGATCCTTGACCGTGCCCTTCAAAACCGCGGTGTCGCCCTGGACGGCAACCTCGACGCCGTCCGTGCCCAGCTTGTGGGAATCGAGCTCCTTCTTCAACGTATCCGCGTTTGGCGATGCCTCGTCGTCGCCGCCGATGCCGAGCTTCTTGCCGACGCCTTTGACGAAATCGAAAATACCCATGGCTGGCCTCCTCGCTGTTGCAGCAATCGGAGCTTGCCATCTGCAACCCAGAATTGGAAGCAGCTGATACAACCGTGCTTAATCGTTCTCGACACGGCCGCGCAGCTTTTTCACCGTCGATCGGCCCGCCTTGCTCTTGAGGCGGCGCTCCACGGCACCTTTGGACGGCCTGGTCTTCTTGCGCGGCGGCGGTGGCGGCTCGGCCGCCTTGGCGATCAACGCCATCAGCCGCGCCCGCGCATCGGCCCGGTTCTGCTCCTGGGTGCGGAAACGGCCGGCCTCGATGACGATGACGCCGTCCTTGGTGGCGCGCTGGCCGGCAAGCTTGATGGCGCGCTCGCGCACCCGCTCGGACAGGCCGGAAGCGTTCGCCGCGTCGAAGCGCAGCTGCACGGCGGTGGCCACCTTGTTGACGTTCTGGCCGCCCGGACCGGACGAGCGGATGAAGTCCTCATGCAGGTCGCCCGCACGAATGACCGCTTCGCCCGAGATGATGATGTCGTCGTCGCTTGCCATGCACGCACTCATGACGCGATGACGGCAAAAAGAAAAGGCCCGGCGCGAGCCGGGCCCTGGAGGAAAGATATGAGAAGCGGCCGCTATTCAGCCGCTTCCTGCAAGCGCGGCGCGGCGCCGAGGATAGTGGCGTCGACATGGCGTTCGAACTTCTCGAAATTGGTCGCGAACATGTTGACCAGTTTTGCGGCCTGGCGGTCGTAACCGGCCTTGTCCGCCCAGGTCGAGCGCGGGTCGAGAATGGCGCCGTCGACACCCGGGACTGCCACCGGCACCTCGAAGCCGAAATTGGCGTCGGTGCGGAACTCGGCCGAGTTCAGCGAACCGTCGAGCGCGGCGCCCAGCAAGGCGCGCGTCACCTTGATCGGCATGCGGCGGCCGGTGCCATAGGCGCCGCCGGTCCAGCCGGTGTTGACCAGCCAGCAGTCGACGCCGTGGCTGGCGATCAGCTCGCGCAGCAGATTGCCGTATTCGGACGGGTGGCGCGGCATGAACGGGGCGCCGAAGCAGGTCGAGAACGTCGCTTCCGGCTCGGTGACGCCCTTTTCCGTGCCGGCGACCTTGGCGGTATAGCCCGACAGAAAGTGATACATCGCCTGCGCCGGCGTCAGCCTGGCGATCGGCGGCATGACGCCGAAGGCGTCGGCGGTAAGCATGATGATGTTCTTCGGATGACCGGCGCGGCCGGTCTTCGAGGCATTGGGGATAAAGTCCAGCGGATAGGCGCAGCGCGTGTTCTCGGTCAGGCTGCCATCGTTGAAATCCGGAACGCGGCCGGCGTCGAGCACCACGTTCTCCAGCACCGTGCCGAAGCGCTGCGTGGTGGCGAAGATCTCCGGCTCGGCCTCTGCCGACAGCCTGATCGTCTTGGCGTAGCAGCCGCCCTCGAAATTGAAGATGCCCTGCGGACCCCAGCCATGCTCGTCGTCGCCGATCAGCGTGCGCGACGGATCCGCGGAAAGGGTCGTCTTGCCGGTGCCGGACAGGCCGAAGAAGACGGCCGCGTCGCCGTCCGGACCTTCATTGGCGGAGCAGTGCATCGGCATGACGCCCTTTGCCGGCAGCAGGTAGTTCAGCATCGTGAACACCGACTTCTTCATCTCGCCGGCATAGGAGGTGCCGCCGATCAGCACGATCTTGCGGGTGAGGTCGACCGCGATCACCGTCTCGGTGCGGGTGCCGTGACGTGCCGGATCGGCGCGGAAGGAGGGCAGGTCGACGATCGTCATCCGCGGCACGAAACGCTCGAGCTCCGCGGCTTCAGGGCGGATCAGAAGATTGCGGATGAACAGCGAATGCCAGGCGAATTCGGTGACGACCCGGGTCGGCAGCTTGAGATCGGCGTCGGCGCCGCCGACGAGGTCCTGCACGTAGAGGTCCTTGCCGGTTGCGTGAGCCTTGAAATCCGCGAGCAGCGCTTCGAACTGTGCTGGCGAGATCGGCTTGTTGTTGTCCCACCAGACTTGGCCGCCGGTCGCCTCGTCGCGCACGACGAATTTGTCCTTCGGCGAACGCCCGGTGTGCTGGCCGGTCTCGGCGACCAGCGCGCCCTGCGCGGTCAACCTCGCCTCGCCGCGCCGGATCGCTTCCTCGTAGAGTTCCGCCGCGCCAAAATTATAGCGCACCATACCCGTTGTCTTCAGGCCGATCGCGTCGATGGCGCAGTCGGGGTTGCGTTTGCCGGCTTCCGACATCAAATTTCCTCTCTGGATTTGGCCGCATCTGACGGGTGGCTTCCCGGAGCCCGCGCTGGGGCCGTCAGGTTCAAAACCAGAAAAGCCGAATGATATCAAATCATTAATCGATTTAAAAAATTTGAAAGTTGTTTAAATCGTTTATATGTGCAAAAAATCGCAGAGGTTGCCCAAAGGATTGGCAGGCTTGGTGCGTCCAATCCCAATTAGGGTGCGATGTCGTGTGACGGCAGGCCGCTCGTGACTTCGGACAAGGCCCGTGCCACATTTTGTACCCAATTTGTCCTGCAAAAGCCCCTTCTCGACGACAGAAGGGACAGCTCATGAGGGAGCCGCTTGAAATGGCAACAATCGCGCTTGTCGACGACGACCGCAACATTCTGACCTCGGTGTCGATCGCGCTCGAGTCCGAGGGCTATCGGGTCGAAACCTACACGGACGGCGCGTCGGCGCTGGAAGGCCTGGCGGCGCGGCCGCCGAACCTCGCCATCCTCGACATCAAGATGCCGCGCATGGACGGCATGGAGCTGTTGCGCCGCATGCGCCAGAAGTCGGACCTGCCGGTCATCTTCCTGACGTCGAAGGATGACGAGATCGACGAATTGTTCGGCCTCAAGATGGGCGCCGACGACTTCATCCGCAAACCCTTCTCGCAGCGCCTCCTTGTCGAGCGCGTGCGCGCCGTGCTGCGTCGGACCAGCGCCCGCGAGGCGGCGGCCAAGGCGCCGAGCCAGCAGGCCCGCTCGCTCGAACGCGGCCAACTGGTGATGGACCAGGAGCGGCACACCTGCACCTGGAAGGGCGAGCCGGTGACGCTGACGGTGACCGAGTTCCTCATCCTGCATTCGCTGGCGCAGCGTCCCGGCGTGGTAAAAAGCCGTGATGCGCTAATGGATTCGGCCTATGATGAGCAGGTCTATGTCGACGACCGCACCATCGACAGCCACATCAAGCGGCTGCGCAAGAAGTTCAAGGCCGTCGACGACGACTTCGAGATGATCGAAACCCTTTACGGAGTCGGATACCGGTTCCGCGAAGCATGAGAATAGGCAGTAGGCAGTAGGGAATAGTCCGTAGTCAGTTTTGAATGATGCGAGCGGCCATTCGTGCATAGCCGCAGTCAGCCAATCATTGCTCCTACTGCCTACTGCCCACTCACTACCCACTAACTAAGCAGGGCCTGCTAGTCGATGGCAGTGGAAGTAGAGCGAGGCAGACGGATGGGCGCGGCAAGGCGCCCGTCGCGGATCGTGCCCGCCTTCGTGTCGAAATTCACGGTGCCGATGCGCCGGTTTCTCGGCCATCACATTTTCTCCAGCCTGACCCGGCGCATCCTGTTCCTCAACCTGGCCGGCCTCGCCGTGCTGGTCACCGGCATCCTTTACCTGAACACCTTCCGCGACGGGCTGATCGACGCGCGGGTCGAAAGCCTGATGACGCAGGGCGAGATCATCGCCGGCGCGATCGCGGCCTCGGCGACCGTCGAGACCGATTCGATCAGCATCGACCCGGAAAAGTTGCTTGAGCTGCAGGCGGGCGAAAGCCTGGGGCCGGGGTCGGACCAGCTCGACAACCTCGATTTCCCGATCAATCCCGAGCGCGTGGCGCCGGTGCTGCGACGCTTGATCTCGCCGACGCGCACCCGCGCCCGCATCTATGACCGCGACGCCAACCTGCTGCTCGATTCGCGGCATCTTTATTCGCGCGGCCAGATCCTGCGCTACGACCTGCCGCCCGTCGACGACGAACAGCCCGGCGTCGTGGAGCAAGTCGAGAAATTCATCTTCGACTTCTTCCGCAACAAGGACCTGCCGGTCTACCACGAGCAGCCCGGCGGCAATGGCGCGGCCTTCCCCGAAGTGGTCAAGGCGCTGACCGGCAGCCCTTCGACCATCGTGCGGGTGAGCGAGCAGGGCGAGCAGATCGTCTCCGTCGCGGTGCCGATCCAGCGCTTCCGCGCCGTGCTCGGCGTGCTGATGCTGTCCACCGAAGGCGGCGACATCGACAAGATCGTCGCGGCCGAGCGCAAGGCGATCCTGCGCGTGTTCGGGGTGGCGGCGCTCGTCACCGCGATCCTGTCGATGCTGCTCGCCTCCACCATCGCCAATCCGCTGCGCCGGCTTTCCGCGGCCGCCGTCAGGGTGCGGCGCGGCGTCAAGAACCGCGAGGAAATCCCCGATTTTTCCGATCGCCAGGACGAGATCGGCAATTTGTCCATTGCCGTGCGCGACATGACGAATGCGCTGTACGCGAGAATCGAGGCGATCGAAAGTTTTGCGGCGGATGTCTCGCATGAATTGAAGAACCCGCTGACTTCGCTGCGCAGCGCGGTTGAGACGCTGCCCCTGGCGAAGAACGAGAACTCGCGTGGCCGGCTGATGGAAATCATCCAGCACGATGTGAGGCGGCTCGACCGGCTGATCACCGACATCTCGGACGCTTCGCGGCTCGATGCCGAGCTGGCGCGCGAGGATGCCGCGACCGTCGACCTGAAGAAATTCACCACCGATCTCATCGCGGTCTCGCGCGAGGCGACGCGCAACAAGAAGGCCGTCGAGATCGAGCTCAAGGTCGCCAAGCTGCCGGCCGGCGCCAAAGGCTATTTCGTTGTTGGCCACGACCTCAGGATCGGCCAGGTCATCACCAACCTGATCGAGAACGCGCGCTCCTTCGTGCCCGACGAGCATGGCCACATAGCGATCTCGTTGGCGCGCGCGGGCAAGTTCAACATCATCACCGTCGACGACAACGGCCCGGGCATCCGGGCCGAAAAGATCGACCGCATCTTCGAGCGCTTCTACACCGACCGGCCGGCCGGCGAGGCATTCGGCCAGAATTCCGGCCTCGGGCTGTCGATCAGCCGCCAGATCGTCGAGGCGCATGGTGGCACGCTGACGGCCGAAAACATCCCCGGCACCAAGCCCGGCGAGATCAAGGGCGCGCGTTTCGTGGTGACGCTGCCGGCGGAAGGCTGACCGCCGAGCCGAACATGCCAGACGCCGCCGCAAAGCCCCGCAACATCCATGGGACGGCCATACTGGTCGGCGAGCGCGGCGTGCTGATCACCGGGCCGTCGGGCGCCGGCAAGACGACGCTGGCGCTGGCGCTAATCGATCATTGCCGCGCGCGGGGGCTTTTTGCCCGGCTGGTGGGCGACGACCAGTTGTTTGCGGTGGCCCATGGCGGCCGGCTGGTGTGCCGCGCGCCGGCGAGCATCGCCGGTCTCGCCGAGGTGCACGGCATCGGCCCGCGGCCGCTGGCTTTCGAACCGGCCGCCGTGATCGACCTCATGGTGCGGCTGGTCGAGGCGGCCGACATGCCGCGCCTGCAGGACGAAGCCACGGAAACGATCGACGGATGCCGGCTGCCCCGCGTCGACGTCGCCCGGCAAAACGTCACCGCCGCGCTGCCCCTGCTGATGGCGCGGCTGTCGATCCAGCCTTTTTCATGATCCGCCCCGGGTTTTTTGCTGCGATGCGTCAAAATGGCCCGAGCTGCCGCAATTTTGGGCTTGTCAACCGGCCGTGCGTCGACAAGATAGCGCTCCCGCCGCCTGGAATGGCTGGCGAACATAAGATACGCCTGTGAAGAGGCGATGACGGGAGCCACCAGAGAATGATCGGACTCGTGCTCGTGACGCACGGTCAACTCGCTACCGAGTTCCGGCATGCCGTAGAGCATGTCGTCGGGCCGCAGGACAATTTCGAAACCGTGGCGATCGGCGCCGATGACGACATGGAGCAGCGCCGGGCCGACATCGTCGACGCCGTGGCGCGCGTCGACACCGGCGCCGGCGTCATCGTGCTCACCGACATGTTCGGCGGCACGCCCTCCAACCTCGCCATCTCGGTGATGGAATCGGGCCGCACCGAGGTGATCGCCGGCATGAACCTGCCGATGCTGATCAAGCTCTCCTCGATCCGCAAGGGCGACAACATGGCCGCCGCGCTCGACGAGGCGCAGGCGGCGGGCCGCAAATACATCAACGTCGCCAGCCAGCTCCTGAGCAGCAAATGAACGCACCGGCGCCGCGTACGGATGAGGTGGTGCGGGAGTTCCCGATCATCAATCAGCGCGGCCTGCACGCGCGCGCTTCGGCCAAGTTCGTCCAGGTCGCCAGCGGCTTTGATGCCACCATCCATGTCGAGAAGGACGGCGTGAAGGTCGGCGGCACCTCGATCATGGGCCTGATGATGCTGGCGGCAAGCCCGGGTTATTCGATCCGCGTCATCGCCAGCGGCCCGGAAGCCGTGCCGGCCATGGATGCGCTGGAGCAGCTGGTCGCCTCGCGTTTCGGCGAGGAAATCTGAAATTTTTGCTTTGGTGCATGTCGTGATCGCAAAACCGCCGCACACTTTTGGGCGACATGATTTCTGCTTGTGCATGTCGTGATCCCAAAACCGCTGTGCACTTTTGGGCGACATGCACCGCCCCGCAGAGACATGCGCGCATAAAGATTTCTTTATATCCCATTGTCGGGCGACGGCCGATCTGCTAGTCAAGCCGGCAACCGCGCCCTTCCACGCGCCTCCCGGCGCCGGCGCGTCTTTGAGAAAAAATCACACCGGAGCACTGCCATGACGGGTAGCAAGGACTATGTGGTCGCCGACATCTCGCTTGCCGGCTGGGGCCGCAAGGAGATCGAGATCGCCGAAACCGAAATGCCAGGCCTGATGGCCTGCCGCGAGGAGTTCGGCGCCAAGAAGCCGCTGAAGGGCGCGCGCATCACCGGCTCGCTGCACATGACCATCCAGACGGCGGTGCTGATCGAGACGCTGAAGGCGCTGGGCGCCGACATCCGCTGGGCCTCCTGCAACATCTTCTCGACCCAGGACCATGCGGCCGCGGCGATCGCCGAGGCCGGCATCCCGGTGTTCGCGGTCAAGGGCGAGTCGCTCGAGGACTACTGGGATTACACCGACAGGATCTTCCAGTGGGCCGATGGCGGCCTCTCCAACATGATCCTCGACGATGGCGGCGACGCCACCATGTATATTCTGGTCGGCGCGCGCGCCGAGGCCGGCGAGGATGTGCTGTCCAATCCGCAGAGCGAGGAGGAGGAATACTTCGTCGCGCAGATCAAGAAGCGCCTGAAGGCCTCGCCCGGTTTCTTCACCAAGCAGCGGGAGGCGATCCGCGGTGTCACCGAGGAGACCACCACTGGTGTCAACCGCCTCTACCAGCTTCAGAAGAAGGGCCTGCTGCCCTTCCCGGCGATCAACGTCAACGATTCCGTCACCAAGTCGAAATTCGACAACAAATACGGCTGCAAGGAATCGCTGGTCGACGGCATCCGCCGCGGCACCGACACGATGATGGCCGGCAAGGTCGCGGTGGTCTGCGGCTATGGCGACGTCGGCAAGGGCTCGTCGGCTTCGCTGCGCGGCGCCGGCGCCCGCGTCAAAGTCACCGAGGTCGACCCGATCTGCGCGCTGCAGGCGGCGATGGACGGCTATGAGGTGGTGACGCTGGAAGACGCGGCCCCCAACGCCGACATCGTCATCACCACCACCGGCAACAAGGACGTCGTCACGCTCGACCATATGCGGTCGATGAAGGACATGGTGATCGTCGGCAATATCGGCCACTTCGACAACGAGATCCAGGTGGCGTCGCTGCGCAACCTGAAATGGACCAACGTCAAGCCGCAGGTCGACCTGATCACCTTCCCGGACGGCAAGCGGATGATCCTTCTGTCCGAGGGACGCCTGCTCAACCTCGGCAACGCCACTGGTCATCCGAGCTTCGTCATGTCGGCCTCGTTCACCAACCAGGTGCTGGCGCAAATCGAGCTTTTCAGCAAGCACGGCCAGTACGAGAACCAGGTCTATGTGCTGCCCAAGCATCTCGACGAGAAGGTCGCGCGGCTGCATCTCGACAAGCTCGGCGCCAAGCTCACCGAGCTGTCCGGCGAACAGGCCGCCTATATCGGCGTGACGCCGCAGGGCCCGTACAAGCCCGAACACTACCGCTATTAACCAAAGCGAAATTATCTACCATATATTGAAGCCGGGTGGTTGACTTTCCATCCGGCTTTATTTTTTGCGCCATGATTCTTCACGCCGATTCCGGCAAGCGTTATTGTTGTGATTCGCGGCTCGGGGACATGTTGGGCCGGGACGCATTCAGGGCGGTCTTGCATTCAAGCGGCGAAGAGGACCAAGACATGCCGGGGGATTACCCGCCACGCGCGGGAAAGGCCGTTTCCGGCGGCCATGAGGATTCGAACGAGGCTGGCCCCGCCGTGAGCGGCGGCGGTTTTCGTGCCGGCTTGCGGCTGGCGTCGCTGCTTGCCACCTCGGCGCTTGCAGGCCCGCTGCTCGCCTTTGCCGCCCATGCCGAGACAGGCATCCCGGGAAAGGCCGCGGCGCCGGTCAGCACCGTCGAGGTCATGCAGCTCGCAATGTTCGTCGGCGTCATGGGCGCGGCGCTGGTTTCGGCCATCTTCCTGATCCGCGAGCGCGCACGCACCGCCTCGCAGAATCTACAGCTCAGGGCCCGCATCGCGGACGTCAACGCGGCGCTGCAGCGCTCCGAGGCGCTGCTCAACCTGCGCGACCAGCGCCTGGTGGTGTGGACCACGGACAACAAGAAGCCCGAGCTCATCGGCAGCCTGCCGCTGGAAAGCGGCGCGCCCGACGACAGGTCCGCTTTCCTGGCCTTCGGCCGCTGGCTGATGCCGCGCTCGGCGGCGGCGCTGGAGCACGCGGTTGCGGCGCTGCGCGAACAGGCTAGGGCCTTCGATCTCGTCATCGAAACGCAGGCCGGCGTGCCGCTGGAGGTGCATGGCCGCAAGAGCGCGGCGCATGTGCTGGTGCGCTTCGTCTCACTGTCGGAGACGCTGCGCAACCAGGCCAGGCTGAAGATCGAGAACCAGCGGCTCAGCGCCGACTACGACACCATGGTCGGCCTGCTCGACGCGTTGAAGATGCCGGCGTGGCTGCGCGGCGCGGACGGGCGATTGCAATGGGTCAACCGCGCCTATGCCGAGGCGGTGGAGGCGGAAAGCACGGCCGCGGCCGTGCGCGACGCGAAGGAATTCCTCGGCGGCCAGGCGCGCGAGCAGATCGCCGAACAGCACAAGTCGCGCCCGGTCTTCGAGCAGACGCTTTCCACCGTGATCGAGGGCGACCGCCGCATGTTCGCGGTCACCGATTTCGCCGGCGCCGACGGTTCGGCGGGACTTGCCTGCGACACCAGTGCCGCCGAGACGATCCGCGCCGAATATGAGCGGACCGTGCGCAGCCATGCCGACACGCTCGACCAGTTGAACACAGCGGTAGCGATCTTCGACACCGAGGAAAAGCTGCGCTTCTTCAACCAGGCCTTCCAGAAGCTGTGGGGTCTCGACTCGGGTTTCCTGCTCAGCGCTCCCTCCAACACGTTGCTGCTCGACAGGCTGCGCAGCGAAGGCAGGATCGCCGAGCAGCCCGAATGGCGGCGCTGGAAGGAAAACCTGCTCAGCGCCTATCGCGCCGTCGAATCGCAGGAGCATTGGTGGCATCTGCCGGACGGCAAGACGATCCGCGTCGTGGCGAACCCGCAGCCGAAGGGCGGCGTCACCTGGGTATTCGAGAACCTGACCGAGAAGATGGATCTCGAAAGCCGTTACCAGACCGCCGTGCGGGTGCAGGGCGAGACGCTGGACAACCTCGCCGAAGGCGTGGTCGTGTTCGGTCCGGACGGCCGGCTGCGCCTGTCCAATCCGGCCTTCGTCGCGCTGTGGGGGCTGACTGTGGAAGCGGTCAAGCCGAAAGTCCATGTCTCGGCGATCCGCGACTTTTGCGACCAGCGCGCCGCGAACAGCCCGTGGGGCGGCTTCGTCGCCGCGGTCACCGGCTTCGACGACGAGCGCCGCGACCGCCGCGGCCAGATCGAGCTGGTCAACGGCACGGTGCTGAGCTACGCGGTGATCCACCTGCCCAACGGCCAGGTGATGATCACCTTCGTCGACGTCACTGACACCGTCAATGTCGAACGGGCGCTGAAGGACAGGAACGAGGCGCTGGAGAAATCCGACCAGCTGAAGAACGAATTCGTGCAGCACGTGTCCTATGAGCTGCGCTCGCCGCTGACCAACATCATCGGCTTCACCGAGCTTCTGTCGCTGCCCGCGACCGGGCCACTGACACCGAAACAGCGCGAATATGTCGAGCATGTCGGCTCGTCGTCCTCAGTGCTGCTCACCATCGTCAACGATATCCTCGATCTGGCCACCGTCGATGCCGGCATCATGCAGCTCGACATCTCCGAAATGAACATCGACCGGACGATCGCCGCGGCCGCCGAACTGGTCGCCGACCGGCTGGACGAGCATCAAATCAAGCTCACGATCGACGCGGCCGAGGCGCCGACGAGCTTTCATGGCGACGAGACCCGCATTCGCCAGATCCTCTACAACCTGCTCAGCAACGCGGCGAACTACGCGCCGGAGGCAAGCACGATCCGGCTGACCTGCCGCCGCTTGGCCGACGGCGTCGAGTTCTCGGTGCATGACGACGGGCCGGGCATGCCGCCGGACGTGCTTGAATCGGTCTTCCGCCGCTTCGAGCCGCGCGCCAATGGCGGGCGTCGGCGCGGCGCGGGGCTTGGGCTCTCGATCGTCAAGAGCTTCGTCGAACTGCATGGCGGGACCGTGCGCATCGAGACCGGCCAGGACAGGGGCACGACCGTCATCTGCACCTTCCCGGACAAGCCTTCCGGAATCCCGGATACGCCGGCGGGCATCCGCGACGCGGCCGAGTAGCGCGGCCTATATGACAGGGATGGCGCTGGAGCGTTTTCTCGCCGACGAGGCGGCAACAGCAAGGCTTGGCGAGGATCTCGCCATGGCATTGCGCGCCGGCGACGCGATCGCGCTGAAAGGCGATCTCGGCGCCGGCAAGTCGACGCTGGCGCGCGCGCTGATCCGGGCGCTCGCCGACGATAGCGGCCTCGAAGTGCCCAGCCCTACCTTCACGCTGGTGCAGAGCTACGAGACGCGCGTTCCGGTGCATCATTTCGACCTCTACCGCCTCTCTTCACCGGACGAGCTCGACGAGCTCGGGCTCGACGACGCGCTGACGCAGGGCGCGGCGCTGATCGAATGGCCGGAACGGGCCGGAGACCGGTTGCCGGCAGGCGCGCTGTGGGTCGATCTTGCCGAACATGGCGAGGGCCGCGTGGCAAGGCTGTCCGGAAACGGGCCGGTCTATGATCGCGTGGCGCGATCGCTGGCGATGCGCGATTTCCTGGCCTCGGCCGGATGGGGCGAAGCCAGCCGCCGCCATTTCGTCGGCGACGCCTCCGCCCGCTCCTATGAGATCGTCTCGCTGCCCGGCAAGGCGCCGCGCGTGCTGATGAACTCGCCGCGCCTCGTGCTCGGGCCGCCCGTGCGCGACGGCAAGCCCTATGCGGTGATCGCCCATACGGCGCAATCCGTCACCGCCTTCGTCGCCATCGACCGGGCGTTGCTTGCGGCCGGCGTCAGCGTGCCGGCGATCCATGCCCAGGATCTCGACCAGGGTTTTCTGCTCATCGAGCATCTCGGCTCGGAAGGCTTTTTGAGCAAGGACGGCCAGCCTGTCGCCCAACGCTACGAGGCGGCGGCCGAGTTGCTGGCCATGATGCATGGCGAGACCTGGCCCACACGCATGGAAGCGGCGCCGCGCGCATTCCACGACGTGCCGCCTTTCGACCGGGAAGCCATGCTGATCGAAGCCGACCTTTTGGTCGCCTGGTATGTGCCATGGATCACCGGCGAACCGGCAAACGACGAGTTGCGGGCAGGCTACCACAAGGTATGGAACGCGGTTCTCGACCGCCTGGCAGGCAGCGAATACACGCTGATGCTGCGCGATTTCCATTCGCCCAACATCATCTGGCGGGCCGAGCGTTCCGGCCTCGACCGGCTCGGCATCGTCGATGTGCAGGACGCGCTGATCGGGCCGGCGGCCTATGACGTCGCCTCCTTGGCCATGGATGCGCGCGTCACCGTCCCGCCCGAGATCGAGCGGCGGACGGTCGCGGCCTATGTCGCGGCGCGACGCGCCGCCGGCGCTTTCGACGAGGCCGGCTTCGCCGAGACCTATGCGATCATGGCCGCGCAGCGCAATTCGAAGATCCTCGGCATCTTCGTGCGGCTCGAAAAGCGCGACGGCAAGCCTTACTATCTGAAGCACCTGCCGCGCATCCGCGACTATCTGAGGCGGGCGCTGGCGCATCCGGCGCTGGCCGGCCTGAAGGATTTCTACATGGCCCACGGCCTGCTCGAGGAACGGGTCCCATGAAGCCGACGACGGCGATGGTGCTGGCGGCCGGGCTCGGCAAGCGCATGCGGCCGATTACCGATTCGATGCCGAAGCCGCTGGTGAAGATCGCTGGCAAGACCTTGCTCGACTGGGGGCTGGATAGCCTGGAAGCCGCCGGCGTCGCCAAGGCCGTCGTTAACGTGCACTATCTGCCCGAGCAGATCGTCGCCCATGTCGCCCATAGGCGCGCACCGAAGATCGTTATCTCCGACGAGCGCGAGGCGCTGCTGGAATCGGCTGGCGGCATCGTCAAGGCGCTGCCGCTTTTGGGCAGCGAGCCCTTCTACATCATCAACGCCGATACGTTCTGGATCGACAGCGGCCAACCCAGCCTCGAGCGCCTTGCCCTTGCATGGGACGCCGCGAGAATGGATATTCTGCTGATGCTTACCGATCTCGACTCAGCGACCGGGCACTGCGTCGGCACCGATTTCCTGATTGTGCATGACGGCGCGCTGCAGCGCTCGAAGGGTGATCCGACGGGGTTGATCTATGCCGGTGCCGCGATCATCCATCCGCGCATCTTCAAGGACGCTCGCACCGGCTCGCATTCGCTCAACATCTATTTCGACAAGGCGATCGCCGCCGGCCGCCTGTTCGGCATGAAGATGAACGGAAGCTGGATCACCGTCGGCACCCCGGACGCCATTCCAGCGGCCGAGGCGGCCGTGGCCGGCGCGCTCGCATCCGCATCGGCCCGAAAATCGGCTCCGATTTTCGGAAAGCACGATGCGTAGAGTCAAAGGGTTAGATCGTCCTTTGTGCGCCCAAACGGGCGCACGGCGATCTAATGCGGTATGAGCGGCGCGCGCCGCGTCCTTTCCATTCCGTCCGGAGCGCCGTTCCTGCCGACGCTGGCTGGAGCGTTGCTCGATGGACGCCTGATCCCCGGCTTCCGCTTCGACGGCGATCCGCTGGCGCTTGCCGACGCCACCATCTATGTGCCGACGCGCCGTGCGGCGCGTGCGCTGCGCGGCGCCTTCGTCGACATGCTCGGCAGACGCTCGGCCATCCTGCCGACGGTGCGGCCGCTCGGCGAATTCGACGAGGACGAGGCCGCCTTCGACGCCGAGGCGGCGCCGGCCATCGAACTCGCGCCGCCGATCGCCGCGCAGGAGCGGCTGTTGTTGCTGGCGCCGCTGGTGCGGGCCTGGAAGGAAAGCCTCCCGGCGCATGTCAGAGCCCGGTTCAACGAGGAATTCGTCGTGCCGGCCTCGGCCGCCGACGCCATCTGGCTGGCGCGCGACCTTGCCCGGCTGATGGACGAGATCGAGACCGAAGGCACGGATTGGGCGAAGCTCGCGACGCTGGTGACCGGCAACCTCGCCGGCTGGTGGCAGGTGACGCTCGATTTCCTCGGCATCGTCACCGACAACTGGCCGGAATTGCTGAAGGAGCGCGACCGTTCCAATCCTGCCGCGCATCGCAGCGCGCTGATCCGGCTGGAGGCGGCGCGGCTGAAGCGCAATCCGCCGGCCGGGCCCGTCATCGCCGCCGGTTCGACCGGCTCCATTCCCGCCACCGCGGAACTGCTTGGCGTCATCGCCGGCCTGCCCAACGGCGCCGTCGTGCTGCCCGGGCTCGACCGCGAGCTGGACGACGCATCCTTCGCGGCGATCACGGCGCCTGGCGCGCGTCCGGCGACGCTCGGCCACCCGCAATACGGCCTCGCCAAGCTGATCGGAAGCATCGGCATTGCGCGCCGCGACGTCGAGGATATCGTCGCCGCGCCACCGCCGCTTGCGTTGCGCGCCGCCCTTGTCGGCGAGGCGCTGCGGCCGGCCGAAACCACCGAATACTGGACCGAGACGCGGCCGCGCTTCACGGCGCACGATGTCGAACCGGCGCTTGCCGGCGTGACGCTGGTGGAAGCGGCGAACGAACGCGACGAGGCGGCGGCAATCGCCATCGCGTTGAAGCGCGCGGTGGAGATCCCAGGCAAGCGCGCGGCGCTCGTCACCGGCGACCGGGCGCTGGCGCGACGGGTTTCGGCCGAGCTTTTGCGTTTCGGCGTCGTCGCCGACGATTCCGGCGGCGCGCCGCTCGTCAACACGCCGGCCGCCAGCCTGCTCAGGCTCGCGCTGAGCGCCGCCTTCCGGCCCGGCGATCCGGTAAGCCTCCTGTCATTGCTCAAGCATCCGCTGCTTGGACTCGGTCTCGAACGCCGGAGCGTGCGCAAGGCGGCCGAGCTCGTCGAACTGGTGGCGCTGCGCGGCGGCACGGGGCGCCCCGATGTCGCCTCGCTTGGCGCGCTTTTCGAGACACGACTCGCGGAGCTGAGCGGCGACGCCAGGCAGCCTTTCTGGTTTTCGCGCCTGACCGTGCGCGGCATCGAGCAGGCGCACGGCATGCTTAGCCGCCTTACCAAGGCGCTCTCGCCGCTCAACGCGATGCGCGACGAGAAGGACGCCGACATCGCGACGCTGACGCGCGCGAGCGTTGTCGCGCTGGAGGATTTGGGCCGCGCGGCTGATGGCGGTCTGGCGGAACTCTATGCCGGCGACGCCGGCGAAAAACTCGCCGAGCTGTTGCGCGGGCTGGTGGCGGCGTCCTCGCCCTTCACCTTCGCCGCTTCGGAATGGCCCGACGTGATGGAAGCGCTGATCGCGCCGGAGACGGTGAAGCCGGCGCAAGGCACCGACCGCAACATCGCCATCTGGGGCGCGCTGGAAGCCCGATTGCAGAACGTCGACACGCTGGTCATCGGCGGGCTCAATGAAGGTGTCTGGCCGCGCAAACCCGAGAGCGACCGCTTCATGTCGCGGCTGATGAAGACCGGCATCGACCTCGAACCGCCGGAACGGCGCATTGGCCTTGCCGCGCATGATTTCCAGATGGCGATGGGCGCGAGCGAAGTGGTGCTGACGCGTTCGGCACGTTCGGGCGACGCGCCGGCGGTGCCGTCGCGCTGGCTGCAGCGCATCCTGACCTTCATCGGCAAGGAGCCGGCGGCAGCACTTCGCGGGCGCGGCGACGCGCTGCTTGCCTGGGCGCGCGCGCTCGATGCCGGCGAGAAGAAGGATTTTGCCGCCCGCCCGCAGCCGAAGCCGCCGCTCAGCATGCGCCCGCAGCATTTCTCGGTCACCGAGATCGAGACGCTGCGCCGCGACCCCTACGCGGTCTACGCACGGCGCATCCTTGGCCTGATGCCGCTGGAGCCGCTTATCCGCGATCCGGGCGCCGCCGAACGCGGCACATTGTTCCACGAAATCCTGCATTTGTTTTCGCGCCGCGTCGAAGACCCCCGGGCACCAAACGCGCTGCAAAGCCTCATCGAAGCGGGTCGTGTCTGCTTTGCCGAGGCAAAGCTTCCGGCGGATATCGAGGCGATCTGGTGGCCGCGCTTCGAAAAGCTCGCCGAAAACATCATCGAATGGGAGCATGGCCGCGCCGATGCGGTGGCGAGGCGCTATGCCGAGGAACGCGCGGAGAAGACAGTGGTCGGCCGCACCGGCGTGACGCTTTCCGGCTATGCCGACCGCGTCGACCTGCTTGCCGGCGGCATGGCCGACATCCTCGACTACAAGACCGGCTCCTCACCCTCGAAAGCGCAGGCGCACACGCTGCTGTCGCCGCAGCTTGCGTTGGAGGGCGCGCTGCTGAGACGCGGCGCCTTCAAGGAACTCGGCATTCGCGAGCCCTCGCAACTCGCCTTCGTGCGGCTGAAACCGAATGGCGAGGTGTTCGAGGAATCGATCCTCGAATACAACCGCAAGCCCCGTACCGCCAACGACCTTTCCGAGGAAGCCTGGGCGCGGCTGGAGCGGCTGCTTTTCCATTATGCCGATCCGACCGCCGGCTATCTGTCGCGCGCCCTGCCATTCCGCGAGGGCGAAGCCGACGGCGACTACGACCATCTGGCGCGTGTGCTCGAATGGTCGGCCGGCGGCGCCAGCGAAGACGAGGCGGACGGATGAAATATCCGATCCCCTCCGATACCGCGGCCATCCAGGCGCGCGCCTCAGATCCGGCCTATTCCGCCTGGGTGTCGGCAAATGCCGGCTCGGGCAAGACGCATGTGCTGGCGCAGCGCGTCATCCGGCTCCTGCTCAACGGCACCGACCCATCGAAGATCCTGTGCCTCACCTATACGCGGGCCGCCGCCGCCAACATGTCGAACCGTGTGTTCTCGACCCTGTCAGAATGGACGGCGCTGCCCGATGCGGAACTTGGCGTGCGGATCGCGGCGCTGGACGGCCGCGGCGCCGACCGCGACACGATGCGGCGCGCGCGGCGATTGTTCGCCGAGGCGCTCGAGACGCCGGGCGGGCTGAAGATCCAGACCATCCACGCCTTCTGCGAATCGGTGCTGCACCGGTTCCCGCTCGAAGCCAATATCCCGGCGCATTTCGAGATGCTCGATCCGCAGATGGAGGCCTCACTGTTTGGCGACGCTCGTCGAGACATGATTTCGGGGGCGGGCGCCGGCGTCGAAGGCCTGGCGGAGGCCTTCGCCACCGTGCTGGAACGCGGCGGCGAGTTCGGGCTCGACACGCTGCTTGGCGAAATCGTCGGCAAGCGCGACGAATTGCGCGATTTCATCGCCAAGCTCGGCAGGGATCGGGATTTCCGGCCGTTGTTCGCCGAATTCGGTTTCAGGCCCGGACAGACGGCCGAGGGCATCGCCGCTTCGCTGTGGCCGCTGCCTGGCTTCGCCCCCGGCCAATTCGCCGAATTCGCGCAGGCCGCCGAAACCGCCGACGCGCGGCAGGTGCTGAACAATGTCATCCCCTATGCACGGGGCGCCTTCGCCGAAACCGACCCGATCCGCCGGCTGCGGCTGCTGGCAAAGGCCTTCCTGAAGGCCGACGGCGACCCCTATGAGCCGCCCAAGATCTTCAAGAAGGCGCTGGTCGACCGGCTGCCGGACTTGGCCGATCGCTATCTGGCCGCGGCCAAGGCGATCCTCGAGGTAACCGACCGGCTGGCGCTGTTCCGCATGCTGGAAGGGACAGCGGCGGCGCTCACCGTCGCCGGCTGGCTGATCGCGCGCTACGAGCAGTTGAAGCGCGGGCGGGGTTTTCTCGACTTCAACGATCTGATCACACGCACGGTCGGTCTCTTGTCGCGGCCGGATGCCGGACCGTGGGTGCAGTTCAAGCTCGACCAGGGCATCGACCACATCCTGCTCGACGAGGCGCAGGACACCAGCCCCGACCAGTGGGAAGTGGTGAAGAAACTGACGGAAGACTTCTTTGCCGGGCTTGGCCAGCGCGAAACGGTGCGCCGAACTGTCTTTGCCGTCGGCGACGAGAAGCAGTCGATCTACTCCTTCCAGGGAGCAGCACCCGATTCCTTCGCCGAAAGCCGGCTGTTGTTCGCCGGCCGCGTGCGCGGCGCCGAAGCCGCCTTCGCCAATCTCAAGCTCACCTGGTCGTTCCGTTCGAGCGACGACGTGCTGGCCGCCGTCGACCGGGTCTTCGCCGAGCCGGGTGTCTGGCGCGGCATCAGCCACGATCCCGATCCGCTGAGCCACAAGGCGATCCGCAATGATGCGCCGGGCTATGTCGAGGTGTGGCCTTCGATCGGCGCCGAAATGGTCGAGGAGCCCGACGATTGGATCTTGCCGGTCAACCATGCCAGCGCGCCGGCCGTGCGCGTGGCCGAGCATGTGGCCGCGACGATCCAGACCTGGCTGCGCAGCGGCGAGGTGATCGAAGGCAAGGGCAAGAAACTGACCGCCGGCGACATCCTCGTCCTGGTGCGCAAGCGCGACCGCTTCGTCCATGCGCTGTCGCGCAGCCTGAAGAACCGGCAAATCCCGGTTGCCGGCGCCGACAGGCTGAGCCTGCCCGGCCATATAGCCATCCAGGACCTGATCGCGCTTGGACATTTCCTGATCCAGCCGGAAGACGATCTTTCGTTGGCCGCGGTGCTGCGCAGTCCGATCTTCGAGGTCTCCGAGGAGACGTTGCTGGCGTTCGCTGGCTCGAGGCCGAAAGGCCAGTCGCTGATCGCTTCGCTGCGGCACCAAGCGGCGGAAGATGTCGCGCTCACCGCTGTCGTTAGCCGGCTCGACGCCTGGGCGAGCGAAGTGGCGTTCAAGCCGGTGTTCGAATTCTATGCCGCGGTGCTGGCGCGTGACGGCCTGCGCCGCAAGATGACGGCGCGGCTGGGGCCCGAAGCCGGCGATATCCTGGACGAATTCCTGAGTTTCTGCCTGGCCGAGGAACGCACTGGCCTGCCGGGGCTGGAGTCCTTCCTGTCGACGCTGGAAAATGCCGGTCCCGAGATCAAGCGCGAGATGGACCAGACGCGCGACGAGGTCCGCGTCATGACCGTGCACGCCGCCAAGGGCCTGGAGGCGCCGGTGGTTTTCCTGGTCGACGGCGGCTCGGCGCCGTTCAGCGACCAGCATCTGCCGCGGCTGATGCCGTTCGAGGGCTCGGGCGCGCACTGGAAGGGCAAGGGCTATCTGTGGCGCTCGGCCAGCGATGTCGCCAATGGCGTCTCAAAGGCGGCTTCGATCCGGGCGCGCGAACTGGCGGACGACGAATACCGACGGCTGCTCTATGTCGGCATGACGCGCGCCGAGGACCGGCTGATCGTCTGCGGCTATCACGGCAAGCGTCAGCCCAGCCCCGGCACGTGGCATTCGATCGTCAGCCGCGCGTTGCTTGGTGCGCCGGAAAGCGAGGAGCGCCGGCATCCGGCAACGAACGATGTGGCCGTGCACCGCTTCCACATGACCAAATTGCCGCCGGTGGCGCTGACCGGCGTCGACAAGGCGGGGTTGTTCGAGCATACCGCGCCATTGCCGGACGGCCTGTTCCGGCCGCTGCCGCCCTATGAGGAGCTGCCGCGGCCGCTTTCGCCTTCCGGCGCCTCGGCGCTGATCGACGAGGCGAAAGACACCGCGCCCGACACACGCTCGCCGGTACTCGATGCCGCCGCCGAGCCCGGCTTTGCGGTGATGCGCGGCCTGGCCGTGCACAAATTGCTGCAGATGCTGCCCGGGATCGCTGAAGATGAAAGGCGCGGCGCGGCGGAGCGCTATCTGGCACGCGCCGGTGTCGATTGGCCGGAAAGCGAGCGCGACCGGACGCTGGAAGCGGTGCTGTCGATCCTGTCCGACAATCATTTCGCGGCGTTGTTCTCGCAATCCTCGCGCGCGGAAGTCGCGGTGATGGGCAGCCTGGAGGTGAAAGGCAAGCTGCGCTCGATCTCCGGCAAGATCGACCGGCTGGCCGTCACGCCGGAAAAGGTTTCAATCGTCGACTACAAGACCAATCGCCCGGCGCCCACGAGTCTGGCCGAAGTGCCGCCCGCCTATGTGCTGCAGCTTGCGCTTTACCGGGCGCTGCTCCAGCCGCTCTATCCGGGCCGCGAAGTAACGGCCGCGCTGCTGTTCACCGAGGCGCCGGGGCTGATCGAGCTGCCGGCGGCGGCCATGGACGACGCCCTTGCCCGACTCACGGCAGCGTGACACAAGAACTGCTTGAACATCGCCGCCACAACCACCACATTTGGTGCAACCCGAGTTTTCGAAAGGATTTCAGCATGGCCACCGTCAAGGTCGACAAGGGCAATTTCCAGGCCGATGTGCTCAACGCCAAGGAGCCGGTCGTGGTGGATTTCTGGGCGGAATGGTGTGGCCCCTGCAAGATGATCGCCCCGGCGCTGGAAGACATCGCCAACGAGCTCGGCGCGAAGATCAAGGTCGCCAAGCTCAACATCGATGAGAATCCCGAGCTAGCCGCGCAGTACGGCGTGCGCTCGATCCCGACGCTGATGATCTTCAAGGGTGGCGAAGTGGCCGACATGAAGGTGGGCGCCGCGCCGAAGACCGCGCTGTCGCACTGGATCAACGGCAGCCTCGCCTGAGCCAATCCGAAAAGTTCAAGAACGAGCCCGGCCAATCGCGCCGGGCTTTTCTTTGGCGTCATCGCTCGACGCGCTCTGGCCCTCGCACGCAGGCACGTCATACTCTCTGCTTCAGAAAAAAGGAGAGCGCCATGACCGGAACAGCCAAGGCCACAGTGCACGTCGACAACGAGCGCGTCATCGTCACCGAATACCGCTTCGCGCCGGGCGCCAACACCGGCTGGCACCGCCATGGCCACGACTATGTCGTCGTGCCGCTGATGGACGGCAAGGTGAAGCTGGTGACCAAGGACGGCGAGTCCTTTGCCGAGATGAAGCAAGGCGCGCCCTATTTCCGGCGGGAAGGCGTCGAGCACGACGTCATCAACGCCAATGACGGCGAGTATGCTTTCATCGAGATCGAGCTGAAGTAGGCCGGCCGTGGTTGCCGGCTTGCACGGTTCCATTTCGGCCCCGTGCGGGATGTCGTGACTGTAGCATCTCTCCTCGCCTTTGCCGGTTTTGCGGCGGTGGCCGCATATGTCCAGACCCTGACAGGCTTCGCCTTCGGCCTGGTGATGATGGGCGCGATTACGCTTGTCGGCTTGCTGCCGCTGCCCGACGCAGCCGCAATGGTCGGCATGCTGACCCTGGTCAACGCCACGCAGATGCTGATCCAGGGCGGCTGGCGCGAGATTGCCCGCCGGGAGCTGCGGCTTATCCTGGTAGCAAGCCTGCCTTCGCTGCTCTTGGGGTATGCCCTGTTGGAATGGCTGGCGGACACGCGGGCCGACCTGCTGAAAATCGGACTCGGCCTGGTCATCATGGTGTCCAGCCTGCAACTGGCCATCAGGCCCGCCGGCTTGGCAAAACGGTCGTCGGATGCGAGTTTCGTCGGCTTCGGTGTCGTTTCGGGCCTGATGAGTGGGCTGTTTGCGACCGGCGGCCCACCGCTCGTTTATCATCTCTTTCGCCAGCCAATGGCGCACGTACGTGTCCGTGAAACGCTCGTCACCGCCTTCGGTGCCGCGCAGGTGGTCCGGCTCATCCTGGTGATGGCAAGCGGCAACCTCCCGACTATGTCGCCTGTCGCGCTCGTCCTCGCCATACCGGCCGTAATGCTGATGACCTATGCCGCGCGCCGCTGGCCACCGTCATTGTCGCAAGGGACGATGCGAAAGATCGTCTTTGTTCTGCTTTTCCTGTCAGGGCTCTCGCTGGCGCTGCCCGCCGCGATGCATCTTGCCGTCTAAGTTCAATTGCTCACGCCGGCGATGCATAGCTCCATCACCAGTCGGCGATGCGGTCGCCGCCGGCGAATTGCGCGCTCTTGGCGGTGTATTCGAACAGCTCGATCTTCACGCCGTTGGGATCGGCGATCCAGGCCTGGAACGTGTCGTCGCAGGCAAGCTTCTTTGGCGTCACCGCGACGCCTTTCGACCGGATGTGAGCGATCGCCGCATCGATGTCTTCCACCTCAAGGCAGAAGTGGTTGATCTGGTTTGCGTCGCTGTAGCTGGCTTCACTTTTCTCGAACACCTCGACGTGGCTGCGGCCACTGCAATCGAGGTAGAAGCCGAAGATCTTGCCGTCACGCAGGAAATTGAACCGCGTGTCCATGCCGAGCACGTCACGATAGAAGCGGCGCGTCTCCTCCAAGTCATGCGCGAAGATGCAGACATGGGCAAGCTGCTTCACCTTGATCATGGCCGGTTCCTTTCGACCCCCGCCGAAATCCAACACGCCATGCTGATCGCTTCAGGTCGGCGGCGTGCCGTTCTCGGCCAGCACGGCGCCGGCGAAATAGAGCGAGCCGCCGATCAGGATGCGCGGTGCCGGGCCGTCCCAACTGTCACGCAACAGCATCAGCGCGCTGGCGACGGAGCTGACCGGCTCGGCCGACAGCCCGGCCTCTGCGGCACGCAGGGCCAGCTCATCATTCGGCACGCCGGCGTCGCTGTTGTTCACCGGCACGGTATAGACATGGCGGGCCAGCCCCTTGAAGGCGCTGAAATAGCCCGTCTGGTCCTTGGTGTTGATCATGCCGGAGATCAGGACCAGCGGCCTCGGGTTCTTTTCCTCCTGCTCGGCCAGCGCCTCGGCGATGACGATGCCGGCGCCTGGATTGTGGCCGCCGTCCAGCCAGATCTCGGCGCCCTTCGGCGCCAGGTCGACGAGCTTGCCCTGCGTCAGCTTCTGCATGCGCGCCGGCCAGGCGACTTGGGTCATCGCCCGCTCGGCGGCGCGGTGGCCGATCTCGAAGCCGGCCGCCTTGACGGCGGCGATCGCCGCGGCGGCGTTGGCGTATTGATGGCGCCCCGGCAGGCGCGGCGAGGGCAGGTCCATCAGCCCGTCCCCGTCCTGATAGACCATGCGGCCGTTCTCCTCGAAAGCGAGGAAATCCTGGCCATAGACCACGGTCGGGCAATCCAGCCGCTCGGCCGTCTCGATCAGCACCTGAAGCGCGGTGTCGCTTTCCTGGGCGCCGATCACCACCGGGCAGCCGTGCTTCATGATGCCGGCCTTTTCGGCGGCGATCAGCTCGACGCGGTCGCCGAGATAGGCCTCGTGGTCCATCGAGATCGGCATGATCACCGAAACCGCCGGCCGCTTGATGACATTGGTGGCGTCGAAGCGGCCGCCGAGGCCGACCTCGATGATCGCCGCCTCCGCCGGGTGCTCCGAAAACAGGATGAAGGTGACGGCGGTGAGGATCTCGAAGACGGTGATCTTCTGGCCGCCATTGGCCTCGGCGACACGCGCGATGGCCTCGGCGAAGATATCGTCATCGACGAGCTTGCCGCCGCCTTCGTCCGCCAGCCGGTAGCGTTCGTGCCAGTTCACCAGATGCGGCGAGGTGTGGACGTGAACGAGATGGCCGGCCGCCTCCAGCAGCGCGCGCGAGAAGGCGGCGCAGGAGCCCTTGCCGTTGGTGCCGGCGATGTGGATGACCGGCGGCAGCCGGTCCTGCGGATTGCCGAGGCGCTCGAGAAGCCGCGTGACACGGTCCAGCGAAAGGTCGAAGCCTTTCGGATGCAGCGTCATCAGATGTTCGATTTCGCGTTCGGCGGAAAGCGTTGTCATGATGGAATCCTAGCGCACGGTCCCGAAACCGGGAATCGGTTTCAGAACGGCCATGCGCAAATCAGAGGCTACAGCACGCAACGGGCGGCGCAAATCGCGGTTCGCGGCGAGCGATGTCGCGTCGGGCCGATATCGCGTCAGGCTTGCGGCCGCGCCTCGGCATTGACCACCGCCGGCGGCAGGATCTCCGGCTTCTCGGCCTCCGGCATCTTGAGCAGCATCTTCAAGAGCTGGGAAATGGTCCGGCGCATCTCGAGGCGCGAGACGACCATGTCGACCATGCCGTGTTCCATCAGATACTCGGCGCGCTGAAAACCATCGGGCAGCTTTTCGCGGATGGTCTGCTCGATGACGCGCGGGCCGGCAAAGCCGATCAGCGCGCCGGGCTCGGCGATCTGGACGTCGCCCAGCATGGCGTAGGAGGCGGTGACGCCGCCGGTGGTCGGGTTGGTCAGCACGACGATATAGGGCAGGCCGGCTTCCTTCAGCCGGTCGACGCCGACCGTTGTGCGCGGCAATTGCATCAGCGACAGGATGCCTTCCTGCATGCGGGCGCCGCCGGAGGCGGCGAACAGGATCAGCGGCCGTTTGCGCTGCAGCGCGACCTCGAAGGCATGCACGATGGCTTCGCCGGCGGCCATGCCGAGCGAGCCGCCCATGAAGGCGAAATCCTGCACGGTGACGATGACCGGCAGGCCGTCGATGGTGCCGGCGCCGTTGAGGATCGCGTCCTCGAGGCTGGTCTTGGCCTTCGCCTCCTTCAGGCGATCGGTGTAGCGCTTCTCGTCGCGGAACTTCAGCGGATCGAGGACGACCTTGGGGTTTTCCAACACCTCGTATTTGCCGTCGTCGAAGAAGTATTTCAGCCGCTCCTTGGCCGAGATCTTCATGTGGTGGCCGGAAGCCGGGATGACGAACTGGTTGGATTCGAGATCCTTGTGGAAGATCATCTCGCCGGTCTCGGGATCCTTGATCCAGAGGTTTTCCGGCATGTCAGTGCGCCGGCCGAGCATCGAATTGATCTTCGGGCGGACGTAATTGGTGATCCAGTTCATGGCTTCGGCTCCTGTCCTGGAAAGAACTTCAAGCTATTCCAGGAAAAGTCTGTGGCGGTTTTCCGGCCGGAATTGCTCAAGAACAAATAGTCAGGCTATTCGGCGGCGGCAAGGCGGGCCGAGCGGACGCCCTGGGCAAGGCCGCTGACCAAAGTGGCGACGGCCTCGGCCGGATCGGCGGTTTTCTCGCCCTTCGGTCCAAGCACATTGGCTATCGCGTTGACGATCGCCGTACCGACGACGACGCCATCAGCCGAGGCGCCGATGACACGCGCCTGCTCGGCGGTCTTGACGCCGAAGCCGACGCAGACCGGCAGCGCCGTATGGCCCTTGATGCGGGTGACAGCCGCCGAGACCTTGCCGGTGTCGGCCAAGGCCGAGCCCGTGATGCCCGTCATCGAGACGTAATAGACGAAGCCGGAGGTGTTTTCCAAAACCTTGGGCAGGCGCTTGTCGTCGGTGGTCGGGGTCGCCAGCCGGATGAAGTTGACGCCGGCTTTCAGCGCCGGAATGCAAAGCTCCTCATCCATCTCCGGCGGCAGGTCGACGACGATCAGGCCGTCGATGCCGCTCGCCTTGGCATCCGCGAGGAAGCGGTCGACGCCATAGATGTAGATCGGATTGTAGTAGCCCATCAGCACGATCGGCGTCTCGTCGTCGCCGGCGCGGAATTCGGACGCCAGCTTCAGCGTCTTGGCCAGCGTCTGGCCGCCCTTCAGCGCTCGAAGACCGGCCGCCTGGATCGCCGGGCCATCGGCCATCGGATCGGAGAAGGGCATGCCGAGCTCGATGACGTCGCTGCCGGCGCCCGGCAGCGCCTTCATGATGGCCAAGGCGGTATCGTAGTCCGGGTCGCCGCCCATGAAATAGGTGACCAAAGCCGGGCGGCCTTCGGCTTTGAGCTTGGCCATGCGGCGGTCGATGCGGGTGGTCATTGTCAGATCTCCATGCCCAGCATGTTCGCCACCGTGTGCACGTCCTTGTCGCCGCGGCCGGACAAATTGACGATGACGATCTGGTCCTTGTCCATCTTGGGCACGATCTTCATCGCGTGGGCGATGGCATGCGCCGATTCCAGCGCCGGGATGATGCCTTCGACCCGGGTGGTGAGCTGGAAGGCTTCCAGCGCCTCGTCGTCGAGGATCGGCTCATACTGGACGCGGCCGGAATCGCGCAGCCAGGAATGCTCGGGGCCGACGCCCGGATAGTCGAGGCCGGCCGAGATCGAGTGGCCGTCGAGGATCTGGCCGTCCGAGTTCTGCAACAGATAGGTGCGGTTGCCATGCAGCACGCCTGGCTTGCCGGCATTCATCGAGGCGCAATGCTCGATGCCGTCGAGACCGCGCCCGCCTGCTTCGATGCCGATGATGCGCACATCCTTGTCGTCGAGGAAGGGATGGAACAGGCCGATGGCGTTGGAGCCGCCGCCGACGGCGGCGATGATGACATCGGGCAACCGGCCTTCCTGCTCCAGCATCTGGGCGCGGGCTTCCGTGCCGATCACAGACTGGAAGTCGCGCACCAGCTCCGGATAGGGATGCGGGCCGGCGGCGGTGCCGATCAGGTAGTAAGTGTCCTCGACATTGGTGACCCAGTCGCGCAGCGCCTCGTTCATGGCATCCTTCAGCGTGCCGTGGCCGGCGGTGACCGGCCGCACCTCGGCGCCGAGCAGCTTCATGCGGAAGACGTTGGGGCTCTGGCGGGCGACGTCGGTGGCGCCCATGTAGACGACGCACGGATAGCCGAAGCGCGCGGCGACGGTTGCCGAAGCCACGCCGTGCTGGCCCGCACCCGTCTCGGCGATGATGCGTTTCTTACCCATGCGCTTGGCGAGCAGGATCTGGCCGAGGCAATTGTTGATCTTGTGCGAGCCGGTGTGGTTGAGGTCCTCGCGCTTGAAATAGACCTTGGCGCCGCCGAGATGCTTCGTCAGCCCTTCGGCGAAATAGAGCTTTGATGGCCGCCCGGCATAATGGGTCGACAGGTTCTGCAATTCGGCCTTGAACTCTGGATCGTTCTTGACCTCGTTCCAGTTCCTTTCCAGATCGAGGATCAGCGGCATCAGCGTTTCGGCGACGAAACGACCGCCGAAAATGCCGAACATGCCCTGCTCGTCGGGGCCGGTGCGGAAGGAATTGGGCATTGCCGGCTTGTTCATCGCCGATCTCCTAGTGTGAATTGTGCTTCAGGCGGCGCGGTCGTCGCGCGCGGCCCTGACGGCCCGGAAAAACTGCTCGATCAGCGCCGGATCCTTGACGCCCGGAGCGCTTTCCACGCCGGACGAAACGTCTATTCCGGGCGGATTGGCCTGTCTCAGGGCATCGCCGACATTGGCGGCGTTTAGCCCACCGGAAAGCATGTAATCGAGCCCGGCGTCAAGGCCGGCAAGGACGCGCCAGTCGAAGGCGACGCCGTTGCCGCCCGGAAGCTGCGATCCCTTCGGCGGCTTGGCGTCGAACATGAGACGATCGGCAATCCCGACGAACGGCTTTATCCGCTCGAGGTCGGCTGCCTCGCTGACGGAAAACACCTTCATGACCGGCAGGCCATAGCGGGCCTTGAGCTCCGCCACGCGCCCGGGCGTTTCCGAGCCGTGCAGTTGCAGCATGTCCGGCTGCATCTTGGCGACGATCTCGTCGAGGAAGGCATCGTCGGCATCGACAGTGACGGCGACCGCCTTGGCCTTGCCGCGCGCCGCTTCGCGCAGGCGCCCGGCCTCAGCGGGCTCGACATAGCGCGGGCTCTTGGCGAAGAAAATAAAGCCGACATGGCTGGCGCCGCCGGCAAGCGCGGCGGTCATCGCGGCGTCGGTCTTCAATCCGCAGATCTTGATGTCGAGCGTCATGGCGCGGGATTGGCACGAAACGGCCAAAGAGTCGAGAAAAAGCATGCTGTTGCCGGTTCTGCGGAAAACACTACGTTGATATAGGAACCACAGGCGGGAGAACGATAAGCATGGCCGACCGGACCGTCGCCGAACTCAAGCAGAAGATCGCGCAGGCGCGCGAGGTGATCGCGCATCTGATGGACAAGGCCGCCTATAACGGCGCCGAAGCGCACCGGGCGCTGGAGTATTTCAGCAGCGACGCGTTCGATCGGAATTTCCTGCCCTGGCCGCATTCCGAGGAAGGACTGCGGCCGGAGGAACTGAATGCGGCGAATGACGATTGAAACTGCTTATGCCGTGAACCCGGCAAGCGTCGGCGGGACAGCGCCCCCGTCTGTCCTGCCGGACATCTCCCCCACGAGGGGGGAGATTGGATTTAACGCCGGCTTTCGCCAATCACCAACATTACAGAAAGAGCGAGGCGCCCGAGCTGCTGATCTCCCTCCTTGTGGGGGAGATGCCCGGCAGGGCAGAGGGGGGCGCGAAGGAACTCGGCGTCTAGATGTTGCGCGCGCATCCGCGCGCAACATCAGAGTAGCTACTCGAACACAATCGCCTGCAACGCCCCACCATTCCGCTTCAGCCAGTCCTTGCAGCGGTCGGTGTCGGGGCAGAGCTTCTCGCACAGTTTCCAGAATTTCGGGCCGTGGTTCATCTCTTTCAGATGCGCCACCTCATGCGCCACCAGGTAGTTTATCACCGCCGGCGGCGCCATCATGATGCGCCACGAGAAGGAGAGATTGCCCTCCGAGGTGCATGACCCCCAGCGGCTGGAGGTATCCTTATACCTTATCGCCTTGGCGCGCTTGCCGATCGCCTCGGTGTGCTTCACCACCAGCTTCTCGATCTCCTTCTTGGCCTCGCGCTTGAGGTAATCGGCGATGCGGCGCGGCAGGTGGATGCGCTCGCCATGGACGATCAGGAGCGGGCCGCGCTCGTCGCGCGCGACGGTGACGGTGCCGCGCCTCGAAGACTCATGCACGATACGGTGCGGCACGCCGCGGATCGGGATCCTGATGCCCGGGCGCACCTGCGGCCTCGTCGGCACCTTGGCCAGCCGCTGTTCCAGCCAGTCCTGATGGCGGTCGAGGAATTTCTCCACCTCGCCCCGGCGCAGGCCCGGCGGCACGGTGACGCGCAGGCCCTGGCCGCCCGAATCGATGCGCAGCGTGAGCCGCCGGGCTCTGGCGCTTTCGACGATTTTCAGCGGCAGTGTGCGGCCGGCGACGCAATGTTCGCGCTCCACGACAGGCGTGGGCTTTGGCTTGGTCAGATTGCGAAAGAAGCCGAGGGTCATGGCTGGACGATACGCGATTCGAAAAAAACGGCCAGTGGAGGGAAGGCACATGGAGAACAAAAAAGAAACGGCGCCGCTCGCGCGACGCCGTTTTATCAGCCTAAGACCTGTCGCCGGATCTTAGTCGTCGAGCAGGGTCGTGCCCTTGCCGCGCTTGGGAGCGGTCTTGTCGGTCGAGCCGGTGGTGGTCGGCGCGGTCGACTTGTTGCGGTTCGCCATGAAGCGGTCGAACTCGTCCTGGTCCTTGGCGCGGCGCAGTTCGCGGGCGTAGTCATCGAACTCGGTCAGCATCTCGTCGAGCTTGCGGCGCTCCTCGGCGAGGCGCTCGAGTTCCTTCTCGCGCCAGTCGTCGAAGGCGACGTTGCCGGTGCGGGCCGAGCCGTGGCCCCAGCGGGCCGCCTTGTCGGAACCGCGGCGGCAGCCGGCGAAGATGCCGTCCGTGGCGCGGTTGACGTCGCGCTTGAAGCCTTCCAACCGATCGCCCCAGATGATGTAGGCGAGCATGGCGAAGCCGAGCGGCCAGAACACCATGAAGCCGATGACCATCAGCGCGATGGTGGCCGGCGTCCAGGCCGGACGGATCAATGCACTTGTGTTCATTTTCTCCCAATCCTTCCATTGGAGACAGCCAAACCGGCTGCGTGGAATCGAAATGGGAAGGCGAAATCGGCTATTCAAGGCAAACCCGGCCAAAACCGGCGAAGCACCTGAAATGATTATCGCTTTTTGAGCTTCTCGAGGAAAAGCACTGCCATTCCGGCGACCAGCCCCCAAAATGCGGCGCCGACGCCGAAGAGCGTGAGCCCCGAAGCCGTCACGGCGAAGGTGACGGTGGCCGGCATGCGTTCGGCCTCGTCCTTCAGCGCGATCGACAGCGCGTTGGCCAAGGGCGCCGTCAAGGCGAGCCCCGCGACCAGCACGATCAGGCTTTGCGGCAGGACGGCGAAGATCGCCACGAGCGAGGCGCCGAAGATCGCGAAGATGAGATAGGCGAGCGCGTAGAACGGCCCGGTCTTCCAGCGCTCGGCCGGGTCGGGATGGACATCGGGACCGGTGCAGATGGCGGCCGAGATCGCCGCAAGATTGGTGGTAGCGGCGCCGAACGGCGCCGAGAGCAGCGAAAACAGACCGGTGACGCCGATCAGCGGACCGGGCTCCGGATGATAGCCCGCGGCGCGCAGCACGGCGAGGCCGGAAAGGTTCTGGGATGCCATGGTGACCAGATAGAGCGGCAGGGCAAGGCCGATGATCGCCGAGGCGGTGAATTGCGGCGCAATGAACGTCAATGTCGACAGTTCCGGCGCCGGCAGGCTGCCGACGCGGCCAGTAAGGAAAGCGGCGAGGCCGCCGCCGATCAGCACCACCAGCACCGATAAGGCCGGGTTGAACAGGCGGATGACGAAGAAGGCGGCGATCAAGGGCAGGATCAGCCAAGGGTCGGCTGGAATGGCCTTCACCGCATTGACGGCGAAGCTCACCAGGATGCCGGCCAGCATGCCGGACGCGACCGAGGCCGGGATCTTCGCGATCAGCCGGGTCAGCGGTCCGAACAGGCCGGTGGCGACCAAAAGGATGCCGGTGACGATGAAGGCGCCGACGGCCTGCGGCATGGTAAAACCGCTGGAGGCCGCGATCAGCGCCAGGCCGGGCGTCGACCATGCGGTGATCACCGGCATCTTGGTGCGCCAGGATAGCCACAGACATTCCACGACCATGGCCAGGCAGATCGCCGTCACGCCGCTTGCGGTCTCGATCTGCGTGGCGCCGACCGCCTTGGCGGCGGCGATGACGAGGGCCAGCGTGCCGCCGAAGCCGACGATCGCCGCGACGAAGGCGGATATCGGGATGGAGATGCGCATTATCCCGCGGCCCGCTTGACCATGTCGCCTACGGCTCGCTTGAGCATATCGAGATCCTCGGGGCGGGACAGGCGATGGTCGCCGTCCGGGATCAGCGACAGCGTCACGTCGTCGGCGGGCAGCATCGCGGCCAGCTTCAGCGCATGGCCCGAAGGCACGTCCGGATCGGCCAGGCCCTGCAGGATGTGCACCGGGCAATGGGTGTCGATCGGCCCCGTCATCACCCGGTTGGCGCGGCCATCCTCGATCAGCGCGCGCGTGTAGATGTAAGGCTCGTCCGAATAGTCGGACGGCTCGGCGAAGAAGCCTTTTTCCTCGAGATCGCGGCGCTGCGCGTCGGTCAGCACCGGCTCGATCAGCTCGATGGTGAAATCAGGCGCCGGGGCGAGCAGAACGAGGCCGGCAACCCTCGTGTCGCCCGCCTTGCGCAGCTCCTGCGCCATGCGCAGCGCGATCCACGCCCCCATCGAGGAGCCGACCAGTATCTGCTTGCCCTGGCTGAACCGGCGAAAGACGGCAAGGCTCTCGGCCAGCCATCTGGAGATCGTGCCGTCGGCGAACGCGCCGCCCGATTCGCCATGGCCGGAATAGTCGTGGCGCAGACAGGCACGACCTTCGCTCGTGGCCCAGGCGGCAAGCGTCTCCGCCTTCGTGCCCAGCATGTCGGACTTGTAGCCGCCCAGCCAGACCACGCCGGGCGCCGCGCCAGGCGCCTGCCTGACGGCGATGTCCGATCCGTCCACATCGATGAAAACCGGAGCGCTGGCGGCCATGAGCTTGTCCTCTCGGCCGGTCTTTTGGCACAGGCGGTGGTTCAACGAAAAGTGCTCGCGGCATTTCTTTGCTTGGTGCAGACAATTGCCAGTCGGCAGGTGATTTTCCGGCGGGGCTATGCTATTGACTCACGCCCCGCGCTCACCACATAGGCGCGTCCACCTATTTTTGTCTAAAGAACCCAGAACGAAACGGCCGAGGAGACCACGACCATTCGCAGACCTTTCAAAGCAGCGGCACCCACCAAGGACGGGCCGCGCTCCAACCGAGACATCCGGGTGCCCCGGGTCCAGCTTATCGACGCCGACGGCCAGAACCGAGGCGATGTTTCCATCAACGACGCATTGCTGCTGGCCGAAGAGGCCGGGCTCGATCTGGTCGAGATATCGCCCAACGCGGTACCGCCGGTCGTCAAGATCCTCGATCTCGGCAAGCTGAAATACGCCAACCAGAAGAAGGCGGCCGAAGCGCGCAAGAACCAGAAGGTCATCGAGATCAAGGAGATCAAGATGCGCCCGAACATCGACAGCCATGACTACGAGACCAAGATGAAGGCCGTGCGGCGCTTCTTCGAGGAAGGCGACAAGGTCAAGCTGACGCTACGCTTCCGCGGCCGCGAGATGGCGCATATGGAACTCGGCATGCAGCTTCTGAACAAGGTGCGCGAGGAAGTTGCGACGATCGCCAAGGTCGAGGCGGAGCCGAAGCTCGAAGGCCGTCAGATGATGATGGTGCTGGCGCCGCGCTGACCGGGAAAGGCGCGGCCGTCAAAGCGTCGCGTCTATCACGGTTTCGAGAGTTGCCGGGCTCTTCGTATCCCGCTCTAAAATCCGCCCGAATTGCCGGGCACGGCGTCCCGGCGATCGGCGGGGCGCTGTTTTCCATCCGATCGCGAACAAATCGATGATCGGGTTTCCCGATCGCGAGCAAAATGCGATCGGATGGGTCATGGTCGATGAAATGAAGGTCCCGGCCGACAACCAGAATGAAGGGTTGGGCGGCTACCAGCACATGCGCCGGATCGTGCTGGCGGTGCTGATCGTGGTGCTGTTCTGCGCATTGCTGTTCGGCCAATCGAGCTTTCCGCCCGAGACCTCGATGCATGAGTCGATCGAGATGTTCGGCGTGCTTCTGATCTTCCTCGGCATCGTCGGGCGGCTGTGGTCGACGCTCTATATCGGCGGGCGCAAGTCGGCCGAAGTGGTCACCGGCGGGCCTTATTCGATCACCCGCAACCCGCTCTACCTGTTTTCGACGGTTGCTGCCGCCGGCGTCGGCGCGCAGATCGGCTCGTTCAGCGGCATCGTCCTGTTTTCGCTGCTCTGCGCCGGCGCCTTCCACATCGTCATCCTGCGCGAGGAGCGGTATCTCAAGGAAGTGCTCGGCGCGCCCTACCAGGCCTATCTCGCCAGGGTGCCGCGCTTCTTCCCGAACCTTTCGCTCTACCAGGAAGGCGACACCGGCAGCTTCAAGCCCCGCCTGCTCTTGAACACGCTGCTCGACGGGCTGGTGTTCCTTGTCGCGCTGCCGGCCTTCGAACTGATCGACGGCATGCAGCAGTCGGGGATGCTGCCGGTGTGGTTCACGCTGCCGTAGGAACGGTGATCTTCAGGTGAGGTCGGCCTGCAAATGGCGGCTTCCTGCGCTTCCGGTGCTCACGTACGAAAAGTACGCTCCGCTCCGGTTCTCGGAACCCACCATTTTCGACTCGGCCTGACCTGAATCTCAACCGTTCCCGCCGGCGCACGGCGAGGACAGCGCGTCGCATGGCTTCAGGTGTTGCGCACCGGCCCTGTTTGATCTATAGGACCGCCGTTCCAAGAAAACCGCCCGGCAGGGCATGCCGTGGCGGTTTCATTTGCTTTTCGGGCTTTGGTCGGCCCGAAGCGAAAAAGAAGCGCGATGGTGCGCCACCAATACGGAGTAGCAAAATGCCCAAGATGAAGACCAAATCGGCCGCCAAGAAGCGGTTCAAGATTACTGCCACCGGCAAGGTGCTGTCGGCTGCCGCCGGCAAGCGCCACGGCATGATCAAGCGTTCCAACAAGTTCATTCGCGATGCCCGCGGCACGATGGTTCTGGCTGAACCGGACGGCAAGAAGGTCATCAAGAATTTTCTGCCGAACGGCCTCTGAGCATTCGGCCTGGACGCATTTGTTTGACGCAATTCCGAACGGAAAACCGCTAGACACTTTTCCTGGAATTGCTTTTTAAGGAGATCATGACATGGCACGCGTAAAGAGAGGCGTCACCGCCCACGCCAAGCACAAGAAGGTTTTGAAGGCCGCCAAAGGTTTCTACGGCCGCCGCAAGAACACCATCCGCATCGCCAAGCAGGCGGTGGAAAAGTCGCTGCAGTACGCCTACCGCGACCGCAAGAACCGCAAGCGCTCGTTCCGCGCGCTGTGGATCCAGCGCATCAACGCCGCGACGCACGAGCACGGCCTGACCTATGGCCGCTTCATCGACGGCCTCAACAAGGCCGGCATCGAGATCGACCGCAAGGTTCTTTCGGACATGGCCATCCACGAGCCGCAGGCTTTCGCCGCGCTGGTCGCGAAGGCCAAGGTCGCGCTCGAATATCTGAAGAACACCACGCCGAATGCTTTTGAGAGCGCTGTCGCCTAAGCCAGCGCTTCCCAAGCATTTTTAGTACTGATTTGGGGAACCCGCGCTGGCACGGCTGGCGCGGGTTCTTTTTTGCGCCTGACCTGTCACGTTTAAAGTGATTTTCACCTTTAGCGTGATTTCCAACGAAGCGAGTTTGACCGTGAACGACGCAACTACCGGCTTGGATACACTTGAAAATTCCCTTCTAGCCGAAATCGCGGCCGCGGCCGACGAGCCGGCGATTGAGGCGGTGCGCGTCTCGGCGCTGGGCAAGAAGGGCTCGGTTTCCGAAATGCTGAAGACGCTCGGCGCGATGAGCGCCGAGGAGCGCCAGGTGAAGGGCCCGGCGATCAACGGCCTGAAGAACCGCGTCACCGAGGCGCTCGCCGCGCGCAAGGCGGAGCTCAAGGATGTGGCAATCGCCGCCCGGCTCGCTGCCGAGAAGGTCGATGTCACGCTCCCCGTTCGCCAGTCGCCGGCCGAGCGTGGCCGCATCCATCCGATCAGCCAGGTGATCGACGAGATCGCGGCGATCTTCGGCGATCTCGGCTTCGCCATCGCCGAAGGCCCCGATATCGAGACCGACTACTACAATTTCACCGCGCTGAATTTCCCCGAGGGGCATCCGGCGCGCGAAATGCACGACACCTTCTTCTTCCAGCCGGACGAGAAGGGCGAGCGCAAACTGTTGCGCACACACACCTCGCCCGTGCAGATCCGCACCATGGAGCGGCAGAAGCCGCCGATCCGCATCGTCATCCCCGGCAAGACCTACCGGCAGGATTCCGACGCCACCCACTCGCCTATGTTCCATCAGGTCGAGGGGCTGGTGGTCGACAAGTCGGCCAATATTGCCAACATGAAGTGGGTGCTGGAGGAGTTCTGCAAGGCCTTCTTCGAGGTGCCGTCGGTCAAGATGCGCTTCCGCCCGTCCTTCTTCCCGTTCACCGAACCCAGCCTCGAGGTCGACATCCAGTGCGACCGCTCGCGTCCCGGCGAAGTGCGCTTCGGCGAAGGCACCGACTGGATGGAGATCCTGGGTTGCGGCATGGTTCACCCCAACGTGCTGCGCGCCGGCGGGCTCGATCCCGACGAGTATCAGGGCTTTGCCTGGGGCATGGGCATCGACCGCATCGCCATGCTGAAATACGGCATGCCGGATCTGCGCGCCTTCTTCGACGCCGACGTGCGCTGGCTTTCGCATTACGGCTTCAGGCCGCTCGACCTGCCGACGCTGTTCGGGGGATTGTCGACATGACCGCACCCCACACCGGGGGTTGCCGCTGCGGCGCCGTGCGGTTCGAGGCTTCGGCCGAGCCGCACCACATCAGCTATTGCCATTGCGGCGATTGCCGGCGCGCCACGGGCGCGCCGGTGTCGGCCTTTGTCGGCTTCATGGCCGACAAGGTCGCGCTCAACGGCAAATCGCTGAAAAGCTACCGCAACGGTCCGGTGGAGCGCTCGTTCTGCGGCATCTGCGGCTCGCCGATCGCCTATATCGACCAACGGCTCGACAACCAGATCTATTTCATGCTCGGCGCCATGGACATGCCGGCTTATTTCAAGCCGACGCTGCATGCCTATGTGCGTGAGCAGCTGCCCTTCCTGCACATGCCGGACGATCTGCCCAGACATCTGAAGACCAGCGTGCCCCGCCCCAACCAACAAGGGTCGGACGGGCAAGGACCAAACGGAACAGAACCATGAAATTCACCCTCTCCTGGCTCAAGGACCATCTCGAGACCGACGCCTCTCTGGCCGAAATCGTCGAGCGGTTGACCGCGATCGGCCTCGAAGTCGAGCATGTCGACGACAAGGCCGGCCTGAAGCCCTTCGTCATCGCCAAGGTGCTGACTGCGGTGCAGCATCCCGACGCCGACCGGTTGCGCGTGCTGACCGTCGACACCGGCGACGGCAAGCCGCCGGTGCAGGTCGTGTGCGGCGCGCCCAACGCCCGCGCAGGCCTGATCGGCGCCTTCGCGGCGCCCGGCACCTATGTTCCCGGCATCGACGTGACGCTCTCGGTCGGCAAGATCCGCGGCGTCGAAAGCCACGGCATGATGTGCTCGGAGCGCGAGCTGGAAATCTCCGACGAGCATAACGGCATCATCGATTTGCCGCAGGACGCGCCGGTCGGCACCAGCTTCGCGGCCTACGCGCATCTCGACGATCCGGTGATCGAGATCAACCTGACGCCGAACCGGCCGGACGCGACCAGCGTCTACGGCATCGCGCGCGACCTCGCGGCGAGCGGGCTTGGCCGGCTCACCGGTGGCGGGATCATGCCGCATGCCGGCGATGGCCTGTGCCCGGTCAAGGTCACGATCGAGGCGCCTGAGCTCTGCCCCGGCTTCGCGCTGACGCTGGTGAAGGGCGTCAAGAACGGCCCGTCGCCGAAATGGCTGCAGCAGCGGCTGATCGCCATCGGGCTTCGCCCGATCAGCGCTCTTGTCGACATCACCAACTACGTCACCTTCGACCGCGGCCGGCCGCTGCATGTCTTCGATGCCGCCAAGGTCGCCGGCAACCTCGTGGTGCGCCGCGCCAAGGACGGCGAGACGGTGCTGGCGCTGGACGGGCGCGAATACACGCTGACGCCGGAGATGTGCGTGATCGCCGACGACAATGGCGTGGAATCGATCGCCGGCATCATGGGCGGCGAGCATTCGGGCTGCGACGAGAACACCACCGACGTGCTGATCGAATCGGCGCTCTGGGATCCGATCACCACGGCCCGCACCGGTCGCGCGCTCGGCATCATCAGCGATGCGCGCTACCGCTTCGAGCGCGGCGTGGACCCGGAATTCATGGTGCCGGGCGTGGAGCTGGCGATCAAGCTGGTGCTCGATTTCTGCGGCGGCACGCCTTCTGAAATCGAGGTTGCCGGCTATGCCGGCCACAAGCCGAAGATCGTCTCGTTCCCGCTGTCGGAAGTGAAACGGCTGACCGGCATCGAGGTGCCGAGAGAGGAAGCCCTCGGCATCCTGACCCGGCTCGGCTTCGAGCCGAAAGGACTGAGCGACGTCGTCAAAGTGGAGGTGCCGTCCTGGCGCCCGGATGTCGACGGCAAGGCCGACCTGGTCGAGGAGGTGATGCGCATCCATGGCGTCGACAACATCGCGCCGCAGCCGCTGACCTCGCATGACGCCGTCAACGGCAGGATCCTGACCACGCTGCAGGTGCGCACCCGCGCGGCCAAGCGCGCGCTGGCCGTGCGCGGCATGATGGAGGCCGTCACCTGGTCGTTCATCCCGGCAAAGCATGCCGAGCTGTTCGGCGGCGGCCAGACGGGGCTCAAGCTCGCCAACCCGATCGCCGCCGACATGTCCGACATGCGGCCGTCGCTGCTGCCCGGCCTGATCGCGGCCGCGCAGCGCAATGCCGACCGCGGCATCGGCGACGTGGCGCTGTTCGAGGTCTCCGGCACCTATGAAGGCGATGCGCCCGAACAGCAGCGGCGCGTCGCCGCTGGTGTGCGGCGCGGCACCGCCAAGCTCGACGGTTCGGGGCGCAGCTGGGCCGGCAATGCCGGGCCGGTCGGGGTGTTCGATGCCAAGGCGGACGCGATCGCGGCGCTCGAGGCCTGCGGCGCGCCGGTCGACCGGCTGCAGATCGAGCCGGGTGGTCCCGCCTGGTATCATCCCGGGCGCTCGGGTACGATCAAGCTCGGCCCCAAGACTGTGCTCGGCACCTTCGGCGAATTCCATCCGAAGACGCTGGACGGGCTGGACGTGTCCGGTCCGCTCTGCGGCTTCGAGGTTTTCGTCGACGCCGTGCCGGAGCCGAAGGCCAAGCCGACGCGCACCAAGCCGAAGCTGGAACTCTCGCCCTTCCAGGCTGTGAAGCGCGATTTCGCCTTTGTCGTCGACCGGACGGTCGAGGCCGGCACGCTGGTGCGTGCGGCTTTAGCCGCCGACAAGAAGCTGGTCACCGGCGTTTCGGTGTTCGACGTGTTCGAAGGCGCCTCGCTGGGGGCGGCCAAGAAGTCGATCGCCATCGAAGTGTCGATCCAGCCGGTCGAAAAGACGCTGACCGACGAGGATTTCGAGGCGCTGGCAAAGCGCATCGTCGAGAACGTCAACAAGCAGACGGGCGGCGTGCTGCGGACCTAAAGAATTCAGAATTGCGGAGCGATGGCGAATCGCCCTCCAAAGGGCGATGGACCATCTCCGCTATTCCGGCCTTTCCTTCGAAGAACAGCGCGCGGCCTTCCTCGCCATCGTCGCGGCCGATCCAGTGCTCAGCGACACGCTGCCGCGGGTTCGTGAGCTTGCGCTGCCGGATTGGCTGGTGGTTTCCGGCGCGCTCTACAACAGCGTCTGGAACCATCTGACCGGCAAGCCGCCTGGATACGGCATCAAGGATGTCGACCTGTTCTATTTCGACGACGCCGATTTGTCCTACGAGGCAGAGGATGCGGTGATCCGCCGGGCGGCGAAGCATTTCGCGGGGTTGGCTCTGCCGGTCGAGGTGCGCAACCAGGCGCGGGTGCATCTGTGGTATCCGCAGAAATTCGGGCAGGAGTGCCCGCGCTATGCGAGCGCGAGCGAGCCGGTGAGCTATTTTGCCTCGAAGACGCATGCGGTCGGGGTGCGGTTCGGACGGGACGGTGCGTTGGAGCTGGTGGCGCCATTCGGGCTCGACGACATTTTTTCGTTTCGGATTACGCCGAACAGGGTGCTGGACAATCAGCGGACGCATGAAGCCAAGGGGAAAAGGGCGCGGGACTACTGGCCGGAGATTGGTGTGGTGGCGTGGTAGGGGCACAGAGATAAGATAGGTCGGCGCGAGGCCCCCCTCTCTGTCCTGCCGGACATCTCCCCCTCAAGGGGGGAGATCAGATGTCGCGCCGGCTTTCGCCAATCGCCAACATTGCAAGGAGAAGCGAGGCGTCTGAACTGCCAATCTCCCCCCTCGAGGGGGAGATGTCCGGCAGGACAGAGAGGGGGCCTCGCGCCGAGCCGTCAACAAAAAGGGCGCCGAAGCGCCCCTTTCAACTCTCACCCATTCACCAGCGCCAGCAATTCCTCCGTGTAGCGCTTGCCGACCACCTTGTCGGGCGACAGCGCATCGCCGATTGCCGCTACTTCCGCCGCGCTCAGCTCGATGCCGGCTGCCGCCGTGTTTTGCTCCAGATGGCGTATCTTCCTTGCGCCGGGGATCGGCACGATGAAATCGCCCTGGTGCAGCACCCAGGCGAGCGCCAGTTGCGCCGGTGTGACGCCCTTTTCAGCCGCCAGCTTTTCCAGCACCGCGATGACGGCGTTGTTGGCTGCCATCGCTTCGGCCTGGAAGCGCGGCAGGGTGCGGCGCCAGTCGCCGGCGCCGAGCGCGTCCGGCTTGCCGATCGTGCCGGTGAGCAGACCGCGGCCGAGCGGGCTGTAGGGGACAAAACCGATACCGAGCTCGCGGCAGACGGCAAATATCTCGTCCTCGGGATCGCGGCTCCACAGCGAATATTCGCTTTGCACCGCAGCGATCGGATGCACGGCATGCGCCCGGCGCAGCGTCGCGCCGCTCACCTCCGACAGGCCGAGCGCCCGCACCTTGCCCTCGCGCACCAGCTCGGCCATGGCGCCGACCGTGTCCTCGATCGGCACGTTGGGGTCGACGCGGTGCTGATAGTAGAGGTCGAGCACGTCGGTATTGAACCGCTTGAGCGAGGCTTCGGCCACTGCCTTGACGTGCTCGGGGCGACTGTCGACGCCGATCATGCGGTCCATGCCCGAGCCGTGCTCGGAAATCTTGAAGCCGAATTTGGTGGCAATCGTCACATGATCGCGCACCGGCTTCAGCGCCTTGCCGAGCAGGATCTCGTTCTCGAACGGACCATAGACTTCGGCGGTGTCAAAGAAGGTGACGCCGATCTCGACGGCGCGGCGCAGCGTGGCGATGGCTTCCGCCTCCGGCTGGCCGCCATAGCCGAAGCTCATGCCCATGCAGCCGAGGCCGACGGGGAAGACTTCGAGTTCAGTTCCTAGCTTGCGGGTTTTCATCACGCATCTCCTTGTTGCGGTGGGAGGGAGATAACGTCTTGCGATCCGTTCGATAATCGGTTCTCTTTCGCACGGCTTGCTCTATAAAATAGAACAATGAACCGGACCAACCTCTCCCAACTCGCCGTGCTCGCCACCGTCGCCCAATGCGCCAGCTTCCGCCGCGCGGCGCGCGAGCTCGGCATCGCGCCGTCGGCGGTCAGTCATGCCGTGTCGAGCCTGGAAGCACGACTCGGCGTGCGGTTGCTGGCCCGCAGCACGCGCAGCGTCGCGCCGACCGAGGAAGGCGCGCAATTGCTCGAACGGCTAAGGCCGGCGCTGTCGGAGATCGACCTGGCGCTGGAAACGGCGGTCGAGGCGCGCGACCGGCCGGCTGGCAATCTGCGGCTGACCGTGCCGCGCACCGCCGCGCATCTGGTGCTGACGCCACGGCTTGCCGACTTCGCCGCCGCCTATCCCGACATCGTGCTGGAGATCGTCATCGAGGATCGCTTCACCGACGTGGTCGAAGGCGGTTTCGATGCCGGCGTGCGGCTCGGCGAAAGCCTGCAGCGCGACATGATCGCGGTCCGTATCGGGCCGAATATCCGCGGCGCGGTGGTCGCAGCGCCATCCTATTTCGCGGTGATGCCGAAGCCGCGCCATCCGAGCGAGCTGGCCGACCACCGCTGCATCCGCTTCCGCTTCTCCAGCGGTATCCTCTACCGCTGGGAATTCGAGAAGGACGGCGAGGAAATCGAGATCGCGGTCGAGGGGCCGCTGATCCTCGACGAGGATCACCTGATCGCCCAGGCGGCGGTCGACGGCGCCGGGCTTGCCTTCGTCTTCGAGCCCTATGTGCGAGCGCCGCTCGCCGACGGCCGGCTGATCCGCGTGCTGGAGGATTGGTGCCCGACCTTCGAGGGCTTTTTCGTCTACTATCCGAGCCGCAGGCAGATGCGGCCGGCGCTGAGGGCGTTCGTGGATTTCTTCAAGGTGAGCGGGTAGGAGTGCGGCAAGATCACGCTTCAAGGTTGATAAGCAAATTTTCAACCGTCGGCACCGCCCCTCATCTGCCTGCCGGCATCTTCTCCCCGTTGAACGGGGAGAAGGGGCTGGTCGCCAGGCCGGCGCCTTTCCTGCGACTTCTGAGATTAGCGAAACCACCGGCGGAAGCTTGCGCTCCGACGCGGTGTTCGACGCGGCCAACAATCCGGAGATCCGGTTCCGCTCGACCAGCGTCACCCGCACCGGCGACACGACGGCGCTTGTCACCGGCCGGCTGACGGCGCGCGGCAAGACGTTTCCGGAAAAATTCACGGCCGAGCTCGGCGGATTGAAGAGGGGGACGATCAAGTTCCACGTCACCGGCAAGGTGCTCAGGTCGCGCTACGGCATGGATGTCGGCACGCCGCTCTATTCCAACATCGTCGACTGCGACATGACGCTGATGGGGAGAAGGGGGTAGTTCCAAGCCCCGCGTCCTCGAGTTCGTCATCCTAGGGCGAAGCAAGGAGCGAAGCGACGCGCGCAGACCCTAGGATCCATTCCGTGACGCTAAAGCGTTGCAACGGTTACAGATTTCTGCGCCGCTGCACTTTACGTCAAGGGTTACGGAATGGATCCTCGGGTCAAGCCCGAGGATGACGAAGGCGTTTTGTGGCCCGCGTCTGCGATTGGCTTTTCCGTCGATTTCGGGCAAACCTCGTTACCTGTAAACCGACATGGAGAAGCGTGATGTTCCGATGGGGTGTTCTGTCGACGGCAAAGATCGGCCGCGAGCAGCTTTTGCCGGCAATCGTGGATTCGGAGAACGGCGTCCTGTCGGCGATCGCCAGCCGCGACCTGTCGAAGGCCAAGGCGTTGGGCGAGCGTTTCGGCGCCCGCCATGCCTTCGGCTCATACGAGGAGCTGCTCGCCTCCAAGGACGTCGACGGCGTCTATATCCCGCTGCCGACATCGCAGCATGTCGAATGGACGGCGAAGGCGATCGAAGCGGGCAAGCATGTGCTGGTCGAGAAGCCTCTGGCGCTCGACGCCAAGGACATCCCGCCGCTGATCAAGCTGCGCGACGAAAAGAAAGTGCTGGTCTGCGAGGCCTTCATGGTCGTCTACCATCCGCAATGGATCAAGGTGCGCGACCTCATCGCCGGCGGCGCCATCGGCCGGCTGCGGCATGTGCAGGGCGCGTTTTCCTATTACAATGTCGACCCCAAGAACATGCGCAACCAGCTCGATCTCGGCGGCGGCGCGCTGCCCGATATCGGCGTTTATCCGACGGTGTCGACGCGCTTTTCGACCGGCAAGGAGCCGATCCGCGTGCAGGCGACGATCGAGCGCGACAAGACCTTTGGCACCGACATCTATTCCTCGATCCGCGCCGATTTCGGCGACTTCGAGCTGTCCTTCTATCTGTCGACGCAGATGGCGGCCCGCCAGGTTATGGTGTTCCACGGCGAGAACGGCTTCATCGAGGTTTTTGGCCCGTTCAATGCCGGGCTCTACGAGCATCACCGCATCGAGCTGCACAACCAGAACCACACCGAAGCGCAGGTGTTCCGCTTCCCGGGCACGCAGCAGTACCGGCTGGAATGCGAGGCCTTCGTGCGTGCCGCGCAGGGTGGCAAGGACCCCGTCTTCACGCTGGAGGAATCCGTGCTCAACCAGAAAGTCATCGACGCTATTTTCCGCGCCGGAGAAAAGGACGGCTGGGAGAACGTCTAGCTCTTTTGTTTGACGCAATTCCGGACGGAAAACCGCCTTTCCTGGAATTGCTTTGCCGGCCACGGAGGAAAAATGGCTGACGCGGACGTGATCATTGTCGGCGCGGGGCTGGCGGGCCTCGTCGCCGCGGCCGAGCTGGCTGACGCCGGCAAGAAGATCGTCATCGTCGACCAGGAGCCGGAGCAGTCGCTGGGCGGCCAGGCCTTCTGGTCGTTCGGCGGCTTGTTCCTGGTCGATTCGCCCGAGCAGCGGCGCATGCGCATCCGCGATTCCCACGACCTCGCGCTCGAGGACTGGATGGGCACGGCCGCCTTCGACCGTCCGGAGGATTTCTGGCCGCGCAGATGGGCCGAGGCCTATGTCGGCTTCGCCGCCGGCGAGAAGCGCTCATGGCTGATCGAGCGCGGCCTGAAATTCTTCCCCGTGGTCGGCTGGGCCGAGCGCGGCGGCGGCAATGCGACCGGCCACGGCAATTCGGTGCCGCGCTTCCACATCACCTGGGGCACAGGGCCCGGCGTGCTCGAACCTTTCGTGCTGCGTGTGCGCGAGGCGCAAAAGCGCGGGCTGGTGGAGTTCAGGTTCCGCCACCGGGTCAACGAGATCGTCCGCACTGGCGACACCGTCACCGGCGTCCGCGGCGACGTGCTGGAGCAAAGCGGCGTCGAGCGCGGCCACAAAAGCCCGCGCGCCGTGACCGGAGACTTCGAGCTCCATGCACAAGCGGTGATCGTGGCTTCCGGCGGCATCGGCGGCAACCACGAGCTGGTGCGCAGGAACTGGCCTGAGCGCCTCGGCGCGCCGCCAAAGCGCATGATCACCGGCGTGCCCGACCATGTCGACGGGCGCATGCTGGCGATCACCGAGGCTGCCGGCGGCTCGATCATCAACCGCGACCGCATGTGGCACTATGTCGAGGGCATCAAGAACTGGGCGCCGATCTGGACGGATCACGCGATCCGCATCCTGCCCGGCCCCTCGTCGCTCTGGCTCGACGCACGCGGCAAAAGGCTGCCGGTGCCGCTCTACCCGGGCTTCGATACGCTCGGCACGCTCAGCCACATCATGAGCACCGGCTTCGACTATTCCTGGTTCATCCTGACCAAAAAAATCATCCAGAAGGAGTTCGCGCTGTCGGGCTCCGAGCAGAACCCCGACCTCACGGGGAAAAGCTGGCGGCAGGTGCTGGGCCGCGCAACAAGCGGCATTCCCGGCCCGGTGAAGGCGTTCATGGAAAAGGGCGAGGACTTCATCGTCGAGGCTGACCTTGCAAAGCTGGTGGCGCGCATGAACGCGCTGGCCGGCGGCGCGCCGCTGCTGGAGGTCGCCCAGGTCGAGCGCGAGATCCGCGCCCGCGACATGCAACTCGACAATCCATTCTCCAAGGACGCGCAGATCACCGCGCTGCGCGGCGCGCGCGCCTATCTCGGCGACAAGCTGATCCGCACCGCCAGGCCGCACAACATGCTCGATCCGGCGAACGGCCCGCTGATCGCGGTGCGCCTCAACATCCTGACCCGCAAGACGCTGGGCGGCTTGCAGACCGATCTCGACAGCCGCGTGCTCGATGCCGCCGGCGAGCCGGTGCCGGGTCTCTATGCGGTCGGCGAAGTGGCCGGCTTCGGCGGCGGCGGCGTGCACGGCTATGCGGCGCTGGAAGGCACTTTTCTCGGCGGCTGCATCTTTTCCGGCAGGAGCGCCGGAAGGGCCGCGGCAGCCACGATTGCGTGAACAGAGGGCGCGGATGATCGCCGGCCCGGCGACAACACTGTAGGCTTTTTCGGTCAACTCGACCGAAGTCCCAACTCCAATCACAGCGGGAACAGCATGCGCATCATCGTCTATGGCATCGGCGCGGTCGGCGGCGCCATCGCGGCCCAGCTCAGCTTTTCCGACCATGCGGTCATCGGCATCGCCCGCGGCAGGCAGCTCGATGCCATCCGCGCTGCGGGGCTGTCGCTTTCCACCCCGCAAGGCACCAGGATCGCGCGCTTTCCCGTCCATGCCGACCCGACGGAGATTTCCTTCAGGCCGGACGATGTCGTGCTCCTGACGATGAAGACCCCCGACACACTCGGCGCACTGCAGCGGCTCAACGCCGCCGGCGTAACGGCGCAACCCGTATTCTGTTTCCAGAACGGCGTTGCCAACGAGCCGCTGGCGTTGCGTTTCTTCGCCAATGTCTATGGCGCGACGGTGATGCTGCCGGCCGATTATGACACGCCCGGCCAGGTAGCGGCCTACTTCGCGCCCAGGATCGGCGCCTTCGATATCGGCCGCTATCCTTCCGGAATAGACGGTACAGTCGAGAAACTGTGCGGGGTTCTGAGCGCGTCCGGTTTCATCGTCGACCCCAGGGACAATGTGATGAGCAGCAAATATCGCAAGCTGCTGGCCAACCTTCGAAACATCATCGACGCCGCGCTCGGGGATACCGAGCTGCAGCGGAAATGGTATGCGAAGGCACGAGCCGAAGCCGAGGCCGTGCTGAGCGCGGCCGGGATCGACTGGGACAAAGCCGACGCCATGGCCCGTGAAGAATTGACAATCGGCACTGTCCCGGGCCGCGTGCGCGTCGGGTCGTCGACGCTGCAAAGCATCGTGCGCGGGACCGGGTCCCTCGAAACGGACTTCCTCAATGGCGAGATCGTCCTTCTCGGGCGGCTCAACGGCATGGCGACGCCCGTCAACTCAGCCTTATGCAAACTGTCGGTCGAGCTGGCCAGCGGCCGGATGCGACCGCAATCGGCCGGCGACGACACGATCGTCTCCATGATCGGCGGAAGCGGCTGATCGCAGGAGACGAATCGAAAGATAGCAACCCACCCGGGAATCCTTTCGAGCCCATGGAACGTCTTCCTCACGCAGATCCGCAAACAGGAGACGACCATGACCTACAATCTCATCCGCTACGGCGTGAAGGACGCCAGCGCCGCCGAGAACCGGGCGCTGGTGGCAAAGGTGTTCGAGGCGCTGGATGAAACCCAGCCGCAGTCGGTGCGCTATCTGGTGCTCGAACTGGAGAATGGCGAACTCGTCCACTTCGTCGGTTACGACAAGGACAGTTCGGCGCTGACCGAACTGGACGCGTTCAAGGCGTTCGGCGCCGATCATGCCGGGCGGCGTTCGACGCCGCTGGCGAGGTCGCCGGCGAAGATCGTCGGCAACTATCGTATGCTGGCCAAAGCCGATGAAGCCGTGCCCGCCTGACCAGGGCCGGCTTGTGATCGGCGAGGCGAGAAAGAGGACGATGAGCTCAGCAGGGTTCGGCCGCGCGGAACTTGAAGCCATGCTCGTCGGCCTGCGGCCGAAACTGCACCGCTATGCGGCGCGCATGGCCGGCTCGGCGATCGAGGGTGAGGACATCGTGCAGGAGGCGGTGGTGAAGGCGCTTGCCGCCCATGATGGCGGCGCGCGCGTCGAGCGTCCCGAGCAATGGCTGTTCCGCATCGCCCACAATGCGGCGCAGGATCATCTGCGCCGCCGCCAGCGGGAGCGTTCGCGAATGAGCGAGGCCGACATGACCGCGATAGCGGACCTCTCCGCCAGCGCCGAGACGAGGCTCGCGACTGCCATGAGCCTGCGCAGCTTCATGCGGCTGACGCCGGCGCAGCGCAGCGCCGTGATCCTGGTCGACGTGCTCGGCCTCAGCCTGCATGAGACCTGCGAGGTGACGGGCGCGACGCTTGCCGCCGTCAAGGCGGCGCTGCATCGCGGCCGGGCGGAGTTGAAGGTATTGGCCGCGTTGCCGGACGACATGACCATGCCGAAGCTCGACCCGGATGAGGAGCGTCGGCTGCGCCGCTATGTCGACCTGTTCAACGCGCGCGATTTCGACGGGGTGAGGATGCTGATCGCCGAGGACATCCAGGTCGACGTCGTCAACCGCGCCCGCCTCAACGGCAAGAAGGAAGCCTCGACCTATTTCGGCAATTACGACCGCATGAGCGACTGGGCGTTGTCACTCGGCTTCGTCGAGGCCCGGCCGGCGATCCTGATCCGCAACCCGCGAGCCGGCGATACGGTGCGCGGCTTCGTGCTGATCGACTGGCGCGGCGATGAAGTCGTCCGCATCCGCGATTTCCGCCACGCGCCTTATTGCGTCGCGGAGGCTGATATTCTCCTCACCTCTGGCGAGCGGGCATGACGGCTCCGGACCGCGTTTGCTACTTCGAAATCGATCTTCCGCTGGCAAATGCCCATAGCCGACCTGCGGCTGCGGTGGCATCAACATATATGTTTCATACATCAATCCTTGACGATAGAACATTTTAATGTAGGCTGCAGCACCGACACCTCATATCTCAGAACTGAACGAGAGAGTCGTCGGTGATAACCGCACCGCAATTGCGCGCCGCAAGATCGTTGCTCGGCATCGATCAACGCCGGCTTGCCGAATTGTCCGGCCTGTCGGTGCCGACGATCCAGCGCATGGAAGCCAGCGGCTCGATCATCCGGGGCAATGTCGATTCGCTGATGAAGCTGATCGCCGCGCTCGAGGTGGCCGGCATCGAACTGATCGGCGAAGGCGCGGTCAGCCAGGGCGGCGGTCGCGGCGTGCGGCTGAAGAGCGGGTTCGATCCGGCCAGGGCATCCGATGCCGGCGATGTCGAGCCTGGCGGGAGCCTGCCGTGATCTCGACCGTGGCTCTTGTGCTGTGCGGTCCTGCCGCGCTTCTGGCAACAGCCATCCTTGCCGCGGCCGTCAGCCGGCACACCTTTGCGACGCGTCTGGTCTACGGCGCCGCGTTTGCCATTTCAGCCGCACTGATCGTGATCGTTGCCAGCCATCTCGCCGGCAATTCCGGCGAGGCGTCCGCCACCTTGCCGCTCGGCCTGCCCTGGACCGGTGCCCGGTTCCGCCTCGACGGCCTGTCGGCGTTCTTTCTCGTCGTCGTCAATCTGGGCGGCGCCATCACCAGCCTTTATGCCCTTGGCTACGGCCGGCACGAATCCGCGCCGCATCGCGTGCTGCCGTTCTATCCGGCGTTCCTCGCCGGCATGAACCTCGTGGTGCTGGCCAACGACGCCTTCAGCTTCCTCTTGTCCTGGGAGTTCATGTCGCTCGCCTCCTGGGCGCTGGTCATGGCGCACCACCGCGACGAGGCCAACCGACGCGCCGGCACCATATACCTGGTGATGGCGGGCTTCGGCACGATGGCGCTGCTGCTTGCCTTCGGCCTGCTGGCGGGACCGGCGGGAACCTATGCGTTCGACGCGATGCGGACGGCGCATCCGGGCCCGTTCGCGGCAGGCGCGGTGCTCGTTCTCATGCTGCTCGGCGCCGGCTCCAAGGCCGGCCTGGTGCCGCTGCATGCCTGGCTGCCGCTTGCCCATCCGGCGGCACCCAGCCACGTCTCGGCGCTGATGAGCGGCGTCATGACCAAGGTCGCCATCTACGGCTTCATCCGCGTGGTGTTCGACCTGCTTGGCGCGCCGGCATGGTGGTCGGGCGTCGCCGTGCTCCTCATCGGCGGCGTGACGGCGGTGCTGGGCATCCTTCACGCGCTGATGGAAAAGGACCTGAAGCGGCTGCTCGCCTATTCGACCATCGAGAATATCGGCGTCATCTTTGCCAGCCTTGGCCTTGCCTTGGCCTTCAAGGCGAACGCCATGCCCTCGGCCGCGGCGCTGGCCCTCATCGCGGCGCTCTTCCATGTGCTCAACCATTCCTTCTTCAAGAGCCTGCTGTTCTTCGGCGCCGGCGCGGTGCTGACGTCGACCGGCGAACGCGACATGGAAAAGCTCGGCGGCCTCATCCACCGCCTGCCGGTCACCAGCTTCGTCTTTCTCGTCGGCTGCGTCTCGATCTCGGCGCTGCCGCCCTTCAACGGCTTCGCCTCCGAATGGCTGGTCTTCCAGGCCATATTGCGCAGCCCCGAACTGCCGCAATGGGGGCTGAAGGTCATCGTGCCCGCGGTCGGCGGCATGCTGGCGCTGGCGGCGGCGCTGGCCGCGGCCTGCTTCGTCAAGGCATTCGGCATCACCTTCCTTGGCCAGGCGCGATCGGCGGCGGTGGAACGGGCGCATGAGGTCGACCGCTGGTCGCTGGCGGCGATGGCCGTGCTTGCCGCCTTCTGCCTGCTCGCCGGCATCCTGCCCGGCTTGGTCATCGACGGCCTGTCGCCGGTGACGCTTTCGCTCATCGGCGACCGCATGCCGGTGCAGATGGCCGAGCCCTGGCTGTCGATCGTGCCGATCGCGGAGAGCCGCAGCTCCTATAACGGCCTGCTGGTCTTCGCCTTCATCGCCATTTCGGCGTCGCTCGCGGCCTTCTTCATCCACCGCTTCGCCTCGCATGCGCTGCGCAGGGGCATTGCATGGGGGTGCGGCTTCGCCGACCCGGTGCCCGCCGCGCAATACACCGCCGTCAGCTTCGCGCAGCCCATCCGCCGCGTCTTCGGCAGCTTCGCGTTCCGCGCCCGCGAGACGGTGGACATGCCGGCGCCGGGTTCCCTCGAACCGGCGCACCTCAAGGTGGATATGCATGATTTGGCCTGGGATATCTTCTACCAGCCGATCGCCGGCGCGATCGATTTCGCCACCGAGCGCCTGAACCACCTGCAGTTCCTGACCATCCGCCGCTATCTGACGCTGGTCTTCCTCTACCTCGTCATCCTGCTTCTGGTGCTTGCGCTATGGCCGTGATCCTGGAGCTTGCCGTGCAGGGCGCGCAGATGTTTTCGGTGCTGTTGCTGGCGCCGCTTCTGATCGGTTTCGTGCGCAAGGTGAAGGCGAGGCTGGTGCGGCGGCAGGGACCCTCGGTGATCCAGCCCTATCGCGATCTCGTCAGGCTGATGCGCAAGGAGATCGTGCTGGCGGACAACGCGTCCTGGCTGTTTCGCGTGACGCCCTACCTGATCTTCGCCGCCACATGGGTCGCGGCGGCGCTCGTTCCGACCTTTGCCTCCGGCCTCCAGTTCAGCTGGGCGGCTGATCTCATCGTCATCGTGGCGCTGCTCGGCAGCGCGCGCTTCTTCCTTGCGTTGGCGGGGATGGACGTCGGCACCAGCTTCGGCGGCATCGGCGCCAGCCGCGAGGTCATGATCGCTTCGCTGGCCGAACCCGCGATGCTGCTCATCGTCTTCAGCCTGGCACTGGTGGCCGGCGCCACGCAGCTTTCGACTGTCGCCGCCTTCATGGGTTCGCCGCAGGTCGGGCTGCGGGTGTCGCTCGGCATGTCGCTGATCGCGCTGGTGATGGTGGCCATCGCCGAGAACGCGCGCATACCGGTCGACAATCCCGCCACGCATCTGGAGCTCACCATGGTGCATGAGGCGATGATCCTGGAATATTCCGGCCGCCATCTGGCGATGATCGAGCTCGCCAGCTTCCTCAAGCTGCTGCTCTACATGTCGCTGATCTCCTGCGTCTTCCTGCCCTGGGGGCTGGCGAGCGCCGGGACGGGGCCGCAATCGCTGGCCATCGGCGCCGCCGCCTATCTCGCCAAGCTCGCCGTGCTTGCCATCCTGCTTGCCGTGTTCGAGACGGCGGTCGCCAAGATGCGTGTCTTCCGGGTGCCAGACTTCCTGGGTGCAGCGCTGATGCTGGCATTGCTCGGCACGCTCCTGCTGTTCGTCTCGCGGAGCCTGTGATGAACGGTCTCACCTTCGACATCGCCCATCTGCTCGCCGGCAGCCTGGTGCTGATCTCTTTCATGATGCTCTACCAGGACCGGCTGTTCGCGCTGATCAACGTCTTTGCGCTGCATGCGGTGGTGCTGGCGCTCTCGGTGGCCTGGCAGGCCTACATTCAGGACGCGCATCATCTCTACATCACCGCCGGCATCGCTTTGGTCTTCAAGGCGATCGTCATTCCCGTCGGGCTGCATCGCATCATCCAGCGGCTCGGCATCCACCGCGACATCGAGACCGCCGTCGGCATCGGCCCGACCATGCTCGCCGGCATCGGGCTGGTGACGCTTTCCATGGTGCTGATGCTTCGGGTGACGCCCGAGGCCGACCCGCTCGCCCGCGAGGACCTCGCCTTCGCGCTGTCGATCATCCTGCTGGGGCTGCTGGTGATGGTGACAAGGCGCAACGCCGTCAGCCAGGTCGTCGGCTTCATGTCGCTGGAGAATGGCCTGGTGCTGGCCGCCACCGGCGCCAAGGGCATGCCGCTGGTGGTCGAGATCAGCGTCGCCTTCTCGATCCTGATCGCCTTCATCGTCATCGGCGTCTTCCTGTTCCGCATCCGGGAACGGTTCGATTCGGTCGATGTTGGCGCGCTCGACGACTACCGGGGAGAACGCCGGTGAGCGGGTTCTCCTTCGACGCCGTCGCCGCGATCCTTTTCATTCCGGCCGCCGCCGCGGCCATCCAGGCGGCATTGCCGAACTACCGCATGACGGCGATCGTGAACGTGATAGCGAGCCTGCTCACCTTGCTCGCCGCGCTGTCGCTGTTCGTCACCGAGCGGCCGGCGCCCGGGCAATATCTCATCGTCGACGATCTCAACATCGTCTTCATCGTGCTCAACACATTCGTCGGCTTCACCACCAGCATGTTCAGCGCCTCCTATATCGCGCATGAGCTGGAGACCGGCCGGCTGACCGCGCCGAACCTCAGGTTCTACCACGCGATGTACCAGATCATGATGTTCGGCATGAACCTGGCCTTCGTGTCGAACAATATCGGCCTGATGTGGGTCGCGGTGGAGCTCGCCACGCTGACCACCGTGCTGATGGTCGGCATCTACCGCACGCATGAGGCGCTGGAGGCGGCCTGGAAATACTTCATCCTCGGCAGCGTCGGCATCGCCCTGGCGCTGTTCGGCACCATCCTCGTCTACATGGCCGCGCAGCCGGTCGTCGGCGAAGGCACCAACGCCATGGTCTGGTCGGTGCTGATCGAGAAGGCGGCGCATTTCGACCCCGCGCTGCTCAGCGTCGCCTTCATCTTCCTGCTGCTCGGCTACGGCACCAAGGTCGGTCTCGCGCCGCTGCACGCCTGGCTGCCCGACGCGCATGCCGAGGGCCCGACGCCGATCTCGGCGGTGCTGTCGGGCCTGCTGCTCAACGTCGCGCTCTATGCCGTGCTGCGCTTCAAGCTTTTGCTCGCGGCGAGCCCGCAGGCGATCGGCCCCGGACCGCTGATGGTCACGATGGGGCTGACCTCGCTGATCTTCGCGGCCTTCATGCTCTACCGCCGCCGCGACATCAAACGCCTGTTCGCCTATTCCTCGATCGAGCATATGGGCATCATCGTCTTCGCGTTCGGCATGGGCGGCCCGCTCGCCAACTTCGCCGGCCTGCTGCACATGGTCATGCACAGCCTGACCAAATCGGCGATCTTCTTCGCCGTCGGCCATATCGCGCAGGTCAAGGGGACGCAGAAGATCTCCGAGATCAGTGGGCTGACCGAAAGCCATCCCGGCCTCGGCTGGGCGCTCGTCATCGGCGTCGTTGCGATCGCCGGCCTGCCGCCGCTCGGCATCTTCATGAGCGAGTTCCTGGTCGTCAGCTCGACCTTCGCCAGGCATCCGTGGCTGGCGATCCCGCTGGTGTTCGGGCTGCTGATCGCCTTCGGCGCGCTGCTGTTGCGGCTAACGGGGCTTGCCTTCGGCGAGCCGCGCCGCGGCATGGCGCCGGTCGAGGCGTCCTACGTGCCGATGTACTCGCACCTCGCCTTGGTGTTTGCCGCCGGCATCTATCTGCCGGCGCCGCTGGTGGCGTGGTTCCAGCACGTCGCCGGGATTCTGGGGTGATGCGCATGGTGAGGAAAAACACGCCCGTGCTCGCCGATGTCATCGAAGCCGGTCGTCGTCGGATCGAGCATCACGTTCCCTGGCCGCGCGCCGTGGTGACCGCGAAGGTCTGGAACCTCGCGGTCGAGCAACTCGCCAATGGTCGCTGGAGCCTGCTCGGCCTGTGGGGGGAGCCGGACAAGGTGCATATGGCGCTTCTCGACGAAGCGCAGAGCATCGGCGTCATCAGCCTGGATTGCCGCGGCGGCCGCTACCCGTCGATCGGCCAGCACCACGCGCCCGCCTTGCGGCTGGAACGCGCCGCCGCGGACCTGTTCGGGCTGGCGCCGCAGGGCCTGGCCGACACCCGCCGCTGGCTCGACCATGGCCAATGGGACGTCTCGCATCCGCTGGCCGTGCGGCCCGGCGGACCGGCGACCGCCGCCTCCTACCGGTTCCTCGCGGCCGAGGGTGAAAGCCTCCACCAGATCGCAGTCGGGCCGGTGCATGCCGGCATCATCGAGCCGGGGCATTTCCGCTTCACGGCCGGCGGCGAAACGGTAGTGCGGCTGGAAGAGCGGCTGGGCTATGTGCACAAGGGCATCGAAGGCCTGATGGCAGGCGCGCCGATCGACCGGGCCGCAAAACTCGCGGGCAGGACGTCGGGCGACAGCACGGTCGCTTATTCGCTGGCCTTTGCCCGCGCCGTCGAAACCGCGCTCGGGCTCGAGGTTCCCGCGCGTGCAATCTGGCTGCGGGCGCTGATGGCCGAACTGGAGCGCCTTGCCAATCATCTCGGCGACATCGGCGCCATCTGCAACGACGCCGCCTTCGCGATCATGCACGCGCATTGCGGCGTGCTGCGCGAGCGCGTGCTGCGCGCCGCCGACGCTGCCTTCGGCCATCGCCTGATGCGCGACCGTATCGTACCCGGCGGCACGGCGAGCGATCTGGACGAGGCGGGGACAAGCGCCATTCGGTCGCTGGTCGCGGAGATCAGGAAGCGCTTCCCGCATCTGGTCGAACTCTACGACAACACGGCATCGCTGCAGGACCGCACGGTGGCGACCGGCCGGCTGAAGGTCGAGCTTGCCCGGCAACATGCCGCCGGCGGTTACGTCGGGCGGGCGTCGGGCCGCGATTTCGACGCGCGGCGCGATCTTGCCTACGCGCCTTATGACGAACTCGCCTTCGATGTGCCGGTGCTGCGGGAGGGCGACGTCAACGCGCGCGTCTGGATCCGCGTGCGCGAGGTCGAGCAGAGCCTGTCGCTGGTCGAGCAGATTCTCGGGCGGCTGCCCGCCAGCCCGATCCGCGTCGATATCGCCGCGCCGGGAGAGCCGCGCGAGGGCATGGCGCTGGTCGAGGGTTTCCGCGGCGACATACTGGCCTGGCTGCGCATCGGCGAGAACGGCACGATCGAGCGCTGCCACCTGCGCGACCCTTCATGGTTCCAGTGGCCGCTGCTGGAAGCGGCGATCGAAGGCAACATCGTCGCCGACTTCCCTCTCTGCAACAAATCGTTCAACTGCTCCTATTCCGGCCACGACCTCTAAGCCCGGCCAAGGCACACCGCCATGCGAAAACTGCTCTTCGAAAGCCTGATCCGCCCGCCCTTGACCGAGCGCCCGCCGCAAGCGAGCGACGCGGCCGTCGACGAGCTGGCACGCGCCCTCGACGGGCTTGCCCGCAAGCGGCTCGGCCGGAGCCTGTCGATCCGCGCCGTGGACGCCGGCTCCTGCAATGGCTGCGAGCTCGAAATGCACGCGCTCAACAACGCCTTCTACGACATCGAGCGCTTCGGCTTCCGCTTCGTCGCCTCGCCGCGCCACGCCGACGTGCTTCTGGTCACCGGGCCCGTCACGAAAAACATGCGCGAGGCGCTGAAGCGGACTTTTGACGCGACCCCCAACCCGAAATGGGTGGTCGCGCTCGGCGACTGCGCCAGGGACGGCGGCTGCTTCGCCGGCAGCTACGCGGTCGTCGGCGGCGTGGCGGACGTGGTGCCCGTCGACCTGCACATTCCAGGCTGCCCGCCGGCGCCGATCGAGATCCTCAAGGGATTGATCGCGCTGCTCGACGGCGCCAACGGCAAGGCGGGCGCCCGCAGCTGACGGAGACGACGAGCCCGGCAATCGCATTTTCAGTGCGAGCCGAGCCGTGCTAGGATTTCGAAGAGAGATCCGGGCCGCAAAATTCGAGAAGCTCGATTGCGCAGGCAGCAGGCCGGCCGTAGCGGCCGCCCGCAGATTTGGTGGGGCAAAAGATGGGAGGGGGCAGTTCGGCCGTATGGCCAAGGTTGGCGTTGGCCTGCACGCAGTGCCGGACCGCCGGGCGGCGCAGGCCGGGCGAAAGCAGGTCTTTTTGCACGAGCCAACCGATGCGCCGGCAGGCATGCCCTCCGCGCCGGACCTGATCGTCATGCGCGGCCGCTGGACGATCCTTGCAGTCCTCTTTGCCGCTCGCGCCGCAATGGCGGTGCAATTCCAGAGTATCGCGGCCATCGCGCCGGAGCTGGGGAAGACACTGAACGCCAATCTCGCCGATATAGGCGTGCTCATAGGCCTCTATTTCGCGCCGGGCATCGCGCTGGCGCTGCCGGGCGGTGCGATCGGACGTCGCTTTGGCGACAAGGCGACCGTGCTTGCCGGATTGGTCATGATGCTGGCGGGCGAGGCACTGCTTTGCATCTCGACTTCATGGAGCGTGCAAATCGCCGGCCGGCTGATCGCGGGCATAGGCGGCGTGCTGTTGAACGTGCTCATGACCAAGATGATGGTCGACTGGTTCGCGGGCCGGCAGATCGCCACGGCGATGGCGATCTTCATCAACTCATGGCCGCTGGGCATTGCCCTCACGCTCGTCGCGCTGCCGCTGATCCAGGCTGAATTCGGAATTGCGGGCGCGCAGATCGCGGTCATGGCGCTTATCGGCGCAGCCCTGGCGCTGGTGGGGCTTTTCTACCGGCCGCCAGGCCAGCCCGCCGCTCCGGTTTCGGCGCAAGACGCGCGACTTGGGCTGCCGGCCGTCTGGGCCGTGCTGCTGGCAGGCTTGATATGGGCCTTCTACAATGTCGGCTTCGCCATGATCTTCAGTTTCGCGCCGTCGATGCTGGTCGAGCGCGGCTGGTCGACGGCCGCCGCCGGCTCGGCCGTCAGCATCGTGCTGTGGCTCGCGGCCCTATCCGTTCCCCTTGGAGGCTACCTCGCGGACCGCGCGGGAAGCCGCAATACGCTGCTTGCCGCAAGCTGCCTGGCTTTCGCTGCGCTGATTGTGCTGTTGTGGCGGGGCTCGCCGGTGCCGCCCACATTGGTTGCGCTCGGCCTCGTCTGCGGGCTCCCAGCCGGATCAATCATGAGCCTGCCGGCGCGGGTGCTGGCGCCGGCGACGCGAGCGCTGGGAATGGGACTCTTCTACACGGTCTACTACGCCACGATGCTGATCGCGCCCTGGCTCGGCGGCAGGCTGGCGCTTTGGACTGGCCACGCAGGCGCAGCCCTCGGCCTCGGCTCGGCGGCACTTATGGCCTGTCCGATGCTTTTGTGGGGGTTTGAACGCTGGCTGCTCGTGCAGGCCCGAACGGCGCCGCGCGCGAGCTGAGACCTTACGAATTTTCGACAGGCGGTGGCGCGCCGGACGTCGCGAGATCAGGCCGGAGCGTAGGTCAACCTGATCACATCTTCGCCGATCCGATCATGCGCCATCAGGCGGAGCGGTGGTCGGGGTCCGGCGAAATAGGGCTTGCCGTGACCAAGCACGACCGGGTGCAGGTAGATCCGATATTCGTCGATCAAGCCCAGTTCGGCGAGGCTTCGCGCCAAGTCCGGGCCGGCGACTTCGATCTCGCCGTCGCGCTCGGCCTTCAGCTTCCGCATTGCGCCCTCAAGATCATCTTCGACGAGCGTGGCGTTGGGACCTACAGACTGCAATGAGCGCGAGACGACCCATTTCGGCTGGCGCCGCCACGCCGCCGCGTAGGCAAGCCGCTCGGCGTCCCACTCGGGATGCTCGTCGTCCCAATAGCGCATGATCTCGTACATGCGGCGACCGTAGACGCTGCCCGACTGCCGCTCGGCCTCCGCGATGAAGTGGCGGAAGAGCGTGGGGCTTGGCCCGAACGCCGTATGATCGACGTAGCCGTCCAGCGACTGGTTCATTCCGAACACGAGCTTGGCCATTGCCTGTTCCTCAAATGGCATTCACGCAATCTGATTGCGTTATGCAATCGGTTCAGGTTAGGTCGACCGATTTTATTTTGCAATTGGTTTTTGGCGCGCATGAACGCCAATTTGAAACCGGTGCCGGGCAGGCTGAACTCAAGCTACCACTGCCAAGCCCGGCGAGGCGCGCAAGCGGGCTATGTCGCGCGCCGGCGGTTCTCCAAAGTGGCGGCGATATTCGCGACTGAACTGCGACGCGCTTTCGTAACCTACGCGGAAGGCGGCAGTCGTGGCGTCGATGTCCTGGACCAGCATCAGGCTGCGCGCGTCCTGCAGCCTGAGCTGCTTCTGGAATTGCAGCGGCGTCATCGCCGTCACGGCGCGAAAATGCTCGTGCAGGCTCGACGGACTCATGCCTACTTCCGCGGCAAGCCGCTCGATGCTGAACCGTCCCCGGAAGTTCTTCCCGATCCAGGCGATGGCGCGGCCGACCTGGGCCACCCGACCTTGGCCGGAGGTGATGTGCCGCATCCTGGCGCCATCCGGGCCGGCGAGCAGGCGATAGAGAATTTCCTGCTCGGCAAGCGGCCCGAGCACGGGCAGCGCTGCCGGATCGTCGAGCAGGCGTAGCAGGCGCAGCGCCGCGTCGAGCAGACCGGCGCCGGCGTCGGACACCGTCTTGCCTATGGGCGGGGATGGCGCTCCCGGCGGCAGTGGCACGCGCAACGCCAAGTCCCCCAGCATGACCGGGTCGAAATCGAGGTACAGGCAGAGATAGGGCTTGTCGGGCGTCGCCTCGACCACATGGCCTATAACCGGCAGGTCGTAGGTCACGACCCCATAGCGCCCCGGCGCGTATCGGAACACGCGGTCGCCCAGCGTGACCTCCTTGCGCCCCTGCGCGACGAGGCACAGTTGCGGCCGGTAAACATTCGGCATCGGCATCGTCACCGTGGAGGATCGAACAAGCGTCACACGTTCGATGGGGGTGGCGTGGAAGCCATCCTTCGCGACGTGCCGGGCAATCACGGCCGCGATTTCGGTCAGCGTTTCCATGAATCGGACCATCGCACGCGCGCGGAAGGGCGGCAATGCGAACCCGCAGCTTCTGGAGGATTGGGCAGCAATCCCGGCGCATCAGGCTAACGGTTCGACGTCGCCGCGCATCAAAGTGTCAGCGGCGCCTGGGTCACAGCAAACCTGGCCACGGAACAAGTATGGAGCAAACATGAGAACCGATAATCTGAAGACCCCCACGGTCGCACTGGGCACGTGGGCCTGGGGCGACAGCGGCGAGACTGGCAACGGCTACTTCGGCAGCCACCTGACTCAAGCTGGCCTGGAAGAGGTCGCCGACAAGGCGCACGCGGCCGGGTTCACCCTGTGGGACACCGCCCTGGTGTACGGCATGGGCCGCTCCGAAACCGTACTCGGGGAGGTCCTGAAGCGCTACGCCCGCAGCGGCTACCAGCTCTCGACGAAGTTCAACCCGCGGATCGCGGGAACCAGCGACGATCCGGTGGCGGACATGCTGCAGCAGAGTCTGGCCAACCTCGGCACCGACTACATCGACCTCTACTGGATTCACAATCCAGCCGATGTGCCGCGGTGGACTCCGCACCTCATTTCGTTGCTGAAGAGCGGGAAGGTCAAACATGTCGGCGTCTCGAATCACAACCTGAGCGAAATCAAGCTCGCCGACCAGATCCTGGGCGAAGCCGGGTTCCGGGTCGAAGCCGTCCAGAACCACTATAGCCTCCTCTACCGCAGCTCTGAGCAAGCTGGCATCCTGGACTACTGCCGCAACCAAGGCATTCCGTTCTTCGCCTATATGGTGCTCGAACAGGGCGCCTTGACCGGCCGGTACAGCCCGGAGAATCCGCTGCCGGAAGGCAGCAGCCGGGCGGAGATCTACAACGGCATGCTGGCTCAGCTGAAGGCTCTGACGGACAAGCTCGCCTCGATCGGCCTGAGCCAGGGTGCAGCAGCGCCCGATGTCGCGACAGCGTGGGCGATAGCCAAGGGCACGACGCCGATCGTCGGCGTCACCAAGCCCCATCATGTCGACGGTCTGGCCCGAGCCAGCAGCATCACGCTCACCAGCGACGACATCGCGGAGTTGGAAGCTCTTGCCGACGCCGCTAACGTGAACACCCGCGGCTTCTGGGAACAAGAGATGTAAGTCTAAGCCGTCGGACCGCCGCTCCGAGCGACACGGCAGGCGATCATTTAGCTCCGCGTGATGATCGCCTGTGACCGAGCAGGTTGCCGGTTGCCTCCACCTGATTGTGCAAGTGCTCCAGAACGCGTTGCGCCATTCCGCAAAGTTCCGGATCACCTGCGCTGCGATGGTTGCCTTGTCTTGCGGTAGGAACCGCTCTTAGCGTTGCTGCACCATGTCGGGCGTGTCCTGGATCGCGTAGCTCACCGCGCATCGAACCTTTCCAGCCTCTGCCTTTGGCGCCATGGGTCGCCGCCGCGCCTAGTCGCGCCAGATGACGCTTTCGGGATCGGCCAGCCACCTGCTCAACGACCAGAAAGAGGCGCGGCGGGCCAGATCGAGCCGTTTCGGCGGAAGGCTTCACCGCTGCCGGGTCAGCCGGGGCCAGCATCCGCGCACATGGATTTATCGCTGACATCAAAGGCTTTCCCGTGAGGTGAGAATGGCGAGGGCCGGCAAACGGATCGATTCCGACCCTCATCGAAATGCTCGCCATCCCGGCCGGGATCAGCCAGCCACTGGCGTGTTGAGAAGCTGCTGCTCCCAAAGATACGCGATGCCGCTGCCGCCGAAGTGCTGGATGAGAATCTCGGTCAGCTCCTCGACATGCTCGGTGCGCGCCCAATCGCGTTGCCATTCGCCAGCGAGCGCCATCACGGTCATTACGTTCGCGCCGGCCGCGATCATTCGCTGGATGGCAACTTCGTGAGACTCCTTCGAAATCCCGCCCGACGCGTCGGTGATCACGGTCACGTCCCAGCCTTCGCCGGCGGCCTGGATCACAGGCATTGCGACGCAGACCTCGGTCCACAGGCCGGCGATGATCAGCTGCTTGCGGCCGGTCGCCTTGACGACGTTCACCACATTCTCGTCCTGCCAAGTGTTCACCCAGGTGCGATCGATGACTTCCTGGCCCGGAAATACGTCGGTGATCTGCTTGAAGAGACGTCCGCCGCGCGCCGCGATCACGCTGGTGAGAATGGTCGGAACATTGAAGGCTTTTGCCAGCTTCGACAGCGCGGTCGTGTTGTTGACCACCATGTGCGGATCGTGGCTGTTCAGGTTTGCGAGTTGATAAGGCTGGTGGTCGATCAGAACGAGGACCGAATCTTCGGGACGAAGAAGCGAATCGAGGCCGTTACGAGGGGTCATCAAGACATCCTTTCTCTGCCGCTATGGACGGCGATGGGTTCACGGGCGACATGCGCCAGCCGGCGACGTTGCCGGGACGCAATTTGCTGTTCCTTTGGGTGATGAGGTAGTGCCGTACTCAGGTAAGCTGTGTCGCGAAATAAGGAACGACGAATGAACATCGAAGATCTCCAGACATTCGTCGCCGTGGCCGATGCAGGGGGCGTATCGGCCGCCGCACGCCGGCTCGGCGTCTCCAAGTCAATCGTGAGCCGGCGGCTTTTCCGGATCGAGGCAGAACTCGGCGTCCAGCTTCTTGCACGAACGACCCGCGGGGCCGCGCTTACGGAAGCGGGGATCACGTTCAGAGACCACGCGGCCAGAGCCAGCGCCGAGATCGATACCGCCAGGGAAACCATCCTGCCGTCCGGCGACCTTCGCGGCCGCCTGAGGGTTGCCATGCCGCTTACTTTCGGCCCGACGCACTTCGCCCCCGTGCTTGCGGAAATGGCGCGGCAGCACCCGCGGCTTCACATCCAGACCTCCTACAGCGATCGCTTCGTCGATCTCATCGCAGAGGGTTTCGATTGCGCGATCCGGGGCGCCTACCTTCAGGACTCCAACCTGATCGCGCAGCGCGTCGGGCCGATCCATGGAAAGCTTGTCGCAAGCCCGGATTACATCAAAGCGCATGGGTCACCGGAGACTCTGGACGAACTCGTCACCCATCAGGCCCTCATGCAGGGAACGGAAGCCTGGCAGTTCATGGATGGCAGCAAGATTGTTACGGTCCAGCCGCAGGGCAAGTTCAAAGCCGACAGCGCCACGGCACTTGCCGCTGCTGCTGCGGCAGGCCTCGGCATCGCCTGGCTCCCCGATTGCATCACATATGAATATGTGGCCTCCGGTGCATTGGTTCCGATCATGACACGCTATCCGGTACCTCCGGGGGCCGCGTATGTCGTACGCCCGCCGGGTCAGCATCCCGCGCGGAAAGTGCGGGTGCTCACCGAAATGCTGACTGAGTATTTCAAACGGAACCCGAAGCTTTGGGGTCTCGACGGCTAAGAAGCTTAGCCAAGGATCTGCATTCGACGTCGGCATTCCTTCGGCGATATAGGCCCGAATGTTCCACTTGCTGCGACACAGCTTGACTTATCTAGGTGTTTGCTAGTCTGGCAGCCGGTCGCGCGCCAGTTTAGACATTCTGGCAGCGCAGGAGGATGACGCACATGAGTTGGAACCCAGCCATCGAGCCCGGCTGCCCCGATGAGGTGGGCATCGACGCCATCGAGACCCTCATCGTCGCGCCCTGCCAGCGCCGAAGCGGCAAGCCGGTTGGCGCGCGCAGAATTGGGGCAAGGGGCGCTTCGATCTGCCGGTCGATGACCGGGATGAGCATGTTCCTCTTCCGGACTGACCGGCGCTGATAAGGTGATCGCCGGACACGGCTCGGGCGGTCGAAGACGACCTGAAGACGTCCGTCTTGCGGCGCATAGCGATCATCCAACGCCGAATGCGTGAGCTCCGCCTTTGGCCAAATTGCTCATCCGAGCGTAAGCGATTCGAACTTCTTCACCGCCTAACGTCGCCATTTCTACTCATATTTGTACTTGGGCTGTCTGCCGCTCTTCGCGCCGGCGTAGTTCGGCGGCATGGAGGGCAGTTGGCGGTATTTGGCGCGCCCGAAGAGATTCGAACTCCTGACCCCCAGATTCGTAGTCTGGTGCTCTATCCAGCTGAGCTACGGGCGCGCAACAGGCCGTGCATGACACAGGCCCCGCGTTCCGGTCGAGACGGCCGGCCGCGATGTGGAGTGTTCCCTAACGACTGAATTCGCGAAAAGCAAGCCGATCCGGCAAAAGTTTTGTCGCAGACGGTTTTGCCGGCTTTGATCGAGGCGCGCCGCTGCCGACAGGCGGCTCAGCCGGAGGCGGCAACCTCAAGCCGGGCGGCGCAGGCCGTTGCGCGCCTGGTCGAGCCGGACAGGCTGGTCGGGGATGGTGACGGCGAAGACGGTGCGGCCGCCGATCGATTCGACGAGCTCGACGGTGCCGCCATGGGCGCGGGTCAGCTCGTGCGCGATCGCCAGGCCGAGGCCGGTGCCGCCGCTGCGGGCCGAGCCGCGGAAGGCGGCGAACAGGTTCTCGCGCGCCTTGGGCGGCAGGCCGGGGCCGGTGTCGGTGACGGTGATGCGGCTGACGCTGCCATGGCGCTCGGCCGCGACCGCCAGCCGGCGCACCACCGCGCTTTCGGTGTCGGCGGCCATCGCCTGAATGGAGTTGCGGCAGAGATTGGTGAGCACGCGGAAGAGATGGTCGGAATCGGCGTCGACCTCGAAGGCGAGCTCGACGCCGTTGATGAACTCGATGCCCTCCTCGATGTCGAGCAGGCCGTGCACGTCGTCGACCAGCTGGCGCAGCCTGAGCCGCCGGCGCGACGGCGCCGGCTCCTGGGTGCGGCCGTAGTGAAGCACGCCTTCGGAATAGGAGACGGCGCGGTCGAGGGCGCGCAGAAGCTTCGGCGCGAAGGCCTGCACGGTCGGGTCCTTCACCTGGCGCAGCCGGTCCGACATCAGCTGCGCGGACGCCAGGATGTTGCGCATGTCGTGGTTGATCTTGGAGACGGCCAGGCCGAGGTCGGCGAGATGCTTCTGCTCCGACAGCATCTTCTGCAGCCGGTCCTGCATCTGCGACAGCTCGCGCTCGGCCACGCCGATCTCGTCGGCGCGGTCGGCGGGGCGGATGACGCGGCCGGGATCGTCGGGCGCCTCGGAGAAGGCCAGGATCGAGCGCGTCATGGTGCGGATCGGCCCGATCATGATCAGGTCGATCGCCGCATAGACCAGCATGGCGGTGAACAGCGAAATCAGCAGCGAGACGACGGCGACGTTGCGCGAATATCGAAGCATGGCATCGCGCAGCCTGTAGTCCGGCATGATCAGCTCGAATTCCTTATCGCTGTCGCCGACCGGGCCGAAGACCCGCAGCATGCGCTTGCCGCCGAAGAACAGCGTGTCGAGCGCGCCGGTCATGCCGTTGACCAGGCCGACATCGGCGATGTCGATATGCTCGTCGACCTGGGGCGGCATGTCGGAAACGACGAGCAGCCGCGAGACGCCGCCGTCGCGCACGGCGATCGCCTTGGCGCCGATCGCCATCAGCACGTCGTTCTGAGCGTTATGCGACAGCGCGTTGGGCTCGCCCTGCAAGAGCACGATCGACACGGCGGCGGCGGTGCTCAACCGCTCCTTCAGCCAATTGACCCGATAGCTGGCGATCCAGGGCAGGAAGATCAGGATTTCAGCCAAAAGCACGAAGGCGATGGTGAGGAAGAGGAGCTTGGTCGACAGGCCGCGCGACAGCGGCACCCGGCGCGTCGAATTCGCCGCCGGCCTTGCCTTCTCGTTCGTGGGCAGAGTTTCACTCGTCATTGACGCGCATTCACAAAGGCTTGATCGGCCAAGATTATGCGATTTGCGGCTTTTTTGCCAATTTCAACCTTGGTCCAGCAAAAATGCCTCGGAGGCACCCCGGATTGACTTCCCAAAACCTTCTTCCTATAAGCCCGCTCACGCTCGGGCCATTCGTCCCGGCGCGGTTTCGATCGCGCCTAAGCCGGCCCGGCAAAGCTCCTGTTACAGAGTGACAGAATCAAGAAGGGCCGCACCCCGCGGTATTAAAACAAATGAAGCGTACCTACCAACCGTCCAAGCTCGTCCGTAAGCGCCGGCATGGTTTCCGTGCCCGCATGGCCACCAAGGGTGGCCGTGGCGTCGTTGCCGCCCGCCGCAATCGCGGCCGCAAGCGGCTCAGCGCCTGAACGAAAGACGAGATCGTTGCCCGCAACCGGCAAGCCAAAGGGGAAAACCCCCGGGCGGCTTCTGAAACGCGCGGAATTCCTGGCTGTGCGCGGCGGCGAGAAACGCCGCGGGCGGCTTTTTCTCGTTGAAGTTCTCGACCGCGGCGATGACCTTGCGCCGCGCGTCGGCTACACCGTCACCAAGAAGGTCGGCAACGCCGTGGTGCGCAACCGCGTCCGGCGGCGACTGAGGGAAGCCGTGCGCGTCCATGCCGCCGATGACATGGCGCCCGGCAATGATTATGTCATCGTCGGGCGTGAAGACGTGCTTGCCATCCCGTTCGGCCAGTTGAAGGCCGAGCTTTCCCGCCGGCTGCGCGGAACACGATAGGCCAAAGGCTTTCGATGGAAAACAACCGCAATTTCTTCATCACCATCGCGCTGTCGGTGCTGATCCTGACCCTCTGGCAGGTGTTCTACATGAACCCTCGCATGGAGCAGCAGCGCGAGCAGACCCGCGTCGAGCAACAGCGCGTCGAGGCGCAGAAGAAGGAAGCGGGCGGCGGCGCCAACTCCGGCGCGGCCGGAACGCCGGCTCCCACCGCTGGCGCGATCCCCAACGCGCCCGGCGGCGATACGGTGACGGCGGCCAGCCGCGACCAGGCTGTTGCCGCGACCAAGCGCGTCAAGATCGACACGCCCAGCCTCGAGGGTTCGATCAACCTGACAGGCGCGCGCCTCGACGACCTGAAGCTCAAGCACTACACCGAGACGGTCGACAAAAACTCGCCCGAGATCCAGCTTCTCAACCCGCAGGCGCTGCCCACCGGCTATTTCGCCGAGATCGGTTTCGTCGGCACCGACAAGACAGGCGCGGTGCCTAGCTCGGACACGGTGTGGAGCGTCGAAGGCAATCCGACGCTGACCCCGTCGACGCCGGTGACGCTCACCTACACCAACGACAAGGGCCTGACCTTCAAGCGCACCATCTCGGTCGACGACAACTACATGTTCACCGTTTCCGACACGGTGCAGAATTCGGGAAGCGCAGCCGTCAGCCTGTTCAACTACGGCCGCGTCACGCGCTACGACAAGCCGGCCGTGGCCAGCACCTATGTGCTGCATGAAGGCCTGATCGGCGTCACCGGCACCGAAGGGCTGACGGAATACAAATACGCGGCCATCGAAAAGGACAAGGAAGTCAAGCCGGGCAAGTCGACAGACGGCTGGCTCGGCATCACCGACAAATACTGGGCCGTCACCCTGGTGCCCACCGAAAAGCAGCCCTTCCAGCCGCGCTATGGCTACTTCGAGGACGGGCGCCACCGCTATCAATCCGACTTCCTCACCGATGCGATCAATGTCGGTGCCGGCCAGTCCGCAACTGTCGAGACGGAGATTTTCGCCGGCGCCAAGGAAGTCGCCAAGATCAATGCTTATGAGGCTGACCGTCATATTCGCCAGTTCAACTTGTTGATCGACTGGGGCTGGTTCTACTTCATCACCAAGCCGATGTTCTGGCTGATCGACACGCTCTACAAATTCTTCGGCAATTTCGGCCTGGCGATCCTCGCCACCACCGTCGTCGTCAAGGCCATCTTCTTCCCGCTGGCGAACAAATCCTACGCCTCGATGGCGAACATGAAGAAGGTGCAGCCGAAGATGGTCGAGATCCGCGAGAAATACGCGGACGACAAGATGAAGCAGCAGCAGGCGATGATGGAGCTCTACAAGACCGAGAAGATCAATCCGCTCGCCGGCTGCTGGCCGGTGGCGCTGCAGATCCCGGTCTTCTTCTCGCTCTACAAGGTGCTCTACATCACCATCGAGATGCGGCACGCGCCGTTCTTCGGCTGGATCCACGACCTTGCGGCGCCCGATCCGACGTCGATCTTCAACCTGTTCGGCCTGCTGCCCTTCGCGGCGCCCGCCTTCCTGCCGCATATGGGCGCCTGGGCGGTGGTCATGGGCATCACCATGTTCCTGCAGATGCGCATGAACCCGGCGCCGCCGGACCCGACGCAGGCGGCGATCTTCACCTGGATGCCGGTGATCTTCACCTTCATGATGGGTTCGTTCCCGGCCGGCCTCGTCATCTACTGGGCCTGGAACAACACGCTGTCGATCCTGCAGCAGGGCGTGATCATGAAGCGCCAGGGCGCCAAGATCGAATTGTGGGACAATCTGGCGGCGCTGTTCCGCAAGAAACCATCGCCAGCGGAATAGAAGGCGCCACGGGTTACAGATCAAAACCCCGGCCTTGAACTGACCCCCGAAGGTTGTGTCCAACTTTCGGGGGTCAGTTCACTTGGTCGGGGTTTTTTGTTGGAGATGCCGACGGGACAGCGCCAACCTTCGCGATTGGCCGTGTCCCTCTTCCCGGTCGTCATTCCAGGGCGGAGCAAGGAGCGGAGCGACGCGCGCAGGCCCTGGAATCCATGCCGTTACGCTAAGGCGTTGCAACGGTTACAGAATTCTGCACCGTCACACTCTGCGGCAAAGGTCACGGAATGGATCCTCGGGTCAAGCCCGAGTATGACGACGTCGCGGAGGCCGGATGGCCGAGCTGGGCGGACGCCTCACTCCATGACCGCGCTGTGGTCGACCTTGGCCGGCGTGCCCGGCTTGCGCAGCAGAAGCACCAGCGGGATGGCGGCCAAAGACAGGATCATCATCAGCTTGAAGTCGTCAACATAGCTGATAATCGTCGCCTGCAGCGTCACCAGGCCGTCGAGCGCGGCGCGGCCGGCGGCGGTGTAGGGGCTCAGCGCCTGCGAGACCGCCGGATCGCTGAAGGCCGGGTTGTACGGCGTCACATAGGTGGCGATGTTGGCGTGGTTGATCTGCTGGTTCTGCGTCAGCAACGCCGTGACCACCGAGATGCCGACGCTGGAGCCGATGTTGCGCGACAGATTGTAGAGGCCGGTGCCCTCAGAGCGCCGCTCCGGCGCCAGCGTGGCGAAGGTGATGGTGGTGAGCGGCACGAACAGGAAGCCCAGGCCGGCGCCCTGGATGAAGCCGGTGCTGATGATCGTCCATTGCGAGACGTCCGGCGTCCATCCGGTCATGTCGTACATCGCCCAGGCGGTGATCGCGAGGCCGATGAACAGCAGCCAGCGTGTGTCGACCTTGCCGACCAGCCTGCCGACGATGAACATGCAGGCCATTGTGCCGAGGCCGCGCGGCCCCATGACGATGCCGGCCGTCACCACCGGATAGCCCATCAGCGTCTGCAGGTAAGGCGTCATCAGCGCCAGCGAGGCGAGATAGGTGATGCCGATGATGAAGATGAACACCATGCCGACGGCGAAGTTGCGGTCGAGGAACAGCCGCGGGTTCACGAAGGTGTCGCGCGCGGTGAAAGTGTGGACGATGAAGATGTAGAAGGCCGAGGCGCAAACCAGGGCTTCGACGATGATCTCGGCCGAGGAGAACCAGTTGAGCTGCTCGCCGCGGTCGAGGAACATCTGCAGCGAGGCGATGGCGATCGAGAGCATGCCGAAGCCCAGCCAGTCGAGCCTGGCCTTCAAGTCGAGCTTGGTTTCCTGGACGAACATCGAGACGCCGATAAAAGCCAGCGCGCCGATCGGCACGTTGATGTAGAAGACCCAGCGCCAGGAGACGTTCTCGGTCAGCCAGCCGCCGATGACCGGGCCAAGCACCGGACCGACCATGACCGAGACGCCGAACAGCGCCATGGCCGAGCCGCGCTCCTCAACGCTGTAGATGTCGAGCAGGATCGACTGCGACAGCGGCACGAGCGCCGCGCCGAACAGGCCCTGCAGCAGGCGAAAGCCGACGATCTGCGGCAGCGACTGGGCGAAACCGCACAGCACCGAGGCGACCACGAAGCCGGTGATCGCCACCAGAAGGATGCGCTTGCGGCCGAAGCGGTTGGCGAGATAGCCGGACGGCGGCGTCATCACGGCCGCGGCGACGATATACGAGGTGAGCACCCAGTTGATCTGGTCGGCGCTCGCCGAGACGCTGCCCTGGATATAGGGCAGCGCGACGTTGGCGATGGTGGTGTCCAGCGCCTGCATGATGACCGCAAGGATCACACAAGCGGTGATGGCGCCGCGATTGGCGACCACCGACGCGCCTGTCGCGGAAGCCGTTGTCATGACTTTGGTCCGGATTGCTTGAAGAGGTTGGTGATGAAGTCAGGCAGGCCGCGGGCGTGGCCGGTGTCGATGCTGACGACGGCGCTCATGCCGCCGCGCAGCGGCGGCTTGCCGTCCGGATCGTCGATCGTCACCCGCATCGGGATGCGCTGCACGACCTTGACCCAGTTGCCGCTGGTGTTCTGCGCCGGCAGCAGCGAGAAGCTGGACGAGGAAGCAGGGCTGATCGAGCCGACGGTGCCGTGCCAGACATCGCCCGGATAGCCATCGATGCTGATCGTCGCGGTCTGGCCGGGGCGTACATAGGTGAGCTCGGTTTCCTTGGGCTCGGCCGCGATCCAGATGTCGGTCGACGACACCAAGCTGAAGGCCGGCTGCGAGGCCGGCAGGTACTTGCCGACCTGCAGCGCGTCGACATTGGTGACGATGCCGTCGAACGGCGCCTTGACAACGGAATCGTTCAGGTTGCGCTGCGCGTCGTCCACCGCCGACTGGGCCTGCAGATAGAACGGGTTCTGCTCGACCGGCTGGCCGGCGTCGCCGCCGAGCTGGGCAAGCATCGCCTGCGCCTGCGCCTTGGCGACGGTCACCTTCTGGCGGGCCGCAACGAGATCGTGCTGGGCGCTGTCGAAGGTCGCCTTGGAGGCGGTCGAGGTCTTGAGCAGGTCCTGCTGACGCTGGAAGGCGGACTCGTAATAGGGAATGTCCGCTTGCGCCTGGTCGATCGACGCGAGCGACTGCTGGTAGCTCGCCTGCAGCGTCAGCACCTGGTTGCGCACGGTGCCGAGCTGCGCCTTGGCGCCCGCCAGCGCGGTTTCGAAGGAGGCAGGCCGCAGCCGGAACAGCACATCGCCCTTCTTCACCGCCTGGTTGTCGTGCACGTCGATCTCCTGCACGGTGCCGGAGACGTCGGTCGAGACGCCGAGCGATTGCGCCTGGATATAGGCGTTGTCGGTGGTCATGATCTGGCCGCCGATGACGTAGTAGTAGCCGCCGGCCACCAGCGCGACGGGCAGCAGCGCAAACAGGATCGGCCGCGTCAGGCTGCGGCGCGGCTTTACGGGAGCGGGCGGAGCCACCGTGACTGCTGCCGGCTTCGGCTGTGCCGAGGGAGCCTCGGCGACCGGCTCCGGCGCCACGGGCGCTTCCAGCTCATCGTCTTCGACGACAGGCGGGTTGGCGCGCCTCTGTTCGCGCTGGCTGTCCAGGCTGATGACCTGGTCGCTTGCTCTTTCGCCGACATTTTCCTCGTCGGTGGGCTTTCTGGGTGAGGTTCCTTCAGACATGGACTTTCTCCCGGTCGAGGGCCGGCTGGGTGCAGGCCTCGAGCAGATTGGATTTGATCAGGCAAAGGGTTTGCAGCAGTTGCCGCTGCGCGTCTGCGGACAGGCCGGTGAAGGCCTCCTCGCGCGTCTTCTGGCCGTTGCTGCGCATCACTTCGATGAGCGGATGGGCCTTCGGGGTCAGATAGAGAAGCCACGCCCGGCGGTCGGCCGGATTGGGCCGACGCTCGATGAAGCCGCGCGCCTGCATCTTGTCGAGCAGCCTTGCGAGCGTGATCGGCATGATCTCGATGAGGTCGGCCAGCTTGTTCTGATGGATGCCCTCACGCAGCGAAAGATAGGCCAGCACCTGCCACTGCGCGCGGGTCAGGCCAAAGGCGCGCGACCGCTGCTCGAACCGCTTCCTGAGCAGGCGCGCGACATCGTGCAGCACAAAGCTGATATTTGGCGAGGTGGACATGGGAGGACTTCGGAGGCTGCGGACAAACTTTCGTGAGCATGCTTATTATCATCATGCACATAATCCTGCTGGACGCGGAGCGCAAGACCGACTAAGGCGCTTGGTAAAAATATCGCATAGGCCAAAACCCGGCCGGGCCGGCCTGGTTTGCGGCAAGGACAAGACGATGAACCGGCTCAAGATCATCATGCTGGCGCTGCTGGCGGGATATGCTTTTCCGGCCGCCGCGAAGGACGCGGTGAGCTGCGGCGGAGCGGCGATGCTGGGTGGCGCGCAGCTCAATTGCAGCCACGTGCAACCCAAGGCGCCGCCGCAATTCTGCACCTTCAGCTGGGCGCTGCACACGACGACCGGCGAGCAGAAAATCGTCGAAGGCAGCTTCTCGCTGCCGCCCGGAGCCTCGAACGTCCAGGTCTATCAGGGCAGCGGTTTCGACAGCGCCCTTTCCAACCCGATCGTGATCTGCCGCGGCAACCATTGAACGGTTGGCGCTGTGGAACGGATCACGTTAGTTTGATCGCGCGCGAACCGCGCCGGAACATGCCTGCGACCATGGAGGGACCGCGATGACCGGACCCAACCCCAACATCAAGCATCCGATTGCGATGCATCCGCGCGTCGGCTTCCTGAAGGGGCTGGTGAGCGCGCCGAATATCGAGATCGGCGACTTCACCTATTACGACGACCCCGATGGTCCCGACAAATTCGCCGGGAAATGCGTGCTGCATCACTACGACTTCATCGGCGACCGGCTGGTGATCGGCAAGTTCTGCGCCATCGCCGAGGGCGCGCGCTTCATCATGAACGGAGCCAACCACGCCATGTCTGGCTTCTCGACCTATCCGTTCAACATCTTCGGCCATGGCTGGGAGGAGGGTTTCGACCCGCGGACATGGTCGAACGAGATCCGCGGCGACACCGTCATCGGCAATGACGTGTGGATCGGCATGGATGCGGTGGTCATGCCGGGCGTCAAGATCGGCCACGGCGCCATCGTCGCCGCGAAATCGGTTGTCACGCACGACGTGCCGCCTTATGCGATCGTCGCCGGCAATGCGGCCAAGGTGGTGAAGATGCGCTTCGATGAATTCACGGTGCGGCGGCTTTTGACGGCTGCATGGTGGGACTGGCCGGTCGACAAGATCAGCCGCAACCTCGATGCCATCCGCGGCGCCGATATTTCCAAGCTGGAGGCAGCGGTTTGAACGCGCCCGATAAGACCCCGAACGAAACGGCGATCAGCCCGGAGCTGTTCACCCGCGGCTGGGTCTTCATCCGCGGCGTGCCGTCGATGAAGTTCCTGCCGCCGGAAGGCCCACCGGAGATCGCCTTCGCCGGCCGCTCCAATGTCGGCAAATCGTCGCTGATCAACGCGCTGGTCGGGCACAAGGGCCTGGCGCGGACGTCGAACACGCCGGGGCGCACGCAGGAGCTTAACTATTTCGTGCCCGACGGCTTTTCCGGCGAAGGCGCCGACCTGCCGCCGATGGCGCTGGTCGACATGCCGGGCTACGGCTATGCCAGCGCGCCTAAGGACAAGGTCGATGAGTGGACGAAACTCATCTACGAGTATCTGCAGGGCCGCGTGACGCTGAAGCGCGTCTATGTGCTGATCGACGCACGCCACGGCATCAAGGCCAAGGACGAGGACGTGCTGACCCTGCTCGACAAGGCGGCCGTGTCCTACCAGGTGGTGCTGACCAAGACCGACAAGATCAAGGCCGCCGGCGTGCCGAGGCTGATCGAGGAGACGCTGGCCAAGATCAAGAAGCGGCCGGCGGCGTTCCCGGTGGTGCTGGCCACCTCATCGGAAAAAGCCGCCGGGCTGGACGAGCTGCGCGCCGCCATCGCCCTGGTGGCGAACGGCGGCTGATTTCGTTGGACCTCAATCCATCTCGTCGCGTTCAGGCTCGCGGTCGCGCCGGCCGGTGAGTATCTCGCGCTTGCCGACATGGTTGGGGGCGCCGACCAGCCCTTCCTTCTCCATGCGCTCGACCAGCGAGGCGGCGCGGTTGTAGCCGACGCCGAGGCGGCGCTGGATGTAGGAGGTCGAGCATTTCTTGTCGCGCTTGACCACCTTGACCGCTTCCTCATAGAGCGCGTCGCCATCCTCCTCGGCGATCGCGCTTTTGTCGAAGACCGGACCGGCGTCGGCTGCTTCCTCGGCTTCCTCCTCGTCGGCGGTGACGGTGTCGAGATATTCGGGACGTCCCTGCGCTTTCAGATGCGCCACGACCTGCTCGACCTCCAGGTCGGACACGAAGGGACCGTGCACGCGCGAAATGCGCCCGCCGCCGGCCATGTGCAGCATGTCGCCCTGGCCGAGGAGCTGCTCGGCGCCCTGCTCGCCGAGGATCGTGCGGCTGTCGATCTTCGACGTCACCTGGAAGGAGATGCGGGTCGGGAAATTGGCCTTGATGGTGCCGGTGATGACGTCGACGGACGGGCGCTGCGTGGCCATGATCAGATGGATGCCGGCGGCGCGCGCCATTTGCGCCAGCCGCTGGATGGCGCCTTCGATCTCCTTGCCGGCGACCATCATCAGGTCGGCCATCTCGTCGACGATGATGACGATGTAGGGCATGGGCGCGAGGTCGATCGCGCGCTCCTCGAACAGCGGCGCGCCGGTGCCTTTCTCGAAGCCTGCCTGCACCTGCATGGTCACGACCTCGCCCTTGTCGCGGGCGCTTGCGGCGCGCTGGTTGTAGCCGTCGATGTTGCGCACGCCGAGGCGCGCCATCTTGCGGTAGCGGTCCTCCATCTCGCGCACCGCCCATTTGAGCGCTGTAACCGCCTTCTTGGGATCGGTGACGACCGGCGTAAGCAGATGCGGGATGCCGTCATAGACCGAGAGTTCGAGCATCTTGGGGTCGACCATGATGAGGCGGCATTCCTGCGGCGTCAGCCTGTAGAGCAGCGACAGGATCATGGTGTTGATGGCGACCGACTTGCCGGAGCCGGTGGTGCCGGCCACCAGCAGATGCGGCATCTTGGCGAGTTCGGCGATGACCGGTTCGCCGCCGATCGTCTTGCCGAGTCCGAGCGCCAGCTTGCATGAGGTGTTGCGGAAACCGGCCGATCCGACCAGCTCGCGGAAATAGACCGTCTCGCGCGTTTCGTTGGGCAGCTCGACGCCGATGACATTGCGGCCCGGCACCACGGCGACACGGGCCGAGACGGCCGACATGGAGCGGGCAATATCGTCGGCCAGGCCGATGACGCGGCTGGATTTCACGCCCGGTGCCGGCTCGAACTCGTAGAGCGCGACGACCGGGCCGGGGCGGACATGGATGATCTCGCCCTTGACGCCGAAATCCTCCAGCACGCTTTCGAGCAGGTCGGCGTTCTGCTCCATGCGCTCCTGCGACATGTAGAAGCCCTGACCTTCCGGCGGCATCTGCAGAAGGTCCTCGGAGGGAAGCTCGTAACCGGCCATCGCGGATAGCGGCACAACCTCGCCGGCCATGGGTAGCGAAGGCGTCCGCCTGGCCGTCCTTGCACTCGACGGGGCGGAAACCGGCACGGGCTCGACAGGCGTCGGCTGGACGGCCGCGAAGGCCGGCGTGGACATCGAGGCAGAGCCAGCATTCGACACGTTGGAGCGCCATTCTATGACCCGGTAAAACGACGTCGCCTCGCTCATGAAGGGGGCATGGGCTTGGCTCGACTGGGCCGCCGGACGATGCGCCGGCATCGGCTTGACCGGCGGTTGCGCCGGAACGGCCGGCGCCTGACCGGCTTCGTTCAAACGCGCCCGTGCCAGGCGCTCGGCGAGGAAGGGCATGCCGAATTCGAAAAAGGCATGATCGGAAAGATAGGACCAGCGCAGTCCGCTTGGGCGCGGTTTTGACGTCGGAGCGGCGGCCGCCTGGGAGAGCGCCGCAGCCGGAGGGATTGCGGCAGGGGCAATCGCGGAAGGCGCGCGGACCGGTCTGGTTTGCATCGGCGCTGCGGCGGGAGCGGCTGTGACGGTAGGGCTTTTGCGGGCCGGAGCGGCAGGTGCCGGCGGCGCGGGCCGGACGGGCTCGGATACCTTGCCATGCGCGGCATCTTCCACCTGCGGGGCGGCGCGCCTGGAGAGATCGGTGTCCGGCGTGCGGGTGAACCGTACATTGGGCGCAAGGAAGAAATAGTCCTGCCATGCCGGGCGGCTGAACTCCCCGCCATCGGCCGATTCGGAGGATGCGGCGCGAGCCGCGTCCGATTCGCCTGCCGGCGCAACGCGCAACGCGACCACCTGCCCCGATTGCGGCTGCGGCTGCGAGGCCCCGCCACCGCGCCCGTCCGTGCCGTGATCGTCTTCGCCGTTATAAGCGGAAGCGCCGGAAAGATTGGCACGGGAAAAGCGCGTGGATGTCATTCTCGAGACTCGCCGATTGAACGTCTCCCGAGACATAGGAAGCGATGGTTAACAGGTCCTTCCGAAAGTGCCTGCCGGACGATGCCGATCGAAATTTTGAGAGGGTCGGCGGACGATCTCGATGACGTCGCTTTCAGCCGTCATTGCCCGCGCCCTCAAAGACGCGGCGAGGCCCTTCAGCCTTGCTTCGCACGCTTTGGGATCCACCTGCCCCGGGGCAGTCAGGCCGATTGCAACGCCTTTTCCTCGGCGAAGAATTTTTCCGTGGCGTAGGCCTTGAGGAAGACGTCGACACCGGAGGTCACGATGTGTTCGATCTCCGCCTGGCTCGGCGCCTTGGTGCGGTAGGAGAAGATGCACTGGCGGAACAGGCCGGCGAGACAGAGCTCGGTGAACTGATAGGCGGCAAGGTCGACATCGTCGATCTTGAGCAGGCCGCGTTCGACGGCTTCAATAAGGAAAGCCATGACCTTGTCGTGGCCGCGCTTCGGGCCGCGCTCGTAGAAGCGCGCGCCGAGCTCCGGGATCCTGTCGGACGCGCCGACCACCGTGCGCTGGGCCTGGATGACCTTGGCCGAGGTGATCTTGACGGAAAGCACGGTGCCAAACTTCACCAGCGTCTTGCGCAGGTCGTCGAAGTGGTCGAGCACCTCATACATATTCTTGAAGATGGTGCCGCGCTCTTCCTCGATGAGAGCCTCGAACAGCTCTTCCTTGTTCTCGAAATAGACGTAGATCGTGCCTTTGGAGACGCCTGCCTCGCGCGTGATGTCGTTCATCGAGGCGGCCTCGAATCCCTTGTCTATGAAGACGCGGCGGGCGCCCTCGATGATCTGGGCCCGTTTTACAGGATCCTGCCCGGCCGCCGGACGGCCCTTGCGCAAGTCGAGCAGATCGCTATCGGCTGTCGTTTCGACCATGGAAGTCATTCCCTAGAAAATATTTCGAACCGCTCGGTTCGATTTCCTCTTGATATGGTCCTCTTTCCGCGCTATGTCAACGGGGAATTCGAACCGAACGGTTCAGTCTGACTGACATTCCAGAGAGATCCCATGTCCTCGAACGCGCCCGCCACCGCCGAAGTCCGCACGTTTCCCAACGCCAAGGTCCAGCCCTCGACCGAAGCCCCGGAAGCGCCTGTCCAGCCCGTCACCCCGATTGCGCCTCCCGCGGCCGACGCGCCGGCCAAGAAGAAGCGTTCGGTGCGCTCTTTCCTTCTGCCTATCATCGGCCTTGCCCTCCTCGGCGCCGGATCCTGGTACGGATACAACTATTGGACCGACGGCCGGTTCATGATCGCCACCGACGACGCCTATGTCCAGGCCGATATGTCGTTCGTGTCGCCGAAAATATCCGGTTACATCGACAAGGTGCTGGTGAGCGAGAACCAGCAGGTCAAGGCCGGCGATCCGCTGTTCGTCATCGACAATGGCGACTACAAGATCGCGGTCGCCCAGGCCGAGGCGCAGATCGCCACATTGAGCAAGACGCTCGACCGCATCGACGCCCAGACCAAGGCGGCCCAGGCCTCGCTGTCGCAGGCCGAGGCGCAGAAGGTCGCGGACCAGGCCGCCGCCGACAATGCGGCGCGCGCCCAGGTGCGCGCCGCGCAGCTGCTCAAGACCCATGTCGGCACGCAGGCCCAGCTCGACGACGCCCAGACCGCGCTCGACCAGGCCAAGGCGGCGCTTGTCGGCGCCGACGCGCAGATCGCCGCGGCGCAGGCCAATGTCGGCGTTCTGGAAGCGCAGCGCGCGGAATCGGCCTCGACGCTCGCCTCGCTGCAGCTCACCCGCGACAAGGCGCAGCGCGACCTGTCCTTCACCGTGCTGAAGGCGCCTTATGACGGCGTCGTCGGCAACCGCTCGGTCGAGCAGGGCGACCTCGTCAGCCCCGGCCAGAAGCTCGCCGTCGTCGTGCCGATGGACAAGCTCTACATCGTCGGCAACTTCAAGGAGACGCAGCTCGGCCGCATGGTGCCCGGCGAGAAGGTCCGCATCACCGTCGACGCGATCGACGGCCAGACCTTCGAGGGCACCGTGTCCTCACTGGCCCCGGCTTCGGGCGCGGTGTTCTCGCTGCTGCCGCCGGAAAACGCCACCGGCAACTTCACCAAGGTGGTGCAGCGCGTGCCCGTCCGCATCGACGTCCCGGCCGACGTCTTGAAAACCGGCAAGCTGCGCGCCGGCCTGAGCGTCGTCGTCGCGGTCGACAGCCGCACCGCGCCGGCCTCGACGACCAACTAATTGGGGGGCGGTTCGGCGGCCATTCGAGCGCCGAGCCGCCCAGCCTGCTTTATCCGTTTCGACGCAATTCGGGACCGCCACGCGCTTGTCCTCGAGAATTGCCTAGGGAGGCCATGACATGGCAACCGCAACCATCACCGCAGGATCGGCACCGGGACGCCCGGTCGCTGCCGCGCCGGCCCTGCCCGCGGACCATATGCCTGTGCGCCGCGTCGTCGCCTTCCTGGCGATGGTGTTCGGCATGTTCATGGCAATCCTCGACATCCAGATCGTCTCGGCCTCGCTGTCGGAAATCCAGGCGGGCCTGAGCGCCAGCTCCGACGAGATCCCGTGGGTGCAGACCGCCTACCTGATCGCCGAGGTGGTGATGATCCCGCTGTCGGGCTTCCTCAGCCGCATGCTGTCGACGCGGGTGCTGTTCACCACCGCGGCGGCCGGTTTCACCGCGGCCAGCGCGCTGGCCGCCACCGCCACCAATATCGACCAGATGATCGTCTACCGCGCCATCCAGGGTTTTATCGGCGGCGGCATGATCCCCAGCGTGTTCGCGGCCGCCTTCACCATCTTCCCGCCCTCCAGGCGCGCCGTCGTCTCGCCGATGATCGGCCTGGTGGCGACGCTGGCGCCGACGATCGGCCCGACGGTGGGCGGCTATATCAGCCATGCCATGTCCTGGCACTGGCTGTTCCTGATCAATGTCGTGCCCGGCATCCTGGTGGCGACGGCGGCCTGGGCGCTGATCGATTTCGACAAGCCCAACCTGAAACTGTTCTCCAAGTTCGACTGGTGGGGCCTCGCCGGCATGGCCGCCTTCCTCGGCTGCATGGAATATGTGCTGGAGGAAGGCCCGAACCATGATTGGCTGCAGGAGCCGGCGGTGTTTGCCTGCGCCATCATCATGACCATCGGCGGCATCATCTTCTTCTGGCGCGTCTTCACCGCCGAGGAGCCGATTGTCGACCTCAGGGCCTTCAGCAACGTCAACTTCGCCTTCGGCTCGCTGTTCTCCTTCGTCGTCGGTATCGGCCTTTACGGGCTCACCTATCTCTATCCGGTGTTCCTCGGCCGTATCCGCGGTTACGATTCGATGATGATCGGCGAGGCGCTGTTCGTCAGCGGCCTGGCGATGTTCTTCACCGCGCCCGTTGCCGGCATCCTGTCGAACAAGATCGATCTCAGGCTGATGATGATGATCGGCTTCCTCGGCTTCGCCACCGGCACCTGGTGGATGACGAACCTCACCGCCGACTGGGATTTCTATGAGCTGTTGATCCCGCAGATCCTGCGCGGCTGCTCGATGATGCTGTGCATGGTGCCGATCAACAACATCGCGCTCGGCACGCTGCCGCCGGAACGGTTGAAGAATGCGTCGGGCCTGTTCAACCTGACCCGCAACCTCGGCGGCGCCGTCGGCCTCGCGGTGATCAACACGGTGCTGATCGACCGCAACGCCTTCCACTATGCGCGGCTCTCCGAGCATGTGCAGTGGGGCAGTCAGGCGGCGCAGGCCAAGCTGCAGAACATGACGCAGACTTTCGAGCAGACCGCCGGCCTCGACGCCACAAGTGCCGCGATCTCGAAACTGTCCGGCATGGTGCAGCAGCAGGCCGCGCTTTTGTCCTTCATGGACGTGTTCATGATGCTGACGGTGCTGTTCGCCTCGCTCGGATTCTTCGTGCTGTTCATCAACAAGCCGGCCCAGCAGGGCGGCGGTGGCGGTGGAGGTCATTGAGGAGCCGGAACCCCCGCCTGGCTTCCTCAACGCGTGACCCCGGAAATCGGCGACGATTTCCGGGGTCATTCTTTTCGGCAGGACTGGATTTGCTCAGGCGGCGGCCGGCTTGAAGCTCAGCGCCACGCCGTTGATGCAATGGCGCAGGCCTGTGGGCGGCGGCCCATCGTCGAAGACATGGCCGAGATGGCCGCCGCAGCGGCGGCAGTGGACCTCGGTGCGGGTCATGCCGAGAGAATTGTCCACGGTCTTGCCGATGGAGTTGGCGATTTCCTGGTAGAAGCTCGGCCAGCCGGTGCCGGAATCGAATTTGGTCTCCGACGAATAGACCGGCAGGTCGCAGCCGGCGCAGGCGAAGATGCCCTTGCGATGCTCGTTGAGCAGCGGGCTGGTGCCGGGATATTCGGTGCCCTCTTTGCGCAGCACGTCGAAGGCCTCGTCCGAAAGGATGGCGTGCCACTCGGCATCGGTCTTTGTGACCTCGAAGGTTTCGGCGGCAAGAGCGGGTTTCGGTCCGCCGGCGCGCAGCATCGCCCCGGATCCGACGATGAGAGCGGTGGCGGCAGCCCCGCTCCAGAGAAAATCGCGACGGTTCATGGCCGTTCCTCCTGACGCATTTTGCCAAGATAGAGCGCCGCCCGGAAATCAAAAGCCGGTGACGCCCTATCCGTCATGTTGAGCAATTCCAGACGGAAACCGCGTGGCGCCTTGCTGGAATTGCCGCTCCGCGCCCCCTTTCGGGACAGCGCGGAGCACACCCTTGCCGGCGACGCGGATCTTGGATGTCGCGGCCGGCGCTCAGCCATGTCTTCGCCGGCCAGGTCCGCTTTGTTACATCTTCGGCAAGAGAACCTTGTCGATGACGTGGATGACGCCGTTCGACTGGCGGACATCGGCGATGGTGACGTTGGCGACATTGCCGTTCTCGTCGGTGACGGTGACCTTGCCCTTTTGCGACTTCAGCGTCAGCTCGCAGCCGCCGACCGTCTTGACCTGGTGCGCGCCGCCATCGGCCTTGGCCATCTTGGCGACATCGGCGGCCAGCGCCTTGGCGGCGATGACATGGCAGGTGAGTATCTTGGTCAGCTTGTCCTTGTTTTCGGGCTTGAGCAGCGTTTCGACGGTGCCCGCGGGAAGCGCCGCAAAGGCTTCGTTGGTCGGCGCGAAGACGGTGAACGGACCGGGGGTCTGCAGCGTATCGACCAGGCCGGCAGCCTTGACGGCAGCGACCAGCGTGGTGTGGTCCTTCGAATTGACGGCGTTCTCGATGATGTTCTTCTTGGCGTACATGGCCGCACCGCCGACCATCGGATTGGCGGCATAGGCAACGGCGCCGAGCGCGGAAAGGCCGATCGTGGAGGCAAGCAAAAGGATGGCGAATTTACGCATGGTATAAGTCTCCTCGGGTTGTTTTCTTCCCGCCAGTGGGAACGAAAGGAGATACGGATGTGAAAAAAATTAGTTTCACGAGCGTCGAGAGATTTTTTCTTTCGATTAGTTTCTCTAACACCGCCTGTGGCGACAGCGAACTTCCGCCGATTGCCGAAGGCAAGCGATAGACTTTAATCAGTCTTTGAGACCATGTCGCCTGAGATCAGATGCCCTTCAGGTCACCCGCGGCGACGACCGGACCGGTCGGCTGACCGGTCGGCGAACCGCCCGAAGGCTCGAGACTGACGGCGAGCACGGCGCCTTGCGCCAGCTTCTGCTGGACGGCCGCCGTGACCGCCATGCGTGCGGTCGGGCCGGCGGGGATGACGCCCATCGAGACCGGCGCGTTCTTGCCTTCGATCATCCACAATTCGAAATCCTTGCCGGCGCCGCGATCGCCGGAGATCAGCGACAGGCCGACCTCGTGGCGGGCGGCGTCATAGACGGCAAGGTATTTGACGTTGCTGTTGTCGGCGGCGAGTGACGCGACCAACCTGGTCTCGGGCGGCTGGACCGGCGGGCTGACATAAGGCAGGGCGACATAGACGGCCAAGGCGGCGATGGCCGCCGCGGCGAGGCCGCGCCAGAAGGCCAGGCTCGCCCACAGGCCGGCGCTGGGCGCCGTGGGCGTGGATGCGGACGACGCGAACAGGCGGCGGTCGATCGCCGCCTTGATCGAAGCCGGCGGCTCGACCGCGGCATAGGCGGCAGCCATCGGCGTGAAGTGGGCTTCCCAGGCATCGACCAGGCGGGCGAACGCCGTCTCGGCGTCGATGCGGCGGGACGCGATCTGGCGTTCGTCGGCCGCCAAAACGCCGAGAACGTATTCGGCGGCGAGCAGCTCGTCGCCTCCATGTTCCGGTCCGTTGTCTTCCGCCAGCGTCATCTTTCCAGGCATTCTCTAAGTTTGAGCAGGCTTCGCCGCAGCCAAGTCCGCATCGTGTTCAGCGGAACCTTGAAGCGCTCCGCCAGCTCGGCATAGCTTTCGCCGCTCAAATAGGCGCCCCGGACGGCCGCCGCCCGGTCTTGTTCCAGCTCGTCAAGGCAATGGTAGATGCGTTCGGCCTCGCCGGCCGCCACTGCCATGGCCTCAGGTCCCGGCGTCGGATCGGCGACTTCGAAGGCCGTATCGATGTTGGCAGAAGGGCTGCGCCGCGCCCGGATGCGATCAATCGCATGGTTGCGCGCAACAGCCACCAGCCAGGAAATCGGGCTCAGATCGGAAACCGCGAAACGATCCGCCTTCATCCAGATTTTGACGAAGACCTCCTGCAGCGCTTCTTCCGCATCTCCCCTGTCCCGCAATACACGAAGGCAGACACCGAAAAGTTTCGCGCTGGTCTGCTTGTAGAGCAGATCGAACGCTGCCCGGTCCTTCATCGAAGTCCGGACGATCAGCTTGCTGATGTCCTGCGGCGCCATGCAGGCAAATTAGAAGGTTGCGATTTATTTGCAACGGGCGCCGAGAGCTTGGTCACCCCAAGGTTTGTCGTGCCATTGGCTTGTCGAATCCCGATACCGATTTGCAGGCTCATGAGATAGTCTTCGCCAAAAGAGGGGCGGCGATGTCGATTGAACACGTGCTTTGGGAGCGGGATGCGACCGGTCTCGCCGACCTCGTGCACAGGAATGAAATCTCGCCGCCCGACCTGGTCGACGCGGCGATCGCGCGCGCCGAGGCGACACGGCCCGACATCAACGCCATCGCCACGCCGCTTTACGAGGCAGCGCGGGCACGGGCGAAGACCATCGACCGCACGCTGCCACTGGCCGGCGTGCCGTTCGCACTCAAGGACCTCGGCATCGGCCTCAAGGGCGTACCGATCCACGGCGGCAGCCGCATCCCGCCCTTCACGGCCGATTTCAGTTCGGTGATGGTCGAGCGTTATCTTGCAGCCGGCCTGATCCCGATCGCCACCAGCACCTCGCCCGAGCATGGGCTGAGGCTGATGACGGAGTCGGTCCGCTTCGGCATCACCCGCAATCCCTGGAACACCGGCCACACGACCGGCGGCTCATCGGGCGGATCGGCGGCGCTCGTCGCCGCGGGCGTGGTGCCGGCGGCGCACGCTTCCGACGGCGGCGGCTCGATCCGCGTGCCCTCCGCCTGCAGCGGGCTGGTCGGCTTGAAGACCTCGCGCGGGCGCGTGCCGCTGACGCCGCTCGTCAGCGAAAGCTGGTACGGCATGGTGGTCGACCATGCCGTCAGCCGCTCGGTGCGCGATACGGCGCTTCTGCTCGACCTCACCCACGGCGCCGATCCGCTCTCGCCTTACGCGGCGCGCGCGCCGCAGGGTTTCTTCGCGGTCGCCGCGGCGCGCGACCCGGGCAAGCTCACCCTCGCCGTCTACCGCAAGTCGCCGCTCGGCCTGCCGATCTCGGCCGAAACGCTCCAGGCGCTCGACACCGCGGTGGCGCTGGCGCGCGAAGGCGGCCACACCGTGGAAGAGATCGACCTGCCTTTCATCGGCCGCGATTTCATTTCCGATTTCTGCAAGACGGTCGCTTCTGCCGTTGCCGGCACGATCCGGGGCGAGGCGCAGCGCGTCGGCCGCCCGGTGACCGGCGAGGTCGAGCGTGCGACCCGCGTTCTCGCACGTCTCGGCGAAATGCTGTCCGCCGGCGAAATCTATGAGGGCGTGCAGCGGCTCAACGCCACGGCGCGGCGGCTGATCGAAGAGACCGCGCGCTTCGACGCCGTGCTGATGCCGATCATCGCGCATCCGCCTTTGGCCTGCGGTTCGATGGACCCCAAAGGCGCCGACGAATTCGTCGAGAACCTGCTCGACAAATTGCATCTCACCCGCCTGCTCAAGGTCAAGGCGCTGTTCGGCCAGCTGATGGACAAGAGCCTTTGGTTCACCCACTGGCCGGCGATCCAGAATGTCAGCGGGCAGCCGTCGATCGCGCTGCCGGTGCATGTCACCGCGGACGGCCTGCCGCTCGGCATCCAGGCAGCCGGCCGGCCCGGCGACGAGGAGACGCTTTTGTCCTTCGCTGCGCAGATGGAGAAGCTTTCGGGTTGGCTGAAGCGGCGGGCGCCGCTGAAAGTGCCTGGTGGTTCTGCGCAGGGATTTTGAAAACTGCCACTTATCACGGTAAGATTGTCATCGTCATTTCGGTGGGATCAGCGCAAACGCTGCGAATTGGCCGAAGCCTTCCGACCTCGTCATTCCAGGGCGGAGCAGCCGCGATGCGGCATCGCGGAGACCCTGGAACCATGCCGTGACCTTGATCGTAGACTGCAGCAGAGCAGAATTCTGCACCGTTGCGGCGCTCATGCGTCACGGAATGGATCCTCGGGTCTGCGCGCGTCGCTTCGCTCCTTGCTCCGCCCGTGGATGACGAGGTTGGGCCGTTTCGGCCAATCTCCAAGGCATGCCACCTACCAACACAGATACGGCCTGCGCGTCAAAATCACTGTGCTGGGGAACTAGCAGATTTCGTCATTGTGACCGCAAAGCTGTTTGCGACACGCCGCAATACCCGCTAAGACGCCGCCGTCCTTTCCTAGAAGCCGGGAACCAATCGATGACGGACATCGCCGCCACCGCCGAAATGCAGGCCGCGCTGCTTTCGCGCGCGCTGCCCTATATGCAACGCTACGAGAACAAGACGGTGGTGGTGAAATATGGCGGGCATGCCATGGGCGATACCGAGCTCGGCAAGGCGTTCGCCCGCGATATCGCGCTGTTGAAACAGTCCGGCGTCAACCCGATCGTCGTGCATGGCGGCGGGCCGCAGATCGGCGCGATGCTCAGCAAGATGGGCATCGAATCCAAGTTCGAGGGCGGCCTGCGCGTTACCGACCAGAAGACGGTCGAGATCGTCGAGATGGTGCTGGCCGGCTCGATCAACAAGGAGATCGTGGCGCTGATCAACGCCGAGGGCGAGTGGGCGATCGGGCTCTGCGGCAAGGACGGCAACATGGTGTTCGCCGAAAAGGCGCGCAAGACCATGATCGATCCGGATTCCAACATCGAACGTGTGCTGGATTTGGGCTTCGTCGGCGAGCCGGTCGAGGTCGACCGCACGCTGCTCGATCTTCTGGCGCGCTCCGAAATGATCCCGGTGCTGGCGCCGGTCGCGCCGGGCCGCGACGGCCACACCTACAACATCAATGCCGACACGTTTGCGGGCGCCATCGCGGGCGCATGCCGCGCCTCGCGCCTGCTCTTCCTCACCGACGTGCCCGGCGTGCTCGACAAGAACAAGAAGCTGATCGACGAGCTGACGGTCGCCGAAGCCAGGGCGCTGATCAAGGACGGCACGGTTTCCGGCGGTATGATCCCGAAGGTCGAGACCTGCATCGAGGCGATCGAGCGCGGGGTCGAAGGCGTCGTCATCCTCAACGGCAAGACGCCGCATTCGGTGCTGCTGGAGCTCTTCACCGAGCACGGCGCCGGCACGCTGATTGTTCCGTAACAAGGGCAAGTTCACCGTTTTCATGAAACGGTGAACTTGCATAATCAGCCGGCTAATCTTTTTTCACCGCCTCGGCTCGGACTTCGATAGCAGGCAAGGCCGGCCTGCGGACCGGCCGCCTGACGATCATCGATTCTTCCTCGGCGTCCTGTGGCGCGCCCCAGAACTCAGCAAGCGTTGGGCCGTCCGTGACGCGGCCATCGCGGGCGAGAAAACCCCAGACCTCACGGAACCAGACGCGACGCCCCATCTTCGTGTACCAGCGCATCGAATGGCGCTGCTCGGGATCGGGGTGGAAGAGGATGCGCGCCAGTGCCTTCGGCCGCGACTGCACCGCGACTTCGATCAGCTTGACCGCGAAGAACAGCATCCAGGGTTTCAGCCGGGTCATGTGCAACACCTGGTGCTTGTAGTCCCAGAGGCGCACGTCCTTCTGGATCACCTTGCGGTCGCTGGCGATGCGGAAGAACGGCGTCCAGCGATGCGGCGTGACATAGAGCGCCTGGATCTGGTCCGGATCGTAAGCGATGAGCTGGCGGAAGCCGCGCCAGAGATCGCGCAAGGTCTCGTCCTCGAAGCCGGCGACCCAGGTCGCCATCGACAGGATGCCGTGTCGCCTGAGCAGCCGGATCGCCTCGCGGTCGGATTTGGTGCTGCCACCCTTGCGGATCAGCGACAGCGTCTCCTCGTCGGTGTTCTCCATGCCCAGCAGCCAACGGATGACGCCAGCCCTGCGATAAAGGTGCAGGATATCGGCATCGCGCACGATGTCGTCGGCGCGGGTCGAGCCGACGATCAGCACCGGGACGTTCTCGGCGATCATGGCGTCGAGAAAGGCGCGCCAGGCCTTCTTCGAGGAGGTCGGGTTCTCGTCCGCCAGGTTGATCAGTTCGACGCCGTGCTCACGATGGAGCCAGGCGATCTCCCTGGCGAATTTGATGGAGTCGCGGTGGCGCCAGCGGGTCCAGAAGCCGCGTTGGCCGCAATAGTTGCACAGATGGGGGCAGCCGCGCGAGAACTGCATGACCACGGCCCGCTTGCCGCCCCAATAGGAGTAGCGGCGATGATCGATCAGCTCCCAGCCGACGCGCCAGGCGTCGAGATCGGCGATCGTCATGGCCGCCTGGGTCGCGACGGGAAGGCCGAGGTCGTCGCGATAGGCGATGCCGGCGACGCTCGCCACCGGCTGGCGCATCTCGATCGCCTCGACCAGCGCCGTCGCGGTCGCCTCGCCCTCGCCGCGCACGATGAAATCGAAGACGTCCGTCGCCGCCAGGATGTCGCGCCAATGATAGGTCGGGAAGACGCCGCCATAGATGACGATGACGCCCGGTGCGCGGCCCTTGATCGTTTCGGCGATCTTCAAGGCGGTCGGGTGCGCCGAGGTCGAGCCGGAATGGCCGATCAGGACGAAATCCGGATCGTCGCGCAGGGCCTCGTCGACCAGCACGGCAAGCGGCATCGGACCGAACTCGGCATCGACCAGCCGGACCTGATGGCCGGAATCGATCAGCGGGCCGCCGATCGCCAGCAGCCCGAGCGGCGGCAAATGATCGTCGGGCACGCGGCTGCCGATGGCCGTGTGCGGCGGATTGATCAGCACGATATTCATGGCGGACCTCTTGCGTTGGTCCGCTTGTGCTAGTCGGCGATGTCGAAGCCGCTTTGGCGCGGTTCAGCAGTTTCCACGCAGCTTTTCGGGAGAAGTTTTGTTCTGAAGCAATTCCGGACGGAGGGCTACGGCGAAGTTGCCGAGCCTAAACGCCTCACACTTTTCCTGGAATTGCTTTTTGCGTGGACGCAATTCCGGACGGAAAACCACGTCGCACTTTTCTTGGAATTGCGTCAGCGCCGCAGGTGACTGAGCGGCACGTGGCCGGGGCCCTTGATGTTCTGCAGCACCAGTTGCGTGTGCACGTCGCGCACGCCGGGCAGGCGCATCAGCCGGTGCATGACGAAGGCATTGAGCTCGTCCACCGACGGCACCATGACATGCAGCAGGAAATCGTGGTCGCCGGTCATCGTCCAGCAGGACGAGACTTCGTCCATGCGCTGCACGGCGGCGATGAAGCTTTCAGGCGAGCCGTCGCTGTGGCTGACCAGCCGCACCTGGATGAACACCTCGACCGTGAGCCCGACGGCGCGGCGGCTGAGCACGGCGGCAAAACCCTTGATGATGCCGGTTTCCTGCAGCGCCTCGAAGCGGCGAGCGCAGGGCGTGGTCGATAGCCCGATTTCCTGCGCCAGCTCCGAGACGGGCTTGCGGCCGTCGCGCTGCAGGATATCGAGCATCCTTATCTCGAAATCATCGAATTGAGGCATGTTTTGTCGATCTCACGTTTATCTGAGTTCTTTTACCTCGAAATCAGCTGACGAGCCACAAACAAGGCGGATTTACCTCAGCGTTCGCTCCTAAACTCCTCTCCACGATCCGCGGATAACGACCTCGAGGAGGATATGATGACGATCAGCGTTGCCGATTACGCCGCCGAATGCGCGGCACAGGGCCTTCGCGGCGACTATTCGGTCTGCCGCAGCGATTTCACCGTGGCGCAGGGCTACGACTATTCAGCCGAGGAACAGGCGGTGTGGCGCACGCTGTGCGACCGCCAGACGAAGCTGACCCAGAAGCTCGCGCACCACTCCTATCTGGATGGTGTCGCCGCGCTCGGCCTGCTCGACAGGATTCCGGATTTCGACGAGGTCAGCGAAAAGCTCACCAGGCTGACGGGCTGGGAAATCGTCACCGTGCCCGGCCTGATCCCAGCCGGCCCTTTCTTCGATCACCTCGCCAATCGCCGCTTCCCTGTCACCAACTGGCTGCGGACGAAGAAAGAGCTCGACTATATCGTCGAGCCGGACATGTTCCACGACTTCTTCGGCCATGTGCCGATCCTGACCCAGCCGGTGTTCGCCGATTTCATGCAGATGTATGGCGAGAAGGCCGAGGACGTCATTGCGCTGGGCGGCGACGAGATGATCACAAGGCTCTACTGGTACAGCGCCGAATACGGCCTCATCCAGGAAGCCGGGCAGCCGCTGAAGGCCTTCGGCGCCGGGCTGATGTCGTCCTTCACCGAGCTGCAATTCGCGGTCGAGAGCAAGGATGCCCACCACGTGCCGTTCGACCTCGCGACGGTGATGCGCACCGGCTATGAGATCGACAAGTTCCAGCGCGCCTATTTCGTGCTGCCGTCCTTCGATGCGCTGCGCGATGCTTTCGCCCATGGCGACCTCGCCGGCATCGTGGCGCGGTTCAAGGGTCAGCCGGCGCTCGACCCGGCCACGGTCTGAGGTCGGTTTTCGCCCAACCGACATTCAGGGCGGTTCAGCCGCTGACAGGCGGCTGGGCCGCTTTGCATCGGCCAAGCCGGTCTTTTCGGTAGATCAGACGACGATCACCTTGCCGAGGTGCTCGCCCAGGCGGCAAGCGAGCGCGGTGATGGTCGTCGTCGGGTTGCACTGGCCGGAGGTGCAGAACACCGAGGAGCCGCCGACATAGAGATTGTCCATGCCGTGCACCTTGCAATTGGCGTCGACGACGCTTTTCAAGACATCGGTGCCCATGCGGGTGCCGCCCATGTGGTGGTGGCCGGCCGTTTCCTCATTGGTCGGGTAATCGTCGCCATTGCTGATCCAGTCGTCGATGCGGACGCGGCCGAGATTCTTCTGCGCCATGGTCGTGCCGAAAAGCTTCAGGCCTTCGAGCAGCGTGCGGCGCTCGAGCGGCGACTTCTTCCAATGCAATTCGATGCGCGGCACGCCGGCGTGGTCGACATCGACCTTCGACAGCTCGATCTGGTTGGAGGCAAGCGGCGCCTGTTCCCAGGCGACGTAAAGCTGGGCCGCGCAGTGCAGCCTTTGGTCCAGCTGGGACGACATCCACTCCGCCATGTTGGGCGCGGTGCAGGCGAGATCGGCGATCAGCTTCTTGACATTGGGATAAGGCGACTCGATCAGCCGGATGCCGAAATTCATGATCTGCAGCCGCTCCATCGCGGCAAGCGTCGGCGAGAAGAAGGCTTCGTTCGAGGCGTCGACCTCGAACTCTGAGTAATTGGCGAGGATGGCATTGCCGCCCTCGAAGGTCGGATGCTCCATCCAGTAGCGGCCGAGCGCCGTCGCGTTCGGCACCACGCCGCCATTCGAGCGCTCATTCGACCATAACAGCAGCCGCGAGTTTTCCAGCCCGCCGGTGCAGGTGACGAAATAGTCCGCGCCAAAGGTGCCGGCGTCCTGCCCGTTCGACCAGAGCTTCGCGCCGGTGACGCGCTTGCCGTCGCCGGTAAGCTCGGTCGCGTAGGTGTTGAGCACGACGGCGATGTTCTTGCTCTTGTCGAGTTCGTCGGCGAACTTCTCACCGAAGCGCACTGCCGGGCTCTTGATCAACTGCACCCAGCGGATGTCGTCCGAAACCGGCACATCGGGGCGGAAGTCGGGAAGCTCGAGGATGTCGTGGACTTCCGGCAGATAGGGTTCGATGTCGGCGCGACTGATCGGCCAGCCGGTGTCCGGCGCCCAGGCCTTGGGCTCGAAATCTTGGCTGTCGAGCACGCGGCACCAGCCGGCCCAATGGTTGGATGAGCCGCCCATGAAGCGCAGCCTGGTGATGTCGAGGTCGAAATAGAAATCGCCGACCGTCCTGCCGCGATAGAAATCCTGCGACTCTTCGCTGAATTCGCGCGAACCCGCCTCCAGGACGACGACCGGGATGCCGGCTGCGCCGAGCTTCCTGGCGATCGTCGTACCGGCCGGACCGGAGCCGAGGATGCAGGCCTTGGGTTTGAAGCCGGCCTGCTTGTAGGCTTCGTAGCTGTCGAAGATCATGCGAGATCGCTCCGCCGCAGGATCCAGCCATTGATCTCGACGATTTCATCAGGGTCGGCCACGGCCGGCTGGTTGCGGAACAGCGACAGCGCGGGCAGCGCGATCAGCGCCTGCACGATCGCGCGGCGCGACATTTTTCTTATGAACCTGCTCATGACACGTCTCTCGATAGGGGCGTCGATCCACGCATGCCGTTCCTGAACGGCACGCATGCCGCAGAGGAGGCCAATTCCGTGCCAAACCTAGGTGAAATCGGGGTTACATCCGGACGTTCAGCGCGGTTGAATATGGACATGGTTAGGGTTTTCCTAACGCCCGCGGCTTCATGCCGCCTCGGGGAGTTCGCGGTCGAGGATCGAAAGATTGCGGCCGCGGTTCTTCGCCTCGTAAAGCCTGCGATCGGCGGCGCGCATCAGATCGGAAACGGTAGCGCTCTCGCCGCAGCTTATGCCGCCGATCGAGACTGTGAGCGGCACGGTCCGCTCGTCGACGGGGCGGAAGCGGATCAGCTCGACCTCGCGGCGGATACGCTCGGCGATATGCTTGGCTTCCGGTTCGCTGGCGCCGACCAGGAAAGCCGCGAATTCCTCGCCGCCGATGCGGCCGAGCATGTCGCCGCTGCGAATGCCGCGTTCGATGGCGCCGGCAATCAGAAGCAGCGCTTCGTCTCCCGTCAGATGACCGTAGCTGTCATTGATCCTCTTGAAGTGATCGGCGTCGATGATGAGCAGCGCGCCGCGATCGCTCTTGCGCCGCGACCCGTCGAGCGCGGCAAAGAAGGTTTCGCGGTTGAGCATGCCGGTCATGTCGTCGCGGCTTGCCTTTTCCGACAGGCGCCTGTGCGCCGCCGCAAGCTGCGCATGGGCGCGGGCAAGCTCGCGATGGGCGTTCTGCAACCGGTCGCTCTGCCAGAAGCTGCTGGCGCTGGCGGCCCAGGCGAGCACGAGCGGGCAAACCGTCGACGCCAGCCAGACGGTGCGGCTCATCGGAAAGCCCATTGCCGGAACCACAATCAGCGTCAACAACAGCGAGGCAGCGACCGAAGCGAACGCCACGGCAGCGGCCCTCAAAAATATGCGACTCATCACTTGCTCCCAACGGATAGCCTCTGTGCCAGCAAGCGCTGAAGGCGACCTTTCCGAGACTTTTAAAATTTGAAGTGAGACGCCATTTTCACACTTCGTGACGCGCATAAGTTGTGGATAACCTCCGCGCCGGCGTGCCATAAGAAGCGTATGACGATGACACCCGATCCTGCCCGCTTTGCCCATGTCACGGACTGGGTGTTCGACCTCGACAACACGCTCTATCCGCATCACTCGAACCTGTTCGCGCAGATCGACGTCAAGATGACCGCCTATGTCGGCGAGTTGCTGACGCTTTCGCGCGACGAGGCGCGCAAGCTGCAGAAGGAGCTCTACCTGGAATACGGCACGACGCTGAACGGGCTGATGAAGCGGCACGGCATCGATCCCGACGATTTCCTCGAGAAGGTGCACGACATCGACTATTCGCGGCTGGTGCCGGATCCGGTGCTGGGCGCGGCGATCCGCCAGCTTCCCGGGCGCAAATTCATCTTCACCAATGGCGACCGCAGGCATGCCGAGCGCACCGCGCGCCAGCTCGGCATACTGGAACATTTCGACGCCATCTTCGACATCGTCGCGGCGGGGCTCAATCCCAAGCCGGAGCGCCAGACCTATGAGCGTTTTGCCGAATTGCACTCGGTGACCGGACATAATGCGGTGATGTTCGAGGATCTGGCGCGCAATCTGGCCGTGCCGAAAACGCTCGGCATGACGACCGTGCTGGTGGTGCCGCGCAATTTCGAGCCGACCTTTTCGGAGATCTGGGAACGCGACCCTGCAAACGAGGACGACGTCGATTTCGTCACCGACGATCTCGCCAGCTTCCTGACCGCGATCGTCGAGGTCGTGGCCTGAACGATGTTTGCATAGGGCAAGCCTGGGAGGTTGGCCGAAACGCCCATCGCGATCGTCATCCACGGGCGGAGCAAGGAGCGAAGCGACGCGCGTAGACCCGAGGATCCATTCCGTGGCTTTCGAGCGTTGCCGCGGTGCAGAATTCTGCTCTGCTGCATTCCACGGCCCGGGTCACGGAATGGCAACTGTGTTCATGCGAATGCGGTTTTGTCGCGCATGATGGCGTTGAGGACGACCAGGAGCTTCCTTGCGACGGCGATGATGGCGAGCTTCTTGGAGCCGGAGCGGGCAGCAAGTGCGCTGTAGAAGGTCTTGAAGCGCTCACAGGTTCGAATGGCGGTGAGGGCTGCCATGTAGAGAGCGCGGCGCACGCGTGATCGCCCGCCCTGGATCTGGCTCCTGCGGTTGAGCTTGCCGCTTTTGTTGTCGAACGGGGCCAGGCCGACCAGTGCCGCGATCGCCTTGGGTGAGCGCTGGCCGAGCTCGGGCAGAAGCGCCAGCAGCGAGAATGCGCCGACCTTGGAGACACCGGGCACGGAGACCATGAGCGTGTAATCGCGGGCGGTGTCCTCGGCTTGACGAATGACTTCGGCAATCTGGCTCTCGATCGCCTTGATGCGCGTGTCGAGGTAGGCGATCGTTTCTTCCAGATCGGCAATGACGATCTCATTGAAGGCCTCGGCGAGGTGCTTCTTCGCCGTTGCCCGCATCTCGACCAGTTGATCGCGGTAGCGGGCAAGCGATTGAAGCCGCTCGACTTCTTCGCGCGGCGCCGGCTCGGCCTCAGGATTATAGCGACGGCCGTAGTCGCTCAGCATCCTGGCGTCGAGAGGATCGGTCTTGGCCCGCCGTCTCGTCGACTTCGCATAGTGGTGGGTATGCGCTGGGTTGTGCCGCGAGAACGGCACGCCGGCCTTGGCCAGCGCATGGCGCAGAAGCCGGTCATGGACGCCTGTCGCCTCCATGACGACGAAGTCCCGACTGGGATCAAGGCCCGCCACATACGCCGCGATCGCGTCGGCCTGGTTGTCGATGCGCCGAAGACGGCCACTTGTCTCATCAAAAAAATCGAGCCACTGCTTTGAGATGTCGCAGCCGACATAGTTCTGGGCTATCATGTCCACGCCTCTTCCTGTGGTGCGGGGTCTGCTTAGAACAGCCCCGTGCAACTGTTCAGGTTGATGGTTCACCGGTGGGAAGGGACCGGGCCATGCCACGGCCTGTCCGAAAGGACGACCAGGATTCATTCGGTCTCCTTCCCACTTCAAACCATACACCAGAACCAACACACAGGATTCCAGGGTCTGCGCGACGCCGCTTCGCGGCTGCTCCGCCCTAGAATGACGAGGCTGGGAGGCTTCGGCCAATCCCCAGCGTTTGCCCTGATTTCATCGAATGAGCGGTGAATATCTGGCCTATCGATGGGCCTGCAATCTTGTATCGAGGACCTAATCGAAATCCGGAATCGTGCCGGGCGGCAGCCCCAGCCGGCCATTCAGTTCCTTCAGATACCGGCACCAGTCCGGCGTGCCTCCGGCTCCCCTGCCGTTGCCATTGCCGTCGGACGAGTAGCCATTGCCGTGGCCGTTGCCGCAATTGGCGTTGCCGTTGAAGCTGCCGCCATTGAAGTTGCCGCTGAAACTTCCGGCATTGCCGTTGCCGTTGAAGTTGCCGCTGTTGCCATTGCCGTTGAAGTTGCCGGCATTGCCGTTGCCGTTGAAATTGCCGGTGTTGCCGAGAGCGTTGGTCACGCCGACGCCGATCGGAAGGTCGGCAATCCTGACCAGGGTCGAGGCGTCGGCAGCCAGGATCGCGGCAAGCAGCGTGCCGAGCGCGAGGCGGTTTCCGTCAAGCAGCCTCGCCGCCACGCCGCGCTGGCGAGGCCGAACGGGCGCGGCTGATCTCAAGCTGGTCATCAGCGGTTCCCCCGGCCGTTGGAGTTGCCGTTGAAGCCGCCGACATTGCCGTTGCCGTTGAAGTTGCCGCCGTTGAAGTTGCCGTTGCCGGCACCGATGTTGCTGTTGCCGTTATATTGGCCGGTGTTGGAGTTGCCGTTGAAGGCGCCGATGTTGCTGTTGCCGCTTGTCGGCGAGGTGTTGCTGTTGCCGTTGAAGGCGCCGACATTGCCGGTGCCGCTGTTGAACGCGCCGACATTACCGGTACCGCTGTTCTTGTAGCCGACATTGCCGCCGAAGTTGCCGAGCGGGTTCATGCTCCTGACGTTCGAACCGAGGGCTTGGCCGTATTTGCCGACCGCCCCCTGGACAGCCGACATGCCGAAGGCCTGGCTGCCCGTCGCGGTGTCAGCCTTCGCCGCGGTTGCACTCAACAACCCCAGGCATAGCGCCGATATGACGTAGCGTTTCATCTGCGAGCTCCTTCCATGGCTTAGCTTTTTGAAATTGCACCTGTTTCGAAAAGGACTGGGACCGCCGGCGACATGTCGCGATAGCCTTGCGCGGGGGACGGGCGCGTGGCTCGGCGATCCCAGAGACGTCTGCGTCTTTCCAAGTTAAAGCTTGGCGACGCTGAAGTTGGCGACGCTAGTGGTTGGCGTTGCCGTTTCCGTTGCCGCTACCGGCGCCCCAGTTGCCGTTGCCGTTGGCATTGCCGTTGCCGAGGCCGAAGTTGCCGTTGCCGTTCACGTTGCCGTTGCCGAGGCCGAAGTTCCCGTTGCCGTTGCCGTTGCCGTTGGCGGCGCCGGCATTGAGGTTGCCGTTATAGTTGCCGCTGAAGGCACCCATGTTGGCGTTTCCGTTTCCGTTGCCGTTGCCAGCGCCGAAATTGCCGTTGCCGTTGAAGTTGCCGTTGAAGGCGCCGGTGTTGGCGTTGCCGTTGCCGTTGCCGTTGCCGACGCCGACATTGCCGTTGCCGTTGCCGTTGCCGCTACCGACCGAAAATGCGGATGCCGAACCAGTCAGAGCCGACAGGACAGCCGCGGCCAGGATGATCTTTTTCATGACGTTCTCCTTGGTTTGTGTTGAGCTTCCCGGCCAGTTCAAGATGACCGAGAGGACGCTCCAAGGATGCACGCAGAAATAGCACCCATGAATTCGGGCTGATCGGCAGGTGCCGTCGGTTTTTCTGCTGATCCCCGTGTCAGGGAAAGTTGAAGTAATCGGGAAAAAACTGACAGGCATAAAGGCATATGCCGGGTGTATATTGCGCGGAGCATCAACCCCTTGTGCCTCTTCTCGCGGGGCCGGCACTTCGCGGCGTTGACGGAAAAGAAGTCGATGGAGGGTGGCATCGACACCGGCAAAGACGATAGCTCGAGAAAGCGCCGTGGCCTGGCGCGGCATCTGGTTGCCGTGCAGGAAGAGCAGCGCCTGCGCCTGTCGCGCGAGCTGCATGACGATCTGGGCCAGATGCTCGCCAGCGTCTCGCTCGAATTGCACATCGTTCGCGCCGGCTCGCCGGAGATGGACGCCCGCCTCGAGCGCGCCGCGATGCTTATCGACCAGCTGAGCGCCAGGGTGCATGACGCCGCCTGGAGCCTGCGACCCGCGGACCTCGATCGCCTCGGCTTCAAGGCTTCGGTCGAGGACCTGACAACCATGCTTTGCGGTCAACTCGGCATTGCATGCGAGATGGACCTTGAAGCCCTGTCGAGCCCGCCGCCTGCCGAGATCGCGCTCACGCTGTACCGCATTGCCCAGGAAGCGCTCACCAATATCGGCAAGCATGCCGCGCCGAGCCGCGTCAGCGTCACGGCGCACATCCAGGACGATCGGATGCGCCTGACGATCGAGGATGACGGCCGCGGCTTTGACGGCAGCGCCGAACCTGGTCCGGGCCATTTGGGACTTGCCGGAATGCGGGAGCGGCTGGCGCTGGTCGGCGGCAAATTGTCGGTTGAAACCGCCTGGGGCAAGGGGACCACCATTTACGCTGACGTGCCCCTCGCCGGCTGCCCGGCGGCTTCGAGCCGGCAACGATGCGATCGGGTCTGAAACGGCATCTTCGGCGTCAGGTGGGATTACGTGAAGCGCTGCACATCCCGGACATTAGCCGCGGCTTACAGTGCGGCATCATTGGGTTAGGCGGGGGATGGCTTACCCGTTGCGGCCGTTTAGGCCTGCCAGGACAGACGGGCGTCCCGCGCCAGGCGGGGCAGTTGCCTAGACCATCAAGTACAAGAGGGCCCGCTCCAGGCGAGAGGCTCTTTCATCGACTGATGGAGGTTAAAGGTGTGCTGCAGACGGATATTTGTGGTCGATGACCACCCGATCATCCTGTCGGGGGTCGGGGCGATGATCAGCAGCCAGGACGATCTGACGATCGTCGGACTGGCCGGCAATGCCGACGATGCCCTCGAGGGGATCGGCAAGTCGCTGCCCGACGTCGCGGTGGTCGACATATCGCTTCCGGGCATCAACGGGGTCACGCTGATCGAACGGCTTGGCGAACGCTTTCCCGAGGTCAGCTGCATAGCGCTGACGGCGCATGAGGACCCGGGCTGCCTGCGCCAGGTGCTGGCGGCGGGCGGGCGCGGCTTCGTGGTCAAGCGGTCGACCGCGACGGACCTGCTGCAGGCCATCCGATGCGTGTTGGCCGGCGACAACTATGTCGATCCGGCGCTTGCGGCGCGCATATTGAGCCCACGCGGCGCCGCGCAGGGCGATCCGGGCAATCTCAGCGAACGGGAGCGGTCGGTCATCCAGTTGGTGGCGCTCGGTTACAGCAACAAGGAAATCTCGTAGCGGCTCAGCCTCAGCATAAAGACGATCGAAACCTATCGCACCAGGGCAACCGACAAGCTCGAACTTCACTCCCGCGCCGCCATCGTGCGCTTCGCGCACTCGAATGGCTGGCTGATCGAACTGCCGGTGTAGGCGAACCGGCAGGTTGCGCTTCCGGGGCCGCGCTTTCAGAGCTTGTAGAAGCGGCGGATGATGTCCCAGGCTTCGTCGGCCGTGTCGACGAAATCGATGATGTCCTGATCGCCGGGCGAGATCGTGCCCTGCTCGGCGAGGAAGTCGAGATCGATCGCCCTTTGCCAGAACGCCTTGCCGAACAGGATGACCGGGACGCGCTCCATGCGTCCCGTCTGGATGAGCGTCAGCGTCTCGAAGAACTCGTCCATCGTGCCGAAGCCGCCCGGAAACACCGCGACCGCCTTGGCGCGCATGACGAAATGCATCTTGCGGATGGCGAAATAGTGGAAGTTGAAGCAGAGCTCCGGCGTGACATAGGCGTTGGGCGCCTGTTCGTGCGGCAGAACGATGTTCAAGCCGATCGACGGCGCGCCGACATCGTCGGCGCCGCGGTTGCCGGCCTCCATGACGCCAGGCCCGCCACCGGTCACCACGACATATTCACGATAATAGGAGGTGGCCGACTGCTGCGAGCACAGGCGGGCGAATTTGCGCGCTTCCTCGTAATATTTGCTGTTCGCCTCGAGGTTCTTCTTCTGCGTCTCGTTCTTCGCCGCCCAGGCCTCGCCACCCGGTTCGGGCAGGCGGGCCCCGCCGAACAGGATGACGGTCGAGCGAATGCCGCGTTCGGCCAGGATCATTTCCGGCTTGAGCAGCTCGAGCTGCAGCCGTACGGCGCGCAATTCGCGACGCGTCATGAACTCGGGATCGTTCCAGGCCAGCCGGTAGGTCTCGGCGCGTGTCTGCGGGGTATCCGGCACGCCTTTTGAGCGTTCCAGATCCTCGTCCGAATGCGGCAGCGGCGTCCATCCCGCCTTTTCCATGGGAGTCATCGAATCCACCCGTCCAATTCCCTTACTTGCGCCGTCCCGTGACGCAGGCGCGATTGACCCCCATTGAGCCTTAACATAGGGTCCGCGCGACTTTTAAACAGGTTAAGGCGCAGCCCCTTAACAGCTTGGTAATGGAGCGAAATCATGTCGAAGCCCGATCTGGCGAGCCTCGAAAAGACCATCGAAAAGGCCTTCGAGGAGCGCGACACGATTTCGACCGCGACGCGCGGCGAGACGCGCGACGCCATCCAGGCGGCGCTCGACCTGCTCGACCGCGGCGTCGCCCGCGTCGCCGAGCGGCGGGACGACGGCAAGTGGCACGTCAACCAATGGCTGAAGAAGGCAGTGCTGCTCTCCTTCCGGCTGAACCCGATGGAGATCATCAAGGGCGGTCCCGGCCAGGCGGTGTGGTGGGACAAGGTGCCATCCAAGTTCGACGGCTGGAGCGAAGTCGACTTCGAGAAGGCCGGCTTCCGCGCCGTGCCGTCCTCGGTCGTGCGCCGCTCGGCCTATGTCGCGCCGGGCGCCGTGCTGATGCCGTCCTTCGTCAATGTCGGCGCCTATGTCGATTCGGGCACCATGGTCGACACCTGGGCCTCGGTCGGCTCCTGCGCCCAGATCGGCAAGAACGTGCATCTTTCCGGCGGCGTCGGCATCGGCGGCGTGCTGGAGCCGATGCAGGCCGGCCCGACCATCATCGAGGACAATTGCTTCATCGGCGCGCGCTCCGAAGTGGTCGAGGGCTGCATCGTGCGCGAAGGCTCGGTGCTCGGCATGGGCGTGTTCATCGGCCAGTCGACCAAGATCGTCGACCGCGCCACCGGCGAGGTCTTTTACGGCGAAGTGCCGCCGAATTCGGTGGTGGTCGCCGGATCGCTGCCGGGCAAGCCGCTGCCCAATGGCGAGCCAGGTCCCAGTCTCTACTGCGCCGTCATCGTCAAGCGCGTCGACGCCAAGACCCGTTCCAAGACCTCGATCAACGAATTGCTGCGCGATTGATCCTCCACCACAGAGCGGACGCTAGTGTCTGAAAGATCGCAATTCCTCTGGCTGTTCTTCAGCCTTTCGGGACGGCTGAGCCCGGTCGCCTATGCGCTGGCCGGGATTTTGCTGGTGCTTGTCCAGTTTTTCCCGTTCTACCAGTTCGCGCGGGTGGAGCTGAACACGAGCGCCAGCCAGAACTGGGCCATGATATGCTGGGGCGTGCTGCTCATCTCGGCCTGGGCCACGTTCGCGGTGACGGCGAAGCGCTTCCATGATTTCGGCAAGCCGACCTATTTTGCGCTGATCTCGCTGATCATCGGTCCCATCCTGCTCATCATCCTCGCCTGTTTCCGCAGCGATCCCGGACCGAACCGCTACGGCAGGCGCACCAACGCGCCGGGCGATAGCTGAAGTCGCCATGCGCTACCGCACGCTCGATCCGACGCGGATCATCGAGACCGCCCAAAGGCTGGAGGAGCGTGTCGCCGAGCGGTTCCCGGAAAGGGGCCTGCGCGCCGTCGCCGCCGAACTGGTGTCGCTGTCGCGGGACCTCGCCAAGGCCGCCAAGCAGCTGGAAGCGCCGATCTGGTGGCTGCGCGGTGTCATCGTCGCGGCCTTCATTGCCGGCGTGGCGATGTTCCTGTTCGTCGGCACCATCCTGCCGCTCGACCGCATTTCGGGCGCCGACGATGCCGTGCAGTCGATGCAGGGCATCGAGGCGACGATCAACACCGTGATCCTGGCGGTGCTCGGCCTGCTGGCGCTGATCCGCGCCGAGGAGCGGATCAAGCGCAAGAAAGTGTTCCGGCAGCTGCACGGGCTGCGCTCGCTGATCCATGTCATCGACATGCACCAGTTGACCAAGGATCCGGCGACGCTGTCGGCCGACTTCAAGCCGACCTCGCACTCGCCCGCTCGCATCACCAACCCCGCCGACCTGGCGCGCTATCTCGACTATTGCTCGGAGATGCTGTCGATCACCGGCAAGATCGCGGCGCTGTTCGCGCAGTCGGTCAACGACGATGTCGTCGTCAACGCGGTCAACGACATCGAGAACCTGTCCTCCAACCTGTCGCGCAAGATCTGGCAGAAGATCACGCTGATCGAGGACCGCCGCTTACCATTTCCGGCCTAAGACCAGGCGGACCGCGCTTTACCGCTTCCGCCTGACGCACCAGCGCGGTGACGCGTTCGTTGACCGGCGTCGGGGCGCCCGTTCGCCTGGCTAGGCGAATGACCGCGCCCTGCAACTCGTCGATCTCGGTCGGGCGGCCGCGTTTGAGGTCGTCCCACATCGACGAGCGCGCCCGAGGGTCGATCGCCAGCATGCGGCGCGCCAGAAGCCCGAACAGCCAGTCGGGCAACCGCAGCACTTTCGGCAGCAGCGCCGGCGGCAGGCCGGTGATGCGCGCCGGCGCTATGCCCGCCGCCCTCATCGCGGCGAGCGCCTCGTCGATCTCGGCGGCGAGGACGACGCGCCAGCTTCGGTCGGCCAGTTGCCTCGCCAGCGGCAGGTCGGAGAGCGCCACCAGGGCATTGTTGAGGTTCATCAGCAATTTGCTCCACTGCACCGCCTTCATGTCGGCGCGCGCTTCGACGGCAAGCCCGTCGACGTCGAGCAGACCGGCAAGGCCATCGACGCCATCGTCGATCATCACCTTGCCCTGGCTAGCGCGATGCGCACGCAACGGCGCCTCGCCGTCGGGCGACTGGACGACGTTGAACATGACCATGCCGGTCAGCACCCGCCGTCCAGGGAGCGCGGCGCGCAACCTGTCCGCATTGTCGACGCCGTTCTGCAGGCTGACCACTACGGCATCCGGGCGCCCGTGGGCGGCGATCAGCCCGGCCATCTCCGCGGTTGCGCCGCTCTTCACCGTCACCAGGATGACGTCCGCATCGGGGAGTGCTTCCGCCGGATCGTCCGTGGCCGAAATCGCTCGCGCTTCGACGCGGCGGTCGCGGCCGTCAAGATCGCTGACGCGCAGCCCGCTTTCGCGCATGGCCTCGACGACGCGGCCGCGGCCGAGGAAGACGACCTTGCGTCCGGCGAGCGCCAGGCAGCCGCCGACATAGCAGCCAATGCTGCCGGCGCCGGCTATCGCGATGGTGCTTGTTTCACTGGCCATGCATTCGTCCTGGCTTGGCCCGCAACTTGCTATTATGCATGTCGTTTTCCCGGAACCGCTGCCCACACTTCCGGGCGACATGCATTTATACGCCATGAAAACCATATTGTCGGCGGCATGACCGGCGATGATCTGCCATCGTGACACGACAAACGCTTTCGACTATCGCTTTGCCCATGACATTGCCGACCGATCCCGCCGCGAATCTTGCCGCCCTGATCCGTTGCCCTTCCGTGACGCCCGCCGAAGGCGGGGCGCTTGCCGCGCTGGAGGGTATGCTGAAGCCGCTCGGCTTCTCGGTCGAGCGACCGGTCTTCTCGGAAGACGGCACGCCGGACATCGAAAACCTCTATGCGCGGCGCTCGGGCAACGGCCCGCATCTGATGTTTGCCGGCCATACCGATGTCGTTCCGGTGGGCGACGAGGCGGCCTGGACGCATCCGCCCTTCGCCGCCGAAATCGCCAATGGCGAGATGTATGGCCGCGGCGCCGTCGACATGAAGGGCGGCATTGCCTGCTTCATTGCCGCGGTGGCGCGCCATGTCGCGAAGAATGGCGGGCCAAAGGGCTCGGTGTCGCTGCTGATCACCGGCGACGAGGAAGGACCGGCCATCAACGGCACGACGAAGCTGCTCGACTGGGCGGCGGCCAAGGGCGAGAAATGGGATGCCTCGATCGTCGGCGAACCGACCAATCCGGATGCGCTCGGCGACATGATCAAGATCGGCCGGCGCGGTTCGCTGTCGGGCAGCGTGACCGTCAATGGACGCCAGGGCCATGCCGCCTATCCGCAGCTTGCCGACAACCCGGTGCGCGGGCTCATCAGCCTGGTCGACGCGCTGCTCCATCCGGTGTTCGACAAGGGAACCAAGGATTTCCAGCCGACCAACCTCGAAGTGACGTCGATCGATGTCGGCAATCCGGCGACCAACGTCATCCCGGCCAAGGCGACGGCCATTTTCAACATCCGCTTCAACGACACCTGGGATGCGGAGACCCTCCAGGCCGATATCCACAACCGGCTCGACCAGGCCGCCGGGCGCAAGAAATACCGGCCGGGCAAGAAGGCGCCGGTCGAGTACGAGCTCGTCTGGCGCGATCGGCCGAGCCATGTCTTCCTCACGCGTGACGAAAAGCTGATCGATACGCTGGGCAGCTCGGTCAAGGCGGTGGTCGGCAAGACGCCGGCGCTCTCCACCTCCGGCGGTACGTCGGACGCGCGCTTCATCAAGGATTTTTGCCCGGTGGTCGAGTTCGGCCTGGTCGGCAAGACCATGCATATGGTGGACGAGCGCGTCGCGCTTGCCGACCTCGAGACGCTGACGCAAATCTACGAACGCTTCATCGAAGACTGGTTCGGACAAGGCCTTTCGTGACCATGCTTTCGGCGGACGAAACCTATGCTTCGCTGGCCGGCGCCTGGCGGCTGATGTTCGGCAAGGCCGACGGCTTGCGCCTGCTCGACCTTTCGGCCGACGGTTTCTGGAATTCCTTCTTCGCCATTGTCGTGGCGGCGCCGGCGCTGATCGTCGGCTGGGTCGGGATAGCCAATGAGATCGGCGATCCGGACGCCTTCGCCGGACGCCTCGGCATGCTGATACGGCTGGCGACCGTCGATATCGGCTCCTGGGTGCTGCCGCTGGTGGCGCTCGCGCTGGTCGCGCCGCGCGCCGGCATCGGCGGCCGCTTCGTCCACTATGTCGTCGCTTCCAACTGGACGTCGGCGATCATCGCCTGGCTGATGCTGCCCTCGGCGCTGCTCAGGCTCTTCCTGCCTTCGACCAGCGACGTGAACAGCCTCGTGTCGCTGTTCCTGTTCGCGCTCTCGATGGTGCTGACATGGCGCATGACCAATGCATCGATCGGCAGGGGCGCCGCCGTGGGCACCACCGTGTTCGTCGGCATGTTCATTGCCTCGCTGCTCGTCCTGTTTGGCTTGCAGGCACTGCTCGGCATCGACATACCGGACGGCACGACGGGCTGATCTTTGCAAACCCTGGCAAAGTCATTTCGCCTGCGGAAATGGCCGAACGGGCGCGCAAGCACCACGAGACCCACTCGCAGAAGAAGCCGTGAAGCGCCGCCCTCAGGCGTCCTCCGGATAATCCACCCCGACGAGAAACAGTCCATCCGGCGGCGCAACCTGGCCGCAGGCGGCGCGGTCGCGCGCTTCGAGCGCCGCCTTGAGATCGGCGGCGCCCCAGGAGCCGTCGCCGACGCGCTTCAGCGAGCCGACCATCGAGCGAACCTGGTTGTGCAGAAAAGAGCGGGCCGAACTGCGCACCTCGATGAAGTGGCCATCGCGGCTGACGTCGAGGCGGTCAAGCGTGCGAACCGCGCTTTCGGCCTGGCACTGGGTGGAGCGGAAGGTGGTGAAATCGTGCCGGCCGAGGAGCACCTTGGCAGCCTCATGCATGGCCTCGGCGTCGAGGCTCTTCGGCACCCACCAGATCTTGCCCTTTTCCAGCGCCGCCGGCGCCCGGCGATTGAGGATGCGATAGAGATAGTGGCGGCCGGTGGCGGAAAAGCGCGCGTCGAAGCCGTCGGCGACCACGGCCGCTTTCAGGACGGCGACGCGCGCGCCGGCCGCCTGCAGATGGGCGTTCACCGCATCGCGCACCTTGTCGCCCGACCACGCTTTGGCCAGGTCGACATGCGCCACCTGGGCAGTGGCGTGCACGCCGGCATCGGTGCGGCCGGCGGCACGTATTCTCACGGCCTCGCCGCAGAACTTTTCGATCGCCTGCTCGATCGCCTGCTGCACCGAGGGCTGGTCGGCCTGATGCTGCCAGCCGGCGAACTGGCTGCCGTCATATTCGATATCGAGCCGAAAACGCGGCATGCCAGCTGTGCTTTCGCCTTAACCTAGGCGGCTAAAGCGGTGAAGGCTGAAGCGTAGACCAGCTTGCCGGTCTCGGGCGAGTCGCCCCAGGCCAGCGCCTGCAGCGCCTCGCCCTGGTACTCGCTTTCGAACTTTCCGGCGCGGGCGTGGGTGTAGCCGAAGCGGCCGTAATAGACCGGATCGCCCAGAACCACGGCCAGCGTCTCGCCGGCTTCCTTGAGCCGCACATGCGCCTCGCGGATCAGCGCGCCGCCGATGCCGGTGCCGTGGAAGGAGGGCTCGACCGCCAGCGGCGCCAGCGCGACAGCGGCGAACTGCTTGGCGCCGTTCTGCACGAAAAGCCGCGAGAAAAGAATATGGCCGACGACCTGGCCGTCTTCCTCGGCAACCAGTTCGACGACGGCATCGCCGCCGGTGACAATCGCGTCGACCAGGCCGGCTTCCGCCTGCTGGCCAAAGGCATGCTCTTCGACGAGGCGGATCGCCTCGCGATCCCGCGGCGTCGCCGCGCGTATCGACATCATGCTCATGTGAGTTTCATTCCTTTTTCGATCTTGGCTCCGCGCAAAAACTCCTGCGCGGCGGCAGGCCTTCCGCCCGCCCGTTGAACTTCGACCAGCCTGACCGCGCCCGACCCGCAGGCGACCGTCAGCCGGTCATCGAGAATTCCTCCCGACTCGCCGACGCCATCCGAGAGCGTCGAGCGAAGCAGTTTCAGCCGCTCCGTGCGGCCGCCAATTTCGACCTCGCACCACGCGCCCGGAAAGGGCGAGAGGCCGCGAATGTGATTGTGGACTTCGCCAGAAGGCCGCGTCCAGTCTACGCGTGTCTCCGATTTATCGATCTTTCGGGCGTAGGTCACCCCTGCCGTCGCCTGTTGGGCAAATGTCAGACAATTTATCCCCAACTGGGCGAGCGCCTCAACCATCAGCGAAGCGCCCTGAACCATCAGCAGGTCGTGCAATTCGCCGGCCGTCATATCGGGTGCGATGGCGACTTTTTCAACCATTGCCACCGGCCCGGTGTCCAAACCTTCTTCCATGCGCATGATCATCATGCCGGTCTCCGCATCGCCGGCCATGATCGCGCGCTGGATGGGAGCAGCACCACGCCAGCGTGGCAAAAGCGAGGCGTGGCCGTTCAGACAGCCCAGCCTCGGCGCGTCCAGAACGGCCTTTGGCAGCAGCAGCCCGTAGGCGACGACCACGGCGACATCGGCCTGCAAGGCTGCGAAAGCCTGCTGCTCGGCCTCGCTTTTCAGCGACGTCGGCGTCCGAACGTCGAGCGCCAGCCGCTCCGCCTCGCGCTGCACCGGCGAGGGCGTCAGCTCCAGCCCGCGCCGGCCGGCGGCGCGCGGCGGCTGGGTGTAGACGGCCGCGATCTCGTGGCCGGCCTCGGCGATGGCGCGCAAGGTCGGCACGGAAAAATCCGGCGTGCCCATGAAGATGACGCGAAGCGGCATGACGTCCTGCGATCCTGTCTCGTGGCAGCTCCAGGTGCTCGCGCGGTCCAGACCGCCCCTACCCTACCATCTTGCCCGGCACCTTGTCCCTGGCGAGCTTCTTGAACTTCCTCACCACCATGTCGCGCTTCAGCTTCGAGATGTGGTCGATGAACAGCACGCCGTTGAGATGGTCGATCTCGTGCTGCAGGCAGGTGGCCATCAGGCCTTCCGCCTGCATCTCCTGCAGCTTGCCGTCGCGGTCGAGATACTTCACCCGCACCGAAGCCGGGCGCTCGACCTCGGCATAATAGTCCGGGATCGACAGGCAGCCTTCCTCATAGACGGAACGCTGGTCGGAACTTTCGAGCACTTCCGGATTGATGAAGACATGCGGCTCCGGCGGCTCGCCTTCCTTGGCGAGGTCGATGACCAGCAGCCGCCGCGGCTCGCCGACCTGGATCGCCGCAAGGCCGATGCCCGGCGCGTCATACATGGTGTCAAGCATGTCGTCGGCGAGCTTGCGCAAATCGGCATCGACGCGCTCGACCGGCTCGGAAACCTGGCGCAGGACGGGATCGGGAAGGATGATGAGAGGCTTGATCGACATGGCGTCTCACCTAAGACCTCGCTTGAAAAGCGTCAACCGGGGCATCTTTGGCTTGTTCACGTTTTGATCTGTGCCAGGCGGCCGAATCGGTTATGCTGGCCAAATGAACGACATGACCTCCATGCTTTCCGAGCCCATCGCGCGGCTTGGCGCCACGACCATCACGCTTGGCCAGGCGCTGGCTTTCGGCGCAATCCTCCTGCTTGCGCTGTTCGTGGCGCTCGTGGTCGCCTTGTGGCGCGCGGCCGGGGCGCGCGCGGTGGCGGCCGCCGAAGCCGCCGACCATGCCCGCGATGCCGAGGCGAGAATGGCCGACATTATGCAGGCGCAGGCCGAGATGCAGGGGCGCATGGGCGCGATCGCCGAAGTTTTTGGGGCGAGGCAGGCCGAGCTCACCCAGTCGCTCGGACAACGGCTCGACGCCATGACCGGGCGTCTCGGCCAGACCATGGCCGAGCAGACCAAGTCGACGCATGAGAGCCTGGCCAAGCTGCAGGAACGGCTGGCGGTGATCGACACCGCGCAGGGCAACATCCAGTCCTTGGCCGGCCAGGTCGTGCAGTTGCAGGCAATCCTCTCCAACAAGCAGACGCGCGGCGCCTTCGGCCAGTCGCGGATGGAGGCGATCGTCGCCGACGGCCTGCCGCACGGCGCCTACGAATTCCAGGCCAGTCTGAGCAATGGCAGCCGGCCCGACTGCCTGGTGCGGATGCCGAACGGCGCGCCGATGCTGGCCGTCGACGCCAAGTTCCCGCTCGAAGCCTGGAACGCCATCCGGGCCGCCGAGGGCGCCGACATGCAGAAGGCGGCGGCGCAGGCTTTTCGGCGCGACATCGAGATACATATCCGCGATATCGCCGAAAAATACCTGATCCAGGGCGAGACGCAGGACACCGCCTTCATGTTCGTGCCGTCGGAATCGGTGTTCGCCGAAATCCATGAGAACTTCGAGGCGGTGGTGCAGAAGGCGCACCGCGCCCGCGTCGTCATCGTCTCGCCCTCGCTGCTGATGCTGTCGATCCAGGTCATCCAGTCGATCCTGAAGGACGCCCGCATGCGCGAGCAGGCGCATCTGATCCAGGGCGAGGTCATCCGGCTGATGGAGGACGTGGCGCGGGTCGACGAGCGGGTGCGCCGGCTGCAGACGCATTTCGGCCAGGCGACCAAGGACATCGACGACATCCTGGTCTCGACGTCGAAAGTGACCAAGCGCGGCCAGAAGATCGAGGCGCTGGAGTTTGCCGAGGGCGAGGCCGAGCCGCCGCGCAACGGGCCGGCCAAGGTCGAGGCCGGGGCGCGCGTGGCCGATTCAAAGACGGGTCAGCTCAGGCTGCGCGTCGTCGAAGGCGACGAGTAGTCGCGGAAGATTCGGCCAATCGCCAAGGCTCGCGCCAGCTGGCCGATCCGATAGCGCTATTGCTCTTCCGTCGTCGCCATGCCCTCGAATTCCGGAAGCCAGCGCAGGGCCGACCGGTGCCATTTCTGCTGTCTGGGAACCAAGTCCTGACGCTGCCGCGCGGTCCCGACCCTGATCCCATAAACCTTCGGACCATCGCCGACCGACGTTGCATAAAGATGCGAGCCGCAGTCGGCACAAAAAGCCTGGGCGCGCCTGGCGCCGCTTGCCACGACCTTGATGTAGATCTTCGGCGCGCCCCTGGTGATCCGGTAGTCGCTTTCCGGCGCCGGAACGGTCACCCGAAAGGCCGTGCCGGTCAGCTGCTGGCAGTCGGTGCAGTGGCAGATCGAGGTCTTTTGCGGATCGACTTCCGCCTCATAGGCGATCGCGCCGCAGTGGCATCCGCCGTCGATTTTCATTGCCTTTTCTCCCTAGAAAAACTTCGCCGCCTCAAGCCTAACTCTCGTCCGAAGCCTCGGCGATGGCCTCGCGCCGCTGCTCCCATGTGCCAGTCGTTTGCGGCTTGACGAAGAGCCTGGATATCTGCGGCATTTCCTGCTTCAGCGTTGCCTCCAGGCGCTCGACGCAGGCCTCGATCTCGGGCGCGGTGAGATGATCCTCGAATTCGATGCTCAAACCCGCGACGATTTCCTCCGGCCCGATATGGACGCTCAGGATTCCGTTCGCCCGCTGGACCGCCGGATCCTCCTGGACGATCGCCAGCACCTTCTTCTGCACTTCGGACGAGGCAGGTTCACCGAGCAGCAGGCCCTTGCTCTCGCGCGCCAGGAAGATGGCCGTGGCGCCGAGGATGATGGCGATGCCGATCGAGCCGACGCCATCGAGCTCGGGGACTTCCAGAAGTTCGGCCGACAGGATGCCGGCGAAGGCGACGATAAGGCCAAGCAGCGCGGCGCTGTCCTCGAACAGCACCGTGTAGACGCTCGGATCCTTGCTCGACTGCACAGCCTGCAGCCAGCCTTGCTTACCCTTCTGCTGCCGGAACTCCTTCAGCGCCACCAGCCATGAGCTGCCCTCGAAGACGAAGGAGAGAGCAAGCACGATGTAGTTGACCTTGGCATTGACGACCGGTTCGGGCGCCATGATGTGGATAACGCCCTCATAGAAGGAAACGCCGGCGCCGAGCGCGAACACCAGAAGCGCCACGATGAAGCTCCAGAAATAGAGCTCGCGTCCGTGGCCGAGCGGGTGGGTGCGGTCGGGCGGTCGCGCGGCGCGGTGCATGCCATAGAGCAGGAGCCCGCCATTGCCGGTGTCGACCAGTGAATGCACGCCCTCCGACAGCATGGAGGACGAACCGGTGAAGAACGCCGCCGCGAATTTGGTCAGCGCGATCGCCAAATTGCCGGCGAGCGCGGCATAGATCACTCGTCTTGACCCGCTATGTCCTGCCATTCGATCTCCCGGCGCGCCCGAGCATTGATGCCCGCCCAGGCGAAACTCCACAGACAATGCGCCAGGCAGTCCGAAGTTCAAGCCACCATAGCGCGCTCGAGCCAGCATGGCGTCGGGAAACCGGTTGACATCCGGCTGGACGGCTTCGCAAGCGAGGCGGGGCCTCTTGCGGTCCGGCATTTCTCTTGTTTCACTTGCACGTCCACAATCGGAGGAGCGAATCATGGCTAAAGGTGCGATGAAGGCGGGCAAGGAAGCCCGCAAGCCGAAGAAGGACGCCAAGAAGCCCGCTGCGGCCCCGGCTCCGAAGGCGCCGCCGGTCAAGGCGATGCGCATAAAGGAAAAGTAAGCGGCCGAAATTCGGTCGATCCGGCTCAATGCAGACTTTGAACCGGCGGCATGACAGTGCTGCCGGTGTTTTGTTGATCGGGAAACAGGCCACCCCATATCAAGGGCGAGGACGACCTCGCTTCCCCGAAAACCGGCCGGGACGACCCGCCACCAGGCATCTCAAGCGATGCCGGAATGACGGAGTGTCTTCGATGTCCTGGATTCTTCTTTTCTTCGCCGGCCTGTTCGAGATCGGCTGGGCGATCGGCCTCAAATATACCGACGGCTTCTCGAAGCCGCTGCCGACCCTTCTCACCATTGCCTCGATGATCGTCAGCCTCGGCCTGCTCGGGCTGGCGCTGAAGACCCTGCCCGTCGGCACGGCCTACGCGGTGTGGACCGGCATCGGCACCGTCGGCACGGCGCTGCTCGGCATCTGGCTGCTCGGCGAGCCCGCGACGATTGTCCGGCTCGCCTGTATCGGCCTGATCGTCTGCGGCATCGTCGGGCTGAAACTGGTCGCCTAAAAGCGCGTCGCGTCGAAACGGATTCACGCGATGCGCTTTAAATTAGCCCGTTATCCGCAGCACAAACGCGTTCAGGGCCGCTTTCGGCGACCCTGAGCCATTTTTCCTGGAATTGCTCTAGCGGGCGGAGAAGCCCGGAGGCGTGCGGCCGACGCGTGCCTTGCGAGCGGCGTAGCGTGCGTCACGCTTGGCCTTGCGCGCGGCCTCATCGGCAAGTTCGAAAGCGATGCGCTCGGAGTCCTCGGCCTCGCGGCGCTTGGCCTCTTCGGCCGCCGCAGCTTCCGCCGCAAGACGCGCCGCTTCAGCAATCGCCTCGCGCTCGGCCTTCTGGGCCGCTTCGCGCGCCAGCTTTTCCTGCTTCAGCCTTGCCTTTTCCGCCTCGCGGATGGCGCGGGCCTCAAGGATAGCCTTGCGTTCGGCCTGGCGAGCCAGCACTGTCGGATCATCCGCCGCCGGTTTTGCCTTGAAGCGCTCGAGCAGCGCCTTCTTTGCCTCGTTCGCGGCATTGCGCCGCTCGAAAATGTCTTTTTCCCTGTAGATAGCCAAGTGCACTTCCCTGCAGTCTATTCGCGACGCTTACATACGCGTGAAAGCGGCAAGTTCAAGCGCCAAAACGGTATACCAGCCATGAAAAATCCGGGCTTGTTGCCGAAGGGATACGGCTCGGCAGCGCGCGATGCACTGTTCACAGATCGCACCTCTGGCGGGCAGAACGGTAGATGGCTACCTCTAGTGCCGACAAGCAACACCCATATGAACACTTCAGGATAAAACCAGATGGAACTCGGTCTCTACACTTTCGCCGATGTCAGCCCGGAGCCGGGTGTCGGCGCGATCGGCCCGCATGAGCGGCTGCGCAACCTCATCGAGGAAATCGAGATGGCCGACCAGGTCGGCCTCGACGTGTTCGGCCTCGGCGAGCATCACCGCCCCGACTATGCCGCCTCGGCTCCGGTCGTGGCGCTGGCCGCGGCGGCCGAGCGCACGAAGCGCATCCGCCTGACCAGCGCGGTCACGGTGCTTTCCTCCGACGATCCGGTGCGCGTCTTCCAGCAATTCGCGACGCTCGACCTTCTGTCCGGCGGCCGCGCCGAGATCATGGCCGGGCGCGGCTCCTTCATCGAATCCTTCCCGCTGTTCGGCTACAATCTCGAGGACTATGACGAGCTCTTCGCCGAGAAGCTCGACCTGTTGCTCGCCATCCGCGACCAGGTGACAGTGACGTGGCAGGGCAAGCTGCGCGCGCCGATCAACGGCCGCGGCGTCTATCCGCGACCGTTGCAGGAAAAACTGCCGGTCTGGATCGCCATTGGCGGCACGCCGCAATCCGCCGCCCGCGCCGGCGTGCTCGGCCTGCCGCTGGCCCTGGCCATCATCGGCGGCGAGCCGGCGCGTTTCGCGCCGCTGTTCGATATCTATCGCGAGGCGGCGCGGCGCGCCGGCACCGACCCCGCAACGCTTGCCACCAGCATAAACGTGCACGGCTTCATCGCCGAGACGACCGAACAGGCGGCCGACGATTTCTACGGACCGCAGGCCGAAGTAATGAACCGCATCGGCCGCGAGCGCGGCTGGGGCCCAACCTCGCGCGCCCATTTCGACCAGGCGCGCGGACCCAACGGCGCGCTCTTCGTCGGCAATCCTGAAACTGTGGCGGAAAAGATCGTCGCCCAGCACAAGATCTTCGGCAACGACCGCTTCCTGCTGCAGATGGCGATCGGCACCATGCCGCATGCCAAGATCATGAAGGCGATCGAGCTCTACGGCACCAGGGTGGCGCCGATCGTGCGCAAGGAGACGGCGAAGGCCGCGCCCGCCATCTTGGCGCCCGTCGCCTGAGCGGCAGTCGAAGCCGGTCTCCAGATGCTAGAGCAACTCCAGGAAAAGTGTGAGCGGTTTTCCGTCCGGAATTGCGTAGAAACAAAGAGATAGAGCGGTTCGCCGTTTCCGTGAAACGGTGAAACGCGCTAGGCCTCTGGATGCCCGGCGCCGACGGCCATTTCGGCATGGAGCGTCTCGGTTGTCTCATCGGCCGGGAACATGCACTCGACACGCGGTTCCTGGGCGGCGACGGTTTGCGGCTCGATCTGTCGTCGCGAAAGCCTGCCCCGTATTAGGCCAGGCCGGCGCGGCGGCTCAATTACACGTCATGTAATAGCGCGACCGCATGAGCGATGCCGGGGAAAGCCGGCTCATGGAACCTTGCCCGGAACTCCCGCGTTTCGCGCAGAAGCCTGCCATGCATTCATTGTTTGGGTGACGGGCTGCAAGGGGAACCGATGAAAACCGAACCGATTGCTTCGGGCGCGAGCGTTGCCGAAAGCCCTGATCCGCGTGCCAACGCCCGGGCGGACATGCGCTTGACGCGGTCGCTGGTGATCGGGATTTTCATTCTGCTGACGATCGCAGCGCTCTACTTCGCCCGTGACTTCTTCATGCCGGTGATCCTCGCCTTCCTGCTGGCGCTGACGCTGACGCCGATCGTGCGCTTCCTGCGCAAGCACGGCGTACCGGAGGTGGTTTCGGCGACGCTGCTGGTGCTGCTTTCCATCTTTGTTTTCGTCGTCGCGGGCTATCTGCTCAGCGGTCCGGTCATCGACCTCATCAACAACTCCTATTCGATCGGCCAGCAGCTCACCGAGCGGCTGGCACCGTTCAAGCGGCCGCTCGAACGGGTGATGGATCTCGCGCATCAGCTCGAAGCGCTGACCGAGACTTCGCAGGAGCCAGGCGTGCAGCGGGTCGCGGTGGCGCCTTCCGGCGTTCTGTCCACGGCGGCCAGCAATATCCTGGAAGCCGGCACCTCGATCACCATCGTCTTCGTGCTGTCGCTGTTCCTGCTCGCCTCGGGCACGCTGTTCTACGAGAAGATCGTGCAGTCCTTCACCAGCATGACCCAGAAGAAGCGGGCGCTGCGCGTGGTCTATGACGTCGAGCACGAAATCTCGCACTATCTGCTTACCGTTGCCCTGATCAATGCCGGCCTCGGCACGACAATCGGGCTGGGCCTCTGGGGGCTCGGCATGCCCACCCCGCTGGTGTGGGGCGCGGCGGCGGCGCTGCTCAATTTCCTGCCCTATGTCGGCGCGCTGATGACCGTCCTGCTCGTCGCCATCATCGCGCTGATCAGCTTCGACACGATCGCCTATGCGCTGCTGCCGCCGGCTTTCGTGGTGTTGTGCGATATCGTCGAAGGCCAGTTCGTGACGCCGACGGTGGTCGGCCGCCGCCTCGAGATCAACGCGGTGGCGATCTTAATCGCCATCGCCTTCTGGTCATGGCTATGGGGCTTCGTCGGCGCGCTGATGGCGGTGCCGTTGCTGGTCGTCATCAAGGTCTTCTGCGACCATTTCGAGGGCTTGAGCCATGTCGGCAACTTCCTCGCGGCGCAGCAGTCCATGGCCGTGGACGAGGAAGCGACCGAGAACAATCACAAATCCGCGCCCTGAAACCCTGGCATAATCTCAAACCTCGCACATTGTTTGCGGCACCGCCGGCGAGTGCCTATATCGGACCGGTCAAGCCGGACCTGTCCCCTGAATGAGCGACTTCGATCTCGATGGCTATTTCGCCCGCATAGGCTATGACGGGCCAACCGACGTTTCGCTCGCCACGCTGCAGGCGCTGCACGCAATCCACCCGCAGGCGATCCCGTTCGAGAACATCGAGGCCTTGATGGGCGTTTCCGTCGGCCTCGACGTCGCTTCGCTGCAGGACAAGATTTTCAGCCAAGGCCGCGGCGGCTATTGCTTCGAGCACAATCTGATCTTCATGCATGCGCTTGACGCGCTGGGGTTCACGGTCAGCGGACTTGCCGCCCGCGTGCTCTGGGGCCAGCCTGATGACGCGATTACGGCGCGCAGCCATATGCTGCTGCGCATCGAGCTTGGCGGCCGTGCCTATATCGCCGATGTCGGCTTCGGCGGCCTGACGCTGACGGCGCCGTTGCTTTTGAAAGCCGGGCTGGAGCAGCGGACGCCGCACGAAGCCTTCCGTCTCGTCGAGACCGGCGGACAATTCCGCCTGCAGGCCAATATCGGCGGTGATTGGCGCACGCTCTACCGCTTCGACATGAGCCAAGCCTATGAGGTCGACTACCGGGTCGCCAGCCATTTCCTGTCGACGCATCCGAGCTCGCATTTCCTGACCACGCTGGTGGCCGCGCTCGCCTTGCCCGACCGGCGCTATGCGCTGCGCAACAACCGGCTGTCGACGCATCATGCCGGCGGCCGCAGCGAGCAGCGCGAGATCGCGACGGCCGCCGAACTCGCCGACGTGCTGGAGAACCAGCTCGCCATCGTCGTTCCCGACCGCGCCGCCTTCGAGACGAGGCTGCGGGAAAAACGCATCGTGGAGATTTGACCAATGACGGACCTTTCGGTTCTCGACCTGTCGCCGATCACGCAAGGCAGCACCGCAACGCAGTCGCTCGCCAATTCGCTCGACCTTGCCCGCCATGCCGAGCGGCTGGGCTACAAGCGTTACTGGCTGGCCGAGCACCACAACATGCCGGGCATTGCAAGCGCCGCGACGTCGGTCGTGATCGCGCATGTCGCCGGCGGCACCAAGTCGATCCGCGTCGGCGCCGGCGGCATCATGCTGCCCAACCATGCGCCACTGGTGATCGCCGAGCAGTTCGGCACGCTGGCCGCGCTTTTTCCCGGCCGCATCGACCTCGGTCTCGGCCGCGCGCCGGGTACCGACATGCTGACCGCGCGAGCGCTGCGCCGCAACCTGGAGTCCACCGATAACTTCCCGCAGGACGTGGTCGAGCTGATGGGCTATTTCCAGCCGGCCGAGGAAGGCCAGCGCATTCGCGCGGTGCCCGGCGAAGGCCAGACCGTGCCGGTCTGGATCCTCGGCTCCAGCCTCTATGGCGCGCAGCTAGCGGCACTTCTTGGCCTGCCTTACGCCTTCGCCTCGCATTTCGCGCCGGCCGAGCTCGACCATGCGCTGGAGGTTTATCGCACGCGGTTCCAGCCCTCGGCGCAGCTCGACAAGCCCTATGTCATGCTCGGCCTCAACGTTTTTGCCGCGCCGACCGACGCCGAAGCGAAGCTTCTGTTCAGCTCGCTGCAGCAGGCTTTCGTCAATCTGCGCAGCGGGCGGCCCGGCCAGTTGCCGCCGCCGGTCGAGAATTACGACCGTGATCTCGATTCCGTCGCGAAGAGCATGCTTGCCCAGGCGCTGTCTTGCGCCGTCGTCGGCTCGCCGGAAACGGTGCGCCAGGGCGTCGACGCCTTCATCCGCCGCACCGGCGCCGACGAATTGATGGTGACGGCGCAGTGCTTCGATCACGCGGCGCGCGTGCGTTCCTTCGAAATCCTCGCCGACGTGCACAAATCGATGTCGAAGGCCGCCTGAGAGGGCCGCTTTTGAATGACACACCGGTCTGCTAAGGGCGGGGACGACCTTTCCTCAACAAAGAGTTCCCCGTGACCCACGACCTCGACGACCGCATGCATTTTGCCATCGACCTGGCGCGGCGCGCCGGCGAGCTTGGACTGAAATATTTTCGCGACCTCGACAATCTGACCGTCGAGAGCAAGGGCCACCAGGACCTGGTTTCCGAAGGCGACCGCGAGGTCGAGCTGTTCATCCGCGCGGCGATCGCCAAGGCCTATCCGCAAGACGGCATCGTCGGCGAGGAGCACGCGGCCGTGGCCGGAACAACCGGTCATATCTGGGTGATCGACCCAATCGACGGCACCGCCAATTTCGTGCGTGGCATTCCCGCCTGGTGCGTGGTGATCGCCTGCGCCAGGGATGGCGAGACAGAGGTCGGCGTCATCCATGAGCCTTTGACCGACGAGACCTTCTACGGCCGGCTCGGCGGCGGCGCCTTCCTCAACGGCAAGCCGATCAAGGCCAGCGATGCCACCTCGCTTTCGGAAGGTTCGGTCGGGACCGGGCTCTCCAACCGCGCTTCGACCAAGAACGTCGTCGTGCTCATCATCCTGATATTGGGGGAGGGCGGTGTCTTCTACCGCAATGCCTCGGGCGCGCTGATGCTTGCCTATGCGGCCTCGGGCCGGCTGCTCGGCTATGTCGAGGAGCACATGAATGCCTGGGACTGCCTGGCCGGCATGCTGCTGGTCGAGGAGGCCGGCGGCACGGTGCTGAAAGCGGACCCCAAGACCGTGATCGGCAAAGGCACCCGCGTGATCACCGGCGGCAAACACATCTTCCCCAAGCTGCAGCTGCTTTGCGAGACCGCCTTCGGATTTACGCGCTGACGGTCTGCGCGACCGCGCCCAGCGGCCGGCAGGAATTGCGGATCATCAGCCGGCCCTTGAGGACGAGCTTGCGCGGCAGCGCGTCGCGGTTGCCGGCCAGCCGGTCGAGCAGAAGGTTCGCCGCCTGCTCGCCGATCGCCTGCACGGGCTGTGCCACGGTGGTCAGCTGCGGCACGAACACGTCCGACCAGGGGAAATCGTCGAAACAGGCGACCGAGATGTCCTCGGGGCAGGATAGGCCGATGTCGCGGATCGCCTTCATGGTGCCGATCACCATCGGGTTGTTGGCCGAGAAGATCGCGCTTGGCCGGTCGTGCAGCGACAAAAGCTGCATGGTGGCGTTGTAGCCGTCGATCTCGTGGAAATTGCCGGAGCGAACGAGCTCCTCAGCCACCGGCAGGCCGGCGGCCTGCAGCGCCTCGCGGTAGCCGATCATGCGGTCATGCATGGGCGATATGTCGGAGGTGCCGGTGATGTAGCCGATGCGCCGGTGGCCAAGATGGATCAGATAGGTGACGGCGTCGAACACGGCGCGCTGGTTGTCCAGCACCACCGCGTCGGTGTCGACGCCTTCGCAGAGGCGGTCGAGCAGCACCACCGGCACGTTGGCGTCCTCGACGATGCTCTTCAAAATGCCGCCGTCGCCGACGCGCGCCACGATCAGCCCGTCGACCATGCGGTCGAGCAGCAGGCGTATCTGCTCGTCCTGCGTGTTCAGATCCTCATCCGTGCAGCACAGCATGACGGCATAGCCGGCGCGGTCGAACGCCTGCTGGATGACCGAGACGACATCTGTGAAGAACGGGTTGGTGATGTGCGGCACGGTGAGCCCGATGGTCCGCGTGGTGCCCATCTTGAGGCTGCGGGCAATGGCGTTGCGCTTGTAGCCGATGTCGCGGATCGCCTGCTCGATGCGCCGGGTAAGCTCCGGACTGACGGTGGCGGTGCCGTTGAGCAATGCCGACACGGTGGCCACGGACACACGCGCCGCTTCCGCCACATGCAGCATGGTCGGCGCTGTGGATTTCCGCTGTTTTTTCCGCCCTGACACCGTCATTTTCGAAACGTTTAGCCGCCCCTATTTGGCTAAACCTACGTAAACCCGGCGTTTTTCGCAAGAATTGAAATGCATCAATCCTCGGTGAGGAGATAGGCGCTTGACACATTCGAAACGTTTAGATTAGCGTTCGGACAGTCGAAGACGACGGAGGGAGGCCGTCCTTTTGCCATGCAGCGCGCTGAGTCCATCACGACTGGCAACGCGACCGCCGACGGTCCCGCCGTCGTCCTGAGCGCGACCGGCATTTCCAAGCGATTTGGCGGCATCGCCGCGCTGTCCGATGTGAGCCTGGACCTCAGGCCCGGCGAGGTGCACGCGCTGATGGGCGAGAACGGCGCCGGCAAGTCGACGCTGATGAAGATTCTCTCCGGCGTCTATACCGATTACGAAGGCGCCGTGGCTATCGATGGCCAGCCGGTGCGTTTCACCGGTGTCCGCGACGCCGAGGACGCCGGCATCGCCATCATCCACCAGGAGCTCAACCTCGTCCCCGAGCTCAGTGTCGCCGACAACATCTTCCTCGGCCGCGAAAAGCTGATCGCCGGGCTGGTCGTCGACCGCAAGGCGAGCAGCCGCGCAGCCAGCGCGCTGCTGCGGCGGCTGGGCATCGAGCTCGATCCGGAAGCGCGGGTCGGCACGCTCAGGGTCGGCGAGCAGCAACTGGTGGAGATCGCCAAGGCGCTGTCGAAATCGGCACGCATCCTGATCATGGACGAGCCGACCTCGGCGCTGTCGCCGGCCGAGTGCGAGCGGCTGTTCCGCATCATCGGCCAGCTTGCGGCGAGCGGCGTCGCGATCGTCTATATCTCGCACCGCATCGACGAGGTGATGCACCTGGCCAGCCGAGTGACGGTGCTGCGCGACGGGCGCCATGTGATGACTGACGACATGGCGGGGCTGGGCGAAGACGCCATCATCTCCGCCATGGTCGGGCGCGACCTCCTCGCTTCCTCCGATCATGAGCGCGGCCCCGGCGACAAGGTGGTGCTCTCGGTCAGGGACCTGTCGCTGTCGAAGCCCGACCGGCATGGCTGGCGCACGGTCATCGACGGCGTCGGCTTCGACCTTGCAGCCGGCGAGATCCTCGGCATCGGCGGGCTGCTGGGTTCCGGCCGCACCGAGATCCTGGAAGCGATCTTCGGCTCCAGCGGCGGCCGCACCGGCGGCGAGATCCGGCTCGACGGCGCACCGGTTGAGATCGGCTCGCCGCGCGAGGCCCGCCGGCTCGGCATCGCCCTGGTGACCGAGGACCGCAAGACGCAAGGCCTGCATCTCCAGGCCTCGATCACCGACAATGTCGCCCTGCCCCTGGTCGGCGCGCTGGCGCGCTTCGGCCTGCGCTCGCGCTCAGGCGAGCAAGGCCTTGCGCGAGAGGCGGTCAGCGCGCTCGGCATACGCTGCGAAAGCATCGAGCAGGCCGCCGGCACGCTGTCGGGCGGCAACCAGCAGAAGGTGGTGATCGGCAAATGGCTGGCGACGCGGCCGCGCGTGCTTCTGCTCGATGAGCCGACGCGCGGCATCGATGTCGGCGCCAAGCGCGAAATCTACGACCTCGTCTTCAAGCTCGCCGGCGACGGTTTGGCGATTGCCGTGATCAGCTCCGAACTGCCCGAGCTTCTGCATCTCGCCGATCGCATCCTGGTCATGGCGGAGGGCCGCCAGCGCGGCATCCTGTCCCGCGCCGAAGCCAGCGAAGAGGCGATCATGCGGCTTGCCGCACCAAGAAGGACCGCGAGGCCCGCCGCATGAACCTCATCAGCCTTCTCTCCCGCACCAAGCTTTACTGGGGGCTGATCGCCATCTTCCTGATCGGCGTGTTCGGCTCGCCGATCAGTTCCAAGGGCAACAACATCTTTTTGTCCTACGGCAACCTGCTCGACGTGCTGCGCCAGGTGTCGACCACCGGCCTCATCGCCACCGGCATGACGGCGGTGATCCTGACCGGCGGCATCGATCTTTCCGTCGGCTCGCTGATGGCGATCTGCTCGGTCGTCTGCGCCATGCTGCTGACGGTGCCGGGCGTCACGCCGTCGGCGGCGCTCGGCGTGCCGACCACCGCGCTGGTCGCCTTGTGCCTCGGCGCGCTCGTCACCCGCTTCATCCTGCTCAACATCGAGAAATCCCGCGCCGGCGCCGAAGCCGGCCGCGAGGTGCGGCTGGACAAGGCGCGCGGGCTGGTCATCCCGGGCGTGGTCGGCGTCATCCTATGCTGCCTTTCGCTGTGGTACCTGCTGCCGCAGGTCGAGACCAAGTTCGGTGTGCTCGGCGTGCTTCTGGTGGCGCCTTGCGTCGGCCTTCTGTTCGGCACCATCAACGGCTTCATCATCGTCGCCGGGCGGCTGCAGCCCTTCATCGTCACGCTGGCGATGATGGTGACGGCGCTCGGCATCGCCAGGCTGACCGCCGGCCAGAACAATGCGGTGCTGCCGGTCTATACCGGTTCCAACGCCACCGCCGAATTCGAGATCCTGCGCTCGCTGGTGTTCGGCGTCGTGCCGATGCCGGGCCTGTTCTTCCTCGGCGCGATCGTGATCTACGGCGCGGTGCTGCGCTTCACGCCCTTCGGCCGCTATGTCTACGCCATCGGCGGCAATGAGGAGGCGGCGCGGCTTTCGGGCATCGCCGCCGGGCGCGTCAAGATCGCCACCTATGCCGTGTCCGGCCTGCTCGCCGGCATCGCGGCGGTGCTTTACGTGGCGCAGTACCGGCAAGGCAAGCCCGATGCCGGCGCGGGGCTCGAGCTCGACGCCATCGCCGCCGTGGTCATCGGCGGCACCAGCCTGATGGGCGGGCGCGGCAGCCTTATCGGCACCTTCTGCGGCGTGCTGATCTTCGGGCTGCTGTCCAACATCCTGCAACTGCACAACATCAATTCCAACCTTCAGCTGGTGCTGAAGGGGGCGATCATCATCGGCACCGTGCTCGTGCAGGAGCGCAACGCCGGCGACCTTCTCAGCTATCTGCGCCTGCCCAACGGACGGGCGGCGCAAAAGGAAACGGCCGCGGCCAAGCGACCGTCACAGGAGACCTCGTCTCTATAATCCGGAGGAAACAGGACCATGAAACGACGTGATATGCTGAAGCTCGCCACTTTCGCGGCGGCACTGCTGACGACCACCGCAATCTTGTCCGGCAACCATGCCTTTGCCCAGGACAAGAAGTGGAAGATCGGCTTCTCGCAGGTGACGACCATCGAGCCTTGGCGCGCCCAGTTCAACAAGGACATCATCGCGGAGGCCGCCAAGCACCCGGAAGTCGAGCTGATCATCACCGACGGCGAGGACAAGACCGAAAAGCAGGTCGCCGATGTCGAGAACCTGATCCGCCAGGAAGTCGACGCGCTGCTGGTGTCGCCGAAGGAATCGGCCGGGCTCACCGGCGTGGTGCAGCAGGCGATCGACGCCAAGATCCCGGTCTTCGTGCTCGACCGCAATGTCGACACCAAGGATTACACGCAGTTCGTCGGCGGCGACAACGCGCTGATCGGCCGCGCCGCGGGCGAATACGCCGTCGAGCTCCTCGGCGGCAAGGGCAAGGCCGCGGGCAATGTCGTCGAGATCTGGGGCGGCATAGGAACGCAGCCGGCGCATGACCGCCATGACGGCTTCCATGAGTTCACCGACAAGGAGCCGGGCATCAAGTACCTGCTCGACCAGCAGTCGGGCGACTGGAAGCAGGACCAGGCCTACAACATCATGGCCAACGCGCTGAAGACCAACGAGAAGATCGACCTCGTCTACGGCCACAACGATCCGATGGCCTATGGCGCCTATCTCGCGGCCAAGGACGTCGGGCGCGAAAAGGACATCAAGTTCATCGGCATCGACGGCCTGCCCAACGAAGGCGTGCAGATGGTGAACAAGGGCGAACTGACGGCGACCTTCACCTATGTCACGCCGGGCGCCGAGGGCCTGCGCCAGGCGATCAAGTTCCTAAACGGCGAGAAGGTCGAGAAGACCATCACGCTGCCGACGGAAAAGGTCACCAAGGACAACGCCGCCAAGATTCTCAAGGACAACGGGCTCTAAGCCCGGGATACCCTGCCGGGCCACGCGCCCGGCAGGGCTTTTGCCCGGGCGCCGGGCGCTCTTCAAATCTCGTCGCCAGGTGCCGAAAACCATGGCGGCGACGCGGATCTCCGGCTCTTTCGCGACCGAAAGTCACGCCCGCCAGGGCAAGCCGTGCCCTGCCCGGAAGGCCTATCCGCGCGCCGTCAACCGCGCCTGTTTCAAAAAAGCGATCCGGAACAATGCGATAGCGCGATCTCGCGCCGGTCCTGCCGCAAGGCGCGGCGGCTCGCCTTCCGGCCCGTGCCGAGACGACGGACACCTTGCGCAGAATGCTTGCGCCTTGTGTCGCCTGTTCTTATATACGCGCCAGCCGTCCGGCCTCGAAAAGCGGGGACCGCGATGGGATTTCTTGTGAACAGGGGCTTTCGTCGGAACGCCTTTTGAAGGGTCCTGAGAGCCTGCTTAGAGGAGAGACTAGAACAATGGCAAAAGTTATCGGTATCGATCTCGGCACCACCAATTCCTGTATCGCCATCATGGATGGCAAAGACCCCAAGGTGATCGAGAACGCTGAAGGCGCGCGCACGACGCCTTCCATCGTCGCCATCTCGAATGACGGCGAACGTCTCGTCGGCCAGCCGGCCAAGCGCCAGGCGGTCACCAATCCGGAAAACACCATCTTCGCGGTCAAGCGCCTGATCGGCCGCCGCTATGACGACCCGGTGACGGAGAAGGACAAGAAGCTTGTCCCCTACAAGATCGTCAAGGGCGACAATGGCGACGCGTGGGTCGAGGCCGGCGGCAAGAAGCAGTCGCCCAGCCAGATCTCGGCCATGATCCTGCAGAAGATGAAGGAGACGGCGGAAGCCTATCTCGGCGAGAAGGTCGAGAAGGCGGTCATCACCGTTCCGGCCTATTTCAACGACGCCCAGCGTCAGGCGACCAAGGACGCCGGCAGGATCGCGGGCCTCGAGGTGCTGCGCATCATCAACGAGCCGACGGCCGCGGCGCTCGCCTATGGCCTGGAGAAGAAGGACGGCAAGACCATCGCCGTCTATGACCTTGGCGGCGGCACCTTCGATATTTCCGTGCTGGAAATCGGCGATGGCGTGTTCGAGGTAAAGTCGACCAACGGCGACACCTTCCTCGGCGGCGAGGACTTCGACATGCGGCTCGTCGAGTATCTGGCGGCCGAGTTCAAGAAGGAACAGGGCATCGACCTGAAGAACGACAAGCTTGCCCTGCAGCGCCTCAAGGAAGCCGCGGAAAAGGCCAAGATCGAGCTGTCGTCGACGACGCAGACCGAGATCAACCTGCCCTTCATCACCGCCGACGCCAGCGGCCCGAAGCACCTGACGATGAAGCTCACCCGGGCGAAGTTCGAAAGCCTGGTCGAGGACCTCGTGCAGCGCACGATCGAGCCCTGCAAGGCGGCGCTCAAGGATGCCGGCCTGAAGGCCGGCGAGATCGACGAAGTGGTGCTGGTCGGCGGCATGACGCGCATGCCCAAGATCCAGGAGATCGTGAAGCAGTTCTTCGGCAAGGAGCCGCACAAGGGCGTCAACCCGGATGAGGTCGTCGCTCTCGGCGCCGCCATTCAGGCCGGCGTGCTGCAGGGCGACGTCAAGGACGTGCTCTTGCTCGACGTGACGCCGCTGTCGCTGGGCATCGAGACGCTGGGTGGCGTGTTCACCAGGCTGATCGAGCGCAACACGACGATCCCGACCAAGAAGAGCCAGACCTTCTCGACCGCCGAGGATTCGCAGTCGGCGGTGACGATTCGGGTCTTCCAGGGCGAGCGCGAAATGGCGGCCGACAACAAGATGCTCGGTCAGTTCGACCTAGTCGGCATCCCGCCGGCCCCGCGCGGCGTGCCGCAGATCGAGGTCACCTTCGACATCGATGCCAACGGCATCGTCAACGTCTCGGCCAAGGACAAGGGCACCGGCAAGGAGCACCAGATCCGCATCCAGGCTTCGGGCGGCCTGTCCGACGCCGACATCGAGAAGATGGTGAAGGACGCCGAGGCCAATGCCGACGCGGACAAGAAGCGCCGTGCCCTCGTCGAGGCGCGCAATCAGGCCGAAGCGCTGGTGCATTCTTCCCAGAAGTCGCTCAAGGACTATGGCGACAAGGTCTCGGAGGCTGACCGCACCGCGATCGCCGACGCCATCGCCGCGCTGAAGGCCGCGGCCGAAGGCGACGACCCGGCCGATATCGAGGTCAAGTCGCAGTCGCTTGCCGAAGCTTCGATGAAGCTCGGCCAGGCCATGTACGAGGCCTCGCAGAAGGAAGCGGCCGAAGCCGACGCCAAGGCGGATGCCGCCAAGGATTCGGACGTGGTCGACGCCGACTTCGAGGAAATCGACGAAGACGACGACAAGAAGAAGTCGGCTTGAGCCGGCTGACGGCGAATAAGTGCAAAAGCCCGGCGCAAGACCGGGCTTTTTTGCAACCTTCGTTGAAAAAGTGCGGACCTGCCTGAAAATGTGACGGAAAAACCCGGAGTGGCGCCGGCTTGGTACTAGCATCCGGGAAACATCGCTCCTAAATCCAAGAACGTGCCGGCAAACGTCGCCAACAATGCTTGAAGACATTGAGCATCCGGACAGCGGGAAAAAATGAAAGCTGATTTCTACGAAACGCTGGGCGTGCAAAAAGGCGCCGACGACAAGGAACTCAAGAGCGCTTTCCGTAAGCTCGCCATGCAGTTCCATCCCGACCGCAACCCGGGTGACGGTGCCTGCGAGCACAAGTTCAAGGAAATCAACGAAGCCTACGAGACGCTGAAGGACCCGCAGAAGCGCGCCGCCTATGACCGTTTCGGCCACGCCGCCTTCGAGCAGGGCGGCATGAACGGCGCAGCACACGGTTTCGGCGCCGGCGGCTTCGCCGACATCTTCGAGGATATTTTCGGCGACATGATGGGCGGCCGCCAGCGCCGTTCCTCCGGCGGCCGCGAACGCGGCGCCGACCTGCGCTACAACATGGAAATCACGCTGGAAGAAGCCTTTGCCGGCAAGACGGCGCAGATCCGCGTGCCGGCTTCGATCTCGTGCTCGGAATGCTCCGGCAGTGGCGCCAAGCCCGGCACGCAGCCGGTGACCTGCTCGATGTGCCACGGCCACGGCAAGGTGCGCGCCACGCAAGGCTTCTTCTCGATCGAACGCACCTGCCCGCAATGCCAGGGCCGCGGCCAGACGATCAAGGACCCCTGCCCGAAATGCGCCGGACAGGGCCGCGTCACCGAGGAGCGCTCGCTGTCGGTCAACATCCCGGCCGGCATCGAGGACGGCACCCGCATCCGGCTGGCCAATGAGGGCGAAGCCGGCCTGCGCGGCGGACCGTCCGGCGACCTCTACATCTTCCTGGCGGTCAAGCCGCATGAATTCTTCCAGCGCGACGGCGCCGATCTCTACTGCAAAGTGCCGATCTCGATGACGACGGCAGCGCTTGGCGGCTCCTTCGAGGTCACCACGCTCGACGGCACGCAGACCAAGGTCAAGGTGACGGAAGGCACGCAGAACGGGCGCCAGTTCCGCTTGAAGGGCAAGGGCATGCCGGTGCTGCGCCAGCCCAATGTCGGCGACCTCTATATCCAGACGGCGGTCGAGACGCCGCAGAACCTGACGCGCCGGCAGCGCGAATTGCTGGAAGAGTTCGAGCAACTCTCCTCGAAGGACAATTCGCCCCAGTCGAGCGGCTTTTTCGCCCGCATGAAGGACTTCTTCGAGTCGTTCGGCGAAGGCTGAGGTCTTTTTGACGCAAGTCGTTGTCCCAAAACCGCTTCGCGCTTTTGAGCGACTTGCGTTCGGCTTCCCAAGCGTCGTCAACACCTTATGCCAGGTTGACGCCTTGCCTTGTTCCACCCAACTGCTAAGTAGCGGATCGGGGGGTGAGCATTGAGGAGAGCTCGCATGGCACGTAGTCCCGGGTTGCGCAAAGCGCTGGCGGAAAAATTCGACGACGAGCTGAAGTTCTTCAAAGGCTGGATCGACAAGCCGAAAACCGTCGGCTCGATCGTTCCCACCAGTTCCATCACCGCCCGCAAGATGGCGTCGATCGTCAATCCGAGATCGGGCCTGCCGGTGCTCGAGGTCGGGCCCGGCACCGGGGTCATCACCCGCGCCATCCTGGCCCAGGGCGTGAAGCCCGAAAACCTCTACGCGGTCGAATACTCGACCGACTTCGTGCGCCATCTGCGCGGGCTCTATCCGGGCGTCAACGTGATCGAGGGCGACGCCTTCAATCTCAATGCCACGCTCGGCGACAAGCGCGACATGATGTTCGATTCGGTCGTTTCCGGCGTGCCGCTGCTCAACTTCCCGGTCGCCCAGCGCATCGCCTATATCGAAAGCCTGCTCGACCGCATTCCCGCCGGCAGGCCGATCGTGCAGCTGACCTACGGTCCGCTGTCGCCGATCCCGCCCGGCCGCGGCAATTACATGGTCAAGCATTTCGATTTCATCATCCGCAACATCCCGCCGACGCAGCTTTGGATCTACCGAAGGGAGGGATAAGGCAGTAGGGAATAGTCAGGAAACCACTCTCCTAGTGCCTAGTGCCTAATGCCTATTCCCTACTGCCTTTTGCGAAGCAATGCCCGTGATCCCAAGAATCCTCGTCTTCGCCGGCTCGGTCCGGACCGGCGCCTTCAGCGGCCGGACCGCCGATGCGGCGCAGAAGGAACTGGCCATGCAGGGCGCCGAGGTGACGCGCATCTCGCTCGGCGATTATCCGCTGCCGATCATGGACGAGGACCTGGAAAAGGAAAAAGGCCTCCCCGAGAACGCGGTCAAGCTCGGCCGGCAGATCGCCGCCCATGACGGCTTGCTGATCGCGACGCCCGAATATAACGGCTCGATCCCGCCCCTGCTCAAGAACAGCATCGACTGGGTGAGCCGGATACGGCGCGACGGCAGCCGCGCGTACAGACCGCTTGCCGGCAAGCCGGTCGGACTCTGCTCGTCATCGGAGGGCAAATTCGCCGGCATACGCTGCATCAATCATCTGCGCGCGGTGCTGGTGCGTTGCCAGATGGAGGTGATCACGCCGGAATGCTCGGTCTCCGAGGCCGACACGGCGTTCGCCGAGGACGGACAGTTCAAGGACGCCAGACTACACCAATCGATGGAGCGCCTATGCCGTACACTGATCGAAACCTCGCGCATGCTGTCCACCCGGATCGAGGCGTGATCAATTTCGCGGAGGCCGATGCAATGCGGGAGCGGCTGATCGTCGGGCTCGACCTGCCGACGCTGAAGGAGGCCGAGAAGGCGGTGCGCGAGCTCGAAGGCGCCGTTTCCTTCTACAAGATCGGCTACCAGCTCGCCTTCGCCGGCGGATTGGACTTCGCGCGGGAACTGGCCAGCGGCGGCACCAAGGTGTTCCTCGACATGAAACTGCTCGACATCGACAACACGGTGGCCAAGGGAGTCGAGAACATCGTCAGGATGGGCATGACGATGCTCACCATCCATTCCTATCCGAAAGCCATGCGGGCCGCCGTGGAGGCGGCCAGGGGAAGCGAGCTTTGCCTGCTGGCGGTCAGCGTGCTCACCTCGATGGACGAGCAGGACATGATCGACGCCGGCTATGAATACGACCCGCACACGCTGGTGCTCAGACGCTCCGAACAGGCGCTGCACACCGGCATGGGCGGCATTGTCTGTTCGGCCGAGGAGGCCGAGGCGGTGCGACGGATCGTCGGACCCGACATGGCGGTGGTGACGCCGGGCATCCGGCCGGCGGGCAGCGACCATGGCGACCAGAAACGCGTGGTGACGCCGGCGCAGGCGATCCGCAACGGCGCCAGCCACCTGGTCGTCGGCCGGCCGATCGTCGCGGCGCCGGACCGGCGCGCCGCGGCCGAAGCGATACTCGCCGAAATGCAGTCGGCCTGAGGTCCGGTCCTCGGTCGCGAAAGAAAGACAGGAGAAAGAGAATGCCGAAGGGATATTGGATCGCCCGTGTCGATGTGCGCGACGCCGAGGGCTACAAGGACTATGTCGCCGCCGCGAAGCTCGCCTTCGACCGCTTCGGCGCGAAGTTCCTGGCGCGCGGCGGCGAGCACGAAAAGGCCGAAGGGCCAGGCCGCGCCCGCAACGTCATCATCGAATTCGAATCGCTGGCGGCGGCGCATGACTGCTACCACTCGCCGGAATACCAGCGCGCCGTCGCGATCCGCCAGAAAGTGGCCGACGGCGAGATCGTTCTGGTCGAAGGCATCTGACCAGCCTCGAAAACCCGTCAGTGCAGCGCGTGCCGCTGGTCGATGGCGAGCGATTCCGCCTCATGCCGGTGGCCATGGATCTCGTAGCCGACGACGGTGACCGCCGGCGCCAGCGTCAGGATGATCAGGCACACCGCCATGTCCACGCCGGCAATGGCGGCGGCGACGGCAAGTGCCACGACCGCCGCCGTGGCCAGCAGCAGCCAGATGTGGAACGGGTCGAAGCGCCGCACGAGATAATAGTAGAGCGCATAGATCATGCCGAGGAAGATGGCGAGCGGGATCGCGGTTGAGAGCAGCGTCGCCAGCGGCCCGATATGGGCCTTGTGCTCGAGGAAATAGGCCGCGACATGCAGGCCGGCGCCGGTGGCGACGATCGCGGCCACGATCAGCATCTGGCCGTAGCCCCAGACGAATGAGCGGTCACGGTGCGCATGCAGGACCGGCGCCGACGGCAGCATGTAGTAGCACCACCACATGCCGAAGGTGAGACCGGTGCCGGCGACGCCGACAAGCGCGGCATCGAGGTTCCAGCCCTGCTCCTCGACGACGGCCGACAACGAGGCCAACGTGCCGACAACCCCTTCGCCGAGCGCGATGATGGCGAACAGGCTGTAGCGTTCGGCCATGTGATGCGCGTGCCAGGGCGTGCCGCCATTCCTGCGCTCCGCGAGCACGGGCCCGGCAAGCTCGACCAGCAGCAGGATGATTGCAAGCACGGCGCTGGTCTCGATCGAGAAATCGACCAGGATCTGAACCACCCAGCCGACCTGGGCGATGGCTATGGCCGTGACATAGGTGAGGCAGATGCCGCGCCGCGCCGGATCCTGCCTGGCCGCGCGCAGCCACTGGAAGATCATGGCGACGCGCATGAGGACGTAGCCCAGCACCATGACGGAATTGTCGAGATGCTCACCATGCTCGATCGAGGCGAACATGCGCGGCAGGCCGATGGCCAGCACCAGCACACCGATCATCTGCACCATGGTGATGAGGCGGAAGACCCAGTCGTCGGTGTCATAGGCCGAGGAGAACCAGGAGAAATTGATCCAGGCCCAACAGATGGCGAAGCTGGCGAAGCCGAAGCCGAGCAGCCCGGCCGCGTAATGGCCCTCGGCCAGGGCATGCGCCAGCTGCGAGGCGGCAAGGCCGAAAGCGGTGACGAAAGTCAGGTCGAAGAGCAGCTCGAGCGGCGTGGCGACGCGATGCTCCTCATGCGGGTCGCGGCCGCTCATGCGCTTCAAATGATGGTGAAGACTTTGAACGCTGACGGGCGTTGTGTTCATTGCGCGGCTCTGGTTGACACAGCCGCGACAGTAGAGGCGATGAATCAAGCGTCAAGGCGCGGCTATTGCGCCGAGAGCCTGTCTCAACCAAAGAGCCTGTTGGCCGCTGTCTCCACCATCGCATCGGCAAGGCTCAGGCCCCACTGCCTGCGGCAATAGTCGCGAAAATCGAAACAGGGCAGGCCGGGGCACACCTCGAACTCGATGAGATGCACGGTGTCGTCGGCCTCGACCCTGAAATCGACGGAAAAGACATCCCGAAGGCCAAGACCGCCTATCAGTTTTTGCGCAATGGCGCGGATTTTCCGGTCGGCCGCCGGCTGGCTCGAGCCGACCGGCTCGAGCTCCGGCTCGGCATAGGTGCCCGCATCCTTCGCGGCCTGGCCGGTTTCGCCATAGAGCGCCATGCTATCGGCCATGGTCTGAAAGTCGCCGCCGGAGTCGACGAAGAAGATGCCCAAAGCCTCGACGCCGGTTTCGGGTTTCAACCCGAGGAAGCTCGCGCGCACGTTGCGGCCGGCGACATAGGGCTGGACGACGACATCGTCGCGATAATGGGAAAAGACACGCCGGCTAAGCTCCAACGCATGGCCGAGATCGGTGACGCGGGAATCCGGCCAGATGCCGATCTTGGCGCCGAGCCGGTTGGGTTTCACGAACCAACCGGCAGGCGACGGCGGCGGCTCGACAAGCCATTCGCGGTGGCGGGCAAGGCCTGCTTGCGGCGCCGGAAGACCGAGAGCGCCAAGCACGGCGCCGCAGCGGAACTTGTCCTGGCAAAGCGCGAACAGCGAATCGTCGGCGCCGATGGTGCGCAGGCCATTCAGCCGCGCCAGCGCAGGGGCCGCGCCGCCACGGAAATAGGCGATGCCGTCGGTCAGCGTCCAGACCAGCGTGACGTTTGGGTCAGCCCCGGCGAGCGCGTTTGCGGCGGCATCCAGTTCCACCGGTACGAAGGCGAGGCCGCGTTTGTCGCAGGCGACGGCCAGCGCATCGAAATCGGGCGCGAGATCGGTCGACTGCGCCAGGTAGGACGATATCTCGGCGGCGCGATCCGGCGCATGGCCGTCCGCGACCAAGCGGTCGAAACAAGTCTTCTCGGGCTCATGGACGAGGATCAGCTTGGGATTGCTACGCGGCATGGGTGGACTGCTCTGGAGGGACGTCGGCCGCCACCATCGCATGGCGCCCATGATTGGCTTGCGGGAAACCGACCGGGCCGGACGGTTGCGCGACAGCTGCGCGCCGTTCCGCTCAGGCGATCAGCACGCGCGGCTCGAAGCGGCCTTTGACCGGAATGTCGGGCAGGAAGGTCATGCCGGCCTGCGGATCGAGCGCGCGCTGCTTCTCGTCCTTGCCTTTCCAGGCCGAGGTCACCGCCAGGCGGTCGGCTTTCTGGCCGACAAAGGCGGGGCAGGACGCCTGCGTCACCGGCATGGCGATCTCGCGCAGCAGCGTGCCGTCGGGCGCATAGGCCTTCACCGCCCTGCCGCCCCAGACGGCGTTCCACAGCACGCCGTCGCGGTCGACGACCGAACCGTCGACATAGCCTTTCGAGGAGCGATGATCGACGAACACTTTCACTTCACCGGCGGGCAGGCCGGTCGCCGGATCGCAGGCGACGCGCATCAGAAGCCCGGTCGCGGTGTCGGTGTAGTAGGCGATCTTGCCGTCTTCTGAGAAGCAGATGGAATTCGAGACTGTGATGCCCGAAAACAGCCGGCGCAGCTCGCCCTTGAAGAACCAGTAGATCGAGCCGGCGCCCTTCTCCTCGTCCTTGCCCATCGTGCCGGTCCAGAAGGCGCCGCAGGGATGAACGCGGGAGTCGTTGGAGCGCGTCAGCGGGTTGTCAGCCTCGATCGGCGTGTGCAGCGTCAGCCTGCCGGTCTTGACGTCCCTGACCTGCAGGCCGATCTCGGTGGCGATCAATTGGCGGTCGTCGTCGATGACGGCGATGGCGCTGGCCATGGTGCCGAGATCATGCACCTTCAGCGCGCCGGCGAGCGGCTTTTCCAGAAGCTTGCCGTTGACGATGTCGAACCAGAACAGCGTGTCGGTGGCGGGATCGTAGCTCGGGCCTTCGCCGAGCTCGCAGATATGGTCGGAAAAAACCGAAACGCCGTCCATCACGCCACTCCGAAAGCTTCATCCCAGGCGGCGACCGCGGCGCGGGCGCGCTGCGCCACGTCCTCGACCGTCGCGCCCGGCTTGTAGAGGCTCGATCCCAGGCCGAAGACGCTGACGCCGACCGCCTTGTAGCCGGCAAAATCCTTGTCGGAAACGCCGCCGACGGCGCCGACCAGCGTCGTTGCCGGCAGCACGGCGCGGATCGCCGCGATGCCGCTCGATCCAAGCACGCTGGCGGGGAAGAATTTCAGCGCCGAGGCGCCGAGCCGGATCGCCTGGAAAGCCTCGGTGGGCGTGAACACGCCTGGCATCGTCACCATGCCATGATGCATGGCGCGACCCATGACCTCGGCATCGATGTTGGGGCTGACCAGCAGGCGTCCGCCAGCCTTGTGCAAAGCATCGACGTCCGTCGCCGTCAGCACCGTGCCGGCGCCGATCAGCGCGGTCTGCGGGAGCGCCTGGACCAGGTCGGCGATGGAGACGAACGGCTCCGGCGAATTGAGCGGCACTTCGATCGCCTCGATGCCGGCGTCGTGGACCGCTCGGCCGATCGCCACCGCTTCCGCCGGCTTGAGGCCGCGCAGGATGGCGACAAGGCCGCGTTTCAGCTTCGGGAAGGGTGCGGTCTGGCTCATCAAGCGCCTCCAATCATGCCGTTCTCGCGCGCGGCCTCGACGAGACCGGCGCGCACCGCTTCATCGGCGTCGACAGTGCGAAAAGCAAGGCCGGCAAGGCCGAGCGCCGCGCCATAAAGCGTGGCCAGCGCGCCCGAAGCGACCAGCGCCACCGGTGCGTCGCTCGCGCCATAGCGGTGTCTTGCCGAGGCGATCTCGCCGCCGATCAGAAGTCCGGACAGGCATGCCGCCGCGTCGGCGGGCTGCAGATCCTGCAAAAGTCCGGCGGCGCGGATGGCAAACAGTTTCGAGGTGATGTCGCCGCCTTCGCCCAAGGCCCGCTCGCACCATTGCCGGAAGAATGGGCTGGCCGCGGCGACCGGAGCGGGATGCTCGCCCAGCGAATGTTTCAGGATCGAGTGCGTGGCGAGCACCGAAAACAATTCCCCGGTCGGCCAGGTGCCAAAACCTTCGACGGCGCCATCCTCGACCGCGACCCATTTGGAATGCGTGCCGGGCATGCAGACGAGATGGCGTCCCTTTGCCGGCAAACCGGCGCCGGCAAGCTGGGTTTCCTCGCCGCGCATGACATCCGGCGCTTCGGCCAGGCGCTGCGCGAGGCCTGGCACGATGCGGATGTCGCGGCTCGAGCCCTCGATGCGGGCGGCGCCGCGCAAGATGGCGCCGATCGGCGCCGGCACGGTGACGTAGGGCGCCTCGATCCAGCCTTGCCGGGAACCGGCCATGCCGCAGATGATGACGGGCAGCGTGTCCGGCGCGCCCATGGCGCCAAGATGGCCTTCCAGCACCTTGGCAAAACCTTTTTCGCGGGCGGTGATCAGACCGTCGTCGCCGCGCCGCTCGGCAAGAACCTTGCCCGTACCATCGAGCAGCCAGGCCCTGAGCCTGGTCGTGCCCCAGTCGAGCGCGGCGACCGCGGGTGCCAGGCTCACAGGAAACCTCCGTCGACGATCAACATCTGCGCGGTGAGCATGCGCGAAGCATCCGACGCCAGGAACAGCACCGTGCCCACCATGTCGTCGGGCTGCATCACTTGCCTGATGCATTGCTTGGCGACATGGGCGGCAAGTCCCGCATCGGTGACCCAAAGCTCGCGCTGCCGTTCGGTGATGACCCAGCCTGGCGCGACCGCGTTGACGCGGATGCGGTCGCCGCCAAGCTTGCCGGCAAGGCCCTTGGTCAGGCCGAGTATGCCTGCCTTGGCCGCGGTGTAGGCCGGCATGTCGGGGTGGTTGATCAGATAGGAGGTGGAGGTGAAGTTGATGATCGAGCCGCCGCCAGCGCGCTTCATGCCGGGCGCCACGGCCTGCGCGGTGAAGAAATGCGGCCGCAGATTGACGGCGAGGTTGTTGTCCCAGAACTCGACGGTGACGTCCTCGACCGCATGACGGTCATCGAGCGCGGCATTGTTGACCAGCGTCGTCACATCGCCATGCGCTTCAGCCGCCCTGGTCGCGGCGGCGCGCAGCGCCTCGATGTCGCGCAGGTCTGCCTTGAGATAGAGCGGGCGGCGGCCGATCTCCTTCTCCAGCCGGTCGGCAAGGGCAGTGCTTGGCTTGTCGGCGATATCGATGAAGGCGACTTTCGCGTTCTGCCGCATGAAGCCTTCCGTCAACGCGGCGCCGATGCCGGAGCCGCCGCCGGTGATCAGCACCGAGGCACCGTCAAGGTCGGCGAAACGCGCCGATGGCATCATGATCTCTTCTCCCTTTGGCCGGCGCGCATCCTAGCCAGACAAAGCGCGGGGGCAAGGGGAGACCGTCCGATTTCCGGCCAAATGTCAGACAAATGATCGGCGCTGTGCCGGAGCGGCAGCCACCGGTCTTGCGAACGGCCGGAAAGCCGGGGTCAGATCGCCTTGGCGTGCAGCGCGCCGCGATAGGAATCGCGCAGATAGCCGAGCGTGGCGTCGGCGTCGGCCGGCTTGCCGAACAGATAGCCCTGCCCGCCGGCGCAGCCGAACTGGACGAGGCGGTCGGCCTGCGCCTCGTCCTCGATGCCTTCGGCGACGACATCCATGCCGAGCCCCTCGCACATGGCAAGAATGGCGCGGATGATGTGCTCGGACGGGCGGTCGTCGAGGATGGAGGAGACGAAGGCGCGATCGATCTTGAGCTTGTCGAAATGGAACTCGCGCAGGCGGCCGAGCGACGACTGGCCGGTGCCGAAATCGTCGAGCGAGACACGGATGCCGACACGGCGCAGATCCTCGACGATCTTCTCGGCCGAGGCCGGATCGTTCATCAGGCCGGTCTCGGTGATCTCGATCTCCAGCCGGCGCGGATCGAAGCCGGTGCGGTCGAGAATGGCCAGGATATGCAGGCCTGTGTTCTGGTCGACGAGCTGCGACGGCGACAGGTTGAAGGACAGGAACAATTCCTTCGGCCAGCTGCGCGCCGCCTCGGTCGCCTTGCGCAGCACCAGCTGCGACAGCGGGCCGATGATGCCACGTTCCTCGGCGATCGGGATGAAAACGGATGGCGGCACGACGCCGAGGTCGCGGTCGGTCCAGCGCGCCAGCGTCTCGAAGCCGATGGTGCGGCGGCTGTTCAAGTCGACGATCGGCTGGAAATGCGGTTCGACCTCGCCGGCCGAGACGGCGCGGCGCAGCGCCTGCTCGATGCGGGTGACGCGCTTGGCCGCCTCTTCCATCTCCCGGGTGTAGACGACGACGCGGCCGCGGCCCGAGCGCTTGGCGTGATAGAGGGCGGTCTCGGCCTTGTTGATGAGGATCTCGGTGGTCTCGTCGCCGGAATAGAACAGCGAGCAGCCGACCGAGGCCGAAAGCCTGGCGGTGCGTTCGCCGACATCATAGGGCGCCGACAGAATCTCGATCAGCATGCGCGACTTCTCGGCCGCCTGCTCCTCCGAGAACACCATCGGGTAGAGGTAGGCGAACTCGTCGGCGCCGATGCGGCAGACGGTGGAGTAGCCATCCATCGAGGCGCGCAGCCGCATCGCCACCTGGATCAGGATGTCGTCGCCGGCCTTGTGGCCGAACAGGTCGTTAATCGGCTTGAAGCCGTCGAGGTCGAGGATGCCGACGGTGAACGGCGCGGGATCGTCGGCGCGGTCGCTGATCAGGCGATCGACCTTGTCGAAGAAGCGACGATGGTTGCCGAGCCCGGTCAACGAATCCGTGAAGGCCAGATCCGTATTTTCCTTGCCTGGCTGACCGGTGCCAAACGTCGTTTGCATCATGCCTCTGTTCTAATGTCGGTATTTTCGGCCACACTGGCAGCAAAGCGTTTAGGAAAAGTATCGGAAAATCGATTTTCCGTTATGCAGAAGTTGCTTGCCTCGCCGGCGGTTGTTCAGCTTCGGGCAAAAAACGGTAATCTAGCCCAAATAGAGTCGTTCATGCGTAATCTCTAATAGAAATATCGAACGACCTTTTCCGGGATGCTCCCGTTTGAGGCGAACGGATGGCCGCTTCGCACCTTTCGGGACATTGCTTTAGCCGGCTTGCTTTACGCGGTAGAGCCCGATCGGGCTGCCTTTCCCGCTGACCGGCTCGAGCCAGTCCGGCACGGAGCCGCGCAGCAGGCCGGCAAGGAAGCCCTGCGGGGCTTTCCGGGTCAGGATCAGGGTCTCGACATTGCCGGGGCAGACGGCGACGAGGCCGACGCGATGCGCCTCGACGATTGCGCGCGCGTTGTCAGCCGAGCCGAGAAAGGCGTCCAGCGCCAGGAGATTGCCGGCGACATTGCGGTGATAGGGACCGGCGAAGACGCGATGGTCGCTATAGACGAGGACCGGCGCTCCAAGATTGGAAATCGTGAGCACGGTGGTATCGGCCATGGCGCCAAGCGGCGCGAAGGTGGCCTTCTTCTCGCAGGTCTTGTCCGTCGTGGTGCCGTCTGCGACGGCCTTGCCTTTTTCGAACGCGACCGAGGCGGCCGCAGCGACGCCTGTCCATACCGGATTGATCGAGACCAGCCAGACGGCCGCAAGGCGCAGCGCCACGCCAAGCGAGGAACTGGTTTCGGCCCGCGCCCGCCATTTGGCGATCCAGGCCGACAGCGGGACGACCGCGAAGGCGATCGAGAAGGTGGTGCCGCGCACCTGCCAGGCGCCGACCACGAAAGCGACGGCGAGCAGTGCCGCGACGAGGCTGTCCTGCCGCCGCCAGCCGCCGCGGCGCAGATGCAGCGCCATCAGGACGATCGCGACCAGCGGCGTGGCGTAACGCGCCGCGACACGCGCCGGATCGCGGACAGCCAGCGTGAACAGCGACTGGGCCTCGTCGATATGGTCGAGCCACAATTCCTTGAGGCGCGGGTCGAGCGAGGCGTAGGGCGCCGAGAGGCATTGCGGAAACAGCACCGCCACGACCACGCCGAGCACGACGCCCAGCGCGGCAAGCGACGCCAGCCTGCGCCGCCAGCTGCCTGCGGCGGGCTCGGCAGCGGCGATTGCCGCCAGGCCGATGCCGGCAATAGCCGCGACGGCGAACTGCGCCACCGAGAAGGCATCGCACTGCGCCGCGCCCCATGCGGAAGGCGAGACGGTGGCGACGAAGACAAGCGCCGCGACGCCGGCGAAGCCGAGCCCGAAATCGCGCGCGATCGCCCGCTCGCCGCCCGGATCAGCGACGAACAACAACGACACGCAAAGGCCGATGGTGGCGACGTAGGGCACGGTTTCCATGCCGACGGCGAGCGTCAGCGCGGCGCAGAGGCCGGACAACAGCGCGGCCCAGCGCCGGGAAGGCGCCTCGAGCAGCAAAGCGAGGCTCGCCATGGTGAGCATCAGCTGGACGTTGTGATGATCGAGCGCGCCGGGATCGTAGATGCCGATGAAATAGTAGCCGGCCGCGCCAATCAGGATGGCGGGCAGCACCGCGCCGCCGCCGCCGAAGCTGCGCGCGGCGCGGGCGGTGAAGAACAAGGTCGACCAGAGCAGCAGCGCCGGCCACAGCACTTGCGCCACGTCCTCGCCAAGCGGCCTGCTGCCGGTGAGCGCCGAGGCGGCGAGCGCGATGGCGGCGATCGGCGCATCGACCAGCCTCGACCAGTGCATGACGAAGCCGCCTTCCAGCCCCATCCGGTACTGGTGCAGGTCGAACCAGCCCTGGCCGGCCAGCAGGTCGCGGACCTCGACGAGGCGCAGCAGATTGTCGTTGTCGCCGCCGGCATCGGTCAGTTGGCCAAAGCCGGCCCACGCATCGACGGCGAAGGCGAGCAGGGCGGCAAGCAACGCCAGCACCAGATCGGACTTCCAGGTGGCGGCGCCGGTTTCGGCTGTGCCCATTGCGGTGGCCTTTGCAGGGAGAGGATCGGTTTTAAACCTAGCCTTAACGGCTTCAATAAATAGTAAAACGGCTCGAGGGGCCGGCACAGGGACGGCCGGAGGCTGGTCGAGCGTCCGGAGACAGACATGCCGCATGCAGTCCGCCACGAGCCGGTTATTGCCGTGCTCCTGCCTTGCTACAATGAGGAGCTGACGATCGGCGAGGTCGTGCTGCGCTTCCGCGAGACGCTGCCTTCGGCCGCGATCTATGTCTACGACAACAATTCCAAGGACCTCACGGCGCTGAAAGCTCGCGCCGCCGGCGCCACCGTCGTGCGCGAACCGCGCCAGGGCAAGGGCAATGTGGTGCGGCGCATGTTCGCCGACATCGACGCGGACATCTATGTGATGGCCGACGGCGACGGCACCTACGCGCCGGAAGATGCGCCGCAGCTGATCAATGTGCTGCAGACGGAGCGCTCCGACATGGTGGTGGGCACCAGGCGCGGCGTCACCGACGATGCCGGCCGCAATGGCCACGCCTTCGGCAACCGCGTCTTCAACCGCCTCTACAAGGGCCTGTTCGGGACCGACTTCACCGACATCTTCTCCGGCTACCGGGTGTTTTCGCGCCGCTTCGTCAAGAGTTTCCCGGCCGTGTCCGGCGGCTTCGAGATCGAGACCGAGATGTCGGTGCATGCCTCGCAGCTCAAGCTGCCGGTGAGCGAGATGGCGCTCGATTACGGCCGCCGCCCGGAGGGCTCGTCGTCGAAACTGTCGACTTTCCGCGACGGCGCCAGGATCCTGTGGATGTTCGCCATGCTGGTGAAGGAGACGCAGCCGCTGCGCTTCTTCGGCACGTTCGCGCTGTTCTTCCTGGCGGCCAGCATCGGCCTGATGATACCCGTGCTGGTCGAATTCGCCGAGACGGGACTGGTGCCGCGCATGCCGACCTGGGTGCTGTCGATCGGCATGCTGCTTCTGGCCATGCTTTCGATGATGACCGGGCTGATCCTCGATTCGGTGTCGCGCGGCCGGGCCGAGCAGAAGCGCATCTTCTACCTGTCGATTTCCTCCGGCCGGGCCGAGCGCGGGATATCCGGGCAGGCCTCATCGAAAAGCGAGCCGGGCAAGGCCTCGCGGGCGGCATAGTGGGCCGCCTCATCCGCTTCATCCTTACCGGCGGCATCGGTTTCGTCGCCGACGCGGCGGCGCTCTGGCTGCTGCTTGCCGCGACGCCGCTCGGCCCGATGGCGGCGCGCGTGCTGTCGATCGGCTTCGCGCTCTGCGTCACCTGGCAGATCAACCGCCATTTGACCTTCTCGCCGTCGAGCCGAGGCTTGGCGCAGGAAGGCGCGCGCTATGGCGGCGTCGGCATCGCCACCGGCATCGTCAACTACCTGGTTTATTGCGCGCTGCTCTTCGCACTGCCTGCCCTGACGCCGCTGGCGGCCCTTGGCGTCGCCTCGGTCGTCGCGATGGCGCTGTCGTTCCTGGGCTATTCCAGGCTGGTCTTCGACCGCTGAGACCGTTTGGAAATTCTACTCTGGCGGCCATCTGATGGCGGTTTCTGCGCTTCCGGTGCTCACGAACCAAACGTCCGCTCCGCTCCGGTTCTCGAAACCACCACCATATGACTCGCCAGAGCGAAGTTCGAAACGGGTCTCTGAGCTTCTGCACCAAGCGAGCACGATTGGCAGGCGCCGCCGATTTCCCTATATCGGGCGTCTGAGTTCCCCGGAGACCGCAAATGCCGCTGAAGATCGCCGTCCAGATGGACCATGTCTCCACCGTGTCGATCGCCGGCGACACCAGCTTCGCGCTGTCGCTGGAGGCGCAGCGGCGCGGCCACAAGCTTTTCCACTACACGCCGGACCGGCTGTCGATGCTGGGCGGCAAGGTGTTCGCGCGCATCGAGGAGATGCAGGTGCGCGACGAGAAGGGCAACCACTACTCGCTCGGCGAGAAGGTGCGCACCGACCTCTCCGAGATGGACGTGGTGCTGCTGAGGCAGGACCCGCCCTTCGACATGAACTACATCACCACCACGCATATACTGGAGCGCATCCATCCGAAGACGCTGGTGATCAACGACCCGGCCTGGGTGCGCAACAGCCCGGAAAAGATCTTCGTCACCGAATTCCCCGACCTGATGCCGGAAACGCTGATCACCAAGGACCCTCAGGAGGTGGCCGCCTTCCGCAAGGAATTCGGCGACATCATCGTCAAGCCGCTCTATGGCAATGGCGGCGCCGGCATCTTCCATCTGCTTGAAGCCGACCGCAATCTCGCCTCGTTGCTCGAGATGTTCGGCCAGCTGTTCCGCGAGCCCTATATCGTGCAGCGCTATCTCAAGGACGTACGCAAGGGCGACAAGCGCATCATCCTGATCGACGGCGAGCCGGTGGGCGCCATCAACCGCGTGCCGGCCGCTCACGATTCCCGCTCCAACATGCATGTCGGCGGCCGCGCCGAAAAAACCGAGCTGACGGAGCGCGAGCGCGAGATCTGCGCCCGCATCGGACCGGCGCTCAGGGAACGCGGCTTCATCCTGGTCGGCATCGACGTGATCGGCGACTACATGACCGAGATCAACGTGACCTCGCCGACCGGCGTGCGCGAGGTGCAGCGTTTCGGCGGCGCCGATATAGCTGCCCTGTTCTGGGATTGCGTGGAAGGCAAGCGGGGGTAGCTTCGGCCTGCGCTATGGGTCAGTTCGGGCAGTGGCATTCGACCGACCCTATGGCATATCCAATAGATTCAAAAAGGCTCGCGCAGCATGATCTGGCGGTCCCTCATCGTCGCCTTCTACTGTCTGGTAGGCCACCACGAGTTCCCAGCAAATCTCCGGCCCGGCGAGTTGAGCAATTCCGAGCGAGGGGAGACGAGCTTCCGCGATCGCTTCGGGTAAAAGAGCCACGCCCATGCCTCGCCTCACCAACTCGAAGAGAGTTTCGAGATCGCTGACCTCGAAGGCAATGTGTCGGCCAATGCCGGCGCCGAGAAATCCTTGGTCAACCAGCCATCGCGTCCCCCAGGTCGGTTCGAAATCGACAAAGGGCTCATCTTTCAGAGCAGCAAAAGAGACGCCTTGCGCCCCCGCGAGGGGATGCCCTGGAGCACATGCCAGGACGAGAGGCTCGCAGGCAATCATATCGGTCTTGATATCGGCTGGTGACTCGCTGAGGGGGAAAAACGCCAGATCGAGACGACCGTTCCTCATTCTTTCGATGAGTTCCGAAGAGCTGCCTTGGCGGAGTTTGACCTCAACGCCGGGATGCAAGGCGTGGAATTTTTCGATGAGCGAGGGCAGATCAAGAAACGCCGGCAGACTTTGGACCGTACCGATGCTCAATGTTCCTCGTTCCAGATTGCGGACAGCTGCAACAGACTCGCGCGCATCCCGGATGGAATCCAGCGCACTCCTCGCCTTGTCGAGCAACATTCGTCCAGCGTCGGTCAGCCTTACTTGACGCGTGCTCCGGATAAACAATTTGGCGTCGAGTTCTTCCTCGAGCAACCGGATCGAATTTGAAAGCGCCGACTGCACGATGTTCACGCGCTGCGCGGCCCGGGTGAAGTGCTTTTCCTCCGCCACGGCGACGAAATGCTGCAGCTGTCGAATTTCCAAGGAAGCGTCCTTTAATTAAGCTATCAAATCGCTTAATGGCATTAGTATAATCTATTTGAGTGATAGGCAAGGGATGCCCATCTTGGGTTTTCATGTCGCGGCGAGCGCCTCGTCGCTTTCCGGTCCATGTGCGACCCTATGTTGCGATTAAGGATATGCAACGCCTGCGCTGCAGGTGATTTTCCGATGACCTCCAGGCACTCCTCAGAATGGCATGACGACGATGGGACCGGCCCACAGCGCAAGTCAGGGATAGGCGTTTTCGGCGAGATTTCTTGGGGCATGCATATGTGCGTTTTCTACGAAGCCGCACAAGATTTGCTAGATGCCAACGCCGCATACTTTCAGGCCGGGTTGGAGAACAACGAGTTTTGCCTATGGGCGATCTCCGAGCCGATCACAGAGGAAGAAGCCAGAAACGCGCTGCGAGGTTCCATTCCCGATATCGACGCGCGCCTATCTGCCGGCCAGATCGAAATGGTGTGTGCTGCCGAGTGGTACCTGCCCGGCGGTGAATTTGACCTGAAACGGATTATCCGAAGCTGGAACGAAAAGCTTGGGAACGCACTGACGAAAGGCTATGACGGAATACGGATCAGCGGGAACGCATTCTGGCTCGGCACCGACCATTGGGAGAAGTTTTGCGAATATGAGCGCGACCTGGACCGGTCCGTCGAGGGCCAGAAAATGCTCGTCTTGTGCACTTATTCCATGGCGAAAAGCGGGATCGTGGACCTTCTCGAGGTGGCGCGCGCCCATCAGGGCACGATTATCAGGCAAAACAATGATTGGGAGTTTCTTGAGTCCCCTGAGCTCAGGCAACCAAAACACCAGGGCGGAAAGAAGCCCAACGGCGCGCCGGACATGCTGCCGAATTCATTTCCGGGACATGATGCGCTGACGTCAAGAGAGCGCACGGTGCTGGCCCAGATCGTCAAAGGGCACTCAAGCAAGGAGATCGCCCGCATCTTGAACATCGCCCCCCGAACCGTCGAGTTTCACCGCGAGAACCTCATCAAGAAGACCGGGGCGAGGAGCACCGTCGACCTGCTTCGCATCGTCCTGAGCGATTAGCGCGAACGAACACAGCAAGGACGGACTTCGGAAGTTCCGCCAGTCTGCCAGCGGAGTACTCATTTTTCGCGCTCCCGCCTCACCACGTGGCGCACCAGACTGGCGTCGCTACGCTGGACGTGAACATCTGCCCTGTTATTCCTCCCAGTAGAAAGTGTGACGGCGGCTGATACTTTCTGCCTGAACCCACATGTCTTGCAGGCGAGCCATGCCACCAAAATTCAAGGCCGGTTTCGGCGCGCTGGTTACCTCGACAGGGAATGAACGCTCGGACTGGCTTCGCGACCACTTACCGGAAACAATCACGAATAGGCTGCCTGATCTCTCACGAGACGGCGTGGCCATCAGTGATCTCCGCGACAAGGATTGCGCGCTGGTGTACGTCAACCGGGCCTTCCAGGAGATTACAGGCTACGTCAGCAGCGAGCTTGTCGGGAAAAACTGCCGCTTTCTGCAAGGTAGCGATCGGCTCCAGCCTGAAATACATGCGGTTAGCGAGGCAATTGCGAGGCGGACGAGCATATCCGTCACTTTGAGGAACTATCGCAAAGACGGCAGTCTGTTCTGGAATGATCTTCGGCTCGTGCCGGTCAGTGCGGATGGGCAGGAGGCAACGCACTACATCGGATTGATCCGCAATGTGACCGCAGGGAAGAACGCCGCTGAGCAGATCGAGCATAGTGCGCGCTCAGACCTTCTGACCGGGGCCCTCAATCGGTATGCCTTTATCGAGGAAATTGGAAATCTCCTGGTTGGCCGGCAGGAACAGATCCTGATCGCCAAGATCGACATGGCAGGGTTCCATGACATCAACGAAGGCTACGGCTACGACGTCGGCGATCAGGTCCTGAAACAGATTGCGCAGCGGCTCGCCAGAGCGAGCATCGCCGTCGTCTCGCGGACCGGCTCAGACGAATTTGGCGTCGCGCATCCGCTGACACCCGGCCAAAGTGCTGAGACCACCAATGCGACGATCCGGTCGGTCCTTTCGCAAAGCTTCGTCGTTGCCGGCGCCACCATCAACATGCGGTTCGCCATGGGTTATGTCGTCGGACACCCGAAGGCCGATGCGATGACTCTGGCCCGCCAAGCCGGCGTTGCCTTGCGCAGATCAAAATCATCGGCTTTCCTGGAGGTTCGCGAATTCAAACCCGAGGATGAGCGGCAGGCCCGCAATCGGCTGCGCCTGACCCGCGAAATGCAGCAGGCATTGGCCAATGACGAATTCGGTTTTTATTATCAGCCGCAGGTCGAGCTGGACACGGGAACTCTGGTCGGTGGTGAGGCTTTGTTGCGATGGCATCACGGCCTGTTCGGAACTCAGCAGCCCGGTAGATTCATCGAGCACGCCGAAGATACGGGCCTCATACTTGACATCGGGTTCCGCGGTTTGCGGGCAGTCGTGGACTATGCGCAGCGGACAAACGACGGCCGGTCGACTGCGCTCAAGTTCTCGATGAACGTCTCGGCGATCGAATTCAAGCTTCGCGATATGCCGCAATTCGTTTCCGAGGTTCTGTCGGAACGCGAGGTCAATCCCGCCTGGATCACGCTTGAGCTTACCGAGGGCTTGATGGTCGAAAGCTCCGCTGAAATGCTGTCGATAATGAGAGACCTTCGTCAACTTGGGGTCGGGCTCTCGATCGATGACTTCGGGACGGGCTACGCGAACCTGCGCTACCTGGAAGAGCTTCCAATTACGGAGATCAAAATCGATCGCACCTTTATCACGGGGCTTGGAGAGAGCCGCTCCAAGCAGATCATCGTCGAATCGATCATCAGGATCTCGAACGAACTCGGATTTCGTGTCGTAGCGGAGGGGATACAAACGGGCGATGACTGCGCACGTCTACGGGATATGAATTGCCGCTTCGGACAAGGGTTTTTCTTTGGCGAGGCCGTTGATGCCGCGACTTTCGCGTGCCTCCCGCCCCAGCTTGGACACCGTTAGGATCGTGCGTGGCTGGCATAACCTCAGCGTCGATATGTTCCCGTAATGTTCTTGCCCAAAGCAAAAATCTGTGGTTGTCTGGCTTGATCTCGCTCGCAACCTGACGCAGGGCCGCGAGCGAGCCGGTATCCGGGGGCTTGAGAAAAGATGGTGGCGCGGATTCGCACGGTCGCCCGGAAAAAGATCTTCGTCACCGAGTTCTCGGAACTCAAGGGCGACAAGCGCATCATCCTGATCGACGGCGAGCCGGTGGGCGCGATCAACCGCGTGCCGGCCGATCACGATTCCCGCTCCAACATGCATGTCGGCGGCCGCGCCGAAAAAACTGAGCTGACGCAACGCGAGCGCGAGATCTGCGCCCGCATCGGGCCGGCGCTCAGGGAACGCGGCTTCATCCTGGTCGGCATCGACGTGATCGACGACTACATGACCGAGATCAACGTGACCTCGCCGACCGGCGTGCGCGAGGTGCAGCGTTTCGGCGGCGCCGATATAGCTGCCCTGTTCTGGGATTGCGTGGAGGAGAAGCGGCTGAAGTCGGCCGCGTAATTGCCGCATGTTGACTCTACAGCACGGGTATCGCCCTCCTACCGTATTCGAGATTGTCGGAGCAATGCTGCGTCATCGCCGCTATTTCCGGAAAGGGTACCCTTCGGCGAAGTCGCAACCTGCTCTTCAGGCAAGTTTGCTGTCGGACGATCCGTTCATATCCTATTCGGGAATGTCCGGTACGCCCCTCGGATTGGCAAGTCACATGCCTCTCCTTCCACGCAGCCACCGTGCCTGGTTTCTCATCTCGCCAACCTGGTCCATCGAAAACAATTCCAGCGTCAAAACGATCCGGACCTATGCCGTTCTGCATAGACTTAGGAACCCCCGTCACTCGCTGATCTTCCTATGCAACACACAAGCCGAGGCTGACCTCTTGAACCAGTCCGGTGAGGCGGCCGTCCTGCACAACAAGACTTCAACAACCTCCGAATACATATTCAGGCCTCTCAAGAACGTCCCTGTAGAATTTGATGCAATCTACAATGCGCAACTGGCTTCGTGGAAACGCCACGACTTGTCTCTTGCCATCGAGCGTTGCGCATTTATCTTTTATCGTGATTTAGTCGGGTCATCTACGACGGAGTCGGAAAGGGCGCGAATAAATCGGCACAAGGAGTTCGCGCCGGGTCACGTGTTTATCAATGAGTTTGACAGCACCGGCAAGCCTGTCCGATTGGCGCCGGCTCACGTGAACATGCATCTAAATCGTGCAGCCGTGGGAATTTGTCTCTCTGAAATGGAGGGACCAATGTTCGCCAGCACAGAATATCTTCTCGCTGGGCTACCTGTTGTCACGACCCCGAACCATGGTGGCCGAGACCTTTATCTGGATGACGATTATTCGCTTACAGTTCCACCCGATCCTCGATCCATCGCGGAGGCTGTCTTAGCGCTGAAGGAGCGACGAATCCCCCGGGCTTATATTCGTTCGCAAACTTTGAAACGAGTTGAACGAGACCGCGGGCGGTTCATAGACCTTGTAAATGAGATTTTTCTGGAAAGCGGCTCTTTGCGCCGGATCGCCATGCCTTGGCCTTTCCGATTTCCTGTCATGGAGTGGCTTCCACCCCACATCGCAATCGATCGATCGCTTTCAGGTACGGTCGATGCCTTCATCACCGCTTAGACGGGAACAGCCTCGGATTGCCGGAGGGACTGCTCACCTTTTCAACGGGTCGAGAGCACGCGGCGATAGCCGTTTTCATTTTGTCTTAACCATGTTCCGCTTTTGCACCAAGGAACGCAGCCATTACGACCTGCCGATCGTCCTCGGCCTGGTGGCGACCCATTGCGATGCGAAGCGAGGGGGGCGGCCGGCCAGGTAGCTGTCCGGGCGTCGTCCCACTGCGCCAATTACGCCGTCTTGCGCACGACCACGCTCGGCTCCATCACGATCGCCGCGCGGCGGCGGTCGGGGCCATCGAGGAAGTCGACCAGCGCGTCGATGGCGATGGTGCCTGCTTCGAAGATGCGGCGGTCGATCGTCGACAGCGGGCGTTCCAGCAGCGGCGCCAGATAGATGTTGTCGAAGCCCATGACGGCGCAGTCGTCGGGGACAACAAGCCCCTTTTCGCGGAGCGCAACCGTGGCGCCGATGGCCAGCATGTCGCTCATGCAGCAGATGGCCGAAAACCGCGTGCTTTCAAGCAGCTCCCGCGTCGCCTGGCGCCCGAAACTGTGCTGGAACTCGCCGCAGCGGACGAGGTTTCGATCGACGGCGATGCCAGCCTGGCGGTGCGCTTCCTCGAAGCCGGCGAGCCTGATCCTGGTGTTCGAGCTTTCCGCCGAACCGCTCAGGAAGGCGATGCGGGTGTGGCCCTTGGCGATCAGGTAGCCGGCCGACTGGAAGGCGCCGTTGCGATAGTCGGTATCGACGGTCGCCGCCAGGCAATCGAGCTCCGGGACCTCGCGGTCCATCGACACGAACGGGATGTTCAGGCCCCGCAGCAGGCCGGCATTCGGGATCACGCCGCTCGCCGCCAGCACGATGCCGTCCACGCCATGGCCGGCGAGGAAGGCGAGATGCGCCTCCTCCTTATCCGGAATGCCATCCGAGTTGCACAGGATCGTTGTATAGCCGCGCTGCCGGGCAGCGTCGTCGCAGGCGCGAACCAGCTCGGTGAAATAGGGGTTGAGAATATCCGGAACGATGATGCCGAGGACCTGCGAGCGACGGGTGACCAGCGAGCGGGCGATGGAGTTGGGCGTGTAGTTGAGCTCCCGCGCCAGCGACCAGATGCGGCTGCGCGTTTCCTCGCTGATGAAGGCGTCCTTGCGGTTGAGGACCTTGGAGACGGTGGCGATGGATACGCCGGCACCTCTCGCAATATCCTTGATGGTCGCCGCCACATGTCCTCGCATTGCTTGCCAAGCACCGTCGTCCTGATCCCGTAGCCTCTTACGTCGGCAAAGTCGACCGGCACAGGTGGCGAGCAGGGGCTCCGGCCGGTCGATCGTGTTGACAGCTGGCTGGCATTGCCGTAGGTAAACGTTTAACTCCCTCGATATATGAGACTTTCCAATGCCCGTTCCGCTGTCCCACAGTGCAAGCCCGGCAACGCAAGAGACCGCGACGTGACCATGCCTTCCAGAATCCCGCTGGTGATGGATGTCGACACCGGCACCGACGATGCCGTCTGCATCGCGGCGGCGACGCTCTGCGCGGACAGGATCGAGCTGGTCGGGATCGGCGCCGTCTGCGGCAATGTCGAGATCGAGAAGACGGCCAGGAACACGCTGGATCTGATCGATTTTCTCGGCTGCGACGCGCCCGTGCATGTCGGCGCTTCTCGCCCGCTCGCCAGGCCATTGTGCACCGCCGTCAGCCACGGCACGACCGGACTGGGCGACGTGGTGCTGCCCGCCGCGCGGCGCGGCTTTGCCGAGGGCGGCGTAACGGAATTGATCCACGAGGCGGCGAAGCAGCACCCGGGCAGGCTCGAGATCCTCGCCGTCGGGCCGCTGACCAACATCGCCACCGCGCTGATCGAACACCCTGAGCTGCCGTCGCTGATCAAACGCATCACCATCATGGGCGGCGCCATCCGCGGCGGCAACATGACCCTGGCCTCGGAGTTCAATCTCTATTGCGATCCCGAAGCCGCACGCATCGTCTTCGAATCCGGCTGCGCGCTGACGATGGTCGGCCTCGACGTCACGCTGAAGCCGGAGCTGCCGCGCCATGTGTTCGACCGGATAAGGGCTGCATCAGGTCCGCAAGCGGATGTGGTGGCGCGCGTGCTGGACTTCATGATGCGGCGCAAGGACGAATTCGGCGCCGACGACCCGAACCTGCATGACGTGATTGCGCTCGCCGCGATCGTAAAACCGTCGCTGTTCAGGTTCGAAAGCTATTACGTGCATCTGGAAACCGGCGGCGAGGTCACCCGCGGCATGACCATCGCCGATTTCAACAATGTATCAAAGAGGCCGCCAAACGCGCGGGTGGCCGTCGATATCGACGTCGACGGCTTCTGGGACTGGTTCGTCGATCTTTTCGGAGCTGGGAGATAAATGGGGCAGGATAGCGAGCATTGCGAATTCGACCGCCATCATGCGCTGGTCGAGGGCCTGGCGGCGGAGGTCCGGGGCGGATGCCTTCACCGGCGCGAGTTCCTGGCGATGGCAAGCATTTTTGGCGCATCGGCGGTGGCCGCCTATGGCCTGATCGGGCTCGCCGCGCCGACGCCGGCGCGAGCCGCCGAGCCGAAGAAGGGCGGCGTGCTGCGCGTTTCCACCTTCGTCAAGGAGCAGAAGGACCCGCGCGCCTATGACTGGCCGGAAATGGCCAATATCGCGCGCCAGTTCCTCGACACGCTGGTGCGCTACGACACCGATTACACGTTCAAGCCTTCGCTGGTGGAAAGCTGGAAGGTCAATGACGACGCCACCGAATACACGCTCAATCTGCGGCGCGGCGTGACCTGGAACAATGGCGACGACTTCACCGCCGAGGACGTGGTCTTCAACCTCGAACGCTGGTGCGACAAGGCGGCCGAAGGCAATTCCATGGCCGGCCGCATGACCGCGCTGATCGACGCCAAGACCGGCAAGGCGCGCGACGGCGCCATCATCAGGACCGACGACCACACGGTGGTGCTGAAACTGTCCTCATCCGACATCTCGATCATACCGTCGATGACGGAATATTCGGCGCTGATCGTGCATCGCGGCTACGAGAAGGCCGGCGCCAATCTCATCGCGCATCCGGTCGGCACCGGCGCTTTCGAACTGGTCTCCTACGACGTCGGCACCAAGGCTGTCGTCAAGCGGCGCCAGAACGGCAAGTGGTGGGGTGGCGAGGCCTATCTCGACGGCATCGAGTTCATCGACTACGGCACCGATCCGGCCGCCTGGGTAAGCGCCTTCGAAGCCGGCGAGATCGACACCAATTTCGAGACCACCGCCGACTATGTCGCGATCATGGACGGCCTGGGGCTGGTGAAGTCGGAAGTGGTGACGGCGGCGACGATCCTTGCCCGCACCAATGTGACCAACAAGCCCTATGACGACATACGCGTGCGCCGCGCCCTGCAAATGGCGACCGACAATCAAGCCGTGCTGACGCTCGGCTATGGCGGCAAGGGCACGGTCGCCGAGGACCACCATGTCAGCCCGCTGCATCCGGAATATTACGCGCTGCCGAAGAAGACGCGCGACCTTGAAGGCGCCAAAAAGCTGATGGCGGAGGCCGGGCAGCTCGATTTCGAGCACGAGCTGATCACCGGCGACGAGGACTGGCACCGCAGCACAGGCGACGCCATCGCCGCGCAGCTGCGCGAGGCCGGCTTCAAGGTGAAGCGCACCGTGCTGCCGGGCTCGACCTTCTGGAACAACTGGACCAAATATCCCTTCTCGATGACGTCGTGGGGCATGCGGCCGCTGGGCGTCCAGAACCTCGCGCTCGCCTATCGCAGCGGCGAGGCGTGGAACGAATCCGGCTACGCCAATCCCGCCTTCGACAAGAAGCTCGACGAGGCGCTTGCCGTGCCGGATGCCGAAAAGCGCAAGGGGATCATGAAGGATGTCGAGCAGATCCTCCAGGATTCCGGCATCCTCATCCAGCCTTACTGGCGCTCGCTGTTCACCCATTCGGTGGCGGCGGTGAAGGACAATCCGGCGCATCCCAATCTCGAGCAGCATTTCGAGAAGGTGTGGCTGGACCGGTAGGCTGGGGAGGCGACAATATACCGGTTCGGCCACGCACCGTTGCCGCGGCCGAATCGATGTTCTTGTAATGTTCTTGCCTCAGCGACAAATCTGTGGTTGTCTGGCGTGAGGTCTTGGGCGGGCTGATCGCAGCGCCGTGCAGGAGCCTGAATCCGGGGGCGGGAAACATGGTGGCGCGGGTTCGCACGGTGGCTTTCCAGGGCATCGAGGCCGTGCCGGTCGATGTCCAGGTGATGGTCGGGCCGGGCAAGGTCGGCATGCAGATCGTCGGCCTGCCGGACAAGGCGGTGGCCGAAAGCCGCGAGCGCGTACAAGCGGCGCTGCACGCATCGGGCCTGTCGATGCCCTCGAAGAAGGTGACGGTGAACCTCGCGCCGGCCGATCTTCCCAAGGAAGGCAGCCATTACGACCTGCCGATCGCGCTCGGCCTGATGGCGGCGCTCGGCGCCATACCGGGCGACATGCTTGCCGGCTATGTGGTGCTTGGCGAATTGTCGCTCGACGGCACCATCGCCGGCGTGGCGGGCGCGCTGCCGGCGGCGATCGGCGCCAATGCCGAAGGCAAGGGCCTGATCTGCCCCTTCGCCTGCGGGCCGGAGGCGGCCTGGGCCGGCAAGGATTTCGACATTCTCGCGCCACGCAGCCTGATCGCGGTCGCCAACCATTTTCGCGGCACGCAGGTGCTGTCGCGGCCCGAGGCCGGCATAAAGCTTGCGGCGCGCGACCTGCCGGACCTCACCGACATCAAGGGCCAGGAGAGTGCCAAGCGGGCGCTGGAAGTGGCTGCCGCCGGCGGACACAACCTCCTCAAGTCAAGCACAAAGGACCTAACATCTAAGGTGCTTCGTGCTTACTGGGGGCCGCTTCTCAGACGCGCGGTATAGGACGAAAACGAGGTTGTCCCTGAGGGGCCACGGGGGAAACAGGCCTCGTCGCTATACGTAAATGCCGAAACAGACTTTTCGCAAAAAGGCGCAAGGTTCTCTGGGTGACGCTGTGGACGGCAGGGTTTAGGCCTTCCGTCGCTTGGAGAGAGCATGCCATAGCTGCGTTTCGTCCGTGATGCCGAAGGCGAACACGCCGATGAGTTCCGCAGCCAAGGCCTCCCGCTGCTCCTTATCTTTGACAGCAAGACGACGCTCGGCACACAGCCGATTGAATACCCGCTGGAGCAACGCCAGATCATCAGGATCATACGATTCAGAGTAGCGCGACAACGGCATTTTTTATTCCGCCTCGGAGTGCCTCGACGGTATCTCAGATAGCAGCCAGTGGGTGATCAAGACAAGCGGTTCCCCTGCCGGGAGCAGCCACCGTGTTTTCGGTCTGAACATTCGTGTTGTCCACAGAAACCATCGTTAGCGGAATCTCTCTGGTATCGGATTTGTTTTGCTCGCGGAGGTGTGATTCATAGCGTGTCGGCAACAACGCCGTGCTTCAAAGGAAAGAAGGCCGACACACATCATGATCAACTACAAAGTCATGTACTTTGGGAAACAGGGGCGCCTCCTCAGTCAGCGACAAGTACCCTGCGATGGGCACTGGGAGGCCTGCGAATGGGCGTGGAAACATAAACCTTCTCGGGCGGATGATTTCCACATCGAAGAAGCGGACCTCGACCATGATCCAGAAGCGCAGCTTCGGAAGGAGGATGAGGCGATCAGTGCGGCGTTCCACATTCTGTAGGGATGATTAAACTACCGTAGGGCACCGACAACGTGGGGCACCTCGCGCGACCGTAACGAAACGCAAGGTGCCCCCGAGGTCGCTCTACCCCTCCACCCACACGCCACCTGAACATAGGTGAGAGACAACGAACGGGGGAGCAGCGGGGGTGGAAGGGCAGAGTGTTAGTTTATGCGCCTGAGGCAATCACCAAGGCGTCCTGAGCCGCTAATGCGGCGTTGGCTTCGGCCAACTCAGCGTCCAGCATGGCCTCCGCGTTGTCGGTGTCGTCCACCTCGGGGCCGCTTAGGGCCGGGAAGAAGGACGTGAGTTCCTTCTGGGTCACCCTGGGTGCCCCTGCCGCCAAGTCGCGCTGAGGCTTGGTCTCGGTTGTGTAGGGAAGGCCCGTAGCTGGGTCATGGGTGCCGCGCTTGATACCCAGACGGACCTCTGCGAGGGCCATTCGGTCGGAACGGTCAGCGGCATCAGCAACGCCAGCCAGCCTGTCCGCCCCGTGTGAGCGCGTCCGAACGTCCACCTTGCGGATGGCCTCGCGGACCAACTGCATGGCGTCACGCTCCAGCTTAAGCTGGCGGTCAAGTTCCCGGCGCTGCACGGTCAGCGAAGTGTTCTCCTCGGTGAGCCGGGAGACTTCGGCGTTGAGCCTGCCGATCTCGGTTGAGTTGTCGAGGGCGTCGAGTTGGGCGAGGAGTTCCTCGCGGGTCATAGGCTTCTTGGCCATGTTTCTTCCTTCCTGGAGATTTAGTGCGGCAGCAGGGCCGCGATGGTGGATGCGGTCGCGAGGACCAAGTAGAGGGAGGTGAGGTGTTTCATGAGAACAGGCACGGATCAGAACTCGTCCGCGTCGGGCAGAGACTGCCACCACCAGTCATAGGCTTGGGGTAGACGGAAAGGGTCCAAGCGTCCTGTGACTACGTCGGAAACGATGCGACGGGCGAATGTGTCATCCGTGCTGGAAGCCGCATAGACCAGAGAGGCCCAACGTTCGTCCCCGATATGCTCGGATGCCACCGGCGAGGCCTCCATCACAGCAGTCTCGACAAGGGTTGATGCAGTCGCCGTGTCCACCCCAGTAGCCTCGGAGAGGCGGGTGAGCGTGTCGTTGAAGTCGCCTGTTTCGACCATGGTCTCCACGCCGTCCACGAAGGCCTCGGGGGTGAAGCATTCGGCAACGGCGTCAAGGGTCTCTGAGAGTGACGGCGCTGCGTCCTCGTCCTTGATCTCAAGTTGCTCTTGAAGGGCCTCAAGTTCCGCGTCGGTCATCTCGTCGACGTCGATATGTTCGAGAGGATCGTGACCGGCAGGGATGGCCTCGGGGTTGAGGGCAGCAGGGAAGGCAACGGGAGTGGCCTCGGGGTACGCTTGAGCAGCCACAGGGGCACCTCCAGAGAGCCCAAGCTCAGCCGCGATGTCGGCATCCACGTAGGTGTTGAGACCGGCCACGAAGACCTTACCCTCGGGGGCAGGTCCAGCGGCAGAGCCTGAGGCATAGTTTGGGTTGCTTGGGGTCCAGCCCGAGCGGGAATTGTCGGGGCTTGGCATGCGCATCATTCCGTCATCGGACATGCAGTTGTTTCCTTGGGGTTTTTAGAGGAGACCAGCGGCCTTGAGGGCCATGCGGGTGTAATCACGGAGGGTCAGGGATTGACCGTCATTGGTGGAGACGGGCGAGGACCAGAAATCCTGGCCGTAGATCGTGTTGGCGTGGTGGACGAAGTCCCGGCCAAGGAGCCTATGGGTTGCCCCTGAGGTCTCCTTGCGCAGCGTCGTTCGACCAATGGTCTTGCGGAAGTCGCCCAGAAGGGCACCGGATCGAGTTGTCAGGAACGCCTTGCGGTTCTCCCAAAGGCCCCCGGCGTGGCCTGTGTCGTAGTAGACCGACATCCACCCGGTCAGTGCCAGCGCGTTGGTCACGGCCTCGGTATAGGTCCGCTTGTCCTTGTGCTGCCAGTTCGCGAGGAGACCCTTGGCCTTGGCTATCTGGGGCAATCCTTTGTGGATGTCGGAAGGGCTGAGGCAGAAGGCAGGAGGCTGTGTCATGCGCCGCTCAAGGCCCCTGAGGTCCCCTGCGATACGCGCCGCCAGCTTGGCGTCCGTCTGAAGGTAGACGGCAATGGCGTGGCGGAAGATGGCCAGTTCATTGCGGGACGGAAGGCGGGCCAGAGGGTCCCCTCGGGAACTGGCGGCGTCCCTATGGTGGCCACAGTAGCGGGAGACGCCTGAGCGCCTCCGGTCGCAGCCTGGGCAGGAGCAAGGTTGGCGTTCGTTGATGATCTGTCGGCGGCGCAACTGGACGCCGTTGTCGGGAGCTTGGACACCCACACGCCATTCGCGCGGGTGGCCCCGGGTGACGGGAGATGCCATGAGGTTTCCTTGGGTTTACTGGAATGCGCCGTAGTTCTTGAGACCAGACGAAGCGATGTCCATGAACGTGGACATGGGGTTCATGCGTTGCTTGTTGAGCGCGTCCTGGGCCTCAAGCTGGTTGGCCTTGCCCTGCATGATGTAGGTGGCGGTGGCCCCCTCGCGTTGGTCCTTGACGTTGGCGATGGACAACGCGGTCTGGCGGCTCTGCTCGGCCAGCCTGAGGCCAGCCGTGTTGCCGTTCATGCCAGCGCCTGAGGCGACGGCGGTTGACTTCGCACGGTCCCCTTCGAGGGTAGCCTGATAGCCTTCCTTATTGGCGGCGTTGGCCTTGGCGACGAAGTCGTGTTCATTGCTCGCTTGGTTGAAATTATAGCGAGCTTTCATGCTCGCAGAGTTGGCGGCGGCGGCAGAAGCCTGACCGGCAGCATTAGCGATCCCGGCAGCAATACCGAGAGTAAGACCAAGATCACACATGGTGACCTCCTATGTTGGGTGTGGGAGTCTCCATGTTAGGATGGAGATGTAGGGAGCGTTTGCCGCCAGCGGCTTGCCCAACTGGGCAACGCTACATGGGCAAATTGCCCAGTCGCTCAGTAGTCGGGATTGTCCCGTTCCGCGATCATGCGATCGAGGTTGGCCATGACATGCTCACTGAAGGCGGGGGCCTCAAGGAGCCACTCGGGGAAACGCTTGTCGAGAACCACCAGCGCCTCAGCGAGGATGTCAGCGTTCTTGAACAACTGGGAACCGAACGTCTTGCGGAGGCGGCGCTCATAATCTGAGACCAGCTTGGAACGCCAGTCGGGCACAGGTTCCTTCGGCGCGAGCCCCTGCAATTCGTCACGGGCATCCTGCCACGTGAGCGACATGAGATGCTCCTGGGTTGCTCCGGTCAACGCCAGACCATCGCGAACCTTGCGCATGTTCTTTACGGTACCATCCGCTACGGAACAGCTGCGACGGATGCGGTCGCGGGATAGGTCTGTGGTGACCGTCAGGAACCATGCGCGGTCCAACTTCTCGATAAGGGTCATGGGCAGACGGTCCTTTGAATTGGCCTCGACCGCAAACGCCAGGGCCTCCTCAAGGGTCCCCTCAAAGACCTTGACAGGCACGGCTGTGTGAACACCAGAGCGGAGGTAGGCATGTCGACGGTGGTGACCATCGATCACATACCAACGGTCTCCGCCCCACCAGACAACCAGAGGGTCAAGGTAGGTGGGATTGGACGGGGAGCCGATAGCGGCCATAAGGGTTTCAATGTGGCGCTCGCCCTCCAGCTTGCGGCCTTCAAGTTCACGGGGCTGGAAGACACCCGTCATTGACGTGACGCGGGTGGGACCGATGGGTCCTTTGAGGTGGAGGTGGGTTGGCAGGGGAGCGGGTGGCGTAGAGCCGTACGTTTCGAGGGCCTGCCGGATAACCCGGAGGGCCTCAGGGGTAGAGATTTGTTCCGTCATTTGGAACCTTTCGCTGGTGCTGAGTGGGCAACGCTACATGGGCAATATGCCCAGTCCTAAGCAGCTTTCCCGTCTCGGAAGGCCTGGAGTTCATCGACCGAATGACGGTGGGTGAACCAGTCGGGCATGAGGTCTTGAGTGTCCGCTGGGCGTTGGGTGCCAGCGGCTACAATCTCGGCTATCTGGTCATGTTCCAGGTAGACGGTGTCGGATGGGGACCACCCGAGAAGCCGGAAGGACCAGAGCGTCCCAAGGATTCCCTTGATGACATCCACGTGGATGCGGTGGTTACAGCGAACCCTTTCCATGTCCTTCAAGCTGCACCCTTCCGGCACCATTCCGCCAACGTGGGCGAGGCGGCGGGTGGCGCGGGTGATGCGGACTGGTAGGGGAAACTCACGGCCCCAAGGGCGTTTCCTGGGGGACGGGAAGGTCCTGGCGAGGCTTGGAGTGGTCGTCGGGATGCGCAAGGCTTCACGGAGGGCGAGCAACTCGGCATCGCCAGCCGCATCCGCCGGAGCGGTATAGGTCATAGTGGTCCTACATGTTGTTGTGAGCGGTGGTGCAAGCGCCAAATGTAGCGGCGATGGCTGGGTGACCAGAGGAGGCCACCAAGAATTTTCTCAAGAAAAGAGGGGAGGAAACGTGAGCAAGACGTTCCCTGTCTCCATATGACGATATTAGTGGAGGCTAATATTTACCCCGGTGCTTATCGATGGGCTTACGTTCACTCATCGGCAATCGCGTATGGCACGGCGGTAGGGACACCGCCATGTTTCCAGAAGAAAAGCATGGTTCCCTCGCGATACTCCACGACACAGCGGACGAACGCATCACGCAATGCGGTGTTGATCTCCGTCACGGTTGACGCTGGGTTGGTGAGGACACGCTCTATGGAGGCCACGAGCTTCCCAATGGCCCGACCGCTGGCGCGCTTGGTGCGCTCATGAACTTCCTCAAGGCGCTGGGTTACGGTTGCAAGGTCGGCCTCATGACCAGACAGCCGCCGACGAAGCGCGGGGGACGCATTGCCCCCTTCTATCTCCGTCAAGATGTTGTCGACGGATTGGGACAGTCCGTCCAACGCCGCCTGCAACGAAGCGCGTTCGTCGTCCAATCCTTCGTCACCCGATGGAACCTCGAAGACCAACTGTCTGCCCCCGGCGTGTCTGATAGCAGCGGTGACAGCCTCAAGGTTCACTTGGCGATACTGGCACCCGGCCCCGGCCTTGGCTTTGGTGCAAACCAGATAGGGGGTTCCGCCTTTGCGGCCTTTGTTGACCCGCGTCATGGTCGCGCTGCATGCCGGGCAAGCCGCCAGCCCCGCCAGCACGTTGGACACCTCCCCCGCCGATGCCCGCATACGTGGCGTGTTGTTCCCCGCCTTGCGGGAGTTGACGCGGTCGAATTGAGCAACCGGGACGATTGCCGGGTAGTAGTTCGGTATAGGAGCAAGGGCGTCTCTCTTCTTCTTGCCGCCAACCTCGCGGGTCTCGTGGGGCACCATGGTCCCGATGACGGCTGAGTTTCCCAGTATCTTGGCGATGTAGGAGCGGTGCCAGAAGGCGGCCTTGCGGCTACCATCACCGAATGTCTCCACGCCGTCCTTGTTCAAGCCATTGGCGATTGTGTGTTGGCCAATCCCTTTGTCGGCCTCGCGGAACACCCGACGCACCACGGAGGCTCTATCCTCCAAGACATCGAACCCCGAGCGATCGGCCTTGAGAGCCAGCCACGCGGGAACCCGCATGGTCATGGGTTTACCCTCGGAGGCGGCATTCGCCTTCTTCCTACCCCAAGCCTCGCGGACACGCTTGGCCTTGGTCTCGCTTTCCTCGTTGGCGCGCATGGCAACCATGAAGGCCCACATGAAGGCCATGGGGTCCGCGTCGAGGATGCCGGTGGTGTAGACCTTGCCGTCGCCAAGGGTCACAAGGACAATCCCGCGTTCGCAGATGTCTTCAAGCAACCTCACGGCCTTGCGGGGCCTCTCGCGGGAAATGCGGTCCATGCTCTCCACCAACAGGTAAGAGCCTTTCTCCACTACCCCGTCCTCGACGGCTTGCAGGAAGTCGGCTAAAGCCCCTGCGTCTTTGTTCCGGCCACGATAGGCTGACACGCCAAGGTCCATGTAACTGTCGTCGACAAGGTCAAGGTCGTGGTCCAGCGCGTAGCGTACAGCCTTCTCCGTCTGGCGACGCTTACTGTCCCCTCGGGATTGCTCGGGAGTGGAGAAGCGGACGTATGAATAGGCCTTAGGGCGCGGCTGCGTGGGAGATTTCATGGTTTCCATCCTTAGGTCAAAGCGTCTTTAGGATGGGTCATACGCTAATGCAATGCTGATGGTCGGACCGCCTGGCTCGGGCAAGTCGATGCTGGCGCAGCGCCTGCCCTCGATCCTGCCGCCGCTGGCGCCCAAGGAACTGCTCGAAGTGTCGATGATCGCGTCCGTTGCCGGCGAGCTCGGCGAAGGCAAGCTGACGGACCGGCGGCCGTTCCGCGCCCCGCATCACTCCGCCTCGATGGCGGCGATGGTGGGCGGCGGGCTGCGCGCGCGGCCGGGCGAGGTCTCGCTCGCCCATCACGGCGTTCTGTTCCTCGACGAGTTGCCGGAATTCACGCCGCAAACGCTCGATGCGCTGCGGCAGCCGCTGGAAACGGGCGACTGCATGATCGCGCGGGCCAACCACCGCGTCACCTATCCGGCCCGCATCCAGCTGGTGGCGGCGATGAATCCGTGCCGCTGCGGCATGTCGGGCGAGCCCGGCTATCGCTGCTTGCGCGGCGACCGCTGCCGCACCGAATACCAGGCGCGCATTTCCGGCCCGCTGCTCGACCGCATCGACCTTCGGATCGAGGTGCCGGCGGTCTCGGCGAGCGACCTGATCCGACCGGACAAGGCTGAGACAAGTGCCGCGGTGGCGCAGCGCGTGGCCCGTGCGCGCGCCATGCAGCGCGAACGGCTGCAAAGACTGGGAGCGGGCGCCACCACCAACGCGCATTGCCCGCCTTCGATCATCGAGGAGATCGCCAAGCCCGATACCGCCGGCCTGACGCTGCTCAAGGACGCCAGCGAAAAGCTCGGCTTTTCGGCGCGCGCCTATCATCGCGTGCTGAAGGTCGCCCGCACGCTGGCCGATCTCGACGCCAGCGAAACCGTCGGCCGCATCCATCTGGCCGAGGCGATTTCCTACCGGATGAGCGCGGAGCGGATGGCGCAGGCGGCTTGATGAAGCGACCTGATGCCGCCGGAACGGGGAAGAGCTCTGTCATTTTTTGTTCAAGGCAATTCCTGACGGCGGCGCGATTTGGCGTGCAGCCGCGCCGGCATCATCATGAGCAAATTGCGATGCCCGGAATCAGAATTTGTAGGCTAAGGCAGCGCGAACGACACTGAAGTTCGTCTTCACGTTATACGGATCGATCGGGTCAAACCCGAAGTCTTTCTTGCCGAGGTCGACATAGAGATATTCCGCACGGGCGGTCCAATTGTTGCTGAAAGCGTATTCAACACCGCCGCCGACTGCATATCCTGTCTGGAATTTGGTCCTGGCTACACCGAAGACGTGCTCATCGATCTTCACATCACCCATCGCAACGCCGGCCGTGACATAAGGAAGCCAGCGATCAAAGGCGTAGCCGACGCGGCCCCGGATCGTTCCGAAGGCATCGACGCTCGCTTCTGCGCCAAGGCCGCCGCCGCCAACCCCCGGCGAGAATTCTTTCTTGAAACCCAGGTAGTTGATATCGCCTTCGATACCGAGAACCCACTGACCGTACTGATAATTGGCGCCAACCAAAGCGCCGCCGGTGAAATTGCCGATGTCTGCCGACCCAGGAATGCCGATGAAATCGCCATCGACCTTTCCGAAGGCCCCACCCGCATTCGCACCAACATAAAGGCCGGTCCAGGAATAGGGAACTTCCATGGAGGCCACGGGTTGGACGATGTCAGCGGCATTGGCCCCAGTCATGGCCACGCCCAGAACCAGGAAAGTCCCAAGGATAGAACGCATCGATTGTCTCCCAAGCGTCGCTCGTTATCGCCGCCACTGCAAAGAGCTTAATCTTAATTGTCTAATAAACCTGTAGCAAAACAGTCACTCAATGCGGGAAATGGGGATTGCCGAACGTCCAAGGCGGAACACTTTCTGATCGGCGGACAAAGTGCTGAAGCGGCAATTGATGCCGGTAAGGACGCCAACGGGACGCTCGGCTTCATGCGTGAACTTATCGCCGGAAAGGGGCGGATGCCGGCCGATCTCCTCCTCAATCTTGCGCGGGGATCAGCTTCTGCAGCGTCGGTGCCAGGATCATGCCGAAGGTCAGGACATCGCCGTAGGCCCGCGCGGAAATCATCGCCCCGTGCACGGTCGCCATGAATGCCTCCGCTTCCGCGCGCGGGGCGGCGGAGATCGTCAATGCGCCCTGCGCGGCACCGCGCTCGATGACGCCGGTCAGCCACCCCGAGAGAAACTGAAAATACGCCCGGACCTCCACGGCAACCTCCGGCGGAAGGGCGGGAAGCTCGCTGGCAAGCAGCGCGCAGACGCAGATCGGCCTGCTCGCGTCCTCGATGCACTGCGCCCAGAAGCCGGCATAGGTTCGCAGCAATTCCGGCGGCGCAGGCACATTGCGCTCAAGCTCGGTCATGCCCTTGACGGCATCCTCGAGGTAGCGCCTGACCAGGGTTTGCACGAGGTCGACCTTGCTGGGGAAATGATGATGGATGCTGGCTTTGCGGATACCGACGACCTCGGCGATATCGGCGTAGCTGAACCCGTTATAGCCGCCGGCGACGATGAAGCTTCGCGCGGCGGCCAGGATGTCATCGGCGGTGTTCGAGGGCTTATCCATAGACATGCCTAACGTCCGACGGAAGAAAGCTCAACTCGCCACCTGCCGCGACTTGCGAAGCATATCGCTGACGGAAAGCCACACGGCGGACACCAGGAAGTAGAAGGCGCCGAAGGCGGCGTAGGGCGCGACATTGGCGATGCCGATGGCCTCCGCGCCGCCCGCCATCTTGACGAAGAAGAGGCCGGCCAGCGCCGACTGGGCGCCGCTCAGGATCATCGCCCATTGGGCGCCGTTGGTCTTCCAGCGGCGTAGCGCGGTGAGGAGCTGAAATGCGCCGGAGATCGCGGCCCAGACACCATAGACCGCGAGCACCGCGTTCATGCCGCGGCCAAGCACGATAGCAACCGCGATCGCGGTGAGGATGCTGACGGCGAAATTGAGCAGTTGCGACTTGTTGCGGCCCAAGCCGCCGCTGCGCTGCGCGTCAACATAGTTCGCCAGCGCGTCCCAGGCGGGGTAGGCCACCAGCATGACGGCGGCGAGCGGCGGAACCGACTTCGCGACGGTGAAGGCTACCGCGACCCAGGCCGCCGATACGGCAAACCGTAGATAGTAGTAGCTTTTGAGCCAGCCGTTTGAGGACCGGGCGCGGTTCTGGCCGCTCATTTGTGAAGACATGACGGATACCTTTCCTGGAGAGTCGGTATCTACCTACTAGTAGGTAGCTTAACATTCGTCAAGCGATTTGCGAGGTTCGCCGCCTCGTTGAGCGCTCGACGATGCGTTCGCATCCCGGTAACTGCGTGGTATGGTGGAACGGATCCGCGCGGGGGCGAAGGATGATTTCAGTTCTGCCGGCGCGCAGCGCCGAAGACTTCGAGACCATGGCCATGCTCTGCGGCAGGCTAGCGCAGTGGGATGTCGACGCGTCCGCGCCCCATGGTGTCTCGGAGGAGGATATAAGGACGCTCTTCCAGCCCGGCACCAGCGGCCATAAACTGGCAATGCAATTCGGTGTGCCGGGTGCCATGGCCTTCATTGCGCGATCGGGCAACGTGCCGGCGGGCTGCCTCGCTTTCGGTCCGTTCGGCGATGGCACGGCGGAACTTCACAAGTTCTTCGTCGATGCATCCTTCCGGGGACAAGGCATAGGTCGCGCGCTGATGGGCGCGGTCCTGGCGGAGATCGACAAGAGCCCGGCCCGCATGGTGCTGATCCACACCACTTTCTATATGGAAAGCGCGATTGCCGTGTACGAGGCGTTCGGCTTCAGGCCCTGCGCGCCGTTTCGCGACACGCCCGCGCATGTCAGGCACACGGACGTCTTCCTGTCGCGCACGATCAAAGGCGGGTGAGGGCCGTAACCGCCGACCAGCCGGCGGCAAGCCAGCAGACTCAAGCAGAGTCCTGCCTGTCGCGCGCCTTCAACTCCAGCCGCCGCGCGTGCAGCACCGGCTCCGTATAGCCGTTGGGCTGAACCGTTCCCTTGAACACCAGGTCGCAGGCGGCCTGGAAGGCGATGGAATTGTCGAAATCCGGCGCCATCGGCCGGTAGAGCGGGTCGCCGACATTCTGGCGGTCGACGATCGCCGCCATGCGCTGCAGCGAATCGCGGACCTGGATTTCCGAGCAGACCTTGTGGCGCAGCCAGTTGGCGATGTGCTGCGAGGAGATGCGCAGCGTGGCGCGGTCCTCCATCAGGCCGACATCGTTGATGTCCGGCACTTTCGAGCAGCCGACGCCCTGGTCGATCCAGCGCACGACATAGCCCAGAATGCCTTGCGCATTGTTGTCGAGCTCGCGCTGGATCTCGTCCGGCGTCCAGTTCGGCCGCACCGCGACCGGCACCGACAGGATGTCGTCGAGCTTGGCCTTCGGCCGGCTCTTCAGCGCCGCCTGCACGGCGTGCACATCGACCTTGTGATAGTGCGTGGCATGCAGGGTCGCGGCCGTCGGCGACGGCACCCAGGCGGTGTTGGCGCCGGCCTTGGGATGCGCGATCTTCTCGACCAGCATCGCCGCCATCAGGTCCGGCATCGCCCACATGCCCTTGCCGATCTGGGCGTGGCCGGCGAGCCCGCATTCCAGGCCCGTGTCGACGTTCCACGCTTCATAGGCGGAGATCCAGGCGGCCTGCTTCATGTCGCCCTTGCGGATCATCGGGCCGGCTTCCATCGAGGTGTGGATCTCGTCGCCGGTGCGGTCGAGGAAGCCGGTGTTGATGAACACGACGCGCTCTCTTGCGGCGCGGATCGCTTCCTTGAGGTTGATCGTGGTGCGCCGCTCCTCGTCCATGATGCCCATCTTGATGGTGTTCCTGGCCATGCCGAGCAGCGCCTCGACCCGGTCGAAGACCTCGACGGCGAAAGCGACCTCTTCGGGCCCATGCATCTTGGGCTTCACCACATACATCGAGCCGGCGCGGGAATTGGCGCGGCGGCCGTCGTCGCCGACATCGTGCAGCGCGATCAACGCGGTGATGGCGGCGTCCATTATGCCTTCCGGCACCTCGTGGCCCTCGTGGTCCAGGATCGCCGGATTGGTCATCAGGTGGCCGACATTGCGCACCAGCATCAGCGAGCGCCCCGGCAGCAAGAGCTGGCCGCCATTCGGCGCCGTGTAGCGGCGGTCGGGGTTGAGCTTGCGGGTGAACGTCTTGCCGCCCTTGGTGATCTCTTCGGCAAGGTCGCCCTTCATCAGGCCGAGCCAGTTGCGGTAGACGACGACCTTGTCCTGCGCATCCACGGCCGCGACCGAATCCTCGCAGTCCTGGATGGTGGTCAAGGCCGATTCCAGGATGACGTCGGCGATGCCCGCAGGATCGGTCTTGCCGATCTGGTTGGCGCGGTCGATCACGATCTCGATATGCAGGCCGTTCTTCACCAGAAGCACGGCTTCGGGATTGGCGGCATCGCCGCGATAGCCGGCGAACTGTTTTGGGTCGGCGAGCGTCGTGGCGCCGGCGCCCTCGCCGAGCCTCAGCGCGCCATTGGCGACCGAGAGCCCGTTGACGCCCGCCCATTTGCCCGTGGTCAGCGGCACCGACTGGTCGAGGAAATCCCTGGCCCAGGCAATCACCTTGGCGCCGCGCGCCGGGTTGAAACCCTTGCCCTTCTCGGCGCCGCCGGTCTCGGGAATGGCGTCGGTGCCGTAGAGCGCGTCATAGAGCGAGCCCCAGCGGGCATTGGCGGCGTTGAGCGCATAGCGCGCGTTCATCACCGGCACCACCAGCTGCGGTCCGGCGACGACGGCGATCTCGGGATCGACGTTAACGGTCGAGACGCTGAAGGCCGGGCCTTCCGGCACCAGGTAGCCGATCTCCTTCAGGAAATTCTTGTAGCCTTCCATGTCGACCGGCGCGCCATTGGCGCGATACCAGCCGTCGAGCTTTTCCTGCATGGCGTCGCGTTTTGCCAGCAGCGCCCGGTTCTTCGGCGCGAGGTCGTGGACGATCTCTGAAAAGCCGGTCCAGAATTTCTCCGGGTCGATGCCGATGCCGACTGCCGCCTCCTCGGCCACGAAGTCATGGAGCTCCCGGGCAATCCGCAACCCGGCGATCTCGATGCGGTCGGTCATCTGCACGTCTCCAGATAGTAGGCTTTGGCCTTGTTAGCGGGGGCCTTTGGCATGTTTGGGGTTGCGGGGTCAATTCGGCTTAGGATGTAGGGGGGGTTGGCGGGGCGGCGAAGCTGCTGATCTCCCCCCTCGTGGGTCCTCGTGGGGGAGATGCCCGGCAGGGCAGAGGGGGGCGCGAAGGAACGCCAACCTTGTCACTTCTATCCCGTGCAAATGTCACCCAGACTGGCTGTCGGAGAGGCGGAAGAACGGAGACGCTGGCGGGACAGCGCCCGCCTCTGGCCTGCCGACCATCTCCCCCACAAGGGGGAGATTACGCTCTCCCTCACACCGCAATCCGCGGCCGTCCCGACGCCACGGCCACCACATGTGCCTCGATGAACATGCGCTGGCCTTCGATGGTCGAGACCTTGAACTCGGTGGCGATTTCGATCTCGGCGCTGTCGGTACCGGCGTCCTTCGCGCGCTCGGCGGCCAATGCCCGCACATCGGCCTCAGCCGCCGCGATCGCCTTCTCCTCCTCGGTGAAGTCGCGCACCGTCTGGCCCGAGGCGAGGCGGAACAGGCCTTCCTTGGGCTGGCTGACGCGGGCTTCGGCCGAGACGCGCACCTGGCCGACCACGGCGCCGAGCGCGTTGGCGACGTCGGTGTCTTCCGGCACGATGCAGCCATTGCCGACCAGCATGGCCAGGCCGGCATAATGCAGCGGCGCCGACGCGCCGAGGCCGATGACCGGGCGGTCGAGCGCGACGGTGAAGCGGGCGATGCCGGGATGGGCATCGACCGCGCGCTGCACCAGCGCGTGCGCGACGGTGGCGGCGCCGTCCAGCCCGTCCTCGGCGAAGGCGGTTTCAAGGATGTATTCGGCCGACCAGCGGGTCAGCGTCACCAGCACACGTTCGGCGATGGCTTCCGGCGTCGCGGCGATGGTCTGGCCACGGCCGTCGCGGCGGCGGGCGAAGAGCTCGGCGCCGAGGCGGGCGGCGGCGGCGTCCCAATTGGCCTGTTTTCCCACGACATGGGCGGCGTCGGACGGCGTGAAGCCAGAGATATGCACGAGCCCCCGCGCGACCAACCGGTTCAGCGTGGCGTTCTGGGCGTTGGAAGCGAGCAGCCTGTCGAGCGCGAGCGGCACGGAACCGATCGTCTCGTACAGCTTCGCTTCCGGCGCGGTCAGCCCGGCGGCGAGCCGGTCCGGCACGCCGGTGCGCATGGCGAAGCGCCCGTCCATGCGGCCAGGGTTCGGCGCGCGCAGCTGCCGCTCCAGCTCCGACGTCACCGCCTCGCCATGCACCATGCCCGACAGCGCCAGCGGCACCAGGCGGCGCGGCCCGAGCAGGATTCTCGGGTCGAGCGCGCCGTCTTCCAGCGTGACTTCGGAATCACCGCCGAGGCCGAAGGTGCGCATCGCGACCGCCTCGACCATGGTGCGGAAACCGCCGACGGTGGCGCCTTCCGGATCGAGGCGCGGGCGGCCGCCATCGAGCACGGCGACGTCTGTCGTGGTGCCGCCGATATCCGAGACCATGGCGTCGTCCAGCCCGGTCATGTGGCGGGCGCCGACAAGGCTGGCGGCCGGGCCGGACAGGATCGTCTCGATCGGCCGCTGGCGGGCGAAGGCCGCCGAGACCAGCGCGCCGTCGCCGCGCACCACCATCAGGGGTGCTGCGATGCCGCGATGGCCAAGAAAACCTTCGGTCGCCGCGACCAGCCGGTCGATCATCGAGATCAGGCGGGCGTTGAGCAAGGTGGTGAGCGCCCGGCGCGGGCCGCCGAGCTTGGCCGACAACTCGTGGCTGGCGGTGACCGGCAGGCCGGTCTTGTCGCGGATCAGGTCGCGGGCCGCAAGCTCATGCGCCGGGTTGCGGGTGGCGAAATAGGCGCAGACGGCGAAGCCCGACACCGAGCCGCCAAGCTCGGGGAGCGCCGCCTCGAGGCCGGACAGGTCGAGTTTCGCCGCATTGCCATGCACGTCATGGCCGCCGGGGCAGAACACCACCGGGTCGGTGCCTAAAGCCGTCTTCAACCCGTCGCGCGCAAGATCGGCCTCGGAAAAGCCGATCATGACCAGCGCCACGCGCCCGCCCTGCCCCTCGACCAGCGCGTTGGTGGCCAGAGTGGTGGACATCGAGACCAGCTTGATGGCGACCGGATCGGTGGCGGATTCCTGAAGCACCGCATCCACCGCGCCGGAAATCCCGACGGCGAGGTCGTGCCGCGTGGTCAACGATTTGGCCTTGGCCAGGACTTTTCCCTTGGGTCCGCCTCCCTCCGACCACAGCACGGCGTCGGTGTAGGTGCCGCCGGTGTCGATGCCGAGGAAGAGGGGATGAGGCTTAGCGGTCATTTTTGGCGGGCGGTCCGGGCAAGAGGGCTTTGTTTCGAAGCCCTTAGCCGATACGGGCTGGCCGATAAAGGCAGGAGAGGTGGGCCAGGGGGGAAGAGCTAATCTCCCCCCTTGTGGGGGAGATGGCCGGCAGGCCAGAGGGGGGCGCTGTCCCGCTGACCTGACCGCGCTATTCGGATGGACTTCCAAGCCCGGTCACGATCACGGTATGCTGGCAAACATTATCGATGTCGCGAATGACATCTTCGTTCCAGAACCGCAGAACGGTCCAGCCATCTTTCTCCAGCCTCGCAGTCCGTGCCTCATCGCCTGCGACTGCATCGGCTTCTCCGTGCTGAGACCCGTCGACCTCGACGACGAGCTTCTTCTGCGGGCAAGCGAAGTCTACGATATATCCGGCGATCGGGAACTGGCGCCGGAAGCCTAGAGCGCTTCGCCGTTTCACGGAAACGGCAAATCGCTCTAACTCTCTGATTTTACGCAATTCCGGACGGAAAACCGCTCACACTTTTCCTGGAATTGCTCTAGGCCCATCAACCGATGGGCGCGAAGCTCGTTCCAAAGCTTCAATTCGGCTCCTGTCATCACCTTGCGCATTGATCTGGCGTTGGCACGGTGTTTTGGCGGCAGCGGCGTATGCGGCATTTGTATCGCTCGGTGATTGTTGAGGTTCGCATTCTACGGCGCCCCCCTCTGTCCTGCCGGACATCTCCCCCACGAGGGGGGAGATTGGCAGCTTCGACGCCTACCCCTCAAACCCCACCCGCTTATGTGACCCATCACAAAACGGCTTGTTCGCCGAGTGCCCGCAGCGGCAGAGAAACACCTTGGTCGTGCGGGCGATCGTATGTCCTGTCCCGGTGACGATCTCGGCATTCCCCTCGACCTTCAGCGGTCCGTTGATAGTGGGCGTCACCGTCAGCGGGCCATCCCGCACCTCCAGCACCTGCGCTTCCTTCAGCGGCGGCTCGCCGGTGGCGGTGAAGCCGGCCTTGATGTGGCTGTTGTCGCAGAACGGCTTGTTCTGCGACAGGCCGCAGCGGCAGAGCGTGGCGCGAAAGACGGTTTCCTCGCCCAGCACGATCTCGGCATGCACCGCCAGCGGGCCGTTTTCCCTCAACCGCACGGTGTTGACCACCGGCGGCTTCTCCTGCGGTCCGCCATCCTTTCTGGTGTAGGTGATGGCGCCCGACGGACAGTTCTGCGCCAGCGCCACGACCTGCTCGACGCTGGCCGCTTCCGGATGGATCCATTCGCCCGGCGCGTTGGGCACGAAGACATGCGGGTTGCCGAGCACGCAATTGCGCGAATGGATGCAGCGCTTGCCGCCGAAAGAAACGTCGATCTTCTCGCCTTCGACCGTGCCTGCCATTTGGGTGGGGCCTCCTGTTGGTGGTTGGAGACGAGGCTAGGGCGGGGGCGAGAGGGGCGTCAAGCTGGCCGGATGCACAGCCTGCTCCTTCTCCCCTGTGGGCCCCTGTGGGAGAAGGAGAAGAAGGCGCCACCCTACTCCTCCAGATCGATCTCCTCGGTCTCGCCGCCGCTGCAGGTGTAGCAGCAGTCTTCGCATTTTTCCTTGTTGCCGGGGCCGACGCCCCAATAGGTCGCCTCGTCGCCGTCGACCCAGGCGCCGTAGCAGATGGATTCGCCCTCGTTGCAGGAGATCGGCAGCTCTTTGGTCTCGCCGTCGTCGAGATAGAAATCCTTGCCGTTGCCTGGCCAGACATAGTCGCGGTCCTGGCTGTAGAGCTCGAGCCGCATGGCATTGGGATGGCTGTTCTTGATCTGGAACGTGACGTCGCCGGCATGAGCGGCAGGCGAAAACAGGACGGCAAGCGAAAACGCGGCGGCAAAGCGGCGCGCAGACAGCAAAGACATGAAAACCCCCGAGGTAGAATCGGCCCCCACGGCCGATGGTTGGATGATGACATGGCCGGCGCGTATGCCAAGGGGCGGCAGCGAAAATGGCTGACGGAATTGGGGGTGATTGTTGAGGCTGTGGCGATTGGCTGATCTCCCCCCAAAAGGGGGAGATGGCCGGCAGGCCAGAGGGGGGCGCTGTCCCGCCGACGTGTCTATGCTTGGGTTCCTCGCTCCCGCCGAAGGCGGGGGCGAGGTGGCCGCGAAGCGGACGAAGAGGGCGCCTTCGTAGGGCGCTCCCCCTCTCCGTCTCGGCTTCGCCGAGCCACCTCTCCCCACTCCGCGGGGCGAGGAACTTGTTCTTGCAGCGCCGCGATCCTTCGCGCCCCCCTCTGCCCTGCCGGGCATCTCCCCCTCTTTGGGAGATTGGCAGCTTCAACCCCCCGCTACTCGGCCAGATCCACCGTCTCGGTCGAGTGCTCGGTGCAGATGAAGCAGCAGGTGTCGCAGGGCTGGTCGTTGTCGGGGCCGACGCCGGCGGTGACGGAATCGTCGCCGTTCACCCAGGCGCCCCAGCAGATGTGCTCGCCCGGCTCGCAGGAGATCGGCACGGATTTCCGCGCCTTCGGCCGGATGAGAAACACCTTGTCGTCGCCCGGCCAGACTTTGCCGCTGTCGCGGCCGAACAGCTCGACCGCGACGCCGTCCGAACGCTGGTTGCGGACGAAGACCGACATGTCGGCGGCGAAGGCCGGCGAGGTGAGGAGAAGGAAGGCGAGCAGAGCGCGAATCATGGCGAGGTCCCCAAGGGGAGTAGAGCACGGGTGAAGTGCGTAATCTCCCCCCTTGTGGGGGTTGAGGAGCGGTCCGCGTAGCGGATGGGAAGCCAATTGCTTGGCTTTCCGAGCAACGAAAGCCCGGCAGGGCAGAGGGGGGCGCGAAGGAACGCGGCGTTTGTGTCAATCAAAGAGAACCTGGCCGCGAAAGCTTACCCTTTGAGATGCCGGCGGGACAGCGCCCCCCTCTGGCCTGCCGGCCATCTCCCTCACGAGGGGGGAGATCAGCAGCTTCGGCGCCCCGCTCCTTCTAAAACGCAGGCGATCGCTACCTCCTCACCGCCACATGCGGCGCGAATGTCTTCACCGCATCCACAATCTCCTCTCCCCGCACGTCGAGCGAGGAGATCTCCATATGCACGATGTTCCGGCCGAAGGGCATCAGGCCGAAGGCGTTGGCGGAGGAATATCGGATTGCGTCGGGCGGCTCCTCGGTGAGCTCGAAATTGAGCATCGCCGCGCCCTTGCCGCCGGCGGCAAGCCGCACGCTCCGCACCTTGCTCCACGGCACCAGCACGTCGCCGGCGCGGGCATCGCGGAAACCCTGGCTGTTCAGCACCACCTTGACCGAAGTGTCGAAGGCGCCGCGCGCGATGAACACGCCGAGGCCCAGGCAGGCGGCGCCGAGCAGCGCGATCCACAGCACATGCCCGCTGTTCGCGCCCGAGGCCACGCCCTGCAGCGCGCCGAAACCGAAAATGCCGCCAAGCAGGAACGGCCCTACGGCGGGAAGGATTTTCCCCGACGGGCTGTTGCGGATTTCGAGCGGCGCGGCCATCGCCTTCGCACTCAACGCTCGGCTTTGAGCAAAGTCCAGATCCAGCCGATGAAGGTCAGCACCAGGAACGGATAGCCGGCCGCCGGCAGCGGCGCCGAAGTGGGCAAAAGCGGCGCGCCCCACAGGATCATAAGGACCGAGATGGCGAAGAGCAAAGCGGCGACGGACGCCGTGAGCCGCATCCAGAGCGCGAATGTGGCTTGCGCGCTGACCATGACCAGCCCCGCCGCCCACAGCGCGATACCGCCGGCATAGGACGGCACGCTGGCCTGCAGCCCCGCCGCATTGCCGGCCAGAAGCAGGCTTTCGCCGGCGAGGAAAGTCAGGAAGCCGGCCGCGACGAGATCATTGCCGAGCCGCTGGTATTTCATCGTGAGAAGCGCCGTGGCGACGACAATGCCGACGCCGTCGATGGTCCAGACCGTTTCACGCAGCGCGTCGCTGGCAACAAAAGTGCCCGCCAAGCCAAAAGCGCCGCCGATGGCGAAGCCGATCGCGGCGATGGTGTCAGAGGTGGAGCGCATGTGATGTCTCCCCAGGCTGGGGAGAGGATACCGCAACGGGGGATAACAATGAAGGCCGCCCAATCCAATGCAACGAGGGCTTTCCTCCCTTCAATAAGATTCAAGTAGCAGGATTCAAGTAGCTACTGCTAGCTGACCCACGAGGCCGGGCTCAGTGCATCGGAAGACGAGAAGGGCGCTCATCGATTGCGAACTTGGTCTTTCCGGCCGATCGACATTGTGCTTCTCTGTGAGAGGTTTTAGGGGACTTCTTACTCTTGGGGGGGGAAAGATGCAGGCACCGTTTGAGTGGGTTGAAGGTCGGCAACGCCTGAAGGCCATTTTAGACTCCTTTCCCGCAGACCATATGCATTGGAGCGAGGCACAGAATCGCTTTCAATTTGTCGATCGATTGCTGTTGGAATGCCTGGGATGGGAGAATCCCAGTATCGTGGTCGAGCGACCGGATGGAGCGGGAGGACGAGCTGACTATGTGTTGGGGGTTCCTCAAAAGGCTGTGGTAGAGGTAAAGCGGGAGGCAATTTCGTATGGTGACCTGCCACCAGGAAAGCCAAGTATAGTACGAAAGCTTGAACCGCTAATAGCCGCCTCAAAGGAATTCAAGTCCTCCATCTACCAAGTAATTTCATATTGTTCTTTGCTCGGAGTCCCGCTCGCCATTGTATGTAACGGGCCGCAGCTCGCTATTTTCCAAGTGATGACCCCCGGACAATCGCCGCTGACGGGCGAGTGCTTTTTCTTTAATGGCTTTCAAAGCTACTTGGATGACTTCACACTTCTCTGGACCTTGCTCTCACCGGAAGGCGTAAGCGAAAACAGGGCCTATAGACAGATAGCTCTACACAGAAATCCCAGGCTTCCAGAGAAGGCCTCAATAGCAATTGCAGAACCTATGAAGCTTCGCTATCGGAGCGAGTTCCAGGAAAATCTTCGCGCTCTGTCATCTCTATTGCTCGAAGAAATTGAGGATAATCCCTCTTTGAAACCAGCTTTTTACCGTGATTGCTACGTGTCTACCGAAGCAAACAATCGGCATCTCTTACTGAGTAAGCAAATCATCGCGGCACGATACAAGAGAGCTTCGACTGACGCATCAGCACCTTCTGCCTTAGAGACGGCGATTACCGTCAGTGAAGCGAATAAGATACATGTAGCAAACGTTGGCTTCGACGATAGCGCCAGCTCGCGACCAGTTGTTGTTATCGGCGATGTTGGCGTTGGGAAAACGTCCTTCTTTGAGAATCTTTTTGTATCGATGGATAAGGATGATCGAGCAAATACGTACTTTATCCACATTAACTTAGGTATAAAGGCAAATTTAGCTCGGAACCTCAAGGATTTCATCCTCGACGAGGTACCTCGCGTCCTGTTGAATTCGTATAACATCGATATTGAAGAAGCGTCGTTCGTGAATTCAATCTACCATGAGCAACTGCGCGGTTTTGACCGTGGTGTTTTTGGACGACTCAAGCTCATAGAGCCGGACCGTTATGAACGCGAGCGGGTCGCCTTCCTATCCAAATTGATTTCATCTCGCGATACGCATCTCTTGGCTGCACTGGGGCATTTGGTAAGAGGCCGCCGGAAACAAATCATCCTGATTATAGATAATGCCGACCAACGGGACTATGCCACGCAGCAGGAGGCATTCCTAATTGCTCAAGAGTTAGCGTCCCATCGGCTCCTTCTGGTCTTCGTGGCCCTTAGACCTGCCACGTTCTACGAATCGAAGCAAAAAGGTGCCCTGTCAGCATACCAAAACAAGATCTTGACAATTTCTCCTCCTCCAGCGGACGAGGTTGTCTCAAAGCGATTGAGTTTTGCCGTTCGCGTTGCTGAGGGGAAGGAGAATCTAGGCAGTCTTGGTGGTATCGCCCTCCAACTTTCCAATGTTGTTGCTTTTCTCCGATCAACACTGCGGTCGATAACAAGCAACGAGAGTATACGCCAGTTTCTTAGCAATATCACTGGCGGAAATACGCGCGCGGTCATGGAACTGATAACTGGATTCTGTGGCAGTCCGAATGTTGATTCTCGCAAAATTGTTGAGATTGAACTAGAAACCGGAAGATATAACGTGCCGCTGCACGAATTTACTAAGCACGCTCTTCTCGGCGAGTACGCGTACTACAATCCGCAATCCTCCCAACTGGCCTGCAATATATTCGACGTAAGCAGGTCAGATGCGAGAGAGCACTTCCTGTGTAGCTTAGTAATTAGTTTCCTAAGCTCAAACATGGGTGTCCGAGATAGCGACGGATTTGTGCGCGGCGACGTGGTGATTGGAGAGATGCTCCGCCACGGGTTCTTGGAAGATCAGACCAAGCATGCCTTCCGGCGTCTTGCATCTAAGAAATTAATAGAAACGCCCTTTGCTCACTTCAGGGAGCTAACTGTTGCAGATAATTTCCCTATAGAGAACTTACACTACCGCGCAACGTCTGTCGGCATATATCACGTCAGATTTTGGGCGCCATCCTTTTCCTTTTTAGATGCGACGTCGACCGACACGCCAATATTCGACAATAATATAAGAGAGCAGATATCTAAGCTCGCGTCCTCATTTGATATAAGAGAGAGGCTTCTGAAAGCAGAGTTATTTAGACAATATCTCGAAGAGCAATGGCACCTAGCAAATCTTAGCCCAAACTACTACGACTTCCCTTCGATCTTGCGGTCGCAAGACTCAAACTTTGAGATGGTTCGTTCTGCAGCCCACAAAACAAAATCCAAATCGACAAGGAGACGGTTTAACCGGTCGAGTTAAGCCCTCAATCCCCCATCTTCAGCGCCTGAATAAACGCCTCCTGCGGGATATCCACCTTCCCAAACTGCCTCATCCGCTTCTTGCCCTCTTTCTGCTTGTCGAGCAGCTTGCGCTTGCGGGTCACGTCGCCGCCGTAGCATTTGGCGGTGACGTCCTTGCGCAGCGCCGAGATGGTCTCGCGGGCGATGACCTTGCCGCCTATCGCCGCCTGGATCGGGATCTTGAACAGGTGGTGCGGGATCAGCTCCTTCAGCTTCTCGCACATGGCGCGGCCGCGCTTTTCCGCCGCCGTGCGGTGCACCAGCATGGACAGCGCGTCGACCGGCTCCTCGTTGACCAGGATCGACATCTTGACCAGGTCGCCCTCGCGATAGTCGGTCAGATGATAGTCGAAGGAGGCATAGCCCTTGGAGATCGACTTCAGCCGGTCGTAGAAATCGAAGACCACTTCGTTGAGCGGCAGGTCGTAGGTGAGCATGGCGCGTTTTCCCACATAGGAGAGATCGGCCTGGATGCCGCGCCTGTCCTGGCAGAGCTTCAGGATGCCGCCGAGATAGTCGTCGGGGGTCAGGATGGTGGCGCGGATCCATGGCTCCTCGATCGAGGCGATCTTGACCACGTCGGGCATGTCGGCCGGGTTATGCAGTTCCTTCACCGAGCCGTCGTTGAGGTTCAGGCGGTAGACGACGCTCGGCGCCGTGGCGATGAGGTCGAGGTTGAATTCGCGCTCCAGCCGCTCCTGGATGATTTCCAGATGCAGCAGGCCAAGGAAGCCGCAGCGATAGCCGAAGCCGAGCGCGGCGCTGGTTTCCATCTCGTAGGAGAAGCTCGCGTCGTTGAGGCGCAGCTTGCCGACGGCGGCGCGCAGATCCTCGAAATCGGCGGCGTCGACCGGGAACAGGCCGCAGAACACCACCGGCTGCGCCGGCTTGAAACCAGCAAGCGCCTTTTGCGTCGGGCGGCGGTCCTCGGTGATGGTGTCGCCGACGCGGGTGTCGGCCACTTCCTTGATCGAGCCGGTGAAGAAGCCGAACTCGCCGGGGCCGAGCTCATCGACATTGACGCGGGCCGGCTTGAAGACGCCGGTGCGCTCGACGAGGTATTTCGCGCCGGTGCCCATCATGCGGATGGTCTGGCCCTTCTTCATGACGCCGTCGATGATGCGCACCAGCACGATGACGCCGAGATAGGCGTCATACCAGCTGTCGACCAGCATGGCCTTCAGCGGGGCATTGATGTCGCCCTCGCGCGGCGGCGGCAGCTGGTGGACGATCGCCTCCAGCACGTCGGGCACGCCAAGGCCGGTCTTGGCCGAGATCAGCACGGCGTTGGAAGCGTCGAGGCCGATCACCTCCTCGACCTGCTCGCGGATGCGCTCGGGCTCGGCCGCCGGCAGGTCGACCTTGTTCAGCACCACGACGATCTCGTGGTTGTTGTCGATGGCCTGGTAGACGTTGGCCAGCGTCTGCGCCTCGACGCCCTGGGAGGCGTCGACCACCAGCAGCGAGCCCTCGCAGGCGGCGAGCGAACGCGACACTTCATAGGCGAAGTCGACATGGCCGGGGGTGTCGATGAGGTTCAGGACATAGTCCTCGCCGTTCCTGGCGCGGTAGTTCAGCCTCACCGTCTGGGCCTTGATGGTGATGCCGCGCTCGCGCTCGATATCCATCGAGTCCAGCACCTGCTCCTTCATGTCGCGCTCCTCCAGCGTGCCGGTGAGCTGGATCAGCCGGTCGGCAAGCGTGGATTTGCCATGGTCGATGTGGGCGACGATGGAGAAATTGCGGATGTGGTCGAGGGGCGTCGTCATGCGGCGCGCTTTAGCAGGGGCGGGGTTGAGGGGCAAGCGGTGGGGGTTTTTCCTTCGCCTTCTCCCCCATGCGGGAAGGTGGATCGGCGCGCATCTGAGACGGATCCAAGCGTCGCGATCCTTCACACCCCCCTCTGGCCTGCCGGCCATCTCCCCCGCAAGGGGGGAGATTGGCTGTTCCGCCGCCGGCATCTCCCTTTCGACCTGGGAGATTGGCGAAGGCCTGCGCGACATCTGATCTCCCCCCTTGCGGGGGAGATGCCCGGCAGGGCAGAGGGGGGTGCTGTCCCTCCAACGTTCCGCACTGAGGCACCCCAATCACAAACCGGTGAAGCTGTAACGAAGCCCTGCGCCGTCGCGAAATGGGAGCATGACCCGCCGCAACGGAGACTGCTTCCCCATGATCGGATTGAAGACAAGGACCGGCCTGCTCGCCGGGGCGATGCTCGCCGCCACGCTCGGCGCCGCTTCGGCACAGCCGCTGACCGTGGTCGAGCTGTTCACCAGCCAGGGCTGCTCGTCCTGCCCGCCGGCCAACGCCAACCTGATCAAGGTCAAGGACCAGCCGGGCGTGCTGGCGCTGTCGTTCAACGTCACCTACTGGGACTATCTCGGCTGGAAGGACACGTTCGGCCGCAAGGAATTCACCGATCGCCAGGTGACCTACGAGCCGTCGCTCGGCCGGGACGGACCGTTCACGCCGCAAGTGGTGGTGAACGGCAGACGCGACGGCGTGGGCGCGGCGCCCGGCGAGATCCAGAGCCTGATCGCCAAGGGCGGCCACACCCAGGGTCCGGAGCTTTCGCTTGGGCAGGCCAAGGTCAGCATCGGCGCCGGCAAGGCGCCGGGCGGCGGCGCCGACATCTGGCTGGTGCGTTACACGAGAGGCGTCGTCGAGGTGCCGGTGGCGCGCGGCGAGAACACCGGCCGCACCCTGCCGCACGCCAATGTCGTGCATGCGCTGACGAAGCTCGGCAGCTGGACCGGCGAGGCCACCACGCTGCCGCTGCCGGCGGCCGCCGGCGGCTTGAACACCGCGGTGCTGGTGCAGGCGCCAGGCGGCGGCCCGATCCTGGCCGCGGCCGCCAACTGATCTTTTTCCCCTACGCGCGGGGCCGCATGACAGCGGCAACGCATAACCCGGCCCGCTTCCGCGCGCCAAAACCAAGGAGACTATCATGACCAAATACCTGACCCTGCCGGCGCTGGCCCTCGCGCTTTCCGCTGCCGTCTTCGTCGCCGGCGCCCGCGCCGACGACGCGACCAACGCGATGAAGCCCGCCAACGCGATGGCGACCGACGCGATGAAGCCGGCGGCTGACGCCATGAAACCGGCTGACGCCATGAAGCCCGCCGATGCCATGAAGCCCGACGCGATGAGCACCGAAGCGATGAAGCCGGCTACCACCGACGCCATGAAACCGGCCACGGATGCCATGAAGCCGGCGGATGCGATGAAGCCGGCGGACGCCATGGCTCCGGCTCAATAGGTCCGGTCTTTGCAGCCTCGGCGCGTCGGCAGACGGGGGCGCGCCAAGGCTGTTCTCTCGCGGCGCGAGAGCCAGTTGTTTTGTACACAATTCCGGACGGAAAGCCGCTGCACGCTTTTCTGGAATTGCCAAGTTTGCGACCCTCGCAAGGAGCCCACCATCATGTTGAACAGACGTACTTTCTCCGCCGCACTCGCCGCTGGAATGGCAACGACGCTGTTGGCCGGCACCGACAAGGCGCGAGCGCAAACGGGCTCCAAGGTTCGCAATGTCATCCTGGTCCACGGCGCCTATGCAGATGGCTCGTGCTGGTCGGAGGTGATCGGGGTTCTTCAGAAGGCCGGCTTCAACGCAACCGCCGTCCAACACCCGCTGACCACCCTGGAGGCGGGCGTCGAGGCGACGCGCCGCGCGATCGCGCTCCAGGATGGACCGACGATCCTTGTCGCGCACTCCTTTGCCGGCATGATCATCACCGAGGCAGGCGTGGATTCGAAGGTTACGTCGCTGGTCTATGTCGCGGCGCGTGCACCGGATGCCGGCGAAGACTACACGGCGCTCGCCAAGACTTTTGCGGCGCCGCCCGCCTCCGCCGGCCTTGTCTGGTCCGGAGGCTATGGCAAGCTCGGAGAAGAGGCTTTCCTGCGAGATTTCGCCGGCGATCTTCCTAGCGAGAAGGCGCGCATCCTTTATGCCGTGCAGGCACCGATCTCGGACCAGCTATTCTCCGGAAAGACGACGCAAGCGGCCTGGCGCTCGAAGCCAAGCTGGTACGCCGTCTCGACCGAGGATCGCACGATCAACCCGGATCTCGAGCGCTTCATGGCCAAGCGCATGAACGCAAAGACCATAGAAGTGAAGGCAAGCCATTTGTCGCTGATTTCTCATCCGCATGAGATCGCCAACCTCATCGAGGCTGCCGCCCGGCATGTCGGATGATTGGATTTGACCGGCGCACGGCAATGTGCGCCGCCGGCGGCACCATATATCGTATAGTCGTACCAACAGGCATGGGAGATTTGACATGACCGACATTCGGAAAACGGCCGGGAGCCGACCGGCGAGTTTCGTCAAGAGCGCGTTCGCGGCGATCATCCTGACGGCGGCTGCCGCGACCTTCTGGCAGACACCGGCCCGCTCGGCCGAGGACGCGGTGGTGATCCCGCCGCCGGCGATGGACGAAAAGGCGGCGAGCGGCACCGAGAAGGCGATCTTCGCCGGCGGCTGCTTCTGGGGCGTGCAGGGGGTGTTCCAGCACGTCAAGGGCGTGAGCAAGGCGGTGTCCGGCTATACCGGCGGCAGCGCCGAAAACGCCGTCTATGAAGTCGTCGGCACCGGCCGCACGGGCCACGCCGAATCCGTCGAGATCACCTACGACCCGGCGAAGGTCACCTACGGCCAGTTGCTGCAGGTCTATTTCTCGGTCGCGCACAATCCGACGCAGTTGAACTACCAGGGGCCGGATTCAGGCACGCAGTACCGTTCGACGATCTTCGCCGAGAATGACGAGCAGAAGAAGGTCGCCGCGAGCTACATCGCCCAGCTCGACAAGGCCAAGGTGTTCGGCAAGCCGATCGTCACCACGCTCGAAACCGGCAAGACCTTCTACCCGGCCGAGGATTACCATCAGGACTTCCTGACGCTGAACCCGACCTATCCCTACATCGTCTACAACGACCTGCCCAAGATCGAGAATCTGAAGGCGCTGTTCCCGCAGCTCTACAGCGAGAAGCCGGTGCTGGTGCTGGCCTCCAGCAAGAGCTGAGGAAGGCCGGCCGGTTTCCTGACAGAGGGGAATCTCGACCGTCAGGTATGTCTGCGTCGGCAGGTGACATGCCTTGGCGATTGGCAGACGCCGCCCGAACCTCGTCATTCCAGGGCGGAGCAGCCGCGAAGCGGCGTCGCGGAGACCCTGGAATCCATTCCGTGACCTTGATCAGAGGGTGCAGCGGAGCAGAATTCTGCACCGCAGCAGCGCTCGGAAGTCACGGAATGGATCCTCGGGTCTGCGCGCGTCGCTTCGCTCCTTGCTCCGCCCGTGGATGACGAAGGCACAGGCGGCCTTAGCCAATCCCCAGCGTTTGCGTCGATTTCACGGAAAGGAACGGTGAAAATCCTGCGCGCCGACAAACGGCAACCTGGCCGCTCGCGCTTTTCCTGAAACCACCCCAAGCCGGTTTGGGCGGAGTGTCGGCGAAACCATCCGCCCTTTATTTTGCTGGCAAACAGAATACAATGTGAAGCAGTTCATAGAATTATACTTGGCGCTGCAAAACATTGACATCCGATCTTCTGCCACCGCATAATCATCGCCGTCACCTTTCGAATATTCTGTTTCAACTGATCCGGAACCCTGTTTCCGGGGCGGATTCTTGTTGGCTGCATTGATGAGCCGGACATGCCGGCCGCGCGCTTTGGGAACAACGACAGATGGGGAGGAACGACAAATGGCCATCGACATAAAAGTCTCCGTCTACACCAATGGCGACGACGCCTTCGTCGCCTGGGCGCCCAGCGACTTCATCGCCGGATGCCGGGGCTTCCTTCTGGAGCGCGGCCGCAAGGCCGGCGCCACCGAGAAGATCGAGCCGGTGGAGAACCGTGTCGGCTTCACCAAGGACAAGCCGAAATCGGGCGACCACCGGCCGTCGGACGTGTGGCCGTTCCAGCGCTTCAACTGGACCGACCACGCGGCCGATGTCGGCAATGTGGTGCGCTACCGGGTGACCGCGATGATGAGCGCCGGCCCTGGCAAGCCGCTGACCAAGGGCGTGTCGAGCGACTGGACGGACTGGCACACGCTCGCCACCGACGCCGGCGGCGGCTTTTCCTGCTACTTCAACCGCGGCCTGGTGCTGTCGCAATTCGTCGCCCGCTACATGGCCAAGAACAAGCTCTCGCCGGCGGCCTTCAAGAGGAGCCTGCAGACCAATGGCGACGCAAAGTTCCGCGCTTTCCTGGAAGGCGATCTCGGGCTGCGCATGGTCGGGCTGACACAAGGCGCCGGCGACGAACTGCATGCGGCACTCTACGAGCTCGGCGACGCGATGCTGGAGACGGCGCTGATCGGGCTGGGGCCGCGGCTCAATCTCATCCTCGCCAACGGCTCCGACAAAAGCGGCGACGGCAACAAAGAGGCGCGCAAAAACCTCAACGACCACGGCATCGCGACCATCGACCGGATGCTGAAATCGAAAGGCCTCGGCCACAACAAGTTCGTCGCCGTGTCGCAAGACGGCGAGCCGAAGAAGGTGTGGACGGGCAGCACCAACTGGAGCACGACGGGCCTGTGCACGCAGGTCAACAACGGCCTGCTGATCGAGGACGCGGCGGTGGCGGAGCATTATCGCCGGCATTGGGACCTGCTCAAGGACGCCTCGCCGCCGAAGACCGACCCGGCCAATTTCACGCCGGCGCTGATGGCGGACAACAACGCGCCGAAAACCTTCACGGTGGGTACCGCCAAGGCGACCGTCTGGTTCACCCGCACCTCCGACGGGGCCGACATGGCGGCGCTGCGCGACGTCATCGGCTCGGCCAGGCAGGCCGTGCTGTTCCTGATGTTCACGCCGGGCAAGCAGGGGCTGCACACGCTGGCCGGCCAGCGCGCCAGGGAAAAGGGCATGTATGTCCGCGGCGTGGTCTCGACGCTGAGCGCGGACGAGGGCGGCACCGAACAGAATTTCCTCGACATCGACCTGGTGAGCAGCGACCGGAAATTCACGCCCGACCGCTACGCGGTGGCGCAGCCGCAAGGCCTCGACGCGCCGCTCGGGCCATGGATCGCCGAGGTCAACCGGCGCAGCTTCCTGTCGCAGATCGGCCACGCCATCGTGCATTCGAAGATCCTGGTGACCGACCCGCATTCAGACGACTGCGTGGTGGTGACCGGCAGCCACAATTTCTCGGCGCCGGCGAGCGAGAAGAACGACGAGAACCTGGTGATCGTGCGCGGCCACAGGAAGCTTGCCGCCGCCTATGCCACCTATGCAATGTCCGTCTACAGCCACTACCGCTACCGCTCCTACATCCGCGAGATGCGGGCGCAGGGCAGGACGCCGTGGAGCTACCTCGACGACGACGATCAATGGCTGAAGACCGAGCTCAGGACCAAGGCGCAGGAGATCGCGTTCTGGACGCAGCAGGTTTAGTCCTTTCCCCCGTTTCACGGGGAGAAAGAACCTCCTCACTGTCGAGAGTTGTCAGGAACGGCGTCGATTCACGGTTGCACCGGGCGGCATCCGACCTATATCAGGTCACCTTTTCCAGCCGGCCGTATTTCAGCATGTCATCCATCATCTCGATCTCCGGTGTCACGAAAACCTATGCCACCGGCTTCAAGGCGCTGAAGGAAATCAATCTCGACATCGAGCGCGGCGAGATCTTCGCGCTGCTCGGGCCGAACGGCGCCGGCAAGACGACGCTGATCTCGATCGTCTGCGGCATCGTCAACCGCTCGTCGGGCAGCGTCAGCGTCGACGGCCACGACATCGGCCGGGACTACCGCGCGGCGCGCAGCCTGATCGGGCTGGTGCCGCAGGAGCTGACCATCGACGCCTTCGAGACGGTCTGGGCGACGGTGAACTACAGCCGCGGCCTGTTCGGCAAGGCGCCCAACGCGGCCTTCGTCGAGAAAGTGCTGCGCGACCTCTCGCTGTGGGACAAGAAGGATTCGAAAGCGATCACGCTGTCCGGCGGCATGAAGCGCCGGCTGATGATCGCCAAGGCGCTGTCGCACGAGCCGCGCGTGCTATTCCTCGACGAGCCGACCGCCGGCGTCGACGTCGAACTGCGCCAGGACATGTGGGCGATGGTCAGGCGCCTGCGCGAGGACGGCGTCACCATCATCCTCACCACGCATTACATCGAAGAGGCCGAGGCGATGGCCGACCGGGTCGGCGTCATCAACAAGGGCGAGATCATCCTGGTCGAAGGCAAGGCCGAGCTGATGCGCAAGCTCGGTCGCAAGCAGATGAAACTGGAGCTGCGCGCGCCGCTTGCCGCCGTTCCGGACGGGCTTTCCCACTATTCATTGGAGCTGTCGGACGACGGCAACCAGCTCACCTACACCTATGACAACCAGAGCGACCGTCCGGGCGTCGCCTCGCTGATCCGTGACCTCGAGGCGGCCGGCATCCAGTTCCGCGATCTCGACACCAAGAACAGCTCGCTCGAAGAGATCTTCGTCAATCTTCTGAGGCAAGAGCCATGAACCTGCGCGCGGCCCCTAATTTTCGTGCGGTATGGGCGATCTACCGGGTGGAGATGGCGCGCGCCTTCCGCACGGTGCTGCAGAGCATCATCTCGCCGGTCATCTCGACATCGCTCTATTTCGTCGTCTTCGGCTCGGCCATCGGCTCGCGCATCAACGAGATCGACGGCATCGCCTACGGCGCCTTCATCGTGCCGGGCCTGATGATGCTGTCGCTGCTGACGCAATCGATCTCCAACGCCTCCTTCGCCATCTATTTCCCGAAATTCGTCGGCTCGATCTACGAGCTTTTGTCGGCCCCAGTCTCCTATCTGGAGATCATCATCGCCTATGTCGGGGGCGCCGCGACCAAGTCGATCATCCTCGGCCTGATCATCCTGGCCACCGCGGCACTGTTCGTGCCGCTCAGGATCGAGCATCCGTTCTGGATGATCGCCTTCCTGGTGCTGACGGCGGTGACTTTCAGCCTGTTCGGCTTCATCATCGGCATCTGGGCAAAGACCTTCGAGCAGCTGCAGCTGGTGCCGCTGCTCATCGTCACGCCGCTCACCTTCCTCGGCGGCAGCTTCTATTCGATCCACATGCTGCCGGGCATCTGGAAGACGATCACGCTGTTCAATCCGGTCGTCTACCTGATCAGCGGGTTCCGCTGGAGTTTTTACGGCAAGGCTGACGTCTCGGTCGGCGTCAGCCTCGGCATGACGCTGATGTTCCTGGCCATCTGCATCGCGATCGTGGCGTGGATCTTCAAGACGGGCTACCGGTTGAGGAACTGACGGACTTTCAGTTCCTCGCCCCACGAAGTGGGGGCGAGGAAAACAGAGCCTCCTTCAAATCGCCTTCAGCAGGCGCAGCAGCCCCAGCATTTCCACGAAAGTCCCTTTGCGGAAGGCGATGTAGGTCGGCTCCTCGACGCCATGGAAGCGGCGCTTGAAGGCCGCCTGGCCCTGCAGGTTGAAGCGCGAGCGGTTGACCCAGGGCGAGTTGTAGGCGCGCTGGAAGGCGCCGCGCCAGAAGCCCGATTCGGCAAAACCGCTGGGTTCGATGTCGAGCAGCGGCGAGAGGCCGAGCGTCACCTCAGAGATGCCCTCCTCGCGAAAGCGATCGACGGCGAATTTGGTCAAGCCGATTTCGGCATGCGGCGTCGCGTCGACCTGCTTGCGCTTGAAGGAGGTGGTGTAGCCGATGACCTTGCCGTCGCGAAACAGCGGGTCGAAATCGAGGATGGCGAGAAGCCGGCCCTCCGGGCTGTGCAGCATGAAGCGGCGCATGTCGGCGCCGAGCTCTTCGGCGAAGCGACGGTTGAGGAAACCCATCTCCCAGCGCTTGATGATGCGCTCCTTTCGCCAGTCGGCGGAAAGCTGAATGATCTCCTCCTGCAGCCCGTCGCCCCTGTCCTCGGCGAGGATAAAACCCTTCTTCGTCAGCCAGCGTTCGGAATAGCGCACGGTTTCGTTGCGCTTGCCGGAAAAATCATGCGCCGGCAAAAGCAGCCTGGTGTCGACGCCGAGGCGATTGACCCGGTAGCCGAGGCCGGCCAGCACCTTGGCGGTGTCGGCGCCGACCTGGACGAACCACGGGCCGCCGGCGGCCTCGACGAAGCGCTTGATATAGGCCGTGCGGTCGGCCGGGTCGGCGACCGGATCGCCCAGGGCGAAATGACGGCTCATCTTGGTGCCGAAGGCGATATAGCCGTCGCCATCGCTGAAATAGGACAGTTTCTTCTGCACGGCCGTGGAATAGGCGAGCGAGAAATCGCCATGGCGGCGCACCAGCGCCAGGCGCTCGGCATCCGTCAACTCGCGCCGCGGAACCTTGGGCGCCACGGCGTCGAGAAGCCTGTCGAAATAGATGCGCAGGGGCGCCATGAGCTCCGCGTGCCAAGAATGGATGACCTGCCGCCCTCAGGTCGCGAATCGCTGGCGACCGCTGCCGGCCACGTCGCGCCAGCGCGATATAGGATGCAATTGGCGGCGAATGAAGGGCAAACGTCCGAAAGCGGCCAGTATCGTCCATCGCCGCGCGAAACGCGCCATGCGCGCGTCGGCTTTGGCGCAATCCCTCGGCGTCGCGCAACCGGGCGTGACGGGCAGCGTGGCGCTGCTTGCTCGCGTCTCTCACCAAGCCCGGCCCGTTCGGCACGCGGCGAGGTTGCGTACCTGCACGCCTGTGACAGCAATGCGGTGGCGATCGGCTTTACGAGTCGATCGGCTTCCGCCTGAGGAACAGGATGAACATGGCAATGCTTCAACGCGCCGGATGACGGAAGGGGGAGGATTTCGGATCGATCGAAATCCTCCCTCTCGAGGTCACATCGCGATCTTGCCGCCGCCCTGCTTCGTAATCGCAACGACGGACGGCCGCACCGGCATGTCCGGCTTGAAGTCCGGCCAGCGGGTCGACGAGTCCTCGTAATAGGACGGGCGGCCAAAGCCTTCCCAGTCCTCGCCGCCGTCGCCCGGATGCTGGACGGCGACGAAAGCCGTCTGGTCGTCCGGCGCGAAGAGCGGGCCGCACATTTCGGCGCCGATCGGCACGCGGAAGAACAGTTTTGAAGTCGCGCGCGCCGGGCCTTCGGTGTCGACCGCCCACAGGCCGTCGGTGCGGCCAGTGGCCTTCGGGCCCTGGCCGTCGGTGGCGACCCACAGGCGCCCGGCCGAATCGACGGCGCAATTGTCCGGCATGCCGAACCAGCCATGGGCGGTGGTCGCGGTGGAGAAGGTGGCGCCGACATCAGCCACCGACGGATCGCCGCATTTCAGCAGCACTTCCCATTTGCCCTTGGTGGCGGCGAAGTCGCCGCCGTCCTCGACGATCTCGATGATGTGGCCGAAGGCGTTGCCGGCGCGCGGATTGGCGGCGTCGACTTGCTCGGCCTTGCGCTTGGTGTTGTTGGTCAGCATGACATAGACCTTGCCGTTGCCGGCATTCGGCTGGATGTCCTCCGGCCGGTCCATCTTGGTGGCGCCGAGCAGGTCGGCGGCGCGCCGCGTCTCGATGAGCACGTCGGCCTGGGACGCAAAACCGTTCTCGGCAGTCAGCGGGCCCTGCCCGAACACGATCGGCATCCATTCGACCGAGCCGTCCTCGGCGAACTTCGCCACATGCAGCGTGCCGTCGTCGAGCAGGTTCATGTTGGCCGCGCGGTCATCGGGATTGAACTTGCCGGCGGTGACGAATTTGTAGACGTAGTCGAAGCGTTCGTCGTCGCCGAGATAGAAGACGACGCGGCCATCCCTGGCGACGATCGATTCGGCGCCCTCATGCTTGAAACGGCCCATGGCGGTGCGCTTCCTCGGCACCGAAGCCGGATCGTTGACATCGACCTCGACGATCCAGCCGAAGCGATTGGGCTCATTCGGCTCCTTGGCAAGGTTGAAGCGATCATAATGCGCGCCCCACTCATAGGCGCCTTCGGGGATGCCGAGGCGCTTGTAATTGGCGGCTTCCCTGTGGCTCTCCGGCAATTCGCCCGAGAAATAGCCGTGGATGTTCTCCTCGGCCATCACATAGGTGCCCCAGGGCGTGACGCCGCCGGCGCAGTTGTTGACGGTGCCGATGACCTTGGCGCCGGACGGATCGGCATTGGTCTTGACGCGATCATGGCCGGCGACCGGGCCGGACAGCGCCATCTCGGTGTTGGAGGTGATGCGGCGGTTGAGCTTGCCGTCGCGCACGACCTGCCACTTGCCGCCCTGCTTGCGGATCTCGACGATCGTGCCGCCATGCGCGGCCATCTCGACATCGACCTGCTCCTTCGAAAGCGGCGCCACCTCGGCGGCCTTCTTGCCGTCCTTCTCGACGATCGAGACGATGCCGGGGAACATCAGATGCGGGTTGGTGTATTCGTGATTGACGACCAGCAAGCCGTGCTCGGCGGAGCCGTCGATCGGGATATAGCCGACATAGTCGTTGTTGTAGCCGAACTGCCTGGCCTGGGCTTCGGCCGACTGTTTTGCCGGATCGAACGCGGGCGAGTCGGCGAACAACGGATCGCCCCAGCGCAACAGCACGTCGGCGTCATAGCCCGGCGCGACATGGTGCTTGTCGTCGATGCCGGCCTCTAGCTCGTCGAACTTGAAAGCCGAAGCCTCGGCGGCGCGCGCCTCGTCGGCGGCGATCAGCGCCAGCGGGCTGACGGTGGCGGCAATGGCCGAGACGGCCAGCGAGCCCATGAGAAAGCCGCGGCGCGAGAAACGCGCGGCGACGATCTCGCCCATGGTGCGGTTGTCGGTCGGATTGACGGGCGGGCCGTCATTTTCTTCGAGCTGACTGGTGCGGAAGCGGGTCTCAGGGGTCACGGTCATGGGATTCCTCTGGCTTCTTGAGGTGGCTGGGATTTTGACCTTTCGACCCCTAAAGCGCGCCGATCACATTTTCGTGACATGCCTTCGACATACCCTCCGTGATTGGCGAAGTCGTCGATGTCGATTCCCTTTCTACACTATACGGGGAGAAAGGGCTTGCCGCGGCCTTCGCCCTATCCTCCACCACGCAGCTTGACGGTTTCGCCCGCTTCGGAAACAAAGGCTGCGGCCGGCGTGGCGACGGCGCTTCAAGAAGGGGACGACAAGGTGAGTTTCTGGGGACTGGCGCAGCTCGGCATTTCGACGGTGATGTTCCTGCTGGCGGCGATGGCGGCCAAGCATTGGGGGATGGCGCCGAGCCTGGCCAAGCTTCTTTTGACCCTGGCGCTCTACACGGCCGGCAATCTGATCATGCTGCGGCTGGTGCGCGAGTTCGGCATGTCGGTGTCGTTCAGCCTGTCGGCGGTCATCCAGCTCGTCTCGGTCAATGCCGTGGCGCTCGCCTTCTTCGGCGAACGGCTAAACGCCTTGCAGGCGACCGGCATGGTGCTGGCGATCGCCGCCGTCGCGCTGATCACGCTCGGGCCCTATATGCAACGGCTGTAGCTGGACCCAAGGGCCCGAATGAAATCGACCGCCGACGCGCTGCTCAACAAGTTGGAATTCCCGGTGCTGCTGGCCGGGCTGGCGATCGCCGGCGGTCTATGGGGCCTGGTGGAGCTCATCGAGGTGGCGCGCGCCACCACGCCACATGCCTTCGATACGGAAATCCTGCTTGCCTTCCGCCATGCAGGGCAGCCGGACAGTCCGATCGGTCCACCCTGGCTCGAAGGCGCGGTGCGCGACGTCACCGCGCTGGGCAGCACCGCCGTGCTGGCGCTGATCACGACGGCGACGATCGTCTATCTGCTCTTGCTCCGCAGACCCCTGACCGCTCTGTTCATGTTCGCGGCCGTGGCGGGCGGGCAAGTGCTTTCCAGCCTGCTCAAATTCGAGGTCGACCGGCCGCGCCCCGATCTCGTCTCGCATCTCGTCACCGAGACTTCGCTCTCGTTTCCCAGCGGTCACGCGATGCTGTCGGCGGTGACCTATCTGACCCTCGGCTCGCTGGCGGCCCGCTTCCTGCCGGATCGCAGGACGAAAGTCTTCGTGCTCGGCCTTGCCGTGCTCACCACGGTGCTGATCGGCGCCAGTCGCGTCTATCTTGGCGTGCACTGGCCGTCCGACGTGCTTGCCGGCTGGTGCGCGGGCTTCGCATGGGCCATGCTGTGCTGGCTTGCGGCGCGCCTGCTGCAGCGACGCAAAGTAGTGGCCGACAGCGACTGATCGATGGCTGAGGCATATAAAATGATGCTTGAGACATTGTAATATCTGCAATATACATCTCCTGCAGCTTCAAAAGACGGGTTCAGGCCGATGATCACTGCCGCACAGATGCGCGCCGCGCGGGCGTTGACCGGCATCGACCAGAAGACGCTCGCCGAGCGCGCCGGCGTCTCGCTGCCGACGATCCAGCGCATGGAAGCAAGCGACGGCGTGGTCCGGGGCGTGGTCGACACGCTGATGAAGGTCATCCAGGCGCTCGACGAGGTCGGCGTGGAGCTGATCGGCGAGAACCAGGCCAGCGAGCGCGGCGGCAGGGGCGTGCGCCTCAAGACTACCGCGGCGCAGAACCCGCAGGGCTGAGCCGCCACCGCGGCGGTGCGAAAGAATCGGCGCCGTTGCGGCCGGATTTACCGACCGATGCCGCGCTCTCTCACATCGCCGCTTCGATCGGCTCGGCAAGCTTCGGATTGGCGCGCGCGGCGATCAGGCAGCCGGCGACGATGAGGCATGCCCCCGTCAGCGTGGTCCAGGCCACCGTCTCGCCGAAAAAGAACCAGCCAAGCGCGATCGCCCAGATGAAGGCCGAGTATTCGGTCGGAATCAGATATTGCGCCTCGGCACGGGCGTAGGACCAGCTCATCAAAAATTGCCCGGCGAGCGACAGCAGCGCCACCGCGCCCAAGGGAAGCCAGAGATCGCTCGGCAGCGCAACCGCGAGCCAGGGTGCCGCGAGACCGAGGATGATCGCGACGAAGAGGTTCTGGAACAGCATGATCTCGACCGGCCTGGCCAGCAGCGCCTGTTGCCTCGAGAGGATCAGATTGTAGGCGTAGAACACCGTCGATGCGAGCACCGCGGCCGTGCCAAGCAGGGCATCTTGCGAATGGCTCGCCGCCCCGAATTTGCCGGCCAGCATGATCGCGACGCCCGCCATGCCGGCCAGCGATGCCCAGATTGCCTGCCGCCTTATGCGTTCGCCCAGCAACAATGCCGCAAGCAAAAGCGCAAACAGCGGCGCGACGAAGCTGAGCCCGATCGCCTCGGCGAGCGGCAGCCTCGCCAGACCCCAGAAGAACAAGACCAGGACGATGCCGACAATCGCGGCGCGCAGGGCATGCAGGCCCAGCACCGGAAGGCTCGGCTTCGAGCGCGACCCCGCCGACCAGGCGGCGCCCGCGACCAACGTGGCAACCAGGCTGCGCCACAGCAGCGTGTTATAGACGCCGACCGCGAGGGCCAGGGACTTCATTGCCGCATCCATGCCGGAGAGCAGGAAGATCGCCAGCGCGCATATGAGCACGGGGATCATCGGCGAAACGGCGCCGGTCAGGCTGGATGTCTTCACGGCTTCGCTCATGTGACGGATGGGAGCCGGATAGTACGGAGCAAGCGGCCAAACCAGATGGCAGCGCCGTCGATATGACGGTCCAATCCCGATCGGCGAGGCGAAAAACTCGCCTCGCCGCTGCAGTGCCGAGATGCGAAACGCTGTCCCGCCGGCGTTGCAATGCTTCTCCGCCGCGACGTGCTCAATCCAGTGACAGCGCCACGACCTCGCCTTCGCCCATCAGCGGCACGAAGATCTTTTTGCCGTCGGTGCCGATGTCGGCGCTGCCGGGCTTGAAGTGCGCCACCGCTTCCGGCGCGCCGCCTGTTTCGTAGCTGTAAAGCGTGCCGGTCATGTAGGCGGTGGCGTAGATGGTGTCGCCCATGGCGATGACACCGTCGAGGTCGGCGAATTTTTGCGCGCCCGGCAGCGGCGTGATCTCCTTCGTGGCGAGGTCGACCGACAGCAAGCCACCCGGCTCGGCCGTGCTGAAATCGGTCTTGTTGATGCCCTTGCCCCAGGACGCGACGATCAGCCTGCCGCCATCGGCGAACACGCCATTGGGCGAGGCGAGCAGCGCGTCCTTGACGAACAATTCCGGCCTGTCGCCGTCGATGCGGTAGATCGTGTCGGCCAGCATGTCGCTGACATAGACCTTGCCGGCGCTGTCCTGCGTCATGTCGTTGAGAAACACGGCGCCCGGTACATCGATGGTTTCGACCAGTTTGCCGCTGGCGAGGTCGACGACGCGCACCTTGGTGATGTCGGCGGCGTAGAGCCTGCCGCTGGCGATCGCCATGCCCTTGGGCGCATCCATGCCGTCCACCCAGTGGCGGGCGATGACCTTGCCGTCCATAGACAGAAGCGACAAGTAGCCATTGCCGTCCGCGTCGCCGGGATTGCCGGCAATGTTGGAGACGACGATGCGGTTGCGGGCGGCATCGACAAGCGCGGATTCCGGCTGCTCGAAGCCGGTGGCGCGCCAGAGTTCGCCGGCCTGCGCGACAGACACGGCGATCGTTGCGACGACGGTTGAGGCGATGAGACGTTTCATGGGTGCTCTCCTGCAATGACGGCGGAGAGCTAGTATTTTCGATACTTTTCCGGAAGCCGGAACAAGACTAGTATCGTTCTTCGATACCAAATCGAATGAACGAGGCGCATTCCATGAACGGTCCGATCTTCGAGGCGCTGAAACGGACGCTGAAGGCCAAGGGCCTGACCTACCGGACGCTGGCCGAACGCATGGGCGTTTCCGAGCCGACGGTGAAGCGCATCTTCCATGAGCGGAACTGCAAGCTCGACCGGCTGATGGAGATCTGCGCCGCGGCCAATGTCGAGCTGGAGAACGTGCTCGGCGCGATGAACCGGGGACCGGGCCCGGCCAACCGCGTCGGGCCGGAGATCGAGCGCCGCCTGGCGGCGCGGCCGGCGCTGCTCTTCGTCTTCATCATGCTGTCGGAGAAATTCACGGCCGAAGGCATCATGCTCTCGCAAGGCCTGAGCGAAGCTTCGATGTTCCTCTACCTGCGCGACCTCGAGGAGCTCGGGCTGGTGGCGCTGGGGCGCGGCCTGTCGGCAAGGCTGCTCGTCGACACGCCGATCCAGTGGGATTTCGAGGGACCGCTGAAGCCGCATTTCGAGATGACCAACAAGAATTTTGTCGGCTGGGCGCTCGGCCACATGGAGCAGGGCGCGACCTTCATCAGCTTTTCCAGGCGCATGCGGCCGCAAACGGCGGAGATGCTGCGGCGCGAGGCCGAGGAGCTCGCCGAGCGCGCCAAGCTGCTTGCCCATCACGACCAGCACACCACGCCGGAGGACCAGCTCACCGGCTACAAATGGACCTTTGCCTTCGGCGCAACGCCGTTTCCGGCGATCATGCCGATCGGGCCGCATCCGAGGGATGCGGGCGCGCGGCCGGAGAAGGAGAAACGGGCGCTGCCGGCGTAGCTCTGCCCCTTCTCCCTTTTGGGATCCCTTGTGGCAGAAGGAAAGGGCGTCACGCCGCTTTCGCTTCTTCCTGGGGTCCGGCGAGATCGTCGCGCGCCTTGCGGGCGAGTTTTTTGGCCGAGCGTTTCGGACTGTCGCCGAACAGGTCGGCGGCATCGGCGAGGCAGGCCTTGGTCAGGCTCTTTTCGGAGCGCTTCAGCAGCTTGCGCAGCAGCTTCGTGTCGTCGGCGGAGCCGAGCGGCTCGCCTTCGGCGGCGAGCAGGGCGCGCATGACGAAGACGTCGTGCAATTCGCCGAGCTGCTCGCCGAACCTGTCGACCGCCTTGCGGCGCGCCTTGATCGGCGTCGGCCACAGGCGGCCGAGCAGCGACAGATGCATGGAATGCGTCTTGACCGCCTTGCGCAGGTCGTGAAAGTCCTCGTCCTCGCCGCGCGACTCCGCCTTGTCCAGCGCCTTCTTCGCCCGCCGCAAGGTGGCGCGGGCGCCGTCGGCGAGGATGTCGGCGGCCTGTTCCGGCTGGTCGGGCAGGGCCAGCCTGTCGATGCGCTCCAGGCCCTCCCGGCAAGCGGCTATCGCCGCATTGATGGCGGCGTCGAGGCCGGGACCGGCATGGAGCTCATGCTGGCGCAGCACCAGCCGCTCGCGCACGGGATCGAGACCGCCGCCGGCGGATTGTTCCGGAAAGGCATCGGCCAGGCGATCGACGGTTTCGATCAAGGCGGTTGCCTCGCGCGGCCCGGCCAGCAGCGCCGATACCTGCTTATAGCATTCGTTCTCGGTCTGGCAGAACGGTTCGTCCCCGGAACGAACCAGGCGCAGCAAGGCGCGCACGCTCTTCAGCCGCTTGCGGCATTTGTGCAGACCCTGCTCCGGCTTCTCGCGCGCCATCTCGAGATGGGCGATTGCCTTGCCGATCTCGTCGGCCAATATGCGCCTGACCTCGCCGGTCAGCGGCAAGCGCGGATCGATGCGGAAGCTCATGCGGCGATCTCCGGAATCCCCCCGAGGGCCAGCGACGCGTTGTAGAATCTCGACTCGCCGGTGACCTCGCGACCGAGCCAGTCGGGCAGCATTTCGTCAGATACGTCCTCCGGCGTCTCCAGCTCCGCGATCACCAACCCCGCGAGCTTTCCGCCGAAAACATCGACTTCATAGAGATAGCCGCAGTGTCTAACATGGTGGCGTGTCTTCTCGATGACACGCCCCAGCGCAAACGCCATCAGTTCCTCGGCCTCGGCAAGCGGGATCGAATATTCGAACTCGTCGCGCTCGCGCGCCCTGTCGCCGAACTTCAGCGTCAGCCTGGCGGAGCGCCCGTCGCTGATGCGTACGCGCACCGTGCGGCCGGGCTGGGCGGCGACATAGAACTGGCGAATGCGGATTTCCGCCTCGACCCTGTCGCGCCAGGCCGGACCGGAGACCAGGAATTTGCGCTCGACTTCCTTGCCCATGGCCGGGCACTAAAGCCTGTGAGGGTCGAGAAGGCAAGCCGAGTCGGAGTCAAACTTGACTTTAATCAATCGAATGATTAAAGTCTGAATATGAACAAGCAGCCAAGCATAAAAAGGCAGCCGCGCGAGGCCACCACCGCCGAGCAGACGCGCACTGCGCTGGTGCACGCGGCGCTCAAGCTGTTCGGGCGGCAAGGTTTCGACGGCACCTCGACGCGCGAGATCGCGGCCGAGGCCAAGGCCAATATCGGCTCGATCGCCTATCATTTCGGCGGCAAGGAAGGCCTGCGCGCCGCCGCCGCCGATTTTATCGTCGACACCATCCAGGGGATCGCCGGCCAGGCGCTGGGCGGCGATCAGGCCGCCGCGCCGCCGGAACCGGAAGCCGCCCGTGCCCAGCTTTTCGCAGCGCTCGAGCGGATGGTGGGCTTCGTCGTGGCCAGTCCGCAGGCCGGCGAGATCGTACAATTCGTACTTCGCGAGCTCTCGCATCCGACCGCCGCGCTCGACCGCATCTATGCCGGCGTGTTCGAGCCGACGCACCGGCGGCTGTGCCAGATCTGGGAACAGGCGACCGGCGAGCCGGCCGAGAGCGAGGCGACCAAGCTCACCGTCTTCACCATGATCGGCCAGGTCATCTATTTCCGCATCGGCCGCGAGGCGGTGATGCGCCGGATGGGCTGGCGCGGGATCGGCAATGAAGAGGCCGCCAAGGTGGTGGCAGTCGCGACCGACAACCTCAGGGCGATGCTGGCGGCACGCGATGCGCGCGCCGGCAAGAAGGGCAAATCATGAGCTTTCTCTGTTCGCTGCCGCTCGCGGCCCAATTGTTCGGCGCCTGCGCGCCGGCCGCACCTTTGGCCGTCGGCTATGTCGAAGGCGAATATGTGCTGATGGCGCCGATCGAAGTGGCCCAGGTGGCGACGGTGACGGTCCGGCGCGGCGACCGCGTCGAGAACGGCACGGCGGTGGCGACGCTGGAAGACGCCGACGCCAAGATCGAGGTGGCGCAGGCTAAAGCCGCGCTTGCGCAGGCACAGGCGCAGCTTGCCGACCTGCAGGTCGGCAAGCGCCCCGAGGAAATCGCCGTGCTCAAGGCCGAGGTCGACATGGCCAAAGCCCAGGCCGCCGACGCCAAGCGCAAATATGACCGTGCCAGCGATCTCTACAAGCGCGGGACCGGCACCCAGGCCGACTACGACACCGCCTCGGCTTCGCTGGAGACCGCCACGGCCCAGGTCGGCCAGGCGGAAGCCAATCTCGCCGTCGGCAACCTGCCGGCGCGGGCCGAGACCATCAAGGCCGCCGACAACCAGGTCAAGCAGGCGCAGTCGACCCTGGAGCAGGCCGAGTGGCGGCTGTCGAAGCGGGTGCTGACGGCACCCTCGCCCGGGCACGTCAACGACGTCATCCGCAATCCCGGCGACACCGCAGGGCCGACCGCTCCGGTGATCTCGGTGCTGCCGGACGGTGCCGTGAAGCTCAGCGTCTATGTGCCGGAAAGCGCTTTTTCGTCGGTCAAGGTCGGCACCGAGCTCAACGTCCATTGCGACGGCTGCGGGACGGGGCTGAAGGCACGTGTCAGCTATGTCTCGCCCGATCCGGAGTTCACGCCGCCGGTGATCTATTCGCTCGAGAACCGGCAGAAGCTGGTCTATCTGGTCGAAGCGCGGCCGGACGGCAATACCGGGCCCTTGCAGCCCGGCCAGATCGTCGATGTCGATCTCGCGGATCTCGGGCAATGAACGCAATCGACGTTCGCGGCCTGGTCAAGCGCTTCGGCGACAAGACCGTCGTCGACCATGTGACAATGACGGTGGCCGAGGGCGAGATCGTCGGCTTCCTGGGGCCGAACGGCTCGGGCAAGACGACGACCATCCGCATCATGTGCGGGCTGCTCACGCCGGACGAAGGCGACGGCACGGTGCTGGGCTTCGACATCCGCACCGACGCGCTCAAGATCAAGCGCGAAGTCGGCTACATGACGCAGAAGTTCTCGTTCTACGAGGATTTGACGATCGGCGAGAACCTCGAATTCGTTGCGCGGCTCTACCGGCTGAGGCCGGTGGAGGAATATGTCGCGCGCACGCTTCAGGAGCTCGGCCTGGCGAGCCGTCGCGACCAGCTGGCCGGCACGCTTTCCGGCGGTTGGAAGCAACGGCTGGCCTTGGCCGCCTGCATCATGCACAAGCCGAAGCTGCTCCTGCTCGACGAGCCGACGGCGGGCGTCGACCCGAAGGCGCGGCGCGAGTTCTGGGACGAGATCCATCGGCTGGCCGGCGGCGGGCTGACCGTGCTCGTTTCCACCCACTATATGGACGAGGCCGAGCGCTGCCACCGCATCAGCTACATCTCCTACGGCAAGATGCTCGCCACCGGCACGGTGGACGAGGTGGTGAAGAATGCCGGGCTGACCACCTTCGTGCTGCAGGGGCCGCGGCTCGACCAGGTGGCCGAGGCGCTGCAGGGCCGTCCGGGCGTCGACCAGGTGGCGCCGTTCGGCGCGACGCTGCATGTCGTCGGTTCCGACAAGGCGGCGCTCGAAAAGGCGCTCGCCGATGTCGAGAAGGAGCATAAGGGCGTCACGGTGAAGCCCGGCGAGACAAGCCTCGAGGATGTGTTCATCCAGTTCATGGCCGGCTCGAAGGACAACATGGCATGAACGCGGTCTTCTCCTTCGCCAGGCTCGGCGCGCTGCTGATCAAGGAATTCATCCAGATGCGGCGCGACCGCATCACCTTCGCCATGATGCTGGGCGTGCCGCTGATCCAGCTGGTGCTGTTCGGCTATGCGATCAACAACGACCCGAAGAGCCTGCCGGCAGCTCTTGTGGCGACCAGCAGCGATCCCTATACGCGCGCCATGGTCTCGGCGCTGCAGACGACGGGCTACTACCGCTTCGACCATGTCGCGCAAAGCGCGGACGAGGCCGAATTCCTGATGTCGCGCGGCGATGTCTCCTTCGTCGTCACCATTCCCGCCGATTTCGCCCGACGGGTGGAGCGCGGCGACAATCCGCAGATCCTGATCGAGGCCGACGCCACCGATCCGGCGGTGGCCAGCGGCGCGATCTCGACGCTGAGCACCGTGGCCGGCCAGGGGCTGCTCAGGGCGCAGGGCACGCAGGAGACGGCCAAGGAGGCGGCGCGCGGCCAGCTCGATGTCGTCGTGCACCGGCGCTACAATCCCGAGGGCATCTCGCAATACAACATCGTGCCCGGCCTGCTCGGCGTCATCCTGCAGATGACGATGGTGATGATGACCTCGATCGCGCTGACGCGCGAGACCGAGCGCGGCACGATGGAAAACCTTCTGGCCATGCCGTCGAGCCCGCTGGAGATCATGCTCGGCAAGGTGCTGCCCTATCTGGTGGTGGGCGCGGTGCAAGTGGTGGTGGTGCTGGCCGCGGCGAAGCTTCTGTTTGCCATCCCCTTCACCGGCTCGCTTTCTCTGTTGTTGTCAGCGGTGCTGGTGTTCGTGCTGTCGCTGGTGCTGCTCGGCTATTCGATCTCCACCATCGCCCGCACGCAGATGCAGGCGCTGCAGCTCACCTTCTTCTTCTTCCTGCCCTCGATCATGCTGTCGGGCTTCATGTTCCCCTATCGCGGCATGCCGGGCTGGGCGCAGACTTTTGGCGAGATCTTCCCGCTGACGCATTTTCTGCGCATCACCCGCGCGGTCATGCTGAAGGGCGCCCAACTGCCGGCGGTGGCGACCGAGATCGGCTGGCTGGTGGTGTTCGTGGCGCTGTTTGCCGGCGTGGCCCTGGTGCGGTTCAGGCGGACGCTGGATTAGGGGCGGAGGACAACGCGGGGCGAGCGGGAGTGGGTCGAGACGGTCCTTTGTTGTGGTCAGAACCGGACATCGATGAACGGCATGTTCTAAGCCGGATCAGGCCCCGAGCTAGGCAATGGCTGCTTTGCGCCTCCGTTCAGACGTTTCGGGTGATGCAGCTGTTTCCCAAAAGCCGTCATTGCTGGCGCGTATCAGATGCAGGACCTATGCTGCACTATTTTTTTGGAAGGTCGTGTGCGAGGCTTGGGCTGTGTGCTGGAAACAAGAATGCTGAAGATGCGTTGCCAGCGATCGCGGTTGAGCGCTCAAGCCGCTGCCAAGGCAAAGCGGGGCAAGGCGCGCGCAGCCGTCCAATACCTGCCAGCGCATCTGCGACGCGGATTGAATCGACAAGAACTGTTCCGTCGGGACAATTCGAAGGTATCTGAGGAGATCGCACCATCATGAGCGCTCAAGACTTGCCCAGCGTTCTCGCATTTGAACGCTACGACCCGACTGACGCCTCGCTGGACTGGTTGCGCGAGCGTGGGGTCAACGTCATTTTCGGCAATGCGCTCTGGGAAATGCCGTTCAAGCGCTTCACCGAGGATGAGCTGATTGCCAAGGCACAGGGCTGTGTCGCCTTGATGGGGGCAAGCGGCACCCGCATCACCCGGAGCGTCTTACAGGCGCTTCCGGATCTGCGCTATATCTCGAAATATGGCATTGGCGTTGACAGCATTGATATCGACGCCGCAACAGAGCACGGCATTCTGGTTTCCAGCACGCCGAACGACTTTCAAATCTTTACGGTCAGCGAGCACGCGGTCGCCCTAATGTTGGCTGTTGCCAAGCAACTCGGCACGTGGACGCCCGAATTCATGCGGCGTGGCGGGTGGCGCGGCCTGACACATGGCGCTACGCTGCGCGGCGCCACCGTCGGCATCCTCGGCCTCGGCCGCATCGGCCGTGGCGTGGCGCAACGGCTGTCGGGCTGGGAGGCTCGCATCCTGGCCTATGATCCCTTCCTTAAGGAAGCGCCTCCGGGTATCGAACTCGTAGACTTCTTCACTCTGGTGAAGCAATCCGACTTCTTGACGCTGCACGCAACGCCGAGCCCGGATAACCATCACATCCTGAACGCCGCCGCGTTTGCGAAGATGAAACCCTCAGCCATTGTCGTTAACACCGGGCGCGGATCGCTGATCGACTACGCGGCCCTGCGAGCAGCGCTGGCCAATGGCCAAATCGCGGGTGCAGCACTCGACGTGTTCGACCAGGAGCCGCCGAAGACCGACGATCCGCTGTTTTCGCGGCCCAACGTCTTGTGCACGCCGCATGTCGCCGCCTGGACGACTGAAGGAACTCAAGCCATCGGCTGGCATGCGGCCAAGAACCTGTGGGCGATGATGAGCGGCGAAGGACAAGCCGATATCGTCAACCCGCAAGCCAAGCAGCGCACGAGTGCGGCCTTGCTCGGCGACGTGTGATTTCAGGAGGCTGCGTGAATGCCCAATCCTTTCCTCGATTGAGGTACCCGCAAGGCTGCACTCGATTGCGTCGCGTGCTTCCATGTTTCGGCGTCGGGTCATGTCTCGAACGATGCCGACCTAACCTGAATGTCAGCTCTCGCAGATTCGCAGCCCGAAACCCGCCAGTCTTCTCTCGGCCCCAAAGCGGGTCCAACCGCGCGACAACTTGAAAGCCCCTCGCCGCAGCTGGATTGGGGGCGGAGGACAATTGCAAGGGGCGAGCGAGAGTGACTCGAACGGCCTTGTTGTGGCCAGAACCGGACATCGATGAATGGCACGTTCTATCCACAAAGACGGCAAAGACCATTCGCCGTCCCCAAGTCCTCACGGACGAACGCGGATGATCGTCTTTCCCTTGCGCCGCTCGGTGGGGTTGAAGGCGGCGACGGCATCGTCGAGGGTCGAGACGTTGCCGATGTTCGTCCGCAGACGTCCGTCCCGCACCCGCTGGACGATCTCGCTCAGCTGGGCACGATCGGACTCGACAACGAAGTCGACCGCCAGGCCGTCGGCGGGCCGCGCCTCTACCGGCCCGACGACGGACACCAGCGTTCCTCCGTCCCGAACCATGCCCGCGGACCGCTTGCCGATGTCGCCGCCGATGACGTCGAACACCAGATCGATTTTGCCGGCATCTTCCAGGGCGTCGTTGTCGAGGTCGATGAACTCCCTCGCGCCAAAGTCGAGCACCGCCTGACGGTCGGCGGCGCGGCCGGTGCCGATGACGTAGGCGCCGGCCTCTCGCGCGAGTTGCGTCACCATCGACCCGACCGCGCCGGCCGCGCCGTGCGCAAGCACGCTCTGCCCGGCCCGAAGGCGGCCGTGCTCGAACAGTCCCTGCCAGGCGGTCAGGCCCGAGATCGGGAGGCTCGCGCCCACCGTGAAGTCGACGTCGCCCGGCAGCGGCGCGAGGTTGCGTGCCTCGATGGCGATATACTGCGCCAGGGTGCCGTCGCGATACCAGTCGGCGAGGCCGAACACCCGCTGTCCCACCGACAGCCCTGTCGTGCCATAGCCCAGGGCGGTGACCACGCCGGCCAGCTCGTGGCCGGGGATCGACGGTGTTCGGTCACGGTCGCGGCGATCGGTCCAGGTCGAGGGCCACGCCAGCTCGGTCGGGACGAATCCCGAAGCATGAACCTGAACCACGACGTCGTTTATCGCTGCCTGCGGCTCGGGCCGCTCCACCAGCGTCATCCCGGCCGTTCCCGCGGCCTGGTCCGTCACCACGATTGCCTTCATGATAATTTCCTCCTCGTCATTTGTCTCTCCGGTGGCTCCCCGGGATGAAGCTTCCAACCTATTGTCCGGACCTCGGCGGCACGTTCGCCAGCAGGGGGCCAAGTCCCTCCGCGATCGTCAAATGCGTGATGACGGCGTCGCGCAGCTTCGGATAAGGCAGGTTCGCCAGCATCGCCGTCTGCACCGCCGCCAGCACCTCGCCTGCCTCGGAGCCGATCATCGTGAAGCCGAGGATATTGTCGTCATCGCCGGCCACGACCACCTTCATAAAACCCTGCTTTTCGTCCGTCGCTTCGGTGCGCAGCACGGCGCTCATCGGCAGATTGGCGACGCGCACGATGACGCCCTGGCGCTGCGCTTCGCCCTCGCTCAAGCCGACGCGGGCGAGCGGCGGATCGGTGAACATGGTGTAGGGCACCAGCCGGTCGCGCGTCGTGCGATGGCCGCCGGCCAGATTGTCCCGGATGATGCGGAAATCGTCGACCGAGACATGCGTGAATTGCGGACTGCCGGCGCATTCGCCGAGCGCCCAGACATCGGGCGCGACGGTCTCCAGCCGTTCGTTGACCCGGATAAAGCCACGGCTATCCAGCGCCACGCCGGCCTCTTCGAGGCCGATACCGGCGGTATTCGGGACGCGCCCGACGGCAGCGAGCAGATGGCTGCCCTCGATCGTCCGCTCGCCCGAAGCCGTGCGTATGGTCACGCTGACCTGTTCGCCGGAGCGGCCATGCACGCCCAGCGGCTCGGTGCCGACAAGGAACTCGATGCCTTCGTCCTCAAGAAGTTTCCGCATCTCGTCGGCGACGTCGCGGTCCTCCCGGCCGATAAGCTGAGGCCCGGCTTCGATCACCGTCACCCGGCTACCGAAGCGGCGATAGGCCTGCGCCAGTTCCAGCCCGACATAGCCGCCGCCGAGCACGATGAGATGCGGCGGCAGGATGTCGAGCTCGAGGGCACTGATATGGGTGAGCGGCTGGGCTTGCTCGAGACCGGGAATACCGGGGATCGCCGCATGCGTGCCGACATTGATGACGACCTTGTCGCCGGTGAGCACACGCGTGCCGCCGTCGTTCAGCGCAACTTCGATCGTCTTTTGTCCAACGAAGCGGCCGCTGCCCATGATCAGCTCCGCGCCGCTGGTCTTATAGGCATCGAGGTGGAAGGCGATCTCGCGATCGACCATCTCCTGCTTGCGCCGGCGGACCTTCGCCATGTCGGTCGAGACGGGACCGGTCGACGTGCCGAACTGGCCGGCGTTGTGGGACAGGTAGGCGACCCGCGCGCTCCACACCTCATTCTTGCTGGGCATGCAGGCCACCGCGGGACAGGAGCCGCCTACCCAGCGGCGCTCGACGACCGCGACGCGCTGGCCGGATCGGCCCAGATGCCAGGCAAGCGCCTTGCCGCCCTGGCCGCTGCCGAGGATCAGAAAATCAAAATGTTCTGGTTGGGGCATGAGGGTTCTCCGCTATAGTTATGGAAATTGACACTGGACATAGCAACCGATTGCGGGCGGGACGTCGGCCGCCACCGATTCAAGCTGCGCCGCCATTCGTTGATCCTCGGCCGGCACAATCCCCAGGCTGGCTCAAGCGCGGACCGGATCTCACTTTCGCCCAGTAGTACCAGACTTCGAGACCCTGGAAGCCGAGCACGAACGGAACAACGATGAATACACCGCTGACGAGGCGGTCGACGACAACCTGCAGCCAACAGGGCAGGACGAAGATTGCAATCCCGTGGCGTTCGGGATGGCGGAGCCCAACGAGGAACGGCATAGCAATCAGGCTCAGCGCGACGAGATAGTCGAGCAAGGCCTGAGCGGTGTTGGTGACGAAACGAATATTCATGACACGCTGCTATTGAGGAGGGCCTGCACAGGCCGTGGACCGTGTGATTGCGGGGCGGATGAGCGCGGCGCCCAAGGATCGAGCGCCACGCCCTTCGGGATCAGGCGGCAGGTCGCAGCGCGACATCGACCTTGGGAAAGTCGATATCGGTCAGCGCCACGTTGTTGGTGTAGTTGGTCAGCACGTTGATCGCGACGTTCGCGATCACCTCGATGATGCGGGCGTCGTCAAGACCAGCCGAACGCACGGCGGCAACTTCGGCGTCCGTGACCTGCCCGCGCTTCTCAAGCACGCGGCGCGCGAACGATGCGATGACGGCGTCGATGGCGGTTTCCGCCTTGCCCTCGCGGGCCCTGCGGATGCCTTCCGGCGACAGGCCGGCGCCCTTGCCCATCAGCGTGTGCGCCGAGAGGCAGTACTCGCACTCGTTCGCCTGCCCAATGGCGAGCGCAACGATCTCCCGCTGCTTGGCGGTCAGCACGCCTTTGCCGAGCGCATCGGAGAAGGCAACATAGCCGTTGAGCACCGCGGGCGATCGCGCAAAAGTCGAGAATAGGTTCGGCACCATGCCGATCTTGGTCTTGACGGCCGACAACGTGGCCTTAACGCCGGGATCGGCATGGGCAGTTTCGATGGGAGCGATACGGGGCATGTGGGGGGTCCTTTTCTGTAACATTGCGGGCTTGCACTGCTCTGTATGTCGGATTAAAGGTGATGGTTGGTGCCAAATACGTTGCCGATCGTCCCAATGGATCCCTTCGCTGCCCTGTTCGACCACGTCACGCCGAGAGCCCGGACCTTCTTCACCGGTAACCTTTGTGAGACGAGGCACTTCACCGATGATGGCCACTTGCACCTTCTCAAGGGAGGCGTGCTCACGCTCGCCCGGGCCGGCCAGGTCGACCTCCAGCTTGATGAGCCATCGCTCCTGTTTTTTCCTCGTGGCCGCGTCCACAGTTTCACGGTTGATCCGGACCGCGGCGCCGATCTCGTTTGCGCGACCGTCGAGCTCGGCGGCGCCGAGGGCAACCCGATCGGACAGGGCCTGCCCGAACTCGTGGTCCTGCCGCTCGCGTCGCATCCCGCGCTGGCGCCGGTCTGCGATCTGCTGATCGGGGAAGCATTCTCCGAACTGAGTGGCCGCCAGGTGGCGCTCGACCAGCTGTTGGACTACCTCCTGATCCTGATCGTGCGACACGTCACCGACAGCGGCCGGGTAGCGACCGGCGTGCTCGCCGGACTCGGCGATCCGCGCCTTGCCAGGGTGCTGACGGCAATGCACGATGCGCCCGGGAAGCCATGGACCCTGGAAGATCTCGCTGGGATCGCCGGCATGTCACGCACGCGGTTCGCCGAGCATTTCCGGACACGCATCGGCCAGACGCCTATCGACTATCTGACGGTCTGGCGCATGACGGTCGCACGTCAGCTTCTTGCCAGGGGTAAGCCGGTCAAGAGCGTGGCCTTGCAGGTCGGCTACCAGAGCGGCGCCGCTTTCTCTCGCGTGTTCAGCCGGGTGACGGGACGGTCGCCGCGCAGTTCGAATGGTCTCAGAACCGCGGATGTCCACTCCAGCTGACAAGCCGGCATCGTTTGTTGGGATGGGCACGTCCGCTGTCGTGAGGGCTTCGAATGCCGACCTTCTGCAAGAGGTGCCGGCGATGAGCGTTCTCCGCTGCATTCCGGAACAACAATGAAGATGTCGAGGCAGGCGGACGTGCCCATTCCATTGCCGCAACACTTTGCAAGATCGATGCCGAGTTCACTCCGGACGAACGGCTAACGCTGGCCGCCGGAGGCAGTGATGCGCTCACCCGTCAGCCAGGCTGACTGGTCGGAAGCCAGGAAGACGGCGACGCGCGCGATGTCGTCGGGCTGCCCCACCCGGCCCATCGGCAAGGTCGCTCCGATGTTCTTGGCGGTTTCGTCATCGATGCCCACGACTGCGAGGCCTTCGGTTTCCGTCATGCCTGGTGCGATCGCGTTGACGCGGATCCTGCGGGTGGCCAACTCGTTGGCGAGTGCCCTGGTGATCGAATCCACCGCGCTCTTGGAGGCTGAATAGACGACGGAGTTCGGCACCGGATTGGTGCTCGAAATGGTGCTGAGATTGATGACGCTGCCGCCGTGGCCGTCAAAGGCCCTTGCCGCTTCCTGTGTCGTCAGGATCGTGCTCAGCACATTGGTGTTGAACTGACGATGGAACTCGGCTTCCGTCACGTCCTCCAGCGGCCCGAAGCGGTACACGCCGGCATTGTTGACGAGGATGCTGGGCGTCCCGAACGTCGCCTTGGTCTCGGCAAAGAGCCGCTTCACGTCGGCGCTGTTGCTGACATCCGCCTGGACTGCCACGGCCTTGCCACCTTCGCGCAGGATGTCTGCGACCACCCGGTCCGCATCCTCCTTGCTCGAAGCGTAATTGACCATCACGGCGGCGCCCGCCTCGGCAAACCGACGCGCTATCGCCGCACCGATGCCCTTTGACGCGCCGGTCACGATCGCTACCTTGTCCTTCAGCTCGTTCATGATCTTTCTCCTTCGCTCATCGCCGCCACGCGGCGTGTTGCTAAGGAGGTAAATCATGCGTCGTGCGACCGGTAGCGCCGCCGGGTTCATATGATATATACGTCTCTGGTATGAATGACCGATTTCAGCAACTGGCGATCTTTGTCCGCACCGTCGAGACGGGCAGTTTTTCCAAGGTGGCCAGGGAGTTCGGGCTGTCGCAACCTTCCGTCTCGCGGACAGTGGCCGCGCTTGAGGACCGGCTGGGCGTCAAGCTGCTTACCCGGACCACTCGCCAACTCTCGCTTACCGACGCGGGCGAGGCTCTGTTGTCTCGCGCCCGAGAAGCGCTTGCCGGGGTCGAAGAGGCGGAAAACGCCGCCCGCAGCGCCGACAGGCTGTCCGGCACACTGCGCGTGGCGCTGTCGCAAGGTTTCGGAGCGCGGCAGATAGTGCCGCGGCTGCTTGCCTTCCTCGACAACCATCCCTTGCTGAAGATCGATCTCATGATGTCCGACCGTTACGAGAACCTCATCGCGGAAGGCGCCGACATGGCGCTTCGCCTTGGCGAACAGCCGGATTCCAGCTTCGTGGCGCGCAAGCTCGCCACCGCCCGGCGGCTATTCGTCGCCTCGCCCACCTACCTCGCCCGGCGCGGTATTCCGAAGACCCTCGCCGAGCTCAGCCGGCACCATCTCATCAGCGGGCCCAGCGACATGAACGAGCAGAACTGGAACGCGCATCGGGACGGCATCGCCGAGATCCAACCCGTCAATCCCCGCGTGCGGACCCGTTCGACCGTAGGCGTCCTCGCTTGCGCGAACGCGGGCCTCGGCATCGCAATCGCCTCGACATGGATGTGCGCGGAGGAGCTTGTCTCCGGTGCACTGGTGGAACTCCTGGCAGACTACCGTCTCGACCCTGTAGCGGCTTACGTCGTATTCCCGGCTGGACGGCGCCCTTCGCAAAAGGCGCGCGCCTTCAGCGACTATCTCGAACAGGCGCTGGCGAGCGGATGAGCGCGGCGCGGCGCTTTATGCGGCGGCCATGATCCCGGCATAGGTGACGAGATCGACATTGCCGCCGGAGAGCACGACGGCAACGCATTTGCCGGCGAGGTCGATCTCGCCGGAGGAGAGCGCGGCAAACGCGACGCAGCCGCCGGGCTCGACCACCAGCTTGAGATGGGCCATGGCGTCGCGCATCGCCTGTCTGACCGCGTCTTCGGAGACGGCAATGCCGCCGGCGAGATTCCTGCGGTTGATCTCGAAGGTGATGGCGCCGGGCTCGGCGGTCAGCAGCGCATCGCAGATCGAGCTATGGCCGGGATCGTTCGCGACCCGCTCGCCCTTGGCCAGCGAGCGGCGCGTGTCGTCGAAATGCTCGGGCTCGACCGCCCAGACGGCGGTTCGCGGCGAAGCGTCCTTGACCGCGACGGAGATACCGCTCGACAGGCCGCCGCCGCCGCAAGGCACGACGACGGCGTCGAGCGCTGCGCCGAGCGCTTTCGCCTGCTTCATCAGCTCCAGGCCGATCGTGCCCTGGCCGGCAATGATGGCCGGATCGTCAAAGGGCGGCACCAGCACCATGCCCTTCTCGATATAGGGGCGGACAACGGCCATGCGGTCATCCTTGAAGCGGTCGAACGGCACCACCTCGGCGCCCATCTTGCGGACATTGCCGATCTTCATGGCCGGCGCATCGGCCGGCATGGCGATGACAGCCTTGACGCCGAACATGGCGGCGGAGGCCGCCACCCCTTGCGCATGGTTGCCGGAAGAGAAGGCCACGACACCGCGGCCGCGCTCCTCCTCGCTCAGGCTCGACAGCTTGTTGTAGGCGCCGCGGAACTTGAAGGAGCCGGTGCGCTGCAGCGTCTCGGGCTTGAACAGGATGCGGGCGCCATAGCGCTTGTTGAGCTCGGGCGACTCGATCAGCGGCGTTTCGACGGTCAAGCCGGAAAGCCGCGCCGCGGCGGCGCGGATGTCGGAGATGCCGGGGAGGGTGGTCATGGAGGGCCTCGCAGGATGAGTCCCGCCATGGTGCACGGAAATCATCCCGGCGCGCCAACGAAAAAATGTGACGGAGACAAGGTTGGTTTGGCAGTTTTGGAAGTTGGCGTTCCTTCGCGCCCCCCTCTGGCCTGCCGGCCATCTCCTCCACAAGGGGAGATCAGACGTCACGCCGGCTTTCGCCAATCTCCTAGGTCGCAAGAATGGGCGGGGCGCCGAAACAGCTAATCTTTCCCCTCGGGGGAGATGGGCGGCAAGCCAGAGGGGGCGCTGTCCCGCCGACTTTCGCCCTGTCGGCGACCGCTCATCCCAGCAGCGTCTTTGTCCTTTTGCTGCCGCCGAGCTTGCGCCAGGAGTTGAAGCGGTGGGTGGCGGCGGCGAAGGATATCTTCATCTGCTGGGAAACCGTGTAGCGCGACTTGCCTTCGTCGAACATGCGGTAGCAGCACTCGGCACCTTCCTCGGTCAGCTTGCCATCCGGCGTCTTGTTGTGCGGGTTGGCCGGGTCGAATTTTTCGAGCTGTTCTTCGACGAGGCCCTTCAGGCGCTGCAGGTCGGCCTCGATGCTGGCGATAAGATCGAGAACCGGTTTGGCATCGAATGTGTGCGGGGGCTTTTTGTTCGTCATGCCGGGGATTCCTTCAATTTCGGTGGTTGCAAGCTATATAGGCGAACATTCGGCAATAATGAAGAGTTGGGCCGGGTTCCGCTGGATCACCCATTGGCGTCGCGGCCCGTGCCGTTCGCAATTGACGTTGGGCAAGCAAGATCCTAGTTTAGAATAATTCTAAACTAGAGTGATCCCATCATGCTTTCCCGTGTTTTCGGCTTCGGCCGCCGTTCGTTCGATTCGCTGTCGGAGCAGGAGATCCTGGCGCTGGCGATCTCTTCCGAGGAGGATGACGGACGCATCTACCGCGCCTATGCCGATGGCCTGGCGCAGGACTTTCCGCAATCGGCGAAAGTGTTCGAGGCGATGGCCGAGGAAGAGGATGGTCATCGCGATTCGCTCATCGAGCTTTACCGCAAGCGCTTCGGCGAGCGCATCCCGCTGATCCGGCGCGAGCATGTGAAAGGCTATTTCGAGCGCAAGCCCGACTGGCTGGTGAAGCCGCTCGGCATCGAGCATGTGCGGCGGCAAGCCGAGGAAATGGAGCGGCAGGCCTATCGCTTCTATGTAGAGGCGGCCAAGCGCACCACCGACGCCTCGACGCGAAAGCTGCTCGACGATCTCGCCGTGGCCGAGCAGGGCCATGAGAGCTCGGCGCATGAATTGGAGCAGGAGCATGTGCCGGGCACGGTCAAGGTCGAGGAAGCGAGCGCCGAGCAGCGCCAGTTCATCCTCACCTATGTGCAGCCCGGGCTGGCCGGGCTGATGGACGGCTCGGTGTCGACGCTGGCGCCGATCTTCGCCGCGGCATTCGCCACGCACGACACCTGGCAGACGCTTCTGGTCGGCCTCGCCGCCTCGATCGGCGCCGGCATTTCGATGGGTTTCACCGAGGTCGCCTCCGACGACGGCAAGCTGTCGGGGCGCGGCTCGCCGATCAAGCGCGGGCTGACGGTTGGCCTGATGACTTCGCTGGGCGGCCTCGGCCACGCGCTGCCCTATCTGATCCCGCACTTCTGGACGGCCACCGCCGTGGCGGCGGTGGTGGTGTTCTTCGAGCTCTGGGCGATCGCTTTCGTCCAGAACCGCTACATGCAGACCCCGTTCTGGCGCGCCGCCTTCCAGGTGGTGCTGGGCGGCGCGCTGGTGTTCGGGGCGGGCGTGCTGATCGGGAACGCTTAAAGCGCGTCGCGCTGAAGTGGATCCAGGCGACGCGCTTTAAGGCTTTGTTTTCATGCATGTCGTGATCGCAAAACCGCTGCACACTTTTGCGCGACATGCATTAGGTTTTCCCTTCTCCCGCAAGGGGATAAGGGAAGGCGCGGTTCACCCATTCACCGCTCGGCTGTCCCTTGGCGCCTCCGCCCTTTCGGTCATCCCGTAGTCGCGCACGACATGGGCGATGCGCAAACGGTAGCCGGCAAAGATGCCGCCGCGCCCCGCCTTCTGCGCCTGCCGGTGCTCCTCGGTGTTGCGCCAGGCTTTCACCGCTTCCTCGTCGCGCCAGAAGGACAGCGACAGCACCCGCCTGGGATCGGCAAGGCTCTGGAAGCGCTCGACCGAGATGAAACCGTCTATGCCGTCGAGCAGGGGCTTAAGCTCCGCGGCGATGCCGAGATAGGCATCGCGCTTGCCTTCCGCCGGCTCCACTTCGAAGATGACTGCGATCATGCCTCCATCCCTTCCCTGACCGTCACATCGGTGCGAAAGACCTGCCGCGGGCCATGCGGGCCGGACACCAGCTTCAGGAAGACGCGGTCCTCCTTGAGGATGAATTTCTCGCGCCGCGCGAATTCGTAGTTTGCCTTGCCGGCCGGGTCGGCGGCAAGCCGCGCGCGATAGGCTTCATAGGCCGCGAGGCTCTCGATGTTGTAGGCGGCATAGGCCGTGGTGGCCGAGCCTTCGTGCGGGGCGTAATAGCCGATCAGGTCGGCGCCGCAACGCGGAATGGCCTGGCCCCAGGCGCGCGCATATTGCTCGAACGCCGCCTTGCCGAACGGATCGATCTCGTAGCGGATGAAGCAGGTGATGGTCATGTCGGTGTCCTCGTCGGGTTGGTTTTTCGACGACGAGGGTTCGATACCGGTCGAAACATCGCTTGCGTCATTGTGCCAGGCAGCTTCCTGTCAGGAGAGTTTGCCGCGCTGCTTGAGATGACCCCAGAATAATGCTTCCCTGACGGGAATGCTTCGATAAGGATCGAACCATGCGTGAAGGACCGGACATCGCCCGCATCGCCAGCCTGGTCGGCGATCCGGCCCGCGCCAACATGCTGAACGCGTTGATGGGCGGCACGGCGCTGACGGCGTCGGAACTGGCGCTCGAGGCCGGCGTATCGCTGCCCACCGCTTCCTCGCATCTGTCCAAGCTGATGGATGGCGGGCTGCTGACCTTGGCCAGCCAGGGGCGCCACCGCTATTACGGCCTTGCCAGCGCGCAGGTGGCCGGCATGATCGAGGCGATCATCGGCGTCGCCGAGGCGGTCGGCCCGAAGCGTGTGCGGCCCGGCCCGCGCGACGTGGCCATGCGAGTGGCGCGCGTTTGTTACGATCACCTCGCCGGCGAGCAGGCGGTAGCGATGCTCGACCGGCTCTTCGACAGGAAAGTTTTGCTGCGCGAGGACAACGAGATCAGGATCTCGTCATCCGGCGTCTCGCATTTTTCCGCGCTCGGCATCGAGACCCATGCCAAGGCGCGGCGGCCGGTGTGCCGCGCCTGCCTCGACTGGAGCGTGCGGCGCTCGCATCTCGCCGGCACGCTGGGCGCCGCCATCCTCGACAAGATCATCGCCGAGAAATGGGCCCGGCGCGAAAAGGACAGCCGCGCCGTGGTGTTCTCGCCGACGGGCAGGCAGGAATTCGAGAGGGTGTTTTTGTCTTGAAGCCCCGGTGCCGATAACTGAAAGCCTGTGCCGATAACGTGCAATGTCGGCGCGAGGCCCCCCTCTCTGCCCTGCCGGGCATCTCCCCCGCATGGGGGGAGATTGGCAGTTCTGGCCCTCCGCCATTCTCCTAACGTTGGAGATTGGCGAAAGCCGAGACGACATCCAATCTCCCCCCTTGAGGGGGAGATGTCCGGCAGGACAGAGAGGGGGGGCGAAGGATCTCGGCATAGGCTACTTTGCGTCTTGCCCGCGATCACCCCCGCTTCAGCGGCTTCCCCAGCTTGAAGAACTCCGCCCACGGATCCGCCTTCTTCAATTGCTTCAGCGTCGTCTCGTCCCCCAGCGGGAAAGCATTCGGCGCCAAGCCCTTTTCGATCTCAGGCCAGGTCACCGGCATCGACACGGTTGCGCCCTTCTTGGCGCGCGAGGAATAGGGCGCGACCGTGGTCGAGCCCCTGCCGTTGCGCAGATAGTCGACGAAGATCTTGCCGGTGCGCGCCTTCTTCGACAGCGTCGCCGTGTAGCGGTCGGGCGCGGCCTGCTCCAGCGCGCGGGCGAAATCATGGGCGAAATCCTTGACCGCGTCCCACTCCGCCGAGGGTTTCAGCGGCACCAGCACATGATAGCCCTTGCCGCCGGAGGTCTTGACCAGGTTGGGCAGCGACAGCTCGTCGAGCTGCTTGTGGATGTCGAGCGCCGCCTCGCGCACTTTGCCGACATCGACGCCTTCGTCCGGATCGAGGTCGAAGATGATCTGGTCCGGCTTCTCCAGCGCGTCGAGAGTGCAGCCCCAGATATGGACCTCGACCACGCCGTATTGGACAAGCGCGGCGAGCCCATCGAAATCCTTGATGAACAGGATCTCCTCGCCGTCAGTCGGATCCTTCATCCTGGCGATCTTGTCGCTCATGCCGGGCGAGGCGTGCTTCTGGAAGAAGCGCTGGCCGTCGATGCCGTCCGGCGCGCGCACCAGGCTCAGCGGCCGGTTGACGACGAATTGCTCCATCCGCGGCCAGACCAGCGCGTAGTGATCGAGCAGGTCCCGCTTGGACACCTTCTCGTCCGGCCATAGCAGCTTGTCGGGATGCGAGAGCTTTATCGAGGTCTTCACCGTTCCGGCCGAGGCTTTCGGCGCGGTCTTTGTACCCGGCTTCGCTCCGGTTTCGGCCTTTTTCGGCTTTTCCTGCACGACTTCCTCCGCCGGCTTGTCCTCGCGAAGCCCCTGGAACGAGGCGTGGCGGATTATACGGTCGGATGTCCAGCTGCGGAACTCCACCTCGCCGACAAGTTCCGGCTTGACGAAGGTGAGGCCCTTGCCCTTGGGCACGGCGGCCGAGAACGGCGAGCCCTTCGCCTTGAGGCCATCGAGCTTTTTCTTCAAATCAGTCATCACCTTGCCGGAAAAGCCGGTGCCGACACGGCCGGCATAGTGCAGCTTGCCGCCTTCGTTGAACCCGACCAGCAGCGAGCGCAGGCCGCGTCCGGTCTTGTCCGAGGGCAGATAGCCGCCGATGACGAATTCCTGGCGCAGCGTGCATTTGGACTTGATCCAGGAGAGCCCCCGCCCGCTGCGGTAGGGCGCGTCGGCGCGTTTCGACACGACGCCTTCCAGGCCCATGCGGCAGACATGCTGCAGCATGACCTTGCCCGGCTCGTGGAAATGGTCGCTGAAGCGTAGCCCCGAATGGTCGGGCTGGTCGCCGAGCAGTTCGGCGAGCGCCTGCTTGCGTTCGACCAAGGGTTCGCGGCGCAGGTCCTTGCCGTCGAGCCGCATCAGGTCGAAGACATAGTAGACGAAGCGGTCGGCGCGTCGCGCCGACAGATCCGCCTGCAGCAAGGGGAAGGACGACACGCCGCTGTCGGCCAACACCACGATCTCGCCGTCGATGATGGCGTCGCGGCATTTCAGCCCCGCCAGTGCACCTGTGACCGGACCGTCGAACTTTTCCGTCCAGTCGAGGCCGGCGCGGGTGAGCAGCCTGACCTCGCTGCCGGCGATCTGCGCCTGCATGCGGTAACCGTCGAATTTCACCTCGTGCAGCCAGTCTTCGCCGGCGGGCGCATCCCTTTCCAGCGTCGCCAGCTGCGGCTCGATGAAGTCGAGACGCTTGCCAGGCCCGGCCTTGGTCTTGGAGGCAGCCGGCCTGTTGGATTGCCAGACTTTCGGCTTCTCGCCCCTGGCGGCCTTGCCTTCGCCCACCTCCTCGATGGTCAGGCCCGACTTCACCGATTTCGGTTCTTCCTCGAGAACATCCTCGCCGGGCCGGGCGGCGGCATCGTCGGATTTGATCAGCAGCCAGTTATCGCGCTTCTCGCCTGGGCGGGGCCGCAGCCTGACCAGATGCCAGCGTCCGTTGAGCTTGTGGCCCTCGAGCTCGAAGTCGATATGGCCCTTCTTCATGCCCTTGGCCGGATCGCCATCCGGCATCCACTTGCCTTCGTCCCAGACGATGACCGAACCGCCGCCATATTGGCCCTTCGGAATGGTGCCTTCGAAGGACGCGTAGTCGATCGGATGATCCTCGACATGCACGGCCAGCCGCTTCTCATGCGGATCGAGGCTCGGGCCGCGCGTCACCGCCCAGCTCCACAGCACGCCGTCATGCTCCAGCCGGAAATCATAGTGGAGCCGCGTCGCGGCATGCTTCTGGACGACGAAGATGCCTCCGCCTTGCTTTTGCCTGCCGACCTTGCCGGCCGGCTCGGCGGTCTTCCTGAAGTCGCGCTTGGCGTGATATTGCTCGAGGCCGGCCATGCCGCCATCCTCCTATGCGGATTTGCGTTTTGGCGCGGACGCTTTGGCTTTCGGCCGCCGCGCCGAAGTCTTTGAAGACTTGCCCGCTTTGCCGCCGCCTTCCGTGTTGAGGCTCTTCTTCAACGCATCGAACAGGTTGACCACATTGGACGGCTTCGGCGGCGCCTTGGCCTTGGGGGCCTTCTTGCCCGCCTTCTTGGCGCGGATCAGCTCGAGCAGCGCATCCTCGTAGCGGTCGTCGAATTTCGACGGATCGAACTTCGTCTTCTTGCCGTCGATGATGTGCTGGGCGAGGTCGATCATTTCCTTGTCGGTCTTCGCCGCCGCGATGTCCTCGAACACCGTCGCCGGTCGGCGCACCGTGTCGTCATAGCGCAAGGTGGTCAGCACCATGCCCTTGCCGAGCGGCTCGATTACCACCGGGCGCTCTCGCTGATAAAGCACGATGCGCGCCAGGCCAGCCATCTTCCGGGCCGCCATGGCGTCCCGGATGACGGCAAAGGCTTCTTCCGAGACCTTGTCGGCCGGTGAGACATAATAGGGCGTGTCGAGGTAGATCTGCTCGATCGAGGATTTCTCGACGAAGCCGTCGAGGCTCATCGTGTGCGAGGATTCGATCTGCACCGCCTCGATCTCGTCCTCCTCGATATGGACGAAATCGCCGTCGCTCACCTCATAGCCCTTGATCTCGTCGCCCTCTTCAAGCGGCTTGCCGGTCCCGGCATCGACATAGATGCGTTTGACGGTGTTGCCGGTCTTGCGGTTGAGGATGCGGAAAGAGACTTTCTCGGCATGGGTCACGACGTTGGTCAGCTCGATGGCGCAGGTGACCAGCGACAGTTTGAGATAGCCCTTCCAGGCCGGGCGTGGCGCCATGGCGAAACTCCTGCGGCGAACTTCTGCGATGCAACTTTACCGCAACGGGCGGAGGCTTGCTCGGGTTCCGAGAGGGAACCTGGCCGGTGCCGCTTTGCGGCAAGCAATGATATTTCCCGGCGCCACCCGAACGTGAAACAGAAGCGCGCGCAAGCGACATCGGAACGAAACATATGTGATGCAAAAGTCACACGGCCTGGAAAGGCGACGAAAGGCACCGAAAGACCGCGAATCAGCCGCAATCCAGCCACGATGCAACGTGTTTCGGACCAGAAATTAACATCACGTTCACCGACTATTCACGCCTCGACGCTATGCTCTCGAACAATTCGGACGGACATCCGAAAGCGGGACAGGGACAGTAAAATGAACTTCTGGAACCACATCGCCGGCTACGCCGCCGCCATTCGCGAATTCGTCGCGCCGACCTATCGGCCGGAGCGCTATTACATGCGCGGCCCGGGCCCTGCCTGCGCGCGCCGCGGCAATTCGCTGGGCGTCAGCGCGAACTGATCATGACCCGCGAACGCGCCCACCACAGTCGCATCTGCCGGCCGGCCGCCGACCAGCGCACCACCACCTATCGCGCCGAACGCCTTGCGCTCGCCGCCACATGGCGTGCGACAACGCCGCGACTTTGACGCCGCCGCCGGCTGGCTTAGTGTCTCCCCTGGCTTAGTGCCCCCTTAGTATAGCGTAAGGGGGTCACAAGCAGCCGAGGCCGCCATGACCGACCTGCCCGAACGTCCCACCTTCCCGCGCCAGGCCTATGACGCCAGCCAGCCGCTGATCGTCTTCGACGGCGTCTGCGTGTTCTGCTCGGGCTTCGCCCAGCTCATCCTCAAGCTCGACCGGAAAAAACGCTTCCGCTTTGCCACGGCGCAATCGCCGCTCGGCGAGGCGCTGTTTCGCCAGCACGGCCTGCCGACCGACGACTATGACAGCAACCTCGCCATCATCGACGGCGCGGCCTTTACGAAGCTCGACAGTTTCGTCGCGGTCATGGCCGCGCTTGGCTGGCCATGGCGCATTGCGAAGACGCTGCTCATCCTGCCGCGGCCGCTGCGCGACTGGCTCTACGACCGCGTCGCCAAGAACCGCTACGCGCTGTTCGGCCGCAAGGACAGTTGCGACATTCCTTCGGCCGAGTTGCGGGAGCGGTTGATCGGCTGACGGCGATTGGCTTGGGGGCATGGTATGAAGCTTCTCATCGTCGGCGGCTACGGCACCTTCGGCGGACGCATCGTCCAACTCCTGGAGGACGAGCCTCGCCTCGAGCTGATCATCGCCGGCCGGTCGCTCGCCAAGGCCGAGGCGTATTGCAAAGAGCGAGGCCCGACCAAGGCGAGACTGGTGCCGGCGACGTTCGACCGCGACGGCGAGCTTGGCGCGCAACTCGCCGGCATGCTGCCCGACATCGTCGTCGACGCCAGCGGTCCGTTCCAGGCCTATGGCGAGGGGCGCTACCGGCTGACCGAGGCTTGCATCGCCGCGCGCATCCACTATCTCGACCTCGCCGACGGTTCGGACTTCGTCGCCGGGGTATCCGCTTTCGACACGGCAGCCAGGGCGGCCGGCGTCGTCGTGCTGTCCGGCGCATCGAGCTTCCCGGTGCTGACGGCCGCCGTGGTGCGGCGTCTTTCGACCGGCATGGCCCGCGTCGACACTATCCGTGGCGGCATCGCGCCGTCGCCTTTCGCCGGCGTCGGCGAGAACGTCATCCGCGCCATCGCGAGCTATGCCGGCCGGGCGGTGCGGCTGCAGCGCGGCGGCAGGCCGGCCGAGGGTTACCCGCTCACGGAGCAGATGCGGTACACGATCGCGCCGCCCGGGCGCGTGCCGGTGAGGAACACCTTGTTCTCGCTGGTCGACGTGCCGGACCTGCGCGCGCTGCAAGCGCTGTGGCCGGAAGCGAGCACGATCTGGATGGGCGCCGGGCCGGTGCCCGAGGTGCTGCACCGCGCGCTGATCGGCTTGGCCTGGATGGTCCGCGCCGGCCTGGCGCGATCGCTGTCGCCGCTGGCGCCGCTGATGCGCTGGGCGACCAACCGGCTGTCATGGGGTGAGCATCGCGGCGGCATGTTCGTCGAGGTCGACTGCGTGGATGCAGAGGGCAGACCAAGCAAACGGTCCTGGCACCTGTTGGCCGAAGGCGATGACGGCCCGCTGATCCCGTCCATGGCGGTCGAGGCGATCGTCCGCAAGGCGCTCGACGGCCGCATGCCAGCACCAGGCGCCCGGGCGGCGGTGCGCGACGTCGAGCTCGCGGACTATGAAGCGCTGTTTGCCGGCAAGACGATCCACACCGGCTTCAGGGACGACACCGACAAGGGCAAGGCTCTCTATCCCGACCTGCTCGGCGATGCGTGGAAAAGCCTTCCCGCTGAAATCCGCGCCATGCATGAGGGAGCGGCTATGGCGGAAGGAAGTGCGAGCGTGGAGCGCGGCGGCGGTATTCTTAGCCGGCTTGCCGCGCGCATGGCCGGCTTCCCGCCTGCCGCAGCCGATGTCCCCGTCAAGGTGCGTTTCGTTACCGACGGGCAAGGCGAGACCTGGACGCGGACTTTCGGAACTCACGGTTTTTCGAGCCGGCAATTTGCCGGACGTGGCCGCTCGGAGCGGCTGCTTTGCGAGCGCTTCGGCCCCCTCACCTTCGCCATGGCGCTGGTGGCCGGCGAGGACCGCCTGTCGCTCGTGCTGCGGCGCTGGAGCTTTCTCGGCCTGCCATTGCCGATGTGGCTTTGCCCGCGGTCGAACGCGTACGAAACCGTCGAGGACGGCCGCTTCCGCTTCCATGTCGGGATATCGCACCCGGTCGTCGGGCTGATCGTGCGCTACCGTGGCTGGCTCGAGCCGGCGCACGGTTCGAGCACGGTGGGTTCGCCGGCTATCTCGCCCAGTTCCCGGCAGCCGGCGGCCGTGCACAGCGTCCAGCCTTCCCCGGTGGCGCCGGATGCCGCGAGCACCAGGCGCGGCTGGGGTCCGATCCGTGGCGCATAGACCCACCAGCCGCTCCGCAATGCCGAGTCCTCCGGCGGCTCCATGCCGGCGCCGGAGCCCTTGACCCGCGCCTCAACGACCCGCAGCCCGGCCGACGTCACCGTCCAGTCCTCCTGCCAGCGCGTCCGCTCCACCGAATGCGTCCAGGACAGCGTGAAGGCGGCGACGGCGAGCGCCACCGTCTTGCCGGCGGCGAGGACACACAGGCTCATGCGGTGCCGGCCGTGGACAGCCGGCGGGCGCGCCAGCAGTGCCAGCCGATCCACGCCAGCGCCAGCACCCAGCCGGTCTCGTCGGTGAGCGGCAATGCGGCCATCAGGAGCAGGCCGGCGCAGAACGCGACGAGACGCTCCCACCAAGCTATGCGGCGGGCGAGGAAGCCGACGGCGGCGGCGCCCCAGAGCACGATGCCCATGCAGGCCTTGACGACGATGTAGGCGACCTCGACGGGATAGCCGAACGAAGCCGCGATCGGGCCCGCGTCCTGCAGCATCAGCGCCGGCGTGTAGACAGCCATGAACGGCACGACGAAGCCGGCGATGGCGAGCTTGGTCGCCTGGATGCCGATCTTGAGGCCGCTTTCCTTGGCCATGGGTGCTGCGGCAAAGGCGGCCAGCGCCACCGGCGGGGTGAGATCCGCCATGATGCCGAAATAGAAGACGAACATGTGGCTGACCACCAGCGGCACGCCGAGCGACAGCAGCGCCGGGCCGGCGAGCGAGGAGGTGATGATGTAATTGGGGATGGTCGGAATGCCCATGCCGAGAACCAGGCAGGTGAGCATGGTCAACACCAGCGACAGGAACAGATTGTTCTCGCCGATGGAGATGATCCAGCCGATGAAGGTGGAAGCGATGCCAGTGAGCGTCAGCGTGCCGATGACGATGCCGACGATGGCGCAGGCGATGCCGACGGGCAGGGCGTTCTTCGCTCCTTCGGCAAGCGAGTCGACGCAAATGCACAGCGTCTCGCGCCCGCCTCTGAAGGCGAAGCAGGCGATGACGAGCGCCGCGATGACGAGGCTGAGCACATTGACGCCGAAGCGCATGAAAGACGCCGCGGCGAGCCCGAGCGCCAGCCAGAAGACGAAGCGGAAGGCGAGCGGCCCGATCAAGGCTGCCAGCGGCGTGCCGAGGATGAGCACGATGGTCAGCGCGAGCCCCATCGTGCCGGCGAAGATCGGCGTGTAGCCGGCAAACAGCAGATAGACCAGCACGGCGAGCGGCAGCACCAGCGGCCAGTGCTTCCTGACCGCTTCCCACGGATTGGGCAATTCCGCCTTGGCCATGCCGTGCAGGCCGGCCTTGCCGGCCTCCAGATGCACCTGCCAGAAGCAGGCGCCGAAATAGAGCAGCGCCGGGATGACCGCCGCCTTGACCACCTCGGCGTAAGGGATGTTCAGCGTCTCGGCCATGATGAAGGCGACGGCTCCCATCACCGGCGGCATGATCTGGCCGCCCATCGAGGAGGTCGCCTCGACCGCGCCGGCAAAGGCGGAGCGGAAGCCGAAGCGCTTCATCAGCGGGATGGTGAACTGGCCGCTGGCGACGACATTGGCGACGCCCGAACCGGAGATGGTGCCCATCAGCGCGGAGGACAGCACGCAGACCTGGGCCGGGCCGCCGCGCCACGAGCCGACGAGGCCGAGCGCGAAGTCGTTGAACAGCGCGATCATGCCGGCCCGTTCGAGGAAGGCGGCAAAGACGACGAAGATGAAAATGTAGGCGGCCGAGACATAGACCGGCGTTCCGTATATGCCTTCGGTGCCATAGGCGAAGGTGTCGACCAGCTGCGCGAAATCATAGCCGCGATGGATGAAGGGCGGCGGCAGGTGGTTGCCGACGAAGCAATAGGCGAGGAAGATGAAGGCGATGACGGCCAGCGGCAGGCCCATCAGCCTCCTGGCGGCTTCGAAGACGAGCACCACAAGCAACGTGCCGACGATCAGGTCCGGCGTGGTGAGGAAGCCGGAGCGGCGGATGAGGTCGGCGTAGAAGACCCAGTTGTAGAGGCCGGTGCCGAAGCCGAGCAGGCCGAGAACCCAGAAGCCCGCCTTCGCCGCGGTGCTCCTGGCGCGCAGGTTGGCGATCAGGCCGAAACCGAGCAGCAGCAGGAAGCCGACATGCATGGCCCGCACCACCTGGCTGGGCAAGCTGCCATAGGCGGCGATGTAGATCTGGAAGACGGAAAAAGCGACCGCAATCAGGAAGGCCGCCTTGCCGGCGAGGCCTTCGCCAAAACCGGGCGGCAGGCCTTCGACCTGTTCTTCGGCGACCGGGAGATGGAAAGTGGGCGGGCTGCCGTCGGCTGCCGTTCCAGACGCTGGATCGCTCATCCCATGCGCTCCAGGATGAGCATTGGAAGAGAGGGGGCGCTTGGTGAAGACATGTCGGATTGCCGCGCGGCCCCCCTACTTCAGCAATCCTTTTTCCCTGTAATATTTCTCCGCGCCGGGATGCAGCGCCACAGGCATACCGTCCAGCGCCTTGGCCGGATCGATCGCCTTGGCGGCGGCATGCGCGGCAGCCAGCTGGTCGAGATGTTCGAACAGCAGCTTGGTCATCTGGTAGGCGGTCTCGTCGGAGACGTCGGCGCGGGTAATGAGGAAATTGCCGACCGCGGCGGTCGCGACATCTTCCGTCTGGCCCTCATAGGTGCCTTTCGGGATAACCACGGAAAGATAGGGCGCCCCGATCTTGGCGACGTCCTCGGCCGGCACGGCGACGACGTTGATGGGAAGCGAGGTCGCGAGATCGCGGATGGAGGCGACGCCGAGGCCGGCCGACTGCAAGGTGGCGTCGAGCTGGCGGTTCTTGATCAGCTCGACCGACTCGGCGAAGGGCAGATATTCGACCCGCCCGAGATCCTCGTATTTGAGACCGGCGGCGGCGAAGATGGCGCGCGCGTTGAGCTCGGTGCCGGAGGCAGGCGCGCCGACCGACAGGCTCTTGCCCTTGAGGTCGGCGAGCGTCTTGATGCCGGATTCCTGGCTGGCGACGATCTGGATGTAATTGGGATAGATCGCGGCAATGCCGCGCAGCTTGTCGAGCTTGCCCGGGAAGCCGGCCTCGGTGTTGCCTTCGGCGGCCATCTTGACGGAATCGCCGAGCGCAAAGGCGATCTCGCCCTTGCCCTGCTGCAGCAGGTTGAGATTCTCGACCGATGCCTTGGTCGCCTGAACCTGGGTGCGCGCGCCCTCGATGCCCTTGCCGTAAATCTCCGACAGGGCAACCCCGAGCGGATAGTAGACGCCCGACGTTCCGCCGGTGAGCACATTGATGAATTCCTGCGCCCCGGCCGTCGCGACACCGAGACCAAGCGACAGCGCCAGCGCGCCGGCGGCAACAAATTTCGTCCTGAAATCGAGCATATGGTTTCCTCCTCCTGAAACGGCCGCGTCGCCTCCCCGGCGCGAAGCTCGTGAGTTTAAACGGGAGGAGCCAAATGCCAACCCGCAATTGCAGACCTTTCTGCTTGACCATGATCTTTTCCAAAAACCGGAATCCACTTTTCGGGATCATGGTCTGGACGAACGGTTGAGTGGCGGCGAAAAGCGCCGGCTTGCGCTCGCTTGCTTTGGGGACGAAAAGATTTTCGAGGCGCCTGTCGAAATCGGCCGCGGCCGCACGACATAGGTCGGCACGCGACGATGCGGCCTTCAACAAAACGGGAGAAGACCATGCGATACATGCTTTTGATCTACAATGACGAAACCGCGATGGCGAATGCGCCAAAAGAGCAGACCCAGCAGACCCTCGCCGCCTACGGCGCCTATACCGAGGCGCTGAAGAAATCCGGCGCTTATATCGCCGGCGAGCGGCTGCGCCCGACCCAGGCGGCCACTGCGGTGCGGCTGGCCGGCGGCAAGACCAACGTGCTCGACGGCCCCTATGCCGACACCAAGGAGCAGTTGGCGGGTTTCTACATGATCGAGGCGGCCGACATCGACACGGCCATCGAGTGGGGCGCGCGTTGTCCCGCGTCCAGCAGCGGCACGGTCGAGGTGCGGCCGATCTGGGAAATGGCCGAGTACATAGCCGCCGCATAGCGAACCCTGTGATGGATGATCGCTCCGAGATCGCGCGGGCGGCGGCCGAGGCGGCCGCCCGGCGCAGCTACGGCAAGCTGGTCGCCTGGCTCGCGGCCCGCACGCGCGACGTCGCCGGCGCCGAGGACGCGCTGGCCGACGCCTTCGCGGCCGCGCTCGAACGCTGGCCGCGAACCGGCGTCCCGGCGGAGCCGGAAGCCTGGCTGCTCGCGGTGGCACGCCGGCGCGACGTAGACGCGGTGCGGCGGCGGCTGACCGGCGAGGCGGCCCGCGATCATCTGCAGCTGATGGCCGAGGAAATGGAGGCGCGCATGCGCGGCGAGGAGCTGCCCGACGACCGGCTGCGGCTGATGTTTGCCTGCGCCCATCCGGCGATCGAATCGAGCGTGCGCGCGCCGCTGATCCTGCAGGCGATCCTCGGTTTCGACGCCGCGACGATCGCCTCGGCCTTCCTGGTTTCGCCGGCGACGATGGGACAGCGGCTGGTGCGGGCCAAGGCGCGCATCCGCGAAACCGGGATTCCGTTCCGCGTGCCGGAGCAGGCGGAGCTGGGCGAGCGGCTGGGCGCCGTGCTGGAAGCGATCTACGCCACTTTCGCCGAAGGCTGGTCGGACCCGACCGGCACCGACAGCCGGCGGCGCAACCTCGCCACCGAAGGCATCTGGCTCGGGCGGCTGGTTGCCTCGCTGATGCCGGACGAGCCGGAAGCGCTCGGGCTGCTGGCGCTGATGCTGTTCGCCGAGGCGCGCCGCTCGGCGAGGCGCGGCCCGGAAGGCGATTTCGTGCCTTTGGCCGAGCAGGATATCGCGCTCTGGGACGACGGCCTGATCGACGAGGCGGAAGCCTTGCTGGTGCGCGCCGCGCAAAGGAGCATCATCGGCCGCTACCAGCTCGAGGCCGCCGTGCAGTCCGCCCATACGGCGCGGCGGCGCGGCGGCGGCACGGACTGGACGGCGATCCGCCAACTTTACGAAGCGCTGCAGGCCGTGGCCGGCTCGCCGGTGGTGGCGATCAACCGCGCGGTGGCGATCGCCGAAACCGAGGGCGCGACGGCTGGATTGGCGGCGCTTTACGTGCTTGGCGAGGACAAGCGGCTGCAGGACTACCAGCCCTATTGGGCCGCCCGCGCCGGGCTGTTGGCCAGGCTCGGCAACATCAAGCAGGCGGCCCAGTCCTACGACCGGGCGATCGGCCTCGAGCGCGACCCGGCGCTGCGGCGTTTCCTGCAGGGCGAGAAGGCGAAGCTTGTTGGGGGTTAGGCAATCTGTTGAGGCCGGAGGGACAGCGCCCCCCTCTGTCCTGCCGGACATCTCCCCCACGAGGGGGGAGATTGGCCGCCACGCCGGCTTTCGCCAATCTCCGACGTTGTAAAATCGAACCAGGCGCCGAAGCTGCTAATCTCCCCCCATGTGGGGGAGATGCCCGGCAGGGCAGAGGGGGGCGCGAAGGATCTCGGCGCTGGGGCTTTTGCGCGCCCTAAGCCCCCAGCCCGTCGAACAGGATGGTCGAGAGATAGCGCTCGGCGAAAGAGGGAATGACGACGACGAGGTTCTTGCCCTTGTTCTCCGGCCGCGAGCCGACGACGATGGCCGCCTGGAGCGCTGCGCCCGACGAGATGCCGACCGGCACGCCCTCGAGGCGGGCGACGAGACGCGCATTGGCGACCGAATCCTCGTTCGAAACCCTGACGACCTCGTCATAGATCGACGTGTCAAGGATTTTCGGGGCGAAGCCGGCGCCGATGCCCTGGATCTTGTGCGGACCGGGCTGGCCGCCCGACAGCACCGGCGAGGCTTCCGGCTCGACAGCCACGACCTGCAGCGAAGGCTTGCGCTTCTTCAGCACCTGGCCGACGCCGGTGATGGTGCCGCCGGTGCCGATGGCGGAAACGAAAATGTCGACTTCGCCATTGGTGTCGTTCCAGATTTCCTCGGCCGTGGTGCGGCGGTGGATTTCGGGATTGGCCGGATTCTCGAATTGCTGCGGGATGATGGCGTTGGGCAGGGTGGCGGCGAGCTCGTCGGCCTTGGCGATGGCGCCCTTCATGCCTTTCGGGCCTTCGGTCAGCACCAGCTCCGCGCCGAGCAGCGCCAGCATCTTGCGGCGCTCGACCGACATGGTCTCCGGCATGGTGAGGATCAGCTTGTAGCCCTTGGCGGCGGCGGCGAAGGCGAGCGCGATGCCGGTGTTGCCGGAGGTCGGCTCGATCAGCGTGGTCTTGCCTGGCGCGATCTTGCCGGCCTCCTCCAGCGCCTCGATCATGGCGACGCCGATGCGGTCCTTGACCGAAGCGATCGGGTTGAAGAATTCGAGCTTGGCCATGAGATTGGCGACGATGCCCCTCTCCCTGGCGAACTTGTCCAGCCTGACCAGCGGCGTGTCGCCAATCGTCTCCGTGATCGAATTGAAGACGCGGCCGCGGCCGGGCACGCGCGCGGAGGTGACGGGCTTGTTCATTGGTTCGCTCCCAAGGCAATGGCATAGGCAAAAACAGAATAGGGCTTTCAGACGCGCAAGATAGGCCGGCGACCGAAAATATCCGAGTGGGGCGGTTGCTCAAAAGCACCCACGACCGGAAAAGCATTTTCCGCCGCGGCGGGTTTCAGGAATGGTTTGGCTGAATCCGGGACGGGTTGAGATTGGAGCCTACTGCCTCGCCGCGATAGCCGCGGCCGCGCCCATCATGAAACCGGCGGCGGTGCGGTTCAGAACCTTCAGCGCGCGCGGCGATTTCAGGAACCAGCGCGCCTTGGCGGCCAACGCCAGGTAAGGCACCAGCACCACAAACAGCACCGCCACGGTGAGCATCGCAAGGATGGCGTAGTCGGCGAGCGTGATCGTCTTCAGGTCGACGATGGTCGGCGTGATGGCGAGATAGAAGATCATCGTCTTGGGATTGCCGAGCGTCACCGTCAGCCCGGCGATGAAGCTCGACACGAGACCGCCCTTGGCCTTCCGCGCCTCGACGGTCTCGGGCGTGATGCCGCTGGTCCAGAAGCGCCAGGCGAGGAAGGCGAGATAGGCGACGCCGGCCCATTTGATGGCGAGGAAAACCATGCCGAAGGTCTGGGCGACGAAAGCAAGCCCGAGCACCACGGCGGTGAGATAGGTGAGGTCGCCGAGCATCAGGCCGAACGACATGGCGAGCGACGAACGGAAGCCGGAGCCGAGCGCGCGGGCGACAAGCGCCGTGACGCCCGGGCCGGGAATGGCGGCGGCGACGCCGAGGGCGGCGCTGTAAGCGAGGAATCCGGTGAGTGTCATGGTTCTGGCCTGGCGTATAGTCCTGCGGGGACCGCTGTCGAGAGCCAGGCTTTTATCATGATGCCAGTTCGAGGGTAATTCCCTCACAATGGGATTCGTTGCGCCAGTTCGACCGGGAGTTGGTTCCTTTGTGGGAGGCCGCATACCTTGGAGATTGGCCGAAACGATCAGTCCTGTCGTCATTCTAGGGCGGAGCAAGGAGCGGAGCGACGCGCGCAGACCCTGGAATGACGAGGTCGGGGACCTACCCGCCATGCGTAATGCGCCAGATCGTGCCGTTGCCATCCTCGGTGAGGATCAGCGCGCCGTCCCTGGCTACGGCGACACCGACCGGCCGCCCCCAGACCGCGTCGTCGGAAATGACGAAGCCGGTGGCGAAGTCCTCGTATTCGCCGGTCGGCTTGCCGTCCTTGAATCTCAGCCGCACCACCTTGTAGCCGGTGCGGACGTTGCGGTTCCACGAGCCGTGCAGCGCGACGAAGGCATCGCCCTTGTAGTCAGCCGGGAAATTGCCGCCGTCGTAGAAGGCGATGTTGAGCGGCGCCGAATGCGCCTGCATCAGCACATCCGGAACCGTGACCTTGCCGGCGAGGTCGGGGCGCGCGCCCTTGTGGCGCGGGTCCTCGTTGTCACCGATGTAATACCAGGGCCAGCCATAGAAGGCCCCCTCCTTCACGGCGGTCGCGTATTCGAAGGGGATGTTGTCGCCAAGCTCGTCGCTCTCGTTGACGACGCACCAGAGCGCGCCCGTCGCCGGCTGCACAGTCATGCCGGAGCAGTTGCGCAGGCCGGTGGCGACGGTCCTGCGGTTGTTGCCGTCGGGATCGAAGGCCAGCACGTCGGCGCGGCCCTGTTCAGGACCCCAGGCCTCGCCCAGCGGCTGCGATTTCGCCCACGCCTCGACACCGCCCTTCGGCTTTGCGCCCATGTCCTCGGCGATGTTGGAGCCCGAACCAATCGACAGATAGAGCGTCTTGCCGTCGGGCGAGAAGGCGATGTCGCGCGTCCAGTGATGACTGGCGGGGATCTTTGCGACGATGGTCTCCGGCTTGCCGGACGCCTCGAGGTCGCCGTCGCGATAGGCAAAGCGGACGACGCTGTTGCTGTTGGCGACATAGACCCATTGCGGCTTGTCGCCCGGCGGATAGAAGGCGATGCCGTAAGGCCGGGCCAGGCCCTTGGCGAAGACCGATTTTTGCGCGGGCTTCGCGCCGCCTTCCGCAAGGCGATAGACGCGGACCTGGTTCGCCCGGCTGTCGGCGACGAAGAGGTCGCCGTTCGGCGCCACGCGCACGACGCGCGGACTGTCGATACCGGAAGCGACCAGCTCGGCGGAGAAGCCGGGCGGAAGTTTCGGCTTGGCACCTTCGGGGCGATCGGTGACGCCGCCGCCGTTCGAGGCGGACTCCGTCACATCGGGTTTCGGCAAATCCTCAGGTTTCAGCAGCCGGCGCACGCCCGGGCGGTCGGCCTTCCAATCGCCGAAGGCCTTTTCACCGCTGAGCAGGGGTTGATCGGCCTGCTGCGCAAAGGCGCCGGTGGCAAAGACCAGCGCAAGGCCCGCAAGGCCGGCGATCCGCATCATGGCTGTCCTCCGTCGTCTGCCAGCGCGCCTCAATCGATCAGGCGCCCAGAGCAAGGACATATTGGGCAAACGATCGAAAAGAGAAGCTTGCGCACGCGGATTTGACGGGCCTCGGGCTCAGGCCTCTTCGGCATCCAGATCGTCGTCGAGGCGCTTTTCCAACTCGACGAGGTCAGCCGGCAAGGGCATACCCATTGCGCGCAACTCCCGCAATTTCTCGCGCAGCTGCTCCTGGATCTCGTGCTCGTCCCCGGGCTGGTTCACCATCTCCTCAAGCAGCAGGCTGATCTGGGCCTTGAGCGATTCCAGCGCCATGTTTTTCTCCTTTGCGCCCTCAGGTGTGTGTCGAGATTCAGGTCGGGCCGACATCACCTGTATACCGATACACCTAGCGCAGCATTCGTGAAATCAGCTGCGCGGTGTAATCGACCATCGGCACGATGCGGGCGTAGTTCAGGCGGGTCGGGCCGATGACGCCAAGCGCGCCGATAACGCGGGCGTCCTTGTCGCGATAGGGCGCAACGACCAGCGACGAGCCGGACAGCGAAAACAGCTTGTTCTCCGAGCCGATGAAGATGCGCACGCCAGGTCCTTCCTCGGCGAGGTCGAGCAGCTGCAGCAGCCCGTCCTGTGTCTCCAGATCCTCGAACAGATGACGCAGGAGCTCGAGATCGGCCTGGGCGGTGACGTTTTCCAGGAGGTTGGCGCGGCCGCGCACGATGAGGCGCGCCGGCAGGCCGCTCTCGGCGCCGGCCCAGACCGCCAGCCCCTTCTCGACCAGATCCTGCGACAGCGTGTCGAGCGCCGTTCTGGTCTCGTCCTTGATACGGGCGATCTCGATGCGCGCCTCGGCAAGCGTGCGGCCCCTGATATGGGCGTTGAGGAAGTTCGAGGCCTCGTGCAGCTGCGAGACGGTGATGCCGGCCGGCAGGTCGACGACGCGGTTCTCGACATCGCCGTTCTGCGACACCAGCACGGCAAGCGCCTTGGTTGGCTCGAGCTGGATGAATTCGATGTGCTTCAGCGCCACTTCGTTCTTGGAGGCGAGCACGAGGCCGGCGCCCCGCGACATGCCGGACAGCATCTGGCTGGCCTCGGTCAGCATATGCTCCAGCGTCGCGCCAGAGCCGGAGGCGCGCACCTGCGCCTCGATGACGCGGCGCTCGTCGTCGGAAAGGTCGCCGAGCTCCATGAAGGCGTCGACGAAAAAGCGCAGGCCGGTCTGGGTCGGCAGCCGCCCGGCGGAAATATGCGGCGCGTAGATCAGCCCCAGATGCTCGAGATCGCTCATCACGTTGCGGATGGTGGCGGGCGACAGCGAGGAGGGCAGGATGCGCGACAGGCTGCGCGAGCCGACCGGCTCGCCGTCGCGCAGATAGGAATCGACAATCCGCCGGAAGATATCGCGCGAGCGCATGTCGAGTGATTGAAGTACCGGCGACTGCGACGTCGGATCGACTGGTTTGTTCATTCCGGCGAGAAACCTCCTTCCGAAAGATATAGACTTAAGCCACAGCGGCGCAACCCGGTGCCGCGTTTGCGGTCACGGCGCCGCGTTTGCGGCCGCCCGGCCCGTTTTCCTGCGCGGCGTCCTTTTCCTTTGCGACTTGCCCCGCATGCGTCTACAAGCCGGCCACGATTCCGCAAAACGACAAGAAAGAAGGCCGAATGCGCCCCTCCAAACGCCAAGCCGACGAAATGCGCGCCATCTCCTTCGAGCGTGGCGTCTCCAAGCATGCCGAAGGCTCTTGCCTGGTGAAGTTCGGCGACACGCATGTCTTGTGCACGGCAAGCCTGGAGGAAAAAGTGCCGTCCTGGATGCGCAATTCCGGCAAGGGCTGGGTGACGGCCGAATACGGCATGCTGCCGCGCTCGACCGGCGAGCGCATGCGGCGCGAGGCCTCCGCCGGCAAGCAGGGCGGCCGCACGCTGGAGATCCAGCGGCTGATCGGCCGGAGCTTGCGCGCCGTGGTCGACCTGCAGGCGCTGGGCGAGCAGCAGATCACCGTCGATTGCGACGTCATCCAGGCCGATGGCGGCACCCGCACCGCCTCGATCACCGGCGGCTGGGTGGCGCTCTACGATTGCCTGCGCTGGATGGAAGCGCGCCAGATGGTGAGCGTCTCCAAGGTGCTGAAGGACCATGTCGCGGCGATTTCCTGCGGCATCCATGACGGCCAGCCGGTCATCGATCTCGATTACCTCGAGGATTCCTCGGCCGGCACCGACGCCAATTTCGTCATGACGGGCAAGGGCGGCATCGTCGAGATCCAGGGTACGGCGGAAGGCGAGCCGTTTTCCGAGGAGCAGTTCGCGGCGCTGATGGGGCTGGCGAAGAAGGGGATCCAGCGGTTGGTGAGCTTGCAGCAGATGGCGGTGGCCTGACGTTGAATGAGATGAGGTCGGCGATCCTTCACACCCCCCTCTGGCCTGCCGGCCATCTCCCCCGCAGGGGCAGGGCTATCGCATATGAGTGATTGCATTGATGAGATAGTCGTCGTTCCAGGCGCATTTCTTGATGCGATGGCTGATGGGGACTTTGGCAGCATCGGCGGCCTGAAGGATGTTTCTAGCGAGGCGATTGAGAAGGGCTGTGTTGGCGGGAGCATTGTCCTTGCGGGCCCGGCTGAGATCCTCATCAAGATGGACATCGAGCATCCAATGCAGGCCGTTCTCGATCTGCCAATGAGCTCTAGTGAGGTCGAGCGCCTGCTGAGGCGACATGAGCGTGGAGGCCATGAACAGGCGCATCAACGGCTTGGCCTGATCGCGTCGGCTGGTGATGCGGATGAAGGCCAGGTGACCAGGCATCAGCGGCTCGGCCGCCGCCACGATCTCGGCTTGCCGCCATTCGTTGCGGCCGTGGCTGGTCTCGGTCCGCTCGGCAATGGAAGGGGTCGCGTCGGCCAGTTTCAAGTTGGCACGGCGCAGCCAATGACGCCGGTTGCCCTTCAGCGCAAGCAGGTAATCGCCACCTCTTTGGGTAATGGCCGCAGCCATTGGGTATGACAGTGGAGCGCGTCGGCGGTGACCAATCTGCCCGTAAGATCAATGAGTTCGACGACTTTGAGCGCGGCCTCGACTTCGTTCTCACCATCACTCGGCGAGACTGCCGCCAGGCACAGCCGGGTCTCGGCTGCGAAGGCCGACACCGTCAACGGCGGACTGGCTGCCAAGCCCTTCTCGTAGGCCCGCCGCAAAGCCTTGCCGTCAAGCGATACCACCTCGGGCGTCTCTCGGCTGGCTCGGGCGAAAGCGGCGGCAAAGGCGGCAAAAGCGCGACCGAAGGCCTCCGGGTCGAGCAGGCGCAGCAGCCGCGAGAAAGTGTCGTGGCTGGGAGCTGCGTCATAGTCGATCAGCCGCGACAGCGCTTGCTTGCGCTCCTGTGCGAACAAGGCAAATTCCGTCGCATTACTGGCACCGCACAGGCTTGCCGCGATCATCATCACGATCAGGTCGCCAAGCCGGTGCGTGGCGTTGGGCGCGCGGGGATCAGGCACCGCGCCAAAGTAGCTCTCAAGGCAGGAAATGGCAGTCGCTCCTTCGCTCAACTGCCTCTCCAAAGAATCCTTTCTCAGCCTAAACTCAACCCAAAAAACGCCATATGCGATTCCCCTGCCCGCAGGGGGGGAGATCAGGTGTTGTCTCGGCCTTCGCCAATCTCCAACGCTGAAAGGTTTGCGGCGGCGCCGAAGCTGCTGATCTCCCCCCTTGCGGGGGAGATGGCCGGCAGGCCAGAGGGGGGTGCCTCGTGACTCCCTCGGCAATTTTGGAATCGGCGCTCTATGTGACGGATCTCAATGCCGCCGAAGCCTTCTACCGCGACATCATCGGCCTCGAAGCCTTGGGCAAGATCGAAGGCCGCCACGTCTTTTTCCGCTGCGGCAACGGCGTATTGCTTCTCTTCAACGCGGAGGCGACGAAGATCCCGCCGGCGCCCGACGCCAGGCTGAAGGTGCCGCCGCACGGCACGGCCGGCGAAGGGCACCTCTGCTTCGCCGCGACCGCCGATGAGATCGCCGCATGGCGCAAGCATCTCGCGGCCAGGAACATCGCCATCGAAAGCGATTTCGAGTGGCCGCAGGGCGGGCATTCGATCTATATCCGCGACCCGTCGGGCAATTCGATCGAGTTCGCCGAGCCAAGGATCTGGGGTCTTTGATGCATTCCCTGAATGGACAGAAGATCGTCGTCGCCAGCCATAATGAAGGCAAGCTGCGCGAATTCGCCGACCTGATGGCGCCGTTCGGCTTCGAGGCGAAATCGGCCAAGGAATACGGCCTGCCCGAGCCCGACGAGACCGGCACCACCTTCGAGGAGAACGCCTATATCAAGGCATACGCAGCCGCCAAGGCCACCGGCCTGCCGGCGCTGTCGGACGATTCAGGCCTCTGCGTCGACGCGCTCGACGGCGCGCCGGGGGTCTACACCGCCAACTGGGCCGAGAAGCCCGATGGCAGCAGGGATTTCGGCATGGCCATGCAAAAGACGGAAACGGCACTGCAGGAAGCCCGCGCGACCGAGCCCGTCCAGCGCACCGGCCGCTTCGTCGCCGTCATCTGCCTGGCATTTCCGGACGGCGAAGCCGAATATTATCGCGGCGAAGCGGAAGGCACGCTCGTGTGGCCGCCGCGCGGCACGCTCGGCTTCGGCTACGATCCGGTGTTCCTGCCCAACGGTTTCGACAAGACTTTCGGCGAGATGAGCGCGGAAGAAAAGCATGGCTGGAAGCCCGGCCAGGCCACGGCGCTGTCGCACCGCGCCCGCGCCTTCCAGAAATTCGCGCAAGCGCGCCTGGATTTGGCACGTCTGGATCTGGCGCGACCAGGATCGGCATGAGCGCGGTCACCATACCGCTCGACCGGAGCCCCGGCTTCGGCGTTTACATCCACTGGCCGTTCTGCGCGGCCAAGTGCCCTTATTGCGACTTCAACAGCCATGTCCGCCACCAGCCGGTCGACCAGGAGCGTTTTGCCCGCGCCTTCGAGACGGAGCTTGCGACCATGCGCGACCGCACCGGGCCGCGCGAGGTGACCAGCATCTTCCTCGGCGGCGGCACGCCGTCGCTGATGAAGCCGGAAACGGTGGGCGCAGTCCTGGAGGCGGTGGCGAAGAACTGGACGATGCCAGCCGGCATCGAGGTGACACTGGAGGCCAACCCGTCCTCGGTCGAGGCCGAGCGTTTCCGCGGCTACCGCGCCGCCGGCGTCAACCGCGTCTCGCTCGGCGTGCAGGCGCTGAACGACAAGGATCTGCGCTTCCTCGGCCGGCTGCACAATGTCGAGGAGGCGCTGCACGCCATCGGCTTGGCGCGCGAGATCTTTCCGCGTCTGTCCTTCGACCTGATCTACGCGCGGCCCGGCCAGACGCCGGAGGCGTGGGAGGCGGAGCTGGAGCAGGCGATCGGCTATGCCGTCGATCATCTTTCGCTCTATCAGCTCACCATCGAGGAGGGCACGCCCTTCCACGCGCTTTACGCGGCGCGGAAATTCACGCTGCCCGACAACGACCATGCCGCCGACCTCTACGCGCTGACGCAGGAGGTGACGGCGGCGCATGGCCTGCCGGCCTACGAGATTTCCAACCACGCCCAACCCGGCGCCGAGAGCCGGCACAACCTGACCTATTGGCGCTACGGCGAATATGTCGGCGTCGGGCCGGGCGCGCATGGCCGCTTCGTCGAGAACGGCCGCCGCACGGTGACGATAGCGGAAAGAATGCCGGAGACCTGGGCCAATCTGGTCGAGGCCAGAGGGCACGGCGTCACCGGCGGCGAGATTTTGACGCGTTCCGAAGAGGCGGACGAGTTCCTGCTGATGGGCCTAAGGCTCGCCGAAGGCATCGACCTGCAGCGCTACGAGGCGCTCGCCGGGCGCGGTCTTTCGAGCGCGCGGCTCTCGGTGCTGCAGGAGGAGGGACTGGTGGCGCCGGTCGGCAACGCTCGCCTGCGTGCCACGACCGCCGGCATGATCGTGCTGGATGCGGTGGTGGCGGATCTGGCGCGGTAGAGCAGCGGCCAACGGATTTGTCAGTCTGTACGATGATGCTAGATATTCGGATTGCCTAGCCGAATGCCACGCATCCAATGGGACGTGCAATGAAGTTCCTGATCCATGAGACGCTGCGAACTTTAAACACGGATGACGTTTTTGAGTTTGGATTGACCGAGATTTCGAAGTCCCGTGAGTATCCCGATCTCTATGAAGCAGTGATCGTGTTCGCAAGGAACCAAAAATCGAAAAAGCATAAAACATCGGGCTTGAGCGAGTTTGATGTTGTGCGCAACTTCATGACCTATGTTGGGATAAATTTGAGGGCGGTCGCAAAAGACGATTCGATAGAATTCGACCTAAACGGACTCACTCTCGATCAGTACATACCTCTGACCAAGACGATCCGAGATATGTGGGATGAATAACTGCGGCGAATCAAGAGTGGCAGGTCTTGAAGAGCGTCCTCTTCGTCTGCAGCCAGAACCGCCTGCGTAGCCCCACCGCCGAGCAGGTGTTTTCCAAACGCCGCGACATCGAGGTCGAATCGGCCGGCACCAATCACGACGCCGACAACCCGCTGACGCATGAGATGGTCGCCTGGGCCGACATCATCTTCGTGATGGAGAAGGCGCACCGCGCCAAGCTGCAGAAGAAATTCCGGTCAAGCCTTAGAGGCGCCAGGGTGATCTGCCTCGATATCCCGGACAACTACGCGTTCATGGATCCGGAACTGGTGCGGCGGCTGGAAGAGAGGGTCAGCAGGTACCTCTGAAGATGTGGCGCTTCCCGCGCGTTCGTCGTTCTCGGGCTTGACCTGAGAATCCATGCCGTGACCGGTGCGAAGGGCACAGCGGTGCAGAATTCTGCACCGCTGGCAGAACGTCGATGTAACGGCATGGAGTCCAGGGCCTGCACGCGTCGCTTCGCTCCTTGCTCCGCCCTGGAATGACGAGGCGCGAGGTCGCAAAGGTTGCCAGTTAGTTCAAGCGTCGTGCTTCTGGCGGTGCTTGCCGCGGTGCTTCTCGCCATGCGCCTCGCCGTGACGGACAGGCTTCTGGTCGGCCTTGTCGCGGCGCGCGCCGGACTCGGCGGCGATGGGGTGTGGAGGGATGCCCTCGCGGGCGGTCTTGCTTTCAAGTCGGCTGATAAAAATATCGAAGCGATTGGGCATCGTTCGGTCCTGCCTCCTCCCGGGGAATCAGGGGTTAAATTCGCCGATGTGGGTTTCGTTCCGCACTGTGGCAAAGGCAAGGCGATTTCGTTGCCTCGACCTCACGTTTTGCAACGGGGCGTCAGCCATGCGAAACAGACTTGGTTCTTACGCAATTCCGGACGGAAAACCGCGACGCACTTTTCCTGGAATTACTCGGAATGAGGGGCATTCGGTGACCGGCGACAAACGGAGCTATCTGATCGGGCAAAGCGAGGTCGCGGCGCGGCCGCTTCAGCCGGCGCTTTATCTGGTGGCGACGCCGATCGGCAACCTGGCCGACATCACATTGCGCGCGCTGGAGACGCTGGCCGCCGCCGATATCGTCGCCTGCGAGGACACGCGCGTCTCGCGCGTGCTGCTCGAGCGCTACGGTATCCGCCGCCGCACCACCGCCTATCACGAGCACAATGCGGGCGAGGCCGGGCCGAAGCTGATCGAGGCGCTGGCGGCCGGGCAGAGCGTGGCGCTGATCTCGGACGCCGGCACGCCGCTGGTCTCCGATCCGGGCTACCGGCTGGTCGGCGAAGCGCTGGAACAAGGTATTCGTGTGGTGCCGATCCCCGGGCCTTCGGCGGCGCTCGCGGCCCTGACCGCTTCCGGCCTGCCGTCCGATGCCTTCCTGTTCGCCGGTTTCCTGCCGGTGAAGACCGGGCAACGGCTGACCAAGCTCGAAACGTTCAAGGCGGTGCCGGCGACGCTGATCTTCTTCGAATCGCCGCGCCGGCTGGCGGAGACGCTTGGCGCCATGGTCGAGGCGCTCGGCGGCGAACGCAAAGCCGCCATCGGCCGCGAGCTGACCAAGACGTTCGAGGAGATGCGCACCGGCACGCTGGCCGAGCTGGCCGACCATTATGCCGCGGCCGACACGCCGAAGGGCGAGATCGTCGTCTGCGTCGGCCCGCCGGAGGCGGCGGTGGACCAGCCGGCCGACATCGACCGACTCCTGCTCTCGCTTGCCGCCGAAATGCCGGCCTCGAAGGCCGCGGCCGAAGCGGCGAAAATGACCGGCGGGCAGAAGCAGGCGCTCTACCGGCGGCTGCTGGAGCTGAGGGACAGACCATGATCCCAAAAAGTGGAACCCGGTTTTTGGAAAAGATCATGGTCAAACAAAGAGATGCCTGAGCGCACGGCCGGTCATCGCCGAAAAGCCTATCGGCGCGGCCATCGCGGCGAATGGCTGGCGGCGCTGGCGCTGATGCTGAAAGGCTACCGCATCCTTGCCCGCCGCCACCGCACCAGGCTCGGCGAGATCGACCTGATCGCCAGGCGCGGCGACCTCGTGCTGTTCGTCGAGGTCAAGGCGCGCCGCACGCTGATCGAGGCGATGGAAGCGATCGGCCATGAATCGGAGCGGCGGATCGAGGGCGCTGCCGATCTTTGGCTGTCGCGCCAACCGGATTACGGAAAACTTTCGATGCGTTTCGACATGGTGGCGGTGCTGCCCTGGCGCTGGCCGGTGCATGTCCAGAACGCGTTCTATGGGCGGAGTTGATCCCCTTCGTTCGTCATCCTAGGGTGGAGCAGTCGCGAAGCGACGTCGCGGAAACCCTAGGATCCATGCCGTGACCTAGACGCGCTGCCACCGTGCAGAATCTGGATCAAAGAGCGTCGCGTCTAACGAAAGCTATTCGCGACCGCCGCGTTCTACGGTCCGCGTCACGGTCCTCGGGTCTGCGCGCGTCGCTTCGCTCCTTGCTCCGCCCGTGGATGACGAAGGCGTTTGGTGCGCCGCCTTAGTGTAATCACCCCCAGGCCATCAACGCCACCAGCCCGACGATACCGACCACAAGCCGCCACCAACCGAACAGCGAATAGCCGTTGCGCGAGACATAATCGAGCAGGAAGCGCACCACGAACAAAGCGGTGACGAAGGCGGCGACGAAGCCGACGGCGATGATCGGCAGGTCGGCCGAGGTCAGCACGTTGCGGTTCTTGAAAAGGTCGAAGGCGAAGGCGCCGACCATGGTGGGCATGGCGAGGAAGAAGGAGAATTCGGCCGCCGCCCGCTTGTCGACGCCCATCAGCAGCGCGCCGACGATGGTCGAGCCGGAGCGCGAGGTGCCGGGGATCAGCGACAGGCACTGGAACAGGCCGATCTTCAGATAAAGGCTGGTCGGAAAGAGCTCGACGTCGTGATGGACCGGCTTGAAGTTGATGCGGTCGACGACGAGCAGCACGACGCCGCCGATGATCAGCATGATGCAGATCAGCTGCGGCGATTCGAACAATATGGTCTTGATGAAATCATGCGCCAGCGCGCCGATGACCGCCGCCGGCAGGAAGGCGATCAGGATGCCGATGACGAAATGCCGGGTCTGCGGATCGGTGGGCAGCTTGATCAGCATCTGCCAGAGCTTGCTGAAATAGACGCTGAGGATCGCCAGGATCGCGCCGAGCTGGATCAGGATCTCGAAGGCCTTGCCGGTGGAATGGAAGCCGAGGAAATGGCCGGCAAGCAGGATGTGGCCGGTCGACGACACCGGAATGAACTCGGTCAGGCCCTCCAAAAGCCCGAGCAGCAGCGCTTCGACGATGGTCTGGCTTTCCATGGCAACCTCTGATCTCGGATGACGGCTAGAGCACGACGCCTAAAAGTGTGAAGCGGTTTTCGGACGACATCATGCTCCAAGGGAAGGGCTTGCTTGTCATGGGGCGGAAGTGTCCCTATAGGTCGCAACACCCATGACAGCCCCAGGAATCGGGCGGCCAAGACTTACCGGCGCGGTCGGCCAATTGCCAGTGCGCCTTTTCATCGCGGAACCATGCTGACGCTTTTCCATCATCCCATGTTCGCCACCTGCCGCTTCGCGCGCCTCGCCTTCGGCGAGTATGGCGAGGAACTGGCGCTGATCGAGGAAAAGCCGTGGACGCGGCGCAAGGAGTTTTTGGCGCTGAACCCGGCCGGCACGCTGCCGATCCTGCTTGCCGAAGGCGACGTGCCGATCGTCGGCGCCATGGTGATCGCCGAATATCTCGACGAGACGCGAGGCGTCTTGAAGCGCGACAAGCGGCTGTTCGCCGAGGACCCGATGCAGCGCGCCGAGATCCGCCGGCTGACCGATTGGTATCTGAGCAAGGCCGAAAGCGAAGTGACGCGGCATCTGGTGCGCGAGCGGGTGCTGAAGCCGGTCATGCCGGAGACCGCCGGCGGCGGCTCGCCGGACTCGGCGGCGATCCGCGCCGCGCGCGCCAACATCCGCCAGCACATGAAATACACCAACTGGCTGGCCGGCACGCGCCATTGGCTGGCCGGCAACAAGGTGACCTATGCCGACCTCGCGGCGGCGGCGACGCTTTCGGTGCTCGATTATCTCGGTGAGATCGACTGGCGCGAGCATGCCGCCGCGCGCGAATGGTACACGCGGGTGAAATCGCGGCCGTCGTTCCGGCCGCTGCTTTCCGACCGGGTGCGCGGCCTGTCGCCGGTGTCGCATTATGCGGACCTCGATTTCTGAGAGCCTGCGCGCGCTGATCGACGCCGAGGCGCGCCGCGCCGGCTTCGAGGCGGTCGCCGTGACCCGGCCGGACGCGATCCCGCTGGCGCCGGCGAGACTCGCCGAATTCGTATCCGACGGTTTCCACGGCTCGATGGAGTGGATCGCCGAGACGGTTCAGCGGCGGGCCGAACCCTCGACGCTGTGGCCGGAGGTCCGCTCGATCATCGTGCTGGCGATGAATTACGGTCCGGACCGCGATCCGCGCGATCTCCTCGCGAAGACCGACCGCGGCGCGATCTCGGTCTATGCGCAAAACCGGGACTATCACGACGTGATGAAGGGCCGGCTGAAGGAGATCGCCGGCAAGATCGTCGCGCGCGCCGGCGGCGACGTAAAAGTGTTCGTCGATACCGCGCCTGTCATGGAAAAACCGCTGGCGGAAGCCGCCGGGCTCGGCTGGCAGGGCAAGCACACCAATCTGGTCAGCCGCGCGCATGGCTCGTGGCTGTTCCTCGGCACCATCTTCACCACCGCAGAGCTTGAACCGGACCAGGCCGAGATCGACCATTGCGGCTCCTGCCGCGCCTGCCTCGACGCCTGCCCGACCGACGCGTTCCCGGCGCCTTACCGGCTCGATGCGCGGCGCTGCATCTCCTACCTGACCATCGAGAACAAGGGGCCGATCCCGCGCGAATTCCGCGACAAGATCGGCAACCGCATCTATGGCTGCGACGACTGCCTGGCCGCCTGTCCGTGGAACAAATTCGCCAGCGCCGCTTCGGAGGCCAAGCTTGCCGCGCGCGCCGATCTGCGCGAGCCGAAGCTGTCGGAACTGTTGCTTCTCGACGACGCGGGCTTCCGGTCATTCTTCTCGGGCTCGCCGGTCAAGCGCATCGGCCGCGACCGTTTCATCCGCAACGTGCTGACCGCCGCCGGCAATTCGGGCGATGCATCGCTAACGCCCATTGCGCGCCGCCTGCTCGACGACGCCTCGCCGCTGGTGCGGGGTGCGGCAATCTGGGCCCTGTCGCGATTGCTGTCCGATCGCGAATTTGGCGACCTCGCCGCCACGGCCTCGAAGACCGAAACGGATGCGACGGTGCGCGAGGAATGGCTGGCGGCGCCGGCGTATCCGGCGAAGGCCGATTGAAGGGGGTTCATCGATGAGCGAAAGACGCTTCTTCATCTTCGGCGCCGGCTATTCGGCCAAGGCTTTCGCACTGGCCAACGCGTACCGCGCGCCGGTCTTTGGCACGACCCGGGCGCCGAAAAAGTTCGAGGCGCTGCGGTCGGCCGGCATCGAGCCGCTGCGGTTCGACGGCGCGCTGTCGCCCGAGCTCAGCGATGCGCTTGCACAGACCACGCATCTCATCGTCTCGGTCGGCCCCGACGACGCCGGCGACCCGGTGCTCAACGCCACCGGCGAGACGATCCGGGCAAAGATGCCGGCGCTCGAATGGATCGGCTATCTCTCGACCGTCGGCGTCTATGGCGACCATGGCGGCGCCTGGGTGGACGAGACCAGCGACTGCCGGCCGGTGTCGAAGCGTTCGGTGATGCGGGTGGCGGCCGAACAGGAATGGCTGAGGCTTGGCCGGGAGATCGGCAAACCGGTGGCGATCCTGCGGCTTTCCGGCATCTACGGACCGGGCCGCAACGCGCTGGCCAATCTCGAGGACGGCACGGCGCGGCGGCTGGTCAAGCCGGACCAGGTGTTCAACCGCATCCATTGCGACGACATCGCCGGCGCGCTTTGGCTTCTGGCTGAAAACAATCTCGGCGGCATCTTCAACGTCACCGATGACGAGCCGGCGCCGCCGCAGGATGTCGTCGCCTATGCCGCCAGGCTGATGGGCGTCACGCCGCCGCCGGAAATTCCCTTCGAGACCGCCCAACTTTCGCCCATGGCGCGGTCTTTCTATGGCGAGAACAAGCGCGTCGCGAATCAGGCGATCAAGGCGGCTGGCTATCGCTTCCGGTTTCCGAACTATCGGGTGGCGCTGGAGCGGATGTGGGCCGAGGGCAACTGGCGGGACGGAGCGCCGCGCAGCCCGATCAGAGCATGATCCCGAAAAGTGGGAACCGGTTTTCGCAAAAGATCATGCTCCAACAAGAGTTAGATCAGGATGACGATTCGACGAACGTCATCCTGATTTTGAGGATGATGCCGAAAAGTGTGAAGCGGTTTTCGGACGACATCATCCTTCTTTGATTCAGAGCCGCATGATCGATGCGGGACGCACGACGTGGTACGATTCGTTCCTGATCGGGTTCGCCTGACCGGGCGGCAAATCGATAGACTGGAGAGGGACCCCAGCCTGATGAATTTGCGATCGCTGCCTGACCGCAAGCCGTTCCTGACCGCGGCGCTGGCGCTGGTGGCCCTGGCCGCGCTGGCGGCTGTCGCCATTTCAGCCGAACCCCGCGCGAATGACCTGTTCGGCGCCCGGAAACTGCCGGCCGTGGCACCCGCGCAATCCTTCGGCTTCTACTCCAAGGGCTGCTTCACCGGCGGCGTGGCGCTGCCGATGGACGGGCCGACCTGGGAAGTGATGCGCCCGTCGCGCAACCGCCGCTGGGGCCATCCGGTGATGATCGCGCTGATCGAGAAGCTTTCGCGCGACGCGGTAGCCGATGGCTGGCCGGGGCTTCTGGTCGGCGACGTCTCGCAACCGCGCGGCGGACCGATGATGACCGGCCATGCCTCGCACCAGATCGGTCTCGATGCCGACATATGGCTGACGCCGATGCCAAGGCGGCCGCTGACCATGGCGCAGCGCGAATCGATGAGCGCGACGCTGATGGTCGACGACAAGACGCATCTGGTGAAGGACGCGCTGTGGACCCCGGCGCATACGCGGCTTTTGAAGCGCGCGGCGAGCTATCCGGAGGTCGAGCGCATCCTGGTCAATGCCGGCATCAAGAAGAAGCTCTGCGACACCGTCACCGGCGACCGCTCCTGGCTGCGCAAGATCCGGCCATTCTGGGGCCATGACTATCATTTTCACATGCGCATCGGCTGCCAGCCGGGCTCGCCTTTCTGCAAGGCGCAGGAGACGACGCTGGAGGACGATGGCTGCGGCAAGGCGCTGGCCTAGTGGTTCACCGAGGAGCCGTGGCGGCCGAACAAAAACCCGGACGCGCCCAAGGCGCGCGACGTGATGACGATGGCCAATCTGCCGAAGCAATGCCAGGACGTGGTCAATGCGCCGGACGCGCCTTCGCTGGAGGCGGTGACCTATCATGGCGTCGGCGCAGCGGTCGCCGTGGCCGAGCCGCAGCCGACCGAGCCGGCGGAGATGATCTCCAGCGGCAACGCCTCGGTTTCGTCGGCGGCAAGCGCCTTCGCGCCGACGCCCAAGATCGGCATCCCGTTGCCGCGCCCACGGCCGGGGAACTAGTGGCACTGCACAGGGATTTTGACCGGTCGGCTCTGTTTGCGTTGCCAGGTGGCATGCGTTGGAGATTGGCCGAAACGCCCTTCGCGATCGTCATTCTAGGGCGGAGCAGGAGCGAAGCTCCGTCGCGAAGACCATAGAATGACGAGGTTGGGGTGGCTTCAACCAATCTCCAGCGTTTGCGCTGATTCACGGAAATGAACGGAAAATCCTGCACCAAGACAAACGGCAACCTTTCAAAATCCCTGTGTCGGGGAACTAGCGCGTTTCACCGTTCACGGAAGCGGCGAAACGCCCTATCTCTTTGCTTTGACGCAATTCCGGACGGAAGGTTACGGCGAAGGCGCCGAGCTTAACCGCTCACACTTTTCCTGGAATTGCTCCAAGCGCAAGCGGGCTTCCCCTTTGCGGGCTCATGCGCTAGTCAATCGATTGAAATGGGCGATGGAAGCGGCACAGCGGCGCCGCAACGAGGACGATCAAGAGCATGGCAGGCGAGAACGAGACAGGGCTGCGGTTTCCGGTCCTGATCGGCGATATTGGCGGCACCAATGCGCGCTTCTCGATCGTGCTCGACGCCAATTCGGAAGCGACCGAGCCGCAGATCGTCCAGACGGCCAATTTCAAGACCATCGACGAGGCGATCCAGGCGGCGGTGCTCGACCGCTCGTCCATCCAGCCGAACTCGGCGGTGCTGGCGATCGCCGGGCCGGTCGACGGCGACGAGATCCCGCTCACCAACTGCCCCTGGGTGGTGAAGCCCCGGCAAATGTTCGCCAATCTGGGCCTGAGCGAGGTCGTCGTGCTCAACGATTTCGAGGCGCAGGCGCTGGCCGTGGTGGCGCTCGGCGAAGAGCACATGGAAAAGATCGGCGGCGGCACGCCGGAACCCAATGCGAGCCGGGTCGTGCTTGGCCCCGGCACCGGCCTTGGCGTCGCCGGGCTGATCCATGCGCTCAACCACTGGATCCCGGTGCCGGGCGAGGGCGGGCATATGGATATCGGCCCGCGCACGCCGCGCGACTTCGAGGTGTTCCCGCATATCGACAAGCTCGAAGGCCGCATCTCCGGCGAGCAGATCCTGTGCGGACGCGGGCTGGTCAACGTCTATCGTGCCGTGGCCAGGACGGACGGCAAGCCGACGCCTTTCACGACGCCGGCCGAGGTCACGGCGGCCGCGCTCGCCAAATCCGATCCGGTGGCAGAGGAGGCGCTGGCGCTGTTCGTCACCTGCCTCGGCCGCACCGCGGGGGATCTCGCGCTGGTGTTCATGGGCCGCGGCGGCGTGTTCCTGACCGGCGGCATCGCGCAGAAGATCGTGCCGGCGCTGAAAGCCGGCAATTTCCGCGCCGCGTTCGAGGACAAGGCGCCGCACAGCGCGCTGATGCGCGAAATGCCGGTCTATGTCATCACCCATCCGCTGGCGGCGCTGCTCGGGCTCGCCGCCTATGCCAGGACGCCTTCGCTGTTCGGCGTGCAGACGGCGGGCCGGCACTGGCGGGCTTGATCGCGCCAGCGTTAGGGCTGGCGATCGGCCGGCGCGACGAAGTTTCGCCATAGGCAAGCCGTAGCCGGGGCGCTAAGAGGATGCCGAAATGCGGCCCATCCGACACGCGGAAAACCACGAAGCGCCCTGATTTGACTGTTCAAACTTCCCTCAAACTGAAAGTCCAGCCCACCGAGGTCAGCGCGGTGCTGCGCCGCATCCTGGCCGAAAACGGCAAGGAATATCGCTGGACCTATGTCGTCGCCGTCGCCTGCCTGCTGATCGTTTCCGGCACCACCGCCTTCACGGCGTGGATCATGGCCCCGATGATCAACCAGATCTTCTACGAACGGCGCAGCGACATGATCGTGTGGATCTGCGCCGGTTTCATGGGCGCCTCCCTGCTGCGCGGCTTCGCCGGCTATGGCCAGGCAGTGGCGCTGGCGACGATCGGCAACAATCTGGTCGCCCGCTACCAGAAGCGCAGCTTCGACCATCTGATGAAGCTCGGCGTCAACTTCTTCAACGAGACCCGTTCCGGCCGGCTGGCGGCACAGGTCAACGAGAATGTCGGCGGCATCCGAGACCTGCTGTCGCTGACGCTAACCTCCATCAGCCGCGACGCGGTCTCGCTCGTCGCCCTTCTCGGCGTGATGATCTACCAGGATCCGGTGCTGTCGCTCAGCTCGCTGCTGATCGGGCCGCCGTTGATCTGGGCCGTCGTCTACATCACCCGCCGCCTGCGCAAGATCAACCGGGAATCCGTGCTGATCAACTCGCGGCTGAACGGATCGGTGCAGGAGGCCACCCAAGGCATCGCCATCGTCAAGGCCTTCACCCTGGAGGACGAGCTGGCGCGCCGCATCGGCATCATGGCCGACACGGCCGAGCAGCGTAACAACAAGATCGCCCGCGTCGCGGAGCGGCTGTCGCCGATTTCCGAAATCCTGGGCGGTCTCGCCATTACCGCCGTGCTTGCCTATTCCGGCTATCGGGCGCTGGTGCTCGGACAGCCGCCGGGCGCCGTGTTTTCCTTCATCACCGCGCTGATCCTGGCCTATGACCCGGCAAGACGCCTGGCCCGGACACAGGTCGGCATGGAACGTGCCCTGGTCAACGCGCGCATGATCTACGAACTGCTCGACCTCGAGCCGAAGCAGGGTGACGCGCCCGACGCGGTCGAGGCGAAGGTCACTACCGGCGAGGTGCGCTTCCACCATGTGACATTCGGCTACAACGCCGACATGCCGGTGCTCAGGGATTTGAGCTTTACCGCCGCCGCCGGCAAGGTGACGGCCGTCGTCGGCGCATCGGGCGCCGGCAAGTCGACGATGGTGGCGCTGCTGCAGCGCTTCTACGACGTCGACGAGGGCTCGATCGAGGTCGACGGCCAGGATATTGCCAAGGTGACCAAGCATTCGCTGCGCCAATCGATCGCCTATGTGGCGCAGGCGCCTTATCTCTTCGAAGGCACGATCCGCGACAACATCCGCTACGGCCGGCTCTCGGCCACCGACGCCGAGATCGAGCAGGCGGCGAAACAAGCGGCGGCCGACGAGTTCATCCGCCAGCAGCCGGAAGGCTACGACACGCCGGTCGGCGAAGGCGGCTCGACCCTTTCCGGCGGCCAGCGCCAGCGCGTCTCGATCGCGCGCGCGATCGTTCGCCAGGCGCCGATCCTCTTGCTCGACGAGGCGACCTCGGCGCTCGACAACGAGGCGGAGGCGCGCGTGCAGGAAGCGCTGACCCATGTCATGGAAGGGCGCACGACGATCGTGATCGCGCACCGGCTGTCGACCGTGGTCAATGCCGACCACATCATCGTGCTGGAAGAGGGGCGGCTGGTCGAGGAAGGCACGCATGCGACGCTGATGGCCGACCCGCACAGCATCTATGCCCGTTTCCACCGGATCCAGGGCAAGAAGGGGTTGGGGCTTGTCGACGACGTCAAGGCAAGCCAGACTTCGGGCCAAACTCCGGCGCCGCGCAGCCGCGCCAAGAAGACCGTCAGGAGAAGCGCATGAGCGAAGCCGGCGATATGGGCCTGGTTGTGGTGGGCGCCGCCGGCCGCATGGGCCAGACGCTGATCCGCGCCATCCACACCATGCCCGGCGTGCGCGTCGCCGCCGCGATCGAGCGGCCGGACTCGGCGCATCTCGGCAAGGATGCCGGCGAGCTCGCCGGCATCGGCATCATCAACGTGCCGATCGCCGACGATCCGCTGCCGGCCTTCGCCAAGGCCGATGGCGTGCTCGATTTCACGGCTCCAAGCGCGAGCGTCGAATTCGCCGGCTATGCCGCGCAGGCGCGCATCGTCCATGTCATCGGCACCACCGGCTGCTCGGCCGACGACAATGCCAGAATCGCCGCCGCCGCGCGCCATGCCACGATCGTCAAATCCGGCAATATGAGCCTCGGCGTCAATCTTCTGACGGCGCTGGTCGAGCAGGCGGCGAAGGCGCTCGACCCCGACGATTTCGACATCGAGATCCTGGAAATGCACCACCGGCACAAGGTCGACGCGCCGTCCGGCACGGCGCTGCTGCTCGGCGAAGCGGCGGCGAAAGGGCGCGGCATCGATCTTGCCGACAACAGCGTGCGGGTGCGCGACGGCCATACCGGCGTGCGCAAGACGGGCTCGATCGGCTTTGCCACGCTGCGCGGCGGCTCCGTCGTCGGCGACCACAGCGTGATCCTTGCCGGCACCGGCGAGCGCATCACGCTTTCCCACCATGCCGAGGACCGGGCGATCTTCGCCCGCGGCGCGGTGAAAGCCGCGCTTTGGGCCCGCGCGAAGAAGCCGGGGCTTTATTCCATGCGGGACGTGCTCGGCCTGAGCTGATCCCTATCCAAACATTCTATAGGAGCTGACATGTCGGGAACTCTCGTGCTCGTGCGCCACGGCCAGAGCGAATGGAACCTAAAGAACCTGTTCACCGGCTGGCGCGACGTCGGGCTGACCGAGCAGGGCACAGCCGAGGCGCATGCCGCCGGCGAGAAGCTCAAGGCGCGCGGCCTGAAGTTCGACATCGCCTACACGTCTGCCCTGAAGCGGGCGCAGGTGACCTGCCAGCACATCCTCGACATCGTCGGCCAGGGCGACCTGAAGACGATCCGCGACCAGGCGCTCAACGAGCGCGACTATGGCGACCTCTCCGGCCTCAACAAGGACGACGCGCGCAAGAAGTGGGGCGAGGAACAGGTGCATATCTGGCGCCGTTCCTACGACATCGCGCCGCCCGGCGGCGAAAGCCTGAAGGACACCGGCGCGCGCGTCTGGCCCTATTACCTGCACGAAGTGCAGCCGCATGTGCTGCGCGGCGAGACGGTGCTGGTCGCCGCGCACGGCAACTCGCTGCGCGCGCTGATCATGGCGCTGGACGGCAAGAGCGGCGAGGAGATCGTCAAGCTCGAGCTCGGCACCGGCGTGCCGATCGTCTACAAGCTCAACGCCGATTCCACCGTGGCGTCGAAGGACGTGCTGGAGGGGTAAGGCAAGCCGGCTCAGGCAATGCGGTCTATTTTTGTTTTGTTGCATGTCGATATCCCAAAACCGCTGGGCACTTTGGGCGACATGCAACGAAAAAAGCGCGTTGACACATATCGTTTGCCCGCTTACATCAGCGCCCACCAGCCCAGATGGCGGAATTGGTAGACGCGCACGGTTCAGGTCCGTGTTCCGCAAGGAGTGGAGGTTCGAGTCCTCTTCTGGGCACCATCCTTCGCTCTTCGAGCTTCGGATGGCAGGCCATCCCGGAGTTCCAAGAGCGAAGGGGTCGCCATTCATCCCGACTGCCAACGGGATGCAAGTCTCAACCTTCGCGATTAGCCGTAAGCTTCCAAACTTCGTCATTCCAGGGCGGAGCAAGGAGCGAAGCGACGCGCGCAGACCCTGGAATCCATGCCGTGACGTCGAGGCGTTGCAGCGGTTACAGAATTCCGCTCCGTTGTACTATATGACCCGCGTCACGGCATGGATTCTCGGGTCAAGCCCGAGAATGACGACATGTGGCCGTTGGCCCAATCTCCCCTTCCGGTCCGTCTCCGAACAAGCCGCTCCAAACCCGGCGACCGGTTTGGTTTTAAGCTGGCCTGCCGACGCTATACGCATGAAGAGCCATGAAGCCGATCCTTCGCTCTTCGAGCTTCGGATGGCAGGCCATCCCGGAGCTCCGAGAGCGAAGGGGTCGCCATTTGATTCCCGACTGCCAACGGGGTGCAAGTCTCAACCTTCGCGATCAGCCGTAAGCTTCCGAACTTCGTCATTCCAGGGGCGGAGCAAGGAGCGAGGCGACGCGCGCAGACCGTGACGTCGAGGCGTTGCAGCGGTTACAGAATTCCGCTCCGTTGCACTATATGACCCGCTTCACGCCATGGATTCTCGGGTCAAGCCCGAGAATGACGACATGTGGCCGTTGGCCCAATCTCCCCTTCCGGCCGGTCCCTCAACAAACCGCTTCAAACCTTGCGACCTCGGCGCTACGCTCCGGCCATGGCCCCTGTTGTCAGCCCGACCATTGCCAACCGCCGCGACCAGATGTTTCCCGTGCTCACCGATGCGGATATCGAGCGCATGCGCCGCTTTGGCGAGGCCACGGCCTATGCCGCCGGCGATCATATCGTGACGGCCGGCACGGTCTCGCCCGGGTTGATCCTCATCCTGTCGGGCAAGGTCGACATCACCCAGGCCGGCGGGATCGGGCCGCGCGAGCCGATCATCACCTACGGCCCCGGCAGCTTCGTCGGCGAGCTGGCGCAGTTGTCGAACCGGCCGTCGCTGGTCAACGCCAAAGCGAAGGGACCGGTAGAGGCGATCGTCATCCCCTCGCAGCGGCTGCGCGACCTGATGGTGCAGGAGGCCAATCTCGGCGAGCGCGTCATGCGGGCGCTGATCCTGCGCCGCGTCGGCCTGCTCGAAAGCGGCGCCAGCGGGCCGGTCGTCATCGGCCCGGCCGGCAATGGCGACGTGCTGCGGCTGCAGGGCTTTTTGCGGCGCAGCGGGCTTCCCCATCGCGCGCTCGATTCCGACACCGACCCTTGCGCGAAAACGCTGATCGAGCGGTTCCATGTCGACCCGCATCATCTGCCGATCGTGCTCTGCCCCAACGGCAAGCTGATGCACAATCCGGGCGAGACCGAGCTCGCCCGCTGCGTCGGCCTGCTGCGGCCGATCGATGCCGAGAAGGTCTATGACGTGGCGATCGTCGGCGCCGGGCCGGCGGGGCTGGCGGCGGCGGTCTATGCCACCTCGGAAGGGCTGTCGACCATCGTGCTCGATTGCCGCGCCTTCGGCGGACAGGCGGGCGCCTCGGCCCGCATCGAAAACTATCTCGGCTTCCCGACCGGGATCACCGGCATGGCGCTGATGGCGCGCGCCTATAACCAGGCGCAGAAATTCGGCGTCGAGATGGTGATCCCCGACGAGGCGAAGCTGCTCGACGACGCCAGCGACGGCGCCCGCTACAGTCTTGCCATCGGCGACGGCGAGAGCGTGCGCACGCGCGCCGTCGTGATCGCCAGCGGCGCGCGCTACCGCCGCCTCGATATCGCCAACCTGGCGCAGTTCGAGGGCACTTCGGTGCATTACTGGGCCTCGCCGATCGAGGCCAGGCTTTGCCAAGACCAGGAAGTGGCGCTGGTCGGCGCTGGCAATTCGGCGGGACAGGCGGCCGTCTATCTGGCGAGCCAGGTGCGCAAGGTGACGCTCTTGGCGCGCCGCGACAGCCTCGACGCCACCATGTCGCGCTATCTCGTCGAGCGCATCGCGGCGCAGCCGAACATCGAGGTGCTGCCCGAGACCGAGGTCGCGGCGCTGGAGGGCCATGACGGCAATCTCGAAGCGCTGCGCTGGCGCAACCGGGCGAGCGGCGAAGAGACGACGCGCGCCATCCACCACCTCTTCCTGTTCATCGGCGCCGATCCGAACACCGACTGGCTGGCGAATTGCAACGTGGCGCTGGATGCGAAGGGTTTCGTGCGCACCGGACCGGAGACGACACCCGGGCACGGGCTGATGGAGACCAGCCGAAGCGGCGTGTTCGCCATCGGCGACGTGCGCTGCGGCTCGACCAAGCGGGTCGCCGCCGCCGTCGGCGAAGGCGCGCAGGTGGTCGCGGCATTGCATGCCTATCTGGCGCGAAACGGCGAATTGGCGAGGAGAGCGTGATGGATGAATGCCGGCATACGAAGGACATCAAAAAGGTCACGCCGAGCGCGCTGGGCTGCGAGGAATGCCTGAAGAGCGGCTCCTGGTGGGTGCATCTGAGACTCTGCCGGACCTGCGGTCATGTCGGCTGCTGCGACGACTCGCCCAACCGCCACGCGACAAAGCATTTCCATGCCACGCAGCATCCGATCATCGAAGGCTACGACCCGCCGGAAGGCTGGGGCTGGTGCTTCGTCGACGAGGTTTTTGTCGACCTCGAGGGCGATACGACGCCGCAGAATGGGCCGATCCCGAAGTTTGTTTGAGGGTACGCTTTCAGCGCACCGAACCCGTCACGGTCTGATCGATGGCGTCGGGCACGGATTTGCGATCGTTGCCGGCGAAGATGCCGATGAGGAGCAGGCTGAGCACGACCGGCACAAACAGGATGGCGACGCGCGCCTGCACGTAAAAGATGGCGCGCCATTCATTTCGCTTTTCGTCGTTCATCATGCTCGCTCTGTGGTGCCTCCCGGCGAGGGGACATAGAGACGAAGCGTTAAACATCTCCTTCCGATTCGGTTAATGCGGGACGATCTGCTGGAATCGCGAAGGGTAGCGCTGGCCCCCGCTCCGTCTCGGCGCTACGCGCCGAGCCACCTCTCCCCCGCCTTTGGCGGGGGCGAGGAACCCTAGCTTGCGAAGGGCCGCGGCTTCGGCATGCGTTGGAGATTGGCCGAAACGCCCATCGCGATCGTCATCCACGGGCGGAGCGGGAGCGAAGCGGACGCGCGAACCGGGTATCCATTCCGTGACTTCCGAGCGCCGCTGCGGTGCAGACTCCTGCTCCGCTGCAGTCCACGGCTCAGGTCACGGAATGGATTCCAGGGTCTGCGCGACGCCGCTTCGCGGCTGCTCCGCCCTGGAATGACGAGGCTGAGGGGCTTCGGCTAATGCCCAGTGTTTGCACCAATTTCACACGGTGAAAGCCCTTCGGCAAACGGCGACTTTTCAAAATTCCTGTGTCGAGAAAACCAACGCTCAAACGGTTTTCAGCGCAAACAACCGGCCGCCGGCCGGCACGACGTCGTCGATGCCGGCAAGCCGCAGGCAGTGCCAGGCCATGGCGTGATTGGAGGACGTGACGGGAATGCCGATGCGCCGCTCCAGATCGGCGACCGCCTCGGCGACGCGCAGGCTGGTGCAGGAGATGAAGATCGCCTCCACCCCCGGCACTTCAGCCATGCGTTCGGCCGCCGCCTCGATCGAGGCGAGCGAGATGCGGGCCGCCTCGCGGTCGTCACGGCGGTCGAAGGTGGCGACGGCCGCGATGTCGAGGCCGCGTCCGGTGAAATAGCGGACCAGGCCCTGGTTGATCTCGGGCGCATAGGGCGTCAGCAGACCGATGCCCTTGGCACCCAATGCTTTGAAGGCGGCCAAGGCGCCGGTGACCGGCGTGGTGCAGGCGACGCCCTGCCGCGCCTTCCTGATCTCGGCGAAGACGGCTTCCTCGCCGAGCGTCATGGTGGCCGAGGTGCAGCCGAAGCCGACGACGTCGAGCGGGATGCTGGGCAGGATGAGGTCGACGGTGGGCGCGATGCGCGGGCCCATGGCGCGCAGCGTTTCCGGCGTGATGTCGTTGTCGTTGAACAGACGCGCCTCGTAGAAGGCGACGCCCGGAATGCGCACCAGCGCGCGGAATTCATGCTCCAGCGTCTGATCGGTGGCGAGGATCGCCAGCCCGATCGCCGCGCGTGAGGCGAGGCCGCCGTCGATCTCCGATGGCAGCACACCCAGATCGACTGGCATGGGACCGACAGGCCCTGAAGCGGCAAGCGGCGCGGCGGCGAGATCGGCGGACATGGCGTTCCCTTTCTTGTCGGAGCGGGATCGATCCCGCTCTCAGTTCAAAAGTCCATCCATCGAAATGGCCGGCTTGCGGCCGGCGATCAGGTCGGCGGTGATGCGGGCCGAGCCATGCGACATGGTCCAGCCGATATGGCCGTGCCCGGTGTTGAGATAGAGGTTGCGCAGGCGCCGCTGGCCGAATTCGGGCAAATTGTTGGGCGTCATGGGCCGCAAGCCCGCCCACATCTCGGCGCGGTCGTAGTCGGCGCCTTCGGGATAAAGCTCCGCGGTCACGCCCTTCATGAAGGCGAAATCGGCCGGCTTGTGGCTGGTGTCGTAGCCGGCGAACTCGGCGGTGGCGGTGACGCGCAGCCGGTCACCGAAGCGCGACACGGCGACCAGGTTGTGCTCGTCGATGGCGGCGATGGTCGGCGGCGCCGGGCGGTTGCCGACCGGAATGGTCAGCGAATAGCCCTTGATCGGGTAGATCGGCAGGCTGATGCCTACCGTGCTGGCGATCAGCGGACTGTAGGAGCCGAGCGCCAGCACATAGGCGTCGCCCTTGACCGCGCCCTTGTCGGTCGTCACCTGGACTACGCCGTCGCCGGATGTCTCGATGCCGGTGATGGTGGTGCCGGTGCGGATCTCGCCGCCGCGCTCGGCCACCTTGGCGGCAAGCGCGCGGGTGAATTTCGCCGGGTCGCCGGTCTCGTCGGTCGGGCAATGGATGCCACCGGCGATTTTTTCCCTGGCCGAAGCCAGCGACGGATCGAGCGCGACGATGGCGTCGCGATCGAGCACCTTGATCAGCTGGCCGTCGGATTCGAGCAGCCGCATATGCTCGACGCCTTTGTCGAGCGCCTGCTGGCTGCGATAGAAATAAAGGATGCCGCGATCGTTGCGGTCGTATTCGATCGCCTCGTCGGCGACGACCTCTTGCAGGACCGATTGCGAATAGACGGCCAGCCGATGCTTGAGCAGCGTGTTACGCTTGGCCTTTTCCGCCGTGCATTCCATCAGGAACAGCCAGGACCAAGAGTAGAGTCGGGGGTCGGCAGAAAGCCTGAAGCGCAGCGCCTGGTCCTTCAGCACCAGCGATTTCAAGAGGATCATCGGCGCCTTGGGCGAGGACCAGACGAAGGAGTGCCCCGGCGCGATCATGCCGGCATTGCCCCAGCTCGTCTCGGCGGCGACCTGAGGCTGGCGCTCGAGGATGACGACCTCGTGCCCGTCCTTCTGCAGCTGATAAGCGGTGGTGACGCCGACAACGCCGCCACCCAACACGGTCACGCGCATCACGCCTCCGGAGATCGCAAGCTGGGGGCAGTTTAGAGGGGAATCGGGATTTGCAAAGGCTGGTTGGTTGGGCCAGCGCTGTGCAGCGAAGGCCAGCTAACCAACCAAACCTCAAATGCCGCAGTGCCTGTCCAAATTTTGTCGGGGCGCTGCTTCAGCGGCCACGCTGCCGCTTTTCATACCGCTTGTTTACCCGACCCTAAGTCTGGCTTGCTTCAAATGAGGTTGATGCTCAGTCGGCCGAAGCGAATGAGCAGCCATCGCAGCGATGAAACCCTCGGGCGTTTTCAGGTAGCGCTCCAGCTTGTTCTCCCTCATTAGCACTACGAATAAAGCGCACGTTTTCGCCTGACAATTGACCGATTTGCTAGGGTTGAACTCTATGTCCGTGAACCCGGCATACCGCATTTCGCCGTCCACTCGATTTTTGAGCCATACACGGTGCGGGAAGATGGCGTTGAGATAGAGCCAATCGTAGAACACGGTCGTAGGTTCCAATGGGAAATCGAAGCCGTCGAATTTGAAACCCACCAGCGCGCCGGACTCGCGAAGTCGCGGATCGCGCTTAGCATTGCGTGGCTCGACCTCGTACAGATCGGTGTACGGCCCGCCGCGCTCGAATACCTTACTTCCCTGAAAGGCGTTCTCCAGGGGCATCTCGCCGACGCTGGTCATCACGCGCAGATGAAAAGCGCTAAGATGGCGGCCGGCTACTTCATCAGACTTGCTAGACACTTCTAGCAACGGCGCGTATCCAGCTTTCTTGGCGGCCTCGTGCAATGACCGGATATTCTTCTTTTTTTGAATTTCAGCGAAGCCACCAGCCCACGGAATTTCGAAATCCAATTGCCTGACGTAGCCTTCCTGCTCGGTCGCAGGAATAAAGACTGGTCTCTCAGCCATTTAAATGTTCCTTATTAAGCCGAGCGAAATGACATGGGGGACCAACACCTCATATTTCTCCGCCTGTGTGAGACGTGCCTTAATTGTCGGGTCCTTCCAGTCTGTGCGAGTGTAAAGTACCTCGAAATCGATTAGCGGGTCAGCCTCTCCGATGGGAACCGATTCGACGCCAGCTTTGTTCGCAACATCGTTGGTGAAACGGACACCCGTGAACTGCATCACCGAGGGGTGTATTTGCAGAAAGATCGTGTCCGTGATCCTGCCACCCTGCCTGGCAACGTACTCCATTGGATGGGTACTGCGAAAGCAAAGGTGGACGTAGTTGCCCATTCCCTTCAACGCGTCCGCGTCTCGGCTCCATTCATTGCCGCCCGGTGCCGGAACCTTAACCTTCTTCTGGTCAAGCTGTGCGAGTGGATAGAGTCCTCCCATTTCTTTAATCATCGGGAGGTTCCTTCGATCAGTGAAGTGATAGAGCAGCGGTACCTTTTCAAGAGTGTCGATTGCCATGTTTCCCCCCCATTGCCGGCCGGTAGCGGCCTCGCCCAAGGATGGAAACTTATGGCAGTTGCCGATCCAATACTATGGTCTGAGCTAAGGTGCTCTAGGCGTTCTACCACTATCCTCCCAACGCCTGATCCAGGTCCGCGACCAGATCATCGCCGTCCTCGATGCCGCAGGACAGCCGCACCAGCGAATCCGATATCCCGATGGCGCCGCGCTTTTCCGCCGGGATCGAGCCATGCGTCATCAGCGCCGGGTGCTCGATCAGGCTCTCGACGCCGCCCAGGCTTTCGGCGAGCGTGAAGAGCTGCGTGCGTTCGAGGAAGCGTTTGGTGCCGGCCAGGTCGCGGTCGAGGTCGACCGAGATCATGCCGCCAAAGGCATGCATCTGCTGGACGGCGATGGAGTGCTGCGGGTGGCTGGCGAGGCCGGGATAGATGACCCGGCGGATATCTTTTCGCGTTTCCAGCCATTGCGCTATTTTCAGGCCGTTGGCCGAGTGACGCTCCATCCTGAGCGCCAGGGTCTTGATGCCGCGCAAGGCCAGAAAGCTGTCGAACGGGCCGGAGATGGCGCCGATGGCGTTCTGCAGGAATTTCAGCTGGTCGGCGAGATCCTTGTTGTCGCCGACCACCGCCACGCCGCCGACCATGTCGGAATGGCCGTTCAAATATTTCGTCGTGGAATGCACGACGATGTCGATGCCGAGCTCCAGCGGACGCTGGATATAGGGGCTGCAAAACGTGTTGTCGGCGATGGTGAGCAGGCCTTTGCGCTTCGCCAGCGCCGCCACCGCTTCGAGATCCACGATGCGCAGCAGCGGGTTGGTCGGCGTCTCGACCCAGAGCAGCTTGGTCTCCGGACGGATCGCCGCCTCGACCGCGGCAAGGTCGGTGAAATCGGCAAAGCTCACCTGCAGGCCTGCCGAGCGCTTGCGCACCCGCTCCATCAGGCGGAAGGAGCCGCCATAGATGTCGTCGGTGGCGACGATATGGGCGCCGGAATCGAGGAGCTCCAGCACGGTGCCGATCGCGGCCAGGCCGGAGGCGAAGGCGAAAGCCTTGCTGCCGCTCTCGAGGTCGGCGACCGCGCGCTCGAAGGCGAAGCGCGTCGGGTTCTGGCTGCGGGCGTACTCAAAACCCTTGTGCACCCCGGGCGACTGCTGGCCGTAAGTGGAGGTGGCGTAGATCGGCACCATCACCGCGCCGGTCAGCGGATCATGGCTCTGGCCGCCATGAATGGCGCGGGTGGAAAAGGCCAGGCGGTTCTTGCCGGTCGAGGTCATTTTGCGCGGCGCCTCAGATGGTTGATCAGGTCGATACGGGTTATCAGGCCGATGAACTCTTCGCCATCGAAGACGATGGCGACCTCGTTGCGGTCGAAGACCGGCAGCAGCGTGTCGAGCGTCTGGCTGGCCTGCAGCGTGTGCAGGTTGGAGGTCATGGCCGATCGCACCGGGCCGTTGAAGCGGTCCCAGCGACCGTCATAGGGGCCGTCGACCTTGGCTAAAATATCGCTCTCGTCGACGATGCCGACCAGCCTGCCTTCGTCCAGCACCGGCAGCTGCGAGACGTCGGAGCGGCGCATGCGGCCATAAGCGTTGAGCAGGGTTTCTTCCGGACCAACGGTCACAATGTCGCCGGTGCGCGGCGAGCGCATGACCAGGTCGCGCAAATCGCCATGCTGTTCCTGGTCGGCGAGGCCCTGCTCGGCCAGCCAGATGTCGTCGAAGACTTTCGACAGGTATTTGTTGCCGCTATCGCAGACGAAGGTGGCGACTCGCTTCGGCACCGTCTGCTCGCGGCAGTAGCGAAGTGCCGCCGACAACAGCGTGCCGGAGGACGAGCCGGCCAGGATGCCTTCGCGCGACAACAGATCGCGCACCGCCAGCATGCTTTGTTTGTCGGGAATGGAATAGGCCTTTTTCACCAGCGACAGGTCGGCATTGGGCGGCACGAAATCCTCACCGATGCCTTCGACCGTCCAGCTTCCGGCCTCTTCCATCTTGCCGGTCTTGATCAGCGGCGCCAGCACCGATCCAACCGGATCGGCGAGCACCATCTCGGTCTTCGGCGAGTGTTTCGCAAAATAGCGGCCGAGGCCGGTCAGCGTGCCGCCGGAGCCGACGCCGACGACCACCGCGTCGACGTCGCCTTCGAGCTGCGAAAGGATTTCCGGTCCGGTCGTCGTCTCATGCGCCAGCGGATTGGCGGGATTGGCGAACTGGTTGGCATAGAAGGCGCCGGGCAGTTCGGCGGCGATCTTCTCGGCCATGTCCTGGTAATATTCGGGATGGCCCTTGCCGACGTCGGAGCGGGTCATGCGCACCTCGGCGCCGAGCGCGCGCAGATGCTGGATTTTTTCGCGCGACATCTTGTCGGGCACGACGAGGACGATGCGGTAGCCTTTCGGGATGCCGACCTGGGCAAGGCCGAGGCCGGTGTTGCCGGCGGTCGCTTCGACGATGGTGCCGCCACGCTTCAGCACGCCCGATTTCTCGGCCGCCGCGATCATCGACAGCGCGATGCGGTCCTTGATCGAGCCGCCGGGATTCTGGCTTTCGAGCTTGATGAACAGCCGGCACTTGCCGGTGTCGAATTTGGTCAGCTCGACGACCGGCGTCTGGCCGATCAGGTCGAGCACTGAGGCATAAGGCGGACGCAATCTCGACAGATTGGCGTCCACGCCGCCGGCCGCCGGTTGTCTCTGCTCGCTCATCTCAGATGCTCCATGAAAGCAGTTCGATGCGGGTGCTCGCAATCTTGCGCGCATCCTTGTTGGATCATGATCTTTTCCAAAAACCGGTTCCCACTTTTTGGGATCATGCTCTAGCCGCCGGAATCCATTCCGGTTCGCGGATCGCGCGAACCGTCTTTTCAAGCCCTTTTCGTCTGGAAAGAAGATAGATCGTGCCAATCCCGCGGCGAGTGGGGGAATGGAATTTCACGGGGTGCGCGCTCTATCGCCTCTCCTGTTGAACTTGGCGGGACAGCGCCCCCCTCTGTCCTGCCGGACATCTCCCCCACTTGGGGGGAGATCAGCAGCTCCGCCCGCAGCGTCTTCTTCTGCAATGTCGGCGATTGGCGAAAGCCGAGGCGACAGCCAATCTCCCCACTTGTGGGGGAGATGGCCGGCAGGCCAGAGGGGGGCGCCGTAGAGCGCCGACCTCGGCAGAAATTCACCCCAGCAATTGCTTGCTCAGCTTCGCGCATTGCACGCGGATGTCGGGAATGGCGTCGATCTCGAAGAAGGTGCCGCGTGTCAGCGGCCCGACGGCGAGCAGCTTCGACGACACCGTGCCGTCGGCCGCGATCAGCTCGCATTTGGCGGTGACATCGAGGCCGAGGCGCAGCGGATCGGGCCGCGCCACGCCGCGCTCGACCAGCGAGCGCACGACGCCGTTCGACGTTCTCGAAATATCGCGGGCGATGCCCATGCAATCATAGATGCGGGCGACATCCAGGGTCTCGACATCCTGCGTGCCGCGCGGCTGGATTTTCACGGCGAAGCCACCGTTCGCCTCGACGTTCACGACCCTTCCGGCGACGAGGCGGATGCGGCCCGACCTGACCGCCTCGGTGACGCGCGCGTAGATTTCCGGCGCCATGCGGTGGCGGTGGATGTCCCACCAGGCCTTGGTGTGCTCGACGAAGCGGCGTTTGGCCGAGGATGGCCAATTCTGCCAGATCGTCTGGTTGAACGGCCTCAGGCCATCGACGACGTCGCGCCAGTCGCCGCCGGCCTTCTGGGTCTCGCGGATCAGATTGCGGAACCAGCCGACGAAATAGGAAAGCTCCGTGCCGAGCGGAATGTCGGCGATATCGAGCTTGATCGGATTGCCCTTGCGGTGCGGCGACGGCAGCAGCCCGCGCCGCGACACCGCGACGATGGCGCCGCGATGGCCGCGCTGTTCCAGCGAGAGAAACGCGTCGACCATGCTCAGGCCGGTGCCGAGCAGCAGCACCTGGGCTTGCGGATCGAGCGTGGTGTCGGCCTCCGTCCCCATCCGGACGGCGTGGCCCTGGAAGGCGCCGGGCTGCTCGTCGTGACCGGTGGCCAGGACGGCAAGATGCGCGACGACGCTGGTGCCGTTGGCCAAGGCCACCTCGACGCCCGACGCGGTCGGCGCGATCGACAGGCTCTCCTCGCGGATCAGCCTGAGCCGGCCGGTGTCGCGCTCGCGCTCCACGAGGCCGTCGAGCAATTCCTGCAGATAGCGGGCATAGAGGCTGCGCGGCGCATAGAACGGCCCCTGGTCCGGCCTGGCGAGGCCGCGTTCCAGCACCCAGCGCGCGAAATGCGTCGGGTCGTCGGCATAGCCGCTCATGCCGGAGGCGTTGACGTTGAGCACATGCGCCGAAAGCAGCGTCGAATAGGCCATGCCCTGGCCGAAATGCGGCCGCTTCTCGATCAAGGTGACGCGCAGGTCCGGATTGGGCGATTTCAACAGATGCGCGGCCAGCACGACGCCGCTGGCGCCGCCGCCGACAATAATGATGGAATTGGCGCGTCCAACCATGACTGCTCGCCGAAACGGAGCGATCAGCGCGCCGCGAACGGCCTTGGCCGCAAGCCACGAACGATCGCCGGAACGGGCTTTTGAAGGTCGCGCATCGTTCTCTCACTCCCAATGTTGATAAGATTACTATACTAACCGAGCCGGGCACGAAACCAGAGTTCCAATTGCCGCGCCTTTTGAAGCACGAATTTGCCCGGATGGCGTGACAGAAGGATTTTCGTTCGATCGGCGTCCGGCACCTTGCGCGCCTTCGTCATTCCAGGGCGGAGCGACGCGGGAGCGGAGCGTAGACCTCAGAATGACGACACGAGAGACGCTCAGCCAACGCGCAAGGGTGGTGCTTGCCGGCGAACCCGACCGCTTGCCGCCGCGCGGCGAGAGCTTCTACCGGGCCTGGCAGGTACCGGTCGCAAGGATCGGGTCGCAGACTAACCTTTGTCGCCAGCCGTCTCCGCGCGGCCGGCAAGGTCAGATGCGCGAGCGGTTCGCCCAGCGCAGCCCGACCACGCCGACCAGCATGGTGACGAGGCCGATATAGAGCCATTGCGTCTGGCCGGTCATGAAGCTGCCCGTGACGAGGCCGAGACCTTGCAGCGACCACAGCGCACCCAACCCCAGCACAATCAGCGCCAGCACAAACCTGATCAATCGCATCGGCTTGACCCTCTCCGGAAGTCGATCCTGAACGGCAATGGGGACGCAACAAAAGACGCGGAGGAACCGAAGCAGTTCCGTTCCTCTGTACTTGCATCCTGACGACCGATGTTGGCCGGAACGATCCGGATATCGGTCCGATATTCATTGAGAATACGCCTTCCCGGTGCCGGAAATATCATGACAAACTGTTTCGCGGCGACTCCAAACGTGTGCCGTCGCCATGGAACCGCCAGATCAATGCCGCATTTCCCGCCTCATTCGGCACATATCGGCGGGGCCTACCTCTAACGGAGCCACCCCCAAAGCATGAAGAAAACCAACCAGACCGCGCTTGTCGCGGTAACGATCGCGGCTGGCCTGATGGCCGGCGCCTCTTCCGCCTCCTCCGCCGCCGCGCAGTGCGGCCGCGCTTCCTGGTATGCGCTGCATTCCAGAACCGCCTCGGGGGAACGCATGAACCCCTCGGCACTGACTGCCGCCCATCGCTCCTTGCCCTTCGGCACCAAGCTCAGGGTCACCAACAAGAACAACGGCCGCAGCGTCGTCGTGCGCATCAACGATCGCGGTCCGTTCGTGAAGGGACGCATGCTCGATCTCTCCCGCGGCGCCGCCGGCCAGCTGGGCTTCATCGGTTCGGGCCATACCGCCGTCTGCATGGCGCGCGTCTGAGCTTTGTTTTGATGCATGTCGTTGCCCCAAAACCGCTGCACACTTTAGGGCGACATGCATTGTCCGTCGGACCATGATCCAATGCGGACCAAGTGGTTCGGGATCATGGGCGGTGTCCGGCATGAGGGCCGGACACATATCCTTCACATTTCCGCAGCGCACATTGAGCCGGCTCGCCCGCTCAAGCCCGATTTTCAACAGGTTGAACCAAAGAAGCATTCGTCAGACAAAATGACGTATTGCATCGCAAAAATATCTTGTTAGCCTCGCCAGGAGACATTCAAGGCTCGGCGCTGTCCGTCGTCCTTTTGGTCGTTGGACGGCAGCGGGGTTCGCGATGTTCTACCAGCTCTATGAAATGAACCATGCGGCGCTGCAGCCGGCTCGCCTCTATGCCGACGCGGTACGGCTCTTCTACTCCAACCCGCTCAATCCGATTTCCCACACCCCCTTCGGCCGCTCGGTCGCGGCGACCGCGGAGCTCTTCGAGCGGACCACCCGCCGCTACGGCAAGCCGCAATTCGGCCTGGACAAGACCGTGGTCGACTGGAAAAGCGTCGCCGTCGCGGAAAAGACGGTCTGGTCGAAGCCGTTCTGCAACCTGATCCGTTTCGAGCGCGCGCTGCCCGCCGGCCGCAAGCCGGACCCCAAGCTTTTGATCGTGGCGCCGATGTCTGGCCATTACGCGACGCTGCTGCGCGGCACGGTCGAGGCGATGCTGCCCTATGCCGACGTGCACATCACCGACTGGGTCGATGCCCGAATGGTACCGGCGGCGCAAGGCAGCTTCGATCTCGACGACTACATCGACTATGTCATCGAGATGTTCCACGCGCTCGGCCCCGACACGCATGTGATGGCCGTGTGCCAGCCTTCGGTGCCGGTGCTGGCGGCGGTGGCGCTGATGGAAAAGCGCGGCGATCCCTTCGTGCCCGCCACCATGACGTTGATGGGCGGCCCGGTCGACACGCGCCGCAACCCGACCGCGGTCAATCTTCTGGCCAAGGAAAAGGGCATCGACTGGTTCCGCGACAATGTCGTGATGCAGGCGCCCTGGCCGGTGCCGGGCTTCGGCCGCCTGGTCTATCCGGGCTTCCTGCAGCTCTCGGGCTTCATGAGCATGAATCTCGACCGCCACATCATCGCGCACAAGGATTTCTTCATGCACCTTGTGAAGCATGACGGCGACAGCGCCGAAAAGCACCGCGACTTCTATGACGAATATCTGGCGGTGATGGACCTGACGGCGGAATTCTACCTGCAGACGGTCGACACCGTGTTCGTGCGCCATGCTCTGCCGAAAGGCGAGATGACGCATCGCGGCGAGCCGGTCGATCCGAAGGCGATCCGCAACGTGGCGCTGCTCACCATCGAGGGCGAAAACGACGACATTTCCGGGCTCGGCCAGACCCAGGCCGCGCATGATCTGTGTGTCAACATTCCCGCCGACAAGCATGTCCATTACATGCAGCCGGCCGTCGGCCATTACGGCGTCTTCAACGGCTCGCGCTTCCGCTCCGAGATCGTGCCGCGCATCGCCGACTTCATCTCCAGCTATGGCCGCCAGCAGCGGGTGGCGGTGAGGCCGAAGCTGGTCCGTTCAGCCAAAAGCTGAACGCCGGAGCCCGGATCAGCCCTGCCGCCGCCCGGCGGCCGGCCGTGTTGCGCCCACGCCTCTGTTGCGAAAGTGCCGCTACGGGATCGTCCAGGTAACCATGCCGTCAAACTGGCCGTCGTCTCCAATTGACACGGACTGTAAATCGCCTTTAACGTTTCGTTAATAAAGAACAGGGCGGCGGGGACAATGACTTCCTCAGCGATGACGCGGATTCTGCGTTTGTGTGGGGTCGCAGGGCTGACGATCTCTGCGCATTGGGCCGTGCCTGCCTGGGCGGCGGGCGCGATGGCCACGGGCGGGCTGACCTCGCAGCCGATCGGCCACTATGATTTCTGCAAATCGCATCCGAACGAATGCAACATCCGCCCGGCCAATCTCGATCCGGCCAGGATGACCGACGGTCTGTGGCGCCGGCTGACCAGCGTGAGCGCCAAGGTCAACGCCGCCGTCAAGCCGTTGAGCGATCTCGATCACTACGGCAAGGACGAAGTCTGGGCCTATCCGGACGACGGCTATGGCGACTGCGAGGACTATGTGCTGGAAAAGCGTCGCCAGCTCTACCGCATGGGCATGTCGCTCGCCGATCTTCTGATCACCGTCGTACGCAAGCAGGACGGGGAAGGCCATTCGGTGCTGACGGTGCGCACCGACAAGGGCGACTACGTGCTCGACAACCTGACCGACAAGGTCAAAGCCTGGGACGCGACCGGCTACCGCTTCCTCAAGCGCCAGGCGATCGACAACACCGGACGCTGGGTCTCGATCCGCGACGGCCAGGCGGTGCTGGTCGGCTCGGTGCAGTAGGCGCCAACTTCGGTTTCGTCATATTGTAGGGCGAAGCCAGAGCGCAGCGATGCGCCGCGGTCCCGGCCGCCAAACTACCCTATCCTCCTCAAACCATTCTATGGTCTGCGCCGCGTCGCTTCGCTCCCGCTCCGCCCGTGGATGACGAAGTCTCACAGCTCCATGAACCATTTCCTCCCGGACGGCGACACACGGCCGTGGACGGAAACCAAACCATGGAGAATTCAAATGACTGCTTTTCTGCGGAACACCCTGCTTGCCGCCGTCGCGGTATCGGCCCTGACCGGATCGGCCCTGGCGGACGAGACTGTCAAAAGCTGCGCCAAGACCAACTTCAATGATTTGTGGAGCGGTCGCTGCTGCAGCGTCGGTTCCGCGAACTGCCCGGGCGGCGGCAATGGCCGTGATCATCAGGGCCATCAAGGCAATGGCGGCCGGGGCAGCACCAATGGCGGCAGCACGAACGGCGCCGGCAAGCTCTAATTTAGAGGTGAGGGCTTTCCACAGCGTCGCACATGGAAGCCTTGGCTTCGCGCCTTCGTCATTCCAGGGCGGAGCAAGGAGCGAAGCGACGCAGCGCAGACCATAGAATCCTGTGTGTTGGTTCTGGTGTATGGTTTGAAGTGGGAAGGAGACCGAATGAATCCTGGTCGTCCTTTCGGACAGGCCGTGGCATGGCCCGGTCCCTTCCCACCGGTGAACCATCAACCTGAACAGTTGCACGGGGCTGTTCTAAGCAGACCCCGCACCACAGGAAGAGGCGTGGACATGATAGCCCAGAACTATGTCGGCTGCGACATCTCAAAGCAGTGGCTCGATTTTTTTGATGAGACAAGTGGCCGTCTTCGGCGCATCGACAACCAGGCCGACGCGATCGCGGCGTATGTGGCGGGCCTTGATCCCAGTCGGGACTTCGTCGTCATGGAGGCGACGGGCGTCCATGACCGGCTTCTGCGCCATGCGCTGGCCAAGGCCGGCGTGCCGTTCTCGCGGCACAACCCAGCGCATACCCACCACTATGCGAAGTCGACGAGACGGCGGGCCAAGACCGATCCTCTCGACGCCAGGATGCTGAGCGACTACGGCCGTCGCTATCAGCCTGAGGCCGAGCCGGCGCCGCGCGAAGAAGTCGAGCGGCTTCAATCGCTTGCCCGCTACCGCGATCAACTGGTCGAGATGCGGGCAACGGCGAAGAAGCACCTCGCCGAGGCCTTCAATGAGATCGTCATTGCCGATCTGGAAGAAACGATCGCCTACCTCGACACGCGCATCAAGGCGATCGAGAGCCAGATTGCCGAAGTCATTCGTCAAGCCGAGGACACCGCCCGCGATTACACGCTCATGGTCTCCGTGCCCGGTGTCTCCAAGGTCGGCGCATTCTCGCTGCTGGCGCTTCTGCCCGAGCTCGGCCAGCGCTCACCCAAGGCGATCGCGGCACTGGTCGGCCTGGCCCCGTTCGACAACAAAAGCGGCAAGCTCAACCGCAGGAGCCAGATCCAGGGCGGGCGATCACGCGTGCGCCGCGCTCTCTACATGGCAGCCCTCACCGCCATTCGAACCTGTGAGCGCTTCAAGACCTTCTACAGCGCACTTGCTGCCCGCTCCGGCTCCAAGAAGCTCGCCATCATCGCCGTCGCAAGGAAGCTCCTGGTCGTCCTCAACGCCATCATGCGCGACAAAACCGCATTCGCATGAACACAGTTGCCATTCCGTGACCTAAGAGCGTCGCGGCGGTGCAGAAAAACCTCTGTTCTGCACCGCCTTTACCCTTCGCGCGAGGTCACGGAATGGATCCTCGGGTCTCCGCGTCCGCTTCGCTCCCGCTCCGCCCGTGGATGACGAAGTTCGGGCGGCTTCGGCTAGCGGCATCCCGTTTTATGCGGGCAAACTATCCCCTCAGCGCAGCTCGGACCAATGCCGTGATCTTCCTCAGTTCCGCTTCATCGAGCCTCTCGATGCTCTCGGCCAAAAGATTGGCCAGCTCGGTGGCCGCCGGCGACAGGCCGGACGTGTCGATCCTGACCCTTGGGTGCGAGCTTTCGGCGAGGCGGGCAAGTTCCTCGGCGTCGTCCCAGATGATGTTGAAGTAGCCGATGATCTTCTGGATCAGCGTCCAGGTCGGCGCGCCGCGGCGGCCGTGCTCGAGCGCCGACAGATAGGCGGCGCTGACGCCGATGGCTTCGGCCATCGCCTTCTGGCTGACGCCGCGTTCGGCGCGCAGCGCCCTGAGCTTCTCGCCGAACGGGGTCATACCAGGTCCCTCATAGGCGCGTCCGCCGCAGCCGCACATAGAGCGCGCCCGAGCCGCCATGGTTGCGGGCGGCGTGATCGTGGCTGGACACAAGATGCCGGAAGGCCGGCGTCGACAGCCAGGCCGGAACGGCGCGGCGCAGGATGCCGTCGCCGCCGGAGGACGAGCCCTTGCCGGTGATGATCAGCACGTAACGGATGCCGCCGGCATGCGCCCGGTTGAGGAAGGTGAGCAGCAGCGAATAGGCCTCGTCCTGCGTCATGCCGTGCAGGTCGACGCGGCCTTCGATCGGCAGCCGGCCTTTTTTCAGCTTGTGCAGCGTCTGGTCGTCGAGCGCGTGCGAGACATGCTGCGGCTTGGGTTTTGCGGCAGCGGCCGGAACGCCGTTGACCGGAGCGGCGGCCGGCGCCGGTTTCGGCTCGACGATGTCGGGGATCTCGACGGCGGTCTTACCTTTCAGCGGCCGGGCCGAACGCGCCACCAGGTTCCACAGGATGCGGTCGTCGTCGCTGAGTTGATCGTCGCGGCGGCTCACCGGCGCGCTCCATCGAACAGGCCGCGGGGCACCAGCGCGTAGAAGTCGGCGGCGTTGCGCACCACGCCGGCGATCTCGCCGGCGGCGTCGCCCGAGCCGGCGAAGAGATCGCCGCGGGCCGGGCCGGTGATGGCCGAGCCGGTGTCCTGCGCGATCATCAGCCGCCGGAACGGCTTTTGGTCGAAGGCGGTGAGCGTCGGCGCGTCGATATAGAAAGGCGTGCCGAATGTGTGCAGCAGGCGGTCGACCGCGATCGAACGCCCGGGCGTCAGCGGCACCTTGGCGGCGGCGATGGGCCCAAGCGCTGCATCGTCGACGGCGGCTTCGCGGAAGAAGATGTAGGAGCGGTTCCGCCACAGGATCTCGTCGACGCGGTCGGGATGCGCCTTGAACCAGGCGCGGATCGACTGCATCGTCACCTTTTCCAGCGGGATCTCGCCGAGATCGCTCAAGGTTTTGCCGGGGCCAGAAAAGCGCTGGCCGGACTTGGCGGCGTAAGTGACGCGGGCGAGCCTGCCGTCGGCCATCTTCAATCTAGCTGCGCCCTGCACATGGATGAAGAAGGCATCGACCTTTTCGGCGAGCCAGGCGATCTCGAGGTTCCGGCCGGAGAGCGCGCCGCGCTCGATCGCGCCGCGGTCGAAATATTCGACCGGAGCAGCATCCGTCCGGCGGGCGAAGGCCAGATAGGCATCCATGCCGGCCGGCCGGTTGCCGTCGTCGATGTCGATCAGGTCGGCGGGGCGGGACAGCAGCGGCACGGTGAACCGCTCGGTCCTGACCGGCGAGGCCTCGACCTCGGGTTCGTAAAAACCGGTGACAAGGCCGGCGCCGCCATTGTCGGGTACGACCAGAGCGGGAACGAAATGCCGTTCGAAGAAGGATCGCGCCTCGGACCTGCTCGGCGCCGAAACGGCACGCGCCTCGGCATAGGCCTCGGCAAAAGCATTGAAATCGACGCCGAGCGATCCGGTGCGGTAAGGTTTTATCGGCACGTGGAAGGCCGAGCGGCGGAACGCGGCGAATGCCGCAGCGTGGTCGTCTTCGCCCCAGCCCGGGAGGTCGGTAAAGGATTTTTCGCTGAATGCGGGAGAGAGCGGCACGACTGGGGCCCCGCCGCTTGATCTCAATCTTCTTCTTCGGTGGCGACGAGCTTCCAGTTCGGGTCGCGCGAGCGGGTGTCGCGGGCGAAGGTCCAGACATCCTTGACCTCGGCCACCGTTTCCGGGTCGCCGTCGATGACGGCGCCGGCCTTGTCGCGGGTCGCCGAGATCAGCTCGGAGACGATGCGCAGCGTGATATGCGCTTCCGAACCCTTCATTTCGGCGGCGACGATGTCGGCCTTGTCGATGCCGACAAAGGAAGACTGGATCTTTTCGGATTTGGCCTCGCGTTCGCCGATCGCGGCGACGAAACCGTCATAGACTTCGCGCGACAACAGGTTCTTCAGCGTCTTACGGTCGCCATCGGCATAGGCCATGACGATCATCTCGTAGGCCATCTTGGCGCCGTCGACGAAGCCCTTCGGCTCGAACGACGCATCATTGTCCTTGATGGAGCGCAGGCCCTTGTTGAGATCGGTGTCGGGTTTGGCGAAGGCGTCGATATCGGCATAGGTCTCGGGCGCGGTTTCGCCCGGCGCGCGCTTGCGCGGCAGCGACACGACATTTTCAGGCTTCTGCGCCGCATCGGCCTCGCGCGTGCGGCTCGCCGAATAGGGATCGAAGGGCGGACGCTCGTTTCCGGTGCGACGTCCAAGCACGTTGCGCAGCTGGAAAAAGATCACAACCGCCGCAATCAGGAAGAAAATCGTGCCGAAGTCGAAGAAACCCATATTTTCCGCCAACCGATCCCTGTCCGTGCCGGACCGGCGTAACCCCTGCGGGACCGCGGTCGCATAGCGTTCAACACCCAAAGCATATAGAACGGCAGGCGCAATCATTCAAATCAAAGGCAGCCATACCTATCTAAGGGCGCCAAGGCCAGCGGCGATTGTCCGCCAGCGCCGCAAAAGAAGAAAGCGATCGGTCGAGACTTGCGCATTTCGTTCATCCCGCTGTTCCTGCTCCTGCTGCCGCTGCTGGAGATCGCCGGCTTCGTCGTTGTCGGCCGCGAGATCGGCGCTTTGGCGACGGTCGGCCTGGTCATCCTGTCCACCGTCGCGGGCAGCCTGTTGCTCCGGCACCAGGGTTTTGGCGTCATGGCGCGGGTGCGGACGGAGATGGATGCCGGGCGCGACCCCAGCCGCCAGCTCGCGCATGGCGCTATGATCGTGCTGGCGGCGATCCTGCTGATCATCCCGGGCTTCATCACCGACATCTTCGCCATTCTTCTGTTGCTGCCGCCGGTGCGCGACTTCGCCTGGCGCGCGCTCAAGAACCGCATCGTCATGGCGACCAGCTTCAGCAGCGGCTTTTCGGCCCGCCGGCGCGACAATGTCATCGACCTCGACGACACAGACTATTCGCGCGACGACTATCCGAACCGGCCGGACCACAATTCACCCTGGCGGCGGCTGAAGAACGACTAGTCCTCGACGGGGACTTTGACCGGCCGGCTCTGGCAGATGGCATGCCTTGGAGATTGGCCGAAACGCCCATCGCGATCGTCATTCCAGGGCGAAGCAGGAGCGGAGCTCCGTCGCGAAGACCCTGGAATGACGAGGTTGAGGAGCTTCAGCCAATCCCCAGCGTTTGCGCTGTCCTGTTCCTCCTGCCGATAAGGGCGGCAAAACTTGTTTTGTCCGGCCGACCATGGTAGCGAACCCGCGATTTCAATCCGGTCAGCAATGCTGCCCAGGCAAAAGGACTTAAAGGCTAATGGCCAGCAACGATGACGCGGCGACCGGCGCCGCCAACGGCAACGGCACCCAGAACCAGCCCTCGCTCAATGTGCTTGCGCAATATGTGAAGGACCTGTCCTTCGAGAGCCCCGGCGCGCCGAATTCGCTGCGCGGCCGTGACAAGGCTCCGGGTATCGCGATCAATGTCAACGTCAACGCCAATCCGCTCTCGGACAAGCAGTTCGACGTCAATTTGACGCTGAACGCCAAGGCCTCCTTCGACCAGGAAGTGCTGTTCAATGTCGAGCTGGTCTATGGCGGCGTCTTCGCCATAAACGGCTTCCCGCAGGAGCATATGCTGCCGCTGCTGTTCATCGAATGCCCGCGGCTTTTGTTCCCGTTCGCCCGCCAGATCATCGCCGACGCCACCCGCAATGGCGGCTTCCCGCCGCTGATGCTCGACCCGATCGATTTCGCGCAGATGTTCCAGCAGCGCATAGCCGAGGACCAGGCGGCGGCGAGCAAGATCCAGGTGAGCTGAGGCGAATCGGCGCCACACCGTATGGAGAGCCCGGCTTCGCGCCGGGCTTTTTTGTTTGATCAGGGCCCAGCGGCAGTTGCCAACCTTCGCGATTGGCCGTGGCCGCCTTCCCGTTCGTCATTCCAGGGCGGAGCAAGGAGCGAAGCGACGCGCGCAGACCCTGGAAACCATGTTACGCCAAGGCGTTGCGGCGGTTACGGAATTCTGCACCGTTGCATCTTACGGCCGAGGTCACGGCATGGATACTCGGGTCAAGCCCGAGTATGACGACGTCACGGGGGATTTCGGCCAATCTCCAACGTCAGCGCCAGCGCGCCCGCTCAACCGACCGCCACTTTCAGCCACAGCGCCTTTTCACCCAGCGTCGAAACCAGCCCGGCATGCGCCGCGCGATCCGCTTCGCTCAACCGCGACGGCAGGGCGATCGGCCGGGCGCCGATCGAGATGTCGATGTCGGCCACCTCGCCGGCGCCGTTCATCCGCACCGCCACGGCCTCGAGCACCAGCGCCGCCTGCTTGCCGCCGATCAGTTCGATATAGACCTCGGCCAGCAGTTCGGAGTCGAGCAGCGCGCCGTGCTTGGTGCGGCGGGTGTTGTCGATGCCGTAACGACGGCAAAGCGCATCGAGCGAGTTCGGCCCCATCGGATGCTTGCGGCGCGCGAGCGCCAGCGTGTCGACGATGCGGCCGGGATCGATGGCCGCCTGGTCGAGCCGGCTGAACTCGATATTGAGGAAGCCGATATCGAAGGTGGCGTTGTGGGCGATCAACTTGGCGCCGTCGGTGAAGTCCAGCCATTCCTGCGCGATTTCGGCGAAGGTCGGCTTGCCGACAAGGTCGGCGGCGCTGATGCCATGCACGGCCTGCGCCTCGGCATGGATGGCGCGCCCTTGCGGATTGATGAATTTGTGGAAGGTGCGGCCAGTCGGGAAGCGGTTGACCAGCTCGATGCCGCCGAGCTCGATGATGCGGTCGTCGCGCAAATCGAGGCCGGTGGTTTCCGTATCGAAGATGATCTCACGCATTCGAATCAGTTGTCCTTGGCACGGGCAGCATCGTGCTTCGGCGAAAAATGGCAATGGCGGCTGCTGACAGCAAGAGTCAGGAGGGTGGTGTCTCCTTCTTATCCCCCGCCAGTTCGGCGACGATCGCCTCGACCGCCTTTCGAGCGGCATCGAAGCCGTGGCCAGTGTCGATGATGAAATCGGCCTGGCGGCGCTTTTCGGCGTCGGGCACCTGCTTGGCGAGGATCGACGAAAACTTCTCCGCGCTCATGCCCGGCCTGGCGAGCACGCGTTCACGCTGGATTTCGGGCGAGGCGGTGACGACCACGACCTTGTCGACGCGGCCGCGGCCGCCGGTCTCGAACAAAAGCGGGATGTCGAGCACGGCGAGCGGCGCGCCGGCGGCGCGGTGTTTGGCCAGGAACGCGTCGGCATCGGCGCGCACCAGCGGATGGACGATTGCCTCGAGCTTCTTCAGCGCGTCCGGATCGGCGAGCACTTTTCCGGCGAGCTTGACGCGGTCGACCACGCCTGCCTGCGTCGTGCCCGGGAAGGCCGCCTCGACCAGGGGGGCGGCCTTGCCGGAATAGAGGCGATGCACGGTCTCGTCGGAATCATGCACCGGCACGCCGGCCTCGGCGAACATTTTCGCCGTCGCCGACTTTCCCATGCCGATCGATCCGGTAAGGCCGAGCACGATCATCAATGGCCCCCGATATCGGCGACGATCACGCTTCGCAGCTCGGACGTAACGTCGGGTTTCCGGCCGAACCAGCGTTCGAAACCGGGCACCGCCTGATGCAGAAGCATGCCGAGACCATCGACGGTCTTCAGGCCACGCGCCCTGGCGGCGGCGAGCAAAGGCGTCTCCAGCGGCACATAGACAATGTCGGTGACGATGGCGTGGTCCGGCAACGCGCCCGGATCGGCGGCCAAGGTTTCATTGCCATGCATGCCGAGCGAAGTGGTGTTGATGAGCAGGCCGGCATCGGCAAGCAGCTCGCCGAGCGCATCGGCGCCATGCGCCGAGATCCCGGCGCCAAAATGGCGCCCGAGTTCCTCGGCTCTCGCGAGCGTTCGGTTGACGATGCGGATATCCTTCACCGCGCGCTCCTTCAGCGCATGGATGACCGCGCGCGAAGCCCCGCCGGCGCCGAGCACCACGGCCGGGCCATTGGCCGCCCAGCCGGGCGCATATTGGTCGAGGTTGGCGGCAAAGCCGTAGCCGTCGGTGTTGCCGCCACACAGAATGCCATCCTCGAACCACAAGGTGTTGACCGCGCCGATCGCGTCGGCCGCATGATCGCGGCGGGCGACGCTGGCGAAGGCCGCCTCCTTGTGCGGGATGGTGACATTGCCGCCGCGAAAACCATTGTCGGCAAGCGCCTTCAGGAAGGACGCGAAATCATCCGGCGCGACGTCGATCGCTTCATAGCTGCCGTCGATGCCGTATTGCGCCAGCCAATGGCCATGGATCTTCGGCGAGCGCGAATGCGCGATCGGATGTCCCGCGACGAAGGCCTTTTTCTCAGCCATCGATGGCTCCCAATGCGCGCAGCTCCTTCAGCACCGGCAAAAGCGGCAGGCCGACAATGGTGAAATAATCGCCCTCGATCTTCTCGAACAGCTGGATGCCCTCGCCCTCGATCTGGTAGGCGCCGACGCTGGACAGCGCCTTGGCGCCGACCAGCGCCAGATGCCGGCCGATGAAGGCGGGATCGAGCTTGCGCATGGTGAGGCTGGCAACGCCGACATGGCGCCACAGCACCTCGCCGTCGCGGCAAAGCACGGCGGCGCTGTTGAGCTGATGAGTCTTACCCGACAACGTTAGGAGATGACGCCGCGCGCTTTCCATGTCGGCGGGCTTGTGAAAGACCTCGTCGCCCAGCGACAGGGTCTGGTCGCAGCCGAGCACCAGGGCGCCTGGCTTGCGCTCGCTGACCTCGGTCGCCTTGGCCTCGGCCAGGATCGACGCGACATCCTCGGGCGAAGCGCCGCTGTCCTTCAGCGGAGCCTCGAGCGCGCGCTCGTCGACATTTGCCGGCACCGCCTCGATGTCGAGGCCGGCATTGACGAGCACCGCCTTGCGGTAGGGACTGCCTGAAGCGAGGATGATTTTCTCGGCCATGATTTTTCGCCCAACTAGCTCCCTGACGCTGTTGACCCATCGTTTGTCTGGGGGTCCAGCACAAACTTTGGAGAATGGCCAAAGCCTTACGAACTTCGTCATCCTAGGGCGAAGCAGGAGCGAAGCTCCGTCGCGAAGACCCTAGGATCCATGCCATAACCTCAGCCGAGGGGCGCAGCGGAGCAGAATTCTACACCGTCGCAACACTTCGACGTCACGGCATGGATCCTAGGGTCTACGCCGCGTCGCTTTGCTCCTTGCTCCGCCCTAGGATGACGAAGCGGCCGGCGTCTCGGCAAATCCCAGTTAGCGCGTCTTTCCCCGCAGGGCAACGATGGCGGCCGCCGTTTCCTCGATGGAGCGGCGGCTGACATCGATCATCGGCCAGCCATGCCGCGTGCAGAGCTGGCGGGCATAGGCGAGCTCCTCGTTGATGGCGGCGCGGTCGACATAGGCGGTCGGCACAAAGGCGGCGCTGTTGCCGAGGATGCGATTTTGCCTCACATGCGAGATGCGTTCGGCCGTGGCGATCAGGCCGACGACCAAGGGCGTCCTGGCGGCGATCAGGCTTTCGGGCAGCGGCACGCCGAGCACGATCGGGATGTTGGCGGTCTTGATGCCGCGATTGGCAAGATAGATGCTGGTCGGCGTCTTCGAGGTGCGCGATATGCCGATCAGCACGATATCGGCATCGTCCATATTGGCCGGCAGCTGGCCGTCATCATGCTCCATGGTGAAGTTCAAGGCATCGATGCGGCGGAAATATTCGGCGTCGAGCACGTGCTGGGCGCCGACGCGCCGGCCGGCCGGCGTGCCGAGATAGGACTGGAAGACCGTCAGCACCGGCTCCAGCACCGACACGCAAGGCAGGCCCATCGCCGCGCAGCGCTCGTCGATCGAGCGCGCCAGCTTCTGGTCGACCACCGTATAGAGAATGATGCCGGGCTCTTCCTCGATATCCTCGAAGACCTTGGCGATCTGCTTTTCCGTGCGGATCAGCGGATAGATGTGCTCGATGGCGCGCGCATCCTTGTATTGCGCCGACGCCGCGCGGCCGGCCGCCAGTAGCGTCTCGCCGGTGGCGTCGGAGATCAGATGCAGGTGGAAGAAGCTCTGAGGTTTGTTCACAGGGGATGGGTCCAGGCTGTGGGCAATTGTGGACAAGGCTGGATGGGCAGGCCTCGGGTCGGGAAGCGACTGTATCAGATGGCCGCTTGTCCACAATTCGACCCGCTGTAGGCTTTGTCGCGGCGCTGGGGACAAAACTGGGGATCAATTTTTCTTGGCCGATTTCGTCCACAGCGGGAAGTCCAGACCCGAAAGGCCAAGCTTTTGACTCGAAAGCCTGAATCCGCTTCGTCCCCAGATCCCTCCAAATTGCGAAAGCGAGTACGCGACAATATGCTGACTGGCCTTTTCGAGCCGCAGGCTGGACAGGTCGCAATCATCACAACCAACAGACTCTTAGAATCAGAAGACTCTTTTAAAATAGATATTTGATTTAAGAGACACCCGGAGGGGACAGCGCCAAATGGCTGCGAAACGGATCATGCTGGACGTCCTCAAGGGCGAGACGGTTGCACCGCCGCCGCTCTGGATGATGCGTCAGGCGGGCCGCTATCTTCCCGAATACCGGGAGACCAGGAAGCGGGCCGGATCCTTCCTCGATCTCTGCTACGACCCGGACCTTGCCGTCGAGGTGACGCTGCAGCCGATCGAACGCTTCGGCTTCGACGCCTCGATCCTGTTCTCCGACATTCTCGTCGTGCCCAACGCCTTGGGTCGGGATGTCCGCTTCGAAGAGGGCCGCGGCCCGATCCTGAAGCCGATCTCGGCATCGGAGATTCCCGCGCTGGACGGCGGTATGTTTCACGTGAATCTCGAACCGGTCTACGAGACGGTGCGCCGGTTGCGCGTAAAACTGCCCGACGAGACGACGCTGCTCGGCTTCTGCGGAGCGCCCTGGACGGTGGCGACCTATATGATTGCCGGGCACGGCACGCCCGACCAGGGCCCTGCCCGGCTTTTCGCCTATCGCGAGCCCGAGGCCTTCGCACGGCTTCTGAAGATTCTGGCCGACCACTCGGCCGCCTATCTCATTCGCCAGATCGAAGCCGGCGCCGATGCGGTGCAGATTTTCGATTCGTGGTCGGGCGTGCTGGACGAACCATCCTTCGAGGCCTTCTGCGTCGAGCCGGTGGCCGAGATCGTCCGGCAGGTGAAGGCGGCTCACCCGAACGTGCCAGTGATCGGCTTTCCGAAGGGCGCCGGCGAGCGCTATCGCGACTACAGGAGGAAGACCGGCATCACCGGTCTCGGCCTCGACTGGACCGTGCCGCTGTCGATGGCGAAGGACTTGCAACGCGACGGAGCGGTGCAAGGCAATCTCGATCCGCTGCGCCTGGTCGCCGGCGGCAAGGCGCTGGCCGACGGCGTCGATGCGATTCTAAGAACGTTGGGTGGTGGACCGCTGATCTTCAATCTCGGCCACGGCATCACGCCGGAGACGCCGGTGGCGCATGTCGAGGCGATGGTGAAAATGGTGAGGAGCCGCCGATGAGCAACGAGAACAGCGCGAGCAGTGGGAACAGCACTGGCCAGGCGATGAAGCGCATGGCGATCGGCATTGCCGTGCTCGTCATGCTGAGCGCGCTGCTCTATTTCGTGGCGGGCGACGGCTTCTACCCCTGGGCCAAGGCGATCCATGTGATTGCCGTCATCGCCTGGATGGCCGGCATGCTCTATCTGCCGCGGCTCTTCGTCTATCACGTCGATGCCGAGAAAGGCTCGGTGCAGTCCGAGACCTTCAAGGTGATGGAACGCCGGCTGCTGCGGGGCATCATCAATCCGGCGATGATCGTGACCTGGGTGTTCGGGCTTTGGCTGGCCTGGAAGGGCTTTGGCTTCCAGGGCGGTTGGCTGCACGCCAAGATCGCGCTGGTGCTCGCCTTGTCGGGGCTGCATGGCTATCTCGCCGCGGCGGTCAGGAAATTCGCCGAGGACAAGAACGAAAAACCAGCGCGGCACTGGCGGATCGTCAACGAGATCCCCACATTGCTGATGATCGTCATCGTCATCCTGGTCATCGTGAAGCCGTTTTAGATCGGGAGCATGATCTTTCCGAGGATCATGCTCTAGGCTTCCTTCAATCCAGCAGAAGCCCAGCAAAAGGCGGCTTGCTCTTTCAGGCGACCGACGATAAAAGACGGGTCTTCCTTCCCGTCATGCGCCGCCCCTTTCACTCGCTTTCGGCCGCGCCCGGCATTTGTCGTATTCAGCCGATTTTCCTCCCCAAAGCCTACCCAGAGTCTATCTGATGCAAGAAATGAAACTCGCAGAGTTCAAGAACAAGAAGCCGCCAGAGCTGATCGCCTATGCCGAATCGCTCGAGGTGGAGAACGCCAGCGTCATGCGCAAGCAGGAGCTGATGTTCGCGATCCTGAAGAAGCTCGCCGCCCAGGACATCGAGATCATCGGCGACGGCGTGGTCGAGGTGCTGCAGGACGGTTTCGGCTTCCTGCGCTCCGCCAACGCAAACTACCTGCCGGGTCCCGACGACATCTACATCTCGCCGTCGCAGATCAGGCGCTTTTCGCTCAAGACCGGCGATACGGTCGAAGGGCCGATCCGCAGCCCGAAAGAGGGCGAGCGCTATTTCGCGCTGCTCAAGGTCAACACCATCAATTTCGACGATCCCGAAAAGATCCGTCACAAGATCCACTTCGACAATCTGACGCCGCTCTATCCGACCAAGCGGCTGAAGATGGAGATCGACAATTCGACCTCCAAGGACATCTCGCCGCGCGTGATCGACCTGGTCGCGCCGATCGGCAAGGGCCAGCGCGCGCTGATCAACGCGCAGCCGCGCACCGGCAAGACGGTGCTGATGCAGAACATCGCCCATTCGATCACCGCCAACCATCCGGAATGCTATCTGATCGTGCTTTTGATCGACGAGCGTCCGGAGGAAGTGACCGACATGCAGCGCTCGGTTAAGGGCGAGGTCATCTCCTCGACCTTCGACGAGCCGGCGGCGCGCCACGTGCAAGTCGCCGAAATGGTGATCGAGAAGGCCAAGCGCCTGGTCGAGCACGGCCGCGACGTGGTCATTCTGCTCGATTCGATCACGCGTCTCGGCCGCGCCTACAACACCGTCGTGCCGTCATCCGGCAAGGTGCTGACCGGCGGTGTCGACGCCAACGCGCTGCAGCGCCCCAAGCGCTTCTTCGGCGCCGCCCGCAACATCGAGGAAGGCGGCTCGCTGACCATCATCGCCACCGCGCTGATCGATACGGGCAGCCGCATGGACGAAGTCATCTTCGAAGAGTTCAAGGGCACCGGCAACTGCGAAATCCAGCTCGACCGCAAGGTGGCCGACAAGCGCATCTACCCGGCGATGGACATCCTCAAGTCGGGTACCCGCAAGGAGGACCTGCTGGTGCCGCGCGCGGACCTGCAGAAGATCTTCGTGCTGCGCCGCATCCTCGCGCCGATGGGCACGACCGACGCGATCGAGTTCCTCATCGACAAGCTCAAGCAGACCAAGACCAACGCGGACTTCTTTGATTCGATGAATACGTAGTCGGGATACCGAGCCGGTCTAGGCTTCGTCATTCTAGGGCGGAGCAAGGAGCGGAGCGACGCGGCGTAGACCCTAGAATCCATGCCGTTACTTTTGGGCCTTGCAGCGGTGCAGAGTAATCTGGTCCGCTGCGTTCTTCGGCGAGCGTCACGGCATGGATCCTCGGTCAAGCCCGAGGATGACGAAGAAACCGGTCTTGGCCTCGCTGGCTTTTTAGCTTCGCCGCAGCAACTTCTCCAACTCACCCGCATCCGTCAGCACCGGCAGACACACCTGCCCGCTGCAGAACCAGGCGCCTGTCTTGTCCGTCGGCGGCAGCACGCCGCCCGGCAATAGCGGTCGATTCGCTTCCGTTCCGATCGGCACGACGATGTCCACCCGGCGTGGATCGGGATTCCGATTCGCAACCGGAACGAGGTTTGGGGAATCTTGCCTATCTATGATCACGAGCTTCAATGGCTCGAGCGCCAGGGCGCAGGCGTTGACGATACCGGCTTGGCCATAGGCCAGCTGGGACGCGCGGCCCATGGCGTGCTCGGCGGCCGTCCAGGCCTTTTCCCAGAGATCGAGGTCGCCGGTGAGCGACGACAGCCGCACCAGCGCCTCGACGATCTGGCTGGTGGCCGACGGGATCGCCTCGTCGACATCGCCGCGGATGCGGATCGGAACGTCGCCGCTGTCCGACGCCGTCAGCCAGTAGCCGGTCTTTTCGTCATCCAGGTGCCAGCGCTCGAGTTCGCCGATGAACTGCCTGGCGCGATCGGAATAGATCGGATCGCCGGTCGCCTCGAACAGCGCGATCGCCGCGTTGGTCATGGCGGCATAGTCGCTGGACAGCGCCGGGAACAGTCTCTTCGCGCCGAGCATGGAATGCGGCAGGCGGCCATCCTGGCTGGCCTTGACGATATGGGCGAAAGCCTTGGCTGCGGCATCGATCCACTCACGGCGCCCAAGTGAGCGGCCCGCCTCGGCGAGGGCCGCGATCATCAGGCCGTTCCAGTCGGTGAGCGCCTTGCCGTCGCGGCCAGGCCTGATCCGCTGTTCGCGGACGGCCAGCAGCTTGGCCTTCAGCGGCACGAGCTGACGATAGTCGGCGATGCCCTGACTTTGCTGTGCTTCGGTTTGGCGAATGATCGGCTTGCCTTCCCAGCCATGCGGGGCGGCCAGCTCGAAATACCGGAAGAAGGTCGACGCATCGTCGCCGAGCGCGGCTTCGACCTCCTCGCGGTTCCATGTGTAGAAAAGCCCCTCCTCCCCGTCGCTGTCGGCATCGAGGCTGGCGGCGAAGGCGCCGCCTTCGACCAGCATCTCGCGCAGCAGCCAACCGACGGTTTCTTCGATTCGTACCCGGAACAAGTCGTTCCCGGTGGCGGCATGGGCCCAGTTGCACAGGCGAATGAGCTGGGCGTTGTCGTAAAGCATCTTCTCGAAATGCGGCACCAGCCATTCGGCGTCGGTCGAGTAGCGGCTTAGGCCGCCGCCGACATGATCGTAGATGCCGCCGGCGAGCATTTTTTCGAGGCTCAGCTGCACGGCATCGCGATGTTCCGCCTGGCCGTTCCGCAGCCAGGACAGCCAAAGCGCGTGCATGAACGGCGCGTTGGGGAATTTTGGCGCGCCCTTCAAACCGCCGAGTTCGCGGTCGATCATGCCGTCGATGCGGGTCGCGAGATCGGCCAGCGTGCCGCGGTCGAGCACGGCCTTGCCCGTCGCGCCGGCAAGGCGCTGCTCGACATGGGCGGTCAGCCCGTCCGCGCTTTCGGCGAGGCTCTGCCGTTTTTCGCGCCAGGCCTTGTGGACCGCCTCCAGCACCTGGATGAAGCCCGGCCTTCCGTAACGCGCCTCGCGCGGGAAATAGGTGCCGCCCCAGAAAGGCTTGCCATCGGGCGTCAGGAACATGGTCAGCGGCCAGCCGCCCTGCTCGCCCATGGCATGGAGCGCGGCCATATAGATCTGGTCGATGTCCGGCCGTTCCTCGCGATCGACCTTGATATTCACGTAGAGCCGGTTCATGACGGCCGCCACGGCGTCGTTCTCGAAGCTCTCATGCGCCATGACATGGCACCAGTGGCAGGCGGCGTAGCCGATGGAGAGCAGGATCGGCCGCCCGAGTTGCTTGGCTTCGGCAAGGGCAGCGGGCGACCAGCCGCGCCAATGCACGGGATTGTCGCTGTGCTGCTGCAGATAGGGGCTGGCCTCTTTGGCAAGCAGGTTTCGCGCGGGCAAGGTCACGATGGGCGGGCTCGGCATTTGGGTTTGATGCGGCAAAGCATGATGCCGAAAACCGTGAGGCGGTCTTCGGCCGACATGCTCTTACCTTTAATCTAGGCGGTTCGGCAGGTCCGGCAAATGGTTTCCCCAATGGCTTCGAAGGATTCGATCGTAGCGCTGTCCAGCGGCCGCCTGCCTGCCGGGCTTGCCGTCATCCGCGTCTCTGGCCCGAAGACTCGATTCGTGGTCGAAACGATTGCGGGCGCCGTTAAGGACCGGTTTACCACGTTGCGCAAGCTCAAGGCCGCGGACGGCTCGGTCATCGATCACGGGCTTGTCCTGTTCTTTCCAGGGCCCGGCAGCTTCACCGGCGAGGATGTCGCCGAGTTCCAGGTCCATGGCAGCCGCGCCGTTGCGGCCAAGATGCTGGAGACGATCACGGGCTTCGAAGGCGTGAGGCATGCCGAGCCTGGCGAATTCACCCGGCGCGCTTTTCTCAACGGCAAGTTCGACCTGGTCGAGACCGAGGCGCTCGCCGATCTGGTCAATGCCGAGACGGAAGCGCAGCGCCGCTTCGCCTTGCGCAACGCGGAAGGCACGCAGAGCGAGCTCTATTCGAGCTGGCGCCGCCGGCTGATCCATGCGCGCGCCATGATCGAGGCGGAAATAGACTTCGCCGACGAAGAAGACGTGCCGGGTTCCGTTTCGGGAGCGGTCTGGTCCGACGTGTCGGCAATGATCGGTGAGATCGATCGGCATGTTGAAGGCTTCAAGGCAGCCGAGATCATCCGCGACGGGTTCGAGGTTGTGATCCTCGGCGCGCCGAATGCCGGCAAGTCCAGCCTGTTCAACGCGCTGGCTAGGCGCGACGCAGCGATCGTCACCGACGAACCGGGCACGACTCGCGATTTGCTCGAGGTCTCCATGGACCTCAACGGGCTGAAGGTGCGGATTGTCGACACGGCCGGCCTGCGGGACGCCGCGGGCAAGGTCGAATCGATAGGCATCGAGCGTGCCAGGACCAGGGCCGGGGAGGCAGACCTGATCCTGCTGTTGGAGGACATGGCTGACCCTGTTCCGGTCGGCGATGTTGCGAGCGGGGCGCCGTTGCTGCGTGTCGGGACGAAGTCCGATATCGCCGGTGTCGGCGCTGGCGCTTATGATCTGGCGATCTCTTCCAGGGACGGCACCGGGCTCGGCGCTCTTCTCGACGAGATCGGAGCCCGTGCCGCCAAGACAGCCGGGGACGCGAGTGAAGTCCTCCCGTCGAGGCTGCGGCACGTCGAGCTGCTCAAGGAGACGACGGACTTCTTGCGAGCGGCGTTGGCCGGACACAGCCAGGAACTGAGGGCCGAGGAATTACGATTGGCGGCGGATCGCCTCGGCCGGATCATCGGCGCGGTCGATGTCGAGGATCTGCTCGACGTCATCTTTTCGCAGTTCTGCATCGGTAAATGATTCACGTGAAACACGACGCGGGATCTGTGCGGAGATGACTCACGTGAAACATTCGGGCTTCGGATACATGTTTCACGTGAAACGAGTCGGGCCTTCGTCCTTGACAGCGCGTGATGACGGGGACATGTGTCGGGCAATCTCTGAAAGCGGATTCTTGGAAAAATGACCGATCACTATGATGTGGTGGTGGTGGGCGGCGGCCATGCCGGCTGCGAGGCGGCGAGCGCTGCGGCGCGCGCTGGCGCCAGGACCGCGCTGGTGACGCTGCGCTTCGATACGATCGGCGTCATGTCCTGCAATCCGGCGATCGGCGGCCTCGGCAAGGGCCATCTCGTGCGCGAGATCGATGCCATGGACGGGCTCATGGGCCGCATCACGGATGCCGCCGGCATCCAGTTCCGCCTGCTCAACCGCCGCAAAGGGCCGGCCGTGCGCGGTCCGCGCACTCAGGCCGACCGCAAGCTCTATCGACTTGCCATGCAGGCCGCGATCGGCGACCAGGCCAATCTCGACGTGGTCGAGGGCGAGGTTCTCGATCTCGCAATCGAAGACGGGCACGTGGCGGCCGTGCTGGTCTCGGGTGATCGGCACTTGGCCTGCGGCGCGGTCGTGCTGACCACCGGCACTTTCCTGCGCGGGCTGATCCATATCGGCGAGAGGAAGATCGTCGCCGGCCGCATGAACGAACAGGCAAGCCATGGGCTTTCGGCCACCATGGCGCGTGCGGGCTTCAAGCTCGGGCGCCTGAAGACCGGCACGCCCCCTCGCCTCGACGGCCGCACCATCGATTGGGCGTTGCTGCAAAGCCAGGCGGCGGACGAGGATCCGGTGCCGTTCTCGCTGATGACGGACGTAATCGTTAATCCACAGATCCATTGCGGCATCACACGGACCATGCCGGCGACGCATGACCTGATCCGGGCCAATCTCGGCCGCTCGGCCATGTATTCCGGCTCGATCGAAGGCGTCGGGCCGCGCTATTGTCCCTCGATCGAGGACAAGATCGTTAAGTTCGGCGACCGCGGGGGTCATCAGATCTTCCTTGAGCCGGAAGGCCTCGACGACGACACCGTCTACCCGAACGGGATCTCGACCTCGCTGCCTGAGGATGTGCAGCTCGACATCCTGAAGACCATTCCCGGGTTGGAAAAGGCGACGATGCTGCAGCCGGGCTATGCCATCGAATACGACCATGTCGATCCGCGCGAACTGAGGACGACGCTGGAGACGAAGCGCGTGGCCGGCCTATTCCTGGCCGGGCAGATCAACGGCACGACGGGTTACGAAGAGGCCGGCGCGCAAGGTCTGCTCGCCGGCATCAACGCGGCGCGCAAGGCTTCGGCAAGCGAGCCGGTCGTGCTCAGCCGCACCGAGGCCTATATCGGCGTGATGGTCGATGACCTGACCAGCCGCGGCATCGCCGAGCCTTACCGGATGTTCACCTCGCGGGCGGAGTTCCGGCTGTCGCTGCGCGCCGACAATGCCGATGAGCGGCTGACGCCGCTGGCCGACAAGCTCGGGATCGTGGCCCCGCCGCGGATGCAGCGGTTCGGCGAGATCGCGCTGAAACTCGATCAGGCCCGCGCGCTGGCAAAGTCGGTGACGCTGACGCCGAACGAAGCGGCGCGGCATGGGTTGGAGATCAACAAGGACGGCGTGCGCCGCTCGGCCTATGCGCTTTTGGCGCATCCGGGCGTCGACATGGCGTGGCTAACACGCGTCGAGCCGCGCTTTGCCGCGCTTGACGCGAGGACGGCGGAGCGGCTCGAAACGGAAGCGAAATATTCGGTTTACCTTGATAGGCAGCAGGCCGATGTCGCGCAGATCAGGCATGAGGAATCGCGGCTCATCCCCGAGGCGATCGATTTCTCTGATGTTCCTGGACTTTCGAACGAGTTGAAGCAGAAGATGAAGACGCGCCAGCCGCGTTCGATCGCCGATGCTCAGCGGATGGAAGGTATGACGCCCGCGGCGCTGGCCATCATCGTGGCTCATGTCCGCAACGCCGAGCTCGCCGCGCGAAGGGACGTGGCGTGAGCGACTGGGACGATCTGCAAAAGGCGGCAGGTCCGGTTTCACGTGAAACATTCGAGCGGCTTCGGGCCTTCGAAGAGCTGTTCCTGAAATGGAACCGCAGCATCAATCTGGCGGCGCCGTCGACACTGGACGATGTCTGGCGCCGCCACATCCTGGATAGCGCCCAACTCGCGCGAATCGCACCCACTGCCACGCGCTGGGTCGACCTTGGTTCGGGCGGCGGGTTTCCGGGATTGGTGCTCGGCTTTCTGCTGGCCGAGCGGGCCGGCGCGTCGATCGACCTGGTCGAGAGCAACCGCAAGAAGGCTTCGTTTCTGCAATCGGTCATCGGCCAGTTCAATTTGCCGGCACGGGTCCTGGCCAAGCGCATCGACGACAGCTATGCGCTTGTTTCCGCACCGGAAATCGTAACCGCCAGAGCGCTGGCCGCCCTTCCGGATCTGCTCGACCTGGCTGCGCCGTGGCTGACCAAAGGGTCACGCGCGCTTTTCCATAAAGGCCGGGATTACCGTGCCGAGGTGGAAGAAAGCACTCACCGCTGGGGCTTCGATCTGGTAGAACATTCGAGCATGACCGACCCACACGGCGTCATCCTTGAAATCACCGAATTGCGCCCGGCGAAACAGCAATGAATTACTGGCATAGGCCCATGAGCACAGCACCGCGTATCATCACTGTTGCCAACCAGAAAGGCGGCGTCGGCAAGACGACGACGGCCATCAACCTGGCCACGGCGCTGGCCGCGATCGGCGAGCGCGTGCTGATCGTCGATCTTGACCCGCAGGGCAATGCCAGCACCGGCCTCGGCATCGACCGAAAGGACCGCACCGTCTCGTCCTATGACGTGCTGACCGGCGAACTCGATCTGGAAGCGGCTGCGGTGCCGACGGCGGTGCCGGGTCTGTCCATCGTGCCCTCGACGCTCGACCTGCTCGGCATCGAGATGGAGATCGCCTCGGCGCCCGACCGCGTGCTCAGGCTGCGCAACGCGCTGCGCGCCGCCGCCGAGCGCTCGGCGCCGTTCGGCTATGTGCTGATCGACTGCCCGCCCTCGCTCAATCTTTTGACTTTGAATTCAATGGCCGCGGCCGATTCCGTTCTCGTGCCGCTGCAATGCGAGTTCTTTGCGCTCGAAGGTCTGAGCCAATTGCTGGAGACGGTCGAGCAGGTGCGCAGCAGCATCAACCCGGATCTCACCATCCAGGGCATCGTGCTCACCATGTATGACGGGCGCAACAACCTCGCCAACCAGGTGGTGCAGGATGTGCGCACCCATATGGGCGACAAGGTCTATGAGACGATCATTCCGCGCAATGTTCGCGTTTCCGAAGCGCCGTCCTATGGTAAGCCGGCGATCCTCTATGACCTGAAATGCTCGGGCAGCCAGGCCTATCTGCAGCTCGCCTCCGAGGTGATCCGCCGCGAGCGCAAGCTGCGCGCCGCCTGAGCCGTAGGCGCGGCAGCAGCTTTGGTTAATTAGCCAATTCGATTCCGAAACGATCTGGACAAACCAATGAGCGAAGACCAATCAAGAAAAAGACTGGGCCGTGGCCTCGCGGCGCTGATCGGCGAAATCGACCGTCCGGCGGCGCCGGAAAAGCCAAGCGCGGCGGTCGCGGCGGACGGCAAGGTGCCGATCGAATTCGTCAGCCCGAACCCGAAGAATCCGCGCCGGCATTTCGGCGATGCCGAGCTCACCGACCTCGCGCAATCGATCCGCGAACATGGTGTGGTGCAGCCGGTGGTGGCGCGCCCCTCGCCTTCGCAGCCCGGCCGGTACGAGATCATCGCCGGCGAGCGGCGTTGGCGGGCGGCGCAGCGCGCCGGCCTGACCGAGATCCCGCTGATCGTGCGCGACGTCAACGACCGCACCGCGCTGGAGCTGGCGATCATCGAGAACGTGCAGCGCGCCGACCTCAATCCGGTCGAGGAGGCGCAAGGCTATCAGCAGCTGATCGACGAGCACGGCTACACCCAGGCCGATCTCGGCCAGGTGATCGGCAAGAGCCGCAGCCATGTCGCCAACACGCTGCGGCTTCTGAAGCTGCCCAATGTCATTCACGACATGCTGGTCGATGGCGATCTCTCGGCCGGTCATGCCCGCACGCTGGTAACCGCGGCGGACCCGGCCGGGCTCGCCAAGCGCATCGTCAAGGAAGGGCTTTCGGTGCGCCAGGCGGAAGCGCTGGCGCAGATGCCCGCCGGCCCAACGCCGGCCAAGACCAAGTCCACGGCGGGCGCGCCGGACAAGGACCCCGACACGCTGGCGCTCGAGAAGCTGATGACCGATACGATCGGCATGATCGTCAGCATCGAGCACAAGGGCAAGGGCGGCACGCTCAGGGTCAACTATCGCTCGCTGGACCAGCTCGACGAGTTGTGCCGGCGGCTGAAGGACGAGCGGTAGGCCGCTGCGGTGCAACGGTATTTGCCGGAACCTGAGGTTTTGGCTTAAGGCTGGCTATGCCTGATATATCGGTGATAGACAGAAGGCCTTTGGGCGATATGCCGGCCCTTTTTGTCGCGCGCCACTCATTGGCGAAGGCGGTGGGAGTGCCCGGCAGGACAGCAGGGACGCTGTCCGGTTAGCGCACCAGCGCTTCTCTAGCCGCAACCGACGCGTCGTTATCCTCGGGCTTGACCCGAGGATCCATTCCGTGACCGACGCCGAAGGGCTCAGCGGTACAAAATTCTGTAAACGTTGCAATGCCTTAGCGTCACGGAATGGATTCCAGGGTCTGCGCGCGTCGCTCCGCTCCTTGCTCTGCCCTAGAATGACGACGGAGATCGTCGGCGTTCCTCCGCGCCCCCTCTGTCCTCCCCGACATCTCCCTCACAAAGGCCCACGGGGGGATCAGCCGGCGCGTCGGTTTCGCCAATCACAGCCGTTTTGCAGCACAATCGCGAAACACAGCCTGTCGCGCCAGTGCATCGGACAGGTCTGCCGTTTGCGCGTCGGCAGCACCGCTGTCTGCAGCCGCACGCGGCCGAGCGACCCGACGTTCCAGCGCCGGCGCCCTCCGCTTGACAGTCCGGGGCAACGGCGTACCTTCTATTAGCTCGAACTTAAGTTATGCCCCGGCGTGCCGATCAGTCGCGATGAGGGCTCTCTGCCGTTCCGATCGTGTTCGTGAAACGGCACCGCCTCGCCAAAGCGATATGCCCGACGCGCCTGACGCAAATGGGAGGTGCAAATGGCGGTCAGTTGGCAATTGTCTGGAAGTTACTTCGAGAACTGCAGCTGCGATGTCGTATGTCCCTGTCTGCTGTCCACCCAGGCGCAGCTGACGTCGAAGCCGACGAAAGGCGTTTGCGACGTCGCCCTGGTCTTTCATATCGACAAGGGCAGTTTCGGCGACGTTCGACTGGACGGGCTCAATGTCGCGATGGTTGCTCACACGCCAGGCCCGATGGCGGACGGCAATTGGACGGCGGCGGCCTATATCGACGAACGGGCGGATGACCGGCAAACAGAGGCGCTGGGCGCCATCTTCACCGGCGCCGCGGGTGGGCCGATGGCTGCCTTCGCGCCGATGATCAGCACCAATCTCGGAGCGAAGAAGGCGCCGATCAAATACCAGGTCGACGGCAAGAAGCGGTCGGTGGAGGTTGCCAGCGTGATGCAGCTGGCGGTCGAACCGTTGCCGACAATGCGCGAGGACGGCGAGATGTGGGCGGCCACCGGCCATCCCGTCAATCCAGACTGGCTAGGCCTGGCGATGGGCGTGGAAGGCAATACGTTCAGCGACCATGGCATGAGTTGGGATAATTCGCGCCGCAACGCGCACTACGCGCCGATCAATTGGTCCGGCCAGCAATAGTCCTTGACCGCATGGCCGGACGGGCTCGCCCATGACGCTGACACTGCAGCGAAACATCGTTCTCGCGCTGCTGATTGCGAGCGCCGCGGCGTCGTGGACTGTGCTCATCCGACAGCAGATCGGCATGGCCGCGGACATGCGCATGGAAATCTACTCGCCCACCATGGGCATGACGGCGCCGCTCTTTCTTGCCGTCTGGATCGTCATGATGATTGCCATGATGTTTCCGACGGCCGCCCCGATGATCCTGACGTTTCACCAGGTTCAAGCGGCCAAGCGGGGGCGCGGCGAGACCTTCGTCTCCACCTGGGTGTTCGTGGCCGGCTACATGCTGGTTTGGGGCGCGATTGGCGTTCTCGCCTTTGCCGGCGCGGCCGGCGCGGAGATGCTTGGCGGGCAGATGGGAATGTCCGCCGCGACGGCCGCGCGCATCGGTGGCGTGCTGCTGATCGTTGCGGGTGCCTATCAGCTCTCCCCATTGAAGGATATTTGCCTGGCCAAATGCCGCACGCCCATCGGTTTCATCCTGACCTCATGGCGCGACGGTCGTTGGGGCGCGGCACGCATGGGCATCGAGCATGGGGCGTTTTGTCTTGGCTGCTGCTGGCTCCTGTTTCTCGCCCTCTTTCCGCTCGGGATCATGAATGTCGCCGCAATGGCCGTGGTCACCTTGCTGATCTTTGCGGAAAAGACCCTCCCGTCGGGAGAGCGGATAGCCAAGGTCTCGGGAATCGCTCTGCTCCTTTACGGCGCGGCGGTGCTGGTCTTTCCACAGGCGCTGCCGACCTTCCAGCCGATGGACGCGATGATGATGAATTGAGAATTGAGCAACGATATTGCAGGACGTATCCTTCGTCATTCTAGGGTCTGCGCGCGTCGCTTCGCTCCTTGCTCCGCCCTAGAATGACGAAGGATACGCTGGTGGGACAGCACTCATTTGGCCTGCCCGTCCTTCGCAGCAGCTCCGGAGGATGGGCCGGCCATCTCCGCTACAAGGAGGGAGTTAGCTGTCGCCCGGCCGTCGCCAATCGCCGGCGTTTACCTTTGCCCCAGTCTCGCACTTTCGATCGCGATCCCGAGCAGCGCCTGGCGCGCCAGCGCTTCCGACAGATCCGGCCGCTTGCGCGTCTGCAGCACCGCCGTCTGCAGCCGGCCGAGCGCGCGACCGAGCGCCTCGACAGTCCAGCGCTCCAGCGTCTTTTCCACCAGCTTGCGGCGCGAGAAGAAGACGGGCGGACGGGCGCCGGCGACGACCGAGGCGGCGTTGCGGCCGCCGGTCTCCATCTGGCCGCGCATCGCCTGGATCGCCTGCAATTGCCGCATCGCCGAGGACAGGACCAGGAAGGGATGGCCGCCCGACTGGCAATGGCGGTTGAAGGCGATGTCGAAGTCGCCGACCTTGCCGTCCAGCATGGCGTCGACCGCGGCGTCGAAAGACGCGCCGGAGACATCGCCGGACAGGGCGTTGACGTCGCCGACGTCGATCTCCTTTTGGCCGTGCGCATAAAGCACCAGTTTCTCGATCTCGCCGCGCGAGGCGAGGCGATCGCCGCCGAGATTGCGGCGCAGCGCCTGGCGGGCGTCGAGCGTCATCGACATGCCGGCCTTGCGCAGTTCGTCGTCGATCACCGTATCGAGGTCGCGGGCCTCGTCGGCATAGCAGGGCAGTGCGATGGCGTTGCCGGCGGCCTCGACGATGGCCCTGAGACCGGTGCCTTTCTTCAGGTCGCCGGCTTCGATGAGGATGATGGCGTCGCGCGCGGGTTCGGCGGTCAGCGCCTTGATGTCGTCGGCAAGCGCCTTCTGGCCGCTGGCATTGCGCACCCAAAGCAGCCGCCGGTCGGAAAACATCGGCACGGTGCGGGCTTCGTCGAGCAGCCGGCCCTCGTCGCGGTCGACTTCCGCGCCGTCCAGCCTGACCACGGAGAATGGGTCGTCGAGCGGCAGGCCGGTTTTCGCGGCGAAGGTCTTCGCCCGCTCGGCGACGAGGCCGCGGTCGGGGCCGTAAAGCAGGACGATTCCCATGGCCGGATCCGGCCTCGCCAGCCACGAATCGACCTCGTATCCCTTCTTCTGTGCCATGCGGGTGGGTTAGCACGGGGCGGGGGCCGAGTGAACGGAGAAGCGGCGGGCAGAGAGCGTGATCTCCCCCCTTGTGGGGGAGATGGCCGGCAGGCCAGAGGGGGGCGCTGTCCCGCCGGCGTCTTGATGTTTGATCCTTGGCCTTGACCGAATGTCGACTTTCGGAAGCCGGGTTTGCACCCTCCGTTGCCTTATGACGACGAATGACTACGGAGAGTTGGCGTTCTGTCACGCCCCCCTCTGCCCTGCCGGGCATCTCCCCCACAAGGGGGGAGATTAGCTGCTACGGCCGACGCCATATCCCGCTTACTTTTTCTGGCGGCAATCGCCCCATAAACTTCCGCCAAATTGCGCGCAGCGCAAAAACATCGACAAGAAATTTCGCCGCCATATCTGCATCTTGGCGCTTGCGTGCCGCATCGGTGCCACGAGCCGACGGCCGAAGGGGAAGGCCGTGCCCAGACCCGGCGAATTGGCACTGGTCTGGCGGCGCGGATGTGCAAAGATCGCACCGGCAACATTGGAGGATGTGAGCTCATGGCCGATGCTGGAATGTTGCGCTTCCATGTGCCCGAGCCCGAGGTTCGGCCCGGCGGCACGCCCGATTTCTCGAATGTGACCATTCCCAAGGCGGGCTCGGTGCCGCGTCCGGAGATCGACGTCGATCCGCGCACCATCCGCGACATGGCTTTCTCCATCATCCGGGTGCTGAACCGCGCCGGCGAGGCGGTCGGACCCTGGGCCGGGCTGCTCAGCGACCAGGAACTGCTCGAAGGCCTGCGCCATATGATGACGCTGAGAACCTTCGATGCGCGCATGCAGATGGCGCAGCGCCAGGGCAAGACCTCCTTCTACATGCAGCATCTGGGCGAAGAGGCAGTGAGCTGCGCTTTCCGCAAGGCGCTGAAGCCCGGCGACATGAACTTCCCGACCTACCGGCAGGCCGGCCTTTTGATCGCCGACGGCTATCCGATGGTCACGATGATGAACCAGATCTATTCCAACGAGGCCGATCCGCTGAAGGGCCGACAGCTGCCGATCATGTATTCCTCGAAGGAGCACGGCTTCTTCTCGATCTCCGGCAATCTGGCGACGCAATATATCCAGGCGGTCGGCTGGGCGATGGCCTCGGCGATCTCCAACGATTCGCGCATCGCCGCCGCCTGGATCGGCGACGGCTCGACCGCCGAGTCCGATTTCCATTCCGCGCTGGTCTTCGCTTCGACCTACAAGGCGCCGGTCATCCTCAACGTCGTCAACAACCAGTGGGCGATCTCGACCTTCCAGGGCATCGCGCGCGGCGGCTCCGGCACGTTTGCAGCGCGCGGCCTTGGCTTCGGCATTCCGGCGTTGCGCGTCGACGGCAATGACTATCTCGCGGTGCACGCCGTGGCGAAATGGGCGGCGGAGCGGGCGCGCGCCAATCTCGGGCCGACGCTGGTCGAATATGTCACCTACCGCACCGGCGCGCATTCGACGTCGGACGATCCGTCGGCCTACCGGCCGAAGGCGGAATCGGATGCCTGGCCGCTCGGCGATCCGGTCATCCGGCTGAAGAACCATCTTATCCACAAGGGCGTCTGGTCGGAGGATCGTCACACCCAGGCCGAAGCCGAGATCCTCGAAATGGTGATCGCCGCGCAGAAGGAGGCCGAGGGCCACGGCACGCTGCATGCCGGTGGCAAACCATCGACCCGCGACATGTTCGAAGGGCTCTACGAAGAGATGCCGCCGCATCTGAGGCGCCAGCGCCAGCAGGCGGGGGTCTGATCATGCCCAGGAAGACCATGATCGAGGCGATCCGCGACGCGCTCGACGTCTCGATGGGGCGCGACAACAAAGTCATCGTCTATGGCGAGGATGTCGGCTTCTTCGGCGGTGTGTTCCGCGCTACGCAGGGCCTGCAGGCGAAGTATGGCCGCAGCCGCTGCTTCGACGCGCCGATCAACGAGTCCGGCATCGTCGGCTCGGCCATCGGCATGGCCGCCTACGGGCTGAAGCCCTGCGTCGAGATCCAGTTTGCCGACTACATGTATCCGGCCTACGACCAGCTGACGCAGGAAGCGGCGCGGCTGCGCTACCGCTCGAACGGCGATTTCACCTGCCCGATCGTGGTGCGCATGCCGACCGGCGGCGGCATTTTTGGCGGCCAGACGCACAGCCAGAGCCCGGAAGCCCTGTTCACCCATGTCTCCGGCCTGAAGACGGTGGTGCCGTCCAATCCGCACGACGCCAAGGGGCTGCTGATCGCGGCGATCGAGGATCCGGATCCGGTGATCTTCCTTGAGCCGAAGCGGCTCTACAACGGACCGTTCGACGGCCATCACGACCGGCCGGTGACGCCGTGGTCGAAACACGAGCTCGGCGAAGTCGCCGACGGCCATTACACGATCCCCCTCGGCAAGGCGGCGATACGCAGGCAAGGAGGCGCGATCACCGTGCTTGCCTACGGCACCATGGTCTATGTCGCGCAGGCCGCGGCCGAGGAGACCGGCATCGACGCCGAGGTGATCGATCTGAGAACGCTTTTGCCGCTCGACCTCGACACGATCGTCGCCTCGGTGAAGAAGACCGGCCGCTGCGTCGTCGTGCACGAGGCGACGCTCACCTCCGGTTTCGGCGCCGAGCTGGTCTCGCTGGTGCAGGAAAACTGCTTCTATCATCTGGAAGCGCCGGTGGCGCGGGTCGCCGGCTGGGACACGCCCTATCCGCATGCGCAGGAATGGGACTATTTCCCCGGCCCGGCGCGGGTCGGGCGCGCGCTTATCGAAACATTGGAAGCTTAGAGCGGGGAGGCCTGGTTGGGCGAACATATCATCAAGCTGCCCGATGTCGGCGAAGGCGTCGCCGAGGCCGAGCTCGTCGAATGGCATGTCAAGGTCGGCGACCTCGTGCGCGAGGACACGGTCCTCGCCGCCGTCATGACCGACAAGGCGACCGTCGAGATTCCGTCGCCGGTCGATGGCGAAATCCTTTGGCTCGGCGCCGAGATCGGCGACACGGTGGCGATCGGCTCGCCGATCGTGCGGTTGAAGGTAGCCGGCGAGGGCAATGTGAATGCGGTCGGCGAGGCCCCATCCGGGGAGAAAGCGCCGGCTGAGCCGGCCGAGGCAAAGCCGGCGCCGGCCGCGCCGAAGGCGGCATCAAAGCCGACAGAGGCGCCGAAGACGACCGCCCCCGCGCCGAAGGCCACGCGCCCTGCCTCCGTTTCAGCCGCGCCGCGCGCGGAAGGCGAAAAGCCCTTGGCCTCGCCGGCCGTCCGGCTGCGCGCCAGGGAGGCCGGCATCGATCTGCGACAGGTCGCGGGCAGTGGTCCGGCGGGGCGCATCAGCCATGAGGACATCGATGCGTTCGTCGCGCGCGGCCCGCAACTGGCCCGCGCGACCGGGCTTGCCCGGAAGGACGGCGTCGAGGACACCAAGGTCGTCGGCCTCAGGCGCAAGATCGCCGAAAAGATGTCGCTGGCGAAATCGCGCATTCCGCATATCACTTATGTCGAGGAGATCGACGTCACCGCGTTGGAGGACTTGCGCGCCACCCTCAACAAGGAGAAACGCGGCGCCAAGGGGACGGAAAGGCCCAAGCTGACGCTGCTGCCTTTCCTGATGCGGGCGATGGTCAAGGCGATCGCCGAGCAGCCCAATCTCAACGCGCTGTTCGACGACGATGCCGGCATCATCCACCAGCACGAAGGCATCCATATCGGCATCGCCGCCCAGACGCCCAACGGGCTTGTGGTGCCGGTGATCAAGCATGCCGAGGCGCGCGATCTGTGGGACTGCGCTGTCGAGGTCAACCGGCTGGCCGACGCGGCGAAGTCCGGCACGGCGACGCGCGAGGAGCTTTCAGGCTCGACCATCACCATCACCTCGCTGGGCGCCATGGGTGGCGTCGCGACCACGCCGGTCATCAACTATCCGGAAGTGGCGATCATCGGCGTCAACAAGATAATGGTGCGGCCGGTATGGGACGGCACGCAGTTCATCCCGCGCAAGATGATGAACCTGTCGCCCAGCTTCGACCACCGCGTCATCGACGGCTGGGATGCCGCGGTGTTCGTGCAGCGGATCAAGGCGCTGCTCGAGACGCCGGCGCTGATCTTCGTGGATTAGGGCGAAACGACCGAGATGCCGGCGGGACAGCGCCCCCCTCTGCCTTGCCAGGCATCTCCCCCACGAGGGGGGAGATCAGACGTTGCCGCGGCTTTCGCCAATCTCCGACGCAGCAGGAATGGGCGGCGCTCCGAAGCTGCTGATCTGCCCCCTCGTGGGGGAGATGTCCGGCAGGACAGAGGGGGGCGCGAAGGATCGCGACCTATGTTCCCCAGGCCGCAACATAAGGTGCCATCATGAAAGAAATCTCCTGCAAGTTGCTGGTCATCGGCGCCGGTCCGGGCGGCTATGTCTGCGCCATCCGCGCCGGACAGCTCGGCGTCGACACGGTCATCGTCGAGGCAGGCAAGCCGGGCGGCACCTGCCTCAATGTCGGCTGCATCCCGTCCAAGGCGCTGATCCATGCGGCGGAAGAGTTCGAGAAGGTCGCGCATATGGCCGGCGGCAAGGATCCGCTGGGCATCAAGGTCGCCGCGCCGACGCTGGAACTCGCAAAAACCGTCGCCTGGAAGGACGGGATCGTTAGCCGGCTGAATAGCGGCGTTGCCGGATTGCTCAAGAAGGCCAAGGTCAAGACCGTGCAAGGCTGGGCGACGTTCCGGGACGGCAAGACGGTCGAGGTCGAGACCGAGACGGGCACGCAAGTGATCCGCGCCGAGACGGTGGTGATCGCCACCGGCTCGGCGCCGGTCGAATTGCCGTTCCTGCCTTTCGGCGGGCCGGTCATCTCGTCCACCGAGGCGCTGGCGCTGACCGACGTGCCGAAGAAGCTCGCGGTCGTCGGCGGCGGCTATATCGGGCTCGAGCTCGGCATGGCTTTCGCCAAGATGGGCGCCAAGGTCACCGTGGTCGAGGCCTTGCCGCGCGTGCTGGCGCAATATGATGCCGAGTTGACCCGGCCGGTGCTGAAGCGGCTCGGCGAGCTCGGCGTCGAGATGATTACAGGAGCAAAGGCGAACGGATTGTCGACCAAGGGCGACGCGCTGCTGGTCGAGACATCAGACGGCAAGAATGCCAAACTCACCGCCGACAGCATCCTGGTGACGGTCGGGCGCAAGCCGCTGACCGAGGGCTGGGGCCTGGAGCAGATCGACCTCGACAGGGCGGGAAAATTCATCCGCATCGACGACCAGTGCCGCACCTCGATGCGCGGCATTTTTGCCATCGGCGACGTCACCGGCGAGCCGATGCTGGCGCATCGCGCCATGGCGCAGGGCGAGATGGTGGCCGAGATCGTCGCCGGCCACAAAAGAAGCTGGGACAAGCGCGCCATTCCCGCGATCTGCTTCACCGATCCGGAGCTGGTCACCGTGGGCCTGTCACCGGAAGAGGCGAAGGCGCTCGCCGGCGAGGTCAAGATCGGCCAGTTCCCCTTCGCCGCCAACGGCCGGGCGATGACCAAGCAGGGCGAGGACGGTTTTGTGCGGGTCGTGGCGCGCGCGGACAACCACCTGGTGCTGGGCATCCAGGCGGTCGGGCAAGGCGTGTCGGAACTGGCGGCAGCCTTTGGTCTCGCGCTCGAGATGGGCGCGCGGCTGGAGGACGTCGCCGGCACGATCCATGCGCATCCGACGCAGGGCGAAGGTTTCCAAGAAGCGGCGCTGAAGGCGCTCGGCCACGCGCTGCATGTTTGAGTCCGGCGCCGGTCGACCCCCACTCCGTCGAGCTTCGCTCGACACCTCTCCCCCGATCGACGGGGGAGAGGAAAGGCGCCCTCAGCTCGCGAGCCGGCTCGCCATCTCGTGCTGGGCGTAGGCGCGGCCGAAGCGGTTGGCGAGGAAGGCGTCGAGGGCGATGTCTTCCTGGCGCACGAAACCCTTCGCCGGCAGCGAGCCGTCGGCCAGCATATCGAGCACGGCGCAGATGCCGGAAGCGGTGGTGATCTGGATGGCGCTGCGCACGATGTTGCCGACGCGCTTGGAATAGATCTTGTTGGCGTAGGTCTCCTGCAGCAGGCGGCCGTTGCGGCGGCCCGAGACGGTGACGAAGACGATGACCACGTCCTGCATCGTCGCCGGCAGGGCGCTTTCAAAGATGTCCTTCAGCACATCACGGCGATGGCGCAGCCCCAGATCGTTGAGCAGCGCCTTCATGATCGCGGCGTGGCCGGGGTAGCGGATAGTGCGGTAGTTCAGCGTGCGCACCTTGCCCTTCAGCGTCTCGGCGAGCGTGCCGAGGCCGCCGGAGGTGTTGAAGGCCTCGTAGGTAACGCCGTCGAGCGAGAATTCCTCGCGCTCCTCCAGCGGCGGCACTTCGATCAGCTCGCCCTCGACGATCGCCTCGCAGGGCTCGCAATATTCGTTGATGACGCCGTCGGTGCTCCAGGTCAGGTTGTAGTTCAGCGCGTTGGACGGATATTGCGGCAGCGCGCCGACGCGCATGCGCACGCTTTCCAGCGTGTCGAAGCGGCTGGCGAGATCGTTGGCGACGATCGAGATGAAGCCCGGCGCCAGGCCGCATTGCGGGATGAAGGCGTTTTTCGCCCCGCGCGCCAGCTCCTTCACCCGGCGGGTCGAGACCACGTCCTCGGTGAGATCGAGATAATGCACGCCGGTGGCGGCGGCCGCCTCGGCGATGCGGGTGGTGAGGTGGAAGGGCGCGGCGCTCAGCACGGCGAATTTGCCGGCAAGCACCTTTTCCAGCTCGCCCGCGGCGGCGATGTCGAGCTCCTGCGTCTCGACGCCGGCCGGCAGTTCGGCGGCGGCAAGCTGGGCGGCCGAGCGGTCGACGAGCGTGACGCGATAGTCGCCCGTGGCGCTCAGCATTTCGGCGATGGTCGAGCCGATCTTACCGGCGCCGACGACAACGATGTTCTTCATGATCAATATCCCCTGCCTATCCTGATTTGGGCCAATCCTGATTTGGCCAATTCGATTGGCGAGAATCTTCGCAACTTGCCTGTCGAAAGGAAGCGTGGAATCTGGCAATATGACGCCGAACTTCAAGCGATATGCCGAAAGGTTTCGTCGAAATGATCAGTGAAGCCGAACAAGCCCTGCTCACCCTGCTGCGCGCCAACGCCCGCGCCTCGACGGCTGAGCTGGCCAGACAGCTCGGCGTGTCGCGCACGACGGTGCAGAGCCGCATCGAGCGGCTGGAGCAGCGCGGCATCATCGCCGGCTATGGGGTGAGGCTGTCGCCCGACTATGAGCAAGGGCTGGTCAAGGCGCATGTGCTGCTCACCGTGACGCCGAAGCTCGCCGACAAGGTGGTGCGCAGCCTGGAAGCGATGGCGCCGGTCCGCACGGTGCATTCGGTGAGCGGCAATTTCGACATGATCGTCATCGTCGACGCGCCGTCGATCCGGGATCTCGACGCGCTGCTCGACAAGATCGGCGCGATAGCGGACCTCGTCGTCGATCATCCTGTCGACGCGGGTGGATCGGTAGCAACGCCTCAGATGTTCGCGGGGCGGCGAAGCTGCCGATCTTCCCCCTTGCGGGGGAGATGGCCGGCAGGCCAGAGGGGGTTCGCCTCCCGTAGAGCGCCGACGCCTCCTTCGTCATTCTAGGGCGGAGCAAGGAGCGAAGCGACGCGCGCAGACCCTAGAATCCATGCCGTGACATTAGCCATAGAATGCAGCGGCCCAGAATAGCCGTTGGTAGTAGCGCCAGGTAAGATCGCCACGTGACAGGCTACGTCTACATGACCGCGAGCCAGAAAGGCGGCACGATCTATATCGGCGTCACCAATGATCTTGCTCGTCGGATGCCCGAGCACAAGACCGGCCAAGGCTCCGGCTTCACCGGCCGTTACGGCGTGCAGCGTCTCGTCTGGTACGAAGAGCATTCACCGACGCCATCCAGCGTGAGACGTCATTGAAGCGCTGGCCACGCCAATGGAAGGTCGAATTGATCGAGAAGACCAATCCGGAATGGTTCGAGCTGTTTCGCGGAATTGGCTGGTGAGCGTTCTGGACCGTGGCGGCGCTCAACCGTCACGGCATGGATTCTAGGGTCTGCGCGCGTCGCTTCGCTCCTTGCTCCGCCCTAGAATGACGAAGGAGGCGCCGGCGCGAGGCCCCCCTCTCAAGGGGGGAGATTGGCAGCTTCGACGCTGGCACCTTTTCTGCAACATTGGTGATTGGCGAAAGCCGGCGTGACATCTGATCTCCCCCCTTGAGGGGGAGATGCCCGGCAGGGCAGAGAGGGGGGCGAAGGGACGCGACGTCCGTCATTTCGCTCGTGGTCTATCCCCTACGCCCTGCGCCTTTCCGGCCCCTCGTCCAGCCACGCCACATCCTCCGGCGTCAGCTTGATATCCAGCGCCTTGAGGCTGTCCTCCAACTCGTCCAGCGTGCGCGGGCCGATCAGCGGCACCGAGGGAAAGGGCTGCGCCAGCACGTAAGCCAGCGCGACATGGATCGGGCTCTTGCCGAGCTTTCGGGCCAGTTCGATGGCGCGGTCGCGGCGGCCGAAATTCTTTTCCGAATACCAGACCCGCACCAGCTCCTCGCTGTCATGCTTGTCGCGGCCGGCGCGGTCGGTGAAGAAGCCGCGGCCCTGGCTCGACCAGGCGAAGTTGGGCATCTGCCGCGCCGCCAGCCAGGCTTTCCAGGCGTCGGTCGACGAGGTGACGCAGCCGGCCCAGATCGGCTCCAGCATCTCGGCCAGCGAGAAATTGTTGGACAGCGCGCCGGGCTTCTGCCTGTCGTGCTTTTCGGCATAGGCAATCGCTTCATCCATGCGCTCCATCGTCCAGTTGGAGCCGCCGAACAGGCCGCGGATGCGGCCGGCCTTGGCCTCCGCGTCCATCGCATCGACGAATTCGCCGACCGGCACGTCCGGATTGTCGCGATGCATGAAATAGATGTCGACATGGTCGGTCTGCAGCCGGTCGAGCGACTGTGCCAGCTGCTTGCCGATGACGTCGGGATAGCAGAGCGGCGAATGCGCGCCCTTGGCGATGATCACCGATCGCGCACGCACGCCGCGATTGGCGAGCCATTGGCCAAGCAGCGTCTCGGTGTAGCCGGCGCCATAGACAAAGCCCGTATCGAACAGATTGCCGCCGGCCTCGAAATAGGCGTCGAGCAGGATCGAGCCGGAGGAGAAGCTGCGGAAATCCTCGAAGCCGAGCGCCAGCCGCGAGACGGGCATCGACAGGCCGGGAATGTCACGCTTGCCGATGGCGGCGCCGTTGGTGCTGAGCGGTCGGCCGGAAATGGTGTTGACACGCTTAGCGGGCTTCTCGATCTCGTATTCGAGCCCGACAGCGGCGCGCCATCTGTCGAGGACGCGCAGCGTGCCGAGGCTGTCGGCCCAGGACATGCCGGGCCAGGCGAATTCCTGCCGTCCGGCGAGGATCGCCTCGCCGGCGGCGTCGACCTCGAAGGAATAGAGGTGGCGGGTCTCGCCGAGGCTGATCACCTCGCGAGCGGCCCCGGACCGGATCACCTCGATCCGGCCCGGTCCGACATCGCGGTTGCCACCGGCGAACCAGAAATCGGGCACCTCGATGCGGCCCTTGGTGCCGAGGATACGCAGCACATTGTCCTGGTCGAGCGAGATGCTGCAGGAGATTTCGGCGACGATGCCGCCGGGAAAGTGCAGCAGCGCCGAGGCCCATTCGTCGACGCCGGACTGGCCGAGATGAGCGGTGCCCGTCACCTTGTCGGGCTCGAGGAAAGGCTGCCCCGCTGCAGCGCCCGCGATCAGCCGCGCCATCGACACCGGATAGCCGCCAACATCGAGGATGCCGCCGCCGGCGAGCTCGTTGGCGTAAAGCCGGTGCTCCGGCATGAAGCCCGGCATGGCGAAGCCGAAGCTCGACTTGATCATGCGCACCTCGCCGATGGCGCCGGACTTGATCAGCTCGACCAGCTGCAGCGTCTGCGGATGCAGCCGGTACATGAAGGCTTCGCCGAGGAAGGTGCCGGCCTTGCGCGCCGCATGCATCATGGCGTCGGCTTCGAAGGCGGTCAGGGCCAGCGGCTTTTCGCATAAGACATGCTTGCCGGCTTCGGCAGCCTTGATCGCCCATTCGGCATGACCGGGATGCGGGATCGAAATGTAGACGGCGTCGACGTCCTTGTCGGCAAGCAGCGCGTCATAGCCGTCGAGGATGCGTGCGCCCGGAAAGGTCTCGGCAAGGCCGGGCTTGGCGGGATTGCGGGCGCCGAGCGCGACCAGTTCGCCGGTGCGCGACCGCGCCACGCCGCCGGCAAAGGATTTGGCGATGCTGCCGGGCCCGAGGATGCCCCAGCGGATTTTCTTGGATGAGGATGTCATATCAAATACTCCATGGGTCGCCGCCACGCCTGGCATGCCGGCAAAGAAAACTTGCGGGTCAACGGATCCTTGCGCCCTTCTTGTCGAAGAGCAGCGCGCGTTCCGCCTTGATCGAGACCGTGAAATGATCGCCGCTGGCGCGCTGGCGCGAGGCCTCGCGCTCGACGATCAGCTCCTCCGGCCCGGCATTGGCGTAGACGTAGCTCACCGAGCCGAGATGCTCGGCGACGTCGGCCTTGACCGGTATGTCGCAATCGCCCTCGCCGGCCTCGAAGAAATGCTCCGGCCTGACGCCGAGCACGACCTCGGCATCAAGGGCGGGAAACGCTTCGGCGAGCGGTTTGCGTAACCGCGCGCCGCCATGATTGACGAGCTCGACGATTGCCGCGCTGTTGGAGATCTCCACGACCTTGGCGCTGAGGAAATTCATCTTCGGCGAGCCGATGAAGCCGGCTACGAAACGGTTTGCCGGGTCGTCATAAAGATCGAGCGGCGCGCCGATCTGCTCGACATTGCCGGCCTTCAGCACGACGATCCGGTCGGCCAGCGTCATCGCTTCGGTCTGGTCGTGCGTCACATAGATCATGGTGACGCCGAGCTCCTTGTGCAGGCGCGAGATCTCGACGCGCATCTGGACCCGGAGCTCGGCGTCGAGATTGGAGAGCGGTTCGTCGAAGAGGAAGACCTGCGGCTCGCGCACGATGGCGCGGCCGATGGCGACGCGCTGGCGCTGGCCGCCGGAGAGTTGCTTCGGCCGGCGTTGCATCAATTCGTCGATGCGCAGGATTTCGGCGGCTTTCCTGACCCGGCGCTCGGTGTCGGCCTTCGGGTTGCCGTTCATCCTGAGGCCGAAGGAGAGGTTCTGCTCGACCGTCATATGCGGGTAGAGCGCGTAGGACTGGAACACCATGGCGATGCCGCGCTCGGCCGGCTCGACATCGTTGATCACCTTGCCGCCGATGGCGATGTCGCCGCCGCTGATGTCCTCCAGCCCGGCGATCATCCTCAGAAGCGTGGACTTGCCGCAGCCGGAGGGGCCGACGAAGACGACGAACTCGCCGTCGGCGATGTCGATGTTGGCGCCGTGGACGACTTCGAAGACGCCGAAGCGTTTGACGACATTGGTGAGGGTGACGGCCGCCATTGCGCTCCTTCCTACTTGACCGCGCCGGCGGCGATGCCGGCGATGAAATGACGCTGCAACAGCACGAAGACAACGAGCATCGGCACCGTCAGCATGACGGCGCCGGCCATGATGCCGCCCCACGAAACCTTGGTCAGGCCGATCAGCGTGCCGAGCGCCACCGGTGCCGTCATCGCGCCCGGCTGGCTGTTGATCAGCAGCGGCCAGAGATAGTTGTTCCACGAGGCGAGGAAGAGAATGATCGCGAGCGCCGCGAGCATCGGGCGGGCCAGCGGCAGCGCCACGAACAGGAAGATGCGCCATTCCTTGACGCCCTCGACGCGCGCCGCGTCGAACAGCTCCGCCGGCATCATCGAGAAGGCCTGCCGCATGAAGAGCACGCCCAGCGAATTGAACAGTGGCGGCACGATCAGCGCGATCCAGGTGTTGGCCAGAGCGAAGTCGCGCGCCACCATGATGAATTGCGGGATGAGCACCACCGCGTAGGGCAGCGTGATGGTGCCGAAGATGATCGCCACCACCGCGCCCTTGCCGTGGAATTCGTAGCGCGCCAGCGCCCAGCCGGCCATCGAGGTGAGCAGCACCGAGAGGATCGTGTAGGTCACCGCGACCGAGACCGAGATGCCGATGGCGCCGATGAAATTGGTGTCACGCTGCAGGTTGGCGACATTGTCGAGGAAATTGTCGTGCGGCAGAAGCTCGATGCCGGGGCTGAAGATGCCGTTGTCGGGCATGGTGGAAAACACCACCATCATCCACAGCGGAAACAGCCAGACCAGCGCCAGCGGCGTCAGGAAAAGATGCAGCGCAATGACGCGCCCGAGCCTTGCTTGCGAGCGCGAGGTCATTTCGGCTCCCTCATCAGCCAGAGCTGCACCAGGGTGATGGCGATGGCCAGCCCGGCCATGGTGTAGGCGACGGCGGAAGCGTAGCCGAAATTGAGCGAGCGGAAGCCTTGGCGGTAGAGCAGCAGGCCGAGCGTCTCGGTGCCGCCGCCCGGTCCGCCGCGCTCGGTGATCAGGAACGGCTCGGTGAAGAGCTGCATGGTGCCGATGATCGACAGCACGGCGCAAAAGACGATGACCGGCTTCAGCAATGGCAAGGTGATGTAGAAGAATTGCTTCAGCCGGCTGACGCGGTCGAGTGTCGCCGCCTCGTAGACATCCTCGGGGATAGACTGCAGGCCGGCCAGGATGATGATGGCGTTGTAGCCGGCCCAGCGCCAGGTCACGGCGATCATGATCAGCGCCATGGCCGGCGTGACGTTGGAGAACCAGTCGATCTTGGGCAGGCCGACGCTGTTCAAGAGCTTGTTGACGATGCCGAAATCGAGGCTGAACATCAGCCGGAAGACGGCCGAATAGGCGACCTCACCGACCACCACCGGGGCGAAGAAGGCGAAGCGGTAGAGGCCGCGCGCCTTGAGCAGCGGCGAGTTCAGCAGCACCGCCATGACGATCGCCAGCGCAATCATCACCGGCACCTGGATGACCAGGATCAGCAGCGTGTTCTTCAGCGCATTGTAGAAGGCGGGGTCGCCGATCAGGCGGCCCCAGTTGAAGGCGGGCGCGAAGCGCCACGGCACGGTGCGCGTCGCCTGGAAGGAGATCAGGAAGGACGAGATGATCGGCCAAATCCAGAAGATGGCGAAGATCAAGAGGTAAGGCGTGAGGAAGCGGTACGCGGTGGCGTTCTGGGTGCGCATTTCGCTTCCTCCTTTCGTCTTTCTTTCCCTTCTCCCCTTGTGGGAGAAGGTGGCCGCGAAGCGGCCGGATGAGGGGTGTTCCAGCTTGGCAACGACGGCAATCCGTCCAACACCCCTCATCCGTCTTGGCGCTGCGCGCCAATCCACCTTCTCCCACAAGGGGAGAAGGTGAGGCGTCGCCCTACTTCACCGGCAAACCTGTCGCGGCGGCGATCTGCTTGGCGGCGTCGTCGAGCGCGGCCTTGGCGTCGGGATAGCCGTTGGCCAGGTATTTGGTCTGCACAGCGCGGACGATGATCTCGGCATCGCTCTGGAACTGCGTGCCGCGGCTCGGCACCACCTTGGGCAGCGTCGCCAGGATATCCTTCCACACCGCCTGGCCGCCCCAATAGGGCTGCGGCTGCGAGACGTAAGGATCGTCGAGCGCCGAGATCAGCGACGGCACCAGGCCGAAATCCTTCAGCATGGTGATCTGGCCGTCATTGGTCTCAAGCGTGTATTTCAGGTAGGCGTAGGCCGCTTCCTTGTTCTTTGAAGCCGAGGTGATGGCCAGGGACGAGCCGCCGAGATTGGCCGCGCGCGGGCCGTCGGCAGTCAGGCTCGGCATCAGGTAGACGCCCCACTTGCCGCTCTCCTTCGGCGATTCGGTGCGGATCGTGCCCTCATACCAGCCGCCATAGACCTGGCTGGCGACGGTGCCGGCGGTGTTGTTGGTGATCTTGGTCGACCAGTCCGCCGACGACACAATGCCGGCGTCCTTCATCTCCTTGACCTTGGTCATGGCGTCGACGCATTTCGGCTCGGCCACGGTGATCGACTGGCCATCCTCGGCGAAATAGGCGCAGCCCTGCTCGTTGGAGATCATGCGGAAGAATTCGGTGTCGCCGTTGAAATCGGCATTGGTCATCGACACGCCCGGATTGGCGTCCTGGATCTTCTTGCCGGCGGCGATGAAATCGTCCCAGGTCTTGATCGAGGCCGGGTCGACGCCTGCCTTCTCGTAGAAGTCGCGGCGGTAGAAGACGGCCACCGGGCCGGAATCCCAAGGCATCGCATAGGCCTTGTCGCCGACTTCGAGCTCGGTGCGCTTGAAGTCGGGGAATTTCTTCTGGTCTTCCGCCGTGTAACCCAGCGTGTGCAGGTCGACGAAGCAGTCCGGGAACTGGCTCCAGTAATTCTCCGCCTCGCCGTTCTCGATCGTGACGATATCGGGCAGGCCGACGCCGCCGGCGGCGCAGCCGGCGATCGATTTGTCATAGGTGGGCTGGTTGCCGAGATCCTGAACCGTGACCTTGATGTCGGGGTACTTCTTGTTGAAGCCCTCGACCGTCGCCTTCAACGACGAGGCGGCGATGTTCCAGCTCCAGATGGTGATCTCGCCGGACTGCGCCAGCGCCGGGCCGGAGCCCAGGGCAAGCATAAGCGCGGCGCAGGTCAGTGTAGTGCGCATTGAAATCCTCCCATTTCATTTGCTCTCTCACTGTGAGCGTGGCTAGACTATGCGGCGCGGAAGGCTTGTCGCCGTCAGAGGGAATAAGAAGTTGGCGGAAAGTAAGATGCCGGGGCGTCCATTCTACCAGCCTGGCGCGAGCAGCGTCGAAGGACTGCCGCTTGTTTTGCAGATGTTCCACAACCACCCGTTGGTGATGCTGAAGCCGCACTGGCACGCCCAGGTCGAGGTGAATTTCATCGTCCAGGGCTCTGTGCATTACCGCATGGCCGAGCACGAGATTGCGCTGTCGGCCGGCGAGATGTGCCTGTTCTGGGGCGGCCTGCCGCACCAGATGGACGACCTCTCCGACGACGCCGTCTATGCCGGCGCGCATCTGCCGCTGGTGCATTTCTTCCGCCTGCATCTGCCGGCCGATATACGCCATCGGCTGATGACCGGCGCGACCCTGGTGACCAACGCCACCGACCAGTCGGACAACGACAATTTCAGGCGCTGGAACGAATATGCGCGCTCGGGCGATCCGGCCAGAGCCGAGCACGCTGTCAACGAGTTGCTCTTGAGGCTCGAGCGGGTGCGCTTCGAGCCCTACCGCCTGGTGCCGGGAACGGCCTCCGGGCAAGGGGCGGGCAATCCCTTCGACCAGCAATCCTCGCGCAATGTCGGGCGCATGTGCGATTACATCGCCGAGAATTTCCTCTACGACATCGACTGCGTGACCATTGCCGCGGCCGCCGACATCCATCCCAAATACGCCATGAGCCTGTTCAAGAAATCGACCGGCATGACGCTCAACGAATATGTCAATCTGCTGCGCCTGAGCTACGCGCAGGCGCTGTTGATGCATGAGGACGCCAATGTGCTGAGGGTCGCCATGGAATCGGGCTTCGGTTCGCTCAGCGCCTTCAACAAATCCTTCCGCAAGCTCGCCGGCATGTCGCCTTCCGATTTCCGCCGGGCGGGCGCCGCGCGGTAGCATCGCCGAATGGCGTCGCCGGCAGGGAGAACCCTGCCGACGTGTCGTGCTTGTCGGCTCAGTTGGCCGGTTGGACGGCCGAAACCATGAGCTTGCCGCCCTTGGCGGAATAGATGACGGTGACCTTTTCGCCGACCTTCAGGGTCTCAACCTCGATGTCTTCGGGCAGGGCAAAGGTCTTGCCGTCGCTCAGCGTGAAGGAATCGCCCTTCTTGTCGACGCTGGCGATGGTGCCGCTGGCCGCCTTGGCATAGGCCCCGGTCGCGGAGGCGAGAGCCACGATCGCTGCGACTGCGATGACGGATTTTTTCATCTTCTTTCCTTTCTTCTGTGAGGTTGCTGGCCCGAACCTCGTCGGGCCGCGCTCCCGATCCGGCGGGAACGGCACAAGCCTAGAGACCGGAGTTTTCGTGCGGCTGGCGGAGGCTATACAAATGCGTAAGGCGGCCGGGACGCGGGCTCCGCCTGCCTCAGGCATCTGGAACTCGCACGGCCGGAAGGCTGATTGTCACGCCGAGACCGGGGTTGCGGTCCTCGAGCGTTATTGCCGCGCCATGCAGGTCGGCCACCGCCTTGACCAGGCTCAAGCCCAGGCCGCTGCCCGGCGTCGTGCGGCTCGCATCCAGCCGGTAGAGCCGGCGGAACACCTTTTCGCGCTCCTCGGCGGGGATGCCCGGACCATTGTCGCGGACATGGACGAGGACATGGCTGCCTTCCCTGGTCACCGAGAGCTCGATCGCGGTGCCCGGTGGGCAATGCCTGAGCGCGTTCTCGACCAGATTGGCGAGCATCTGCATCAGCAGGTCGCGGTCACCGTGAATATACCATTTCGTACCCGGAATAATCCCTGTGGACAAGGACTTGCCGTCGTCCTCGGCGACGTCGGCATAGACTTCGCCGATGGTCTCGACGACCGGGCCGACATCAAGGTCGACGAAGCGCGCCTTGCGGGCGCCGGCTTCGATCTGGGCGATGCGAAGCAAGGCGTCGAAGGTGCTGTTGATCTGCTGGCTCTCAGCGCGGGCGTCGGTCAGCTCGGTCGAGACGTCCTCGCCCGACACCGTCTTGTCGGCGGCCGATTCCAGGATCATCTGCAGCCGGTTGAGCGGCGTCTTGAGGTCATGGGCGATGTTGGCGCTCACTTCGCGCATGCCGTCGACCAGCGCCGACAGGCGCTCGAGCGCCGCATTCACCTGGGCCGAGACGGCGTCGATGTCGTCGCCGCTGCCGATCAGCGGAATGCGCGCATCGAGGCGACCATGCGAGACATCGACCATGGTGCTGGCGATGCCGTCGAGGCGCCGCTGGACGCGCGAGGCAAGCACGGCGCCGCCGACGATCGCCAGGACGGTGATGAAAAGCGTGGCCCAGCCGAAGCTCATCAGCACGATCCTTTCCAGATCCTCGGTTTCCGAAAGCGAGAAGGCGACCGTCAAATTGTTGTCGCCGACCCTGCCCGAATAGGCCCGATACTCGGTGTCGGGCGGCACACCCGGCAGATTGGCGGCGAACATGGAAAAGCCATCCGGCAGCGCGGAGGCGGCGAAATCGCCGGCGAGGCGGTTGCCGTTCCGATCGGTGAGGGAAAAGATCTCGTCCTTGTCCTGGCTGAACTGGGCATGGTCCCTGACCGTGGAGACGAGATCCTCCTCGTCGCTCTCGGCATAGGTGGCGGCGATCAGCGCATAGGTCTCCTTGATCGATTGATCGAGCTGCCTGGCGAGCGAGGCGCTCATCAGTTGATAGACGATCGCGCCGGACAGGATGAAGGCCAGCAGGAACAGGAAGGCAAAGGTCAGCGCCAGCCTGAACGGCGTGCTGCGCAGCAGGCTGGAGCGTGTCTCGCTCATGCGATGGCGAGCGCGGTTGGCCACCCTGTGGACGCAAGATCAGGCCGGAACATGCAGGCTGTAGCCGGTGTTGCGCACGGTGTGGATCAGCGGCACGTCGAAGGGCCTGTCGACCTTGGCCCGCAGCCGGCTGATATGCGTCTCGACGACGCTGGTCTTGGGGTCGAAATGAAAATCCCAGACGCGCTCCAGGAGCATGGTGCGGGTGATGACGCGGCCCTCGCCGCGCATCAGCACCTCGAGCAGGCTGAATTCGCGGGGCTGCAGGTCGATCGGCTGGCCCTGCCTGGTCACGCGGCGCAGGATCAGGTCCATTTCGAGGTCGGCGACGCGCAGCGCCGTCTTCTGCTCCTGCGCCGCCGGCCGGCGGCCGAGCGCATGGATGCGGGCGAGCAGCTCGGAAAAGGCGAAGGGCTTGACCAGATAGTCGTCGCCACCCGCTTCGAGGCCCTCGACGCGGTCGTCGACGCCGCCGATGGAGGTCAGGAAAATGGCCGGCGTGCGGATGCCGGCGGCGCGCACCGCCTTGATCATCGACAGGCCGTCGAGGCCGGGAACCATGCGGTCGGCGACGATCACGTCATAGGCGTTGCGGGTCGCGGCGAAGAGGCCGTCATGGCCGTCGCGCAGCAGATCGCAGACATGGCCGGCCTCGGTCAGTCCCCTGACGATGTAGTCGGCGGTTCTCGGATCGTCTTCAACAAGCAGAAGTCGCATCGCCCCGTGCTGTCCTTGCCGCCTCAACCTCACCGGCATGGTAGCGCCGGCTGCGGCTTTTTCTTGGCCGGTGTATCTCTTCGTTTGACGCGGTTCCTGACGGAAATCCCGCGCCACCCGTTGCTGGAATTGCTCTAACCATCTGTTTTTAAGCGCTGCCGGAGCGAAGGCCGCAACACATTTTTGCGAGAAGCGTTTTAGTCGAGGAGGGCCTGTTCGTCTTCGTCGATCAGGTTCCTCAGCGTCATATAGAGAACGATGACCACGATGCAGCCGAGAAAGGTCAGGCTGGTGGCGGTGGTGCCGAAGCCCATGCCGCCATACTCGACCGGTTGCGACAGCAGGTCGCCGAAGGAGGCGCCGAACGGCCGGGTCAGGATATAGGCGAGCCAGAAGGCGAGGATAGAGTTCAGGCCGAGGAAGAACCAGGCGAGCGCGATCGCCGCGATCACGCCGCCGAAGATCACGCCGGTGGTGAGATAACCCATGTCGAAACGCTCGGCGACCAGATCGCCGGCGGCCGTGCCGAGCGAGAAGGTGAACAGGATCGCCAGCCAATAGAAGATCTCGCGCCTGGTGGTGAAGATGGTGTGGATCGAGAGCGTCTTTTCGCTGGTGTACCAGGCCGCGAAAGTCAGCGCGAGGGCGACCGAGAAGACGATCGTCGTCGTCTCCAGCCGCACGCCAAAATTGTCGACGAGGTTGTCGGTGACCAAGGTGCCGACGACGCTGATCAGCACGACCGCGAGCCAATAGGCCCAGGGCACGTAGCGCTTGCGCGCGAACTGCAGGACAAGCGCGACCACCAGGATGCCGCTCATGATCAAGGATGTGACGGTAAGGCCGAGGCCGAGATTGACGGCCAGGTAGTCGGCCGCCGTCTCGCCCATGGTCACCGCCATGATCTTGATCAGCCAGAAATCGATGGCGACGTCCGGGACGCGGTTCAATTCGGACTCGTGTGCGTGGCTTGCTACGGTCATGGCGATATCCATTTCCGGTTCCTCCGCCGCTTACTTGCCAAGAATCTTCATGGCCTGGGCGAAGAAGTCGTCGGCGCGCTTGTCGTCGTCGGCGTTGCAACGCTCGATGCCCTTCGTCTCCAGTTCGGAAACCTTGTTCTTGTCGGCATCGTTGGGTGTCGCCTTGGCCTCGGCGGCGCGCAGGTCCTTCAACGCGGTCTCGCAAGGCGTCGGAGCGGCAACGGCCGAAGCCAAGGGAACGATGATCGCGGTAGCGGCAAACGCGAAGGCAAGGGCAAATTTGTTCATGACATTATCCCGAGGTTGATGATCCATTCGCAGCCTGAAATCGCGTTTGGCGGCGATCATCAGCCTAGGCAGGTGAATTCACCGCAGCCTGTCCGCCCGCTTACAAATTCGTAAGGTCGGCCGAAAACCTCCATCGGGCCTCGTCTTCCCGCGGCGGAACAGCTAGAGAAGCCTCGGCGCCCCTGTCGGCGCCGGAGCGTGAGAAGAATGGCCTATACGTCCCTCAAATCGGCGCCGAAGGCGTTCGACCAGCACAAGCGCCTGATCGTCGTGCAGGCGGCCGCCGTGCTTGCCGTCATCCTGCTCCTGTTCAGCAAGCCGGCGCTGGCCGAAGGGTCGGACGGGCACGAAATCGTCGAGACGATCGGGTTCGCGATGGTGCTGATCTGTTTCCTTGGCCGGCTGTGGAGCATCCTCTTCGTCGGCGGCAGGAAGAATGACGAGCTGATCATGTCCGGCCCGTTCTCGATGACCCGCAACCCGCTCTATTTCTTCTCGACCGTCGGCGCTGCCGGCATCGGCCTGATGTTCGGCTCGCTGCTGGCGGCCGTCATGCTCGGGCTGGCGAGCTTCCTCGTCTTCCGCTTCACCGCGCGCAAGGAGGCCGAATACCTCGCCGGCAAGTTCGGTGCGGCTTACGCGGCCTATGCCGACCGCACGCCGCACTTCTGGCCGAATCCGCTGCTTTACCGCGACGAGGCGCAATGGCTGTTTTCGACGCGCGCGCTGCGGAACACGTTCCGCGACGGGCTCTATTTCCTGGCGCTGTTCCCGGTCATCGAGGCGGTCGAGTATTTCCGCCTCAGCGGCGACCTGCCGACGCTTTTCACCGTTTATTAGGTCTCCGGCGCGGATTTGGCCGGCGGCTATGCTTTGCCTTGGCAGGCGGCATGCTTTGAGATTGTCTGAAGCGCCCATCGCGATCGTCATCCTATGGCGGAGCAAGGAGCGAAGCGACGCGCGCAGACCATAGGATCCATGCCATTACTTTGAAGCGTCACAACGGTGCAGAATTCTGCCTCGCTGCATTCCACGGCTGAGGGCACGGCATGGATTCCAGGGTCTCCGCGACGCCGCTTCGCGGCTGCTCCGCCCTGGAATGACGAAGCTGGGAAGCTTCCGCCAATCTCCAGCGTTACGCGATCAGCGCGGCCTGCCGCGCGCGGCGCGGCGCGTGCTCTGCAGAAGAATTGCCAGGCAGCCGGCGAGAAGCAGCCAGCCGCCGGCGAGCGGCGGCAGCCCCAGGAACTTCACCGCGGCGGCGACCAGTGCAATGAGGATCAGCGCCAGCAGCGCCAGGCTGCCGTCGTCGACGAACATGCCGACGAGCTCCTTGAAGACAAGACGGATCATGGTCATCGGGCGACTCCTTCGGCGGGCGTCGGATAGGCGCCGCGCAGCCAGCGCACGATGGCGAAGGATGCGGCGGCAATGATGGCGAAGATGGCGAGCAGAGCGAGGTCGGCGCCTGGCCATTCGGCGCCAAGGCCTTCGCCGGTCCAGAACACGCCGAAGCTGGTCAGCATCAGCCCGACGACGAATTTCAGGGCGTTTTCCGGCACGCGCGCCAAAGGCCGGTGCACGGCGAGGCCGATCAGCATCACCAGCACGAAGGCGGCCAGCGCGCCGAGGCCGGCATAGAGCGTCTGGCCATGCGCGGCGCCGACGGCGATGACGATGAACACCACTTCGACGCCTTCGAGGAGCACCGCCTTGAACGACGCGACGGCCGCCAGATAGTCGGCGCGGCGGTCGTCGGCCTGCCGCTGCAGCGCCGCCGTCTCCTTGGAAAAGGCCTGCTCCTCGTCATGCAGCGCGATGACGCCGACGCTGCGCAGGATCGCCTTCCTCAGCCAACGCATGCCGAACAGGATCAAAAGCACGCCGACCACGAATTGCAGGACGGTGATGGGGACGAGCGCCAGCAGCGGTCCGAACGCCAGCACCAGCGCCGCCAGCACGGCAAGCGCCAGCGCCGCGCCGGTCAGCGCCGGGCGCCAGCTGCGCGTCACGCCGACGGCGAGCACGATCGTGAAGGCTTCGACCACTTCGACGAAGGAGGCCAGGAAAGAGGCCGTCACGGTGGAAAGTATGGGTGTCAGGCCATGCATGCAGGCATCCTATAGTTCGGAATCATCAGTTGGCGAGAACGATACAGCGTTCGGGCGGCAGCGAGAACGCCAGCGAGGAGCCGACCGGCGGCGCTTCCGGCCAGTCGAGGCGGACGCGTTGCGGGCCGAGCTCCACCGCCAGCCGCCAGCAGCGGCCCTGGAAGGCGCTCGACAGCACTTTGCCCTGCAGCCGGTTGCCGGGATGCGCCTCGGCCGGCCGTGCGTCTTCCGGCCGGATCACAAGCATGCCGTCGCCGGATTTCGCCCCGGGCGTGCGCAGGCTGTCGGTGGCGGCGCCCCGCACGCTGAACAGCCCGTCGCGCACGGTGCCGGGCACCACCGAAAAGCCGCCGATGAAACCGGCGACGAAGGAATTGGCCGGTTTCTCGTAGATCGCCCGAGGCGTGTCGAACTGGGCGATGCGGCCGTCGCGCATCACCGCGATGCGATCCGAAACGGCCATGGCTTCGGCCTGGTCATGCGTCACATAGATTACGGTGGCCGCCTCGCGCCGCACCAGCTCCATCATCTCGATGCGCATGTCCTCGCGAAGCGCTGCGTCGAGATTGCTGAGCGGCTCGTCGAACAGCATCAGCGCCGGCCGCGCCGCAAGGCAGCGCGCGATGGCGACGCGCTGCTGCTGTCCGCCCGACAGTTCCGAGGGGTAGCGATCGCGATAGGGTGCGAGCCGCGCGACCTCCAGCGCATGGCCGACGCGGACGGCGATCTCCGGTTCGGCGAGCCGCTGCGCGCGCAGCCCGAACGACAGGTTGCCCGCCACCGTCATATGCGGCCACAGCGCGTAGTCCTGGAACACCATGCCGATCCTGCGCTTTTCAGCGGGCAGGACGGATCGTTCGCTCCAGACGACACGGTCGCCGAGCGCGATCGTGCCGCTGTCGGGGTCGACCAGCCCGGCAATGCTGCGCAGCAGCGTGGTCTTGCCGGAACCGCTCGGGCCGAGCAGCGAGACCACCTCGCCGGCCCTGATGGCGAGGTCGAGGTTGCTGAGCACGGCGCGCCCGCCGAGCGACTTCGAGATGCCGGCGCAATGGAGCGAAGCGGTCATGCCGGCTCTCCCGACGCGGCCGGAGTGCCTTGCGGCCGGCCAAATGCAATGAAGCGCTTGAGCGGATACCAGATCAACGCCGCGCCGCCGCCGGCGGCGGCCATGGCGGCGAGCGCGATGGCGCAGGCCAGCCCGTCGCGGTCATGGCTGAACAATTTCAGGATGAGCGTCGGGGCCGGCGGACCGCTTTGCGGGATCAGCATCTGCGACATCGGCAATTCGAACACAGTGCGGATGAAGGTAAGCAGGAAGGCCGTGACGACGCTGAGCAGGATCAGCGGCAAGGTCACCGAGATGAGACGCCGGACCGCGCCGACGCCGGAGATCCGCGCGGCGTCGGTCAGGCTCGGCGCCAATTGGCCGACGGCCGAGAGGATGACGACCAGGCAATAGGGCAGCGCCGCCGCGACATAGCCCATGACCAGCAGCGAGCCGTCGCCGTAATGCGGGAACGGCCAGTTGCGGAAACCGGGCAGGCGGTTCCAGACCAGGATGTAGCCGAAGCCGAGCACGATGCCGGGGATCGCGACCGCGCCGAGCGACAGGCCAAGCACCGCGGTGCGCATGACCGGGCTCGAACGATCGAGCTGGGCCGAAAGCAGCAAGGCCAGCGTGCTGGCGATGACCGCCGCAAAGCCGGCGTAAAAGAGGCTGCGCATGAGCCCTTCATTGGCCGCCGTGTGCAGGCTAAGCGCCGCGCCGAGGTTGGCGAGGGTGAAATTGTCCGGCGCCAGACCGTTGCCAAGCGTGCTGGTGAGCGCCCGCACCGCGATGGCGCCGAGCGGCAATATGAGCGCGAGGAAGGCGACCAGCAGTGCCATCGCAAAAGCGAGCCAGCGCCAGGCGCCGAGCCGATAGCGCCGGGCCGGCCTGGCTCGTCCGGAAATCAGCCGCGGATCGGCGCGGCGGCGCAGCAGCCTGTCGGCCACGACGACGAGCAGAACCAGCGCCAGCAGCACCAGCGCCTGCGCGCCGGCGGCCGGGAAGTCGACGGGATAGTCGCTCGCGGCGGCATAGATGCCATAGGTCAGCACACCGAAGCTCGACATCCTGGCAATCGTCGAGGCCAGGCCGAAATCGGAGAGCACTTCGGCGAAGGTGGCGATGAAGCTCAGCACAATCGCCGGCGCCAGCAAGGGGCCGTTGACGCGCAGCCAAATCCTGAGCGGCCCGGCGCCCGACAGGCGCGCCGCGTCCTCCAGCTCGCTGCCGAGCCCCGCCAGCGCGCTGCCGATGATGAAAGCCGCGAGCGGGAAGAGGCTCAGCGTGTGCACGAAGACCAGGCCGGCCAGCCCGAAGAAGGAAGCGCCGAGCCAAGGCGGCAAAAGGCCAAGCTGCGCCAGGTAGCCGCCGGAGGACATCAAAAGCACCCAGGCCAGCGCCTTCAGATAGGACGGCGTCAGGAACACCAGCCAGGGCACCAGCGAAAGCGGGCCGCGCAGCGGGATGTCGCAACGCTGCACCAGCACGGCGAAGGCGCCGCCGAGCATGGTCGTCGTCAGGGCCGCAAGCAAGCCGAGCTCCAGCGAATGCAGGATCGAGCCGGCGACATAGGGTGAGGAGAAGACGCGCGCGAGCGGCTCGGCGCTGAAGAGGCCTTGCGCGCCGTCGACCGCGAACAGCCCAGGCACCACGGCCTGCAGCAGCACGAGCGCCAGCGGCAGGCCGATCAACAGAGCGAAGACGGCATAGACCGCCAGCGGCCCGCCAAGGCGCGCCAGCGCGGGCAGGCGTCCGCGCGCCCACCCGCTCGAGCCGATGCCGCCGGCGGCGGCATCGAATTTCTGCACCATCGTCATTGCCAGGCGAGCGCGGTCACTGGACGAACTTTTCCTTGTACCACTGCTTCCACTCCGTCTCGTGCGCCGAGGCCGTCGCGTCGTCGAGATGGGTGTAGGCGATGCTGGTCTCGCGGCCGGGCTTGGGGTTCACGCCCTTGACGATCGGAATGTAGAAGAAGTCGGTGTCGTCGCCGTTCTGCATCGCGGCCTGGCCATCGGCGCTGGTGACGAATTCGATGAACTTGCGCGCGGCATCCATATGCTGCGTCCTGGCGCTGATGCCGAGGCCCTGCGGCAGCGAGACCGAACCCTCGCTCGGATAGACGGCGACGACAGGCTCGCCGGCGGCGATCTTGGAGAAGATGGCGCTGTCCTGGTTGATGCCGACCGAGGCGTCGCCGGTCAGCACCGCCTTGTTGACCTTGCCGCCGCTGGAGAGCCCCGAGAGCGACTTGTTGGTCAGCGTCTTGGCGAGCAGCTCCTTGCCGGCATCGACGCCGTTGGTCTGGAACAGGCCGGCAAGCCACTGATAGGCCGGGCCGGAGAGGTTCGGGTCCTTGGCGGCGACGCTGCCGGCGAAGCCCTGCAGGTCGGCCCAGGATTTCGGCATCTTGTCGGCCTTGACCTTCTTGGTGTTGACCTCGATCGCGGTGGTGCTGGTGCCGGTCGGCAGGAAGGCGTGGCTCTGCGGGATCAGCGACTTGCCGAGATCGGTCCAGGCGATCTTGTCGAATTCATCGGTCGGCACCGGCTGCAGCACGTGGTCGGCCGCCATGCGCTCCATCACGGCGGAGCCGTCGAGCCAGACGATGTCGAATTGCGGGTTATTGCCTTCAGCTGCGATCTTGCCCAGCGTTTCGCCGGTGCTGCCGGGCTCGACGATGTCGACGGTCAGCCCGGTCTTGGCCTGGAAGGCCTTGGCGACCGGGCCGGCAAAGTCGAGCGCGTCATAGAGCACCAGATCCGCGGCGCAGGCCGGCGCGGCGATGGATAGAACCGTCAAACTCAACGCAAGTCCAAGCGTTGTCTTTATAGTCATCTCGCTCTCCTGTTGTTTCGAGAAGGCAAAGTAATGCCAATTGTATATTATACCTCTTTGGCTGACATTTTTATGTCAGTGGCATTTACTTCTTGCGCGTCCCGCGTTTTATCCATGCCTTGTCGATCGCGCCGCGCAGGCCGCTCAACCGGTCCAGGCTGTCGAACGCGGTCTCGCCGGCCTTGGCGGCCAGGGCGATGATCATTGCCTCGATGAGCACCATGGTGCCGCCATGGGTGGCGAGGTGGTCGGCCTTGCCGCGGGGGACCGGCAGCGTCGCAGCCACCTTGTCGGAGACGAGCGGCCCCAGATTGTCGCTGATCAGCACCACCGGCACGTCATGCAGGCCGGCCTGCTCGAGGACGATCTCGACCTCGCGGTAAAGCGGTGCGTAGGCCATCATCAACACGGCATCGCCGCTTTCCAGCCACAGAAGGCGGTCGGCAAGCGCTACGCCCGACACAGAAAGCGCGCTGCTCGGCAGGCCGATCCTGTTGAATTGCAGGGCCGCGTATTCGGCCATGGCGCCCGAGGGGCCGATGCCGAAGATGTGGCGGCGACGGGCGGCGGCCAGGAGATCGACGGCGTTGGCGAAGGCCGCTTCCATCTCCGGCCGCTTCAGCGCCTCGAGCGCGCTTTCATGGAGGCCGACGACATGGCGCAGCGCCGCGGCGCTGTCGCCGCCGGTCTCTTGCAAGGTGCGGGCCAGCCGCCTGCCGGGTGAGGCCGTGCCGGTCAGGTCCGCGAGCAGCATCTGGCGCAGCGCCGACAGGCTGTCGAAGCCGAGCGAGCGGGCGGTGCGCACCACGGTTGCGTCGCTGGCGCCGGCAAGGGCGGCGATCTCGGCCGCCGATCCTAGCAGCACCGCCTGCTTCTGGCCGACGAAGAAACGCGCCATGCGCTGCTCGGCTGGCGGCAGGGTTTCGAAGGCTGCCTCGACGCGATCGTCGAAAGCGCTCGGCCTGTCTTCGGAATCGTCGGATGTCATGATGGTCGGCCATTCGCCAAGAGGTTCTGTAGCAATCGCTACGGCACTGACACATCTGTGTGACAACGCCGGTCGTGGATGACGGGACCGATCGGCGCGCTGGAGGGCCTTACCCGTTGACGGTCTGTATCCGTTCGGTGTCCGTTGTATCGCGCCACTGCCCTGGCTATGTGCTGGAGCAACAGGGAGTTCGAGCGGTCGATGGGCCGCTGCAGCAGGAATGGAACCATGAAGAAGATCGGATTTCTGTCGTTCGGGCATTGGTCGCCCTCGCCGCAATCGGGCACGCGCTCGGGCGCCGACGCGCTGCTGCAGTCGATCGACCTCGCGGTCGCGGCCGAGGAGCTCGGCGCCGACGGCGCCTATTACCGCGTCCACCATTTTGCCCGGCAGCTCGCCTCACCGTTTCCGTTGCTTGCCGCGGCGGGCGCCAAAACCCGGCGTATCGAGCTCGGCACCGCCGTCATTGACATGCGCTACGAGAACCCGCTCTACATGGCCGAGGACGCGGGCGCTGCAGACCTCATCGCCGGCGGGCGTCTGCAGTTGGGCATAAGCCGCGGCTCGCCCGAGCAGGTGATCGATGGCTGGCGCCATTTCGGCTACGTGCCCGAAGACGGCAAGAGCGACGCCGACATGGCGCGCCGGCATTCGGAGATCTTCCTCGACCTGTTGCGCGGCGAGGGCTTTGCCCAGCCCAATCCGCGGCCGATGTTCCCCAACCCGCCCGGCCTGCTCAGGCTGGAACCCTTCTCGGCCGGCCTGCGCGACCGCATCTGGTGGGGCGCGGCCACCGACGCCACCGCGGTATGGGCGGCCAAGCTTGGCATGAACCTGCAAAGCTCGACGCTGAAATTCGATGAGAGCGGTGAGCCGCTGCATGTCCAGCAGGCCAAGCAGATAAGAGCCTACCGCGCCGCCTGGAAGGAAGCCGGCCATACAAGGGAGCCGCGCGTCTCGGTCAGCCGCAGCATTTTTGCCCTCGTCAACGACATGGACCGCGCCTATTTCGGCGGCAGCGAGGGCGAGGACCATTTCGGCTATATCGAGCCGGAGAAGCGCGCCGTGTTCGGCCGCACCTATGCCGACGAGCCGGACAAGCTGGTGGAACAGCTCAAGGCGGACGAGGCGATCGCCGAGGCCGACACGCTGCTGCTCACCGTGCCCAACCAGCTCGGCGTCGACTACAACGCCCATGTCATCGAGTCGATCCTGAAGCACGTCTCGCCGGCGCTGGGGTGGCGGTGAGGTCGCGAAAACCGCAAAAGGCGTAATCTCCCCCGCAAGTGGGGAGATCGGCAGCTTCGGCGCCGGCGCTCCTCCCGTCCTTACCCTCGACGTTGACATCTGATAAAATAACAATCTACTTTGTCGCGTAATCGGTTACGTAACCGATTACGGCTCAATCAAGTGGAGGAGACTAATGAGCAAGATTTCGGACACGCACGGGTTTGGCCCGTTCTCACGCCGCCAGTTCCTGAAGACCAGCGCCTTGGCTGCAGGCGCGCTCGCTCTGCCGCTCGGCCCGGCGCTTGCAGCCGACAAGCCGAAGGTCGGCCTGGTCATGAAGTCGCTGGCCAACGAGTTCTTCAAGCAGATGCAGGCCGGCGCGGAGGACTACGCGGCCAAAAACAAGGACAAGTTCGATTTCGCCGCCGTCGGCATGAAGGACGAGCGCGACTTCGCCGCCCAGGTCGACGCGATCGAGAACTTCATCACCCAGAACTACAACATCATCGTCGTGGCGCCGGCCGATTCGAAGGCCATGGTCACGCCGATCGCCAAGGCGCTGAAGGCCGGCATCAAGGTGATCAACATCGACGTCTCGCTCGACACCGAGGCCAAGAAGAAGGCCGGCATCGACCTCGCCTTCTTCGGGCCGGACAACCGCGCCGGCGCCAAACTCGCCGGCGACGCGCTCGGCAAGGCGCTGGGCAAGGGCGGCAAGGTCGTCATCCTCGAAGGCAATCCCGAGGCCGACAACGCCAAGGAACGCAAGCTCGGCTTCGACGACGCGGTGAAGGAAAACGGCCTCGACCTGCTCGATTCCAAGACCGCGCATTGGGAGACCGAGGAAGCCAACACGCTGATGACCAACTTCCTCACCCAGCATCCGGATATCCAGGGCGTGATGGCGGCCAACGACTCGATGGCGCTCGGCGTCGTCAAGGCGATCGACGCGGCCGGCAAGTCCGGCCAGATCAAGGTCGTCGGCTTCGACAACATCCCGGCCGTCGGCCCGCTGCTGAAGGACGGCAAGATGCTCGCCACCGTCGAGCAGTATGGCGCCCAGATGGCCGCCATGGGCATCGACTACGGCCTGCGCGAGCTTGCCGGCGAGAAATTCTCCGGCTGGGTCAAGACCGACATCAAGCTGATCACCGCCTGAGGCGAGCCGCCGCCGGGACTCCCTCCGGTGTTCTGCTCGTCTCGTCATCGTCGCCGGCCACCTGCCGGCGACGATGACCGCGCGCTCGTACCGCCGTTGCGGTAGAAGAGCGCTGTTCAGGATTGCCGCATGAACGACGTGATTCTTTCCCTTGAAGGGGTCGGAAAGATCTTTCCCGGCGCCGTCGCGCTGAGCGATGTGTCGCTGTCGATCGCGCGTGGCGAGACCCATATCATCCTGGGCGAGAACGGCGCCGGCAAGTCGACGCTGATCAAGCTCCTGGCCGGCATCTACCAGCCGGACTCGGGCAAGATCGCCTTCAATGGCCAGCCCTACCGGCCGAAGACACCGCATGACGCGCAACAGAGCGGCATCCGCGTCGTGCATCAGGAGCTGAACCTCCTGCCCTATCTCAGCATCGCCGAGAATTTGATGCTGGAAAGCCTGCCGCGCCGCGCCTTCGGCATCGTCGACCGCAGGGCGCTCAACAGCCGCGCCGTGGCGCTGCTGAAGGAAGTCGGCCTCGACATCGATCCGCGCACGCGCGTCGAGGCCTTGGGCGTGGCGCAGATGCAGCTGGTCGAGATCGCCAAGGCGCTGAGCTATGACTCGAAGCTCTTGGTGCTCGACGAGCCGACGGCGACGCTGACGCCGCCCGAGATCGAGCGGCTGTTTTCCATCATCAGGCGGCTCAAGGCCAAGGGCGTCACCATCATCTACATCTCGCACCGGCTGCACGAGGTGTTCGAGATCGGCAACCGGGTGACGGTGCTGCGCAATGGCAGGCTGGTCGCGACCCGCGATCTCGAGGGTCTCACCGTGCCCGACCTTGTGCGCATGATGATCGGCCGCGACATCGCCGACGAATACGGTTTCGACGCTTCGATCGTGCCGGGCAAGGTCGCGCTCAGCGTCGCCAATCTGAAGCGCGACGCCGCGACGCCGGACATCTCCTTCGCCGTGCGCCATGGCGAGATCCTCGGCGTCGCCGGCCTGGTGGGCAGCGGCCGCACCGAGGCCATGCGCGCCTTGTTCGGCGCCGATCCCAAGCTCGACGGCGTCGTCGAGATCGACGGCAAGCCGGTGGCGATCGCCGCGCCCAAGGACGCGGTGCGGCACGGCTTGAGCCTGCTCACCGAGGACCGCAAGGGCCAGGGCCTGCTGCTCGACATGGCCGTCGACAAGAACATCACCATCACCGATCTCGCCAAGGTCTCGCGCAACGGGCTGCTCAACCGCCGGGCGGAGAGCGCGGCGGCAAACGATTTGGTCGGGCAGCTGCGCGTCAAGGCAAGCTCGATCGAGCAGGCGGTGCGCAACCTTTCCGGCGGCAACCAGCAGAAGGTGGTTCTGGCCAAATGGCTGTTCCGCGGCACCTCGACGCTGATCCTCGACGAGCCGACGCGCGGCGTCGACATCGGCGCGCGGCGCGAGATCTACCAGCTGCTGTGGATGCTGGCGGCGCAGCAGAAGGGCATCATCATGGTGTCTTCCGACCTGCCCGAGCTGATGGGCATGTGCCACCGCATCGTCGTCTTTTCCAGGAACAGGATCGTCGGCGAAGTGCCGCGATCCGAATTCGACCAGGAGCGCATCCTGTCGCTCGCCTATCAGGAGTATGTGCGACCATGAGCGAGACGTCCGAGATAGCCGTGGCGGCGCCGGTTTCTCCCGCAAGGGCAAAATTCCTGCGCTTCCTCGTGCGCGATGCAGGCGTGTTGCTGGCGCTGGTGCTGATCACGCTGTTCTTCTCGGCGACCGCGCCTTATTTCGCCACCTCCGGCAACGCGCTGAAGATCTTCGTGCAGATCGCCATCAACACGGTGCTGGCTGCCGGCATGACCTTCGTCATCCTGACCGGCGGCATCGATCTTTCGGTCGGCTCGGTGCTGGCGCTGTGCACGGTCGTCGGCGCCACCGTGATGATCGACGAGAGCCTGTCGCCGGCCGTCGCCATCACGCTGGCGCTGCTCGCCTGCATGGCCACGGGCGCGGTGTGCGGCTTCCTCAACGGCTGGATCTCGACGCGCTGGAAGATCCCTTCCTTCATCGTCACGCTCGGCATGCTCAACATGGCCGCGGGCGCTGCCCGCGTCGTCAGCGACAATTCCACCATCACCGGTCTGCCGCAGAGTTTCGTCGATTTCGGCAACCTGATCATCGGCGGCTTCCTGCCGTCGATCTTTCTGGTGGCGGTGCTGGTGATCGCGGCCGGCTGGTTCGTGCTGCGCTTCACCGTCTTCGGCCGCATGATCTTCGCCGTCGGCACCAATGACGAGGCGGTGCGGCTGTCGGGCCACAACCCGGATTTCTACAAGGTCGCCGCCTTCACCATCAGCGGGCTCACCGCCGGCATCGCGGCCATGGTCTATCTTCTGCGCCTCAACATCGGCAGTCCGATCGCCGGCGTCGGCTACGAGCTCAATGCGATCGCCGCCGTCATCATCGGCGGCACCAGCCTCAGCGGCGGCAAGGGCTCGATCATCGGCACGCTGGTCGGCGCCTGTATCCTGCAGGTGCTCTCCACCGGATTGCAGCTGCTCGGCGTCGGCGACAATTTCAAACCCATCGTAATCGGCCTTGTCATCGTGCTCGCGGTCATCCTAGACGCGTACCGGGAGAGGCTGTTGCGGAGGATCCGCTGAGGGGAACGGGCCATGACGACGATCGCCGATGTCGCGCGCCATGCGGGGGTATCCGTCGCTACCGTCTCGCATGTGATGAACCATACCCGCCATGTCGAGCCGGAAACGGCAGAGCGCGTGCGCGCCGCGATCGCGGCGCTGCGCTACAGCCCGAACTCGGTGGCGCGGAGCCTGCGGCGCGGCGAGACCAAGACCATCGGCCTGCTGCTTCCGGACAATTCCAATCCGTTCTTCGCCAGCGTCGCGCGGCAGATCGAGGATGCCGGCTTCGTCTCCGGCTACACGGTGATCCTGTGCAACTCCGACGGCAATGCCGAGAAGGAGGAGCGTTATCTCTCGGTGCTGATGGCCAAGCAGATCGATGGGCTGATCTTCGCCGGCTCGTCCGATCATGCGCGGGTCTTCGCCCGCCTCCTGCCCAGCGTGCCGGCGGTGCTGCTCGACCGCGAGATCCAGTCGGTCAATGTTGATTCCGTGCTGGTCGACCACGACCATGGCGGCTATCTCGCCGGGAAATACCTGGCCGGGCTCGGCCACAGGAAGATCGGCGTCATCGGCGGGCCGCGGGATTCGAGCTCCAGCCCGGCCCGCCTGCGCGGCTTTGTCCGCGCGCTCGAGGAGGCAGGCCTCGAGCTGCCGCCGTCCTCGATCGTCGATTCCGACTATCATTTCGCCGGCGGCCGGCTGGCGATGGAGCAGCTGATGGCGCAGGCGCCCGACATCACGGCGCTGTTTGCCTGCAACGATCTGATGGCGATGGGCGCGCTGACTGTGCTGCGCTCGCGCGGATTGCGGGTTCCCGACGACATGTCGATGGTCGGCTTCGACGACATCCCCTATGCCGTCACCACCTGGCCGCCGCTGACGACGATCGCGCAGCCGGTCGAAAAGATCGGCACGCGGGCGGTGAGCCTGCTGCTGGAGCGGCTCGGCGATCCGGCCGCGCCCTCGCGCCGCGAGGTGCTGGCGCCGGTGCTGGTCGAAAGGGAAAGCTGCGCGGCGCGCCGCTAGGTGCTGGCAATCGCCGACGCTGGCGCTGGCCCGCGCTCCGTCTCGGCGCTGCGCGCCGATCCACCTCCCCCCACTGCTATGCACACCTTCTGTGACTGGCGTGACTGATCAGGCGGAGGCTTGATTGCCAGGTGGTTCCCCCAATCCGTCGCTGCTTCGCAGCGCCACCTTTCCCCCCTCCGGAGGGAAAGGAAGGGAGCGTTGCTGGACGAGCGTTGACGGCAAGAAGCTTGGCGCCTTTCCTCTCCCCCGTCGAACGGGGGAGAGGTGGCTCGGCGAAGCCGAGACGGAGTGGGGGTCGACCAGCGCTACATAAGACGGAGAGGGGGACGCCCTATGCGATTGGCTTCAGGCCGCCGGCTGCATGGCGGCCCGCAACAACATCCCGAACAGGTCGCGCGGCTCGTCGGGGTCGGCGAGCAGGTCGAGCTCCTCGTAGAGGCCGGTGGCCTGGAGCTGGTCGCGGACGTAGCGGAGCGCGGAAAAATCTTCCGTGGCGAAGCCGACGGAATCGAACAGCGTGATCTGCTTGGCCGATTTGCGGCCCTCGGCCTGGCCGGTCATCACTTGCCACAGCTCGGTCACCGGATGATCGGCGTCGAGCTGCTGGATCTCGCCCTCGATGCGGGTCTGCGGCGGGAACTCGACGAAGATGTCGGAGCGCAGCAGGATGTCGCGGTGCAGCTCGGTCTTGCCGGGGCAGTCGCCGCCGACGGCATTGATGTGGACGCCGGAGCCGACCATGTTGTCGGTGAGGATGGTGGCGTACTGCTTGTCGGCGGTTACCGTGGTGATGATGTCGACGCCTTCCACGGCATCCTGTCCTGTCGCGCAGATGGTGATGTCGAAACCCTTGCCGGCGAGGTTGCGGGCGCATTTTTCGGAAGCCGAGCGGTCGATGTCGTAGAGCCGCAGCCGGTCGATGCCGAGCAGCGCCTTGAAGGCGATGGCCTGGAACTCGGACTGGGCGCCGTTGCCGATGATGGCCATGGCTTGGCTGCCCTTCGGCGCCAGGTATTTGGCCGCGACGGCGGAGGTGGCGGCGGTGCGCAGCGCCGTCAGGATGGTCATCTCGGTGAGTAGCATCGGATAGCCGGAGCCGACATCGGCGAGCACGCCGAAGGCGGTGACCGTCTGGCGGCCCTCGCGCATGTTCTTCGGATGGCCGTTGACATATTTGAAGCCGTACATCTTGCCGTCGCTGGTCGGCATCAGCTCGATGACGCCGTCATGGCTGTGCGAGGCGATGCGCGGGGTCTTGTCGAACAGCTCCCAGCGGCGGAAATCCTCCTCGATATAGGCGGCGAGCTCGGTCAGGAAGCGCTCGATGCCGATGGCGAGCACAAGCTTCATCATGCGGTCGACGCTGACGAAGGGGACGATGGCAAGGCGCGAAGGCTGGGTCATGGTCAGAGGCTTCCGGAGTGGCTGCGGGTCGGGCGGTCCATGATGCGGCGGCCCATCAGGCTGGCGGTGAGGTCGACCATCAGGGTCGCGGTGCGGCCGCGCTCGTCGAGGAACGGGTTCAATTCGACCAGGTCGAGGCTCGAAACGAGGCCTGAGTCGGACAGCATCTCCATCACCAGATGCGCCTCGCGGAAGGTGGCGCCGCCGGGCACCGTGGTGCCGACGGCCGGCGCGATCGAAGGGTCGAGGAAATCGACGTCGAGACTGACATGCAGCAAGCCGCTCTCCTTCTCGACACGGGCCAGGAAGGCGCGCAGCAAGGGCGCGATGCCGTGCTCGTCGATGGCGCGCATGTCATGCACGGTGACGCCGGCTTCAGTGAGCGCGCGGCGCTCGGCCGGGTCGACGCTGCGCAGGCCGATGGCGCAGATGCGGGCCGGGTCGACGGCTTGCGGCAGATCCGGGAAATAGCCTTTGAAGCCGGCCTGGCCGCTGGCATAGGCGAGCGGCACCCCGTGCAGATTGCCGCTGGTGGTGGTGTCGAGCGTGTGGAAATCGGGATGCGCGTCGAGCCACAGCACGAAGAGCGGCCGGCCGCGCTCGGCAGCGCGGCGCGCCACGCCGGACACGGTGCCGGCGGAGATCGAATGGTCGCCGCCGAGGAAGATCGGCATGGCGTCCCTGGAAGCGGCGTAGGCGGTCTCGGCGATCGCCGCCGTCCAGGCGGAGATCTCCGGCAGCGCCTTCAGCGCCAGGTTGCCGTGGACCACCGGCCGCGCCGCGGCCTTCTCGACCGCGCCCCAGTCCTCGACCTCGTGGCCGAGCTCGGCCAGCACCGAGACCAGCCCCGCCGTGCGCAGCGCGCTCGGCCCCATTTCGCATCCCATCCTGCCCGCGCCGTCCTGCACCGGCGCGCCGACGATCCTGCAGCGCATTTTTTCTCACCTTGCGATTGATCGAAGGAGTGAACCATCACCCGCTGGCGGTTTGAACAGCGAAAATTGGCATTTCGAGAAGACTAATCTATCATATTGGTCAAATGATTTGATCGAAATGGGAAGCCATGGACGCTCTAGACGAGAAGCTGGTGACGCTGCTGAGGCATGATGCTCGGCGCAGCGTATCCGACCTCGCCATCGATCTCGGCGTGTCACGCGCCACGGTCAGGTCGCGCATGGAACGGCTGGAAAAGTCCGGCGAGATCATCGGCTACACGGTGGTGCTGCGCGCCGACGCGGTCGACCAGAAGATACGCGGCGTGATGACGATCGAGATCGAGGGCCACGCCGCCGACCGCGTCGTCAAGGCGCTCGGCGGCCTCGCCGAGGTTTCGACCATTCATACCACCAACGGCCGCTGGGACCTGGTGGTGGAGCTCGGCACCGCCACGCTGACGGATTTCGACGCTGTGCTGCGGCGCATAAGGCTGATCCCCGGCATAACGGGAAGCGAGACAAGCCTGCTCTTGGCGACGCCGAGGACGACGCGGGCGCGGCTGGCGTAGTCGAGGGGCCGGCCGGCCCCTCCACATCACAGATTCGCGAGGGCCGGGACGACCGGCGGCCCAAAGAGCGTTATGCGACGCGTCAGGCGACGGGATTGCGCATGGCGGAGAAAGCGAAGACCGCCAAAGAGCGTAGCCTGGTATGACGGATGCCGGCGCCGTCGCTGCAGCGGCATTCTACGGCAGCGCCGGTGTGAAGCCTGGGAAGGCCCGATCACACCGGCAGCCGCCTTGCGAAGAACGCATGTTCGTCAGCCGTTTGGATAATAGCCGCCGTCCGAGCCGTCGCCCATATAGGTTCCCTGGCCGGTGGCGTCCTGAAGCCGCTGATCCAGCTCATTGATCTGCCCGATCGCCGATCCGCCGCGCTGGATGCTGTCGGCTCGCTGCATCAGCTCGCGGGCCTTGCCTTCAGAGATCTTGCCGAGCTCCCTGGCGTCGCGGATACCTTGCTTGACGCCAAGCAGCTGCTCCGTTGCGGCTCTCGCCTCCGGATCCATCGGCACTGACGCCGTGGTTGTCGTGTCGACCGCGGCTCTATGGTGGCGGTGCACGGCATAGGCGCTGGAAAGCGGCATGGCCGCGAAGATCGAGGCGGCCGCAATGAGTTTTGGGATGAAAGAACGCATGATGACATCTCCCTGCGATGGAAGAAGCGGCAAAACCGCTTTTTCCGAAACGGGCCGTCCTGTCGCGTCGTGTCGCGGTGCTGGCCATTCACCGCCGGCGTTTCTCGGCCCAAAGCAGACATATAGAAGCCGCCCCGGCGTTGAAACGAGGGTGGAACGCAAACGTTATCCGATGTGAACGGGCGTTGAATCGCCAATGCGCGGGCCGGGGTCTTCAGGCGACGCTGGCGAACGGGATCGGCGAACTGGCAGTCTGTCCGCCAAGCCTGGCATTGGCCAGGTCGGCAAGCTGCTCGGCTTCGCCGCGCGTCAAGCCGATCAGCGGCCGGCCGACCATCTCCGCCGGGATGTCGAAAGCCAGATCACACACAAGCCAGTCGTCGCACGGATCCCGCATCGCTGCGAACCGCATTGACGCTCCTTGTTTCAGCGTAGCTAAAGCGGGCTCGGTGTTCACAGAATAGCTGACCGGCCTAAGTCTTTGTTTGGCCCACGTGGTTGCCCCGGAACCGCAGCGCGCTCCCACAACACGCATGGAAGTTGAAACAGAGTCCGATTGTTCCAGCGCAGGCCAGTAAAGTATCGATAAAAGGCTGGAATATCGGGAAAGTACCGCCGGCCGCGGTGTCGAGAGGAGTTCATTCGCCTGGCTGGCGAACTCCTCCGCTTGCTCGCGCGTGAGACCGAGCAGCACCATGTCCGGCATCTGCGCCGGGCAACCGGACCGCAGATCGTACACCATCCATTGGCCGCACGGATCCTGTAAGGCTGTGAACCTCATGGCCGTTTTGTTTAGCTATGCCCCAACGTAACGACTTGCGGGAATGGTTCCCCGCGAGACTGCCCGGCCGGATCAATTCCGGCACTTTCGCTCAACATATAATTGTCGGGCGCCCGGCAAAAGAGGCTCTACAGTCCCTTCGGCATGCGACCCAAGTCTGATGGGTTGCCGATATTTTCGGGGTGGCGAATGCTACTACCCGGGAGAAATATCGCGTGATCCATCTGCTTGATCAATTTTGCGGGAAGTCCGTGACGGAAGGCGCACGGGCGATCGGTTCAGGCGGCGACGTTTTTCGGGCCATGCGCGGCGCCAAGACGCGCCGCCCTATTCATGCCCACGTTTGCGCGAGATGGATTTGATGATTTTTTTGAGACGAGACGGCCATCTCCGCGCGAGCTTCCTTTCCAGATAAGCGATGCGCCCGCGCAGCGCAGGCAAGCTTTCCCTCTCCAGCCACATCGCGTCAACCTCGCTTGCCAGGCGTTCGAGATAGGGCGCGAACGGACCCACTGCCGGCTCGGGCACACCGGATTCCAGCGCTTTTCGATAAAGGCCTTCCAGCCCGTCGACCGCAATCTGGAGGGTTCGTTCGCGCCGCACCTTTGCCGTCACCTGGGCCGCGTCCTCCGGCGAATAGAGAGCGAGCTCCCGGCGCAGCCATGCCTCGTTGATCGGCGTCGCGCCGCTGTAGTAGCGGGGTCCGAAATTCAAGGAGGAGCCGCGGTCGAAGTTCTCCACTGTCACCAGTCCACCGGCCTGGGTCGGCGCCAGCGTCATCACCGCGCAACCGGTCGCCATTGCTTCCAGCGCGGATTTGCCGCTTGCGAAGACGAGATCATATTGCTGCAGCAGCATCTCCGGCCGGGGTTGGCTGTTGCCATAGGCCGCGCCGATCTTGTCGAGTTGGAGACCGAGCGCGGCACAACCGGATTCCAGTTGCGAAAGCTCGATCGCGGGCAGGCCACTGCTCTGGAAGAGCAGCGCCCGGCGCATCTCCCGAGGCGGCGCGCGCAGCTCGGAGAAGCGCGTCGTGTTGACAAAGTTCGGCACGCAGGAAACACGCCCGGGATCGAGATCGAACTCGGCGATGGCGCGTCGCACCATCCATTCGCACATCATCACGTAGCTGTGGATGCGCTGGTGCATGGGCGGCTGCTCCACCCATGGTATGGCGCCGTGACAATAGTAGACGGCAGGCGTTGTTTCGAAGCGCGCCATGGCCGCCATGGCCGGCAGATGATGGTGGGCGTGGATCAGGTCCGGGGTCCACGGCACGTCGTCCAGGCGCGATACCACACGCACGCCGCTTGGCCAGAGCAGTTTGGCGACACCGCCGAGACGAGGACTGAAAACCGTGATTTCGTGACCGCGCTCGGCCATTTCGCGGGCGACCTCGACGGTGACCATCTCCGATCCGTGGAAGTCGACAAGCGCGCGTTGGGTCATCAGGAGCCGCATGCCGGCCCCTATAAGCGGCACGGAGGCACGGCGACGATAAGGCCGGCCCTTGCGGCGTCGTTGAGATAGCCGATCCCGAAGGGCAGGACCGGACCGTCGCCCCTGTCGCCATAGGCCGCGGCCAGCTCCGACTGATCATACTTCGCGAACATCGGAATATCGGCGACAAAGCGTCCATGCAGCTCGATATGCCATCCCCAGTCGCGCAACAGGCGGTAGGGGACGCCGCTTGGATCCTGCACCAGGACATCGGTCCGTTCCCGCAGAAGACCGCGAAGCCGCTCGAAGGGCGGTTCGTGCAGGAGATAGCTCGCGCTCTTGACAAAGGTCGCCAAGCGGCGCGTGGCCCCGAGGTGACGGCTGAGCGGACTCTCGCGCGCCCAGTGTTCGTCGCGAAGGTCCTGCTGGAAATAGGTGAGGCGGATTGGCGCCGCCCGGTCACCGAACAGGATATGGATCCCCGTGCCGTCGACGGGATCGATCCGGTGCAGCGGCAGCCCGGCATGGGCGATCTGCGCGATCAGGAGCGGCAGGACGCCCCCTATGCTGCTGCCCGTCAGCTGCGATCGCAGGTCCTTGGTGACGAAATAGGAGCAGTCGAGATAGTGCCGCAAGATGTCCACCATGTCGGCCAACGCGAAGTCGTCCGGTCTTTCCGCGAGCGGCCAGGGACCGCATGGTTCGGCGCCAACCAGGATATATTCCCGAGCTTGCGGGAAAAGGTGAAGGGGGAACAGCAGGTCCGGGCCGCCGAAAGGATAGAAAATGGTCTCGACCACGGTCCGGTGCGCCGCAAGGTTATCCTGCGCCCAGTGCCCCACCGGCTCGGCAAAACGGCGCTTGAAACGTGTGAACAAGCCCTGAATCGCTTCGGCAGGCCCGGATCCAGAGGGAGCCCGAACAAAACCCTGCAATAGAGGCGAGAGCGCCTCCGCCAGCCCGTTGCGGGCCTCCAAATCGGCCTGTGAGCGATCAGGCTGGTACACGCGGCACCTGCGCAGCGCACGCCCCCGTGGTGACCGGATCGACAATCGCGGCGCACCGAGTGATCGTTGATGAGAGAGGGAAGGTCATGGGTATGGAGCCTGTTCAGGCCAGATACTGCGGCAAGCGTGCCTGCGTTACGCGACAAGCGCCCCGCCAAGGCCTGCCTTGCCGTTGTTAGCGTATCTCCGGTGCGAGGGGCAATCGCGAAATGATCCGCGAAAGGCTCCGCCAAGCGGCAGCCATGAGTGTCCAACAGCGTATGTCAGCGGCAAAAATGAAAAGGGCCGGATCGATCCGGCCCTTTTTCATAGCGCTTAACTTCCTTGAGGAAATTGGAGCGGGTGAAGCGATTCGAACGCTCGACCCCAACCTTGGCAAGGTTGTGCTCTACCCCTGAGCTACACCCGCTCGCGCGGCCTTGGGCCGCAAGCCGGGCCTATATGGCCGAAGAGCGCGGCGATTGCAACAGGGAAATGACGGTGTTCTTGGAGCGAATTCCTCACGCGGCGAAGTTCGCTTCGAAATGATCGAAGCGGGGCCAAAACCGGGCCGGTTGCGAGTCCCCGGGCAAAGCCGCCGTTCGCCTTGCCTGGAATCGCTGCGGCAGCCTTGCCCCGAGGGCGCCGTTGGCCGTAAACGGCATGACCCCTTTCTGATTGCGCGAGGACCGATGCCGAAGACCGAAGCCGAGCTCAACGAATTTCTTGCCGATCTCGGCATTGCCGTGACGACGGTGCGGCACCCGCCGCTGTTCACGGTCGCCGATTCGCAAGGCCTGCGCGGCGAGATTCCCGGCGGCCACACCAAGAACCTGTTCCTCAAGGACAAGAAGGACAATTATTTCCTCGTCACCGTCGGCGAGGACGCCGTGGTCGACCTGAAGCAGATCCACCACCTGATCGGCGCCGCCAGCCGGGTGTCCTTCGGCAAGCCGGAAATGCTGATGGAACTGCTCGGCGTCATCCCCGGCGCGGTCACCGTTTTCGGCCTGATCAACGACACGGAAGGGAAGGTCAAGATCGTGCTCGACCAGGCGTTGATGAGCCACGACGTCATCAACGGCCACCCGCTGACCAATGAGGCGACGACCTCGATCGCCGCCGCAGACCTGATCAGATTCGTCGAGGCAACCGGCCACGATCCTGTTATCCTCAAGGTCTCATGACCTTGAAGGCCTTATTACCTTGAAACTCGGGGGCTGATCGCCACATGGAAGGCGGTTTTGAAATCCGACAATGACGCGCCGGGCGCCGACGCCCGAGAGCGTGACCGAAAGGGCGAGAATATGAGTGACGACAATCCGTATAGCGGCGCGTTCGGCGGCAATGGCGGCCAGTACGCCCAGACGGTGCAATATGGCGGCGGCGACCGCGCCAAGGTTTCGCTCGGCGACGCGCCGGCGGCGGCCGACCTGATCAAGGACACCACGACCGCCACCTTCGCCGCCGACGTCATCCAGGAATCGCGCCGCCAGCCGGTGCTGGTCGACTTCTGGGCGCCATGGTGCGGGCCCTGCAAGCAACTGACGCCGCAGCTCGAAAAGGCGGTGAAGGACGCCGGCGGCAAGGTCAAGCTGGTCAAGATGAACATCGACGATCATCCCTCGATCGCCGGCCAGCTCGGCATCCAGTCGATCCCCGCCGTCATCGCCTTCAAGGACGGCCAGCCCGTCGACGGCTTCATGGGCGCTGTTCCGGAAAGCCAGATCGCCCAGTTCATCCAGAAGGTTGGCGGCAAGGGCGGCGGCGCGCCGCAGATCGCGGACGCGCTTGCCGCGGCGGCCGAGGCGCGTACGGCCGGCGACGTCCAGACCGCTGCCGACATCTACGATGCGATCCTCGAGCAGGCGCCGGAGACGATCGAGGCGGTCGCGGGTCTGGGCGAGATCCTGTTCGATGCCGGGGATGCGGAAGGCGCGGAAGCCGTGCTGGCGCGGGCGCCCGAGGACAAGAAGGACGCGCCGGCGCTGGCGGCGCTGCGCGCCAAGATGACGCTTGCCGCGGAAGCGGCCGCGCTCGGCAATCCGGCCGAGTTCGAGCGCCGGCTCGCCGCCGACCCGGCCGACCATCAGGCGCGCTTCGACCTGGCGATGATCCAGAACGCGCGCGGCGAGCGCAGCGCGGCCGCCGACAACCTGCTGGCGATCGTCAAGGCCGACCGGACCTGGAACGACGACGGCGCCAGGGCGCAGCTGTTGAAATTGTTCGAGGCCTGGGGAATGACCGACGAGGCGACGCTCGCGGCACGCCGCAAGCTCTCGTCGCTGCTGTTTTCCTAGAACGGTTCGGCGTTTCACAGAATCGCCGAACCGCTTTAAGTTTGGTTTTGCGCAATTCCGGACGGGAGGCTACGGCGACGTCGCCGAACCTGACCGCCAGGCACTTTTCGCGGAATTGCCGTGAATTTTTTGCCGGCTATCGTGGCCGGCAGGCTTGCGCAGCGGGACGTCAGCGCCAGATAAGGGCGGGGCCGGACGCCGATAGAGGCGAGTTTGCCGGTGCGAGAGGAGATTGCAGCTTGATGCTCTTGCCGCCGTTGCTTTGGGAGGGTCGCGGTGCGCGTCGGTAACGCACTCTATCGGCTTGCCAAGGATCTGCCGCCGGCAATCCCGGTGTTCCCGCTTGCCGGGGCGCTGCTTCTGCCGGGCGGCCGCATGCCGCTCAACGTCTTCGAGCCGCGTTACCTGCAGATGATCGACCTGGCGATGGCCGGCTCGCGGCTGATCGGCATGGTCCAGCCCAGCCTTGACGGCGCATTGCGCGACGACGGCGAGCCCGAGCTGTGCAGCGTCGGTTGCGCCGGGCGCATCATCTCGCTCGCCGAGACCGGCGACGGGCGCTACCTGATCTCGCTGCAGGGCGTATGCCGGTTTCGCATCGTGCAGGAGCTCGCGGCAAAGGCGCCGTTCCGGCAGTGCAAGATCAGGCCGTTTTTGGCCGACCTCGATGAAGACCCGGCCGGCGCCGAGGTCGACCGGCCGGCGCTGCTCAAGGCGTTTCGCGCCTATCTGCAGGCCAACGACCTCGAGGCCGACTGGGAAAGCGTCAGCCGCGCCGAAAACGGCATGCTGGTCAACGCGCTGTCGATGATGGCGCCTTATGGACCGGCCGAGAAACAGGCGCTGCTGGAAGCGCCGGACCTGAAGACGCGCGCCGAGACGCTGATCGCCATCACCGAAATAACGCTGGCGCGCGAGGATGATGAATTTGGGTCAAGTCTACAATAGGTTGCCGGTACGGGGACGGGTTCATGGCTGACGGACGTGACGGGCGGAAGGCCGAGGTCGACCCGAAGCTGCTGGAGCTGCTGGCCTGCCCGCTGACCAAGGGGCCGCTGACCTGGGACCCCGAGCGCAGCGAGCTGGTCTCGCGCGTGGCGAAGCTCGCCTATCCGGTGCGCGACGGTATCCCGATCATGCTGCCTTCGGAGGCGCGCACGATCTCGGCCGAGGACATGCTGGCGCCGCGGACGCCGCGGCTCGGCGGGGCTTCGTGAAGACCTTTTGCTGACAACCGGAACGCTGGCGGGACAGCACCCCCCTCTGCCCTGCCGGGCATCTCCCCCGCAAGGGGGGAGATTGGCAGTTCTGGCGCTCCGCCATTCTTGCAACGTTGGAGATTGGCGAAACCGGCTGAGCGTTCAATCTCCCCCCTTGCGGGGGAGATGGCCGGCAGGCCAGAGGGGGGTGTGAAGGAACGCGGCTTCACAATGCGTCTTCGCTCCGATTGAGGTCGAAGAGCCTCTGCCTCACTGAAAATTCCGCCCTTTCGGCATGACTTGTTGCGCGGCACCCGACAGGGCCTCGATATCCTGGCGGACCGGCAGGCCGCGGCTTGCGGCGGACTCTGATCCAGCCGGCCGTTCGGCGGGATTATGCTCGATGACCGGGCGGTTGGACTCCAGCAACACGCTCAGCCAGGAGGTCAGATCCTCGATCCGGTCGGCGACGATGTGGATGACGTCCGATTCATGCTGCAGCTTGCCGGTGACGCGGATGAAGCGGGCGCCCATGACGACGGAGCGGAAGCGGTCGAAGACGCGTGGCCAGATGATGACGTTGGCGATCGATTTTTCGTCTTCCAGCGTGAGGAAGATCGCATTGCCCTTGCCTGGGCGCTGGCGCACCAGCACCAGCCCGGCGACGGAAACGCGGCGGCCGTCGCGCACCGACGGCAGGCGGGAATTGGGGGTGACGCCGGCGCGATCCAGCCTTTCGCGCAGGAAGGCGACGGGATGCTCCTTCAGCGACAGGCCGAGCGAGCGGTAGTCGTGCACGACATGCTCGCCGAGCGGCATTTTCGGCAGTTTCGTTTCCGGCTCCAGCTCGCGCAGGCTGAGCGACGGCTGGTCGAACAGCGGCAGTTTTTCGGCTGCGCTCTTGCCGTCGAGCGCCCGCACCTCCCAGAGCGCGGCACGGCGGTCGAGGCCGATCGAGCGGAACGCATCAGCCTGCGCCAGCTTCTCGATCTCGCCGACATCGAGGCCCGAGCGCAACCAGACATCCCTGACCGACCGATAGCCATCGCCGCGCTGGGCAACGACGATATCCATGCGCTCCTCGGACAGGCCCTTGATCTGGCGGAAGCCAAGGCGGACGGCATGCGCCGTCTCGATGACGCCGCGCATCGAGGCGTGGCGCTCGAGGATGCGGGACGGATCGAAGGCGGTGGCCTCCAGCGTGCAGTCCCAGACGGAATGGTTGATGTCGACCTCGCGCACCTCGACGCCATGGTCGCGCGCATCGCGCACGAGCTGCGCCGGCTGGTAGAAACCCATCGGCTGGGAATTCAGGATCGCGGCGCAGAACACGTCGGGAAAGAAGGTCTTGAACCAGCAGGAGGCGTAGACCAGCAGCGCGAAGGAGGCGGCGTGGCTTTCGGGAAAGCCATATTCGCCAAAGCCTTCGATCTGCTTGAAGCAGCGCTCGGCGAAGTCTCTGGGATAGCCTTTCTCGACCATCCCTTCGACCATCCGCGTCTCATAGTTGCCGATCGTGCCGGTTCTCTTGAAGGTCGCCATGGCGCGGCGCAGTTCGTCGGCCTCGCCCGGCCGGAAGCCGCCGGCGACAATGGCGATCTTCATCGCCTGCTCCTGAAACAAAGGCACACCGAGCGTCTTGCCAAGGATCTCTTCCAACTCAGGCTTGGGGTATTCGGCCTTCTCCTTGCCCTGTCGTCTACGCAGATAAGGATGCACCATGTCGCCCTGGATCGGACCGGGCCGCACGATCGCCACCTCGATGACGAGATCATAGAATTCGCGGGGCTTAAGCCGCGGCAGCATCGACATCTGAGCGCGGGATTCAATCTGGAAGACGCCCAGCGTATCCGCCCGGCAGATCATGTCGTAGACGCGCTGGTTCTCCGGCGGGATAGAGTCCAAGCTGTAGGGCCGGCCGTAATCGTCCCGCGCCTGCGGATAATGCTGCGTGAGCAAGGTCAGAGCGCGCTTCAGGCAGGTCAGCATGCCGAGCGCCAGCACGTCGACCTTGAGGATCTTCACCGCATCGAGATCGTCCTTGTCCCATTCAACCATCTTTCGCTCCTCCATCGCCGTCTTGACGATGGGCACGACCTCGTCGAGACGGTCCCTGGTGATGACGAAGCCGCCGACATGCTGGGAAAGATGGCGGGGAAAGCCCATGATCTCGTTGGCGCGCTCCAGCACCTGCCGCGACAGCGGATCGGTGCGGTCGAGACCGCCGGCATTGGCTTCCCTTGCGCCGAGCTCGGAGGTCGACCAGCCCCAGATGGTGCTGGACAGCGCGCTGCGGACATCTTCCGACAGGCCCATGGCCTTGGCCACCTCGCGCAAGGCGGAGCGGCCGCGATAGCTGATGACGGCGGCGGCCAAGGCGGTGCGCTTGGTGCTGTATTTCGTATAGATGTACTGAATGACCTCTTCACGCCGCTCATGCTCGAAATCGACGTCGATGTCGGGCGGCTCGTTGCGCTCTTCCGAGATGAAGCGCTCGAACAAGGTGTCGATGCGTTCCGGGCCGACCTCGGTGATGCCGATGCAGAAGCAGATGATCGAATTGGCGGCCGAGCCGCGGCCCTGGCAAAGGATGTCCTGGCTGCGGGCGAATTTGACGATGTCGTGGACGGTGAGGAAATAGCGCGCGTAGTTCAGGCGCTCGATCAAAGCGAGCTCGCTGTCGATGCGTTTCAGCACATAATCGGGAACGCCGGCCGGATAGCGCCTGACCGCCCCTTCCCGCGCCAGGCGTTCGAGCTCGGCCTGCGGTCCAAGCCCGGATTCGGTCGGCTCGTCCGGATAATTGTATTCGAGGTCGCTGAGCGAGAAGGTGAGCTCGTCGGCGAAGCGCAGCGTCTCCGCCAGCGCCTGCGGGTGGCGGCGGAAAAGCCGCGCCATCTCCAGCGGCGGCTTCAGGTGGCGCTCGGCATTGGCCGTCAGCTCGAGCCCGACTTCGGAAACCGGGGTGTTGAGGCGGATCGCGGTGAGCACGTCCTGCAGCGGGCGGCGGTCGGCGGCGTGATAGAGCACGTCGTTGGTCGCCATCAGCGGGACGCGGGCGTGCTCGGCCATCGACGCCGCCTGCTCGATGCGGAAACGATCGTTGCCGGCATAATCCGGCGCCACGGCCAGCCGGAGCGCCGCGCCGAAACGATCCTTAAGCCGGCTAATAAACGACAAGCCGTCCTCGGCGCCTGCCAACAGATCGGGCAGGATCGCCAGCGACATCCGATCGCCCCATTCGAGCAGGTCGCTCAACTGGAGCAGCGTCGCGCCCTTCTCGTTCTCGTCGCGCAGATTGGCCTGGGTCAGCATGCGGCAGAGATGGCCCCAGCCCTGGCGGTCGCGGGGATAGGCGAGGATATCCGGCGCGCCGTCGCCGAAAACCAGGCGGCAGCCGGGATGATAGGCCATCTTCTCCACCCTGGCCTGCTGCCAGGCGCGCACGACGCCGGCGACCGTGTTCCTGTCGGCAAGCCCGATCGAGGCAAAACCGTAGAACTTCGCGGTCACCACCAGTTCCTCGGGTTTCGAAGCGCCGCGCAGGAAGGAGAAATTCGAACTTATGCCGAACTCGGCATAGGGGATGACGGTCAGCGCGTTCATGCGAACACCCCATGCATGAACCAGCGCGGCGGCGCGGCCTGCGCGGCGCTGCTGTAGAGGCCCTGGCGGTAGAGCCAATAGCGGCGTCCCTCGCTGTCCTCGATGCGGTAATAATCGCGGGTCGGCGCCTCCTCCTCACCGGGCAATTGCCGCCACCATTCGGCGGCGATGCGCTCCGGCCCCTCGGCGCGGGCGACGCGGTAGAGCGCGCGCCGCCAGCGGAAATTCATTGGCGGACCTTCCGGGATCTCGGTCGCCGGCACCTCGATCGGCTCGGGCGAGCGGAACAGGCGCACCGGCCGCTCCGGCGGATAGACGGTCATCGGCGGCGCCGTTCGGGGCGGTGCTGCCCGGCCGGCCGCCGGGGCGCGTCTTTGCGGCGCTTCGGCGAAAGGCACGGTTTTGACGGCGCGTTCCGGCAGATGGCTTTCGACGGCCACCGGCTTCAGCACGGCGGCCTCGCCGAGACGGGCGCGGACGCGGTCGGCGAAGAGCGCGATGTCGGCGTCATCGTCGTTCGTCTCGCCGGTGAGGTCGCCCTGGGCCAAGTCGAAGGCCGCGACCGACAGCACGGACAACCGCACGAGGTCGAAGCCGAAGCCGGCGTCGATGGTCTGCTCCAGCGCGGTAAGCCGCTCATGGAACAGTCTTTGGATCAGCCGCGGCTCGCGCATCGGGCGCGAGGTGCCGACGGCGATGCGGCTGACGGCGCCGTCGACGCGGAAGAGAAGCAGCGCCAGCGTGCGCGCGCCCTCGCCGCGGCGTTCGAGGTCGCTCTTCAAGGCGATCGCCAGCCGGCTCACCAGCCGCTCGATGTCGTCGGTGAGCACGACCGGTTCGGCAAGGTGGCGCTCGACCGAGAGCGGCGCGACGGGAAGGCGCGGCGACACGGCCTCGTCGAGGCGGCCGAGCGCCTGGTCGAGGCGCAGAAGCAAGGTGGCGCCGAAGCGGCGGGCGAGCGGCGCGCGGGGCGCGGCCATCACCGCGCCGGCGGTGCGCAGGCCCACACTTTCCAGGCCGACGCGGGTTTCCGGCGTGATGCGCAGCGCCGACAGTGGCAATGGCGCCAGGAGCGCCTCCTCCTCGCCGCCGGCGATGATGCGGTCGCCATGGAAGCGCGCCGCCGCCCAGGCGGCGCCCGGCGTCGAAGCCAGCCCGGCGCGGACATCGAAGCCCTGCTGGAAGAAGCGGGTGAGGATCTCGTCCTGCATGGCGCGCTCGCCGCCGAACAAATGCGTGCAGCCGGTGACGTCGAGGAACAGCCCGTCCTCGCCGTCGATCGCCACCAGCGGCGTGTAGCGGTCGCACCAGTCGGCAAGGCCTTCGAGCAGCCGGCGGTCGGCTTCCGCATCGGCCTCGACCACATCGATCGAGGGATGCATGGCGCGCGCATCGGCGATGCCCATGCCGCGCTTCAATCTGAGCGCCTCAGCCCGCTCGTCGAGGGCCGCGATGCGCTGGGTGTTGTTGTCGCGATGGCTGATCACAAGCGGCGGGTGAGGTGACGGCAGGTGATGCGGGGGCCGGGAACGCCAGGACCGCCCCAGGCGCTGGCGCAGGATCCGCTCCGCGGCCAGATGCGGGAACCACAGCGACAGAATTCTCTGTTCTTTCTGCAAAAGCGTGTTCATGTGGGTTCCACTCCAGTGTGAATTGTCCGGGCAGGGCCGTGCGGCTCTTGCCGATATCGAGTTTGAAGGCGGGGCGTCCGATCGAGCCGGCGAGCGGCCCGGCGACGGTTTCGCGGCTTGCCGCCGCCGCCGCCGAGACGATGAGGCGCACCGGGGCGGCGGTGGGGTCGGCCTCGCCGGCCTGGCGCAGCAAAAGCAGCGGCCGGCCGGCATTCTGGGCGCGGGCGTGCAGCCGGCGCGTGGCGGTGAGGTCGAGCCGCTGCGGACTGCCGCGGATCTCGAGGATGACCGCGGCAAAGGCCGTCATGCGGGCGGCCTCCTCGGCGATCCACAGTGCGTCGAGCAGTTTTGGCGCCTCGGAAAACAGCAATTGCTCCGGTTCGATGCCGAACAGGGCGTGAAGGCCCCTGGCATAGGGAAAGCCGGCCTCGTGGAAAATTTCCGCCGTGCCGACCCAGAGGATCGGCAGGCCCTGCTTCTCTCTGAGGACCAGGCTTACGAGCGACAGCGCGAAGCCGGCAACGGCGCCGGCATCGCGGGTCTCCAGGCCATGGATTTCGCTGAGCGCCGCCTTGGGCAGGCCGCCGCCGAGGGCGGCGTCGAGGCGACCGATGCCGGTATGCAGGAAGGCGTCCGCCGAAGCCACGGCGAGGCCACGCCGGACGATCGTCCTGTCCGATCGAGTGGCATCCACGATACCACCGGCCGCCGACGCTTCCAGGCGCTCGGGCAGCGTTCCTTCGATCTTCGCGATCTGGCGGCGCAGGGCAAAAACAGTGTCCCGCGCCACGGCGCTCATCGCCATGACGTTCACTTCCGGCAGCAATTGTTCCTGTTATGTTCCTATAGATTCCAGAGGCGGCCGGAAGAGTCAAGCAGAGTCACAAGGAATTTATTCCTTCGAGCTTTTACCCTGAAAGCGAACGCCCAGCCGGCTCATTTGCCTCAATCGGCGCGAAAGCCTATATGCCGGGATCAAAGGAAATTTCATGGCCCGCATCTACAAGACACGCACCTGGCACGACCAGCTCTCGCCGTCGATGGACGAGATGGAGCTTCTGGCGCTGGAGACCTATGCCCATCTGCCGGACGAGTTCCGCAAGCTCACCGGCGAGATCATCATCCAGATCGCCGATTTCCCGACCGACGAGATCATGGACGATCTGTCGCTGGAGACGCCCTTCGACCTGCTCGGCCTGTTCGAGGGGCGCGGCATCGCCGAGCGCTGGAACCCGCAGACCGGCGAAGGTCCGAACCGCATCACGCTCTACCGCCGCGCCATACTCGACTACTGGGCCGAGAACGAAGAGACGATGGGCGACATCGTCACCCACGTGCTGATCCACGAGATCGGTCACCATTTCGGCCTGTCGGACGACGACATGGAGCGCATCGAGGAGGCGGCCGAGCAGGCGGCGGCGGGCTGAGCGCGCACTTCGTCATCCTAGGGCGAAGCAAGGAGCGAAGCGACGCGCGCAGACCCTAGGATCCATGCCGTTCCATCAACACCAAACCCGCGGTGCAGAACGGAACGCTTGCCGCCCGACACCCGCAAACGTCCCCTATATTCTGATCCGCTGCGCCTTTCGGCTCAGGTAACGGCATGGATTCCAGGGTCTTCGCGACGGAGCTTCGCTCCTGCTCCGCCCTAGAATGACGAAGTGGGGGCTGCCGCCCTTTCTACCAGTCGCTCAGCTTGGTGTCCGGGCCGTAGTCCTGCCCTTCGACATCCTTCACCACTGCCTGGCCGCAGCGCATCGACTTGGTCTTCTTGTCATAGGCGTAGGTGGGCGAGCCGAACAGGTGCCAGCCCTTGTTCAGGGCCGCCGTCACCTTGTGGCAGAAAGTTGAATCGTCCGGGCCGGACAGAAAGCGGTAGAGTTTCATTTTTCGAGCCTGTCTTGAATATCGGCGCATCATGCGCCGATGATTATTGCCTTCGCCAGTAGTTTCTCGGCTTCCGCCAGATGCAGCCGCTCGACCATGCGGCCGTCCATCGCGATCACGCCCTTGCCGGCATTTTCGGGCCGCGCGAATGCATCCCTGATCGCACGCGCCCTGGCCAGCGCCTCGGGCGACGGCGAAAAGGCGTAGTTCGCCGGTTCGATCTGGGCGGGATGGATCAGCGACTTGCCGTCGAAGCCCATGGCCGCCCCGTCGGCGCATTCGCGCGCCAGGGCATCGAGGTCGCGAAAATCATTGGCGACACCGTCGATCACGTCGAGGCCGCCGGCCCGCGCGGCGAGCACCAGTTGCATCAGCCAGGGCATCAGATAGCGCCGGTCGGGCGTCGCCAGGATGCCGGTCGCCTTCACCAGGTCATTTGTTCCGGCAACGAAACAAGCGAGGCGCGACGCCGGATCGCGGCCGAACTCGGCGATGGCGCCGATGTTGAGCAGCGCCTTGGGCGTCTCGACCATCGCCCATAGTTTCACGCTGTCCGGGGCGAAATTGTCGTCGAGCAGGTCGCCCGCTTCGAGGATGTCGCGCGGCGTGCCGATCTTGGGCAGGAGAATGCCGTCGGGCTCGGCCTTGGCCATGGCCAACAGATCGTCGGCGCCCCATTCGCTGGCGAGCGGGTTGACGCGCACCACCATCTCGCAGCGTTTTTCGCGCCGGCCAAGGATGCCGGCAATCTTGTCGCGCGCGGCTTTCTTGTCGGCGGGCAGGACGGCGTCCTCGAGATCGATGATGACGGCGTCGCAGGCCAAGGCGCCGATCTTGGCGAGCGCCTTGTCGTTCGAGGCGGGAATGTAAAGCACCGAGCGGCGCGGGCGGTAGGTGTCGACGGTCATGGCCGATCTATGCCGGGTGATGGCGGATGAGGCAAGGCGGGGAGTAATCTTCTCCTTGAGGGGCCGCAAGGGTGAGATGCCCGGCAGGGCGGAGGCGCACGCTGTCCTGCCAACCCGTCCTTCGTCATTCTAGGGCGGAGCAAGGAGCGAAGCGACGCGCGCAGACCCTAGAATGACGAAGGATAGATCGCAGCTTCACGCGCAAGAACCCTCTCTATCGCCTTTGACGACATCCCAGGGGCTGGCACCGCCATATGCGATGCCGTACTCGAGCGTCTCGGGCGCCGGCGCCAGGCTGTCCTGCACCAAATCTGCAAATCTGTGCGGAAAACCTCCTCCAATCCGCCGCGCGTTCACCGTGCCCGTCGGCGATAAAGCAGGCATGCGAACACCTCACACATCCCGCTGGTTCCTGCCGCGCCGGCTCCGCGACGAAGGCTGGTGGCTCGTCGAGCCGCAAAGGCGGCGCGTGACGGCGACGGTGCTTCCGTTCAGATCGCGGCCGGCATGCGGCGGCGCTAACACAGCCAGGAAAGCCCAGCGATGACGACGATGACCGTGACGGCGCCGGCGAGCACGACATCGCCTGTCCCGAGCTACTGCCGCCGCGTCGGCGCCGCCGCGCTGCTGGTGGCGCTGGCCGATTTTCTTTTCTACGGCCAGCCGGTCGGGATCACCGTCTTCATCTTCGCGACCGTGCTCGCCGCCACGGTCGTCGCCATGCATCCGGCGGCGCTCAGCGACGGCCGGGTCTGGCTGAAGCCGGCCGCGCTGTTCGCCGCGCTGCTGCCTCTCGTCGAAAATGTCAGCCCGCTTTCGCTGCTGGTCGCTGTCACGGCACTTGCGGTCTTCGCGCTGTCGTTGGCCGGGCGGCTGCGCAGCGAACCTGCCCGAATAGCCCGCCAGCTCAGCCTGTTCCTGGTCGCAGCGCCCTTCCGCTTCGCCCGCGACTTCTTCCGCTGGCGCAAGGCAGCGCGGGAACTCGGTCAGCGGCGGCTTCAGCTTACGGCGATTGTCGTCTGGATCATGCCCTTGACGCTTGGCGTCGTTTTCCTGGCGCTGTTCGGCGCCGCCAATCCAATCATCGAGCACTGGCTGTCGCTGATCGACCTCTACGCGCTCTTCGAAAAAATCGAGTTCGCGCGGCTGATCTTCTGGCTGACCATGCTTGCCGGCGTCTGGGCGTTCCTGCGGCCGCGCCTGCCGCGCTTCGCCTTCCGTGTCAGGCGCGTTTTGCCTGCCACGCCCGTAGCGAGACCGGCGAAGGCCGAGGACAACCTCTTCGGCAAGGCGGCCATCCTGCGCGCGCTGATTGTCTTCAATGGCTTGTTCGCGGTGCAGAGCGCGCTCGACGCCACCTATCTCTGGGGCGGGGTCGCCCTGCCCGACGGGATGACCTATGCCGCCTATGCGCATCGCGGCGCCTATCCGCTGGTCGCCACCGCGCTGCTCGCCGCCGGCTTCGTGCTGGCGGCGCTGCGCTCGGGCAGCGAGACGTCCCGGGATCCGCTGATCCGCGGGCTGGTCTATCTCTGGGTGGCGCAGAACATCGCGCTGGTGATCTCCTCGATGCTGCGGCTCGATCTCTATATCGACGTCTATGCGCTCACCTATCTGCGCATCGCCGCCTTCATCTGGATGGGACTGGTGGCGGCGGGACTGGCCCTCATCGTCGCCCGCATCGCGCTTCAAAAATCCGGCGAATGGCTGCTTTCCGCCAATCTTCTGACGCTTTCGGCGACGCTTTATGCCTGCTGCTTCGTCAACTTCGCAGCAACGATCGCCAACTTCAATGTCGACCATTCCCTGGAAATGACCGGATCCGGCACTCCGCTCGACACGCCATATCTGCACTCGCTCGGCGCTGTCGCCATGCCGGCGCTGGACCGCTACTACACACACAAGATCGGAATGCCGACCACTTATCTGGCCGACCAGGTGATGATCGACGATTATCTTGCCGAACAAAAGAAATGGCGCGCCTGGAGCTTTCGCGACTGGCGGCTGGTGCGGGTTCTCGACAACAGAGGCCCGCTCGTGCTTCCTCCATCTGCGCAACCGTCCGCACCGGGCCATTGATCGATGCCGCATAATATCCTCGTCGCCGACGACGACCCGCATATCCGCGAGATCATCTGCTTCGCGCTGGAAAAGGCCGGCATGAAGACGGCCGGCGTCGCCGATGGCGCCGCAGCACTCCAGGCGGTCGAGCGCCGCGCGCCCGACCTCATCGTACTCGACATCGGCATGCCGGAGATGGACGGGCTCGAGGTCTGCCGCCGGCTCAGGCAAAAATCCGACGTGCCGGTGCTGTTCCTGTCCGCGCGGGATGAAGAGATCGACCGCATTCTGGGTCTGGAGATGGGCGGCGACGACTATGTGACCAAGCCGTTCAGCCCGCGCGAGCTGGTCGCCCGCGTCAATGTCATCCTGCGGCGCGCGCGGCCGGCCGCCGCGGAGGAAGAGGCGGACGATCGTGAATTCACGCATGGCAAGCTCATGCTCGTCCCGGCAAGCCATGAAGCAAGTTTCGGCGGCAGGCCGCTCACCTTGACGGCGATCGAGTTCGCGATCCTGAAAGGCTTCCTCGCCCGTCCGCAGCACGTGCTTGGCCGCGACGCGGTGATGGCCAATGCCTATGCCTCCAACATCCATGTCTCGGAACGCACGGTCGACAGCCACATCCGCAACGTGCGGGCCAAGCTGGCCGCGGTCGGCTGCCTCGATGCGATCACGACGGTGCACGGCGTCGGCTTCCGGCTCGGCCGATGCGGTGGTTGAGCAAGGAAAGGTGGCGGCCGCGGCTCGCCACCGTCGTCGTCGTCATCCTGATCCTGGTCATGGCGTTGCCGCTGGTCGGGCTGTTCTTCTTCCGGCTTTATGAGAACCAGCTGATCCGCCAGACCGAGGGCGAGCTGATCGCGCAAGGGGCGGTCGTCGCCGCCGTCTATGCCAGCGAGGTGCGCGCGGCCGGCATCGCCCCGGAAAGACTGGGGGCGCCAGTCTCGGCCGATCCGGCAAGGGACAACAACTATCCCTATGATCCGATCGAGCCGCGCCTCGACCTTGCCTCGGACGATGTCATGCCGTCGCGGCCGGCGGCGCTTCCCGCCACGCCCGATCCCGCCTTCGCGGCAATAGGCGCGCGGCTCGACGGCATTCTCGACGAGACGCAGAAAACGACGCTCGCTGGCTTCCGGCTGCTCGATCCACGCGGTGTGGTGATCGCCGGCGGCGACGAGGTCGGCCAGTCGCTCGGCCAGATCGAAGAGGTGCGGACCGCGCTTTCCGGCACCTATGCCAGCGAGCTCAGGCTGCGCATCCCCGACCAGCCGACCCCGCCGCTCTATTCGGTCAGCCGCGGCACCAAGGTGCGCGTCTTCGTCGCCATGCCGGTCGAGCTCGACGGCCGGGTCGCGGGCGTGGTCTATCTGTCGCGAACGCCGAACAACATCGTCAAGCACCTCTATGGCGAGCGCGGCAAGGTGACGTTGGCGGCGATCGCCATCCTCGGCGGCACGCTGCTGATCGCGCTGGTGTTCATCCGCACCGTCAGCCGGCCGATCTACGCGCTGATCGAGCGAACGAAACGCATCGCCGCCGGCGACCGCGAGGCGATCAGGCCGCTCGCCCATCACGGCACGCGCGAGATGGCGGCGCTGTCCGCGGCCTTCCTCGACATGGCGCAAAAACTGCAGGCGCGCTCCGACAGCATCCAGACCTTCGCCACCCATGTCTCGCATGAGCTGAAATCGCCGCTGACGGCGATCCAGGGCGCGGCGGAGCTGTTGAGGGATTCCGGCGGCGCGATGGACGAGGCCGAGCGCAAGCGTTTCTCCAACAACATCGTCACCGACGCCGGGCGGCTCAATCTCCTGGTGCGCCGGCTGCTCGACCTGGCGCGCGCCGAGAACCTGGAACCGAGCGGTGACAGCACGACGCTTCATGCGGCCCTGGCATCCTTGCCGGTCGACACCAGGCTGGAAGCGCGGCTTGAAGGCGGCGGCGACATCAGGCTCGGCATCTCGGCTGAGAATCTCGGCATCGTGCTCGCCAATCTCATCGACAATTCGGCACGACATGGCGCCCGACAGGTGGCGATCCATGCCTCAGCCGATGGAGAGCGCGCGTCGGTCCGGATCGGCGACGACGGCGACGGCATCTCGGCCGCCAACCGCGCCAGGATCTTCGAGCCGTTCTTCACCACGCGGCGCGAGACCGGCGGCACCGGCATGGGGCTCGGCATCGTGCTGGCCCTCCTGAAAGCGCATGATGGCACGATCAGGCTGGTTGACTCCGAGCGCGGCACGCGCTTCGAGATCGACTTGCCGGTTGCGTGAAGACGCGACCGAATGATCGGAGAAAAAATGCGCTACGACATCGTCATCATCGGCGGAGCCATCGTCGGGTCCTCGGTCGCCTACTATTTGCGCGAGGAGGGCTTTACCGGCTCGATCGCGCTGATCGAGCGCGATCCGCAGTTTCCGCATGCGGCGACGACGCTGTCCCTGGCTTCGATCCGCCAGCAATTCTCCATCCCGGAAAACATCCGCCTGTCGCAGTTCACGCTGAAACTGTTCCGTCGGCTGGAGGAAATCTTCGGCGCCGACGCCGATATCGGCTTTCGCGAGGGCGGCTACCTCATCCTCGCCGGCGAGGCCGGCCTGCCGATCCTCAAGTCCAATCACCAGACGCAGGTCGCCGAGGGCGCCGATATCCTGCTCGAGGACGCCGGGCAGCTGGCGCGCCGCTTCCCGTGGCTGTCGGTCGAAGGCATCACCGCCGGCGCCTTTGGCCGCAGCGGCGAGGGCTGGTTCGACGCGCATGCGCTGCTGACGCTGTTCCGCAAGGCGCTGCGCGACAAGAAGATCGATTTCATTACGGCATCCGTCACCGGCATTGCGCGCGACGGCAATCGCGTCACCAGTGTAAGCCTCGACAATGGCGAGACGCTGGAAGCGGGCATTGTCGTCAACGCCGCCGGGCCGAATGCCGGCAAGGTGGCGGGTTTTGCCGGGCTTGCGCTGCCGGTCGAGCCGCGCAAGCGCAACGTCTTCGTCTTCGAGGCGCGCGAGAAATATGCCGACATGCCGCTGTTGGTCGATCCGTCAGGCATCTATGTGCGGCCGGAAGGCTCCGTCTACCTCACCGGCGGCGCTGAGCCGGAGGAGGGCGATGTCGCGCCCGATCCGAAGGATTTCGACGTCAACTGGCCGCTGTTCGAAGAGGTGATCTGGCCGACCTTAGCCACCCGCATCCCGGCCTTCGAGGCGATCAAGCCGACGCGCGCCTGGGTCGGGCATTACGACTACAACACGCTCGACCAGAACGCGGTGATCGGACCGCACCCGGAGGTCGAGAACTTCCTCTTCGCCAACGGTTTCTCCGGCCACGGCCTGCAGCAGGCGCCGGCGGTGGGGAAGTCGCTCGCCGAGTTGATCGTGCATGGCGGCTACCGGACGGTGGACTGCAGGGCGTTTGGATATGAACGGGTGGCGGAAGGAAGGGCGTTCAGGGAATTGAATGTGATCTAGCGCCAGCGCTCTCTTCTCCCCTTGCGGGAGAAGGGGCGGCCGCGCCGGCAAAATAGCCCTGCAGCCATCCAAGCACCCGCGCCCAGCCTTCGGCATGTTCGGCCGCCGCATCCGGGAAACCCGCGAAGCCGCCATGGCAGACGGTGAGCCGCGTGCCGCCGCCGATCGGCTCCAGCAGATAAGCCACCGTCGTCTCGTGATGCCCCAGCGCCGGATGGTCCCAATCGTAGCGCCGCGTCTGCACGATGCGGCGCGGCATCTCGATTTCGAGGAATTTTCCGCCGGCGGGGAGGTGTCTGCCGTCGGCGGCCTGTACCGTGACGTTCCAACCGCCGCCGACACGCAGATCGGCGGACCAGTCGGTCATGCGGTAGGTTTCGGGCGAACCCCACCAGCGCTCGACTTCACTGGTGGCCAGCGCCGCGATAACCTCGCCCGGCGAGGCGCAAAGCTCGGCCGAGGCCATGACCGTGTCTGCATTCGCCATGGCTTGCGGTATCGACAAGTGAAGCATCAGATTAACTCCACCAAGGATTGTCTCGTATCCGAAACGAACGTTCACCCCTTTGAAGGCGGGCGCTCGAAACCCTTGCCGGTTTCAAGCAGACTCTTGAGGCTCGCCAGAACCAGTGGCCAGCCCTTGGCGACGTTCGGGATCAGCCTGTGCGGGCCGTCAGCCTCGTGGATGACGGCGAGCTTCATCAACTCACCATCGGGCTCTATGGTGAAGGTGCAGCGGGTGTAGCCGTCCTCCTTGACCTCGGGCATCCATTCGTTGCGCCATTTGATGACCAGGCGTTTTGGCGGGTCAACCTCGAGGATCTCGCCCGAGTCGGCGACGCGCCCGTCGGGGAAGACCAGTTTCCAGCTCGAACCGACCTTCCAGTCGCTCTCCTGATGGGAGCAGAGGAAGAACTGCCGGTTGAATTCCGGATCGGTCAGCGCCTGCCAAAGTTTTTCAGGCGTCGTGCGGATATAGGTGACATAAACAAAGCTGTTCTCGCTCACGGCTCTTCCCTTTCAAGGCGTTGCTTCAGGTGGCTGAGGGCAGCAAGCCGCCCCCGCTCGAACTTGCCGATCCAGCGCTCGGCGATCTCGTTGATCGGAACGGGGTTGAGGTAGTGCTCCTTCTCGCGGCCGCGGCGCATGGTGGTGACGAGGTTGGCCTCCTCGAGGATCGCCAGGTGCTTGGTCACCGCCTGGCGCGTCATCTCCATATGCTCGCAGAGCGCGTTCAGCGTCTGCCCGTTCCGGGCATGGAGACTGTCCAGCAATTGCCGGCGGGTCGGGTCGGCCAAAGCGCGAAAGACGGCATCCATGCTCATGGCTCTAATATGCAACCATTTGGTTGCATGTCAAGCGATGGCAAAAATATTCTGCCGCCTGATGACTGCTTGCCTAAGTTTTCTTGCTTGCCGGATTGTGCCTGTCTTGAGGTGGCTTCGCTTTTGAGCAGCGCCTTCCCCCACTCCGTCGCTGCTTCGCAGCGCCACCTCTCCCCCCTCCGGAGGGAGAGGAAGGGAGCCAGGGTCGGCGAACTCGCACGGTTCCTCTCCCCCGTCGATCGGGGGAGAGGTGTCGAGCGAAGCTCGACGGAGTGGGGGTCGATCTGGCTCGCCGGTTCCAGGCAGGAGTCGGCTCCGATATCGGTGGCGGTTCAGGTCAGCGCTTGCGGGAGAACCAGAAGGCGTCGCTCATGCGCGTCATGCCGATGCGCTCGTAGAAGCCAACGGCGTCGGGCATCGAGATCAGGCTTATGGCGACCGAAGGCCCGAGCTGCCGCTGCGCCTCGTCCATCAGGCCCTTGCCGACGCCGAGACCCTGTGCCGAGGCGGATACTGCGAGTTCGGAGATGTAGCAGACCCAGGAAAAATCGGTGATGCCGCGCGCGACGCCGATCAGCGGCTTGCCCTCGATGTCGAGCCGCGCTGTCAGCACCAGATTGGCATTGCCGAGCATTGTCTTCAGGCGCGCTTCGTCGTCGACGGGCCGTGTTGCACCGAGGCCGGATTCGACCAGCACACGGCGGAATTCGGCGACGTCGAGGGCAGGCTCGCTGGCGTAAAGGACTTTGGAAGGCTCAACCATGATCGCAGACTGCACCAGCCGGCCAGGATTTCGAAGCCGTTTTTTAGGTATTGCAGCTCCGGCGCGCATGCCATGCTCGACTTGGCCCAAGGCCCGCGCACGAACAGTTGCCTTTCATTTGCCGCCGGCTTTGTGTAAACCGTCCGGCAAAATTCCCCGCAAGCCAAGAAGACGGGCAAGGATCATGGATAAATTCACCAAGCTCACCGGCGTTGCCGCGCCCATGCCGATCGTCAATGTCGACACCGACATGATCATCCCGAAGGATTATCTGAAGACGATCAAGCGCACCGGGCTCGGCACCGGCCTGTTCGCCGAGATGCGCTACAATGAGGACGGTTCGGAGAACCCGGATTTCGTGCTCAACAAGCCGGCCTACCGCAAGGCGCAGATCCTGGTCGCCGGCGACAATTTCGGCTGCGGCTCGAGCCGCGAGCATGCGCCCTGGGCGCTGCTGGATTTCGGCATCCGCTGCGTGATTTCGACCTCGTTCGCCGACATCTTCTACAACAATTGCTTCAAGAACGGCATCCTGCCGATCACCGTCAGCCCGGAAGACCTCGACAAGCTGATGGACGACGCCTCGCGCGGCTCCAACGCAACGCTGTCGATCGATCTGGAAGCCAAGGAGATCCGCGGACCGGACGGCGGCGTGGTGACCTTCGACCTCGACGACTTCAAGCGCCATTGCCTCTTGAACGGCCTCGACGACATCGGGCTGACCATGGAGAAGGTCGGCGCCATCGCGTCCTTCGAGAAGAAGAATGCCGAGCAGCGCCCCTGGGCCTGAGCACCTAAGCTATATCGATAGGCCCCCGGCCATGGCAGGCCGGGTTCGTGGCGGCTGAATGGAGGGACAGTCATGACACGCTCGCTTCTGGCCGCCGCCGGCGCTTCGGCGGCAATAATCCTTCTCGCCACAATCGGCGCGAATGCGCAGACCGCCGCGCCGGCCACGCAGCCGGCGCCCGCCACGTCCGACCAGCCGGCGGCCGATCAAGGCGCATCCGACCAGGGATCGGGCAGCGACCAGGCCGCGTCGGATGACGACAAGCAGGCGCCGATCCCGTTCGAAGGCGGCCAGCTCACCATCACGCAGCCGGAGCAGGACGGCGAGAAGGTGCTGTCCTATGACGGCAAGCAGCTGGCCAGCAATTACGACGTCTTCTTCGACAGGATCGTCAAGATCGGCGACGTCAACGTGGCGCTGGTCGATGTCGGCGACGGCGGCAACCAGTGCGGTCCGGCCAAGGTCATCGTCTGGAAGCCGAAGGACGGCGAGATCCAGACCACCACGGTCGAGCAGGACGAATGCGGCGCGCCGCCGGCCGCAATCTCCGACAGCGCCATCTATTTCGTGCCCTATCTGCTGCCCGGCGATTCCAAGCCGGCGCTGCAATGGTCGCCCACGGAAGGGCTGACGACCTCCGGCAACCTGACCTACACGCCCGAACCCGGCACCGGCTGGAAGGACGTCGACCCGTCGAAATACGACAACATCATCGACGCCTTCCACAACGAGGCCGTCTACAAGGCCGGACAGGCGCTGCTGGGCGACGACATGCCCGACATGGCGACCAGCCTTTTGGTCGGCGGCGGCACCGAAAAGACGGCATCGGGCGCCTTCTACGCCACCGGTTGCGTGCCGCATGACTGCGGCGGCAATGACGGCTTCATGGCGGTCGACCAGGCCAAGCAGAAAGTCTATTTCGCCCGCCGCGGCGACAATGGCGAGCCGCAGGCCTGGCCACCGGTCAAGGACTGGCCGCCGGACATCAAGAAGGCCTATGACGACGCGCAAGGGTCGGGGAATTAAGGTATACTGATATTCAGGTGAGGCCGGCCTGCAAGTGGCGGCCTCCTGCGCTTCCGGTGCTCACGTACTTAAGTACGCTCCGCTCCGGTTCTCGGCAGCCACCACTTTCGACTCGGCCTGACCTGAAGCTCAACATACCTTAGGCCGGTGTCTTGCTGATCACCCGTCAGCTTCGTCATCCACGGGCGGAGCGACGCGCAGCGGAGCCCAGGCCCGAGGATCCATGCCGTGACGGTTGCCGCAGAGTGCATCGGAGCAGAATTCTGCACCGCTGGCGGCGCTTCGACGTCACGGCATGGATTCCAGGGTCTGCGCGCGTCGCTTCGCTCCTTGCTCCGCCCTGGAATAACGACCGGAGGAAGGCCCAGACCAATCTCCAAGGCTTGCGCCTGCCTTCGTGACAATGCTCCGCCCGGCTTGGCCCACGATCTGCGCCGCTCCGCCTGCTAAATGCAGGCCTGCAACCCAACGAGGCCGCCCATGCGCAAGCTCATCTCCACTGGCTCCCCCTTCGAGAAGATCGCCGGCTATTCGCGCGCGGTGGTGCAGGGCGACTGGTGTTTCGTGTCCGGAACGACCGGCTACGACTATGCCACCATGACGATGCCGGATACGGTCGAGGCGCAGACGCGCAATTGCCTCGCGACCATCGCCAAGGCGCTGGCCGATGGCGGCTTCGACATGGCCGACGTGGTGCGGGCGCATTATTACATCACCGACCAGGCCTTCGTTGACGTGGTCTTCCCGATCCTCGGCGAGGCGTTCGGCGACATCCGCCCGGCGGCGACGATGATCGTGTGCCAGCTCAACAAGTCGGAGATGAAGATCGAGATCGAGGTGACGGCGCTGCGGCGCACGGCACAGGGGCCGGAGCGATGACTGTCCGACGCATCGTAGCCAACATCGCCACAAGGGACATCGCGGCGGCGAAGCGCTTCTATCATGACGTGCTTGGCCTCGACATCCTCATGGATCAAGGCTGGATCGCCACCTATGGATCCGAGGAACGGATGCAGGCGCAGGTGAGCTTCATGGCCGAGGGCGGATCGGGTACGCCGGTGCCGGACCTTTCGATCGAGGTCGACGACGTGGATGCGGCGCTTGCGGGTATGAAGGCCGCCGGCTTCGCCGTCGAATATGGCCCGGCTGACGAGCCCTGGGGCGTGCGGCGCTTCTATGTGCGCGACCCGTTCGGCCGGCTGGTGAATATCCTGTCGCATCGGTAGGCGCTGCCGGTCTTCTTGAGACGCTGGCGGGACAGCACCCCTCTCTGTCCTGCCGGCTTTCGTCGCTCGGAAAGCCGAGCAATTGGCTTCCCGTCCGCTGCGCGGACCGCTCCTCAACCCCCGCAAGGGGGAGATTGGCAGCTTGGCCGCCCCGCTCCTCTTTTTCAACGTCGGCGATTGGCGAAGGCCGAAGTGCATCGATCTCCCCCCTTGCGGGGGAGATGCCCGGCAGGGCAGAGGGGGTGTGAAGGATCTCGGCGCTCGTCCCCTTGCGCCGCAAGCGCTTGCCGTTTAGCAAGGCGCCGGTTCAATTCTCTCACCGGACGGTTCTCCATGGCTTCGAAAAATCTCTTCCTGCTCGCCGGCGACGGCATCGGCCCTGAGGCCATGACCGAGGTGAAGAAGCTGATCAAGGCCATGAACGACAAGCTCGGCAGCGGCTTCGCCACCGACGAGGGGCTGGTCGGCGGCTGCGCTTACGACGCGCATGGCGCGGCGATCTCCGATGCAGACATGGCAAAGGCGATGGCGGCGGATGCGGTGCTGTTCGGCGCCGTCGGCGGGCCGAAATGGGATGCCGTGCCCTACGAGGTGCGCCCCGAGGCCGGCCTGCTGCGGCTGCGCAAGGACATGGAGCTGTTCGCCAACCTCAGGCCCGCGATCTGCTACCCGGCTTTGGCCGCCTCTTCCTCGCTCAAGCAGGACGTGGTCGAGGGCCTGGATATCCTTATTGTGCGCGAGCTCACCGGCGGCGTCTATTTCGGCGAGCCGAAACAGATCATCGATCTCGGCAACGGCCAGAAGCGCGGCATCGACACCCAGGTCTACGACACGTTCGAGATCGAGCGCATTTCGGGCGTCGCCTTCGAGCTGGCGCGCACGCGCAAGAACCACGTCACCTCGATGGAAAAGCGCAACGTCATGAAGTCGGGCGTGTTGTGGAACGAAGTGGTCGGCCAGACGCACAAGGCCAGATACCGCGACGTCAAGCTCGACCACATGCTGGCCGATGCCGGCGGCATGCAGCTGGTGCGCTGGCCGAAGCAGTTCGACGTCATCGTCACCGACAATCTGTTCGGCGACATGCTGTCCGACATCGCCGCCATGCTGACCGGCTCGATCGGCATGCTGCCGTCGGCCTCACTCGGCGCGCCGGATGTGAAGACCAAGAAGCGCAAGGCGCTCTACGAGCCGGTGCACGGCTCGGCGCCCGACATCGCCGGCAAGGGCATCGCCAACCCGATCGCGATGATCGCGTCCTTCGCCATGTGCCTGCGCTATTCCTTCGGCATGGTCGCCGAGGCCGACAAGCTCGAAGCGGCGATCGCCGCCGTGCTCGACGACGGCCTGCGCACCAAGGACATCTTCTCGGAAGGCATGAAGGAAGTCGGCACCACCGAAATGGGCGACGCCATCATCGCCAAGTTCCTGGGGTGAAACCAGCCGGTCGGCCCGACGTTGCGGGAGCCGGCAGCCACCACGCCTTCGTCATTCCATGGCGGAGCAAGGAGCGAAGCGACGCAGCACAGACCATGGATCCATTCCGTGACCTATGAGCGTCGCAGCGGTTCAGAAAAAGCCTTCGTTCCGCACCGTCGCGACTCTTCGCGCGAGGTCACGGAATGGATCCTCGGGTCTACGCGTCCGCTTCGCTCCCGCTCCGCCCGTGGATGACGAAGTTCGGACGCTTCAGCTAATCTCCGAGGTTGGCGATCTACCCGGCGCTCGCCGCGGGTCGGCTTCCAACTTCCGTCGCGATCTTACGCTGGCCGCTTCTTCTGCTTCTTGCGCTTTGCCGACTGGTCGGATTTCGGCTTGTCGAACTTCGCCTTTGCCGGCTTCTTCGCCCAAGATTTCGCCTCGCCGCCAGGCTGTCGCTCGCCCGGTTCCCGCTTCTCGAATCTGGGGCTCTTCTGGTCGAAAGCACCCTTGCCGCGATGCGGCTTCTTGTCCGGCTTCGGCGGCTGGTAGCCGGCGCGCGACAGGTCCGGCGTGCCGTCGATCCGCTTGACCGCGATGTTGCCCTGCAGCTTGCGGTCGGGGCCGATCGCGGCGACGAACCGGTCGGCCCAGTCGGCGGCGATCTGCACGAAGGTTTCTTCCGGCTGCATCTTGATGGCGCCGATCTCGCGCTTGGACATGCCGGCGGTGCGACACAGCATCGGGATCAGCCAGCGCGGCTCGGCATTCTGCCGGCGGCCGACCGAAAGCGAGAACCAGACGCTGTCGCCGAAATCGTCGCGGCGGCTGGGTGTCTCCTCCCGGCGCGCGAATTTCTCGCCCGCCAATCTTTCATGCGAAGGCGTGAACGGCGCGACGTCGAGCAGGTCCTCAGGCGCCGAGCGGCTGCTGCGGCAAAGCCGCACGAAGGCAGCCGCCACTTGTTCGGCGCCGTGCTGGTCGAGCAGCGTCTCGATGAAGGAGCGCTCCTCCTCGTTGATCGGTTCGGCAAGCGCGGGATCGGCCAGAATGCGCTCGTCGTCGCGGCGCAGCACATCGTCGGCCGAGGGCGGGCTCGCCCATGTCGCCTTGATGCCGGCATTGCCAAGCAGCCGCTCGGTGCGCCTGCGGGCATTGCCCGGCACGATGAGCGCGCTGACGCCCTTGCGCCCGGCGCGGCCCGTGCGACCACTGCGATGCAGCAGCGTCTCGGGGTTGGTCGGCAGATCGGCATGCACCACCAGCTCGAGATTGGGCAGGTCGATGCCGCGCGCCGCGACATCCGTTGCGATGCAAACTTTTGCGCGGCCGTCGCGCATCGCCTGCAGCGCGTGGCTGCGCTCGTTCTGGCTGAGCTCGCCCGACAGCGCCACGACGGAGAAATTGCGGTTGTTGAAGCGCGCCGTCAGGTGGTTGACCGCCGCGCGTGTGTTGCAGAACACCAGCGCGTTTTGCGCCTCGTAGTAGCGCAGCACGTTGATGATGGCGTTTTCCCGGTCGGCCTGGGCAACGCTGAGCGCTCGGTATTCGATGTCGAGATGCTGCTTTTCCTCGCCGCCGGCGGAGATCCGCACCGCGTCGCGCTGGTAGCCCTGGGCGAGCGTTGCGATGGAGCGCGGCACGGTGGCGGAAAACATCAGCGTGCGGCGCTCGGGCGGTGCGGCATCGAGGATGAATTCGAGGTCTTCGCGAAAACCGAGGTCGAGCATCTCGTCGGCCTCGTCGAGCACCACGGCCTTCAGCGCCGACATGTCGAGCGCGCCGCGCGTGATGTGGTCGCGCAGCCGCCCGGGCGTGCCGACGACGATGTGGGCGCCGCGTTCCAGCGCGCGCCGCTCGGTGCGCATGTCCATGCCGCCGACGCAGGAGGCGATCTGCGCGCCAGTCAGTTCGTAAAGCCATTCGAGCTCGCGCCGCACCTGCAGCGCCAGCTCGCGCGTCGGCGCCACGACCAGCCCCAGCGGCGCGCCGGCGACGGCGAAACGCTCAGCACCGCCAAGCAGGGTCGGCGCCACAGCAAGGCCGAAGGCGACGGTCTTGCCGGACCCGGTCTGCGCCGAAACCAGCGCGTCGGCTTGGCCGAGCTCCGGCCCAAGCACCGCCTTCTGCACCGGCGTCAGCGCTGAATAACCGCGCTTTTCCAGCGCCTCCGCCAGCGCAGGAACGATCGTTTCGAAACTGGACATTTTCTTCTTTCGGAATTCGGGGTTCTGTGCTCGTCGTGGAGCACAAGGCCGGCACTGCGCCAGCCAAAGGATATTTGGGCGTTCGTACTTCTTGCGGCCTCACTTGTATAGTGCATCGGCTCCACCGGAACCGCGACCATGCTGTGCCGGCTGGCGAAACCGCTCGCGAGAGCGCCCCTCTCCCCGTCACTATACGGGGAGAGGATGCCGGCAGGCAGGTGAGGGGCAGCGCGACCGCTGATAGGTAAGGCAGGGGCGAGGCTTCAGGCCTCACTTCCGGACGAGCTAACTGTCGAAGTCGGCGCCGCCCCTCATCCGCCCTTCGGGCACCTTCTCCCCGTATAGTGACGGGGAGAAGGAGAGAGTTGCGCCAATTGACTCTTTCATCAAACCGCGTAAAAGCCCGCGTCGAACGGGATCGTTTTTCGATGCGCGGCCTTTTGATGGCTCTTCTTGCATTCGATTCCCCCAGCCACAATGTAACGCATTGGGCTGGGCGCTTAGACGCGTCCGTTCGTTCCAGCAAAACTACGGCCAAAACCACCACCAAAACGGTGTGATTCCCTTGGCCTAACCACCCTCTCCCGGGTCCGGCCCGGGGACGGAACCCGCATGAGGCCGGCGGGTTTTCTCCAACAACCAAGCGGAGAGGGACAGGAGATATCAGATGAGTTTCAAGATTGCGGTAGTCGGCGCCACGGGCAATGTGGGCCGCGAAATGCTCAACATTCTGGACGAACGCGGCTTCCCGGTGAGCGAAGTGGTGGCGCTGGCGTCGCGGCGCAGCCAGGGCACCGAAGTGTCCTTCGGCGACCGCACGCTGAAGGTCAAGGCGCTCGACCAGTACGATTTTTCCGATACCGACATCTGCGTCATGTCGGCGGGCGGCAATGTGTCGAAGGAATGGTCGCCGAAGATCGGCAAGCAGGGCTGCGTCGTCATCGATAATTCGTCGGCCTTCCGATACGATCCGGACGTGCCGCTGATCGTGCCGGAGGTCAACCCGGACGCGATCTCGCTGTTTACACGCAAGAACATCATCGCCAACCCGAACTGCTCGACCGCGCAGCTCGTCGTGGCGCTGAAGCCGCTGCATGACATCGCCACCATCAAGCGCGTCGTCGTCGCCACCTACCAGTCGGTCTCCGGCGCCGGCAAGGAAGGCATGGATGAGCTGTTCACCCAGACCCGCGCGGTGTTCGTCGCCGACCAGGTCGACGTCAAGAAGTTCACCAAGCGCATCGCCTTCAACGTCATCCCGCATATCGACGTCTTCCTCGACGACGGCTTCACCAAGGAAGAGTGGAAGATGGTCGCCGAGACCAAGAAGATGCTCGACCCAAAGATCAAGCTGACGGCGACCTGCGTGCGCGTGCCGGTGTTCATCGGCCATTCGGAAGCCGTCAACATCGAGTTCGAGAAGCCGATCACGGCGGATGAAGCGCGCGAGATCCTGCGCGAGGCGCCCGGCTGCCAGGTGCTCGACAAGCGCGAGAACGGCGGCTACATCACGCCGCTCGAATCGGCTGGCGAGGACGCCACGTTCATCTCGCGCATCCGCGAGGATTCGACCGTCGACAACGGCCTGTCGATGTGGGTGGTCTCCGACAATCTGCGCAAGGGCGCGGCGCTGAACGCCGTGCAGATCGCCGAGCTGCTGGTCGAGCGCGGCCTCATCCAGCCGAAGAAGAAGGCGGCCTGACGGAAGTTTGTTTTCGCTCACGGGCCGTATCGCCGCTGCCGCGGCTGGCCCTCCGCGAGGGCGCCGGACGACCGGCGGCCCGCGGTCGCGGGCTCGGCCCTTGGCCGTTTGGTTTCTCGCTCACGGGCCGTATCGCCGCTGCCGCGGCTGGCCCTCCGCGGGGGCGCCGGACGACAGGCGGCCCGCGGTCGCGGGCTCGGCCTTCGGCAGTTTGTTTTCGCTCGCGGGCCGTATCGCCGCTGCCGCGGCGGGCCCTCCGCGGGGGGCGCCGGACGACCGGCGGCCCGCAGTCGCGGGCTCGGCCTTTGGCCGGGACGCCCTTCCTTCTCCCGGTTCAACGGGGAGAAGGTGCCCGAAGGGCGGATGAGGGGCAGCGCCGGCCTATGAGTGACCGGACCGAAATCACCGTACGCCCGGCCATCGGCTCCGATGCCGCCACCATCGCGAAATATCCGGCAGGCCTTCCTTGTTGGCCGAGCCGTCGCCGAAACCATCTCTATGCGCTCAGGCGCTGAGTTCACCCACCGCTTTCCGCCGCCAACCGCTGCAATATGGCCAGCGCCTCCTCGGCCCGGTCGGCGGGCACGAAGAGATGGTCGTGATGGAAGGCCGAGACCGGATTGACGCTCATGCCGGCCGCCGCGAGCCGTCTCGTGATGGCGGCGAGGAAGCCGACGGCTTCCAGCGAGGAGTGGATGTCGAGCGTGATCATCCGGCAGCGGAACGTTCCGGCAAGGCCGGCGGCCTTCGCCTCGTCTTCGGTTGTGACCAGGGTCAGGCCTTCCCGCTCGCGAAATTGCATGATGGGATCGAGTCTCGCCGGAACCGGCGTGTCCGGCGCCAGCGTCGCGAACACATAGACGTCGGCAAGCAGTTGCGGCGTCATCGACGCGAGCAGTTTTTGCAGGTCGGTCTCGCCCGTCATCGTCGCTCCTCCTCTTGGCAGTCGCAGTCGCATGTCTCAATACATGCAAGGGCCGACGGTCCGGCCGTGCCGACGACATCTCGATGTCGCTTGCTGTCGCGCCGCGGGCATCGACCGCACAATAAGACATCAAAGCCAGGCCGGCTTGCAAAGGTTAACCCGATGATCGTCCGACCGCGTCCGACATTCCTGCAATTGTTCTTCATCATGCGTGGTTCGGTGGTGCCGCGCATCCTGCCGCAGATTTTCGGCTTCGCCCTCTATTCGGCGGTCATCCTGCTTCTGGCGCGACAGTTCCAGCTCGACCTCAGCGCTTTCAGCATCGCGCCTTTCGGGCTCGTCGGCGTGACGCTCTCGATCTATCTGTCGTTCCGCAACAACGCCGCCTATGACCGCTGGTGGGAGGCGCGCAAACTCTGGGGCGCGCTGGTTTTCGAGATACGCAACCTGGCGCGCGCCACCACCAGCCTGGTCGGCGACCGCGCCGAGCAGCGCGCGCTTCTGATGGAGGCGCTTGCCTTCTGCCACCTGCTGCGCGGGCAACTGCGCAAAATCGACAGCATAAAGGACGCCCGCGCCTTCATCGGCGACGAGGTCGACAAGGCCGCCGCCCGCACCAACCCGGCCGACGACATGGTCCGCCGCATGGGCCGGCGCGCCAATGCGCGGCGCGAGGCGGGCGCGCTCGACCCGATCGGCTTCCGCATCCTCGATGAAAGGCTGGCCGCGATCGCCGCCATCCAGGCCGGCTGCGAGCGGATCGCCGGCACGCCCTTGCCCTTCGCCTATACGCTGCTGGTGCACCGCACGGCCTATGTCGTCTGCCTGCTCTTGCCGATCGGCCTGGTCTCGACCACGGGTTGGGCGACGCCGCTGTTCACGGCGCTGATCGCCTATACGTTCTTCGGCCTCGACGCGCTGTCGGAGGAGCTCGAGGACCCGTTCGGCATCGAGGCCAACGACTTGGCGCTCGACGGCCTTTGCCGCGTCTGCGAGATCTCCGTGTTCGAGGCGCTGGACGAGACTCCGCCGAAGATGATCGCGGCCGACAAGTTCTATTTCTCTTAGGAGGTCGACCCACGAGGGCTCTGCCCTCGGAGATTGGTCGAAAGCGCTGTGTTCTCTTCGTCATTCTAGGGCGAAGCAAGGAGCGAAGCTCCGTCGCGGAGACCCTCGATCCTGTGTGTTGGTCACGGGCGCCATCGGGCCAGAAGTTAAGATCGCCTGGCTGGAGCTTCATTCTAGAGCGCTGCATTTTTCGTTCGACGTCACGGCATGGATACTCGGGTCAAGCCCGAGTATGACGAAGGCGTGTAGGATCGCGGCATGTTCCTTCGTCCTTGGATCGAACCCGGCAAATGGCCGGCATTCGAAACCATCAGGAGGGAATATCCATGAGCATTTCCGAAGCCGCGCCTGCTTCAAAAGGCGCTTTGTGGGCCGGGCGCGCGCTCAGCGGCGTCATCGTCCTGTTCATGATCTTCGACGGCGCCATCAAGCTGCCGCCGCTCGACATCGTCACGCAAACGATGGCGCAGCTCGGCTGGCCGGCCGATCCGAATGTGGCGCGCATGCTGGGCGTCATCGGCCTGGTCTCGACCGCGCTCTACGCATGGCCACGCACGTCGGTGCTCGGCGCCATCCTGCTCACCGCCTATATGGGCGGCGCGATTTCGACGCATGTGCGGATTGGCAACCCGCTGTTCTCGCACACGCTGTTTGGCGTCTATCTCGGCATTATCCTGTGGGGCGGGCTCTATCTGCGCGACGCAAGAGTGCGCGCGCTGATCCCGTTTTCGCGATAGGGAGGAGAAGAGATGTTTGCCACCATCCTCATCATCCTGGCCCTCATCATCGCCGCCGTGCTGGTCTATGCCGCGACCCGGCCGAACGATTTCGTCGTCACCCGCTCGGCCAGCATCAAGGCGCCGGCCGAGACGATCTTTCCACTGATCAACGATTTCCGGCGTTGGCCGGAGTGGTCGCCCTTCGAAAAGCTCGACCCCCAGATGCAGCGCACGCTGTCCGGCGCCGAAAGCGGCAAGGGCGCGGCCTATGCCTGGGAGGGCAATTCCAAGGCCGGCAAGGGGCGCATGGAAATCGTCAACTCGGTGCCGTCCTCGCTGGTTTCGCTCAAACTCGATTTCGAAAAGCCGTTCAGGGCCAACAACAGTGTCGACTTCTCGCTTTCGCCGTCCGGCGAGGGCACGACCGTCACCTGGGCGATGCGCGGCGCGAGGCCCTTCATCGCCAAGCTGATGGGCCTGTTCATGAATTTCGACACGCTGATCGGCAAGGATTTCGAGGCCGGGCTCGGCAATCTGAAGCGCCTCACCGAGCGGTGAAAACCACGAAGTTTCAATGCGTTGGCGCTCAGTACCGTAAATCCGGCCGGCGCGTAGCCGGCCAATCTTCATCATCTGCGGGATCAATTCAGCTGTTCGTGAGTTTAGGGCATGGCGGCGAGGACGGCGCTTGAGAGAGGAACAGCAATGAAGAAAGCAATTACCATCCTGGTGCTGACGGTGGCCCTTGGCGCCTGCTCGCAAACAGAAAAGGGTGCTGCGATCGGCGGCCTGGGCGGTGCGGCGGTCGGTGCCGCGGTGGCAGGCGATCCGGTGCAAGGCGCGGTGGTCGGCGGCGCTGTTGGCGCAGTGGCCGGCGCGCTGATCGGTCATGCCAGCGAAGCCGGCCAGTGCCGCTACCGCGACCGCTACGGACGCGTTTATGTGGCGCGCTGCCCGTCCGGCTATTGAGGCATCGGACCGGACAATCGAATAAAAAACGGCGGGCATGGGCCCGCCGTTCTCGTTAACGAAAAAGCCGTGATTACTCGGCGGTGGCGGCTTCAGCCTCGGCCGGCGCGGCGGTCGCCGCGGCGGCGGCAGCGGCCGCGTCTTCCTGGGCCTTCTTCAAAAGGGCGGCGCGTTCCTGCGCCTTCTTGCCGGGCAGGGCCTTGTTCGGGTTCGAGCGGGTCTCGCGCTTGGCAAGGCCGGCCTCGTCGAGGAAGCGCAGCACGCGGTCGGTCGGCTGGGCGCCATGCGACAGCCAATGCTTGATGCGATCGGCGTCGACCTTGACGCGCTCGCCGTCCTTCGGCAGCAGCGGGTTCCACGAGCCGAGCGACTCGATGAACCGGCCGTCGCGCGGCGAACGGGCGTCGGCGACGACGACGTGGTAGTAGGGACGCTTCTTCGAGCCCGCACGGGCCAGTCTGATCTTCAGTGCCATTGTTTTCTCCTAAAAGCTCTGATTTCGTTGATGAGTTTTCAGCTGGGTTTCAGCCGGTTTTCGTCACGCCGTTGGCAGCGGCGATCTGTTCGTGGTGCCGGATCACTTCGCGGACGACGAAGTTGAGGAATTTCTCCGCGAAATCCGGGTCGAGATGCGCATCCTTCGCCAGTTGGCGAAGGCGGGCGATCTGCTGCTGCTCACGCGCGGGGTCGGCGGGCGGCAGGCCATGCTCGGCCTTCAGGACGCCGACGGCCTTGGTGCAGCGGAAGCGCTCGGCCAGCATATGGATGAGGGCGGCGTCGATGTTGTCGATCGAAGCGCGGTAGCCAGCCAGGATGGCGCGTGCGTCGGCCATGTCTTTCTCCTCGTTCATCGCCCCCTCACTTCTTTTTCCCAAGGCCGGGCAGCCCGCCGGCGCCGAGGCCCGGAAGACCCGGAAGCTTCATGCCGCCGGGCAGGCCCGGCAGTCCGCCGCCACCGGGAAGTCCGCCCGGCATGCCTTTGCCGAGACCGGCGGCCTGCGCCTGCTTCTGCAGGGCCTCGAGCTGCTTGGGATCCATCCTGGAAAGATCGGGCATGCCGCCGCCCGGCATCATGCCGCCAAGGCCCATTTTCGAGGCGAGGCCGCCCATCATGCCGCGCATGAGGCCGCCGCCTTTGCCCTTGCCGCCCATCGCCTTCATCATGTCGGCCATGCCGCGGTGCATCTTCAACAGCTTGTTGATCTCGGCCGCGTCGGTGCCGGAGCCGGCGGCGATGCGCTTCTTGCGCGAGTGTTTGAGCATATCGGGGTTGGCGCGCTCGGCCTTGGTCATCGAGGAGATGATGGCGAGCTGGCGGCCGAACATCTTGTCGTCGAGGCCGGCGGCGGCGAGCTGGTCCTTCATCTTGCCCATGCCGGGCATCATGCCCATGATGCCGCCCATGCCGCCCATTTTCGACATCTGCTGAAGCTGCTGGGCGAGGTCGTTCAGGTCGAACTTGCCCGACTGCATCTTCTTGGCCATCGCCGCCGCCTGCTCGGCGTCGATGGTCTCGGCGGCCTTCTCGACGAGCGAGACGATGTCGCCCATGCCGAGGATGCGGTCGGCGATGCGCTTGGGGTGGAATTCCTCCAGCCCGTCCATCTTTTCGCCGGTGCCGATCAGCTTGATCGGCTTGCCGGTCACGGCGCGCATCGAAAGGGCCGCGCCGCCGCGGCCGTCGCCGTCCATGCGGGTCAGAACCAGGCCGGTGATGCCGACGCGTTCGTCGAAGCTCTTGGCAAGGTTGACGGCGTCCTGGCCGGTCAGCGAGTCGGCGACCAGCAGGATCTCGTGCGGGCTCGACACCTTCTTGATGTCGGCCATCTCGACCATCAGCGGCTCGTCGATATGGGTGCGGCCGGCGGTGTCGAGGATGACGACGTCATGGCCGCCGAGCCTGGCGGCCTGCACGGCGCGCTTGGCGATATCGACCGGGCTCTGGCCGGCGATGATCGGCAAGGTAGCGACCTTGGTCTGCTCGCCGAGCTGGCGCAGCTGCTCTTGTGCTGCGGGCCGCCGCGTGTCGAGCGAGGCCATCAGGACCTTCTTGTTCTGCCGCTCGGTCAGGCGCTTGGCGATCTTGGCCGAGGTGGTCGTCTTGCCGGAGCCCTGCAGGCCGACCATCATGACCACGACGGGCGCCGGCGCGTTGAGGTCGATGGCGACGCCCTCGGCGCCGAGCATGTCGACCAGTTCGTCATGGACGATCTTGACGACCATCTGTCCGGGCTTGATCGACTTCAGCACCGCGGCGCCGACCGCCTTCTCGCGCACCTTGTCGGTGAAGGAGCGAACCACTTCCAGCGCGACGTCGGCCTCGAGCAGCGCACGGCGCACCTCGCGCAAAGCCGCCGAGACATCCGCCTCGGACAGCGCGCCGCGGCCAGTCAGGCCGTTCAGGATGGAGCCAAGACGCTCCTGGAGGGATTCAAACATCTGCGGTCCTTGATCTCGGTGGGTTTCGACCGAGAGGTAGTGCGTTCGCGCCGGGTCGCCAAGCAAAAGCGCAAAGCCAAAAAGCACCCGGGGGCGCATCGCGCTGCCGGGTGTTGGCCTCCAGGATCTCTTTACAGCACCGGCCTCAAAGAGGCTTCGGCGTCCTGGTCGGCTTTCGCGAAAGAAAACTCGTCGCGGAATTCAGCGGCTCTAGACAGGAAATTGGCCGCGGAGTCAAGGCTGATGCATGTCGCGCAAAAGTGCGCAGCGGTTTTGCGGCAACGGCATGCATCAAAAAACAATGCCGGAATCCGAGCCAAAACGCCGCTATTGTCGATAACTCAGCCCAGGCTTTGCTTGATCGTCCCGACCCTGAGCGGCGAGCGGCGGTGCAAAAGCAAGAGCATCGTCAAAAGCGTGCTGACGATACCGATCGCGGCGATGAGAACGGCGTCCAGCCCGGTCCAGCCGGGGCCTTCAAGGGGCTTGGCATTAAGCAGCGCGAAGCCATTGTAGCCCTCCTGGTGCGAGATCAGCAGGAAGCCGGTCAGATTGTTGCCGAGATGGGCGCCGAAACCGGCGCCCAGATTGCCGGTGACATAGACCAGGAGCGTGAGCAGCAGGGCAAAGGTGCCGATCGAGACCAGCACGCAGGCATTGATGGCAAGTGTCGAGGCCGAATTCCAGTGCAGCGACGCGAACAGCAGCCCGGGCAGCAGCGCCCAGACCAGCGGGCTGCTGAAGCGATAGGCGAGGCCGCGCAGCAGATAGCCGCGAAACAGCATCTCCTCCGACGAGGTCTGTAGAAAGGCGAGCAGCACGATCGGCACCAGGAAGAGCAGCCAGGACGAAAAGGCGATCGGTCCGCGCGCGATCTCGGGCTGCAGCCAATAGAGCAAGACCTCGGAAAAGAGCGAGGTGATCATCACCGCGGCCAGGCCCTTGAGGAAATCGCCGCCCGCGACGCGGCGGCTGACGCCGAACAGGGCCGACAGCGGCTCACCGTGGACGAAGCGCATCGCCACCCACAGGCCGATCCAGATGCCGGCAAAGGAGGTCAGCGCGCTCAGGATGCCGGTGGGCGATGCCAGGAAGTCCTGCATGTAGCGCCCGGTCGAGGGGCCGGGGAGACGCCAGACGATGTAGACATAGGTGCCGGCAAACAGCACCAGAGCCGTCATCGCCATCCAGAAGGCGATGACGATCGCCGTCCCGAAGAACAGGCGCAGCAAATTGGTCTTTCCGTTCGGCGAGCGGCGATAGCGCTCGAAGGCGGCATTTTCGATCGTCACGCGGCTCCCCTGCCGAAGGCTTTCGGCTGCATGATCTATGGCGACCAGTGGTTACCGCGTGATTACGCCATCGAGGTTCGCGGCTGAATAGGATCGGCTCGAGCACAATGCGGCGCGGACGCCACGGTTGGAAACTTGCTGAAACGTATATCGATCGTCATCCTGGGGCGGAGCAAGGAGCGAAGTGACGCCGCGCAGACCCTTGGATCCATTCCGTTACCTGTAAGCGTCACGACGGTGCAGAACGATCTCTGTTCTGCGCCGACTTTACCCTTCGCGCAAAGTCACGGAATGGATCCTCGGGTCTACGCGTCCGCTTCGCTTCCGCTCCGCCCGTGGATGACGAAATTCGGAAGCTTCGGCAATCCACAAACGTCTGCTGCGCGGCATCGAACAGATGCAGGCGGCCTGAGCCGCCGGCACACAAAAGAAACGGCCGCCATCGCCGGCGGCCGCTCTTCTCACGGCGATCAGGCCGATCAACGCATCACATAGACGATGCGCCGCGTGCCAGGGTCGACCAGCGCCGGCTGGTTGTTCACATAGACGTAGCGATACCGGTAATCGGGGATCTCGCGCAGCTCGACCGTGTCGGGCAGTGTGGCGCCGGTCACCACCTCGCCGTCGAGATAGACCGGGTCGACCCGGTGCGTGGCGACATAGGTGCCGACCTCGGCCGGCGGCCTGCCGATCGACTCGATGGCGTCGTCGTTGGAAACGATGGCGCCGGTGTAGGTATCGGTCGTGTAGATGTTGTCGGTCGGCGGGGCGACGACGGCGATCTCGGCATTGGCCGGGCGGCGGGTCACGACGACGCGGCTGCCGCCGAAATCGCCCGTCACATAGTCGGAATAGACCCAGCCCTTGCCGTCGGCTTCGGCGATCGTGCACCATTTGCTGCCTTCGATGCAGCCGTTAAGCGTGGCCGACTGCCCTGCCGCCAGCACGCCGATAACCGGATATTGCGGCCCGGGGCCAGCGCGAACGTTCAAGTCGGTCACCGCCTGTACGGGAGTGTCGGCGAAAGCTGCGCCCGAGATTGTGAGCAGCGCACCGGCCAGAGCCGGAAACAACACGCGTGTCATGGTTCTTCTCTCCGTTTTCAACGCTCCCTCGGGATCGGAAACGAAACAAAGGCTTATGCGTTCCGGCTAAAGTGCTTTGCGCCCGCTCACGAATTGTTCCAGGCCTTTTTCGGCGCGCCTGTCAAAAGCTCGTGCACGAATGCGAGTTTGCCCGCCGCCACCTCGGAAATCACGAAGGGGTACAGATCCGGCAGACCCATGCAGCGGTTGATCGAGTTGGATGCCTCCGACAATACCAGCCAGCGGGCCAGGATCCTTTCAAATGGCTCCGGATCCAGGTCGGGATCGGCGGGCGCCGGGTGCAGACGGCCACCAGTGTCGCCGCGCGGGATGGCGTCGGCATCCACGGTCTCCAGCCGGCCCAGCGGAAAATTCAGCGCATGGACCATTTCCAGCGTGTCGGCGATGTGGAGATGATGCGCCCAGGTCTCGGCCCAGTCCTCCCAGGGATGGGATGCGGCATAGGCGGAGATGTGGCGTTGCTGCCAGTCCGGCGGCGCGCCATTGGCGTAGTATGCCTTCAGGGCCTGCTCATAATCGGCCTGCTCGTCGCCGAAAAGCGAGCGAAAGGCCGAAAGTCGCGCGGGATCGCCACGGATCAGCCGGTCCCAATAATAGTGGCCAAGCTCGTGGCGGAAATGGCCGAGCAGGGTGCGGTAATTCTCGCCCATTTCGACGCGTCGTCGCTCGCGCTCGACGGAATCGGCCTCGGCAACGTTGAGCGTGACCAAGCCGTTGTCATGGCCGGTCAGGATGCGCTCTCCGCCCGGACCGGCGCCGATCGGGTCGGCGAGGAGGTCGAAGGCAAGCCCAACCTCGTCGTCCGGGCCGGCCTTGGGAACGACCGGCAGGCCAAAGGCGAGCAGTGAATAGACGGCCCGCTTCTTCGCTGCTTCGATCCGGATCCAGCGCCGACGGTTGCCGTCGATGGAAAGGTCGGGAATGACCTGGTTGAGGGCGCAGGCGCGGCAGAAAGTCCGGCCAGCCTCGGCCCGCCAGTTGCAGGCGCATTCATCGGCATTGCCGCATGCGGCAATGCCGCTCGCACCCGCCAGCAGGAAACGTGCTTCGTACGGGTCGTAGAGCACCAGGCTGGAACAGTTCAGACACTGGGCGTTCTCGAAATAAAGGCGGTGGCCGCAGTTTGGACAGTCGAACAGCTTCATCTTGTTTTCAACATGCGGAAGAGGTGGAAGCCTCGTCGAAACGTCCGCCGGGCCTCCGGCGTTCCGAAGCTATTTCGTAGCGAGCTGGGCAATGACCTGCCGGGCCACGCTTTCGCCCGAAAGCCTGGCGCCGCCGCAGGTCTGGATCAGCGGGCCGGCGACATGCTCGCCGGCGAAGAAGATCTTTTCCGCTAGCGGCTGCAGCAGCGTCGCGCGCGCCTCCGAACGGCCAGGGCGCGCCGCGGCATAGGCGCCGCGCACAAAGCGCTCCGCGCCCCAGTTTGTCATCATGGCGCGGCCGACATGCTTCCTCACGTCGCCGCCGAAGATGCCGCACAGGCGGTCGACGACGAAATCGACCCCGGCCGCCTCGCCGGCGGCCGACATCTCCCAAGCGAAGTCGCCGCCGACGAAGCCGACCATCAGGTCGAGGTCGAAGGGGAAGCAGAGGAAATAGATGTCGTGCCTGGCCATGCGTTCGATCAGAAGGTCGTCGAAAGGTTCAAGGCCGAGCCGCGTGCCCTTGATCTCCACCGGCAGCTTGGTCAGCATGCCCATGGGCAGGTCGAAGAAGGCGCCGAAATGCGCGTCGGGCAGCGCCGGCGAGAACTCGATCTCCTCGAAGGCGAGCACGGCCGGCGAGGCGGTGACGATCACCGCCTTCGCGCGCACCGTGCCGCGGTCGGTGACGCAGGCGACGCCCGGTACATCCCAGAGGATCTTGCGCACCGGCGTCGACAGCTCGACCGGCACATCGAAGCCGAAGCGCGCGACCAGCGCGCCGAACCCTTCCTTGCTGAAATAATTGGGGTCGAGGTCGGCCGCCGCCTGGAAGTCACGGATCGAGATCTCGTCCTCGTCGGCGCCGAAATCCATCGGGCCGGCGAAGGTGGCGGCCGCGCGCGGCGCCTGGCCCTTGGCGAGCAGCGCCGACAGCCGGTCGTCGTCGCCTTCCTCGACCTGGTGATTGGCGAGCAATTCGAACAGCTTGGCATCGGCCGCCTTCATCTCGGCCTCTTCCTCCTCGCCCGCCTTGCGCTTGCGGTAATAGAGGTGGTCGACATTCATGTCGTGGTGATGCAGCGTCCAGCCGGCCGCCTGGGCGTCCGGAAAATAAGGATTGCGGTCTGCCGCGTGCAGCCAGGCGCAGCCAATGTCGAAGGGCACGCCGAAATGGCGGTCGCTGGTCCAGGCGCGGCCGCCGATGCGATCCATCGCCTCGAGAAGAATGAAGGAAAGCCCGGCCGCTCGAAGCGTCTTGGCCGCGGCAAGCCCCGCGGAACCGGCGCCAATGATCACGACGTCAACGTCTTTCATGAGGCAAGCCCGCCACACCTGATGGCTGATCGTAGGCAAATTGCCCTTCTTTCGCCAGTGTCGGGTGTCACGTCCCCGGCGGGGGCGGTGACAATCAGGCGTTTCGCTGGCAAATTCGCAACCGGGACGTGATTCAAGGCAACCAGGAGACGGATATGGCATTTTTTGCCAAGGGAAGGATTTTCGTGGCCGCCGCGGCGGTGGTGGCGATGTTTGGGCTGGCGACAGGCGCCGAGGCCGCGGCCAGCTGCGGCAAGAACGGCGCCGGCTTCGACGCCTGGAAGCAGGACTTTGCCGCCGAGGCCAAGGCCAACGGCGTCGGCCAAAGGGGCCTTTCGGCGCTGGCCGGGGCGACCTACGCGACAAGGACGATTTCGGCCGACCGCGCCATCCACAAGGCTTTCAGCGGCTCCGTTGAGGCGTTCATGAAACGTCGCGGCGCTTCCGCCATCATCTCGAGAGGCCGTGCGCTGAAGAAGGCGAACGCGGCGATGTTCGCCAATATCGAGCGGACCTATGGCGTGCCGCCGGGCGTGCTGCTGGCCATCTGGGGCATGGAGACCGGCTTCGGCGCCTCGATGGGCAACCAGAACACGGTGTCGGCCATCCTGACGCTCGCCTATGACTGCCGCCGCCCGGACTATTTCACGCCGCACGCCATTGCGGCGCTCAAGCTGGTCGATCGCGGCGCGCTCAGCGCCGCCTCGGTGGGCGCCATGCATGGCGAGATCGGCCACACCCAGTTCCTGCCCGGAAACGTGCTGAAATACGGCGTCGGCAGCGGCAACCTGCGCGACCGCAACACGGCGCTGGCTTCCACCGCCAACTACCTCAAGGGCCATGGCTGGCACGCCGGCGCGAGCTATGAGGCCAATATGGGCGCAATCGCCGGCTGGAATTCGGCCAGCGTCTACCAGCAGGCCATCGCCCGCATCGCCGAGGCGATCGACGCGGATTGATCTTTGAATCTCTGTTGAGCAGAACAGCCCGGCCATGCGCCGGGCTTTTTTGTTGGACTTGGAGATTGGCGAAAGCCGGGAAGCAGGTCTCTCCCCTCTCGGGTGCCTCGGCGGAGATGTCGCCAGAAGCGACGGAGGGGTCCTTGCGCGTGAAACGGCGACGTATCCTTCGTCATTCTAGGGCGGAGCAAGGAGCGAAGCGACGCGCGCAGACCCTAGAATCCATGCCGTGACATTAGCCGTAGAATGCTGCCGTCCAGAATAGCCGTTGGCGATGGCGCCAGGTAAGATCGAAGCATGACAGGCTACGTCTACATGACCGCAAGCCAGAAAGGCGGCACGATCTATATTGGTGTCACCAACGACCTTGCTCGTCGGATGCCCGAGCACAAGACCGGCCAGGGCTCCACCTTCACCAGCCGTTACAGCGTGCAGCGTCTGGTCTGGTACGAGGAGCATTTCGACATCACCGACGCCATCCAGCGTGAGACCTCATTGAAGCGCTGGCCACGCCAATGGAAGGTCGACTTGATCGAGAAGACCAATCCGGAATGGTTCGAGTTGTTTCGCGGAATTGGCTGGTGAGCGTTCTGGACCGTGGCGGCGCTCAGGCGTCACGGCATGGATTCTAGGGTCTGCGCGCGTCGCTTCGCTCCTTGCTCCGCCCTAGAATGACGAAGGATGGGCTGCCGGGACAGCACTCCCCTTGCGGGGAAGATCAGCAAGCTTCAGCGACGGTTCCTTGCCGCCAGCGTCCGCAGCCGCAGGCCATTAAGGCGAATGAATCCCTCAGCGTCCTTCTGGTCGTAGGCGCCGCGGTCGTCCTCGAAGGTGACCAGCGCATCGGAATAAAGCGTCTTCTTCGACTTGCGGCCGGTGACGATGACATTGCCCTTGTAGAGCTTCAGCCGCACCGTGCCTTCGACGTCTTCCTGGCTCTTGTCGATCATCGCCTGCAGCATGAGGCGCTCGGGCGAAAACCAGAAGCCGTTATAGATGAGCTCGGCGTAGCGCGGCATGAACTCGTCCTTGAGGTGGGCGGCGCCGCGGTCGAGCGTGATCGATTCGATGGCGCGATGGGCGGCGACCAGGATGGTGCCGCCGGGCGTCTCGTAGACGCCGCGCGACTTCATGCCGACGAAGCGGTTCTCGACCAGATCGAGGCGGCCGATGCCGTTGTCGCGGCCGAGGTCGTTGAGCGCGGCCAGCATGGTGGCCGGCGACAGTTTCTTGCCGTTGAGCGCGATCGGGTCGCCCTTGAGGAATTCGATCTCGATCTCGGTGACGGCATCGGGCGCGTCCATAGGCGAAACGGTGCGCTGATGCACGAATTCCGGCGGCTCGCTCCACGGATCCTCCAGCACCTTGCCCTCGGAGGAGGAGTGCAAAAGATTGGCGTCGACCGAGAAGGGCGCTTCGCCGCGCTTGTCCTTCGCGACCGGGATCTGGTGCTGCTCGGCGAAGTTGATCAGATCGGTGCGCGACTTGAACGTCCAGTCGCGCCAGGGCGCGATGACCTTGATGTCGGGGTTGAGCGCATAGGCGGACAATTCGAAGCGGACTTGGTCGTTGCCCTTGCCGGTGGCGCCATGGGCGATCGCGTCGGCGCCGGTCTCTTTCGCGATCTCGACCAAGTGCTTGGAGATCAGCGGCCGGGCGATCGAGGTGCCGAGCAGGTAGGTGCCTTCATAGACGGTATTGGCGCGGAACATCGGGAAAACGAAGTCGGCGACGAATTCCTCGCGCACATCGACGATGCGGATGTCCTTGATGCCCATCATCTCGGCCTTCTTACGGGCCGGCTCCAGCTCGCCGCCCTGGCCGAGATCGGCGGTGAAGGTGACGACTTCGGCGCCGAGCTCGGTCTGCAGCCATTTCAGGATGATGGAGGTGTCGAGGCCGCCGGAATAGGCGAGCACGACTTTCTTGACGTTCTTGATCTTGGACATTTTTGGCGGTTCCGCGGGAAAAGAGCTTCGCGGGGCGAGGTATCACGGCCTTTCCGGGCGGCGCAAGAGACGAACAGAGGCCTGGCTCCAGCACAGGCTGGGCCAGATGTTTGCCCGGGCAGACGCTGGCGGAGCAAAAATGGTCGCGTTATAGGCTGCGCGATCTCTCCCAGGGCCGCGCGCATGTCCTTTATTCCCGACACTTCGACGCTCATCCAGTTCGCCATCGCCACCGTCATCCTGGCGATCACGCCGGGGCCGGACATGACGCTGTTCGTCTCGCGCACGCTGAGCCAGGGCCGCGCCACCGGCTTTGCCTCGATGGCGGGTGCGCTCACCGGGACGCTGATCCACACCACGCTGGTGGTGGTCGGCATCTCGGCGCTGATCGTCGCCTCGCCGATGGCCTTCTTCGTCCTGAAGATTTTTGGCGCCGGCTATCTGGTGTTCCTGGCCTGGCAGGCAGTGACGAAGGGCTCGGCCTTCTCGCCGGAGAAGAGGACCGGACCGCAAGTCTCCCTGTTCCGCAGTTGGGCGGCCGGGCTGGGCGTCAACCTGCTCAACCCCAAGATCATCCTGTTCTTCATGACCTTCCTCCCGCAATTCGTCTCCGCGCACGATCCGAACGCGTCCGGAAAGCTGTTCTTCCTCGGCATGATGTTCATCGTGCTGTCGATCCCGGTGACGGTGCCGATGGTGCTGGCGGCGGAAAAGTTCTCGGCGGCGATGAAGGCAAGCCCGCGCGTCACCCGCGTGGTCGACTATCTGTTCGCCGGCGTGTTCTCCGCCTTCGCGCTCAAGATACTGACCGCACAGGCGAAGTAGGGCTCACGGCTGCGCGTCGAGCAAGGGTGCGCGGCGCCAGCTTCCGGCCCAGCGACCGGCGGAGAGCCAGTAGAAGATGCCGCCGACCATGCCGGCGCCGATCACGGCCAGCCTGGCATTGGTTTCGGTGATGTCGAAATTCGCATCGCCGACATTGTGCACGAAGCCGAGAAAGACGATGGCGATGACGGCACCGCCGAGCGCGTAGAACAGCCAGTCGCGGCGGCCAAGCACCTCGGCGATCAAAATGACGACCGCCGCCGGCATGAAGGCGAAATAGGCGACGAACAGCGCCACGAAAGGCACCGAGAAATAGAGCGAGGCGGTGGCCGTCGGCTCCGGATCGGCCGGGGTGTAGCCCAGATGCGCCAGGACCAGGATGTTGAGGAAGGCGCTCGCCGCCAGCGAGGCGACGACATAGCCGACCAGGATGGCGGCAAAGCGGATGAGGTAGGCGATGATGCGCCTCACGCCTCGCCGTGTCCCGCGATCATCATGGCTTTGAGCGCCAGACGGTCGACCTTGCGCATGCGCTCGGATTCCGACTTGAGCTGGCCGCAGGCGGCGAGGATGTCGCGGCCGCGCGGGGTGCGGATCGGCGAGGCGTAGCCGGCATTGTTGATGTAGTCGGCAAACTTCTCGATCGTCTCCCAGTCCGAGCACTGATAGTTGGTGCCGGGCCAGGGGTTGAAGGGGATCAGGTTGATCTTGGCCGGAATGCCCCTGAGCAGCTTGATCAGCGCCTTGGCGTCGTCGAGGGAATCGTTGACGTCCTTCAGCATCACATATTCGAAGGTGATGCGCTTGGCGTTGGAAAGGCCCGGATAGGCCTTGCAGGCGGCGATCAGGTCTTTCAGCGGGAACTTCTTGTTGATCGGCACGAGCAGGTCGCGCAGGTCGTCATTGGTGGCGTGCAGCGAGATCGCCAACATGACGCCGATCTCCTCGCCGGTGCGGGCGATCTCCGGCACCACGCCCGAGGTCGACAGGGTGATGCGTCTTTTTGACAAGGAAAGCCCGTCGCCGTCGGACGCGATCAGCAGCGCCTTCTTCACCGCCTCGAAATTATAGAGCGGCTCGCCCATGCCCATCATGACGATGTTGGAAACCTTGCGGCCCTCGGCCGGCACGATGGCGCCGTCGGGCGTGTCGCGATTGGGGAAGTCGCCGAGCCGGTCGCGCGCGGTGAGCAGCTGCGCCAGGATCTCCTCGGCGGTGAGGTTGCGCACCAGCTTCTGCGTGCCGGTGTGGCAGAAGGAGCAGGTGAGCGTGCAGCCGACCTGCGAGGAAATGCAGAGCGTGCCGCGGCCTTCCTCGGGAATGTAGACGGTCTCGATCTCGACGGGACGCCCGGCGCCGCGCGGCGGAAAGCGGAACAGCCATTTGCGCGTGCCGTCGGAAGAGATCTGCTCCTCGACGATTTCCGGCCGCGCGACGGTGAAATGCTTGTCGAGCTCGGCGCGCAGGTCCTTGGAGATGTTGAACATATGCGCGAAGTCGGAAACGCCGCGCACATACATCCAGTGCCAGAGCTGCTGGGCGCGCATCTTGGCATGACGCTCCGGCACGATGCCGGCATTGATGAGAGCTTCACCGAGCTCGGCGCGGGTCAGGCCGATCAGCGACGGCTTCTCGGCCGGTGTTGCGCGGCGCAAGGCGTCACGAGCGCCTTCGGCGGTAAGATCAAGCGAAACGGTCATGGTGGCGCCAATATAAGCGATTTGCGGCCGATTTCAGCATCGGCCGCAAATGGAAGCGCGGCGCATAGCACAGCTCGGCGACGGAGTCATGCGCCCCGCAGGTTCAGGCGTCGGCTTCCGCCTTGCGGCGATGGCCGCTGACCTGCTGGCCGTCTTCCGGATGCAGGAAGAAGAACCCCGGTATGGAAAGCAGCGGGATCACCGCCGTCAGCAGGAACGCCCAATGGAACTGGTCCGCCGTCGGCGCATGCGCCTGGCCGGAGACGAGGCCGAGCACCATGGCGGCGATCGAGACGCCGAGCGAAACGCTGAGCTGCTGCAGGACGCCGCCGAGGCTGGTGGCGCGGCTGAGCTTCTCGCCTGGCAGGTCGGCATAGGACAGCGTGTTGGACGACATGAACTGCGCCGAACGCACGATGCCGAAGAAAAAGACATAGAGGCCGATCAGCCAATGCGGGGTGTCGGCATCGAGCAGGGCAAAGCCCGCCACGGCAACAGAGCCGACCACCGCGCTGCCGCTCAGCACGGCCTTGAAGCCGAAGCGCCGCAGGAAGAACGACAGCAGCGGCCGCATTAGAAGCGCGCCGAAGCTGCCGACGAAGGTCAGCGAGCCGGACGTGACCGGGCTCATGCCGAAGCCGACCTGCAGCATCAGCGGCAAAAGGAACGGCGCGCCGTTGAGGCCGATGCGGCACAGCCCCCCGGCCAGCGTGCCGACCCAGAAGGAGCGGAAGCGAAACAGCGTGAGATCGATCGCGGGCGCCGCGACGCGGCGGGCATAGCGGCCGAAGGCGAGCAGCAGCAGGACCGACGCGGCCAGCACCAGCATGGTCGCCAGCGAGGAAATGATCGGCCTGCCGATATTCTCCAGGCCGAACTGCAGCAGCGCGGCGCCGGCCCCCACCATGAGGAAGCCGGCGAAGTCGAAAGGCTGCGCCTCCTCGCCGTGGAAATCGTCGACGAAGCGCAAGGCGGCGAAGATGCCGATGAGGCCGAATGGCACGTTGACGTAGAAGATCCAGCGCCAGGACGCATAGGTGGTCAGCAAGCCGCCGAGCAGCGGCCCGATGACGGGACCGACGATCGCCGGCAAGGTCATGTAGGTCATGGCGGTGATCAGCCCGCTGCGCGGAAAGGAGCGCAACAGGATCAGCCGCCCGACCGGCGTCATCATGGCGCCGCCCAGCCCCTGCAGCGCGCGCATGGCCAGGAGCATGCCGACGCTGTCGGCCACGCCGCACAGGATCGAACCGAGGGTGAAGGTGAAGAGCGCCAGGGCGAAGATCTTGCGGGCGCCGAACCGGTCGGCGAACCAGCCGCTGACCGGGATGAACACCGCGAGCGTCAGGATGTAGGTGGTGATCGCCAGGTTGAGCCGGACCGGGGTGGTGTCGAGGCTCTGCGCGATGGCCGGGATAGCGGTGGTGAGAATGGTGGAATCAAGCTGCTCCATCAGGAAGGCGATGGCGACGATTGCCGCGATGATCAGCTTGAGACGCGGGTCGCGCTCGGTCGCAAAGAGATGCTGTTCCAATTGTCCGCCAGTTCCGTCGTGCAGGAAGCGGTGGCCCGCCTGTGGGCCATCCACGATCAAGCCGGCGTCGATGTCGTGCGGCCCAGCCGGCCTGGCCTTCCCACCGCACCCGACTGCTTTATGTCCCGATCGATGCGAAGCGATAGCGATTTCGACTGGCACAGGGGTCAACAAATTTTGAGCCCTGCCGCCTGTGCCAGGGCGGAACGGGGCTGGCTCCCGCCATGGTCGGCTGAAAATCGATCACATATTCGTGTTGGCGTAACCAATCGAAGCGCATCCGCGAACCTGAAAGGGGCGACCATGCCCCTCAACAATGGGAGTTGTTCTGATGCACTCGATCAAGTTCGCACTCGTTGCCGGCCTCGCCGGTCTTTGCGCCTCGCAGGCCTTCGCCGAGGACACGATGGGCGCCATGACGATGATGAAGGGCGGGCAGGTCACCGCGATCATGCCGGACGGTCACATGGGCACCATGATGCCGGACGCCAAGATGAGCGCCGATATGATGAAGATGGCCAAGCCCATCAAGCATTGCATGATGATGATCACCGACGCCAAGGGCAAAGCCTACATGATCGATACGTCGACCAAGAAGGCCCAGGCCGAATGTGAAAAAATGGCGATGTGAGATCCACCTTGCCCGCCTGACATTCCCGCCGGCATCGGAGCCGGCGGGACAATCTTGAGCGCATGCACGATTACGCCTGCGCGGTCTTGATCGACCCTCAGCCTGTGCTAGGGCTGAATTCCATCACGAGGGCGGACATGGCCGGCATATCCCGAAAGAATCGTATGCTGCGGCGCTCACAGGCGATGTGGGTGTCGCGGCGCGTCTGGCAGCCGCGTCTGGTCTTCTGGGCCGGCGCCATCTCGATCGGCCTGATCAGCGTCCTGTTCGCATTGCTCGCCGACCGCGCGCAAACCCTGTTCCATCTCATGACGGGCAATGACGGCGGCTGGCGCCTCTATCTGCCGCTGGTCGTGACGCCGCTCGGTTTCGTCCTTTGCGCCTGGCTGGCGCATTCCTTCTTCCCGGGGTCGCAAGGCAGCGGCATTCCGCAGGCGATCGCGGCACGGCATCTGCGCGACGAGGACGACCGCAGCCACATCCTGTCGCTGCGTTTGGCGGCGGGCAAGATCGCGCTCACCATCGTCGGCCTCGCCTGCGGCGCCTCGATCGGCCGCGAAGGCCCGACGGTGCAAGTCGGCGCTTCGCTGATGCTGCAGGCGGCGCGCTGGGGCGGCATGGCGCAGGCGCGCGGCCTGATCCTTGCCGGTTCGGCCGCCGGCATCGCGGCGGCCTTCAACACGCCGCTCGCCGGCATCGTCTTCGCCATCGAGGAGATGGGCCGGGCCTATGAATCGCGCACCAACGGGCTGGTGCTGACGGCGGTTATCCTAGCCGGCCTTGCCTCGCTCGGGCTCATCGGCAACTACACCTATTTCGGCGTCGCCAAGGACACGGTCGCCTTCGCCGCCGACTGGCCGCTGGTGCTGGCCTGCGGCATCATCGGCGGCGGTGTCGGCGCGCTGTTCTCGCTCTCGGCGCTGAAGGTCATGCGCCGCATCCGGCGCTGGAACGCGCTGCAGCCGCTGCCGCGCACGCTGGTCGTGGCGGCTGTCTGCGGCCTGGCCGTGGCCGCGATCGGCATCACCTCGGGCGGTTTGACCTTCGGCACCGGCTACACGCAGGCGCGCGGCGCGATCGAAGGCACGCCGCTGCCGGCCTTCTTCTTCGTCGAGAAATTCGCGGCCGGCCTGCTGTCGATGGTGTCGGGGATACCGGGCGGCATCTTCGCGCCGTCGCTGGCGGTGGGCGCCGGGCTGGGCAGCACGCTCGGCCTCGTCTTCGGCGCGGCCACGGGAACCGCGGCGCTGCTCGGCATGGCCGGCTATTTCGCCGGCGTCGTGCAGGCACCGATGACGGCCTTCGTCATCATCCTCGAAATGACCGGCAACCACGACAATGTGATCGCGCTGATGTGCGCTGCGGTGCTGGGCTACGGCACGGCGCGGCTGATCTCGCACGAGCCGCTCTATCACGCGCTGTCGCGCGTCTTCATCGCCGAGGCGATCCGGCGTCGCAGGGCGGAGACGAGCGAAGCAGTCAAGGCGTAGCGCTTCGAAGGTGGGTCGTCGTCACAAAACCCAACGGAACGCGCGCCTGAGTTCGGCGGCGCCGTCTTTGTCATACCATCGGCCATGCGCGATTATGACGCGCTCCGGCTGCCAAGCGAGCATCTGGTGAACCGCCGCCCGCAAGGCCCGACGACGGCGAAAGAAGCTCAGCCGCATGTCGATCGGCGCCTTGCCGTCCGGATCGATCGCGCCGGCGAGCCTGACGAGCAATCGCAGAAACCAGCTATGAATCCGGCCTGGCTCGAAGTTCTCTATCAGGTCGGTGAGGATCAGCGTTTGCGATGCGCGATGGAACAGCACGGCCTCGGTGAGGACGTCGCCGCGCACGACCAAAAGGTCGATCTCAGCGGGCCAGGGCGAGGCGCGCCCCACCAGCAGCCGGTCCACGGCGATAGGACGCTTTGCCCGTTCCCGCAGGCCGCGCACGGCCAAAACCTCCGCCCTAGGCATGGCGACCTTCCAATCGGGCAGCCACCAGTAGTGAAGGGAGTTCGGCGCGACCAGGAAGCGGACCGGCCCCAGAAGCTCGACTGCGGACCGGAGCGCGGGCGCAAGCGCGACGGGCGAATGCAGGATCAGGTCGCCACTGCGAAGCCGCACGACCGTCATGCGGGTGGTGAAAGGAAATTCAAACGGTCCGACGCCGAAGCCGATCCGTGGTCCATCCACGATCCACAGATCGGGAGCGACGGGTTTCAGGACATCGATCGGCTCATAGAGATCGAGAGCGGACCTGTCGGCGGGCGATTCCTGGGGCATGGCTACTCGGCGGTAACTCGAAGCGCGATGCGGTCAGCCGAAACCGTCCGGCGCCTGCGAGCCATATGGCGCGCCTTCGTCTGGAGGGAAGCGCATGGCTGCACGCATCGCCAGCCACTCGCGAAGCGCGACACGGATTAATTCCATGCGTCCGAGCTTCATGCGCGCCGCGATCGTCGACAGCGCAATTTCGGTGGCCCGGTCGAACGACATGGACGCGGAATCGCGTAGCATCGCCGCGGCGCGAAAATCGGCAAGCCGCGCGTCCTCGGCCGGACCGGCTTGCCCTTCGCCCGGTTTTGCATTCGCAGTCACCTGCGACTTTGCCGGGGCCGTGGCGGTGTCGCAGTCCCGGATCGCAACGAGGTTGTCACCTTTGATCGTAACGAGGACGAGGCGCGACCCCCGCGGATAATATCGGAGCAAGGCAGCGGCTTGATCGGCGAGGATGGCGCCGTTCCATTCGCAGAGCTCGCCGCCGAGCAGCCAGTTCCGCTGCCCGCCATTCGCCATCACGGCGATGTATTCTCCATCGCAAGGATAACCGATCAGTGCGATTTCCTCGTAGTCTTCCAATCTGCGCATTGCAAATAAGTCCCTGGTCGATGAAGCCGTGCTCATCTCGTCTTGCGCGAAAACGGCCCGGCAACCCCCAAGCCGAGATGCCGGGCCGTCGGGAGCGCCCGCGCGCAGCGCTTCCCGGGTCACCTTCCCGGGTCATCTGGGGAGCCGGTAACCTGCGACAGCATCTCGTTCGCGCAGGCAATCAGGGGGACGGTCGAATTCGGCAGCCGCGCTTGCGACAGCCACAATCGGCGGTGCTCCTGCGACAGGCCCTTCATCGCGGCGCGAGCAGCGGAGGTGATCTCGAATTGCCCGCAGGCGGCACACTGGAACTCCACCTTGCGGAGCATGACCTCGGCTTCCAGGGCCACTCCGGCGCAAACGGGACAGGTGGACGGATAGTATCTCCTTTCGAACGGCAGGAGTTTCATCGCGCGGACTTATCCGACGGCATGCGGCATCGGCGGATCGTGAATTCCAGCTTCGCGTGCATTCTGTCTCCCTTGTCCGGCATCCGGCGGCCGCGATCAGCCTCTTGTCTTGGGCGCAACGCTCCGGCGCGTGGCGACCTCGATCTGCTTTGCTTCCACTTCGAGCCGATCCGGCGCGGCGGACCCCATCAGCGCATAGGCGGTACCCCCAGACTGCCAGTAAACCGTCGGCACGCGGCCGTCGGTGGCAGGCGTCGGGGGAACGGCGTCCTCGCCGTTCATCGGCGCCGCCACAAGTGTGATGCGCCCGACGCTTGGTGTATCGGCCGTCACGACCAGGCTCTGCTGTCCGTTCCAGGGCTGCACCTGGACATCCTTGACCACCCATGCCGAGGGCAGCGTCGGCATGCTGACGTTGACGGCGCCAACCAGCCGCTGGATCTTGTCCTGTTTGAGCTCGACGCCCTTTTCGGGACCGGCATTGAGTTGCGCGACGCGCAGCGCATCCCGCGCGGCCAGGATGAAGGTTTCATCCGCCGTCTTGCCGCCCTGGCGAAGCGGCACTGTCAGCGAGTTGGCCGACCATCCGATCGCGATTAGCGCGACGGCGGCGACCTGAAGTCGGAGCATCGCGAACATCCGCCTGCGGCGAAGCGCCTGTTCCAGCTGTCTCGCCTTGTCGACGGTCGCGCCGGGCGGAAACAATCGCCTTGGTTGGGAATCGCGCAGCGCTTCCATGCGTTGCGCGTGGGCAAAGACCTCCGCTGCCAGTTCCGGCTCGCGCGCAAGCCGGGCCTGCAGCTCGGATCGCTGCGACGGCGACAGCTCGCCATCCAGCAAGCGGCCGATATCCTGCTCGGAAACGCGACTATCGGGCCACATCACGCCCTCCAATGATCTTCAGATGACGGGAAGCTCCGTCATCCATATTTTCCATGTTGTGCTTCAAGGCAGCGCGAGCCCGGCTGAGACGGGACATCACGGTTCCCGTCGGCACGCCCAGCAGTTCGGCCGCCTCGGAATAGGTAAAACCCAGCACGCCGACCAGGTGCAGTATTTCGGCCTGGTCGGTCGGCATCCGGGCGAGGGCCCTGCCGACGTTGGAAAGTTCGGCGCTGTGCTCCTGCGGCGGCGGCGAGGCGGCATCCGACATGTCGGCGATGGACGCAAGGCGCCGCCTGTCGGCATCGGCCTGACTGGCACCGGTGAAGAAGGTGTTGCGGACAATCCTGATCAGCCAGGGAAGCAGCGACCGGGAGGGATCGTAGCTGCCGGCCATCGACAACGCACGGGCGAGAGATTCCTGTACAAGGTCATCGGCGTCGGAATCATTGCCGGTGAGCACTCTGCCGTAACGCCACAGATCCTCCAGATGCGGTATGACGTCGAACTTCGCTTTCATCCCATCTCATGCCGCCCGTCTCATGCCCGTGTTGGCGCAAGCCGGGCCTACCTTACTGCGCTGTCCAGCCAAAGCCGGCGTGAAAAGCGGCCCAGCGGTCAGGGACAGGGGGACAGGCAACCGCTGGGCCGGCTGGGAGCGTGCTCCTCCCGACTGCAAGCCCTGAAAGACACTCATCCCCAGTGCTTGCCGCCGCTCCCTGTTTCCGGCGCGGCCCTGAAAATGACGGGCCGCGTCAAAACGTGTTCTCCCTCTTTGCGCTATCTACCGGGCTCGGCGGGAAACTATTCCGTCGGCCGCGAAATTTTTCCGGGCGATTGGCCGCGGGTATGAATTCCCGGCCGTGCCTCGCCGACGCCGCCCGCCGCGACGAACCGGCGCGGATACAAGGCAAGCTGAAGGGAAAAGGCCGGACCTGATGGCCCGGCCTTGCGTCAGTTCATTCGTCGTTTTGGCGGTTTGTGGCTCTTGCCTATTTGCACTTGGCGATCGAGGACAGCGCGGCCGAGATGCCCTTGAGCGAGAAGACGTAGGAGGTGGGGTTGCCGCGGCCGGACTTCGCCTGCACCTTCATGTCGGAGCCGGTCTTCATGGCGGCAATCAGCACCGGCTCTTCGGCGGCGTTCTCGACCCAGGCCGACTTGCCGCGGGTGAACATCGAGAAGGATTTCTTGTCGATGGTGACGGTGGCCTTCGAGCCTTCCTGGAAGTTGTAGCCGGCGATGAACTGCGGCTCGTAGGAGACCTGCTGTCCGGGCCGCTGGCTGACGAAGAAGAACATGTCGCCATGGTCGAGCGTCGCCGGCTGCTTGTCGGTGGGCACGGTCAGCACATAGCAGACCTTGCCGGCGGCCGACTGATAGCTGTAGGTGCCCCAGGCATTGTGCTGGCCGATCTTGGTCGCCTGTTGCGCCAACACCGGCACTGCCGAGGCCACCAGGACCAGGCTGGAAACTATAGCAATCAATCCGCGCATCGTTCTTCCCGTATTCCAAATGGTGCGGAGGCGGGCCGCGTGGCGTCCTGCCGTCGCTTCATTTTGATTTAATCAGGGTTACCAAACGGTGAATTGTCCTCGAAGAAAAGGAATTCACCCCAGGAAACCGCCACCATCCGCGCCGCCACTGTGGATCGAGGCCGGCGCGACGTCCCGGCGCGGAGTTGGATGCCACGAAAACGGCAAGAGTTTGTCTTTTCGCACGCGCTGATTTACGGGCGTGAGGCGAGGCGAGATCAGTTCTTGTCCGCCAGCGCGTCCCTGGCGGCCTGCCTGTGGGCAGGCGTGATATGGGCGCTGACGGCGGTGATCGCTGCGGTCAGCACGGCAAGGTCGTCGGTGAAGCCGAGGCCGACGACGAAATCGGGAATGAAATCGAACGGCAGGACGAAATAACCCAGCGCGCCGAGCAAGATTGCCTTGGCACGCATCGGCGTGTCCTTGTCCATGGCGCAATAGTAGGCGGCGACCACCTCGTCCATGAACGGAATCTGCCGCGCCGCCTTCCTGGCGGTGCGCCAGAATTTCTCGCGGACCTCGCCCTCGCCGGCAAGCTTGTCGCCGAAGCCGAAGAAATCGAAACCGGTACCTTGCGTCATCAGTCGCTCCTTGGCGGCCGCTCGCAACCCATGCGTGCCAACCCGCCGCGAAAGATGTGGTGAAAGCGGGGGGCTGCTACAAGAGTTTGGGCGGTTGCTTGGCCGGAAAATCGGAAAGGGATGCTGGCCAGCGGTGACCTGGCTGGCGATCGCCTAGTTTCTGCGATTGGCCGAGGCATCCCTCCCATCGTCTTCCAGGGTCTGCGGGCGTCGCTTCGCTCCTTGCTTCGCCTGGAATGACGAAGAAAGGCGAGTCTTTTCGCCTCAGCCGAAATACCGGTTCATCCGCTTTGCCAACTCGATATCCAACGCCGTCACGCCGCCGGCGTCGTGGGTGTTCAGCGTCACGTCGACGGTCTTGTAGACATTCGACCAGTCCGGGTGATGGTCCATCTTTTCGGCCGCCAGCGCCACGCGCGTCATGAAGGCGAAGGCTTCGGAGAAATTCTTGAAGACGAAGCTGCGTTTGATGGAAGCGCCGTCGGCGGCGAGCGACCAGCCTTCGAGTTCGGCCAGAGCCGTGGCGATCGCGTCCTTGGTCAGTTTTTCCCTGTTCATGTGTGGTCCCTGTGCTATTCGAAAATGGCCTGCACCATAATGCATGTCGCCCAAAAGTGCGCGGCGGTTTTGGGGTGACGACATGCATGAAAGCAAAGATTTAAACCTGCCGGATCGATGCGCGAAAAGCCCATAAAATCCATTCTGTTCGTCTGCCTCGGCAACATCTGCCGGTCACCGCTTGCCGAGGGCGTTTTCCACAGCGTGCTGGCCGAGCGCGGGCTGGCCGGGCGCATCGTGCTCGATTCGGCCGCGACCAGCGGCTGGGAGGTCGGCTCCGCGCCCGATCCACGCTCTGTCGCTGTGGCCGCAAAGCATGGCGTCGACATTTCAGGGCAGAGGGCGCGCAAGGTGCTGGCGGAGGATTTTTCGCGCTTCGACCTGATCCTCGGCATGGACAAGGCGAATGTGCGCGACCTCAAGGCGCTGGCGACAGCGACCGCGCGCGACCGGGTCCATCTCTATCTGGATTTCGCGATAGGAAAGACCGCGGACGTGCCGGATCCCTATTACAACGGCGCCGAGGCCTTCGCTTCGGTCTATCGCATGATCCGCGAGGCATCCGAGGCGCTGGCGAAGCGGCTCGAGGCCAGCGCTTCGCCGACCAGCGGCCAGGCTTCTTCGACGATGTAGGGGCCGCCGCCGACCGAATCGCGCGACGACATCAGGACGAAGCGGCCGACGCGGAAGGGCAGCGCCGCGAAATTGCCGCGCGCCGAAAGATATTGCGCGACATCGAGCGGGCTCCCATTGCGCAGGCGCGCCAGCGTCACATGCGGCGAGAATTTGCGCGGGTCGGCCGGCAGGCCGAGCCGCTGGCAGATGCGGTCGATCTCGCCCTGCAGCGCCGCCAGGTCGGGCGAGGCCGACACGCCGGCCCACACCGCATGCGGCTTCTTGCCGCCGAAGGCGCCGACGCCGGAGAGCGTCATTTGAAAAGAGGGGCGGTCGACCCGGTCGAGGGCGTTGGCGATCTCGTCGGCGACATGGCCTTCGACATCGCCGATGAAGCGCAGCGTCAGATGGTAGTTTTCGACGTCGATCCAGCGCGCTCCTGGCAACCCGCCCCGGAGCAGGGACAAAGAGAGGGCGGCATCACGCGGAATTTCGAGGGCGGTGAAAAGACGTGGCATGTGAAGCCTCCTGTCCTCGAATCGAAACTCTCGTCCCTAGCGAATCATCGATACAAGCGCGGGGCAAGAGCTTTGTTGTCCACAAAGTTTCCCCAGCGGAAACCGTGGCGTTTTGGACTCACGACGGGCCGCCATTGTCGGCGATCGCCCTCTCGACGGTGGGCAGGATGCGCTCGACGATCACGTCGACGCCCTTCGGATTGGGGTGCAGGCCGTCCTCCAGCTGCAGGTCGGGGTGGCCGGCGACGCCGTCGAGAAAGAACGGATAGAGCGGAACGGCATATTTAGCGGCAAGCTTCGGGTAGATGGCGTCGAAGGTCTTCTGGTAGTCGGCGCCGAGGTTGGGCGCGGCGCGCATGCCGGCGAGCAGCACCGGGATGTTGCGCTGCTTCAGCTTGCCCAGCATGGCGTCGAGGTTCTTCTCGGCGATGTCGGGAGCGACGCCGCGCAGCATGTCGTTGGCGCCGAGTTCGAGGATGACGAGCCTCGTGCCGTCCGGCACCGACCAGTCGAGCCGCGCCAGCCCGCCGCTCGATGTGTCGCCGGAGACGCCGGCATTGGCGACGGTGATGTCGAGGCCCTTAGCCTTCAGCGCCGCCTGCAGCCTGTCGGTGAAACCCTGGCCGGGGCCAAGGCCGAAGCCTGCCATCAGGCTGTCGCCGAAGCCGACGATGGTGAAGGTGGCGGCGCGCGCCGGCGTAATGGCGCCGCAAACGGCGAGGAAAAGCATGAGGGCTGCGGCAAAACGGTGTTTGAATGCCATGCGGCGAGCCCCATATGACCGAAACAACCCAAGGAAAGAGACACGGGCCGTCTCCTTTTTTCCACATATAGGGCACTTTCATTGTGACAGAAGCCGTCATCGCGCTGAGGGACGTATCGCTGACGCTCGGCGAGGGCGCGTCCTCCGTCCATGTGCTGAAGGGCGTCAGCCTCGACGTGGCGGCCGGTGAAGCCACCGGCATCGTTGGACCGTCGGGCTCGGGCAAATCAACCCTGCTGATGGTTCTTGCCGGCCTGGAACGGGTCGATTCGGGTACGGTCCAGATCGCCGGTGAGCTGCTCAACGGCAAAAGCGAGGACCAGATCGCATCGTTTCGTGGACGAAACATTGGCATCGTCTTTCAGTCCTTCCATCTCATTCCCAACATGACGGCGCTCGAGAACGTCGCGGTGCCGCTCGAGCTTGCCGGCCATGCCGACCCGTTCGGCGTCGCCGCGCGCGATCTCGCCGCCGTCGGCCTGAGCGACCGCGTGACGCACTATCCGGGCGAGCTCTCCGGCGGCGAGCAGCAGCGCGTGGCGATCGCCCGGGCGCTGGCGCCGTCGCCGCGCATCCTCATCGCCGACGAGCCGACCGGCAATCTCGACCAGGCGACGGGAAAGCAGATCGCCGATCTTCTGTTCGCCAAGGCGGCGGAACGCGGCATGACGCTGGTGCTGGTGACGCACGACCCGGCGCTTGCCGCGCGTTGCGCGCGGCAGGTCTCGATGCGCTCGGGGCGGATCGAGGACGCGCCGAAAGCCGTGAAGGTTCCCGCCTGATGCGGACATTGAAGCTCGCCATGCGCTTCTCGCTGCGCGAGATGCGCGGCGGCCTGTCCGGCTTCATGATCTTCCTTGCCTGCATCGCGCTGGGCGTCGCGGCGATCGGCGGCGTCAATTCGGTGGCGCAGGCGATTTCCGCCGGCGTCGCCAATCAGGGCCAGACGCTGCTTGGCGGCGATTTGCGCTTCCAGGTCAACCAGCGCAGCGCTTCGGATGCCGAGCTCGGCTTCATCAAAGGCCTCGGCACGGTCTCACTGACTTCCGGCATGCGCTCGATGGCGCGGCTGGAGGACGGCTCCGACCAGGCGCTGGTCGAGGCAAAGGCCGTCGACGACGCCTATCCGCTCTACGGCACGCTGGAGACGGATCCGGCGCTGCCGAAGGACCAATTGTTCGGCGAAAGGTCCGGCGTGTTCGGCGCCGCCGCGCCCGACCTGTTGTTCGACCGGCTCAATGTTCACATCGGCGACAGGCTGAAGCTCGGCGGCGCCATTTTCGAGTTGCGAGCCAGGCTGGTCAGCGAGCCGGATGCGGTGTCGGACGGTTTCGGTTTCGCGCCACGGCTGATGATTTCGCGCGAGGGCCTTGCCGCATCCGGTCTGGTGCAACCCGGCAGCCTGGTCGAAAACGCCTATAAGGTGCGGCTGCCCGACGGCGCGTCCGAGGCTCGGATCAAGGACATCCAGGCCGAGGCCGCGAAGGATTTCCCGCAGGCCGGCTGGTCGATCCGCACGCGCAGCAACGCCGCACCCGCGCTCTCAGCCAACATCGAGCGCTTCTCGCAGTTCCTGACGCTCGTCGGGCTGACGGCGCTGGTGGTCGGCGGCGTCGGCGTGGCGAATGCCGTGCGCGCTTATCTCGACGGCAAGCGCGGCGTCATCGCCACCTTCAAGAGCCTCGGCGCCTCGGGCGGTTTCGTCTTCACCGTCTATCTGGTGCAGATCCTGTTGATCGCGGGCCTCGGCATCGTGCTCGGGCTGATCCTGGGCGCCGCGATGCCGTTCGTGGCGAGCGCGCTCCTGCAGTCCGTCATCCCGGTGCCCGCGCAAGGCGGCTTCTATCCTGGCGCGCTCGCCATGGCCGCCCTGTTCGGCCTTCTGGTGACGCTGGCCTTCGCGCTGCTGCCGCTCGGCCGCGCCCGCGACGTGCCCGCGACGGCGCTGTTCCGTGAAATGGGATTCGAGAGCCGCGGCCTGCCGCGCCTGCCCTATACGGGCGCTGCTCTGGCGATCGTGCTGGCGCTGGCGGCGCTGGCGATCCTCTCGGCCAACGACTACCGCATCGCCTCGATCTTCGTCGGCGCCACGGTTTTCGCCTTCCTGGTGCTGCGGCTGGTGGCGATGCTGGTGCAGTGGACGGCAAAAAAGAGCCCGCGCGTGCGTTCCGTTTCGCTGCGGCTGGCGCTCGGCAACATCCACCGTCCGGGCGCGCTGACGCCATCGGTAGTGCTGTCGCTTGGCCTCGGGCTGACGCTGCTGGTGACGCTGGCGCTGATCGACGGGAATCTCAGGCGGCAGATCTCCGGCAGCCTGCCGGAGCGGGCGCCGAACTTCTTCTTCGTCGATATCCAGAGCAGCGACGTCGACGCCTTCGCCAGCCTCGTCGGCAAGGAGTCGCCTCGGGGAACACTGGTCAAGGTGCCGATGCTGCGCGGCCGCATCATGGCGCTCAACGGCGTCGACGTCGACAAGGTGAAGATCCCGGCCGACGGCGCCTGGGTGCTGCGCGGCGACCGCGGCCTGACCTATGACGCGAAACAGCCGGAGAACGCGACGCTGACCGAAGGCGCGTGGTGGCCGCAGGACTATCCCGGCGAGCCGCTGGTGTCGTTCTCGGCCGAGGAAGGCAAGGCGATCGGGCTGAAGCTCGGCGACACCGTCACCGTCAACGTGCTCGGTCGCAATGTCACCGCGAAGATCGCCAATTTCCGCCAGGTGCAATGGGAGACGATGGGCATCAACTTCGTCATGGATTTCTCGCCCAACACCTTTGCCGGGGCGCCGCATGGCTGGCTGGCGACGCTGACCGACAAACAAGCCAGCACGGCCGACGACGCAAGGCTGCTCAACGCTGTCACCCGCGCCTTTCCGGCGGTGACGACGGTGCGCGTCAAGGACGCGCTCGACATCGTCAACCGGCTGGTCGCGCAATTGGGCACGGCGATCCGCGCCGCCGCCGGCGTGGCGCTGATCGCCTCGGTGCTGGTGCTCTCCGGGGCGCTTGCCGCCGGCAACCGGGCGCGCATCCACGACGCGGTGGTGCTGAAGACGCTCGGCGCGACGCGGCGGACGCTGATTACCGCCTTCTCCCTGGAATATATGCTGATCGGCCTCGCGACGGCGCTGTTCGCGCTTGCCGCCGGCGGCATCGCCGCCTGGTTCGTGGTCGCGCATATCATGACGCTGCCGTCGCATTTCATGCCGGAGGTCGCGGTGGCGACGATCCTGGTTTCGCTGGCGGTCACCGTCGGAATCGGCCTTGCCGGCACCTGGCGGGTGCTTGGCCACAGGGCAGCGCCGGTGCTGCGCAACCTCTGACGGAGGGCCGAGAGCCGCCCGCCCGGTTAAATCTTTGTAAGAATGCCGCCCGGAAGACCCGAAAACCGGCCTTTTGCCTTCTCACAAAGCGTTACGGCCCGTTACCGTCTTGTTCTTGACGTCAAGAACCATCATATTTCGCGCTAGGCATGCTGGAGCTCCGCCAGCGGCGCCTGGTCCCGGGGACCGCTCCGAGCGGACCTGTCACCGGACGGGGCAGAAGCAACAGAGGATTTCCAATGGCTGATCCCATTCGCAACTACCAGACGTCCGCCGCCCCCGGCGCGCGCGTCGATATCGATCAGGGCCTGCGCGCCTATATGATCAAGGTCTACAACCTCATGGGGCTTGGCCTTTTGATCACCGGCCTTGCCGCCTGGGGCGCCTTCCAGCTCGCTGTCACCGGCGACGGCCAGTTGACCGCCTTCGGCCAGCTCATCTATGCAAGCGCGTTCCGCTGGGTCGTCATCCTGGCGCCGCTCGCCGCCGTGATGTTCCTGTCGTTCCGTATCCAGTCGATGAGCGTGGGCGCGGCGCAGGCCACATTCTGGGTCTATGCCGGCCTTGTCGGCCTGTCGCTGTCGACGATCTTCCTCGTCTACACCGGCACCAGCATCACCCAGACCTTCTTCGCCACGGCCGCGGCCTTCGGCGGCCTGTCGCTCTACGGCTACACGACCAGGCGCGACCTGTCGGCGTTCGGCTCGTTCCTGATCATGGGCGTGATCGGCTTGCTGATCGCGATGCTGATCAACATCTTCCTGCAGTCGTCGGCGCTTGGCTTCGCCATCTCGGTGATCGGCGTGCTGGTGTTCGCCGGCCTCACCGCCTACGACACGCAGAAGATCAAGGAGATGTATTTCGAAGGTGACGTCGCCGACGTCGCCGGCCGCAAGGCGATCATGGGCGCACTGCGCCTTTATCTCGACTTCATCAACCTGTTCATGTTCCTGCTGCAGTTCATGGGCGATCGCCGCTAGAGCAGTTCGCCGTTTCACGGAAACGGCGAACCCTCTATGCAATTCCGGACGGAAAACCGCGCACAGTTTTCCTGGAATTGCTCTAAAGGCGGTTACCCGGTCCCAGTGGACCATAGACTTTGCGAAGGGCGGCCCAACGGCCGCCCTTTCTTTTTGCGCAGTCCTCTGCTGTTATCGAGGCAGCAAAGAGAACTGCACAAATTATGAGCAATGTTGCGATCAGGGCCGCCACCGCGGCCGACCTCGACCGAATCACCGAAATCTATGCCGATGCGGTCACGCATGGCACGGCGAGCTACGAGCTGGAGCCGCCCAGCCGCGCCGAAATGGGCGACCGATTCGACGCTCTGGCGGCCGGCGGCTTTCCGTATCTCGTGGCCGAGAAGAACGGCGCCGTGCTCGGCTATGCCTATGCCGGGCCGTTCCGGCCCCGCCCCGCTTACCGATTCGTCATCGAGGATTCGGTCTATGTCGCGCCGGAGGCCAAGGGGCAGGGCGCCGGCTTCCTGCTGATGCAGGCGCTGATCGAGACGGCGCGCGCGGCGGGCTTCCGCCAGATCATCGCGGTGATCGGCGACGGCCACGCGGACAGCGCCTCGGTGCGGCTGCACGAGAAGCTCGGCTTCCGCCATTCCGGTCGCCTGGAAGGATCGGGCTACAAGCACGGACGCTGGCTGGACACGGTGTTCATGCAGCTTTCGCTGAATGGCGGCGCGGAATTGCCGCCCGATCCGAATTCGCTGCCGGAGCGAAGGTTCCGGATTCAAAAGGAATTGAAGAACTGAAGAATTGAGGAACTGAAGAAAAACGACTGCCGCACCGGCCGCCAAGCGCCCCTTTTCCTCAGTTCTTCAATTCTTCAGTTCATCAATTCCCCTTTTCCTTCACGCCTCGACGAGCTTCAGCTTGGCATCGAACACGCCAAGCACGCGGCCGAGTTCCTGGCTGCGCTTCAGGATGCGGCCGCCTGCGGCGATGACGGCAAAAGCACCTTGCCGGCGTGCCAGCCTGGGGTCCTTGACGATCTGGAAAAGCGGCACTTCGCTGGCCCGGCGGAAGACGGAAAAGACAGCGCGATCAGTGAGATGGTCGATCGCGTAGTCGCGCCATTCATTGGCCGCCACCATGCGTCCGTAAAGCCTCAGAATCTGGTCGAGCTCGCGCCGGTCGAATCGCACCGGCTGGTCGAGGCGGGCGTTGCGCGCCTCGTGCAACGGGATCAATATTCCGGATGCTTCCCCATCCTCCGTCCCGCTGCTGTGATCGGTCATGCCTCGATCCTTCGATTGAATCATGCGCCGGCCAAGGTTCGCGCTTTCGCGGTCGAATTGCAAGGCCTGGCTAAGCAGGCCCGATGGTCGCGCGGTTTCCCAAACGTCCAGTCACGTTTGCGAAACACATGTTGGAATTGGTGATGCTCTGCCACATTCTCGCCACAAATAATCCGCGCTCATGCCCCAATGTCCGACGAATTTACCGGCGTTGCCTGAGACGGTTCGGTCCGGCACCGGCTCGTAAACCCCAAGCCCCCCGCCCACGGGTCAGCGTCGGATCGAACCAACCTCGGTTTTTCCTTGGAAAAATCAGGTGCGACGATCCCAAAACCTGAATGACCGGCGTCAGAAGCAAGCTGACGCCGGTTTTTTGTTTTCCTTCACCCTTGTCTACGGCATGCACACATTTCCAAGCGGCTGGTCTTGGCGATAGCGTGAATGGCAGCTTGGCGCATGCATTGTCTTATGCAGCGCTGGTCGACCCCCACTCCGTCTCGGCTTCGCCGAGCCACCTCTCCCCCGATCGACGGGGTAGAGGAAAGGCGCGCCAGGCTTTTTGCCGACAACGCTCGTCCAGCAAGGCTCCCTTCCTTTCCCTCCGGAGGGGGGAAAGGTGGCGCTGCAAAGCAGCGACGGATTGGGGGAACCACGTGGCAATCAGGTCTTCGGCCGATCAATCACGCCGATCAAGGCATGCCGGCTATCCGAACTCCCAAAGATTGCCCTGCCTTGTGGTAAGAAGCGGTCCGCGCGCGAGCGGACGAGAAGCCAATTGCTAGAAGGCGGGAGCTAAAGCCGGTCGGGCTTGCGGATGAAGGCGGCGCCGAGGATCGGGCCGGGCATGCCGTCCTGACCAACCGACTGCAGCAGCACCGCGCAGCCGCCCTTCTTGGCGATCTCGGTCATCGGCAATTCGTAACGCTGCGCCTTGCCGTGCCACATGCCGGCGGTCTGGATGTCGGAAACGGCGTTCCAGTAGGTCAGGCTTCGGCCGCTGTTCTCGCCCTGGCCGATCTTCACCATCCGCGGCGGATCGAAATAGACGATCACCACATGGGCGTCGGTCGGGCCGTTGCCGGCATCGCCCGCGTCGATCACGACACGGTCGCTGGTGCGGCTGACCTTGATGGCGACCCGCATGCCCTCGCCGGTCCTGTCCATCCGCGCCAAGGCGCCGTCGACATCCTTGCGGCTGGCGCCGTTGACGTGGCTGCGGCCGTTGATGACGGCCTGCGGCGTGTAGACCGAGCGGCTGCCGAAGGCCCGCATATAGTCATACTGGCGCTCGGTGTTCTCCTTGGTGCTCAGCGTGTCCTGCCAGCCGAGATAGTCCCAGTAATTGACGTGGTAGGCGAGCGCGACGATGTCGTCCTTACCGGCGAGCTCGGCAAACAACTCGTCGGCCGGTGGGCAGGAACTGCAGCCCTGGCTGGTGAACAATTCGACCACGCCCAAAGGCTTGTCGGCTTGAGGCTTGCCGGTCGCGGCCTTCTCAGGCTCGGCTGCCAGGGCCACGCCGCCCAACGCCGTAAGGGCCAGCGCTACTGCCGCAAGCCGCAATCGTCCTCGAAATGCCATGACTTTTCCAATTCCCGCCGGTGACGCCGGCCTTGTTCTGATTGCTAAAATATGTGGCAGAAGCGCCAGTCAACGGGAAGTCACGTTGCGGTGAAATTTTTGCTGTTGCAGCCGCAGGTAAGGGCGCAATAGGAGAGGCGATTGCATTTCAAGGCGTGGTTCGATTCGGGAGCAGCATCCTCACCATGTGGCAAACTCTCCTGACCCCTGTCGATCTCTATTGCGAACGGACGGGGCCTGGACTTTGGGCCGAGCCGGCTAATGCTTTGACCAACCTGGCTTTCATTGCCGCGGGACTATGGGGCGTCCAGCAGGTGCGGCGATACAAGACCGGCGCCTTCGCCGAAGTGCTGGCCTGGTGGGTGGTGGCGATCGGCATCGGCTCGACCCTTTTCCACACCTTCGCCAGCAAAGGCACGATCTGGGCCGACATCCTGCCGATCGCCGGCTTCACGCTGGCCTACACGCTGTTCAACCTGCGGCGTTTCCTCGGCATGGAATGGGGCAAGGCGATCCTCGTCTTCGTCGCCTTCTATGCCGTGGCCGGCCTGATCGCCTTCGCCGTGCCCGACTGGCTGCGCCAGGCGTCGAACGGCACCACGGGCTACCTGCCGCCCTTCCTGGCGCTCGCCTTCTTCGGAGCGTGGGTGGCGGCCACCGGCAACCGGGCCGGCTGGTACAATCTGGCGGGGTCGGCGATCTTCGTCGTCTCGGTCCTCTGCCGCATGATCGACCCGCTGGTCTGCGCCAGCTTCCCGCTCGGCACGCATTTCCTCTGGCATGTCTTCAACGGGCTGATGCTCGCCGTGTTGCTGGCGGCGACGGCGCGGTTTGGGAAGCCGAAGGTAAGGCAGTAGTGAGTAGTGAGTAGTGAGTAGTGACGCTCTTTCCCCTACTCACTAATTCCTACTCACCACTCCCTATTTTACGCGGCCAGGTCGCGAAGCACGTATTGCAGGATGCCGCCGTTCTTGAAGTAGTCGAGCTCATCCAGCGTATCGATGCGGCAGATGATCGGCACGTTCTTCACCGTGCCGTCGCCATAGGTGACCTTGGCCACCATCTTCTGGCGCGGCTTGATGGCGTCCAGGCCGTCGATCTCGACCAGCTCGTCGCCCTTCAGGTTGAGCGAGGCCCATGAGGTGCCGTCCTCGAAGACGAAGGGGATGACGCCCATGCCGACCAGGTTGGAGCGGTGGATACGCTCGAAGGACTGGGCGATGACAGCGCGCACGCCGAGCAGATTGGTGCCCTTGGCCGCCCAGTCGCGCGACGAGCCGTTGCCGTATTCGACGCCGGCGAAGATCACCAGCGGCACGCCTTCCTGCTTGTATTCCATCGCAGCGTCGTAGATCGACATCTCCTCCTTCGAGGGATAGTGGATCGTGTAGCCGCCCTCGCGGCCGTTCTCGCCCAGCATGTGGTTGCGGATGCGGATGTTGGCGAAGGTGCCGCGCATCATCACCTCATGGTTGCCGCGCCGCGTGCCGTACTGGTTGAAGTCGGCGACGCCGACGCCATGCTCGGTCAGATACTTGCCGGCCGGCGATGCAGCCTTGATCGAGCCCGCCGGCGAGATGTGATCGGTGGTGATCTTGTCGCCGAAAAGGCCGAGCACGCGCGCGCCCTTGATGTCGCCGACCTTGCCGAAGGAGCGGCCCATGCCGGCGAAATAGGGCGGGTTCTGCACATAGGTCGAGTGGTCGTCCCAGGCATAGGTCTGGCCTTCCGGCGCCTTGACCTTCTGCCAGTAGGCGTCGCCCTTGAAGACGTCGGCATATTTGCGGGCGAACAGCTCGCGGGTGACGTTCTTCTCGATGAACTCCTGGATCTCGGCCGAGGTCGGCCAGATGTCCTTGAGATAGACCGGCTTGCCGTCGCTGCCTTCGCCGAGCGGCTCGGTGGTGAGGTCCCTGGTCACTGTGCCGGCCAGCGCGTGCGCGACGACGAGCGGCGGCGAGGCGAGGTAGTTCGCCTGGACATCCGGCGAGACGCGGCCTTCAAAATTGCGGTTGCCGGAAAGCACCGCGGCAGCGATCAAACCTTTATCGTTGATGGTTTTCGAGATCGGTGCCGGCAGCGGGCCGGAATTGCCGATACAGGTGGTGCAGCCGAAGCCGACCAGGTTGAAGCCGATCTGGTCGAGCTCCTTCTGAAGGCCGGACTTTTCGAGATATTCGGCCACCACCTGGCTGCCGGGGGCGAGCGAGGTTTTCACCCACGGCTTCTGCTTCAGACCGCGGCGGTTGGCGTTGCGCGCAAGCAGGCCCGCGCCGATCAGCACGCTCGGGTTCGAGGTGTTGGTGCAGGAGGTGATGGCGGCGATGGCGACGTCGCCATGGCCGAGATCGTAGTCGGTGCCTTCGACGGCGTAGCGCTTGGAAATTTCGGCCGCCTTCTTGTATTCGGTCTCCATCGCCTTGGCGAAGCCGGCGGGGATGTCCTGCAGCGCGACGCGGCCCTCGGGGCGCTTCGGGCCGGCCATCGACGGCACGACGTCGCCGAGGTCGAGCTCGAGCAGGTCGGTGAAGACTGGATCGGCCGAGCCTGTGTCGCGCCACATGCCTTGCGCCTTGGAATAGGCCTCGACCAGTGCGATGCGGTTCTCCTCGCGGCCGGACATGGTGAGGTAGCGGATGGTTTCCGAGTCGACCGGGAAGAAGCCGCAGGTCGCGCCATATTCCGGCGCCATGTTGCCGATGGTGGCGCGGTCGGCCAGCGTCATGTTGGAGAGGCCGGGGCCGAAGAACTCGACGAATTTGCCGACGACGCCCTTCTTGCGCAGCATCTGGGTGACGGTGAGCACCAGGTCGGTGGCGGTCACGCCTTCCTTGAGCTTGCCAGTGAGGCGGAAGCCGATGACTTCCGGCAAGAGCATGGAGACCGGCTGGCCGAGCATCGCGGCCTCGGCTTCGATGCCGCCGACGCCCCAGCCCAAAACGCCGAGGCCGTTGATCATGGTGGTGTGCGAATCGGTGCCGACGCAGGTGTCGGGATAGGCGGTGGTTTCGCCGTCCTCGGCGTTGGTCCACACGACCTGCCCGAGATATTCGAGGTTGACCTGGTGGCAGATGCCGGTGCCGGGCGGCACGACGCGGAAGTTGCGGAAGGCCTGCTGGCCCCATTTCAGGAATTTGTAGCGCTCCTCGTTGCGCTCATATTCCAGCTCGACATTGCGGGCGAAGGCCATCGGCGTGCCGAACTCGTCGACGATGACGGAGTGGTCGATGACGAGGTCGACCGGCACCAGCGGATTGATCTTTTCCGGATCGCCGCCGAGCGCCTTGATGCCGTCGCGCATCGCCGCCAGGTCGACCACCGCCGGAACGCCGGTGAAATCCTGCATCAGCACGCGGGCCGGGCGATAGGCGATCTCGACCCCGGCGGTGCCCTTGTCGGTCAGCCAGGCGGCGACCGCCTGGATCGATTCCCTGGTGACCGAACGGCCATCCTCGTTGCGCAACAGGTTCTCCAGCAGCACCTTCATCGAATAAGGCAACTGGGCGATGCCGGTGAGGCCGTTCTTCTCGGCCTCAATGAGGTCGAAGTAAACATAGTCCGCGCCACCTGCGGTCAGGGTGCGGCGGCAATTGAAACTGTCGAGGGATTTGGTCACGGCGATCCGTCCTTGTCTGTTCAGCCTGAAAGGGAACGGACGCCGTTGGCATGCAATCACGCGCAAAGGTGCGGGTACGGCCATTTCCGCTGTCCGCTCCCAAGCAACCCGAGCCGTTCAAGGCGGCGCGTGCGCTGGTTCGGCGCTAATTCTGATCCCGCGCCGACCGCTGGCACGGATGAACCGCATATAGAGAATTTCCTGGAATAGTTCTAGACAGTCGAAGGACGAATTTGCGTGAGCCGGAAACGGCCGCGAAACGGTGCTTTCGGGACGGGCAAGAATGCGGCTGATCGCCGAAAATCTAGGCGGCGAGCGCGGCGGCGAGACGGTTTTTTCCAACATCGGCTTCGCGCTGGACAAGGGCGAGGCGCTCATTGTCACCGGTCCGAACGGCTCGGGCAAATCGTCGCTGCTCAGAATCGTCGCCGGCCTGCTGCCGGCCGCGCAGGGAAAGGTGCGGTTCGAGGATGGCGGCGAGGCCTTCCCGACAGTCGCCTCTGCTTCGCATTATCTCGGCCATCTCAACGCGATGAAGACGGCGCTCAGCGTCGAGGAGGATCTCGGCTTCTGGCGCGCCTTCCAGGGAGAGCCGGGACTGGGCGTCGAGGAGGCGCTGGAGACGGTGGCGCTCGGCGGGCTCGGACATCTGCCCTTCGGCTATCTGTCGACAGGGCAGCGGCGACGGGCCTCGATCGCGAAGCTCCTGGTGAGCCGCCGGCCGGTCTGGCTGCTCGACGAGCCGACCGCGGGGCTGGACAAGGCCTCGGAGGCAAGGTTCGCGGGGTTGATGAAGGCGCATCTGCGCGACGGAGGGATTGTCGTGGCGGCCACGCATCTGCCGCTGGGGCTGGGCCGGGCGAAGGTGTTGAGGATGGGCGACTGATGTCGGCGCGAGGCACCCCCCTCTGTCCTGCCGGACATCTCCCCCGCAAGGAGGGAGATTGGCAGCTTCGGCGCCGGCATCTCCTTCGCGGCGTCGGTGATTGGCGAAAGTCCGCGCGACATTCGATCTCCCCCCTTGCGGGGGAGATGGCCGGCAGGCCAGAGGGGGGTGTGCCGGAGCGCCAGCCTCGCCAAGGGATCCCTTTATAATGTGGCCCCTCTTCCTGCGCGACATCCGCCTTTCCATCCGCGCCGGCGGCGGGGCGTTGATCGGGGTCATCTTCTTCCTCGCCGTCATCGTCACCATCCCGTTCGGCGTCGGTCCCGACCTCAACCTCTTGTCGCGCATCGGCCCGGCGATCCTGTGGATCGCCGCCCTGCTTGCCTGCCTGCTCGGGCTCGATCGCCTGTTCCAGGCCGACCGCGAGGATGGCTCGCTCGATCTCCTTGTCCTGAACAACGACCGCCACATGCTGGCGCTGACGGTGCTGACGAAGTGCCTGGCGCATTGGACCGGCAGCGTGCTGCCGCTGGTCGTCGCGGCGCCTCTGCTTGGCCTGTTCATGAACATGGAGCCGCTCGGCATCGGCGCCACGGCGCTCACGCTTCTCGTCGGCACGCCGGCCATCACCTTCATCGGCGCCGCGGGTGCCGCGGTGGCGGTGGCGCTGCCGCGCGGCGGATTGCTGATTTCGGTGCTGGTGCTGCCTTTGACCATTCCGGTGCTGATCTTCGGCGTTTCAGCAAGCTATGGCGCGGTGGCCGATCCGGCGCCATTCCTGCAGCCTTTCCTCATTCTTGCCGCGCTGACGCTATTTCTTGCAGTGCTTGGTCCCCTGGCGGCGGCATTGGCACTGCGGCACGGGACGGATTGAGACGACGAGAACGTTCCTTCACTGCGGCACCGCGACAAATTGCGGAACTGCCGGCGCGAGGTTAAGGGAAGACATGATCGCAACGATTGGCACGGCGGAGAGCGAGGAGCGGCTGACATGAGCGCGCACGCCCTCTTCGTCACCGCCGCCTATGCCATCACCGCCGTGGTGCTCGCCGGGCTGGTCAGCTGGATCCTGCTCGACCAGCGGGCGCGCAAGCGCGAGCTCGCGGCGCTGGAAGCGGCCGGAGTGCGCCGGCGCTCCGACAAGGCTGTTAAATCATGAGCATCGAAACCGAAACGCCGGCGCCGCGGCGCCGCCTGTTCGTGCTTCTGCCGCTGCTGGTGTTCCTGGGCCTGGCGGGGCTGTTCCTGTGGCAGCTGCTTTCGGGCCGCGACGCCTCTGAAATCCCCTCGGCATTGATCGGACTGCCGGCGCCGCAGACCAGCCTGCCGCCGCTCGAAGGGACCAGCCTGCCGGGGCTGGATACAAAGTCCTTTACCGGCAAGGTGACACTGGTCAACGTGTTCGCGTCCTGGTGCGCGCCGTGCCGGGAGGAGCATCCGGTGCTGCTCGGCCTGTCGCAGGACAAGCGCTTCACGCTTGCCGCGCTGAACTACAAGGACCAGCCGGAAAACGCCCGCCGCTTCCTTGGCGATCTCGGCAATCCATATCAGGCGATCGGCGTCGATCCGGCCGGACGCGCGGCGATCGACTGGGGCGTCTATGGCGTGCCCGAGACCTTCGTCATCGGCAAGGATGGCAGGATCGCCTACAAGCATGTCGGGCCGCTGACGCCCGAGTCGGTCAGGGCGTTGCTGTTGCCGCAGATCGAGAAAGCGCTGGCGGCGCCGGGCTGACGTGGCGCCTGGCTGAGGCGCCTGTCACGTTCGTCATTCTAGGGCGAAGCAAGGAGCGAAGCGACGCGCGCAGACCCTAGAATCCATTCCGTGACGCCTGACCGAGGAGCGCGGCGGCCCAGAATTGGCGCTTGCGCGCGCACGTGTCTTCGCCGCCGCGGCGCTCGAAAGTCACGGCATGGATCCCTGGGTCTTCGCGCCGCTACGCGTCACTGCGCCCAAGGATGACGAACGTGACCGGCGCGCTCAACGGTCGAAAAAAGGATCAACCGTAGATCTGCTTGTGGACCTGGTAGAGCATTTCCGAACGGTCGGCGCGCAGATCGGCGAGATCGCGGCTGGACAGATTCTCGATTTCGGCGACGAGGCGGTTGTAATGACGGCGCTTGGCCATGCTGGCGCGGGCGCGGGAGACAAGATTGTCGAACATGACAGGGTTCCTTCTTAGTTGTTCCTCCCTGACGATTGTGAGGATGACATAGGAATGATGCATTGCAAAAGAAAGATGTTGCAATGCACCATTGCAACCAGCGCATAGCCGGTTAATCGCGGGCTAACAGGCTATGCGGTCCGACGCGGTACGCAAGACCCGCTTCACGCAGTTCTCATCTGTTTTGTCATACAAATTACGGGCCTGCCGTCTTGCCAGATCGCTTCCAGGCTGGCTTGATCCGCCCGTCACCTGATGCCGGGAGGAAATGCATGGCGGCCGAAGACTATTACGACGTTCTCGATCCGCGCTTCGCGCGCCTGTTCAACGGCAGCGCCCAGGTGGAAAAGCTGTTCACCGGGTGCCGCTGGGCGGAAGGGCCGGCCTGGTTCGCCGCCGGCCGCTATGTCGTCTGGTCGGATATCCCGAACAACCGCATGCTGCGCTATGACGAGACCGACGGCAGCGTCAGTGTGTTCCGGCAGCCGTCCGGCAATTCCAACGGCAACACCGTCGACCGGCAGGGCCGGCTGGTGACCTGCGAGCATTCCGGCCGCCGCGTCAGCCGCACCGAATTCGACGGCTCCATCACGACCATCGCCGAGAAGTGGAAGGGCAAGCGGCTGAACTCGCCCAACGACGTGGTGGTGCGCTCCGACGGCTCGATCTGGTTCACCGATCCGAGCTACGGCATCGATACCGATTATGAGGGCGACAAGGCAGAGAGCGAGATCGGCGCCTGCAATGTCTATCGCGTCGATCCCGATACGGGCGATGTCGAGGCCGTCATCACCGACATGGTGCGACCGAACGGGCTCGCCTTCTCGCTCGACGAAAGCCTGCTCTATGTCGTCGACACCGGCCGCACGCATGGCGAGAAGAACCCGGCGCATATGCGCGTCTTCAACGTCGGCAAGCACGGCAGGAAGGTTTCCGGCGGCAAGGTCTTCGCAGACTGCACCGCCGGCCTGTTCGACGGGTTCCGGCTCGATTCCGACGGGCGCATCTGGACGAGTGCCGCCGACGGCATCCATTGCTACGATCCGGACGGCACGCTGATCGGCAAGGTCAAGGTGCCGGAAGTGACCGCCAACTGCGTGTTCGGCGGCAACAAGCTCAACTGTCTCTACATCGCCGGCACCACCTCGCTCTACATGGTGCGGCTGATGGTGAATGGGGCGAAAACCTATTGAAGGTTCTGCAGGCGCTTCTTCGGCCATTCCTGGCCTTTCTGCGCATCCCAGCAGCGCCCGCGGCGCTGCGGCTCCCGCAACCACCGCCATCCGCTTTGCCGGAGCGAATTGCCAAGCCATTGCCTGACGCCAAACGGAAGAACCCACGGGGAGAACATCATGCCATTCGTCAACATCCGCATCGTCAAGGAAGTGATCGCCGCCGATCCGGCCGGCAAGAAGGCTGACATCGCCAAGAAGGTGACCGCGGCCATCATGGACGCCACCGGGCTCGGCAATGACGATGTCTGGGTGGTGTTCGAGGAGGTCAACGCCCGCGACTGGTATGTCGGCAAGACCGATGTCGAGACGCTGCGGAAGGGGTAAGGCGCAGCAGGTTCGGGTGCCTGCGAGGTTCTTTCGGCGACGGCGAGATATGGGCGCTTCCCTTCGCGTTCGTCATCCTCGGGCTTGACCCGAGGATCCATTCCGTGATCTTCGACGTCGAGCGCAACGGCGCAGAATTCTGTAAGCGTTGCAACGCCTTAGCGTCAGGGTCTGCGCCGCGTCGCTTCGCTCCTTGCTCCGCCCTAGAATGACGACCTTATGTTTGTCCGCGAATAAAACCCGCAAACCCCCGCACCGCCTCACGGATCGCCCGCCGGTTCGCATCCGCGCTGAGGATCGCCTCCATCTCCGCCGGCTTCTTGCCCAGCAGCGCGATCTCCAGCGTCCCCTCCTCATACATCGCGAACGACATCGTCCGCATGATCTCGGCCAGTGCCGCCCGCGCATAGAGCGAACGGGGCGAGGCGTGGACCAGCATCGCCGGCTTGCCCACCGCGGCGTCGCGCGAGACCAGCCAGTCCAGCGCGTTCTTCATGCCGCCGGGCACGCCATGCGCATATTCCGGGCAGGAGACGACGACGCCGTCGGCCTGGGTGACCATCTCGATCAGGCGTGCCGCTTCCGGCGGCGTGCGCTCGCCCTCGTCGTCGGGGTTGAAGATCGGCAGCCGGCCAAGGCCGTCATAAACCTCGACGCGGCAGTCCGCGGGCGCGTTGGCGGCCAATGCGGCAACCAGGGCCGAGTTGGTCGAGGCGGCGCGCAGGCTGCCCGATATGGCGATGATCTCGATCAAGGGAGAACCGGACGAAGGGTTGAGTCGTCCGCGAAGCCTACCACATGGTCTGGCGGTAATCGTCGTCCAGCTCGCGGTCGATCTCGCCGGCGCTTTCGCCAAGGGCCAGCTGGTCGCGTATGATCTGGCCGAGCGTCGGCAGGGTCGCGCGGTCGTACCAGGTCTCCGGCTTCCACAGATCCGAGCGCATGAAGGCCTTGGCGCAGTGTATATAGGCGGCCTTGACCGTCACCACGATGACGCTTTGCGGCTCCTTGCCGTCGACCGCAAGGCGCTCGCGTAAGACGGGATCGACGGTGATGCGGGCATCGCCATTGACGCGCAGCGTCTCGTTCATGCCGGGGATGAGGAAGAGCAGCCCGACCGACGGATTGCGGATGATGTTTTCCAGCGTGTCCAGCCGGTTGTTGCCGGGCGATCGGGAATGGCGAGGGTGGAGTTGTCGAGGATGGCGGTGAAGCCGGGCTTGTCGCCCTTACAGCGCCGCGCGTCCTTTGGACGCGCAAAGGACGCTGTAACACTTTTGATTTGGCGCATGATCCTTTCCGAAAATCGATTTCGATTTTCGGGGTCATGCGCTAGGCGTCACGTCGGCATTGCCGGCGCCGTCGGAGGAGCCGATCAGCACGAAGGGACTCTTGCCGATGAACGAACGGCAATGGCCGTCGAGGTTTTTGAGTTCCTTGCGGATCGAGCCGTCGGTCGGCCGGGGCGTCTTGTAGATCGTCCTCAGCTCGTCATGCGTGGTGAGGAATTCCATGCCGCCCCCTCTTTGTTTCGACGCAACTTCGGATGGAAAACCGCTGCACGCTTTTCCCGGGTTGCTTTAATTCCCGGCCTTCTCTTCCTTGGCTTTTTCCTCCAGCGAGTGGCGCATGATCAGCGGCATCTGGCTGAAGGTGAACAGCAAGGTGATCGGGATCGTGCCCCAGACCTTGAAATAAAGCCAGGTCGCCTCGGAAAAGTTGCGCCACACGACCTCGTTGAGCACGGCGAGGAAGAGGAAGAACAGCCCCCAGCGGAAGGTCAGCTTGCGCCAGCCCTCGGCATCGAGCTGGAAGGCGGAATCGAAAACGTAACCAAGCAGCGACCGGCCGAACAGAAGCCCGCCGAGCAGCGTGACGCCGAACAGCGAATTGATGATCGTCGGCTTCATGAAGGCGAAGGTCTTGTCCTGCAGGTAAAGCGCCAGCGCGCCGAAGACGAAGACGACGATCGCCGAGACCAGCGGCATCAGCGGCAGGCTGCGCGTCAGCAGCCAGGAGACGCCGAGCGAAAGCGCCGTCGCGACCATGAAGAAGGCGGTGGCGATCAGGATCGGCTCGCCGAGATGGCTGAGTATCGGAAATTTCTCGGCCAGCCATTCGCCGCGGATGGTGGTGAAGAAGAACACGAGCCCTGGCCCGAGCTCGAGCAGGAACTTCAAGCCGGGGTTGATCGGCTTGCGGCGAGGATCGGACGGGTCGCGTTCGAGGATGTTCATAAAAGTCCTTCTTGCGCATGATCTGGCCGAAAAGCAGGCGGCCCTTCCAAGATCGCGCCTTTGTTCAAGCCACGCCGGCGATCGCCCTGGCGAATTCGCTGGCGGAAAACGGTTCGAGGTCGTCGACCTGCTCGCCGACGCCGATGAAATAGACCGGCAGCCGATGCTTGGCGGCGATGGCCACCAGAATACCGCCGCGCGCCGTGCCGTCCAGCTTGGTCATCACCAACCCGTTGACGCCGGCGACGTTGCGGAAGATTTCGACCTGGTTCAGCGCGTTCTGGCCAGTGGTGGCGTCGACCGTCTGCAGCACCGTGTGCGGCGCTTCCGGATCGAGCTTGCCCAACACGCGCACGATCTTTTCCAGTTCCGCCATCAGCTCGGTCTTGTTCTGCAGGCGCCCGGCCGTGTCGATGATCAGCACGTCGGAGCCGGCCTCCTTCGCCTTCTCGAAGGCGTCATAGGCGAGGCCGGCCGCATCGGCGCCGAGCTTGGAGGCGACGACCGGCGATTTCGTGCGCTCGCCCCAGATCTTGAGCTGCTCGATCGCGGCGGCGCGGAACGTGTCGCCGGCGGCCAGCATCACCTTGAGGCCGCCATCGGTGAGCTTAGCGGCGAGCTTGCCGATGGTGGTCGTCTTGCCGGTGCCGTTGACGCCGACGACTAGGACGACATGCGGCTTATGGCTGAGATCGAGCTCGAGCGGCCTGGCGACCGGCGCCAGCACCTTCTCCACCTCCGCCGCCATCACGGCGCGGACTTCCGCGTCGGAGACATCCTTGCCGTAGCGGCTCGAGGCGAGAGAATCGGTGACGCGCAGAGCTGTCTCCACGCCGAGATCGGCGCGGATCAGCACGTCCTCCAGGTCCTGCAGCGTGTCCTCGTCCAGCTTTCGCTTGGTGAAGACGCCGGCAATGTTGCCGGTGAGCTCGCGCGAGGAGCGGGCGAGCCCTTCGCGCATGCGCTGGAACCAGGAGCGCCGCGGCGCCGGCTCCGGCGCCTTTACCGGCTCCGCCTTCTGCTCGACCTTCTTTGAAACCGTCACCTTGCCGGCAGAGGGCGTGGGCTTTGGCGGCGGCGGCACGGCCTCCGGTTCCGGCGCGATCTCGGCCAGGATCGGCTGCGGCTCGACGGGCGCTGGCTGTCGAATAGGAGGCGCGATTTCCGCGCCGGCTTCGGCGGATGGTTCCACAGAGGGCGGCGCCACTGGCGGAACCTCGATGGGCGGCGGCGTTTCGACCGGGACTTCGGCAGGCGGCGTCGGCACTTCGACCGGAGGCTGTTCCGGCTGCGGTTCCGGACGCGAAGGCTCGATGTCCGGCCGAGCCGGCGCTGGTGCGGGCACTTCCTGTGGAGCAGGTTCGGGCTCTGGTGTCGGCGCGGGTAAGGGCTCGGGTTGTGCCGGCGGCACTTCCTCGGGGGCAGGCGGCTCCGGCTTCTCGGGCGCCGGTTGCGGCTCTTCTTCCGGCTCGGGCTGCGGCAGCGGTTCCGGCTCGGCGGGAATGGTCGGCTCCGGTGCCGGCGGGATGGATGGAGCAGGCTCGGGCTTCGGCTCTTCGGGAACCGATTGAGGCTCGGCCTCCGGCTTCAGCGCGTCGAGCGCGTCCCACTTGATCGGCGGCAGCGTCTCGTCGGCGCGCTCCTCGACGACCTCTTTCCTGCCGAACGAAAATATCTTCTTGAAGAAACCAGCCATGCGTCTCGCAGTCTCAGGCGGCTTGCGCGGCAGAGCGCGCCGCAATCAGTCGGGCGCCGTCATGGCCGGCGATCACGGCATCGACGATCTCCCCGGGCGCGCCGGTGTCGATCGCGGCCAGCGTAAAACCCTCGGTGCGGCCAAGTCCGTCGCGCTCGACCAGGATCGACTGTCGCGTGCCGGGAAGCGACGAAAGGTGACGACGATAGGCGGCCTCGCCGGCGGCGCGCAGCCTTGCGGCGCGCGCCTTCACCACCTCGCGGCGGACCTGGGGCATGCGCGCGGCGGGCGTGCCTTCGCGTGGGCTGAACGGAAAGACGTGGAGATGCGTCAGCCCGCATTCCTCGATTATTCTTTCCGAATTCTCGAACATCGCCTCGGTCTCGGTCGGGAAGCCGGCGATGATGTCGGCGCCGAAGACGATTGCAGGACGCAGCTTGCGCACGTCCTCGCAGAAGCGGATCGACTGGTCGCGCAGATGCCGGCGCTTCATGCGCTTCAGGATCATGTCGTCGCCCGACTGCAGCGACAGATGCAGATGCGGCATCAGCCTCTGCTCGGTGGCGATGGCGTCGAGCAGGTCGTCGTCGGCCTCGATGGAATCGATCGAGGACAACCGCAGCCGCTTCACGTCCGGCACCTGGCGCAGGATCGTCTTCACCAGCTTTCCAAGCTTCGGGCTGCCGGGCAGGTCGGCGCCGAAACTGGTCATGTCGACGCCGGTCAAAACGATCTCGGCATAGCCGTTGCCGGCCAGCCGCTTGACCTGCTCGACCACCGCGCCCATCGGCACCGAGCGCGAATTGCCGCGGCCGTAAGGGATGATGCAGAAGGTGCAGCGATGGTCGCAGCCGTTCTGGACCTGAACGAAAGCGCGCGCCCGGCCCTCGATGGCGTCGACCATGTGGCTTGCCGTCTCGCGCACGGAAAAGATGTCGTTGACGCGCGCCTTCTCGGTGTCGTTGACGCCGAAATCGGGCAGCGCGCGGTAGGAGTTGGCCTTGAGCTTTTCCTCATTGCCAAGCACCAGGTCGACCTCGTCCATGGCGGCGAAATTCTGCGGCTCGGTCTGCGCCGCGCAGCCGGTGACGATGATGCGGGCCGAAGGGTTCTCGCGGCGCGCCTTGCGGATCGCCTGCTTGGCCTGGCGCACGGCTTCCGCCGTGACGGCGCAAGTGTTGAAGATGACGGCGCCGCCCTGAAGCGCGCCGAGGCCGGCGCTTTCGGCCTCGCGGCGCATCACTTCCGATTCATAGGTGTTGAGGCGGCAGCCGAAGGTGACGACGTCGATACCCTTGCCGCTGGGGGCTTGGGGCGCGCCCTTTTGAAGGGCGGACATCAGGCGGCGCTTTCGGTGTCGCGAGCCCAGGCGCCGGTCGAGGGATCGAAGCTGCCGGAAAATTCCCATTCGGCCGCGCCGGTCAGGATGACGTGGTCGTCATTGCGCCATTCGACATTGAGCTCGCCGCCGCCCGGCGTCAGCAGCGAAACGCTGCGGCCGGTGCGCCTGGTGCGGGCGGCCGCGACCACGGCGGCACAAGCCGCCGAGCCGCAGGCCTTGGTGAGGCCGGCGCCGCGCTCCCAGGTGCGGATGATCATGGTTTCAGGCGAGGTCACCTGGGCGATGGTGATGTTGGCGCGCTCGGGAAAGATCGGATGGTTCTCGAGCAGCGGGCCGAAGCGGTCGAGCTCGTAGGACCAGACGTCGTTGTCGACCCAGAAGATGGCATGCGGGTTGCCCATCGACAGCGCCGAGGGCGAATGCAGCACCGGGGCGTCGATCGGGCCGATCTGCAATTCGATCATGCGGGTATCGCGGAATTCTTCCGCCAGCGGGATCTCCTGCCAGCCGAAGCGAGGCTTGCCCATGTCGACCGAGATCAGGCCGTCGGCGTGCTCCTGCGCATTCACGATGCCGGCGCGGGTCTCGAAGCTGAAGCTCTTGTTGCCCGTCTCGGCCGCCAAAGCCTGCACCACGCAGCGCATGCCGTTGCCGCAGGCCTGCGCACTGGTGCCGTCGGAATTCAGGATGTCGATATAATAGGCGGTGCCCGGCGTCTTCGCATCGTGGATCGCCATGATCTGGTCGAACTTCGTCGCCTCGCCGGCATTGAGCGCGATCGCCGCCGCGGCCGTCACCTTGTCGGCACGGCCGCGCATATCGGCAACGATGATCTCGTTGCCGATGCCGTTCATCTTGGCGAAGGGGGCGGTGCCTGCCATCTAACCGGTCATTCCAATCCGTTTGGGCGCTATATGGCGGAAACGGGCGGGAATTACCAGTCCAGCCAGGTGGCGACGACCAAGCAGTCGCGCCGCGACGACCAAAAGGTCGCGCTTAAGTTACTGCAAAGACCCCGAGCACGATCAGCAGGAAGATGATCAGCACCATGCCGATAAGGATGCGCGCGCCCGTGGCGGCGGCGCCGGCCAGCGCCGGCATGCCAAGCAGGCTCGCGGCGGCGGCGACAATCAAAAGGATGATGATCCACTTGATCATGAGGAAGCTCCGGCGAAATTGCGTCGCGAACCAACGCGTTTCGCCGGCTTGGGTTCCTTTGTCAGACGGGCGGCACGTCCCATACCTCTGCGGGCCGCATGGCGCGGAATCGTTCCGAGGGCAAGCCTTCAGCCGCCAGCGCCTCGGCCAGTTTTTGCGCCGGCTCCTCGATCGGCTCGTCGGTGAGATGGAATGTGCCCCAATGGCAGCCTGCGGCCTGAGCCGCATTGCACAGCTTCATGCCCTGAACGGCTTCCTGCGGGTTCTGGTGCTGCGGCGCCATGAACCAGCGCGGCTCATAGGCGCCGATCGGCAGGATGGCGAGGCGGAAGCCGCCATGCTTTTCTCCCATCAGCCGGTAATTGATGCCGTCATGGAAACCGGTGTCGCCGGCGAAATAGATATTGCCCGCCGCCGTCTCGATGACGAAGCCCGCCCACAGCGCCATGCGGCGGTCGCGCCCGCCGCGCGCCGACCAGTGATGCGCCGGCTCGATGTGGATGGCGGCCGCGCCGACGTTCAGCCTGTCGCCCCAATCATGCACGCTGAGCCGCATGCCGGGCGCCGCCCGGCCGATGATGGCGTCGTTGCCGAGCGGCGCGATCACCAGCGGATCGTGGCTCTCTTTCAGCCGCTTCAGCGTGGCGAGGTCGAGATGGTCGTAGTGATTGTGGCTGATCAGGACCAGGTCGATCGGCGGCAGGTCGGCGAAGATAATTCCCGGCGCATTGACCCTTCTCGGGCCGGCGAAGGCGAAAGGTGAGGCGCGCTCCGACCATACCGGATCGGTCAGGATGTTCAAGCCCGCCGTCTGGATGAGCAGCGAGGCATGGCCGACCATGGTGAGCCTCAGCGCGCTGCCTTCCACCCGTAGGTCCGGCTTGGCCGGGGGATAGGGGCTCGGAAAGGCGGCCGGCCATTTCGCCCGCCCGCCGCCGAATTGCCATTTGAGGAGATCGGTGAAGCGCCCGGGCGGCTTGCCGCCGGGATTGAAGAACAGGGCGCCGTCGAAATGATCGCTGGGCGGCCCGCTGTAGTAGCGGTTGGCGGTTCCTGTTCTCGCGGCCATCCTGTCTCCCGCCCGCTTGTGTCGTTTCCTGAGATAAGGACGCGCCTGCCTGGCGCAAGCATTTTGCCGGCGAATGCCAATGGCCGAAGCCCGGCTCGTCTAGGATCGGGAGACAGGGGTGATCGCCATGGCAATGAAGCGAACCAAGACACCGTGGATGAAGGCCGAGGATTTCGGCCGCTCGCTGCCGCATGGGGTCGGCGTCAACCTGTTGGTCACCGACATGACGGCGATGGAGGCTTTCTGCCGCGACGTGCTTGGCGCCCGGATCATCTATGCCGACGAGGACTTTGCGGCGATCGAGCTTCTGGGCTCAATCTTCATGCTGCATGCCGACCATTCCTATCTCGACAATCCGATGACCGGCATCACGGCGGGCGTCGAGACACGCGGGACCGGCATAGAGCTGCGGCTTTACGGCGCCGATCCGGATGCGGTCGAGAAAAAGGCGGCGGCGCTCGGCCACATCGTGCTGGCCGGCTCGATCGACAAGCCGCATGGCCTGCGCGAATGCTATATCGTCGGCCCGGACGGCTATGTCTTTGTGCCGAGCGCTCGGATTTAATGCTCCATTTCAATAGCTTAGGAGAGTGTTCCGGCATTTTCCCGGCTTCGGCTCCCCGCTGCGATAAATTTGCAACAGCTGGCTCGAAAACCCTATTTTAACCATATCAGGTTGAAATTCTGCCACCTTCGCCATCTTGGTGAAGCAGAGATTACGCGGATGGCTCCCCCCGGCCGGATCCGACGGAGGTTTTGATGAATTTTTCGATGACCCGCCCCTTTTCGCGGCTCCACCTCTTTTCGAAGAGTGGCCTCGCGGCCGTATCGCTGGCCGCGCTGGTTGCGAGCGGCTGCTCGACCTCGCGCTTCTCGTCGATGGACGACCAGCAGCCGGCGCCGCTGACCCCGGCGCCCTCCGGCACGGTGACGCAGAATCAGCTGCCGCCGCCGGCCTCCCCCGGCGCCACCGATCCGTCGCAATTCCCGACCGCTCCGAAGAACAGCCAGGTCGCCTCGCTGCCGCCGGATGGCACGGCGCCCGCTGGCGCCACCGATCTCACCGCGGCCAGCGTCGCCGGCGTCTGGAACGTCAACGTCTCCGGGCAGAGCTGCAAGGTGGCGACGCCGCAGACCAAGTTCGGCGCCGGCTACCGCGCCGGTCCGCTGCATTGCCCGGCTCCGATCGACGGCATCAAGTCGTGGAACGTCGCCGGCAAGCAGCTGACGCTTTATGACGAAAATGGCGGTACGCTGGCCAGGCTCTATTCGTCGGGCGGCGAAAAGTTCGACGGCCAGACTTCCAGCGGGCAGCCGATCTCGCTTACAAGGTGAGCGAAACCGACTATTGCTTCCACGCAATTCCGGGCGGAAAGCCGGAATTGCTCCAGCTGACGTGACCCATGCATCTTCGCGACGGTATCCAGACCCATGCGACCGTCAGGCAGCGCTATGACCATCTCGTCCAGAGCGGCGCGGTCGAGCGCGACCCGGCGCAGGAGCGCATCGTCGCAGCGCTCGACCGGCTGATCGAAGAGATCTCGGCAAAAAGGCTGGCGCAGAAATCGAGCGCGCTGGGCTGGCTGTTCGCGGCCAAGCGGCAGCCGCGCGAGCCAGTCAAGGGCCTCTACATCCATGGCGGCGTCGGCCGCGGCAAGACCATGCTGATGGACATGTTCTTCGAATTGCTGCCGGTCCGGCGCAAGCGCCGTGTGCATTTCAACGACTTCATGGCCGATGTGCAGGACCGCATCCAGAAGCACCGGGCGGCGCGAAAGAACGGTGACGTCAAGGAAGACGACCCGATCCCGCCTGTCGCCCGGGCGCTGGCCGATGAAGCCTGGGTGCTGTGCTTCGACGAGTTCTCCGTCAGCGACATTGCCGACGCGATGATCCTGTCGCGGCTGTTCTCGGCGCTGTTCGCCAGCGGCGTGGTGCTGGTCGCCACCTCCAACGTGGCGCCGGAGAACCTCTATCGCGACGGGCTGAACCGCCAGCTCTTTTTGCCGTTCATCTCGCTGCTCGAGCGCAACGCCCATGTGATGACGCTCGATGCCGAGAAGGACTACCGGCAGGAAAAGCTCGACCGCCAGCCGGTTTATGTCACGCCGGACGATGCCGCGGCCGAGCGCGCGCTGGACGAAGCCTGGAAGGCGATGACATATGGCCAGCCGGCCGGCGAAGTCACGTTGACGCTCAAAGGCCGCCACCTCGTCGTGCCGCGCGCCGCCGGCGACGCCGCGCGCTTTTCCTTTGCCGACCTTTGCGAAAAGCCGCTCGGCGCGCGCGATTATCTGGCGATCGCCGGCCGCTTCTCGACCGTGTTCATCGACCATGTGCCGGTGCTTGGCGAAGGCATGCGCAACGAGGCCAAGCGCTTCATCCTTTTGATCGACACGCTCTACGACCACCGCATGCGACTGGTGATGAGCGCCGCGGCGCCTCCGCAAGGGCTCTACACGGCCAAGCGCGGCACGGAGGTGTTCGAATTCGAGCGCACCGCCTCGCGCCTGGTCGAGATGCAGAGCCGCGACTGGCTGGACGACTGGACGGAGCGGCGGAAGGACGGGGCGGCGACCGCCGCGGCGAGACAGGCGCAGGGGTAGAAGGGGTTACCTTCGTCATTCTAGCGTCTGCACGCGTCGCTTCGCTCCTTACTCCGCCCTAGAATGACGAAGCGGAAGGGTCTTCGGCTAGTCTCCAAGCCGGTACACATACATCACGAAATCCTCCGCCTTCCCATGCGGCTCCCGCCTTGTCTCGTAAAGCGCCCGCGCCGGCTCGTTATCGGGCTCGGTCCCCACCCATGCTTCCTCGCAGCCATGCTCGCGGCCGACCGCGAACATGGCGTCGAGCATTTTTCGCGCGATTCCCTGCCGCTGGAAGGGCGGCGCCACGCCGACCTCATCGATATAGAGCTCGCTCACCTTGTCCGGGTGGCGGTGGATGACGGCGGCGCATTGGCCGACCACGGTTTGGTCAACTATAGCCACAATCATGGAATGGCCCGGCGCGGCGAGATAGGCGGCGAGGCGGTCGGGCCGCACCGGCTCGTCGAACACGTCGTCGGCCACCCGCATCACAAGGGCGTCATCGCCAGGATGAAGCCTTCTGATTTCGACGTTCATTGTGTAAATTCTCCTCAGTCGGCTCACAAACTTTGACGTTTACGTAATTCCCGATGCATCTAACCGATTGAAAATGTTGGACTCAAAATAATCGTTTGAATTTCTTCCGTGTCGGAGTTATTCGATGCGGCCAATCTCGCGGTTTCCCGCATCCTTTCGGCCTCCCTGGCCCCGTCACGACCTCGTCACAGACAAAGGAAAACATCCTCACATGGCACGCAACAAGATAGCGCTCATCGGCTCGGGCATGATCGGCGGCACGCTCGCCCATATGATCGGCCTCAAGGATCTCGGCGACGTGGTGCTGTTCGATATCGCCGAGGGCATTCCGCAGGGCAAGGGCCTCGACATCGCGCAGTCTTCTCCTGTCGACGGGTTCGATTCCAGGCTGACCGGCGTCAACGACTATGCCGGCATCGAGGGAGCGGATGTGTGCATCGTCACCGCCGGCGTGCCGCGCAAGCCCGGCATGAGCCGCGACGACCTTCTCGGCATCAACCTCAAGGTGATGGAACAGGTCGGCGCCGGCTTGAAGAAGTACGCGCCGAAGGCTTTCGTCATCTGCATCACCAACCCGCTCGACGCGATGGTCTGGGCGCTGCAGAAGTTCTCCGGCCTGCCGACCAGCCATGTCGTCGGCATGGCCGGCGTGCTCGACAGCGCCCGTTTCCGCTACTTCCTGGCCGAGGAATTCAAGGTCTCGGTCGAGGACGTCACCGCTTTCGTGCTCGGCGGCCATGGCGACTCGATGGTGCCGATGATCCGCTATTCGACCGTGTCGGGCATCCCGCTGCCCGACCTCGTCAAGATGGGCTGGACCTCGAAGGAGAAGCTCGACCAGATCGTGCAGCGCACGCGCGACGGCGGCGCCGAGATCGTCGGCCTGCTCAAGACCGGCTCGGCCTACTACGCGCCGGCGGCCTCGGCGATCGCCATGGCCGAATCCTACCTCAAGGACAAGAAGCGCGTGCTGCCCTGCGCGGCGCACCTCTCCGGCCAGTACGGCATCAAGGGCACCTATGTCGGCGTGCCGGTGGTGATCGGCGCCGGCGGCGTCGAGCGCGTCATCGAGATCGACCTCTCCAAGACCGAGCAGAAGATGTTCGATTCCTCGGTCGCGGCCGTGCAGGGCCTGACCGAGGCCTGCACCAAGATCGCCCCGCATCTCGCCGGCAAGTAAAACGTCCTTCCCCGGAGACCAAGCGCATGAACATCCATGAGTATCAGGCCAAGGCGCTGCTGAAGACGTTCGGCGCGCCGGTTGCAAGCGGCGTTCCGGTGTTCAAGGCAAGCGAGGCGGAAGCCGCGGCACAAGCGCTGCCCGGCCCGCTCTATGTCGTGAAGAGCCAGATCCATGCCGGCGGCCGCGGCAAGGGCAAGTTCAAGGAGCTTGGCCCCGACGCCAAGGGCGGCGTGCGGCTGGCGAAGTCGGCGGCCGAAGTGGTCGCCAACGCCGACGAGATGCTCGGCCACACGCTGGTGACCAAGCAGACCGGTCAGGCCGGCAAGCAGGTCAACCGCCTCTATATCGAGGACGGCGCCGACATCGAGCGCGAGCTCTATCTGTCGATCCTTGTCGACCGTTCCGTCGGCCGCATCGCCTTCGTCGTCTCGACCGAGGGCGGCATGGATATCGAGACGGTCGCGCACGACACGCCCGAAAAAATCGTCACCGTCGCCATCGACCCGGAAAAGGGCGTGAGCGCCGACGACGTGAAGAAGCTCAACGCCGCGTTGAAGCTGGACGGCGACGCGGCCAAGGACGGCGGCACGCTGTTCCCGATTCTCTACAAGGCCTTCGTCGAGAAGGATATGAGCCTGCTCGAGGTCAATCCGCTGATCGTCATGAAGGACGGCCATCTGCGCGTGCTCGACGCAAAAGTATCGTTCGACAACAACGCGCTGTTCCGCCACCCGGACGTGATGGAACTGCGCGACACCACTGAAGAGGACGAGAAGGAGATCGAGGCGTCGAAATACGATCTCGCCTATGTCGCGCTCGACGGCAATATCGGCTGCATGGTCAACGGCGCCGGCCTTGCCATGGCGACAATGGACATCATCAAGCTCTACGGCGCTGAGCCGGCTAACTTCCTCGACGTCGGCGGCGGCGCTTCGAAGGAGAAGGTGACGGCGGCGTTCAAGATCATCACCAAGGACCCCGCGGTCGAAGGCATCCTGATCAACATCTTCGGCGGCATCATGAAGTGCGACGTCATCGCCGAAGGCGTCATCGCCGCGGTCAAGGAAGTCGGCCTGAAGGTGCCGCTGGTGGTGCGGCTGGAAGGCACCAATGCCGAGCTCGGCAAGAAGATCATCAACGACAGCGGCTTGAACGTGGTGTCGGCCGATGATCTCGACGACGCAGCCAAGAAGATTGTCGCGGCGGTGAAGGGTTAATCGAAGGAGCGTCGAATTGGGTGGCTTCCCAATCCATTGGGAGGAAGAAGTCGAGAGCCTCGACCGGTCGGCCGTGTGTCCGTATTCGGTCGAAGAAATCGAGCGGTACCTTGAGTCGTGCCACTACCATTGGATGCTGGATGAGAAGCCGATGCACTACAAGGTGCACGGCGTTGTCGCAGAAGGGATGGACGGTGGGCGGCATTTCTGGCTGCACCGTGCATCGGACGAAGTCGGGCGTGAGTGGTACGTGGTCGTCGGAAGCGGGAAGAGCCCGTTCAAGCCCTCGATGAAGATGAGGGGTTGGATGTATGGCAAAGAGAACGATCTCGGCCTGACGCCCGACCATTTTTTGAAAGAAGAGATGGGTGACCAGCATGTTGCTGACGCCCGATGACAAGGGAATGAGCGGATGCCTCCGCGCAAGATAAATCTGGTCGAGGCGGCGGACGCGAAGATCACCAAGGTCTTCGATCCGCATATCGCCGGTGACGTGAACGATGCCCAAGCCAAGGTCGCCAAGTTCGGCGAGGTCTTCGACTGGCATGCGCATGAGAATGAGGACGAAGCCTTCCTCGTGCTGCGCGGCCGGATCGCGATCGATTTCCGCGACGGTCCGGTCGAACTCGGCGAGGGCGACTTCATCGTCGTGCCGAAAGGCACCGAACACCGGCCGCGCTCGCTCAGCAAGGAGCCTGTCGTGCTGATGTTCGAGCCGGCGACGGCGCTCAACACCGGCAATGCCAAGAGCGACCTCACCGTCGCCGATCTCAAGCGGCTGTGACCATGACCGCGCAGTCTTCCACGACCAACGGTTTTTAGAAAAGGGCCACCATGTCCATTCTCGTCGACAAGAACACGAAGGTGCTGGTGCAGGGCCTGACCGGCAAGACCGGCACGTTCCACACCGAGCAGGCGCTGGCCTATCACGGCACCAAGATGGTGGGCGGCGTCCATCCGAAGAAGGGCGGCGAGACCTGGACGGGCGCCAAGGGCGAGAGCTTGCCGATCTTCGCCACGGTGGCCGAAGGCAAGGCAAAGACGGGCGCCAACGCCTCGGTCATCTATGTGCCGCCGGCTGGTGCTGCCGAAGCCATCATCGAGGCAATCGAGGCGGAGATCCCGCTGATCGTCTGCATCACCGAAGGCATCCCGGTGATGGACATGGTCAAGGTCAAGGCGCGTCTCGATCGCTCCACCTCGCGGCTGATCGGCCCGAACTGCCCGGGCGTGCTGACGCCCGACGAATGCAAGATCGGCATCATGCCGGGCAACATCTTCCGCAAGGGCTCGGTCGGCGTTGTTTCCCGCTCGGGAACACTTACCTATGAGGCAGTCTTCCAGACCACCAATGTCGGCCTCGGCCAGACCACGGCGGTGGGCATCGGCGGCGACCCGGTCAAGGGCACCGAATTCATCGATGTGCTGGAGATGTTCCTCGCCGACGACGAGACCAAGTCGATCATCATGATCGGCGAGATCGGCGGCTCGGCCGAGGAAGACGCCGCGCAGTTCCTCAAGGACGAAGCCAAGCGCGGCCGCAAGAAACCGATGGCGGGCTTCATCGCCGGGCGCACGGCGCCGGCCGGCCGAACCATGGGCCATGCGGGCGCGGTGATCTCGGGCGGCAAGGGCGGCGCGGAAGACAAGATCGCGGCGATGGAATCGGCCGGCATCAAGGTTTCGCCATCGCCGGCGAGGCTCGGCACGACGCTGGTCGAGGCGATCAAGGGTTAAGGCAGTAGTGAGTAGGCAGTAGTCAGTAGTGAACAGGGAAGAACGGGCGAGTAGCAGCTGAGCGGGAATTTCCATCGTTCTACTCACTACTGACTACTCACTATTCCCCTCGAAAGGAGACGGAGCCAGGCTCCGCAGACGAAAATGGCAAGACAAGATCAGGCCAACGACCAATTCTCGCTCACCTCATTCCTCTATGGCGGTAATGCCGACTATATCGACGCGCTCTACGCCGCCTATGAAGACAACCCCGCCTCCGTCGATCCGGAGTGGCAGGACTTCTTCGCGGCGCTGAAGGACGACGCGGGCGACGTCCGCAAGAACGCCAAGGGCGCCTCCTGGGCGAAGCCCTCCTGGCCGCTGACGGCCAATGGCGAGCTGGTCTCGGCGCTCGACGGCAATTGGGGGCTGATCGAGAAGGCGATCGAAAAGAAGGTGAAGGGAAAGGCGGTCATCAACGGCGCCGTGCTTTCCGACGCCGACGTGCACCAGGCGACGCGCGATTCCGTGCGCGCCATCATGATGATCCGCGCCTACCGCATGCGCGGCCATCTGCACGCCAATCTCGACCCGCTCGGCATCGCCAAGCCGCTCGAGGATTACAACGAGCTGTCGCCGGAGAACTACGGCTTCACCGAAGCCGACTACGACCGGCCGATCTTCCTCGACAATGTGCTGGGGCTCGAATTCGGCACCGTGCGGCAGATGCTGGACATCCTGAGCCGTACCTATTGCTCGACGCTCGGCGTCGAGTTCATGCACATCTCCGACCCGGAAGAGAAGGCCTGGATCCAGGCGCGCATCGAAGGCGCCGACAAGGAGATCACCTTCACCGCCACCGGCAAGAAGGCGATCCTGTCGAAGCTGGTAGAGGCCGAGGGCTTCGAGCAGTATATCGACGTCAAGTACAAGGGCACCAAGCGTTTCGGCCTCGATGGCAGCGAGTCGCTGATCCCGGCGCTGGAGCAGATCGTCAAGCGCGGCGGCCAGCTCGGCCTGAAGGAAATCGTGCTCGGCATGGCGCATCGCGGCCGCCTCAACGTGCTTTCCCAGGTGATGGCCAAGCCGCACCGCGCCATCTTCCACGAGTTCAAGGGCGGCTCGGCCGCGCCCGACGAGGTCGAAGGCTCGGGCGACGTGAAGTACCATCTCGGCGCCTCGTCGGACCGCGAGTTCGACGGCAACAAAGTGCATCTGTCGCTGACGGCCAATCCCTCGCATCTGGAAATCGTCGACCCCGTCGTGATGGGCAAGGCGCGCGCCAAGCAGGACCAGCTCGCCGGCCGCGAACGTGGCGAGGTCGTGCCGCTGTCGGAGCGCGCCAAGGTGATGCCGCTGCTTTTGCATGGCGACGCCGCCTTCGCCGGCCAGGGCGTGATCGCCGAAATTCTCGGCCTGTCGGGCCTGCGCGGCCATCGCGTCGCAGGCACGCTGCATTTCATCATCAACAACCAGATCGGCTTCACCACCAATCCGCGCTTCTCGCGCTCCTCGCCCTATCCGTCGGATGTGGCCAAGATGATCGAGGCGCCGATCTTCCACGTCAACGGCGACGATCCGGAAGCGGTGGTGCATGCCGCAAAGGTCGCGACCGAGTTCCGCATGAAGTTCCACAAGCCGGTGGTGGTGGACATGTTCTGCTACCGCCGCTTCGGCCACAATGAGGGCGACGAGCCGGCCTTCACCCAGCCGATCATGTACCGCAACATCCGCACCCATAAGACGGTGGTGCAGGTCTATGCCGACCGGCTGATCGCCGAAGGCCACGTCACCCAGGCCGAGGTCGACAAGATGCGGGCCGACTGGCGCGCGCATCTGGAAGCCGAATGGGAAGTCGGCCAGCACTACAAGCCCAACAAGGCCGACTGGCTGGACGGCGCCTGGTCGGGCCTGCGCACCGCCGACAACCAGGACGAACAGCGGCGCGGCAAGACCGCCGTGCCGGTGCGCACGCTGAAGGAGATCGGCAAGAAGCTGACCGAGGTGCCGAAGGATTTCGAGGCGCACAAGACCATCCTGCGCTTCCTCGAGAACCGCCGCCAGGCGATCGAGTCCGGCGAAGGCATCGACTGGTCGACAGCCGAGGCGCTGGCCTTCGGCGCCATCCTGCTCGACGGCAATCCGATCCGGCTTTCCGGCCAGGATTCGGAGCGCGGCACCTTCTCGCAGCGCCATTCGGTGCTTTACGACCAGCGCGACGAGAACCGCTACATCCCGCTCAACAATCTGTCGGCGGCGCAGGCCGGCTACGAGGTCATCAACTCGATGCTGTCGGAAGAGGCGGTGCTAGGCTTCGAATATGGCTACAGCCTGGCCGAGCCCAAGGCGCTGACGCTCTGGGAGGCACAGTTCGGCGACTTCGCCAACGGCGCCCAGGTCGTGTTCGACCAGTTCATCTCGTCGGGCGAGCGCAAGTGGCTGAGAATGTCGGGTCTCGTCTGCCTCTTGCCGCATGGCTATGAAGGCCAGGGGCCGGAGCATTCGTCGGCGCGCCTGGAGCGCTTCCTGCAACTCTGCGCGGAAGACAACATGCAGGTCGCCAACGTCACCACGCCGGCCAACTATTTCCATATCCTGCGCCGGCAGTTGAAGCGCGACTTCCGCAAGCCGCTGATCCTGATGACGCCGAAGTCGCTGCTGCGCCACAAGCGGGCGGTGTCGACGCTGCCGGAAATGTCGGGCGAAAGCTCGTTCCACCGCCTGTTGTGGGACGATGCGCAGCTGCTCCCCAACCAGCCGATCAAGCTGGTGAAGGACTCCAAGATCCGCCGTGTCGTGCTGTGCTCGGGCAAGGTCTATTACGACCTCTACGAAGAGCGCGAGAAGCGCGGCATCAACGACATCTACCTTTTGCGCGTCGAGCAGCTCTATCCGTTCCCGGCCAAGGCGCTGATCACCGAGCTGTCACGCTTCCGCAACGCCGAGATGGTGTGGTGCCAGGAGGAGCCCAAGAACATGGGCGCCTGGTCGTTCATCGATCCCTATCTCGAATGGGTGCTGGCGCATATCGACGCCAAGCATCAGCGGGTGCGCTACACCGGCCGGCCGGCCTCGGCCTCGCCGGCGACAGGGTTGATGTCGAAGCATCTCAGCCAGCTGGCCGCGTTGCTCGACGATGCTCTCGGCGAATAGGGCGCTTGGTGAATAAGCAGACCTGACGAAACAGACCTCAAGAAGACAACGGACAGGCACAATGGCTACCGAAATCCGCGTCCCCACTCTCGGCGAATCCGTGACCGAGGCGACTGTCGGCAAGTGGTTCAAGAAGGTCGGCGACGCGATCGCCGCGGACGAGCCCCTGGTCGAGCTCGAAACCGACAAGGTGACGGTGGAAGTGCCCGCCGCGGGCGCCGGAACGCTGGCCGAGATCGCCGTCAAGGAAGGCGAGACAGTCAATGTCGGGGCGCTGCTCGGCTCGATTTCGGCGGGGGGCGCGGCCCCGGCGACCAAGCCGCAGGCAGTCGCCCAGGCCTCCAGCCCGGATGCCGCATCCACCGGCAAGCAGGCTGCGGCCGAAACCGCCAGGATCGCTGGCGATGCCGGCCAGATCGAGCCGCGCACCATGCCGCCGGCGCCTGCCGCCGCCAAGCTGATCGCGGAGGCCAATCTCTCGGTCGACCAGTTGTCCGGCTCCGGCAAACGCGGCCAGGTGCTGAAGGGCGACGTGCTCGACGCCATCGCCAAGGGCGCGCCGTCGCAGCCCGCCGAGACGCCGAAGGCTGCTCCGGCGCCGGTCGTTGCCCGGGCGCCGTCCTCGACCGAGGATGCGCCGCGCGAGGAACGCGTGCGCATGACCAAGCTGCGCCAGACTATCGCACGCCGCCTGAAGGAGGCGCAGTCGACCGCCGCCATGCTCACCACCTTCAATGAGGTGGATATGAGCGCGGTGATGGCGCTGCGGTCCAAGTACAAGGACGTGTTCGAGAAGAAGCATGGCGTGAAGCTCGGCTTCATGGGTTTCTTCACCAAGGCGGTGACGCATGCGCTGAAGGAGATCCCGGCGGTCAATGCCGAGATCGACGGCACCGACATCATCTACAAGAATTTCGCCCATGTCGGCGTTGCTGTCGGCACCGAAAAGGGCCTCGTCGTGCCGGTGGTGCGCGATGCAGACCAGATGTCCATCGCCGAGATCGAGAAGGAGATCGGCCGGCTTGGGCTGGCGGCGCGAGACGGCAAGCTGTCGGTCGCCGACATGCAGGGCGGCACGTTCACCATCTCCAACGGCGGCGTTTACGGCTCGCTGATGTCGACGCCGATCCTGAACGCGCCGCAGTCCGGCATTCTTGGCATGCACAAGATCCAGGACCGGCCTGTGGTGGTCGGCGGCCAGATTGTCATTCGTCCGATGATGTATCTGGCGCTCAGCTACGATCACCGCATCGTCGACGGCAAGGAAGCGGTGACCTTCCTGGTGCGCGTCAAGGAAAGCCTGGAAGATCCCGAGCGGCTGGTGCTCGATCTGTGATCGGAGCTCATCCGAGATGAGCGGCTGGCTGGAACGGCTCGGATTTGCGCTGGGTCGCGCGCTTCGGACTTTTCGGCCGACTGCCCCGGTTCCTACCGCTTCACCGGCGAAATCGATTGAATCGGATCCGCCGCCGGGAAGCAGTAATCTAGGCATCTTCGCTCTCAGCGATGCCGAAATGGCGGAACGGAAGATCAGCGTCGTCACGATCGGTGAGCTTGAGCTGCCAACCGGCGAAATCGTCGCCTGCGATCCGCTCATCACCGGGCTAAGCCGGCCTGCTTTCAGCCGTAAGGTGAAGCCGGGACGCTATCCGATCACGCTGTTTCAGGCGCAGGGCTGCATTGCTGCAGCGACCTTGCGGTTTGGCCCCGGCTTGCCGATGCGCTGGGAATTGGCGACCTTCGTTCCCGATCGCCCACCAGCCTATAATTCCGAATTTCTTGAATTTATCGTCGATGACGCGGTTGCGTCATTCATGGACAAGTCGGTTCTGACACTGATGGCCGAGCCGGAGGAGCTCGACGATTATCTTGCCGACGTTGCGTGTTCTTTCGACAGGTTTGGCATGGATAATCCGATTGATGGGAATCCGCTCAATGTCGCTATGTGCGACACTGGCTATGGCGACGGCGCGTATCGGTCCTTCTGGGGCCTGGACGCGGCCGGCGAACCACTTCTCCTGATAACCGACTTCGAAGTGCTCGAAAACGCCGATGGCCGTGAAAACAACCAGGTCACTGATGGCTAACGAAATCGCACCTATGATCGGATTTGCGGCCGGGTCGCCAGCCTCGATCGCGAGCGGTCGGCTCCAACGGCTCGAACTCGGCCGGACGGTGCGCGGCATGCGGCGGAGTTTCCGGCGCGGCATCGTGATGCTTGGCCTCTCCGCGGCCATCCCGTCGCCGGCAATCGCCGCCGACTGGGATCCGGCGACGGCGAGCAGCAATTTCGGCATCTTTGCGCTCTCCGATGCGCAATTGGCGGAGCGCAAGATCGCCGTCACGCCGATCGGCGAGCTGGAACTGCCGACCGGCGAGATCATCGCCTGCGATCCCCTGATCACGACCGACGACTGGCCGGCGCTGGCCCGCAAGGTGAAGCCGGGGCGCTACCCGGTCATGCTGTTCGAGGCGCAGGGCCGCGTCGCCGCAGCATTCCTTCGCTTCCGTTCCGGCGTGCCGGTGCGCTGGGAGCTTGCCCTTCTGCCGGGACAGGACGTTTCGACGCTGAACGGCGACGAGATCTTCGGCTATCCCGTTGACGCCGGCCTCGGCTCGTTCATGGACAAGGCGGCGATGGCCCTGATGTCGGCGGCGCAGGACAAGCTCAAGCCGGATCAGAACTATTATGACGATGTGCTGGCGGCCGAGTTCGCGCCCAACCAGGACCGGTTCGTCATGCACCATCCGGACGCCGGCAATCCGGTCAACGTCGCGATGTTCTGGAGCGGCTGGGGCGATGGCTTCTATCCGTCTTTCTGGGGACTGGACGCCGCCGGCGACCCGGTCGTCCTGATGACCGATTTCGGCGTGCTCGAAAACGCCGACGGCCGAGAAGGCGACCAGGCCAAGTGATGACGAATGCCGCCTCGCCCATGGTCGGATTGATGGCCGGATCGCTGGTGCTGACGGCTGCGACTTCCGGCGCGCAGGCCGCCTGTCCGATCCAGCTCGCCGTCTATGGCGAGGCGCAGAGCGGCGCCGAGATCGACTTCACCCCGGCCGGCAGCTCGGCGACGATGACCAACGCCTTTCGCATGATCCTCGACAACAATGTCGTGCTCGACGGCATCGCGATGTGGACCGAAGGCAGCGCCGCGCGGCCGCATGGCTCGCTGATGTACAAATGCCCGACCGGCGACGTCACCGGCGAGGAGCTTGCCGCCTGCACGGTCTGGGAAGGCGTCGTCTACAGCGCCGACGAGAAGGGCACGATCGGCCTGCTGCCGGCCGAAGGCGCCGACGCGCCGAAAAGCCTGATCTTTCCCGATCTCGGGCCGTCGCTCGAAATGTCGGCCGCTTATGGCCCCGCCGGCTTCTCCAAAGTGCCGTGGGACATCTTCGTGCTGAAAGGCTGCCAGGAATGAGCGTGGACAGGAAGACACTGCTGGTCACCGGCGGCAGCCGCGGCATCGGCGCGGCCATCTGCCGGCAGGCGAGTGAGGCTGGTTATCGCGTGGCTGTGAACTACGTCTCCAACCAGTCGGCTGCCGATGTTCTTGTCGCCGAACTCAAAGCCGCTGGCGGCGACGCCTTCGCGGTCAAGGGCGATGTCGGCAACGAGGCCGATGTCATCGCAATCTTCGAAGCCGTGGACCAGGCCTTTGGCCGGCTCGACGCTTTCGTCAACAATGCCGGCATCGTCGACGTCAAGGCGCGGGTCGACGAGATGAGCATGGCGCGGCTGGAGCGCATGATGCGCATCAATGTCGTTGGTTCCTTCCTGTGCGTCCGCGAGGCGGTGAAGCGCATGTCGATGAGGCATGGCGGCAAGGGCGGCGCCATCGTCAACCTGTCCTCGGCGTCCGCGAGGCTCGGCTCGCCCGGCGAATTTGTTGACTATGCCGCCTCCAAGGGCGCGATCGACACCATGACCATCGGGCTGGCGCGGGAAGTCGTGCTGGAAGGCATCCGCGTCAACGCGGTCAGCCCCGGCATCACCGAGACCGAAATCCACGCCTCGGGCGGCCAGCCAGACCGCGTGGCGCGGATGCAGGACGCGCTGCCGATGAAACGCGCGGGAACGGCGGATGAAGTCGCGAGCGCGGTTCTCTATCTTCTGTCGGACGCGGCCTCTTATATAACGGGCACGATCCTCAATGTGAGCGGCGGCCGCTAAAGCAATTCCAGGAAAAGTGCGTAGCGGTTTTCCGGTTCGAAATTGCGTACAAGGAAATAATCTGGAGTGGTTCCTATCCGAACCGCTCCGGCGCCAGGACAAGGAAAAAGACATGGCTTATGACGTCGTTATCATCGGATCGGGGCCTGGCGGCTATGTCTGCGCCATCAAGGCGGCGCAGCTCGGGCTGAAGACGGCGGTGGTCGAGAAGAACGCCACTTTCGGCGGCACCTGCCTCAACATCGGCTGCATTCCGTCGAAGGCGCTGCTCTACGCCTCCGAGATGTTCGCCGAAGCCGGCCACGCCTTCGATACGCTGGGCGTCGAGATACCGGCGCCGAAGCTCAATCTGAAGAAGATGATGGCGCACAAGGACGCGACGGTCGCCTCCAACGTCAACGGCGTCGCCTTCTTGTTCAAGAAGAACAAGATCGATTCCTTCCGCGGCACCGGCAAGGTGATTTCCGCCAGCAAGGTGTCGGTGACCGGCGAGGACGGCAAGGTCGAGGAGATCGAGACCAAGAACATCGTCATCGCCACCGGTTCGGACGTCGCCGGCATTCCGGGCGTCAAGGTCGATTTCGACGAGAAGGCGGTCGTCTCCTCCACCGGCGCGCTGTCGCTGGCCAAGGTGCCAGCCACCCTGGTGGTGGTCGGCGGCGGCGTCATCGGGCTGGAGCTCGGCTCCGTCTGGGCAAGGCTCGGCGCCAAGGTCACGGTCGTCGAGTTCCTCGACACCATCCTCGGCGGCATGGACGGCGAGGTGTCGAAGCAGTTCCAGCGGCTGCTCTCCAAGCAAGGCTTCGAGTTCAAGCTCGGCGCCAAGGTCACGGGCGTCGCCAAGGCCAAGAAGGGCGCGACTGTCACCTTCGAACCGGTCAAGGGCGGCGCGGCGGAAACCATCGAGGCCGATGTCGTGCTGGTCGCCACCGGGCGGCGCCCCTATGCCGACAGTCTCGGATTGAAGGAAGCCGGCGTCGAGCTCGACGAGCGCGGCCGGGTCAAGACCGATGGGCATCTCGGAACCAATGTGCCCGGCATCTATGCCATCGGCGACGTCATCGCCGGACCGATGCTGGCGCACAAGGCCGAGGATGAAGGTGTGGCGGTCGCCGAGACCATCGCCGGGCAGGCCGGCCATGTGAACTACGACGTCATCCCGAGCGTCGTCTACACCAGCCCGGAGATCGCTTCGGTCGGCAAGACCGAGGAAGAGCTGAAGAAGGCCGGCATCGACTACAAGGTCGGCAAATTCCCGTTCAGCGCCAATGGCCGCGCGCGCGCCATGCTGCATACCGACGGCTTCGTCAAGATCCTGGCCGACAAGGCAAGCGACCGCGTGCTCGGCGTCCATATCGTCGGCTTCGGCGCCGGCGAGATGATTCACGAAGCGGCGGTGCTGATGGAATTCGGCGGTTCGTCCGAAGATCTCGCCCGCACCTGCCACGCGCATCCGACGATGTCGGAAGCGGTGAAGGAAGCGGCTCTGGCGACGTTCTTCAAGCCGATTCATATCTGATCGCCGAACACACATCGCTTCGTCATACGCGGGTCAAGACCGAGTATGACGAAGGCGTGGTTGCCAAAAACAAAACGGCCCGCCTGTTGGCGGGCCGTTTGTCGTTTGATGCCGTCCTATTACTGAGCCGGTGCCGGTGCCGGAGCTGGCGCAGGGGCCGGCGCAGGGGCGGGTGCTGGTGTCGGAGCTGGCGCGGGAGCCGGGGCCGGCGCCGGCTCAGGGGCTGGAGCCGGCGTTGCAGGCGCCGGAGCCGGCGTGCTGGCGGCCGGCGGCTCAGCCGGGGCCGGCGCATGCTCGCCGCCGCTTCTGCCAAAGACATAATAGGCAACAATGGCCAGGATAATAACAACTAGGGCGATCAGCCACCCGCTGCCGCCACCACCCGACTTGGGAGGCGTGCTCGAAGGGGTGAAGGGGTCGTTAGGGTTCGCCATGAAACGTGTCCTCCTTGGATGAAAGTCATCAAAATAACAGCCATCAACGCGCTGAGCCCGCATCGGGTTTCACGCGGACGGACGGAAAGCGCTGAAAAACCGGCGTTTTCAGGTCCGCCAGCCGCCAGACGACTCAGTTGACGGCGGTAACACTATACCCTGCCTTGCGAAAATCCTCGACCAGTCCTTCCGGACCAGGCAGATGCATGGCGCCGACGGCCATGAAAACGTTGCCCTTGGCCAAAATCGGCCCCGCATGCGCCGCCATCACCTTGTTGCGGCTGGTGATCATGGTCTGCTCGAAGGCGGCATAGCCGGCCTTGTCGTCCGCCGTCTCCGGCAGCACGGCCCGGAAGAGCGGCCAGAACATGCCGACCTCGCCACGCTGGTAGAGCACGATCATCGTCTCGTTGACGTCGTTCACCTTGTCGCCAAGCTTCATCGTCTCGACCAGGCTCTTCATATGGAATTCGAGCGGCAGCGAAGCCATGGCGCGCAACTGATCGACGGCGGTCTCGAGCCCTTCGATGTCTTTCCCCGAAGCCTTGGCGTCCGAGGCGAGCTTGACGTCCAGCACGGGTTCGCCGGCGCTCTGGCGCGCCACCTCGCAGGCCGGCAGCGCCATCATCGCCGACAGGATCCACGGCTTCATCTTGGCGACCGTCGCCGGCGGAATGCCGCGGGCGTCGAGCCCCTTGTCCAGCGCCGCCGCATCCTGCGGCGACAACAGCGACGACAGCGTGGTGTTGTCGGTGAACATCATCAGGCCGGGTTCGCTGGCCATGGCGGCCATCATCTTGGCCTTGTCGAGCGCGTCGGTGGTCTCGATGACTATCGTGCCGGCGCCGTCATAGGCCTTCTGCGCGGCGGCCGGCAGCGTGGTGACGCGCGTATCGGTCATGTGCATGGTGCCGAACAGATAGGATGGCTTTTCGCCCGGCTTCTCCAGCTTCCAAAGCAGGCCCTTGCCATTGGGAACGGCCGCCGCTTCGGTCTCGACCTTCTTGAAGGCGGCGGGGTCGTTCTTTTCCAGCGCGGTCAAAAGATCGGCGCCGGCGCAACTGGGCGCTTCGGCATGCGCCCGGCCGGCGATCAGCAGAACGACAATGAAAGACAGGAAAAACAGCAGGTTGAGCGCCGCAAGCAGCTTCAACGAGACAAGGGCCGCGCGGTCGGCGATGGCGATGACGCGTTTCATGGAGAAGCGTCTTAGCGCCGAAAAGCGGCAAAACGGTTAATTGGGTCGGAGAAATTGTCTTCGGTGCGGTGAGCTCTTTTGACGTTCGCTCGGGTTTTCGGAGAGAATGCTTTGGCCGCAACGCTTATCGCTTCGTCATTCCAGGGTCTGCGCGCGTCGCTTCGCTCCTTGCTCCGCCCTGGAATGACGAAGTCCGGAGGGCTTCGCGCCATCCCCCAGCGGCTTCACGCCCTTGGATGCGCCTTCTCGTAGATATCCAGCAGCCTTGCCGTGTCGACGCCGGTATAGATCTGGGTGGTCGACAGACTGGCGTGGCCGAGCAGTTCCTGGATGGTGCGCAGGTCGCCGCCGCGGCCGAGCAGATGGGTGGCGAAGGAGTGCCGCAAGGCATGCGGCGTCGCGGTGTCGGGCAGGTTGAGCGCCGAGCGCAGCCTGGCCATCTCGCGCTGGACGATGGCCGGGTTGAGCGGGCCGCCGCGTGCGCCGCGGAACAGCAGTTCCTTGGTATCGATGTGGAAGGGACAGAGCCGGCGGTATTCGATGACCGCCTTGCGGGCCACCGGCAGCACCGGCACCAGCCGCGTCTTGCCGCCCTTGCCGGTGACGCGCAGCACGGTGTCGGCTTCCGTCGCGAGATCGGCGCCGGTCAGGCCGAGCGCCTCGGAGATGCGCAGGCCGGAACCATAGAGCAGCGTCAGCACGGCGGCATTGCGGGCGGCGATCCATGGCTCGTCCGCGAGCTGGCCTTCCATCGCCACCACTTGCTTGGCGTCGCTTGCCGTCAGCGGCTTGGGCAGCGATTTCGGCTGGCGCGGCGCGCGCAGAGCAGCCGCGCCGGCGGCATTGACCAGGCCGCGCCGTTCGAGAAAGCGCAGCAGCGAGCGGATGCCGGCAAGGCCGCGGCCCAGCGTGCGCGCGCCAGCGCCTTCATTGCGGCGCTTGGCGAGGAAGCCGCGCAAATCGGCGGGGCGCAGGTCGGCGATGTCCGAGATGCCTGGAGAGCCGCCGCGATGTTCGGTCAAGAAATGCAGGAACTGGCGGGTGTCGCGCTCATAGGCCTCGACGGTCTCCGGCGACAGCCGCCGCTCATGCGCCAGCGTCTTCAGCCAGGTCTGGCGCGCCGCCTGGAGGTCGGGTTTGGCCGGGATGAGGAATTCCTGCATGGCGGCAGTTTCGGCCATGCGGGTTAGGAAGCGGTGAAGAGGCGATCATTGAAATGATGGCCTCAGGGGGGTAGAGCAGGGCAAAGGAAGCGCCGCCGATGTCGAAGCTCGAAAACCCCGTACAGATGGCCGTTATCGGCGCCGCGCACGGCATCAAGGGCGAATTGCGGGTGAAGACCTTCACCGGGGACCCGCTGGCGCTGGCCGACTACGGTCCGCTTTATGCCAAGGATGGCCGCGCCTTCCAGATCCTGGACATCCGGCCGGCCGGCACGGTCGTGGTCGTGCGCTTCAAGGGCGTCGGTGACCGCAACGCCGCCGAGGCTTTGGCCGGCACCGAGCTGTTCGTCGACCGCTCGGTGCTGCCCGACGACGGCGAGGAGGACGAGTTCTATCACGCCGACCTCATCGGTCTCGACGTCCGGGACGATACGGGCGTCATCGGCAAGGTCGTCGCCGTGCATAATTTCGGTGGCGGCGACATCCTCGACGTCACCCTTGCCGGCCGCAAGGGCGTACTGATCCCGTTCACGCAGGCCGCCGTGCCGCATGTTTCGATCGCCGACGGATTCGTGGAGGTCAACCCTCAGGCGGCGGGGCTGGTTGAAGACGAAGAAGACGGCGAAGCGCCCAGGGAAGTCGGCTTCGACCCGAAAGGCCGGCCGCGCGGACCGAAGGATGCCGGGGGCAACCGTTGAGCTTTGCCGCTTCGGTGCTGACGCTCTATCCGGAGATGTTCCCGGGCGCGCTCGGCCTGTCGCTGGCCGGCCGCGCGCTGGAGGCCGGCACCTGGTCGCTCGAGGCGATCCAGATCCGCGATTTCGCCAGCGACAGGCACCGCACGGTCGACGACACGCCGGCCGGCGGCGGCGCCGGCATGGTGATGCGCGCCGACGTGCTGGCCAAGGCGATCGACCACGCCTCGCCGCCGGGCGATGAGCGTCCAAGGCTGTTGATGAGCCCGCGTGGAAAACCACTGACGCAGGCGCGCGTGCGCGAACTGGCCGCCGGACCGGGCGCGGTAATCCTGTGCGGCCGTTTCGAGGGCGTCGACCAGCGGCTGATCGAGGCGCGGGGGCTGGAGGAAGTCTCGATCGGCGATTTCATCCTGTCGGGCGGCGAGCCGGCGGCGCTCGTGCTGCTCGACGCCGTGGTGCGGCTTTTGCCCGGCGTCATGGGCAATGCGGTGTCGGGCGAGGAAGAGAGTTTCGAGAACGGCCTGCTCGAGCATCCGCATTACACGCGGCCGCAGGAATTCGAAGGCAGACCGATCCCTGACGTGCTGATCTCCGGCAACCACAAGAAGATAGCCGAATGGCGGCGCGCCGAGGCCGAGAAGCTCACACGGGAGCGTCGGCCGGATTTGCTGGGGGTGGTTCAGCCCTTGGTGAAATAGTAAAAGGCGAGGAACAGGCCGACTGCGACGACGAAGCCGCGCACGAGGCCCTGCGGCACGCGCTTGGCGATCCAGACGCCGGCATAGCCGCCGAGCGCGCCGCCCGGGATCATGACGATCGCCTGCGGCCAGGCGACGACGCCGCCCGAAACGAAGACCAGGATGGCGATGGCCGCGATGACCACGGCCAGCATGTTCTTCAGCGCGTTGAGCCGGTGGTAATCGCCGGCCTGGGTCAGGCCGAGCGTGGCCAGCATCATCACGCCCATGCCGGCGCCGAAGAAGCCGCCATAGATCGAGGTCACAAATTGCGCCAGCGACCCGGCGAACGAGCCGACCCTGGCTTCGGCGCCGGGCTTGGGCGCCGGTTTCAGCCATGGCCCGGCGGCGAACAGCGCGGTCGCGGCGATCAGCAGCCAGGGCACCAGCGCGCGGAAGGACGGGTTGGAAAGCGCAAGCAGGATGAGCGAACCGACCAGCGCGCCGAAGGCCGAGATCACGCAGAGCAGCAGCGCCTGGCGCCAGAAATGCCTGATGTCGTCGATATAGGCCAGCGTCGAGGTGATGTAGCCTGGAAACTGCGTCACCGAGGAGGTGGCGTTGGCGACGATCGGCGGCACGCCGACCAGCGTCATGGCGCCGAAGGTTACGAAGGTGCCGCCGCCCGCGACGGCATTGACCGCACCGGAGACAAAACCCGAGAGAAAGAGCAAGGCGGCATCGAAAAAAGTCATTTTCCCCGCTTAGGAAGCTTACAAGCCGCGCGCAACCCGGCACGGCCGCGATAATGTGGGGCCATGGGGGCAAAAAATATGTCTCAAGGTCCTTTTTTGATGCATGAGGCCGTGCCGGAACCGCTCACACTTCCAGGCGACATGCATTAGGGCGTGACAAAGCGGCAAAATGCCTGTATGTGCCCGCCCGAACCGGAAGAACGATCTTTCGGACCCGTCAACAAGTGCGGTGTAGCCGTCCCTGCCCGATGTTCCCCGATACAATTTGGGGACTGGGGGCATAGCCGAGCGGTCATTGGAACTGCAAGGCGAGCGTTGGACGCTCTGACTGTCGGAAGAACAAGAAGTGGATATTTGAGATGGATCTCATCCGTCAGCTCGAGGCCGAACAGGCCGCCAAGATCGAAGCCAAGCGCAAGCTGCCAGAATTCCAGCCGGGCGACACCGTGCGCGTCCAGGTGCGCGTCACCGAAGGCACCCGCACCCGCGTCCAGGCCTATGAGGGCGTCGTCATCGCCCGCGCCGGCTCGGGCTTCCAGGAGAATTTCACCGTCCGCAAGATTTCCTACGGCGAAGGCGTCGAGCGCGTTTTCCCGGTCTACTCGCCGATGGTCGAGGGCGTCGAGATCGTGCGCCGCGGCAAGGTTCGCCGCGCCAAGCTCTATTACCTGCGCGACCGTCGCGGCAAGTCGGCTCGCATTTCGGAAAACACCGGCGTGCGCGCCCGCAAGCTGAACGACGAAGAGCGTGATGCTTTGGCCGCCGAGCGCGCCCGCATCGAGGCCGAGAAGGTCGCGGCCGCCCAGGCGCTGGCCGCCGAGACGGCCGCCAAGGAAGCCGCCGAGAAGAAGGCCGCCGCTGAGGCTGCTTCGGCCGAGGCCGCCTCCGCCGAATAAGGTTTCGTCGAAACAGGTTTGGAAAGGCGGCTTCGGCCGCCTTTTTCATTTTCACCGAGCCGTGATCGCCAGCCGCAGGAAAGTCGCCTCGCCATCGTTGACAACAAATTATCTTGTACACTAAATAATCGCATACAAATCAAATGGAGACAAAAATGTCGGCACTTTACAGCACCCAGGCTCACGTCACCGGCGGCCGCAACGGTCACGGCGAGACGAGCGACGGCCTGCTCAAGGTCGATCTGGCGATGCCGAACGAACTCGGCGGCAAGGGCGGCGCCACCAATCCCGAACAGCTTTTCGCCGTCGGCTATGCCGCCTGCTTCGAGAGCGCGGTGCGCTTCGTCGCCCGCCAGCAGAACCTGCCGCTTGAGGACGCTTCGGTCACCTCCACGGTGAGCCTCTATCCGAACGACCAGGGCGGCTTCAGGCTCGGCGTTTCACTGGCGGCCGAGATCAAGGGACTTGATCAGGCGGGCGCAGAGGCGCTTGTATCCGAAGCGCACAAGATCTGCCCCTATTCCAATGCCATCCGGGGCAATATCGACGTGGCGCTCTCGGCAAAGGCTGCATGACGACGAAAACCGAAATCATGACAAAGCAAGCTCCGGCGCAGAGCGCCGGGGCGCTCGAGGTGCCGCGCCTCGACCAGCAGCTCTGCTTCGCGCTCTATTCGGCAAGCGGGCTGATGACAAAGCTTTACCGGCCGCTGCTCGATCCGCTCGGCCTCACCTATCCGCAATATCTGGCGATGCTGGCGCTGTGGCGGCATTCGCCGAGCACGATCGGCGAGCTCGGCGCAGCACTTGGCCTCGATTCGGCGACATTGACGCCGCTGATCAAGCGGATGGAAGCCGGCGGCCTCGTCACCCGCCGGCGCGATAGCGCCGACGAACGCCGGGTGCTGGTCGAGCCGACAGCGAAGGGTCAGGCGCTGCGGGCGAAGATGAAAGACGTGCAGGAGGGACTGAGCTGCGGCATGCCGCTGGAGCGAGCCGAGCTCAAAGCCCTGCACGGCACGCTGACGCGACTGGTCGCCGGATTGCGCGAAGCTACGGCCGATCAGGACTGAACGCCGCAAAGGCTGTCCTCGAAACCATTCCCGAAGAGCATCGGATTGCGTGTTGGCCGGCCTGCTTCAGCGAGGACCGGCTTGCAAGGCGCATGCGGCTCTATCTCTTTGTTTTTACGCAATTCCGAACGGAAAACCGCTTCACACTTTTCCTGGAATTGCTCTAAAGTCGGCACCGGATTTTTCCTGGCCGCGAGATTGCAGCGCGGCCTGCACTTTCGGAGATTTGTCATGACCAAGTCGAAACTGCTGCTGGCCGCCATGGTGGCCTGCCTTCTCGCGCCTGTCGCGGCGCTCGCCGACAATCTGCCCGATCTCGGCGGCAAAAAGGTCGTGGTGGTAACGGAAAACGCCTATCCGCCGCTGCAGTTCATCGACAAGAAGACCGGCAAGCAGATCGGCTGGGAATATGACGCGATGGACGAGATCGCCAAGCGGCTGAATTTCAAGGTCGAGTACCAGAACACCTCCTGGGACGCGATGATCCAGGCGGTTTCCGACAATCAGTACAACATCGGCATGACCGGCATCACCATCAAGGACGACCGCAAGGAGAAGGTCGACTTCTCCGACCCCTATATGCGCTCGGAGCAATTCATGCTGGTGCGCGGCGATGAAAGCCGCTTCACCGACGCCAAGACCTTCGGCGCCTTCAAGGACGGGCTGATCGGCGCCCAGCCGGGCACCACGCCTTTCTACACCGCCGTCTACAGCGTGCTCGACGGCAACGAGCAGAACCCGCGGATAAAGCTGTTCGAGACGTTCGGCGCGACCGTGCAGGCGCTGAAGACGGGCGACGTCGACGTCGTGCTCACCGACGGCACCGCGGGCCAGGGCTATGTCGATGCCTCCGAAGGCAAGCTGAAGCTGATCGGCGGGCCGCTCGGCACCGAGGATTTCGGCTTCATCTTCCCGAAGGGCTCGGACCTGGTGAAGCCTGTCAATGCCGCCATCGCCGCGCTCAAGGCGGACGGCACGTTCGATAAGCTCAACAAGAAATGGTTCCTCGATTACAAGATGGGGCAGTAGGCGCTGTTGTCGCGACGGCCGGCAAAGCTGCCAATCTCCCCCCTTGCGGGGGAGATGCCCGGCAGGGCAGAGGGGGGTGTGCAGGATCGCGACATTTCCGTTCTAAGCTTCTGCGAAGAGAATCCGGTCAGAGGCGGTGATCGCAACCAGTTGATAGGCCGGCGGGACAGCACCCCCCTCTGTCCTACCGGACATCTCCCCCGCAAGGGGGGAGATCGGCAGCTCTTGCGAAGGCATCTATTCACCAGCGTTGGGAACTGATGCCCGCCACCCCATCCGCCAAATCCGAATTCCCCTGGTGGCTGGCAGCCGCCCTCGCCCTTGCTTTGGCCGCCGCCCTCGCCATTGCCTCCAGCGACCTCTATGCGCAAGTCTTCGCCACCGTCGCTAAGGGCATCGGCATCACCATCTTCGTCACCGCGGTCGCTTTCGCGCTGGCCTCCGCGCTTGGACTTGGCATTGCGCTAATGGCGCTGTCGGGGTCGCAATGGCTGCGGCAGATCGCGCGCTTCTATGTCGAGATCATCCGCGGCGTGCCGATCCTGGTGCTGTTGTTCTGGATCGCCTTTGCCGGCGCGCCGGCCTTCGTCGCCGCCTGGAACGCGTTGACCGCGCCGCTGCAGAGCGCCGGCCTGATCGGCGAACTGCTGGTGCGCGACGTATCGCTGCTCTGGCGCGCCATCATGGCTTTGACCATCGGCTACTCGGCCTTCATCTCGGAAGTGTTCCGCGCCGGCATCCAGTCGGTCGAGAAGGGACAGATCGAAGCCGCGAAGGCGCTTGGGCTCAGCCGGGCGCAGCGCTTCCGGCTGATTGTGTTCCCGCAGGCGATCCGCATGATCCTGCCGCCGCTCGGCAACGATTTCGTCGCCATGGTCAAGGATTCCTCGCTGGTCTCGGTGCTCGGCGTCGCCGACATTACCCAGATCGGCAAGGTCTATGCCGCGGGCTCCTTCCGCTTCTTCGAGACCTATTCGATCGTCGCCTATATCTACCTTATCCTGACCGTCGGCCTGTCGCTGGCGCTGCGGGCGCTGGAACAGCGGCTGCGCCGGCAGCATCAGCAATAGCGGGGGGCGCCAAAGTCCGCGCTACCTCTTTGTTTCCGACGCAATTCCGGGCGGAAAACCGGTTCCCACTTTTCCTGGAATTGCTCTACCTTGGTCACATGCATCCGGCGGAGGAGACGTCCCATGAATTTCGACAAGGCCAATGCGGCGCTGGACTCCGTCTATTCGGCCGACTCGCCGGAAGGGCTCGCCAAGGCCTATGCCGACTGGGCCGCGACCTATGACAGCGAGACCGCCTCGCTTGGCTATCTCCTGCCTTTCCTGATCACCGCCTGGGTGGCGCGGCACGTGCCGGCGGGCGAAGGTCCGCTGCTCGACGCCGGCTGCGGCACGGGCCTGTCGGGGCCGTCGCTCAAGGCTCTGGGCTATGGCGACATCGCCGGGCTCGACCTCTCCGACGACATGCTGAAGATCGCCGGCAGCCGCCAGGCCAATGGCAAGCCGGCCTATGGCGAGCTGAAGAAGACGATGCTCGGCGGTCCGCTGCCCTGGCCCGACCGGCATTTCCGCGCCTTCTTCTCGACCGGCGTCTTCACCATCGGTCATGCCCCTGCCTCCGGCTTGCACGAACTGGTGCGCATCACCAGAAGCGGCGGCCACGCCATCTTCACCGTGCGCGACCAGGTTTTCGAGAGCGGCGGTTTTCAAACGGTGTTCGACGAGCTGACCCAGGCGAAGAGATGGCGGCTCGTAGAGCAAAGCCCGTGGTTCCGCTGCTACGCGATCGGCGACCCGGAAGCGCTGGTGAAGACGTTCGTGTTCGAGGTGGTTTGAGCCGTGAGCTCGCCGATCTTGCCTCCCTTCCTCTCCCTCCGGAGGGGGGAGAGGTGGCGCTGCGAAGCAGCGACGGAACGGGGGACGGCGGTCCTCAAATGCGCCGTCGCTAATAACTCGCCACCGGCCCCTATAAAGCCGAGGCAATGCTCGGTTTGAAATAACAATGGCCGAGCCAAGTCGACCCCCACTCCGTCGAGCTTCGCTCGCCACCTCTCCCCCGATCGGCGGGGGAGAGGAAGGGCGCGCGCTCGCCGACCTTGGCGCTCTGCCTTTGCCCTCCGAAGGTGTGGGAATGTGAGGGCGAGGAACAAGGTCCCAGCCGCTAATTGCCGAAAAGCCAAAACATTGCTATCTACGCCGCCATGGAAAAGCTTTTCAGCGATCCGGCCTACAAGGGTTTCGTGCTGCAGGACAGAAAGCGCCTGCCGTCGCGATTTGCCGCGCGGGTCTGCGGCGCGCTCACCTGCCGACTTCGCCGGGCCGACTGATCGAAGTCGCTTGCCGGCCGAAGCCACGCCAGCTTTTCCTATTCTCATATCGACGGATTTACGCACATGAGCGCACCGCGCACCCTCTACGACAAGATCTTCGACGACCACACGGTCGACCGCCAGGACGACGGCACCTGCCTGCTCTATATCGACCGCCACCTTGTCCACGAAGTCACCAGCCCGCAGGCCTTCGAAGGCCTGCGCATGAGCGGCCGCAAGGTCCGCCATCCGGAAAAGACGCTGGCCGTGGTCGACCACAACGTGCCGACCTCGCCCGAGCGCAAGTTCGGCATCAAGAACGAGGAAAGCCGCATCCAGGTCGAGGCGCTGGCCAAGAACGCCAAGGATTTCGGCATCGAATATTATTCCGAGAACGATATCCGCCAAGGCATCGTCCACATCATCGGACCGGAACAGGGCTTCACGCTGCCCGGCATGACAATCGTCTGCGGCGACAGCCACACCTCCACGCACGGCGCTTTCGGCGCGCTGGCGCATGGCATCGGCACGTCGGAAGTCGAGCATGTGCTGGCCACCCAGACGCTGATCCAGCGCAAGGCCAAGAATATGCTGGTGCGCGTCGACGGCCAGTTGCCGGAAGGCGTCACCGCCAAGGACATCATCCTTGCCATCATCGGCGAGATCGGCACCGCCGGCGGCACCGGCTACGTCATCGAATATGCCGGCGAAGCGATCCGCTCGCTGTCGATGGAAGGCCGCATGACGATCTGCAACATGTCGATCGAGGGCGGCGCGCGGGCAGGCCTGATCGCGCCGGACGAGACGACCTTTGCCTATGTGAAGGACAAGCCGCGCGCGCCGAAGGGCGCTGCCTGGGATGCCGCGCTCGCCTATTGGAAGACGCTGCAGTCCGACGAGGGCGCACATTTCGACAAGGTCGTGGTGCTCGACGCGCAGAAACTGCCGCCGATCGTCTCCTGGGGCTCCTCGCCCGAGGACGTCGTCTCGGTGCAGGGAATCGTGCCCAATCCGCAAGAGATCGCGGACGAGAACAAGCGCACGTCGAAGATCCGCGCGCTCGACTATATGGGGCTGACGCCGGGGACCAAGATCACCGACATAGCGCTCGACCGCGTCTTCATCGGCTCCTGCACCAACGGCCGCATCGAAGACCTGCGCGCCGCCGCCAAGGTGGTCGAGGGCAAGACCGTCAATCCGCGCGTCAATGCCATGATCGTGCCCGGCTCGGGCCTGGTCAAGGAACAAGCGGAGGCCGAGGGCCTCGACAAGATCTTCGTCGCCGCCGGCTTCGATTGGCGCGAGCCGGGCTGCTCGATGTGCCTGGCCATGAACGACGACCGGCTGAAGCCGCATGAACGCTGCGCCTCGACCTCGAACCGCAATTTCGAGGGCCGGCAGGGCTTCAAGGGCCGCACCCACCTGGTGTCGCCGGCCATGGCGGCGGCCGCCGCGATCGCCGGCCACTTTGTCGACATCCGCGACTGGAAGTAACAGCCGGCTGCGTCTCTCAACAAAGGCCCGGGCAGGACGTCCGGGCCTTTTGCTTTCAGCGCTCTATCTGCGAATGATCTCGTGAAACTCCTCGCGCCGGCCGGGCTCGTCGGCGGCGACGACCAAGGCCAACTGCCGCTCGTCGAAAATCCTGAACCATTCGTCCCACTCCACGAGCTCGTAGCCGCCGCTGTTGATCGAACGCTCCGGGCGGTCGGTGTCTTCATAGGCCTGCTGCCCAAAAACCAGTCGCAGCATGGGCTGCGTTCCCGCCTCGGGCGAGACGTCGACGATGGCCGGGAAGCCGGCGCGCGCCGCCGCCCAGGAGCGGATTTCATCGTGGTTCGTCAAAGTGATCGTGCCGGCCATCTCGATCGTCTCCCGTCTGGCGTCTCCTGTCTGGCCGGACAACGCCGCTCCGGCAGGCCGGTTCCGTGTGGCATGCGATGTGCTCGTCGGGGCTTAACCGCTTGTTTGGGCTTAGGTCCTAGTATCTCCCCCTGGGTAAGTTGGGGAAAGTCGCAGTCCTTTGGACACCGGTCTGCTCATAGCGCTGCTCAATCCGTCGATAGCGCTAGCGCTTGGCGCCGCGTTCCTCGTGCTGTTTTCCTATCAGCGTCATCGCCCGTATCTGGCTGCGCTCGGCGCGAGCTACTGCCTGTCGGCGCCGGGTTTCCTGCTGCAGTATTTCACGCTTCCGATCGGCGTGGCGCTGACCAAGCTGGCTTCCAACATCTGTTTCACGATCGCGGCCTGCTGCCTCTCCAGCGCGATCGTCGCGCGCTATGGGCGGCGCGTGCCCTATGTAGGCATCGGTATCGTGACCGGAGGCGGGCTCGCCGCTTTCATCTGGTTCATGTTCGTCGAGCCGGACCTCACCTGGCGCGTGCTCGTCATGAATTTCGGCTTTGGCGCGCTCAGCCTGCTGGTCGCCGCGGAACTGAGAACGGTGCGCAACAACGGTCCGACCGAGAAAATCCTGTTCGCGCTGTCGCTGCTTTCCGGGCTGAACTTCATCGCCCGCACGCTGATCGTCGTCATCGCGCATGGACCGTTCCTTGGCTATGACGGCTTCTACGGCTCGTCCTACTGGACGACGGCGCTGCTTTCGCACGCGCTGTTGTCGCTGCTGATCGCGCTTAGCCTGTTCACGGCCGCGGCGCTCGACGTGATGAGGGCACTGAAGGCCGAGACCCACACGGATCCGCTCTCGGGCATCCTCAACCGCCGCGGCTTCGAGGAGCGGGCAACCGTGTTGCTCGACCAGTGCGGCAAGGCGGGGTTTCCCGTCGCCCTGGTGCTTGCCGATCTCGATCACTTCAAGGCGCTGAACGACCAACATGGGCATGAGGCCGGCGACCGGGTTATCGCCGATTTCGCCGCCAAGTTGCGTTCCGCCACCGGCGCACGCGGGGCCGCCGGCCGCATCGGCGGCGAAGAGTTCGCCGTGCTTTTGCCGCTCAGCGACCTGGGGGCGGCAAGGCTCTTCGCCGAAGCGATCCGCGCTTTCTATTCGGCCGGCGCGATCGACGGGCTGCCGCCCGATACCAGGGTCACGGCCAGCTTCGGCGTTGCCGCGCGAAGCGGCAGGGAAGGCCTGGCGCCGCTGATGCGGCGCGCCGACGAGGCGCTCTACAAGGCCAAAAAGAACGGCCGCGACAGCGTGCGGCTTTCCTATGAGAGACCTGAAACCGCCTTCGCTGCCGAGCCGCTCGCCGTCGGCTGATACATACAGGCCCGGCGGCGGCGGCATTCATGGCGGTTGTCGTCTATGACACCGGACGCGTGTCAGGCGCGCTGTGACGGCGCCAAACGCCGACGATCTTCAACGGCAAGGGCTGAGATTGGGCATCTCGCCGTCGGAAAGCCCGTACATATAGGAGCGGCCCTTCACCAGCACCGGCGGCTGGTAGCAGCCGGGCGCGCCGGGTTCGTCCGCATCGTCATAGACGACATCCGGCTGGCCGGCGCTGGTGAATTCGGAAAGCTTTTTCGCAAGCTTGCCCTCGCCGACGACGATGCGCTTGTAGCCGGCGGCGCTGTCGATGACGAGATTGCCGAAGGAATCGGCATAGACACGGTCGTGATGGCGCAAGCCGGCTTCGGCCGGCGCGGCGATTGCCATGACAAACCCTGCCAGCGCCGCGGCCGCGAGGCTTGCCCGCACTGAATTCGAACGCATGTCGCTCTCCCTTGATCGGCGCGACAGATCGCGCCTGGAATCCGGTTCGAATCGGAAATTAACTCTTTCTTAACCTTTGTTAAGAGGCGGGAGGCCTTCGGCGCCGGTTCTTAGGGAACATGGTTAATTTCGAGGGCCGGCTTGCCAGGCAACAGGGCGGTCGCAGTGCCGATCTGACTTCAGGTCACCTTGATCTTGCAACGTCGCGTGGCTACAGCGGTCCACCGTTTCACAGTAACGGCAAGCGGCTATCTCTTTGTTTCGACGCAATTCCGGACGGAAGGCCACGGCGAACACGCCGAACCCAACCGTTCACACTTTTCCCGGAATTGCTGTAGGGTGCCGCGCACGAAAGGGCAGCGTATGAGCTTTGGCCACACGGTTCGGGTCTCGATCATCATCCCGCTGCTTCTCGCGGCCGCGGCCTGCGTACCGCAGGATGGCGCGCCCAAGTCGGCCGATGCCGCACCGCTGCCGGCTTCGCCTGCGCCGAACCAGCAGCCCGCCGCGCCAGCGGCGACGTCGATACCTGCGACGCCCCCAGTACCTGCGGCAGTGTCGGTCCCGACAGCGGCCAAGAGGCCCGCACCGCCAACCAAGATCATCACCGATCTTACGACGCCGCGATCCGGCATCGGCACGGCCACGTACAGATGCGGCAATGGCGGCTTGATCACCATGCAGAATCTCGGCTCGTCGCTGCGCGTGGTCCGGCCGGATGGGACGACTGAGGATTTCGCCGCCTCGCCCGCCAACCAGAGCAGCCGCTACCAGGAAGCGGCGACGCATGACGCAATCGTGATCGACGGACGCGAGGCGCTGGTGATGAAGAGGGGATCCACCCCGCAGACTTGCAGAAGATAGCGCAGTTTGTTGCACTGCAGCGAACGCTGCGCCGACTTCTAAACAGCCGCTAATCGATTGAAGCGCGCGGCCTCCAATTTGTCAGACTAAATGATGTTTCCAAAACGTTTTTCCGGCTTTGACGCGGTGCAAAAAGAGCATTAGAAACCGGCTGTCCGAAGCCATATATGAGGGCGGCAAACGCCGCATTCCCATCGCGGCTCCAGGATGCCGATCTGGGGGAGCCATGAGCAAATCACCAGCCACCCGCGCAGTTGCCAGACGTGAACGGCCGCTCTCGCCGCATCTGACGGTCTACCGGCCGCCGATCACGATGACGATGTCGATCATCCATCGCATCACCGGCGGCGCGCTCTATTTCGGGACGCTGCTGGTGGCGGCGTGGCTGATCGCAGCTTCGAGCTCGCAGGCCGCCTTCGACTGGGTCAACTGGGCCTTCGGCTCCTGGCTCGGCCGGCTGGTTCTGTTCGGCTACACCTGGGCGCTGATGCACCACATGCTGGGCGGGCTGCGCCACCTTGTCTGGGACACCGGCGCGGGACTGGAAAAACACACCGCGTCGAGGATCGCCTGGGCGACGCTCGCCGGTTCGATCGTGCTCACGCTGCTGATCTGGATCGCCGGCTATATGGCGCGGGGAGCTTTCTGATGGCCGCCAACAATTCGGACATGCGCACGCCGCTGGCGAGAGTCCGCGGCCTCGGTTCGGCCCGCGAAGGCACCGGGCATTTCTGGCGGCAGCGGCTGACCGCCATCGCCAACATTCCTTTGATCCTGTTCTTCGTCGGCTTCCTGATCGCGATCAACGGCCATGACTACGCGGATGTGCGGGCGGCGCTTGCGAACCCGTTCGTGGTGGTCATGCTCGGGCTGGTGCTGATCTCGCCGCTTTACCACATGCGCATCGGCATGCAGGTGATCATCGAGGATTACGTGCATGGCGAAGGCCTGAGGTTGGCGCTGATCGCGCTCAACACCTTCTTCTGCGTGGCAGTCGGCGTCGCTTCGCTGTTTGCCCTGCTCAAACTCGCATTCGGAGGCTGACGTCTTGGCCAACGCAAATACAGCCAACACGGCTTCCGCCTACACTTTTGTCGACCATAAATTCGACGTCGTGATCGTTGGCGCCGGCGGCGCCGGCCTGCGTGCCACGCTCGGCATGGCCGAGCAGGGGCTGCGCACCGCCTGCATCACCAAGGTGTTCCCGACGCGTTCGCACACTGTGGCCGCGCAAGGCGGCATCGCCGCTTCGCTGTCCAACATGGGGCCGGACTCCTGGCAGTGGCACATGTACGACACCGTCAAGGGCTCGGACTGGCTCGGCGATGTCGACGCCATGGAATACATGGTGCGCGAGGCGCCGGCCGCCGTCTACGAGCTCGAGCATTACGGCGTGCCGTTCTCGCGCACCGAGGAAGGCAAGATCTACCAGCGGCCGTTCGGCGGCCACATGATGAACTATGGCGACGGTCCGCCGGTGCAGCGCACCTGTGCGGCCGCCGACCGCACCGGCCACGCCATCCTGCACACGCTCTACGGCCAGTCGCTGAAGAACAACGCCCAGTTCTTCATCGAGTATTTCGCGCTCGACCTGATCGTGGAGCCGGACGGCACCTGCACCGGCGTCGTCGCCTGGAACCTCGACGACGGCACCATCCACCGCTTCTCGGCCAAGATGGTGGTGCTGGCGACCGGCGGCTATGGGCGAGCCTATTTCTCCGCCACCTCGGCGCATACCTGCACCGGCGACGGCGGCGGCATGGCAGCCAGAGCCGGTCTGCCGCTGCAGGACATGGAATTCGTGCAGTTCCATCCGACCGGCATCTACGGTGCCGGCTGCCTGATCACCGAAGGCGCGCGCGGCGAGGGCGGCTACCTCGTCAATTCCGAGGGCGAGCGCTTCATGGAGCGCTACGCGCCTTCGGCCAAGGACCTCGCCTCGCGCGACGTCGTCTCGCGCTGCATGACGCTGGAGATCCGCGAGGGCCGCGGCGTCGGCAAGAACAAGGACCACATCTTCCTGCATCTCGACCATCTCGATCCGGCCGTGCTGCACGAGCGGCTGCCGGGTATCTCGGAATCGGCCAAGATCTTTGCCGGCGTCGACCTCACCAAGGAGCCGATCCCGGTGCTGCCGACGGTCCACTACAATATGGGCGGCGTGCCGACCAATTACTGGGGCGAGGTGCTCAACCCGACGGCCGAGCATCCCGACCGGGTGTCGCCCGGCCTGATGGCCGTCGGCGAGGCCGGCTGCGCTTCGGTGCATGGTGCCAACCGGCTCGGCTCGAACTCGCTGATCGACCTCGTCGTGTTCGGCCGCGCGGCGGCCATCCGCGCCGGCCAGGTGATCGACCGCAAGTCGGCGATCCCATCGCCCAACGAAGCTTCGGTCGAAAAGATCATGGAGCGCTTCGACAGGCTGCGCCACGCCAACGGCTCGACGCCGACGGCGGTGCTGCGCGAGAGAATGCAGCGCGCCATGCAGGAAGACGCCGCCGTGTTCCGCACGCAGGAATCGCTCGAGAACGGCTGCAAGCGGATTTCGGAACTCTGGGGCGAACTCAAGGACATCAAGGTCACCGACCGCTCGATGATCTGGAATTCCGACCTCGTCGAGACGCTGGAACTGGAAAACCTGATGGCCAACGCCATCACCACGGTCTACGGCGCCGAGGCGCGCAAGGAGAGCCGCGGCGCGCACGCGCGCGAGGATTTCGACAAGCGCGACGACGCCAACTGGCGCAAGCATACGCTGGCTCATCTGAGCGAAGACGGCAAGGTGACGCTGACCTACCGGCCGGTGCACACCGAGCCGCTGCTGGCGGAAAAGGACGGCGGCATCAGCTTGGCCAAGATCGCGCCGAAGGCGCGGGTGTATTGACCATGGCATTGGCGACCACGGGATATTCCGGCACGCCCCTTCCGGCCAAGCTCGGCCTGAGGGACGGCATGGTCGCCGCCTTCATTGCGCTGCCTCCGGAGCTCGACGAGCTGACCGAGGCGGTGTCCTTTGCCGGCGTCGATCGGCTGTCCAAATGGTCGGCGATCTCGGGCCGCCGGAAATACGATGCCGTGCATGCCTTCACCCTGCAGCGCGCCGAGATCGAGGACGGCTTGGCCCATATCGAGACGGCGATCAAGCGCGACGGCATGGTCTGGGTTTCTTGGCCGAAGAAGGCATCGAAAGTGCCGACCGACGTCACCGAGGACGTCATCCGGTCGGAGGCGCTGAAACGCGACCTCGTCGACGTCACGGTCGCTGCCGTGAACGAAATCTGGTCCGGGCTGAAGCTCGTCATCCGAAAGGACCGCAAGTAATGGTCGAACTCACGCTTCCCAGGAATTCGAAGGTCCAGCAAGGCAAGACCTGGCCGAAGCCGGAAGGCGCCACGAACCTGCGCGAATACCGCATCTACCGCTGGTCGCCGGACGACGACGAGAACCCGCGCATGGACACCTATTTCGTCGACATGGACGATTGCGGGCCGATGGTTCTCGACGCGCTGTTGTGGATCAAGAACAAGATCGACCCGACGCTGACCTTGCGCCGCTCCTGCCGCGAAGGCATCTGCGGTTCCTGCGCCATGAATATCGACGGCTCGAACACGCTGGCCTGCACCAAGGGCGCCGAGGACATTTCGGGCGCCGTGAAGGTCTATCCGCTGCCGCACATGGCTGTGATCAAGGACCTGGTGCCTGACCTCACCAATTTCTATGCCCAGCACGCTTCGATCCAACCCTGGCTGCAGACGGTCTCGCCGACGCCCGCCAAGGAATGGCTGCAGAGCCACGAGGACCGCGAGAAGCTCGACGGGCTCTACGAGTGCATCCTGTGCGCTTGCTGCTCGACGTCGTGCCCGAGCTACTGGTGGAACGGCGATCGTTATCTCGGCCCGGCCACCTTGCTGCAGGCCTATCGCTGGCTGATCGATTCCCGCGACGAGGCGACAGGCGAGCGGCTCGACAATCTCGAAGACCCGTTCCGGCTCTATCGCTGCCACACCATCATGAACTGCGCGCAGACCTGCCCGAAGGGGCTCAATCCCGCCAAGGCGATCGCGGAGATCAAGAAGATGATGGTGGAGAGAAGGGTTTAGCGCGCGAACTCGTTAGCGGTGCTTTGAAGGCAGCGATCCTTCGCGCCCCCCTCTGTCCTGCCGGACATCTCCCCCACAGGTGGGGAGATTGGCTGTCACCGCGGCTTTCGCCAATCGCTGCCGTCGAAGAATAAGCGCTGTTGACGAAGCTGCTGATCTCCCCCTTGTGGGGGAGATGTCCGGCAGGACAGAGGGGGGCGCTGTCCCGCCGGCGCAAGAAAGGATTGCAGCCCATGACCGATCTTCCGACCCTGTCCCCCGTCGAAGCCCGTGTCCTCGGCTCCCTGATCGAGAAGAAGGAGCTGACGCCGGATGTCTATCCGCTGACGCTCAACGGCGCGCACCAGGCGGCCAACCAGAAGACGGCGCGCGAGCCGGTCATGGCTCTGGAGCTCACCGAGATCCGGCGGGCGCTGAGCTCGCTCGAGCAGAAGGGCCTGGTGCGGCAGGCCTTCGCCTCGCGCGTCGAGCGCTACGAGCATCTGATGGCGCAGCGCTTTTCACTGACCACGCCGCAGATCGCGGTCATCGGCCTCTTGCTTCTGCGCGGCGCGCAGACGGCGCATGAGCTTCTGGCCCGCTCGGAGCGCATGGCGCGCTTCGCCTCGATCGAGGAGCTGCGCGACAATCTCGACCTGATGATCGGCCGCCGGCCGCCGCTGATCCAGCTGCTCGAACGCGCGCCCGGGCAGCGCGAGGAGCGCTATGTTCATCTGCTGAGTGGTCCGGTGGAAGCGGCAGCGGTGGCGGCGCCCTGGCAGGCGGCAGCGTCAGCTTCGGATAGCGATCTCGAAGCGCGCGTGAAAGCGCTCGAGGAAGAGGTCGCGGCATTGCGCACGAAGATCGACGCGCTGGGCGCCGGATAACAACCCGGCGTATCACCTCCTGTTGTAGATGCCGCTGGCCTCGCCCGTAGGGTCGACGAGCTGCAGTTCCCCTTCATCCAATTGCCAGCTGAACGAAACCGGCTTCAGGTCTTCAGCGCCAAGTTTCCAGTTTCCGGTGAGGTCCGGCCGGCAGCCATTGAACGATTTGTAGGTTCCCGATCTCGGCGTAAGCACCAGCGTGGAACCGTCCACTCTTGCCGTGCCGGTCATAGACCTCAGCGACTGAACCTGACCGCAGCCTTCGACCAGCGAGGACTGAAACAGGCTGTATTCGGCACGCCCGCCGACGCCGAATGTGAAGGTGATGCTGCCGCCGCTGCCCGGCGCGCAATCGCCAAGCGGGTCGCAATACTGGCCGGTCGCGGCCGCAAAACTCCACTGGCCTACGAGCGCCACCGGTATCGGGCCGCGATGCGAGCGGGTCGTCGGCCCGATTCCCTGGCCGAAGCCGTCGGTGGCTGCCAAGGCCAACGATCCCGCCAGCGCAGCCAGGCCAACAAGCCTCGCCCGCCCCAAACGCGAAAGGCCGGTCAGCATCCTTTGCTCGCCACAAGCTGTTTCAGATAGGTGAGCCGGGTGGAGATGACCTGATTGGCGATGGCCATCTTGCCGGCAGGCGCCATGCCGCCATATTTCTTTGCCGCCGGGCGCGCGCCTTGAGCCGCCGCATAGTTCGCCGTCAGTTGACGCAATTCCGCGCAGGACATGCCGGCATATTTGGCCTGCTCCTGCGGTGTGATGACACCCGCCTGCGACGCGGCGGCGGAATCGGCGGCCGCCATGGTGCCGAGGCCGATCGCCGCCGAAAGCGGGTTCAACCTGCCGCCGCCGGCCATGGCGCCGACCGCGCCGATCGCAAGGCCGGCCCCCTGAGGGCTTGTGCAGCCGGCGAGAACGAAAAGACCGACAAGCGACGATATCGGAGAGACAGGTCTCGCGGTCATGGCCGGCGCTCGCCAAGGCGAGGCGGCAGTTTCAGGTCGCGATGGTCGGCTGCGCCTTTGCCGAGCGCGAGAGACAAAAGGTAGACGCGAGGATTGAAGCCGGCTGACGACAATTGAGACAGCGTCTTGAACAGTTGCAGGTGATACATCGAACCCCCTTCGATCGTTTCCGAATGCGCTGCCGGCTTTGCCGAAGCGCGCCGCAAACTAGGCGAGGCCGGCGAGGGGCAGCTTGGACGAGGCGGCCCTTAAAGCGGCCAAAACGGCCCTGTATTGACGTTTCGGGAACCTCGGCGCATATCAGCGCGCCTCTGGAGCCGGTTCGTCCACAGCGGGAACCGGGCTCCAAAATTGGCGATGGTCCTGCGGGCCATCCGTCAGAGGCAGGGGGTGCCGATGACTGCGGCAAGGGGGCCGTCGGCTTCGTTCAGGCTGGTCACGGACATGGTCCCGGAGCGGGATCGTGTCGAGGTCATGCGCGAGGTCTATGGCCGCACGGTGCTGAAGGTTGATCTCGATCCGCTCGACCCGACGCATGTCGATATGCGGGTGCGCGCGCTGCCGGGGCTGGGCATCGCTACGGGCACCTGCTCGGCATTCCGGGTCTATCATTCGACGACGCTGATCGACAGCGACGATCTTGTCCTGCTCGCGGCACTGGACGGCGCAAGCGTGATGAAGCATCGCGGCCGTGAGGAGCCGGTCGGCGGCGGCCACGCGCTGATGATGAGCGGTGAAGAAGTCGGCCTCAACGTCATCCAGCCGGGCGGCATCCGCTTCGTCAATATGAGCTTTTCCCTCAAACAGCTTTCGCCGCTGATCGGCGATCCCGCGATCGCGCTGATGCGGCCGCTACCGACCGGCACCGGAGCGATGCGGCTGCTGATCGACTATGTCCATTCGGTCCAGGATGCGGGCGACGGGCTCAGCCCGGAAGAGCTGCATGTGGCGGCAACGCATATCTTCGATCTGGCGGCGCTTGCCATCGGCGGGACGAGGGACGCGGTGGAAATCGCGCGCGGGCGCGGCGTACGAGTGGCGCGGCTGCGTGCCATCAAGGCAGACATCATCGCCAGAGGCGGCGACCTTTCGGCCGAGGATGTCGCCAGGCGTCACCGGCTTTCGACGCGCTATGTGCGCAAGTTGTTCGAAAGCGACGGCACGTCTTTGTCGGAGTTCATGCTGCGCCAGCGGCTGCTGCACGTGCATCGCATGCTCTGCGACCCGCGCAACGCCGGGCGCAGCATCACCGCGATCGCGTTCGAGGCCGGCTTCAACGACCTCTCCTATTTCAACCGGGCGTTCCGGCGCCGCTATGACGCGACGCCGTCGGATGTCCGTGCCGCCGCTCTCAAGGGTTGACTGCCGAGGGCGACGCCGTTTCCCGTCTCACCCCAATTTCGCGTCCAGCGACACTTTGATCGCGCCCAGCGCCTTCGACACCGGGCATTCGGCCTTGGCCTTCTCGGCCAGCTCCTTGAATTTCGCCGCGTCGATGCCCGGCACCTTGCCGACCAGGGTGATGGCGCTGCCGGTGATGCCGGTGCCGGGCACCAGCGTCACGACCGCCTTGGCGTCGAGCTCGGTGGCCGGCGTGCCGTTCTCGGCCAAAAAATGCGAAAGCTGCATGGCGTAGCAGCCGGCATGGGCGGCGGCGATCAGCTCTTCCGGATTGGTGCCGGACTTGCCGCTCTCGTCCTCGAAACGAGCCTTGAACGAATAGGGCGTGCCCTTCAAGGTGCCGCTCTGGGTGTCGAGCGTGCCCTTGCCCTCTTTCAAATTGCCTTTCCAGACGGCGTTTGCGGTGCGGTCCATGAAGTCCTCCTGGTCTGTCGGGGTTCTCGCCGGCAGGCGCCGGCGTTCCCTGTGACTATAGCGCGAGCGGGCCGGAAGACCATCCATGGCCTCGTATGATTGAGGTCGCGCGACGCGCTTCGAAAATTCTCCAAAAAAGCGCGTGCAAAAATGTCGACTTCCCGTCTGCCCGACCGTCCTGCGGGCGGCCATTCGCGGCCGATGGAGGTTAAGATGGACAATCTGTTTCTTGCGATTTGGGGACGGCCGGGGCGAAAAGGCCGGCGACTCGAAGAGTTCTGGCTGGATCCGCCGGCGCCCGGCTTCGGCCGGCTGGCGGCGGCCATCGCCATCATCGGCGTCGCGGCGTGCCTACTCGACCATGCGGCGACGGCAAGCAAGACCGACACCGTCGCCTCCTATAAATCATCAACGAAAGGGAGCTCGAAATGAAATATGTCCTGCTGGTCTATGGCGAGGAAAAGGACCTCTTCGCGCTTACCCCTGAGCGCGCGGCCAAGCTCGATGCCGATTCGCTCGCCTATGACAGGGAGCTCGACCGGCAAGGCAAGCTGATCGTCGCGCAGGCGCTGCAACCGGTGAAGATGTCGAAGTCGCTCAGGCGGCGCCAAGGCAAACGGCTGCTGACCGACGGCCCCTTCGCCGAAACCAAGGAGCAATTGCTGGGTTTCCTCATGGTCGAGGCAGCGGATCTCGACGAAGCCCTGGCGATCGCCGACCGCGTTCCGCTGGCCGAGCTCGGCACCGTCGAGGTCAGGGCGATCTACGACATACCGGGGTCATAAGCCTGGTATGGATCCGGCGCGGCTGGCGCTGTCCCTTGCGCGATCACATCTTCACGTTTCTTCACCTGTCGCAACCGTTGCGTGTTGAAGCAGGGCCGCACTTCTCTTATTGTCGCCGCGATTTCGGGGGGAATTCGGCATGCCTTTCCTGATCGCCATCCTCGGCCTGCTCGGAGCGGCCGCCATCTGGTGGTACCGGCTGAAATATATGAGCGACGCCGCGCGCGAGGTCGCCGATGTCGTCGGACGCGTCCAGGGCAACATCCGCCGCAAGAAATTGCGCAACCAGGCCGCGCTCTCGCCGCTGACGGCGATCGACGATCCGGTGGTGGCGGCGGCGACGCTGATCACCGCGATCGTCTCGGAGCACGGCCCGGTCCTGCCGCAGCGCGAGGCGGTCATCCGCGAGGTGATCGCGCGGATCGCCGAGAATGCGAAGAAGACCGACGAGGCGGTCGTCTACGCCAAATGGGCGGCTTCTCAGGTCGACGACACGACGCTCGTCATCGACAAGCTGGCGCCGTTCCTGCGCGAACGCCTCGATCCGCATGAGCGGGACGACCTGCTCAGGATGATGGACCGGGTCGCGCAGGGCGGCGGGCAGAGCCTCAAGATCGCCGACCAGCGGATGCTGAGGTTGCGGCAGAAGCTGGGCTTTGAAGTGAACTAAAACGCGTCGCGCTGAAGCGGATTCAGGCGACGCGCTTTAGGTCGTTGCTTGATGCATGTCGTTGTCGCAAAACCGAGGTCACTTTTGCGCGACATGCATTAAGCCGAAGCTGCGGCGGCGGGATCGCCTGCCTCACAATTGGCCGAAACGCCTCTCGCCTCGTCATTCTATGTCGAAGGCCTACGCCAATCGGCAAACGCTCAGATCGCCTCGCCCTTCAACAGTCGTGGGGTTTCGCCGGTCAGCCCCGAAGCCTGGCGGATGAAGAATTCTTTCAGCCTCGGCATGCGCTCGACCAGCCCTAGGCCGAGATCGCGTACGGCGCGCAGCGGGCCGAGGTCGTTGGAGAACAGCCGATTCAAAACGTCGGTGGTGACGCCCATCTGCAGCGTGTCGAAGCGGCGCCATTGCTGGTAGCGCTCGAGCACGTCGAGCGCGCCGATGTCCTGGCCGAGCCGGTCGGCCTCGACCACGACTTCGGCGAGCGCCGCGACATCCTTGAAGCCGAGATTGAGGCCCTGGCCGGCGATCGGGTGGATGCCGTGGGCGGCGTCGCCGGCCAGCGCGAAGCGCGGCGCGACGAAGGCGCGGGCGAGCGTCAGGCCGAGCGGCCAGGCGCGAGGCTTGTCGGCGACTCGGATCTCGCCGAGCTTCAGGCCGAAGCGCTGCTCCAGATCGTGCTCGAAGACGAACTCGTCGCCGTCGACCAGCGCCTTGGCATCTTGCGTGCGCTCCACCCAGACGATCGACGAACGGTTGGTGCCATCCTTGTCCGGCTTCAGCGGCAGCGTCGCGAACGGGCCGGCCGGCAGGAAATGCTCCTCGGCGCGGCCATTGTGCGGGCGCTCATGCGCCACCGTGCAGACGATGCCGGACTGGCCGTATTCCCATTTTACGGTCTTGATGCCGGCCATGTCGCGCAGCCTGGAGTTGACGCCGTCGGCGGCGACCAGCAGCCGCGCCTTCAGCGCGGCGCCGTCGGCCAGGTGCACGGTGATGCCGGCGCCGTTCACATCGAAGGCGCTGACCGCCATGCCTTCGATGATGTCGATGCCGAGCTTTTCGGCGCGGCGGCGCAGCGCGCCGTTCAGGTCGCGGTTGGCGACCATGTGGGCGAAGGGCTCGCCGGGCGCCACCTCGCCGTCGAAGGTCAGGAACACCGGACGCACCGGGTCGGCGGCGCGCGAATCGGTGATGATCATTTCGGTGATCGCCTGCGCTTCCGGTGCGATCTCTTCCCAGACGCCGAGCTGCTCCAGCATGCGGTTGGCCGCCGCCGCTATGGCCGAGGCGCGGCCGTCGCGTTGCCAGACGCCGGCAGGGGCCGCGTCGACGACGGCGATGGCGAGGCCCGGCCGCGCCTGCTTCAGCGATACGGCCGCGGTGAGGCCGACATAGCCGGCGCCGGCGATGAGCACGTCCAGAGCCTCGCGCTTCCCATTGGCCCCTGCTCCGTCCGGCTTGCGGTCGACCATGGCATCATCCTTTCACGGCTTCGGCCGGCCGCCGCTTGCGGCCTTGACTGCCCGCACGTCCTGTCCGAAACCGGCCATGGCATATCCTCGAAGGATTTCAAACATGACAGCGGCCATGGACGAGCTTCTCGACATTCTCGACCTCGAACAGCTCGAACACAATCTGTATCGTGGTCGCAGCCCCAAGGTCGACTGGCAGCGCGTGTTCGGTGGCCAGACCATCGCCCAGGCGCTGGTCGCCGCGCAGCGCACCGTCGAGCCGGAGCGTCACGTGCATTCGCTGCACGGTTATTTCATGCGGCCGGGCGACACCAAGCTGCCGATCGTCTACGAGGTCGACCGCATCCGCGACGGCGGCTCCTTCACCACGCGCCGGGTGGTGGCGATCCAGCATGGCCAGGCGATCTTCTCGCTGGAGGCGTCCTTCCAGCAGGACGAGGTCGGGCTCGAGCATCAGCTGCCGATGCCGCGCGACGTGCCGGCGCCCGACACGCTGCTCACACAACGCGAGCTGCTCGGCAAGTTCGGCGAGGCGGTGCCGGAAGGCATCAGGCGCTACTGGGAGCGCGACCGGCCGATCGAGATGAAGCCGGTGATGCTGAAGCACTACACGAGCCGCGAGAAGCTAGAGCCGCAGCAGAATATCTGGATCCGCACCACCGGCCCGGTGCCGGAAGACCGCGCCATTCAGGCGGCCGTGCTCGCCTATCTCTCCGACATGACGCTGCTCGACACCTCGACCTTCGCGCATGGCCGCGCCATTTTCGACCGCGACATCCAGGCCGCCAGCCTCGACCACGCCATGTGGTTCCACCGCAGCCATTCGCTGGACGACTGGATCCTCTACAATCAGGACAGCCCGTCGACGCAAGGGTCGCGCGGCTTCACCCGCGGCTCGCTGTTCGCGCGGGATGGGACACTGATCGCCTCGGTCGCCCAGGAAGGCCTGATCCGGCTGAAACGCTGAGCCGGCTTCAGGCAATTGCCTGGAATACGTGCATTTTCGATTTTTTGCCTATTTTATAAGCAGGCATGCTGCCATGCCCGTGCGCGAATGATGTGCACCGATTGCCCATTCTCTTTGTTTACAACAGGTTAACACCCTGCTTCGGCAATTGGCACGGAGCTTGAATCCTGTCGGGCACTCTCCGGCTCCTCGGGATCGGTGAAGGTGTGCAAACGCGGGGGACCGCAACAGCAAAGGGTGAAACCTTATGAAAATCGTGATGGCAATCATCAAGCCGTTCAAGCTCGACGAGGTGCGCGAAGCGCTAACCGCCGTCGGCATCCAGGGCCTGACCGTCACCGAGGTCAAAGGCTACGGGCGTCAGAAGGGGCATACCGAAATCTATCGCGGCGCGGAATACGCAGTCAGCTTCCTGCCCAAGATCAAGATCGAGGTCGCCGTCGGCGCCGACATGGTCGACAAGGCCGTCGAAGCCATCACCGCGGCCGCCAAGACCGGTCAGATCGGCGACGGCAAGATCTTCGTCTTCGGCATCGACCAGGCGGTACGCATCCGCACCGGCGAAACAGACACCGACGCGCTCTAAGCGGCGACCATCCATTCCAACGGAGAGTTCAATGAATATTCCTTCCACCTTGAAGACGACGGGACGCGCGGCCGCTTCGCTCGCGCTCGTGGCCATGAGCACCGTCGCCGCCATCGCGCAGGAAGCCGCCCCGGCAGCCACCGCCGCGGCGCCCGCCGCGCCGGCGCCGGCGCTCGACACCGGCAACACCGCCTGGATGCTGACCTCGACGGCGCTGGTGCTGATGATGACCATCCCCGGCCTGGCGCTGTTCTACGGCGGCATGGTGCGTAAGAAGAACGTGCTCGCCACCATCATGCAGAGCTTCGCCATCACCTGCCTGGTGACGGTGCTGTGGTTCATGTTCGGCTATTCGCTGGCCTTCACGACCAATGAATCCACCAGCTTGAATGCTTATATCGGCGGCTTCTCGCGGTTCTTCCACCATGGCATCACCGTCTCGACGCTTTGGCTGCCGGGTGTCTCGAACATCCCCGAGTTCGTCTTCTCGATGTTCCAGATGACCTTCGCCATCATCACGCCGGCGCTGATCGCCGGCGCCTTCGCCGAGCGTATGAAATTCTCGGCGCTGCTAATCTTCATGGGCTTGTGGCTGGTCTTCGTCTATGCGCCGATCGCGCACTGGGTGTGGGGCGGCGGCTTCCTTGGCGCGGCCGGCGTGCTCGACTTCGCCGGCGGCACGGTCGTCCACATCAACGCCGGTGTCGCGGGCCTGGTCTGCGCGCTGGTTCTCGGAAAGCGCGAAGGCTACGGCACCACCAACATGGCGCCGCACAACCTGGTCTATTCCGTCATCGGCGCCTCGCTGCTGTGGGTCGGCTGGTTCGGCTTCAACGCCGGTTCGGAACTCGCCGCAGACGGCCTCGCGGGTGCTGCCATGATGAACACCCAGGTCGCCACCGCCGCCGCGGCGCTGGCCTGGATGTTCGCCGAATGGATCGTCGCCAAGAAGCCTTCGGTTCTCGGCATCATCTCGGGCGCCGTCGCCGGCCTCGTCGCGGTGACGCCGGCTTCCGGCTTCGTCAACCCGACCGGCGCCTTCATCGTCGGCATCATCGCCGGCGTGGTCTGCTACCTCTCGGCGGTCAAGCTCAAGCATGCGCTCGGCTATGACGACTCGCTCGATGCCTTCGGCGTGCATGGCATCGGCGGTATCGTCGGCGCCCTGCTCACCGGCGCGCTGGCCGATCCGGCCATCAACGCCCTTGGCAAGGACGCTTCGGTGGGCAAGCAGCTCTACGGCATCGTCTTCACCATCCTGTGGACGGCGATCGCCACCTTCGTGATCCTCTACATCGTCAAGGCCCTGGTCGGCCTGCGTCCGTCGACCCAGGAAGAGGTGGAAGGCCTCGACGTCACCCAGCACGGCGAAGTGGTGCCGTAAGGCCGTCTTCGTCAGGGGCCGGCGGATCCTCCTCCCGCCGGCCCGAATTCCTCCCAAGATCCCGTCGTGACGCTTCCCAAAGGGGCTCACGCCTTGAGGCCCGGAACAACCTTCCGGGCCTCTTTTTTGTTCGACGCCTGCCAGGCGAAGCTTCGATCACATTCACTTGATCGAGCCCATGTGAAACATCGACCCTCCAGATTCCGTAATGGGAAAGCGAGCGTCATCCAGGCGCCCGCCAAACAAGAGGGAAGGAACCAACTGATGAACATCAAGAACATCTTCCTGGGAGCAATGGCTCTTTCGATGATCAGCGGCGTTGCACTTGCCGGTGCTCTCGATGAGCCGGCCAACATGGCCCCGTTCTTCACCGATTCCAGCATGAAGACGATGAAGTCCGAGGCTGACTTCAAAGCAGCCTGGGCGGCGATGCCCAAGGACAAGCAGGACATGATGATGAAGGAATGCCAGGACGCGGCGATGAGCAAGCCTCACGCCGAGTTCTGCGGCAATCTGGTAACCTACGCTGGCAACAGGTGATTTGCGGCAGGTCGGGTCCGTTAGGGCCCGATCGCTTCGTCGTTTCAGGACACAGGGTGGCGGGCCGCGAGGCCTGCCATCTTTGTTCGAGCCGAGGCCCGGTAAAGGGCCATGGTTAATGCGGCCTTAACCTTCCCCCCGATAGTCTGGCGTTCGAATCTGCCGGAATGCGCCATGCGCCCGGCCAGGCAACGATCACGGGGAAGAGCATGCGTTCAGGCGCCTCAGCACCGCTCGCGCTGACCGATACGGGGCACGGCATCCAGGCATTCGCGCGGCGCCAGGTCGGGCGGCTGGTCGGCGCCGGGCTGTTCCTGTTCACCGCCTTCGGCATCGCGGCCTTGGCCACATGGAACGTCGCCGATCCGAGCTTCTCGCACGCCACCAGCAATGTCGTCACCAACGCCATGGGTTATGCCGGCGCGGTGTTCTCCGACCTCGCCATGCAGTTCTTCGGCCTTGCCGCCGTCGCCGGGCTGGTGCCGGCGGTGATCTGGGGCTTCCTTTTGTTTTCCGCGCGCGGGGTCGACAAATTGCCGAAGCGCGGCTTCGCGTGGTTCGGCTTTGCGCTTCTCGCCGCGGCCATCGCCGGCTGCGTGACGCCGCCAAACACCTGGCCGCTGCCCACCGGCCTCGGCGGCGTGTTCGGCGACATGGTGCTGAAAATCCCGGGCATCGCGGTCGGCGGTTATCCGAAAGGCCTGTTCGCCAGCATCATAGCGGTCATCCTCGCAGCGCCGATGTTGTGGCTGTTCGCCTACGGCTCGGCGCTGATCGCGCGCAAGAACGGCTTTGCCGTCATGGAGCGCGCCGCCCGGCCCGATCCGCGCGAGCAGGACGAGATGCTGTTCGACGAGGATGAGGACGAAGGCGACGAAGGAATACTGGCGCTCGGCGCCATTACCCATTGGTGGCTGTCGTTCCGCGCCTTCCTGCATCTCCGCGCCGAGCGCCGCAGGCGGGAGCGCGACGAATTCGAACCGCCGATGGAGCCCAAGGCCAGCGCCTGGCGGCGCGCCGCCGAGCGGGTCGAATCGGCCGAGTTCGCCGAAGCCCGCATGAGCCCCGGCGGCCGCGCCCGCGTCGAGCCGGAATTCTTCGCCGCCATGGTCAATGACCGAAGCGTTTCAGTCGATCCGGCCGACCAGGATATCTTCGACGACGAACAGGACGAAGACGTCTACCTCGACGATTTCGACGACGAAGCGCCCGCCCAGCGGCGCAGCGCAGGCGCCAAGGTGCAGAATTTCCGCTCCGATGCTGCCACCCGCGTCGCCGCGCCGGCGGCGCGACCGGTGCCGGGCGCGCGCGTCCAGCGCGAGGCGCAGACCTCGCTGATCGGTTCCGACATGTTCGAGATGCCGTCGCTGCATTTCCTGTCCGAGCCGAAGAACGTCGCCAAGGATCCAAGCCTGTCGAAGGACGCGCTGGAGCAGAACGCGCGCCTGCTCGAAGGCGTGCTGGAGGATTTCGGCGTCAAGGGCGAGATCATCCATGTCCGCCCCGGTCCCGTCGTCACGCTCTACGAGCTGGAGCCGGCGCCCGGCATCAAGTCCTCGCGCGTCATCGGCCTTTCCGACGATATCGCCCGCTCGATGAGCGCGATCGCCTGCCGCGTCGCCGTCGTGCCCGGCCGCAACGCCATCGGCATCGAGCTGCCCAACGCCAAGCGCGAGACGGTCTATCTCAGAGAGATCATGGCCAGCCGCGATTTCGAGACGACCAAGGCGAAGCTCGCGCTGGCGCTGGGCAAGACCATCAATGGCGAGGCGGTCATCGTCGACATCGCCAAAATGCCGCACGTGCTGGTCGCCGGCACCACCGGCTCGGGCAAGTCGGTCGCCATCAACACCATGATCCTTTCGCTGCTCTACAGGCTGACGCCGCAGGAATGCCGGCTGATCATGATCGACCCGAAGATGCTCGAACTCTCGGTCTATGACGGCATCCCGCATCTGCTTACGCCGGTCGTCACCGATCCCAAGAAGGCTGTCGTCGCGCTGAAATGGACGGTGCGCGAGATGGAGGACCGCTATCGCAAGATGTCCAAGGTCGGCGTGCGCAACATCGACGGCTTCAACGCGCGCGTCCAACAGGCCGAGAAGAAGGGCGAAAAGATCTCGCGCACGGTGCAGACCGGCTTCGACCGCCAGACCGGCGAGGCGATCTACGAGACCGAGGATCTCGATCTCGAGCCGATGCCCTATATCGTGGTCATCATCGACGAGATGGCCGACCTGATGATGGTGGCCGGCAAGGATATCGAGGGCGCGGTGCAGCGCCTGGCGCAGATGGCGCGCGCGGCCGGCATCCATGTCATCATGGCGACGCAGCGCCCGTCGGTCGACGTCATCACCGGTACCATCAAGGCCAATTTCCCGACCCGCATCTCCTTCCAGGTGACGTCGAAGATCGACAGCCGCACGATCCTCGGCGAGCAGGGCGCCGAGCAGCTGCTCGGCATGGGCGACATGCTCTACATGGCCGGCGGCGGCCGCATCCAGCGCGTGCACGGCCCGTTCGTGTCGGACGACGAGGTCGAGAAGGTCGTCGGGCATCTGAAGCTGCAGGGCGTGCCGGAATATCTCGACGCCATCACCGAGGATGACGAGGAAGACGACGAGGACGGTCCGTCGGGCAAGGGCGGCTCCGGCGGCGGCGGCAATTTCGAGGATTCCGACGATCCTTACGACCAGGCGGTTGCGGTGGTGCTGCGCGACGGCAAGGCCTCGACCAGCTACATCCAGCGCCGGCTCGGCATCGGCTACAACCGCGCCGCCTCGATCATCGAGAAGATGGAGAAGGAAGGCATTGTCGGCCCGGCCAACCATGCCGGCAAACGCGAAATACTGGTGCCAACCGAAGAGGACAAGTTCTAGGGTTTGTCGATATTCAGGTGAGGCCGGCCTGCAAATGGCGGCTTCCTGCGCTTCCGGTGCTCACGTACGAAAAGTACGCTCCGCTCCGGCCTTCGCCGGCCGAAGCTCTCATAAGTGTCTCCGCTCTATGAAGGCTACGGTCGGCGTAGGCCGGTTCTCGGAAGTCACCATTTTCGTCTCGGCCTGACCTGAATCTCGATAAACCCTGGCCCGGCGAGACGCCGAAACGGGTCAGCAAGCAACTTGAAATCACTTTGTGCGTTTGTGCGATGGGCTGTCGCCTGCGCATATCCGACGGACCTGTCGCGCACCCGCCAAACTTAAGCCCTAGTGGGAGTCCAGAAACTGCGACGACACGAATCACAGGAAGCGACCGGCATGAAGACCCAGACAGAATTCGCCATCACCCGCCGCCAGGTCCTCGGCCTCGGCCTGATGCTTGGCGGAGCCGCCGCTCTCAACCTCGTCCCGGGCTACCAGCTCGTGGCCGCGGCGCAGGCCGCCGTACCGCCGGCGGCGCAGAAGATCGCCGACCATTTCTCCTCGGTGAAGTCGATGAGCGGCGAGTTCGTCCAGTTCGGCCCGAAAGGCGAGCAGACCGGCGGCAAGTTCTTCCTCGAACGCCCGGGCAAGATCCGCTTCAACTATGACGGCTCCTCGAACTTCCGCGTCATCTCCGACGGCAAGTCGGTGGTGATCCTCAACAAGAAGCTCAACACCTCCGACCTCTATCCGCTGTCGAAGACGCCGCTGAAGCTGCTGCTCGACGACCGGATCGATCTCTCCGGCGGGCGCGTCAAGGCCATCAAGGAAGAGGACGACCTGACCACCATCAAGCTTTCCGACAAGTCGGTCTTCGGCAATGCGATGATCACCATGATGTTCGACCCGAAGACCTATGATCTGCGCCAGTGGACGATCACCGATGCTCAAGGCAAGGACACCACGGTGATGATCTTCAACACCAAGGAAGGCGTCAGCTTCCCGCCGGACACGTTTGCCATCGACTATACCGCGAACCGCGAGCTGAATACGAAAACCAGATAAGCTCTTTCTCCCCGTTTACGAGGAGAGATGCCCGGCAGAGCAAAGAGGGGCAGCGCTGACCCGGCCGTTGTCGCTTAGCTTGTTTTTGTCGCGCTTGGCTGGCACTAGTGCGGCGACTTTCGCCGTCCTGGATTCCGCCGCATGCCCTTCACCATCGCCACCTGGAACATCAACTCCGTGCGCCTGCGCATGCCGATCGTCGAGCGGCTCCTGAAAGAGCACGCGCCCGACGTGCTGTGCCTGCAGGAGACCAAGGTTCCCGACGAGCTGTTCCCGGAAAAAGCCTTCCGCAAGGCGGGCTACGAGCACATCCTGTTCCACGGCCAGAAGGGCTATCACGGCGTCGCCACCGTCGCCCGCCGTCCTATCGAGCTGGTCGAGAAGCGGCGGTTCTGCGAGATCGACGACAGCCGGCATCTGTCGGTCAGGGTGCAGGCTGGCGGCAAGTCGGTGCTGGTGCACAATTTCTACGTGCCGGCCGGCGGCGACGAGCCGGACCCGGAGATCAACCGCAAATTCAGGCACAAGCTCGATTTCGTCCATGAGATGAACGGCATGCCGGCGAGCCAGGACGAGCTATCCGCGTCGATCCTGGTCGGCGACCTGAACATCGCGCCGCAGGAGCATGACGTCTGGTCGCACAAGCAATTGCTCAACGTCGTCAGCCATACGCCGGTCGAGACGACAAATTTCGAGGCAATGCGCGAGGCCGGCGGCTGGGTCGACCTGATGCGGCTCAACGTGCCCGCCGAGCAGAAACTCTACACCTGGTGGAGCTACCGCGCGAAGGACTGGGAAGCCTCCAACAGGGGGCGCAGGCTCGATCACGTGTGGTCGTCAGCCAATCTGGTGCCGAGCTTCACCGGCTACGAGATCCTGCAGGCGGCGCGCGGCTGGGAGAAGCCGTCCGATCATGTGCCGGTTATTGCACGGTTCGACCTGGATTAGCGTGGGACGGCGGGAGGGGCGCCTGCCTTTGCGGTCGTCATTCTAGGGCGGAGCAAGGAGCGAAGCGACGCGCGCAGACCCTAGAATGACGAAGGCGCTCTCTGGCCGACGCCTACCGCTAACCCGTAAACCGCGGCGCCAATTCCTCGATGCGGGCGATCATCTGCTGAAATTCCTCCAGGACGCGCGCGTGCAGTTGCACGGCGAGGTCCGGATACTCCTCCAGGATGCGGCGGAACATCTTGCGGCTCAGCCGGATCACCTCCGAATCGACCGCAGCGGAGGCGCTGGTCAGCCGGTTGGTGTCGGCGATCAGCGCCAGTTCGCTCAGCATGGTGCCCGGGCCTGCCGTACCGATCGGGACGCGTTCACCGCCCAGCTCCCGATAGAGTGCGATCAAGCCGCTGACTACAATGTAGGCAGAGTCAGCGACGTCGTCCTCGCGGTAGAGCTTATGATCGGCCTGGAGCACGGTGGTCTCGGCGCCGAAGGCGAGCAAGCGCAGCTGTTCCTGCGTGAAGCCCTGGAAAAGCTTCACGCTGGACAGGATTTGGATGTCGTCATCCAGCGCCATCCTAGCTGTGTCCCCGAGCGGTCAGTCCAGTCCCTCCTTTGGAGCGGCGCGCCCTCCTGGGCGCGCGAGAAACGCTCCACCGTGCATCGTGCGATGCGTGCAACGAGCCGATCCATCACCCTCCAGCACCAGGATCGCACCCGAAGCGGTCCCGCCCCGACCGCTCATTCCGTTTGTTTCGGCGCAATTCCGGACGGAAAACCGCCTCACACTTTTCCTGGAATTGCTCTAGATCATGAATGTTTAAGGAACCAGCTTGTAGCCGCCGCTTTCTGTCACAAGAATTTCGGCATTGGAAGGATCGCGCTCGATCTTCTGGCGCAACCGGTAGACATGGGTCTCCAGCGTGTGCGTGGTGACGCCGGAATTGTAGCCCCAGACCTCTTCCAACAGCACGTCGCGCGTCACCACCTTCTGGTCGGCGCGGTAGAGATACTTGATGATCGAGGCTTCCTTCTCGGTCAGCCGCACCTTGGCGCCGCGCGGATCAATCAGCAGCTTCTGGCTGGGCTTGAACGTATAGGGGCCGACGGAGAAGGTCGCGTCCTCGCTCTGCTCATGCTGGCGAAGCTGGGCGCGGATGCGGGCTAACAGCACGGCGAAGCGGAAAGGCTTGGTCACATAATCGTTGGCGCCGGCCTCGAGACCCAGAATCGTGTCGGAATCGGTGTCATGGCCGGTCAGCATGATGATCGGCGCCTTGTAGCCGCCCTTGCGCAGGATTTTCACCGCCTCGCGGCCATCCATGTCGGGCAGGCCGACATCCATGATGAGCAGGTCGACGACGCCGCCGCGCGCCGCGGCAACGCCTTTTGCGGCGGTCGATTCCTGCTGGACGTCGAATTCTTCGTAGAGCGCCAGTTGCTCGACCAGGGTGGCGCGCAGGTCGTCGTCATCATCGACGATCAGGATGGTGCGTGATGTCATGGATCAATCCGTTGTTTTAAAAAGAATATTCAGTTGACCTCCCCCCATTTATGCGGAAGCTCACCGGCGCAACAGCCGATCACAGTGATTTGTTCCGTGAGACAATCATACAAGAAAAAACGCGCGCGCAATGAGGCGGCCGCATTTTTGCCGAAAGCCTTGCGTGTTTTGGTCGTGCGCGCACGGCCCGGCAATCCGGCGCAAGGATTCCTGCAGGCCGGCAAAACGGTGTTTCCCTGCGCTTTGGGGCGCGGCGGCATCACCGCCAACAAGCATGAAGGGGACGGCGCGACGCCGTTGGCGTCGATGCGCATCCTGTCAGGCTATTTTCGGGGCGATCATTTCGCGGGCGGGCGCAGGACGAGGCTGCCGATGGCGCCGATCGGTCCGGATCTCGGCTGGTGCGAGGTGCCGGACGACCGCAATTACAACCGGCCGGTGAAGATCCCCTATGGCGCGAGCCATGAGCGGATGCGGCGCTGCGACCGGCTCTACGATGTCTGCCTGGTGCTCGACTGGAACATCGCGCCACGCCGGCGCGGCCGCGGCAGCGCGATCTTCTTCCATCTGGCCCGGCCGGGCTTCACGCCGACGCAAGGCTGCGTGGCGGTGACGGCGCGGACCATGGCGAGGCTGCTTCCGTTGCTGTCGGACAGGACGGTGGTGCGGGTAGTTAGATAGGCAGTAGGCAGTAGGCAGTAGGCAGTAGGCAGTAGGCAGTAGGCAGTAGGCAGTAGGCAGTAGGCAGTAGGGCTCTCTTTCTATTGCCTACTGCCTAATCCCTACTGCTCTTTCCCGGTTTCTGCCAGCCCGTGCCGAGCAGGCCGATCTCGCGAAGCTCCCGGTCCATCGCCTTTGCCACATCCCGGCGCCCGGCGCCGATGTCGCGCAACTGGCTGCTGGAGAGGTCTTCGACTGACTCGTGGGGCAGTCGGGCGGCGACCCGGGCCTGGCGCAGCCAATCGCGTGCCGAACGCAGCCAAAGGGTTAGGCCGGAGGGGCGTTCCAGGGAGGTGCAGGACTTCAGGGCGATCTCAGACATGGCTCTATCCGTGTTCTCCGGATATCAAATCCGGTTTGATAGTGTTTCGATGAAGCCATCATGCCGGATTGAAAAACAAACGAGAAACGAGTAGTTCTTTTTCGATTATCAAGTTTTATTTGGAGATCTCATGTCCAAGCTGCTGCCGGGAACGCGTGCGCTGCGGACGTTCGAAGCGGCCGCCAGGCATCTCAACTTCACCCGCGCCGCCGACGAGCTCGGCCTGACCCCGGCGGCGGTCAGCCACCAGATCAAGGAAATCGAGGATCAGCTCGACCTTGTGCTGTTCACGCGCACCAGCCGCACCATCCGGCTGACCGAGGCAGGCAGCGTGCTGCTGGAGGCCTCGGTCGATGCGCTCGACCTGTTGAACCGCGCCGTCAGCCGCGCCCGCAAGATGACGCGCGGCACGGCGCTGCTGAAGGTGACGCTCGACGCGCAGTTCGCGACGAAATGGCTGATGCGGCGGGTCGACGATTTCCGCAAGCAGAAGCCGGGCGTCGAGCTGCGTTTCGACATCACCTACGATGTACGGGATTTCGACCTTGACGACGTCGATGTCGGCATCCGCTTCGGCACCGGCAGATATCCGGGGCTCACCGCGCACCGGCTGTTCGAAAACATCATCATCCCGGTGTGCAGCCCGGCACTCCTTGCCTCGGGTCCGCCGCTGAAGGAGCCGCGCGATCTCTTCAACCATACGCTTGCGCATATCGAATGGTCGCGGCAGGGCGTGACATGGCCGAACTGGCGCATGTGGATGCAGGCGGCCGGCGTCGACGATTTCGACGACAGCCGCACGCTGGTGTTCAGGTCCTCGACGGATGCCACGCAGGCGGCGCTCGACGGCAACGCGGTGGCGCTGGCCGATTTCGCCATGGTGGCAAACGACCTTTCGCAAGGGCGGCTGGTGCGCCCTTTCGAGCTCGGCATCAAGGTCGCGCCGGACTTCGCCTATTTCCTGGTCTACCCCGAGGCCGCGAAGGACGACGCGCGCATCGCCGCCTTCCGCGAATGGCTTACCGAGGAAGCGGCGAGGACGCCGACATAGACTATTATGGTCAGCCCGCGGGGGCGGCGGGTGCGCCGAACCAGCCGATGACGGCGCCGATGATCAACATCACGCCCAGCCAGTGGCCGGCATCGATCAGTGTCAGGGCCCAGCCGAAGCCCTCGTAGCGGTGGTTGACGGTGAGCGTGGTGGCGATGAAGCCGAGCCAGAGCACGAAGCCGAACAGCAGTCCCGCGATCGGGTTGGGCTCGCCGCCGGTTATCGCGCCCACCACCAGTGTCAGGACAAGCGCCATGATAAGCTCGGCGACGAAGCTGACGATGAAGGGAACGGCCGAGCGTTTCATGGTCGCGGGGTCGAGCTTGGCCGCCTTCAGCCAGGGCTTGCTCAAGCCCATGTACCAGGCGGCGCCGAACAACCATGCCACGACAGCGGCGGCGATCACCGCCAGCCAGTTCACGACCGAAAAATCCATGCTTTCCCCTCCAAGTCGATAGCGATGGAACGCTTGTTCGGCCATTCCGTCAAGCAAGGCGCCAGACAGTCGTGCGCTTGACCTCGGCGTCCTCCAGCACGCGCGTCACAGGAACCTGGTAAACGGCCAGCGATTCCAACCCGATGCTGGGGAGATAGGCGCGACCCGGATCGCCGACGAGGATCTCGGCGCCGCGCGCGTTCAGGGATTTGAACCAGGGCAGCAAGCTGTCGGCGAAAGCCTTGTCGTAGAAGACGTCGCCGGCAAGCACGACGTCCCAGCCATCGTCGGAGCCGACACAATTCGTACCGAGGATTTGCGCTTCGACGGCGTTGGCTTCGAGGTTGAGCGCGATCGCCGTCTCGCAAAACGGATCGATGTCGGCGGCGATCACCTTTGCCGCGCCGGCTTTCGCCGCCGCGATGGCAACGAGGCCGGAACCGGAAGCGAAGTCGAGCACCCGTTTGCCGCGCACGGTTCCGGGATGGTCGAGCACATAGCGGGCGAGACCCTGGCCGCCGGCCCAGGCAAAGGCCCAGAAAGGCGGCGGCAGGCCGATCTCGGCCAGCTCCTCTTCGGTGCGCAGCCACAGATCATGCGCCTCGTCGGCGAGGTGCAAAAGCACTTCCGGCACATGCGGCGGCGCCATCAGCGCCGTGTTGTCGAGGATGAATTTTTTCGCGCTCTTCGGTGTGAGCTTCGTCACGGCGCCGGGTTGAGTTCGGCCATGCGGCAGACCTCTTTCCATTCGGCCAGCGTCACCGGCTGAACGGAAAGCCGGCCGAGCCGAACCAGCGCCATCTCGGCGAGCTTGGGATTGGCCTTGACCTGTTCCAGCGTCACCGGCTTCGGCACGTCCTTGTAAGCGCGGATGTCGACGCATTCCCAGCGCGGATCGTCCGTCGTGGTGTCGGGATGGGCCAGCGCGCAGACCTCGGCGATGCCGACGATGTCGAGCCCCTCATTGGAATGATAGAAGAAGCCGAGATCGCCGATCTGCATCGCCTTCATGTTGTTACGGGCGGCGTAGTTGCGCACGCCGTCCCACTGCGTGCCGGCCTTGCCCTTGGCCTTCAGCGCATCGAAGGAAAAGACCGAGGGTTCGGACTTGAACAGCCAGTAGTTCATATCGTTTGTCCCATCGCTTTGTCGCACCGCCACGCATGGCGTTCCCGTCTATGCTTACTCTCTCGCCATCGCTGCGGCGAGAGCAGCGAAGGATCATGCGCCGGCGGGCTTCTGGAAGACCCAGTTCCACGGACGGATCTGGACGCTTTCGAACAGGCCGGCCTTGGCGTAAGGATCGGCGGCGGCCAACGCTTGGGCATCAGCCATGTCCGGCGCCTCGATCATCACCAGGCTGCCGTCCGGCTTGCCGTCGGCGTCGAGGAAGGGGCCGGCAAAGGCAAGCCTGCCTTCGCTGATCAAGCCTTCCAGGAACGCCGCGTGCGCCGGCCGCGTATCGACACGCAGCTGCAGGCTGCCGGGCTTGTCCTTGCAAATCAACGCAAACAGCATTTTTCAACTCCGATGGGTTCAGATGTCGGTTTCGGTTTTGAGCGGGCGTGTCATCAGCGCGGTCACGGCTTGGCCGATGGTTATCTTACCGTCGAGGATGGCGGCGACGGCGGAGATGATCGGGGCCTCGATGCCGCGCTCGGCGGCGATTCGGGCGGCAATGCCGGCCGTCGGCACGCCTTCGGCCAGCGGCAGGCCGGCAAGCGGCTTGCCCTGGCCCAGCGCCAGGCCATAGGCAAAGTTGCGCGACTGCGATGACGAACAGGTGAGCAAGAGGTCGCCCAGGCCGGAAAGCCCCATCAGCGTTTCCGGCCTGGCACCGAAAGCGGCGCCGATGCGGCGCAATTCGACGAAGCCGCGCGTCACCATGGCGGCTTGGGCGCTGGCCCCAAGCCCGGCGCCGGTGACGGCGCCGGCGGCGATGGCAAAGACATTCTTCAGCGCGCCGCCGATCTCGACGCCGATCAGGTCGTCGCTGGAATAGCAGCGCAGGTTCTCCGCCGAGAAGCGCGCGGCGAGCTCCGCTGCAAGATCGCCTTCGCGAGCGGCAACCACGACTGCCGTCGGCAGGCCGCGCGCGACATCGCTGGCGAAGCTCGGACCGGACAGTGCCGCGACCGGATTGCCCGGCAGGCTTTCAGCGACGATCGCCGACAGCAGCGCGCCGGTGTCGCGCTCGATGCCCTTGGCGCAAAGCACCAGCGGCACGCCTGCGGGGACGTGGTTGCGTGCATCGGCCAGAACCGCGCGCAGCGACTGCGCCGGCGTCACGGCGAGCACGCAGTCGGCGCCGTCAAGCGCCGCGGCAATGTCGCTGGTGGCCGTGATGCCAGGCTCGATCCTGATGCCAGGCAGGTAGCGCGGGTTCTCGCCGCGCGCGATGGCGGCAACGGTTTCGGCGTCGCGCGCATAGAGCCGGACATCATGGCCGGCGCGCAGCATGGCCAGCGCCAGCGCCGTGCCCCAGGCGCCGCCGCCCAGCACCGAGACGCGCCAGCCGCTGGTGCTTTTCTTGGTCATGCCTTGGCCCCGCGCCGGCCCGAGCCGACCAGGGGTGCCGAAACACTGTCGAGCGGCCAGCGCGAGCGCGGCACGAAATCGGCGGTGTTTTCGTCGGCGATGCCGGCGCGCAGCCGCTCGATGCCGGCCCAGGCGATCATCGCCGCATTGTCGGTGCAGAGCTTTTGCGGCGGCGCGACGAAGGCGAAGCCGGCTTGCGAACAAAGCGCTTCAAGCGTTGCCTTGATGGTGCGGTTGGCGGCGACGCCGCCGGCGACGACCAGCGCCGGCTTCGCCTGGCCGGGGAATTCCTGGCGGAAGCGGGCAAGCGCGCGCGCCACACGGTCGCCCAATGCGTCGGCCACCGCCGCCTGGAAAGAGGCGCAGATATCGGCGACGTCCTTGTCGCTGAGCGGCGCGATGGCGGTCGCCGCCTGGCGCACCGCCGTCTTCAGGCCCGAGAAGGAGAAATCAGGCTGCGCAGAACCCTTCATCGGGCGCGGGAAGGCGAAGCGGCGGGGATCACCGTTGGCGGCGGCCTTCTCGACATTCGGCCCGCCGGGATAGGGCAGGCCGAGCATCTTGGCCGTCTTGTCGAAGGCTTCGCCCAACGCATCGTCGATGGTGGTCGCCCAGCGCTGGTAATCGCCGACGCCGCGCACCGCGACGATCTGGGTGTGGCCGCCGGAGACGAGCAGCAGCAGATAGGGGAAGTCGAGACCGTCGGTCAGCCGCGCCGTCAGCGCATGGCCTTCGAGGTGGTTGATGGCGATCAGCGGCTTGTTGGCGGCGGCGGCGATCGCCTTGGCGGTCATCAAGCCGACGATCAGCCCACCGACCAGACCCGGCCCCGCCGTCGCGGCAATCGCGTCGACCTCGTCGAGCGAGACCGACGAGTCGGCAAGTGCTGCCTCGATGATGCCGTCCAGCGCCTCGACATGGGCGCGCGCGGCAATCTCCGGCACGACACCGCCGAAGGCCGCATGCTCCTCGATCTGGCTGAGCACGATGTTGGACAGGATTTCGGGCGCGGAGCCGCCGTCCAGCGCCACCACACTGGCCGCCGTCTCGTCGCAACTCGTCTCAATGCCCAGAACGCGGATCAATTGGTCGCTGTCCACAAAGATTGTGTCGCCGGAGGTCTGTCGATATTCAGGTGATGCCGGCCTGCAAATGGCGGGTTTCTGCGCTTCCGGTGCTCACGTACCCAAAAGTACGCTCCGCTCCGGTTCTCGAAACCCACCGTTTTCGGCTCGGCCTGACCTTGAATCTCGGCAGACCTCGAGTTCACTCGGGGGTTATCACGGACCGCGCGCCATGCAAACTTTGAAAATCGGAACACGCGGCAGCCCGCTGGCGCTCGCCCAGGCGCATGAGACGCGGGCGCGGCTGATGCAGGCGCATGGGCTGCCCGAGCAGGCATTCGAAGTAATGCCGATCTCGACCAGCGGCGACCGCATCCAGGACCGGCCGCTGTCGGAAGCCGGCGGCAAGGGCCTGTTCACCAAGGAAATCGAAGAAGCGCTGCTCGATGGCCGCATCGACATCGCCGTGCATTCGTCGAAGGACATGCCGACGGTGCTGCCCGTCGGATTGGAGCTTACCACTTTCCTGCCGCGCGAGGACGCGCGCGACGCCTTCATCGGCAAGAGGGTGAAGCGGATCGCCGACCTGCCGCATGGCGCGATCGTCGGATCGTCATCGCTTCGCCGCCAGGCGCTGCTTCGCCGGATGCGGCCGGATTTCGAGGTGGTGATGTTCCGCGGCAATGTGCAGACGCGGCTGCGCAAGCTGGACGAAGGCGTCGCCGAGGGCACCATCCTCGCCTATGCCGGGCTGAAGCGGCTCGGGCTCGAACATGTCGTCACCGACCTGATGCCGCTGGAGGCTTTCCCGCCGGCGCCGGGGCAAGGCGCGATCGGCATCGAAACCCGTATCGGCGACCGCGACGTCGAGAGAATGCTGGCGGCGATCCATCACGTGCCGACCGGCCAGGCGCTGGCCTGCGAGCGCGCCTTCCTCGCCGCGCTCGACGGCTCGTGCCGCACGCCGATCGCCGGTCATGCGACGGTCTCGGGCGAGAAACTGTCCTTCGCCGGGCTGATCATCTCGCCCGACGGCACGGAATCGCATGAGGTCCGGCTGGACGGCGAGGCCGCGGACGCGGCGGAGATCGGCCTGGACGCCGCGCGGACGGTTCGCGCCAGGGCCGGTGCTAAATTCTTCGACGGCTGGGCCTGACATGGTCCGCGTCCTGGTGACGAGGCCGGAGCCCGGCGCGTCGCGCACGGGACGACGCCTCGAAACCTTGGGATTCCGGCCGATCCTGCTGCCATTGACCGAGACGAGGACATTGCCGGCCGAGGCGACCGTCGGCGCCGAGAGCGTCGCGGTCGCCGTCACCAGCGCCAATGCGGTGCGGCATGCGCCCGGGGCGCTGATCGCGGCGCTTGCGAGCCTGCCTTGCCACGCGGTTGGCAAAAGGACGGCCGAAGCCTGCCGCGCGGCGGGGTTCCTCTCCGTCACGGAAGGTCCGGGTGACGCCGAAGCGCTGGCCGACGCCATCGCCGGCGGCCTTGCCGGCAAGGCAATCGTTTATCTGTGCGGCCGCGTCCGCTTCCCGGTATTCGAGCGGCGGCTGGCGGCGGCGGCAGTGCATGTCCAGGCGATCGAGACCTACGACACGACAGGTGTCGACTATGGCGATGCCGACGTGGTCGCCCGCCTGTCGCGCCAGCCGGTCGAGGCGGCGCTGCTCTATTCGGCCAAGGCCAGTGCCGCGCTGGTCGACCTGGCAACGCGGCCAGCCCTGCGGCATCTCTTTGGAAAAACAGAATTTTTAGCGCTTTCGGCGCGTGTCGCCGAGCCGCTGCAGGGGATCGTCCGTCAACCGATCCGCATCGCATCCAAGCCCGAGGAAGATGCGCTGCTGGCGCTTTTGTCGCTGCCCGGCTGAGCCACGTCATCACACCGCCCCCTTTTCACCGCTTGGTGATGTGCTAGAGCATCCTGACGCTCTGGACCCATTGATCCATCCTCAAGCCATTTTGCGGAGCCCAAGCATGGTCAAGACGCCGAAGATGCGACATTCGAAGACCCGGCGCGAGCCGGTGACCATCGAACTCGAGCCCGGCGCCGTCTCGCGAATCACCGACGAGGATGCCGCCAAGGCCGAGGCCGAGGCCGCGCAGACCGACGAGGCGAAGGCGCAAGAGGCCGCCGCCGCTTCGCAGCCGGAGGCGCCGGAAGAGCCGATCCATGCCGAGCAGGCCGATATCGAGCCGTGGGAGCATAGCGACGCCGCGCAGGCGGCGGCCGACAGGCCCGAGGCCGGCAAGGACGAGCCGGAGGCGCCGTACCCCGGCGGTTCCGATGCGTCGAAGAGCCAGTCCAAGGGCTTCGAGTATAATTTTGAGGACGCCTCCGCGCCCGGCGCCGGCGCATCCACAGAGAAGCCAAGCGAGACACGGAGCGAGGATCGCGTGCCGCAGCCTTCGCGCAAAACCGGCGTCAACGCCATCGCCGCGGGCGTCATCGGCGGCGTGATCGCGCTTGCCGGCGCCGGCCTGCTGCAGGCGGTCGGCATGCTTGGCGCGCCAGGCTCGGGCGGCGGATCCCTCGATGGCGTCAATGGCGAGATCGCTTCGCTGAAGAGCGAGATCGCGGCGCTGAAGGAAAGCGGCGACACGGGTGCGTCGGCCAAGGTCGACGGCCTTTCGTCGGCGCTCGACCAGGTCAAGGCCGATGTAGCGACGCTGAAATCCTCGGCCGGACAGAGCGGCGACGGCGCCGCGCTCAAGGCGCTCGGCGACAAGGTCGGCCAGATCGAGACGGCTGTCGCCGGCCTGCAGAAGAACGGCAGCGTGGCGCCCGTCGATCTCGGGCCGCTCAACGAGAAGATCGCCGGGCTCGACGCGCTGGTGAAATCGACCGGCGACGCGGCCAAGGCCGAGGACGGCCGGGTCGCGGCGCTGGAACAGTCCGTGTCGCAGCTTTCCGGCAAGGTCGAGGCGCAGGCCTCGCAGCCCAAGATCGCGCTGGCGATCGCGGCCTCGGCGCTGAAGTCGGCGCTCGATCGCGGCGCGCCATTCGCGACCGAGCTCGATACGTTCGCGGCGATCGCGCCGGATGCGCCGGAGCTCGCGGCGCTGCGCTCCTATGCCGAAAAGGGCGTGCCGACCCGCGCCACCATCGCTTCGGAGGCCGATGCGGCCGCCAATGCCATGGTCGAGGCGGCGACACCGGTCGACCAGAATGCCGGCTTCTTCCAGAGCCTGGTGTCGAGCGCGGAATCGCTGGTCAAGGTACGGCCGGTGGGGACTATCGAAGGCAAGGGCGCGCCGGAAACCGTGGCCCGCATGGAAGTGGCGGTCAACCAGGGCGACTACGCCAAGGCGCTCGGCGAATACGATACGCTGCCCGACGCGGCGAAAGCGGCCGGCGCCGATTTTGCTGGCAAACTGAAGGCGCGGCTGGACGTCGAAAAGCAGCTCGAAGCGCTGATTGCCGGCGCGACGAAGACGTGAGGACGACAAGATGATCCGCCTCCTCGTCTTCCTCGCCGTCGTCTTCGCGCTGGGACTGGGCTTCGCCTGGCTGGCCGACCGCCCGGGCGACATGATCGTTACCTTCAACGGCTACCAGTACCAGATCACGCTGATGGTGGCGGCGGTGGCGATCGTCGCCGTGGTCGCCGCGGTGATGATCGTCTGGTGGCTGATCAAGTCGCTGTGGAACAGCCCCTACACGATCTCGCGCTATTTCCGGGTGCGCCGCCGCGACCGCGGCTACCAGGCGCTGTCGACGGGCATGATCGCCGCCGGCGCCGGCGACGGCGCGCTGGCGCGCAAGAAGACCAAGGAGGCGGTGAAGCTGATCAACTCGGATCAGGAGCCGCTGATCAATCTGCTCGACGCCCAGGCCTCGCTGCTCGAAGGCGACCATAAAGGCGCGCGGGAAAAGTTCGAGCGCATGCTCGACGATCCCGAGATGCGGCTGCTCGGCCTGCGCGGGCTCTATCTCGAGGCCGAGCGCCTCGGCGACCGCAATGCCGCGCGCCACTATGCTGGCCGTGCGGCGGCGGTTGCGCCGCAGCTTGCCTGGGCGGCGGAATCGACGCTCGAGGAGCTGACCGAACGCGGCGACTGGGACGGCGCGCTGAAGCTGGTCGAGGCGCAGAAATCGACAAGGCAGATCGAGCGCGACGCGGCCAACCGCCGCCGCGCCGTGCTGCTCACCGCCAAGGCGCAGGCGCTGGTCGACAGCGACCCGAACGCGGCCCGCACCGCGGCGCTCGAAGCCAACAAGCTGGCGCCGGATTTCGCGCCGGCGGCAGTGATCGCCGCCGATCTGGTTATCCGGCAAAACGACGTGCGCAAGGGCTCCAAGATACTGGAGGCCGCGTGGAAGGCTGAGCCGCATCCGGATATCGCCGAGCTCTACACCCATGCCAGGCCGGGCGATGCCGTGCTCGACCGCCTCAACCGGGCGAAGAAACTGCAGGAATTGAAGAAGAATCACGCCGAGTCGTCCATGACCGTGGCGCGGGCGGCGCTCGACGCGCAGGATTTCGCCACCGCGCGGCGCGAGGCGGAGGCCGCGATCCGCATGGATCGCCGCGAGGGCGCCTATCTGCTGCTCGCCGATATCGAGGAAGCCGAGACCGGCGACCAGGGCAAGGTGCGGCAGCTGCTGTCGAAGGCTGTGCGCGCCCCGCGCGATCCGGCCTGGGTGGCGGACGGCGTCATCTCCGAGCGCTGGGCGCCGGTGTCGCCGGTCACCGGCAAGCTCGACGCCTTCACCTGGCGCGCGCCGATGGAACGGCTTGGCCAGCTGATCGACAGCGAGACGGACGTTGCGGTGCCGGCGATCACCGCTGCGCAGCCCGCCGCACCCGCTGAAAAGGCGATCGATATTGTTGCCGACGCGCCCGCCCAGAAGCCGGTGCCGGCGAATGGCGGCGAGAGGGACGCGGCCGTTGCGGAAGCCGTCAGCGAAGCTGAAACCACCGGACGGGGTTCGGAATTACCGCCTTTGCCGGACGATCCGGGTGTCGCGCCGGAAGAAGAAGCGGATAAATCGCCGCGCCGGTTTCGTTTGTTCTGAGGTCGGGTTTTGGTGGGCAGGGAAAAGGTGTCGATGTTCGAGCGTGTGTTGTCCTTCCTGAGAGATCTGCCGGCTGCCGGCCATGCCAGGCCGAGCGCCGACGATCCGCGCGTCGCGGCCTCGGCGCTGCTCTACCATGTGATGAACGCCGACGGCGTGCGCCAGGACGTCGAATGGGAGCGGTTCAAGGAGATCCTGGGCGAGACCTATTCGGTGAGCGGCGAGGAGCTCGACGCGCTGGCCGCGGCCGGCGAGCGCGCCGACAATGAGGCGATAGACCTCTACGCCTTCACCAGCGTGCTCAAGCGCGATCTCGACGCCGAGGCGCGCAAGGCCTTCATCGGCCTGATGTGGGAAATCGTCTATGCCGACGGCGAGCTGCACGAGCTCGAGGACAACACGGTCTGGCGGGTCGCCGAGCTGATCGGCGTCGAGCGCCATGACCGCATCGAGGCGCGCCAAAAAGCGGCGGCCGAGGCGCCCGGCGCGCGGGGCAAATCGAGCGACGAATAACAGGACCCTTCGCCTTCCATGCCATCAAGACCGAGGCCGAGACCAAGAATCCTGATCGTGCTGCATCAGGAGAATTCGAGCCCCGGCCGCGTCGGCCACATGCTCCTGGAAGAAGGCTTCGATCTCGACATCCGCAGGCCGCCGCTCGGCGACGGGCTGCCCAGCACGCTGGACGATCATGCCGGCGCTGTGGTGTTCGGCGGGCCGATGAGCGCCAATGACGAGGACGAGTTCGTCCGCCGCGAGACCGACTGGCTGGAAATCCCGCTCAAGGAGAACCGGCCGTTCCTCGGCATATGCCTCGGCGCGCAGATGCTCGCCAACCATCTCGGCGGCAAGGTCGAGGGCCATGGCGAGGGCCTGGTCGAGATCGGCTGGTATCCGCTGAAGGCGACCGACGCCGGCAAGAAACTGCTGCACTGGCCGGAGATGGTCTACCAGTTCCACCGCGAAGGCTTTTCGCTGCCCAGGGAAGCGACGCTGCTGGCGACAGCGGAGACCTATCCCAACCAGGCTTTCCGCTATGGCGAGAATGCCTGGGGCATCCAGTTCCATGGCGAGCTGACCCGGGTGATGATGCAGCGCTGGGTGGTGCGCGGCGCGCATCGCTTCGAGCTGCCCGGCGCGCAGCCCGGCCGCGACCATCTCGGCGGCAGGCTGATCTGGGACATGCATCTCAAGCGCTGGCTGAGCGAGTTTTTGGCGCTGATTTTTGGTAGGCCGGCCGCGGGGTAGAGCAAAACCGATTGCCCTGAACGGTCGAGCTTGACCCGAAGACGACTTACGCCTGCCGAGGCGCGCGCCTATCTGCTCGTTGCCTGCGAATCCCGAGCGGAAGGCAGGCTGGCCTCGAGGAAGCGGTGCCAGGCGCCGCCGAGAACCAGCGCGGTTTCGGCCTCACCGAATCCGGCCGGGAGAAGACCTTCCGACAGCTTCGCAAAATCGAGGTTCGATCTGAACCAGGATGGCTGACCCGGAAAGCTCGCGGTCGCCTGGATCTCGCGGGTCCAGCGGCCTTCGCGCATCCAGCGCACGACGCTGTCGGGCTGGTCCTGGCAGAGATCCGAGCCGATGCCGAGATGATCCGCCCCCATGATCCCGGCCGCTTCGGCAGCCATCTTTCCGAACTGCTCCAGCGTGGTGTCCGAGCCGTTCGGGAGGTGCAGCGGATAGAGCGAAAGGCCGAGCAGCCCCTCCTTTGCGCGCAATGCCTGCAATAGGGCCCTGGAGACATTACGGTTGCTGTCGCGCAGCCAGCGCGGATTGGCGTGGCTGATGACCACCGGCCGCTCCGAGAGCGCGATCGTTTCCAGCGCGGTTCGCTCGCCCGCATGCGACAGATCGATAATCATGCCGAGCCGGTTCATCTCGGCGATGGCCTCGCGCCCCATCCGCGTCACACCGCTGTCCTCCTTCTCCATCCAGCCGCAGCCGAGCAGCGACTGGTTGTTGTAGGTGAGCTGCATGAAGCGGATGCCGAGATCGAAAAGCATCTCGATCAAGCCGATGTCGTCCTCGATCGGCATCGGGTTCTGCAGGCCAAGCAGGATCGCCGTCCGGTTCGTGGCCCGCGCCCGCTCGATGTCGCCGGCATCGCGCGCCAGAAGGATCAGGTCCTCATTGTCGCGAAGCCAAGTGCGCCAATCGACGAGGTGGCGCACCGTCTCGCGAAAACCTTCGTGATAGCCGACCGTGGCGTGAACCGCGGTCAGCCCTCCCCGGCGCATCTCCTCGAAAATTTCGCGCGACCAGTTGCAGTATTGCAGCCCGTCGATCAGCACTCCCGGCGCGTCGCTGGTCATTCGGCCACGCCCGCGTGGATGTAGGACGTCTTGACCTGCGTGTAGAACTCGACCGCGGCGCGGCCCTGCTCGCGCGGGCCGTAGCTGGAGGCGCGAACGCCGCCGAACGGCACGTGATAGTCGGTGCCGGCGGTGGCCAGGTTGACCATGACGCAGCCCGAGCGCGAGGCGTGGCGAAATTTCGTCGCGCGCGCCAGCGAGCGCGTGGCGATGCCGGCCGTCAGCCCGTAAGGCGTGTCGTTGGCCAGCAGGATCGCCTCGTCGAGATCGTCGGCGGCAATGACGCAGGTTATCGGCGCGAACATCTCCTCCTGGTTGATGCGCATGCGCGAGCGACCGTTGAGGAACACGGCCGGCGCCATGTAGTGGCCCCGATGCGCCAGGTCGAGCGCTTCGCCGCCGGTCACAAGCTCCGCTCCTTCGTTTATGCCGAGGGTCACATAGTCAAGATTGGCCGAGAGCTGCTCGGCGCTGACGACCGGCCCCATCTGGACGCCGGCCGCAAGCGCATGGCCGACCTTCAGAGCTTTGGTTTTCACCAGCAGCTTGTCGACGAAGGCGTCGTGGATCGGCCGATGGACGATCAGGCGGGATGCCGCCGTGCATTTCTGCCCGGTGCCGCCGAAGGCGCCGTTCACGGCAAGGTCGACGGCGCGGTCGAGGTCGGCATCGTCCATGATCACGAACGGATTCTTCGACCCCATTTCGAGCTGCAGCTTCACGAAGCGTGCGGCGGCCAGCGCCGCGATACCGGAACCGACGGCACCGGAGCCGGTGAAGCTCAACCCTTGTATGTCGGCTTTGGCGGCAAGTTCGCGGCCGATCGTCGATCCTGATCCCATGACCAGGCTGAACAGGCCTTTCGGGATCGCCTGCCGGCTGATGATCTCGGTCAGCGCCCAGGCGCTGGCCGGAGTGATGCTGGCCGGCTTCCAGACCACGGCATTGCCGAAGGCGAGCGCCGGCGCGATCTTCCAGGACGCGGTGGCGATGGGGAAATTCCACGGCGAAATGATCGCGACGACGCCGAGCGGTTCGCGCTCGATCAGAACGTCCACGCCAGCCCTGACGGAATCGGCCGAGGAGCCGAGATTGCGCAAGGCTTCAGCCGCGAAATAGGTGAAGAACTGGCCGGCGCGATAGACCTCGCCGACGCCCTCGGGAAGGGTCTTGCCCTCCTCGCGCGAAAGCAGTTCGCCGAGCTCCTTCGAGCGCGCCATCAATTCGCGACCGATGGCGTCGAGAACGGCGGCTCTCGCTTCGAGCCCGGCCGCGGCCCATTCCCGTTGCGCGCTTTGCGCCGCCGCCACGGCGTCATGGACGTCGGACGGCCGCGCCTGGGCGAAGCGCCCGACGATGTCGGTCACGTCGGAGGGATTGACGTCCTCGACCCAGTCGGCGCCGTCGCGCCATTCGCCTGCAACGAAGTTCTGACCGTTCAGCATCTCGTTCGACCTACATCAATTCGGTTGACAACGACCTAACCAATGCTGTGAACTTCAATCAAGCTCAATTTTTGGCACAAATGTTCAGGCAAGCTTAACAGTGACCAAAACCATCAGCCTGACCGGCATGCGCAGCTTCGTCGCGGTCTGCGAGACCGGCGGCGTGCGCGCCGCCGCCGACCAGATCGGCCGTACCCCGTCAGCCGTGTCGATGACCTTGAAGCAACTGGAAGACGATATCGGCGCGCCATTGTTCGAGAGCGAGCGCAAGGGCGCGCTTTCGCCGGTCGGCCGCATCGTGCTCGACGAGGCGCGCGCCATGATCGCGCATTACGACCGCGCCTGTCTGGCGATGACCAGCTATGCGGCGGACCGGCAGGGCCGCTGCGACGTTGCCAGCGTGCCTTCGGTCGCCGTGACCTTGCTGCCGCGCGCGATCGCCCAGCTTCGCGCCGAGGGCAGCCGGTTCGACATCCACGTCCGCGACAGCGATTCCAGCGCCATCGTCGACGCCGTCGAAAACGGCATGGTTGAAGTGGGCCTGTGCGTGCTCGCCACCAGGCGGCCGCAGCTCAGTTTCGAGCCGCTGTTCCACGAGCCGCTCGATTTCGTCTGCCCTGCCGATCATCCGCTGGCAAAATCCAAGCGCCCGCTGAAATGGACGCAGCTCGAGGGCGAGAGCTTCATCCGCAATGGCGCGGCCACGGCGCTGGGGCTTGCCGAGACCGAGGCGCTCGCCGCCGGCTCGAAACTCACCGCGACCAATGTGAGCTCCAACCTGGCGATGGTGGAGGCAGGGCTCGGCGTCACCATCCTGCCCCGGCTCTGCCGCTGGAAAAGCGGCCATGACGTGCGCTTCGTTCCCCTTGCCGACCCGCGCTCGAGCCGGACCGTCGGCTGGATCGCCAAGGAAGGCCGCAACCTGCAGCCGGCGTCGCTGCGGTTCATCGAATGCATTCGCCTACAGACGCAGGCGAGCGAAGGAGAGTTCGGCTATGCGGCGGCATGATTGGCGGATGACCGGATGACGCGCCTGACGCAAGCCCGCATCGAGACGCTCGCCCGCACCGCGCTGCTGCGCCATGGCGCCAGCGAGGCGCAGGCCCGTGCGCTCGCCGCAGCCATCGCGGCAGCCGAACGCGACGGCCTGAAGTCGCATGGCCTGATGTACCTGCCGACCTATTGCGAGCATTTGATCTGCGGCAAGGTCCTGGGGCAGGCCGAGCCGCGCCTGACGCGTCCGGCTCCGTCGGTCGTCGCCGTCGATGCCGGCAACGGCTTTGCGCACGCGGCCATCGCCATCGGCCTGCCGCCGCTGATCGAGGCGGCGCGCTCGCAAGGCGTGGCGGCTTTGGCTATCCGCAATTCCTACAATTGCGGCGCGCTCGGCTATCACACCGAAAACATCGCCCGGGACGGCATGGTCGGTCTGGGCTTCACCAACGCGCCGGCCTCGATCGCGCCCTGGGGCGGCCGCAAGGCGGCGCTGGGCACCAACCCCTGGTCGCTGGCGGTCCCCGACGGGCACGGCGGCGCGCGCTTCGTCATCGACCAGAGCGCCAGCGTCGTCGCCAAGAGCGAGGTCATCAAGCGCGCCCGCGCCGGCGAGCCGATCCCGCCCGGCTGGGCTTTCGACGCAAGCGGCGAGACGACCACCGACGCCGGCGAAGCGTTGAAGGGTACGATGGCGCCGGCGGGCGCCTACAAGGGCGTCGGCTCCGCCTTGCTGGTGGAGATATTTGCCGCGTGCCTGACGGGAGCCAATCCCGGGCTTGTCGCCAGCCCCTTCTCCGGCACGGCCGGAGGTCCGCCGGGAACCGGCCAGTTCTTCCTGGCGGTCTCGCCCGGAGCGACATCGGCCGGGGCATTCGCGGGGAATCTGGAAACCGTCGCCGGCGCCTTCACCGGCGATACCAGGCTTCCGGGCACAAGGCGCTTCGGCGCGCGCGAACAGAACACCAAAGAGAGCATCGAGGTAGCGGCGGAAACGCTTGCCACCTTGGAAAAGCTCGCAGGGACCGCCGCATGACGGCGATCGCGCTGCGCCCGCCGGAGGTCGTCATGCGCTTGCATCGGCTGGGCGCCGCGCATCCGACGCGGCTCAGTTTCCTGCGCCAGCTGATCCGCCGCGCCAGCAGGGAGAAATGGCGAGTGCGCAAACACCTGTTCGATCTCGACGACCAGGGATTCGGGCGCGCGGTCTATGCGGTCGAGACACCGGCAAGGACCTACAGCCTGGTCGCGTTCTCGACCCCGCTCGACGACGAGAAGCGGTCCGACCGGGTGATCGCGCAGGCCTGGGACACGAGCTACGTGCTTTACGACGGATTGCCGGACGCCGCCGAAATCGCGCGGCTGGAGGCAAATGCGCCGCTGCAGGAGGCAGGCCGCTACACCAGAAGCGAACTGGTGCTGGCGCGCGCCAACAAAAGCGTGCGGCTGTTCGATGAAGTCGCCGTGGCACTGGCACAGGGACGACAGCCGGACGAGGAGCAGTTGCTCGGCGTCGGCTATTTGCTGCGCACCACGGCGGTTTACGGCAATGGCAAGTTCGGCATCGCCGATCGCGACGAGATCGCAACACCGCCGGAGCTTGCGGGATCCTTCCAGGCGGAAATGCTCACGGTCTGGCTGATCCGATCCTTCACGCTCGATCTTGTCGACCACATCGCCTATCTCCGCAATCCGGCCGGCGCGGCAAGGCTGGCGCCGGATTTGCGCCGAGCGCTCGGCGTGGGCAATGCAACGGGGCTCGGCATGGCGCCGTTTCTCGTGCGCCATCCGTTGTTGACGCATAGCTGGTTCCTGGCCCGCGAAACCGCGCTGGCGAGGGTGCGCGCCGAACCGCAAGCCGGCGCGCCGGAACGAGACGTTTTCTTGAAAGCGCTCGCCGACCTGCGGCAGCGCGTGGCTCGCTGGCATAGCAACGATGACCGCCAGGCCGCCGCGACCTTGTCGCTGGCCGCCGATCTCGACGCGCTGGCCGAAAACCTCGACCGGCTTCTGGCGCAGCCCTGCCCCTGGGATGCGATCTATCGCTTCGCGGAAGAAAAATTCTCGCTCGAGGGACAGGAGGCCTGCTTATCGCTGATCCTCGAGCCGCACGGTGCCCTGATTGACGATCTCGGCGACACGATGAAGGCCGACGAGACGCTCGGCCATGCCATTGACGGCACCATGAGCTGCGCCTCGCTTCGTCAGGCACTTCTCGCCTCCTATTCCTGGGCGGCCAAGGTCGACTTCGCTGAGCCGTCCGCCAACGCGCGTTTCTGGTATGTCTCGGCGGAGAAGCTCGAGCCCCGGCTCGGCGAACGCTTCGAGGAGGACGGCGCCGAGCTCGAACAGCCTTTGGCCACCGCGCGCGACGCGCTCAGCCTGGCGGCCGCGCTGGCGCAGGAGCCACCCACGGCCAGTGTCGCGGACTTCCTGCTGCGCCTGCCCGAATGGCGCCACGCGGTGCGGCGCGCCCAGATCGTCGCCAGGTTTCCCTATGCCGAGATCCACGACAATCTGATCGGCGCCGACTTGCGGCCCGTCGACATCTTGCGCGCGAAGCTCGCTTTCTTCGGCGCGCGCAGCTTCGATCCGCGCTCCGACCGCTGGCTGCGGATCGCGCTGTTCAGCGGCGAGCCCCTGATCGAGGATGTCGCCGCCATGGCTCCGGCAGGAGAGGCGGCGTGATCGACCTGTCGCTCAACGAGGTGGAAACGCTGAGCACCAAGGCGGCGCGGGGCGCCGGATTTTCATGGGGACTGGCCGAGGATATCGGCCGCGCGGCACGCCGGATCGCGGTCGAGGACGACAACTGGGGCTTGGCCATGCTGAGCCTTGCCAAAAACGCGCAGTCCTTCGCGGCGCCCGACCCTGCCCGCGCGGCGCGCTGGCGAAAAGGCGAGACGGACAAGCCGGCCGAAACGCCACTTTGCCCGATCCGAACCGCGGCTTTGCTGCTCGACGATCCGCTTCCAGCGAGCGCGCTGCCGCTGGCGATCATCGATGTCGGCCTGCCTGTCTGGCTCGACGCCATGCTGCGCCGCTCGGCCATGCGCATGGCGCGGCCCGTGGGGCCGGTGACACGCGCCGATGTCGTCATCGAACGCCGCCCCGAAATCGAGCAGCCGGCCTCGGGCCGGCGCGGCGCGATCGACGAGCGGACGCTTGCGGCGCTCAATTCCTTCGCCGCGAGAACCTATGTGCCGGAAAGCGAAGGGTCGCGTGTGCGTGGTGCCGGCGGCGGCCGGGTGGACGACGAATAAGGGGAGAAAAAAATGAGCGCAGCCGACGGCCAGAAGATCGCCATGCGCGGAGCGGGTTATTACTCGGCCAACACCGTGGGCGCCAAATACGTCATCGACAAGGTCGGCGATCTCGTCGTCGAGGCCGTCGCCGGCATGCCCCGGCTGGCCGACGGCCAGCCATTCGCCATCGCCGATTTCGGCGCGGCCGATGGCGGCACATCGATGGACATGATGCGGCGGCTGGTCGGCGCCGTTCGGGAGAGGGAACCGGACCGGGCGATATCGATCACCTACACCGACCTGCCCCACAATGATTTCTCGACGCTGTTCCGGCTCAGCCAGGGACTGCTTGGCACCTCGACGGAGGTTCCGCTGGCCGAGACGCCCGGGCTCTACATCTTCGGCAGCGGCACCAGCTTCTATCGGCAGATCGTGCCGGACAATTCGCTCTCGTTCGGCTTTTCCGCCACGGCGATGCACTGGATCAGCAAGCGGCCCTGCATGATCGCCGACCATGTCCAGGCTGTCGGCGCGACCGATGCCGAGCGCGCGCAGTTTCGCGCCCAGGGACTGCGCGACTGGGAGACGATCCTGCTGGCCAGGGCGCGCGAGCTCAGGTCGGGCGGCAGGCTGGCGCTGGCCAATTTCTGCGTCGACGAGGAAGGGCGCTATCTCGGACACACGACCAGGGTCGATATGTTCGACGGCTTCGCGCGCCATTGGCGCGACCTGGCTCAGGCGGGGCGGATCAGCGAGACGGAATATGTCAACGCGACGTTCCAGCAATTCTACAAGACGCCGGGCGAGTTCGCGGCACCCTTCCGCGATCCCGCTTCGCCGGTGTCGCAGGCCGGACTGAGGCTGGAAAACATCTTCACCATGGTGACGCCGTGCCCCTATGCCGAAGCCTTCCGGGTCCATGGCAATGCGCAGACCTTCGCCAGGGCCTATGTGCCGACGCTCCGCTCCTGGTCGGAAACCGTCTTTGCCAACGCGCTCGACCCGTCGCGTCCCGCGGCCGATCGTTCCGCAATCGTCGACGCTCTTTACGGCGCGTACGAAGCCGATGTCGCGCGCGCCCCCGAAGGCCATCGGATGGACTACGTCCACTGCGTGACGGAGATCGTCAAAGGATAAGTGTGCGCCCCGGCCTTGCGCCTGGTCTCGATCGTGGGACGTCAAGGAGGCCACGCCGAACTTCGCGCCGCTCGGTATCAGGTGCTTGTGCGAAATCCCCGGGGTTAAAGAATTTCAAGGCACTGGTTCAGCGGTAAGTTCCTGTATTTTCCCGAGGAGATTTTTGACGAGCAGCTGGTAGACGCGCGTGAGTTCGTCCGGTGATAATTCAACTGTGATGTCGTACTTGCCGGAATAGTTCACCTGCAGATCGACGGTTCCGAACAGCGTCGTTGCACCATCGCGAATGTCGGTCGCCACGGCCATGTTCGCCAATGGCTGATCCAGCAGAATGACGCCTGGTTCTCCGGGATGATTGTGCGTCGTCGTGCGTATTTTCACAACGTAACCCTCCTGTTAGGCCCTGCCCAAAATAGAAGCCATCCCCTCAAAACGCGAGGAACAAAAATGGATGGTATCGGCGCGGCCACGAATCTGTGTTATGCGCCGCCCGATCAATCAAAGGACGACACCCTGTGAACGAACTGACCGTGGCCGAGGCGACCGAAAGCATCTACGCCTCACTCCGAGCGGACAATGCCGACATCGACGCCCATATCGCGGCACTCAAGGCAGCGCTGACGCGAGAGGGGAAAAAACAGGCGGTGTTCGATCCAACCAGGCTGGTGCAGAACAACCGCGCCGGCCGCAAGTTGATGCAGGCCTATTTTCGGCAGCGCGGCGTTAGCGTCAGCTTTTCGGAGTAGAAGCTGCTCCTATCTCATTGAGCGACGGCGGCGCCTGATTGGCCCGAGCCCGGGCCAGCAGCCCAGATCAGAACTTTATCAGTTGCGGCTGTTGAGGTGCTGTACCTGGCGCAGCGCCGGGAACAGATAGGCCCACAGCCCGGCGACGGCGATGGCGCCGATGCCGCCGATCACCACCGCGGGAACCGTGCCGATCAGCGCCGCCATCGTGCCGGCGCGGAATTCGCCGACCTCGTTGGAGGCGCCGACAAAGACCTGGTTGACGGCGTTGACGCGGCCGCGCACCTCGTCCGGTGTCCAGAGCTGGATCAGCGTCTCGCGGATATAGACGCTGAACATGTCGGTGGCGCCGAGCAGGGCGAGCGCCACGATCGACAGCCAGGTGATGGTCGAGACGCCGAACAGCACGGTGAAGGCGCCGAACAGAGCGACGAAGCCCAGCATGATCTTGCCGGCATGGTCGCGGATCGGATGGCCGGCAAGCCAGACGGCGACGCAGATGGCGCCGATGCCCGGCGCCGAGCGCAGCAGGCCGAGCCCCCAGGGGCCGAGCTCCAATATGTCGCGCGCATAGACCGGCAGCAGCGCCGAGGCGCCCGACAGAAGCACGGCGAAAAGGTCGAGCGAGATCGCGCCGAGCACGATCTTCTCGCCCCAGATATAGCCGAAGCCGGCAAACAGCGTCTGCATCGTCGGCTTGTCGGTGGCCGTCTGCTGGGCGGGCTTGGGGATGGTGAAGATGAGCGCGGCCGCGGCGAGCATCAGCACCGCGGCTGTAGCGTAGGCGACTTCCGCCGAAACGCCGTAGAGCAGGCCGCCGGCGACCGGGCCGACGATGGTTGCTGTCTGCCAGGCCGACGAGTTCCAGGCGATCGCGTTGGCGAAATCCTCCTGCGGCACGAGATTGGCGAACAGCGAGGAGGAGGCCGGGCCGTAGAAGGCGCGGGCGATGCCGAACATCACCAGCACGATGAAGATCGGCAGCGGGCTGGTCAGGCCGCGCAATGTCAGAAGCAGCAAGGCCAAGGCGCAGCCGGCCTCGACCAGAGTCGCCAGGGTCATGATGAGGCGGCGGCCGAAGCGGTCGGCGACCACGCCGGTGACCAGAACCAGAAGCAGCGAAGGCAGGAACTGGACGATGCCGACAATGCCGAGGTCGAACGGGTCGCGGGTCAGGTCATAGACCTGCCAGCCGACGGCGACCGACACGATCATGGTGGCGAAGGTGGTGAGGAAGCGCGCCGTCCAATAGCTGAGGAACGGGCGGTGGCGGAAAGCAGCGTAGCGCTGCTCCGGCGATATTTGTTCTGCGGTCATGAAGGTAGGCCCCGTTTCGAAAACACTGGCCAGCGGGGCACTTCCCGAATGGGCGCTGTTCCGGCCAATGAAACTTAATAAAGTTCGCGGCGCATATGCTTCAAAATCGAGTTTGGATCAAGGGCTTTTGGACTTTTCAGCCGATTGCACGAGGAAGTTACCGCCTTAAAGCAGCCGAGATGGCCGCCAACCCGCCGCGCAACTCCGCTTCCTTCGGCCAGCCGAAGCCGAGGCGGAAGAAGCGTTTCGGCATCTCGAACCAGTGGCCGGGACCGACATAGGTGCCATGCTCCTCCAGCAGCCTTGTGTAGAACTTGTCGAGGTCGAAGCCGGCATCGACGTTGAGCCGCGGGAAGCCGACGACACCACCTTGCGGCCGCACCCAGTCGACGAGAGGTTCGCCTTCGATCCAGGCCTGGACGATGTCGCGGCGCCTGGTCATTTCGGGGAGAAGCGAGGCGAGAAAGGCGTCACGGCGTTCGAGCGTGATGCGGGCGATCGCCTCGTCGATGACGCTGCCGCAGATGCCGATCTGCTCCTTGGCGGCGAGGAAGGTTTCCTGCAGCTCCGGATCGCGGGTGACCAGCCAGCCGATGCGGATGCCCGGAATGCCGAACGCCTTGGACAGCGAGCAGACGCTGATCGCGCTTGGGCTGAGCGAGGCCGCCGCCGGCAGGCGTTCGCCGTAGGAGAGGTCGCGATAGGTCTCGTCGACCAGCAGCCGGCACTTGTGATGTTCGGCGAGCGTAATCAACGCGTCGAGATCGGCGCGTGTCATCATCGTGCCGGTCGGGTTGTGCGGGCAGGTGACGCTGATCAGTTTCGTGTTCGGCCGCAGCTCTGCCTTCACAAGGTCGATGTCGACGGCAAAGCCCTGGTCGAAATCGAGATCGACATAGGAGATGGCGCAGCCGATCGCCTTCGGCGTCTCGATGTTGGTGGCGTAGTTCGGCCGCACGACCACGAGATGGTCGCTGGCCGAAAGCAGCGCGGTGGCGATGATGAACAGCGCGCCGGCCGCGCCCGCGGTCACAAGCACATCGTCGGGAGAAACGCCGTTGTCCTGCCCGGCGATCAGCGCGCGCAAGTCCTTGTCGCCGCGATGCTCGCCATAGAACAAGGTGAGGTCGGGCAGCGCGAGGCCGATGTCGGACAGTTTCTGGTCGGCGATCGAGCTTTCGGAAAGGTTGTAACGGATGCGGCCGTAGCCGTATTCCTCCGGCGCTTCCTTCTCGATCACCATCCTGGCGTAGTTCATGGCTATGTTCCCCAGCGGTTGATCGTTCATGGAAACGACAAACCGATCGTCCTGTTTGCAATTCCGGACGCTTCACGCTTTTCCTGGAATTGCTCTGGTCTCCGGCCGTATCCAAGCCATAAAAGCAGGAAGCCTGCCAAGGCGGATTCCTCGGCAGGCTTGCTTAAACCATTGGTGCAGGCGCGTTATTTCAGGCCGTCGCCTTGGCCTTCCTGCCCTTTGCGGGCTTCGCCGGCACCGGTTCCGCCTTGCGGCCGAGGCCGATCGACTTGGCGAGCTGCGAGCGCGACGCCGCATAGTTGGGCGCGACCATCGGGTAATCCACGGGGAGGCCCCATTTGGTGCGGTAGGCTTCGGGCGTCAGGCCGAAATGCACGCCGATATGGCGCTTCAGCGATTTGAACTTCTTCCCGTCCTCGAGGCAGATGATGTAATCCGGCGTCACCGAGCGCCTGGGATTGACGGCGGGAACCGGCGGGGGCGCCGCGGGCTCCGCCGGCCGGCTTATCCCGCCGATCGAGGAGGCGACGCTGGCGATCAGTTCGCCCAGGCCCGAAGCAGGCAGGCGGTTTTTCGCGACATAAGCCGATACGATGTGAGCGGTGAGCTCGAGCAGGTCGACTTCCCTGGCTGTGCTGGTGTCCTCGTCCACGTAGTCCCTCCATATTGCCGCAAGGCCGCGAAAACGCTGCGGTCTTCGCGGTGTGTAATGTCAAAGCGCCGCGAGCGTTGTTTTGCGAATCCGGAAAGGTGCTTGGCGCCGCAGGCCCGCGAATTCCTAGTCGGCAAATCTGCGCGACGCAATGATCTGTCGTGTCATTACACGCTGTTTTGAACAATTATACTGAAATGTAACAATATCAGACGATCAGCGCCTTGTCGCGCCATAGTCGAAATCCACCCGCGAAAGCGCGAGTGTTGTCGCCGCGCCGGGATTTTTCAGGCAATTCATCTAGCTTGTCGACATTGCCGCCGCCGATCACGACATAGTCCGGCTGCAAGGCGGCGCGAAGCCTGTCGACCACGTCGAATACGTATTTGCGCCATCTCTTCTTCCCGCGCTTTACCAAGCCGCGCTCGCCGACATAATCCTCGAAACTGGCGCCTTTTTTGTAGGGCAGGTGGGCAAGTTCCATGGGCTGCCCGACATTCTTGATGATCATGGCGGCGCCCAGGCCCGTGCCAAGGCCGAGGAAGAGCATGCGGCCGCCGTCATAGCTGCCGATCGCCTGCATCAGCGCGTCGTTGACGAGCTTCACCGGCTTGCCGAAGGCGGCGGTGAAATCATAGCCGTTCCAGCCCTTGCCGAGATTGAAGGGGTCGAGCGAGGGCTTGTTGTCGCGCACGGGACCGGGATAGCCCATCGAGATGACGTCGTAGTCCAGGTCCTCCGCCAGTTTCTTCACCGAAGCGACGACCTGGTCAGGGGTCAGGTTCGGCCCGGACGCGACGCGGCGCATCTCGCCGCCGGCGCTGGTGAGGATTTTTACATGCGATCCACCGACATCGATGGCGAGCACGATCGGATCGCTGCTCGCCGCGGCGGTTTTTGCTGTCTTCGCCATCCCGTCCTCCCCGAAGTTACTTGCTCGGATTGATCCAGCCATCGGGCGGGCCGAAGCCGTTCATGGCATCGGCCGGCCCCCAGGTCTTGGGCGCATAGATTGCCGGCGCCGTGGTGTCGCCAAGCACCGGGCCGACGATGCGCCAGGCAAGCTCGGCCGCGTCCTGGCGCGTGAAGAGCTGGCCGTTGCCGTTCATGGCGTCGCCGATCAGCCGCTCATAGGGCGGCATGTCGCCCTTGGTGTCGTCGAGCGCGGTCAGCTCAACCTGCTCGCCGATCATGTCGTCGCCGGCGACCTTGCGCTGGGCGCCGATCGAGATCGCCACCTGCGGGTCGATGCGGAAGCGCACATAATTGGCGTCGCCCGGCTTGATCGGGTCGAAGACGTCGAGCGGCGGCCGCTTCATACGCACGATCACCTCGGTGGCGTGCACCGGCATGTTCTTGCCGGCGCGGATGAAGAAAGGCACGTCCTGCCAGCGCCATGTGTCGACGAAGAAGCGCACCGCCGCGAAGGTCTCGACCGGCGAGTTGGGCCTGACGCCCGGTTCGGCCAGATAGCCGTCGAACTGGCCACGCACGACATCGCCCTTGGTCAGCGTGCGAATGGCGCGCAGCACCTGCACCTTCTCGTCGATCAAGTCGTCGGCCGAGCGGCCGACCGGCGGTTCCATGGCCAAAAGCAGCAGGATGTTGAGCAGGTGGTTCTCGATCACGTCGCGGATGCAGCCGACATCGTCATAGAATTTGCCTCGGCCCTCGATGCCAAAATCCTCAGCCATGGTGATCTGCACGCTTTCGACGAAGTTGCGGTTCCAGATCGGCTCGAGGAAGGCGTTGGCGAAGCGGAAATAGAGCAGGTTCTGGATCGCTTCCTTGCCGAGATAGTGGTCGATGCGGAAGATCGACTGTTCGTCGAACACCAGATGCAGCACCCGGTTCAGCCAGCGCGCCGACTGCAGATCGTGGCCGAACGGCTTTTCCACCATCAGCCGCGCGCCGCGCGCGGTGCCGGACTGCTCCAGTCCTTGGACGACGGTTTCGAACATGGTCGGGGGGACGGCCATGTAGTGCAGCGGCCGCTGCGCGGAACCCAGCGCCGTCTTCAGCTTCTCGAAGGTCGCGCCGTCGCGGTAGTCGCCGCTGACATAGCGCAGCAGCGAGGCGAGCTTGGCAAAGACCCTGTCGTCGATCGAACCCAGCGCCGTGACGATGCCGTCGCGGGCGCGGTCCACCAGTTTGGGGAGTTCCCAGGGGTCGAAGGCGACGCCGATCACCGGCTCGGTCAGCGTCCCCTTGGCGACCATCTGGTAGAGCGCCGGGAAAATCTTCTTGTGCGCAAGGTCGCCGGTCGCTCCGAAAAGCACCAGCGTGTCGGACCTCTCCTGGCTCATGCCGTTTCTCCCCTCACGCCTTCGGCTTTTCGATATGGCCGCCGAAGGCGTAGCGCATGGCGGACAAAAGCTTGTCGGCGAATTGCGATTCGCCCTGCGAGGAGAAGCGGTCGAACAGCGCCGAGGACAGCACCGGCGCCGGGACGCCGGTGTCGATCGCCGCCTTCAGCGTCCAGCGGCCTTCGCCGGAATCGGAGACGCGGCCGCCGAACTGGGCGAGCGCCGGATCGCTCTTCAACGCGCCGGCGGTGAGATCGAGCAGCCAGGAGCCGATGACGCTGCCGTGCCGCCAGACCTCGGCGACGGCGGGCAAGTCGACGTCGAACTGGTAGTATTGCGGGTTTTCCAGCGGGCTGGTCTCGGCGTCCGCGGTGCGCTGCCTTTTGCCGGCATTGGCCGACTTCAGGATGTTCATGCCCTCGGCATAGGCGGCCATGACGCCGTATTCGATGCCGTTATGCACCATCTTGACGAAGTGGCCGGCGCCGCTCGGCCCGCAATGGAGATAGCCGAAGGGCGCCGTGCCGGCATCCTTGGGAGGGTTGGCGCCCGCATCGGCGCCTGGCGCCAGCGTGGCGAAGACCGAATCGAGATGCTTAACCGCATCGTCGGGGCCGCCGATCATCAGGCAGTAACCCCGCTCCAGGCCCCAGACGCCGCCGCTGGTGCCGACATCGACGAAGTTGATGCCTTTCACCGCCAGCTTCGCCGCCTGGTCGACGGCATCGTGGTAGTAGGAATTGCCGCCGTCGATGATGATGTCGCCCGGCTCCATCAGTGCTGCGACCTGGTCGACGATCTTGCCGGTGATCGCGGCCGGCAGCATCAGCCAGGCGCAGCGCGGCTTGGCGAGCTTGCCGACGAATTCCTCCAGCGAGGCCGCGCCAATGGCGCCGTCCTTGACCATGCCGGCGACGCTTGCCGAATTGATGTCGTAGACGACGCATTCATGGCCGTCGCGCATCAGGCGCCGCACCATGTTGGCGCCCATCCTGCCCAGTCCCATCATTCCGATCTGCATGGTTTCATCCCGATTGCTTGAGGAAAGAAGAAATCTACTGGCCCTGTTGCGTCGATTTATGACGCGTCGATGCCGACGCTGAAGTCGACATTCTCCCAACGCATCGCCCCGGGCCAGAAAAAAGTGAAGACGATGGTGGTTCCCGGCCGCAGGCGGCTAACGGGCAAATCCACCAGATGAATGCCGAACGCATTTTCGGCCGTCCTGCTGTCCTGCACGGTCAGCCATTTGTCGCTGCTCCAATGGACGACGCCGGGCGCCGACAATTCGACGCGAAGGGCCTTGCCGGCGGGAATGGAGCGGATCTTGTTGTTGAAGCGCCAGATCCGTCGCGGCGAGACCGTCTTGCCCTTGATGTAGCGCTCGACGCCCTGCGGCGGCAGGTCGAAGACGGCGCCGTCGCGCAGCGAGCGCAACAGCTTGATGTGCTCGGCATGCGCCCAGACCAGCGGCATGGCGCTGCCAGAAGGGGCGCCCAGCCGCAATTCACGGTCCGGCATGTCCGGGCGATCCCAGACCTGTTCCGGCAGAAGGCCGCCGACGCCCGCCGAGCGTTCGAAAGTCTCAAGCAGTTGCGCCGCTTTGTCCTTGCGGCCGGCGGCCAACTCGTAATGGGCGCGCTCGCCGGCAAGCAACGGCCACGGCCGCCCCCGGCCGGTGCCGTCGAAGGGTGCCCCGTCCTCATGCTCTCCATAGCCGTCGCCGGTATAGCGGTACCAGAGCGGCCCTTGCGGCAGGTCGCGGCGCAGCTCGGCGTCGATCGCCTTGACGGTGTTGAGGATGCGCGGATCGTCAGCGGCTCTGAGCCCGAAACGCACCAGCGCCAGGGCATCCGGGCTGATGATGGCCTCGGCCGGTCTGTCGGTATCGGCCGGCGGCCGGTTCTTGATCGGCACGAAGCCGTTCTTCGGCGACGCGGCGCCGCCATCGTCGGGCGGGGCGATACGGACATAATAGCCTTCGATGCCCGCCCTGGCGCTTGCCGGGGTGCCGGTGACATAGGTCCAGCGCTCGATCTGGTCGTTCCAGCAATCGGCGATCTCGCGCAGGTAGTTTGCCGGCTCATTTTTACCGGAGGCGTCCAGCATGTCGGCAGCTGCGAGCAATGCGGCTATTTCCACGGCCAGCGTGAACGGGCTGTAGCCGGCGTCCTCTTCCCAGCGATCCTCGCCGGTGACCGGGCCGTTGCGCACGACATAGGCGGCCGCGTTCTCGATCATCGCCAGGAAGTCGGCGAGCTTCGACTTCGGCAGGTGACCGGCGCGGCGCAACGCATCGGCAAGCAGCAGCGGAAAGGCGCATTCGTCCATCTGGATGCCGGGCCAATAGGCGGTCCCGTCGGACCAGCAATTCTGCGGCCAATGGCCGTCCGGCTGCTGGATCGAACGCAGATAGGTGAGGATCTGCAGCGCCTGCCTGCCGTCGCCGGCGGCGAGGAAGCCGCCCGCCGTCTCGACCAGGTCGCGCGGCCAGACGAGGTGATAGCCGCCGAGATCGTCGTCGCCCTTGTTGAAACCCCAGGGGATCGACAGGCTGGCGACCGCGGCGCCGGGCCTTGCGAGGGAGAGATGCGTCGCCAGCACCGCGCTGCTGACGCGGTAGGCGTTCAGACCGGAGGCGGCGTGACGGTCGAGTCTTTCCAGCCCTGCCTGGAATGTCCGCCAGGTCTCGACATAGGTTTTCGCCGCCGGCTCGAAACCCTGTTGCAGGCTTGCAAGCGCAAGGTCGGCGGCTTCCTCCGGCGAAGCGCCGAAGCCCAGCGCCAGCAAGGCAACCGTCTTGCCGGCCGAAAAGCCGATCTCGCCGGTCAGCGCGACATTGCCGTTTTCGGCCGCCCGGCTGGAGGGATCGAGCCCGCCATTGTCGTGCAACTGCTGCCAGCCGTCGGAGAAGCCGACATAGCCGGCCGAGCAGGCGCCCCAGGGCAGGGAAGAGGCGAGCGCGAGCGAGACGCCGCGTCCGGTGGCGAAAAGAATGCGCTGTCCCTTGTGCTCGCCGATCCAGGCGGTGTTGCCCATGCCGGCATTGACGAGATGCGGCGCCAGCAGCGCGTAGACGCGGTAATCGGCAGCCTGGCCCTTGAGGACGGTGAAACTGGTTTCCTGCAGCAGGACTGCTCGTTTCGGATCCGTAACAATGCGCTTTTCAATCCTGTAGGCACCGTCGGAAGCAATGTTGGTCAGCCGGTAGCCAGGGACACCGTCCTCGAAAGGTTCGACGGTGTGGGCCGCATCGCGCTTCTCTTCGGAAAAATAGCCGCCGGGACCGGTCACGACCAGCCCCAGGTCACGCGTGCAGGCGCTGTCGAGGCGCGGATAATAGATCTCGTTCAGAATGCCGTGACTGATGGTGAACCAGAGCGGGCTTTTTGCCGAAAGCGCGGTGCCGACACCGCTTTTGGCGCTTGATGTCCAGCGTGCCGGTATTCCGGGCGCGCCTCGAGCAACGGTCGGCGTCACTGCCATGCAATCTGTCTCCTGCCCGTGTTCCTAGACCATGACGCGGCGGCTTATCAATCGTCGCACCGCAAGTTGATCGACGGCGCCAAGGCTTTGCAGTTGACAGCTTGCGGTTCGTCTGAATTTGTCTGACAATAGATAAAAAACAGGGACTGCACGTAACGATCATCAGGCAATATCAGCAACCTCGGGAGGAACCGACATGAAAAAACTGCTCGCATTGAGTGCACTTGCGGCGATGCTCGCCTCGGGCACCGCGCTTGCCGACACCAGCGGCAAGAAGATCGCCTTCTCCAACAATTATGCCGGCAATTCGTGGCGCCAGGCGATGCTCGACAGCTACGGCATCGTCACCAAGAAGGCGGTCGACGACAAGATCGTCGCCGCAGCGGACGTCTTCACCACCGCCGACAAGGAAGTGCCGACCCAAGCCGCGCAGGTGCAGAACCTGATCCTGCAGGGCTATGACGCCATCGTCATCAACGCCGCCTCGCCGGATGCGCTCAACGGCGCCATCAAGCAGGCCTGCGATGCCGGCATCACCGTCGTCTCCTTCGACGGTACTGTCACCGAACCCTGCGCCTACCGCGTCGTCGTCGACTTCAAGGACATGGGCAAGCAGGAAGTCGAGCAGATGGCCAAGTTCCAGCCCAAGGGCGGCAATCTGCTGGAAATCCGCGGTCTCGCCGGCACCTCGATCGACGATGCCATCCATGCCGGCATCCTCGAGGGCGTCGCCGCCCATCCGGAGTTCAAGATCGTCGGTTCGGTGACCGGCGACTGGGACCAGACCACGGCGCAGAAGGCGGTGGCGACCATCCTGCCGTCGCTGCCCGATGTCGTCGGCATCGTCGACCAGGGCGGTGACGGCTATGGCGCCGCGCAGGCCTTCGCCGCAGCCGGCAAGCCGCGCCCGACCATCATCATGGGCAACCGCCAGGACGAGCTGAAGTGGTGGAAGGAGCAGAAGGAAAAGGACGGCTACCAGACCTGGTCGGCCTCGATCGCGCCCGGCGTGTCGACGCTGGCCTTCTGGGTGGCGCAGCAGGTGCTCGACGGCCGCAAGGACATCCCGCACGATCTTCTGGTGCCCTATCTGGCCTTCACCCAGGACGATTTCGAGGCCGCGCTGCCGAACATCAAGGAAGGCGGCGTCGCCACCCACGAATACACGCAGGAAGACGCCATCGCGGCGATCAAGGCCAACATCAAGCAATAGTGGTGGGCAGGTTGCCGCCCGCATCGCCAACCGGATAAAAGTTGAGGATGCTCCAGGCTATTGCAGATATCGTCAGACTGGACGGCGCCGAAAAGCATTTCGGCGCCGTCCGGGCGCTTAACGGTGTCGACTTCCATGTCGGCGCCGGCGAATGCGTCGGGTTGGTCGGGCATAACGGCGCCGGCAAGTCGACGCTCATGCATATGGTGGCCGGCACGCTGCGGCCGGATGGCGGGCAGATCGCCGTGCGCGGCAATCAGGAGGCAAGCTATTCGGTGGCGCGGGCGCTCGAGCTCGGCATACGCTGCGTGTTTCAGGAACTGTCGCTCTGCCCCAATCTCAGCATTGCCGAGAATACGCGCATCAACCATCCCTCGCTCGCCGGTTTCGGCTGGCGGCGCAAGGCCGCGGATCTCATCCGCGCCAAGCTCGACGAGATCTTTCCCGACCACGGCATTTCGGCCGACGACATTGCCGGCGACCTTTCGATCGGCAGGCGGCAGATGGTCGAGGTGGCGCGCGCCTTCACGCTGACCCGCGAGCCGCTGCACCTTGTCATCCTCGACGAGCCGACCTCCTCGCTCGATGCGCATACGGCGGGGCAATTGCTTTCATTCGTGCGCCGCTTCGTCGAAAAGGGCGGCAGCTGCATCCTGATCTCGCATGTGCTGGGCGAGGTGTTGCAGAACGCCGACCGCATCGTGGTGATGCGCGACGGCAAGGTGGTCGCGGCGGATGCCGCCAATGCCTTCGATCGCGATAAGCTGGTCGCCGCCATGGGTGGCGCCGAAGGGCATCACAAAGCCGCCGCCGAGGCCCGCAAGAGCGAGCCTGGCGCGCTCAGGGTTCGCGCGCGCCCGGCCAGGCAGCAGGACGGCAAGGAGCTTGTCGCCCGCGCCGGCGAGATCATCGGGCTTGCCGGCCTTGCCGGCCACGGCCAGACGGACCTGCTCCTGGCCATATTCTCAGCTGCCTCCCGCGCCAGGGCAGGCATCGAGGTCACCGCGCCGGTGGCGCTGGTCGCCGGCGACCGCCAGTCGGACGGCATCTTTTCGCAATGGTCGATCGCGCAGAATATCGGCATCCGCTCGCTGGCCCGGCTGCGCAACGGCCTGCTGATCTCGCCGCAGCGCGAGGCCGAGCTCGCCGAATTCTGGAAGAAGAAGATCGGCATCCGCACGCCGGACATGAACAACAACATCTTCTCGCTGTCGGGCGGCAATCAGCAGAAGGCGCTGTTTGCCCGTGCGCTCGGCTCCGACGCCGAGATCGTGCTGATGGACGACCCGATGCGCGGCGTCGATATCGGCACCAAGCTCGAAGTCTACGATCTCGTGCGCGAGGAGGCCGCCAAGGGCCGCACTTTCCTCTGGTACACCACCGAGACCGAGGAGCTCGACAATTGCGATCATGTCTATGTCTTCAAGAACGGCCGCATCGTCGCCAATCTTGGGCGCGACGAGCTGACGGAGGAAAAGATCATCCAGTCCTCGTTCGGCGATGCGGCCTGAGATGACCGCGATCGCTCCCGGCACGCTCCCGAAATCCTCGCCGCGCGGCAGCGCTGCCCGAGCGCGCCTGCTGCGCGGCCTCTTGCCGGCCTTGTCGCTGGCGCTGGTGCTGATCGCGATCGCCTGGCTCAATCCGCGCGCCATCAGCTATTTCGGCTTCAACCTGATGCTCAACCTGGCGATCCCGATCGCGCTGGCGACGATCGCGCAGATGTTCGTCATCGCCGGCAACGAGCTCGATCTGTCCATAGGGACATTCGTCGGCTTCGTCGGCTGTGTCACCGCGACCTGGCTGAGGGACGCGCCGCTCATCGGCATCGGGATTCTGCTGGGATCGATCGGCGTCTATGCCTTGCTCGGCGCGCTGATCCACCTGCGCAATTTGCCGTCGATCGTTGTCACGCTCGGCATGAGTTTCGTCTGGCAGGGGCTTGCCATCCTGGTCCTGCCCAAGCCGGGCGGCAAGGCGCCGGACTGGCTGCTTTCGATCATGTCCTTCAAGCCGCCCTACATCCCGTTTCCGATCCTTGCCGCGCTGCTGATCGCCGCGGTCGTGCATTTCGGCCTGATGCGCACGTCCTATGGCGTGATCCTGCGCGGTTCCGGCGGCAACGCCGCGGCGCTGAGGCGCGCCGGCTGGTCGCTGCTCAAGACCAAGGTCGTGCTCTTCGCTCTGACAGGCCTGTTCGGCGTGCTTTCCGGCATGGCGCTGATCGGCATCACCACCTCGGCCGACGCCAATATCGGCAACGGCTACACACTGCTGTCGATTGCCGGCGTCATCCTCGGCGGCGGCGAGTTCGTCGGCGGGCGCGTGTCGCCGATCGGCGCGGTGCTCGGGGCGCTGACGCTGGCGCTGGCCGCATCACCGCTCTTGACCTTCATGCACATCCCGCCCGACTGGCAGGTGGCCGCCAATGGCGCGATCCTGATCATCGTGCTTGCCGCGCGGGTGCTGATCAGCCGCAGGGAGCGGTAAGCGATGGCCTCGCTGCGTATGGTGCTCGAAAAGCCCTGGATCTGGTCCTTTGTCGGCGCGCTGGTCGTCTGGCTGGCAACGATCGTCTTCACCGGCGGCTATGGCGCCGGCGGCATGGTCACGGCGGCGCTCTCGCTTGCCGTCTTCACCGTCATCGTCGGCGTCGGCCAGATGTTCGTCATCACGCTGGGACCCGGCAATGTCGACCTGTCGCTGCCGGCCAATATCGGGCTGGCCAGCGCGGTCGCGATGAAGGTGATGGGCGGCAGCGATGCCATGATCGTCGTCGGGCTGCTCGCGGCACTTGCCTGCGGCGCCGCGATCGGCGCCATCAACTACCTGCTGATCTGGGCGCTGCGCATCCCGCCGATCATCGCCACGCTGTCGGCGAGCTTCATCATCCAGTCGGTCGACATCAGCTATGGCCGCGGGTTGCAGATCAAGCCGCCGCCGGGTTTCGCCGACTTCACCAACTGGCAGGTGCTGGGCATTCCGGTGCTGGCGATGCTGACGGTGGTCTTCACCATCGGCGCCGCGCTTGCGCTGCAGCGCATGATCTACGGCCGATCGGTGCTGGCAATCGGCCAGAACATCCGCGCCGCCTGGCTCGCCGGCGTCCATGTCGGCCGCATCCGCTTCCTCACCTACACGCTGTGCGGCGCGCTGGGCGGCATCGACGGGGCGCTGCTCGCCGGTTACTTCCGCGGCGCCAATGTCGACATCGGCAACGAATACCTGCTGGCCTCGATCGCGGTCGTGGTCATCGGCGGCACCTCGGTCGCCGGCGGCAAGGCCAACGTGCCGGGCGTCTGGGGCGCCGGCCTGTTCCTGGTGCTCTTGCTCACCATGCTCAATACCTTCGGCGTTAGCGCCGGCGTGCGGCTGGTGCTGACCGGACTGATCATCGTCGGCGTAATCACGGCGGCCGGCGGCGAGAAGGCGGTGCGCTAAAGCGTTTCACCGTTTCACGGAAACGGCGAACCGCTCTATCTCTTTGTTTTGACGCAATTCCGGACGGAAGGCTACGGCGAAACCGCCGAACCTAACCGCTCACTTTTCCTGGGATCGCCTTAATTCCCCGACACAGGGATTTTGAAAGGTTGCCGTTTGTCTTGGCGCAAGATTTTCCGTTCATGTCCGTGAAATCAGCGCAAACGCCGGGGATTGGTTGAAGCCGCCGCAACCTCGTCATTCTATGGCGGAGCAAGGAGCGAAGCGACGCGCGCAGACCCTGGAATCCTGTGTGTTGGTTCTGGTGTATGGTTTGAAGTGGGAAGGAGACCGAATGAATCCTGGTCGTCCTTTCGGACAGGCCGTGGCATGGCCCGGTCCCTTCCCACCGGTGAACCATCAACCTGAACAGTTGCACGGGGCTGTTCTAAGCAGACCCCGCACCACAGGAAGAGGCGTGGACATGATAGCCCAGAACTATGTCGGCTGCGACATCTCAAAGCAGTGGCTCGATTTTTTTGATGAGACAAGTGGCCGTCTTCGGCGCATCGACAACCAGGCCGACGCGATCGCGGCGTATGTGGCGGGCCTTGATCCCAGTCGGGACTTCGTCGTCATGGAGGCGACAGGCGTCCATGACCGGCTTCTGCGCCATGCGCTGGCCAAGGCCGGCGTGCCGTTCTCGCGGCACAACCCAGCGCATACCCACCACTATGCGAAGTCGACGAGACGGCGGGCCAAGACCGATCCTCTCGACGCCAGGATGCTGAGCGACTACGGCCGTCGCTATAATCCTGAGGCCGAGCCGGCGCCGCGCGAAGAAGTCGAGCGGCTTCAATCGCTTGCCCGCTACCGCGATCAACTGGTCGAGATGCGGGCAACGGCGAAGAAGCACCTCGCCAAGGCCTTCAATGAGATCGTCATTGCCGATCTGGAAGAAACGATCGCCTACCTCGACACGCGCATCAAGGCGATCGAGAGCCAGATTGCCGACGTCATTCGTCAAGCCGAGGACACCGCCCGCGATTACACGCTCATGGTCTCCGTGCCCGGTGTCTCCAAGGTCGGCGCATTCTCGCTGCTGGCGCTTCTGCCCGAGCTCGGCCAGCGCTCACCCAAGGCGATCGCGGCACTGGTCGGCCTGGCCCCGTTCGACAACAAAAGCGGCAAGCTCAACCGCAGGAGCCAGATCCAGGGCGGGCGATCACGCGTGCGCCGCGCTCTCTACATGGCAGCCCTCACCGCCATCAGAACCTGTGAGCGCTTCAAGACCTTCTACAGCGCACTTGCTGCCCGCTCCGGCTCCAAGAAGCTCGCCATCATCGCCGTCGCAAGGAAGCTCCTGGTCGTCCTCAACGCCATCATGCGCGATAAAACCGCATTCGCATGAACACAGTTGCCATTCCGTGACGTCAAGGCGTCGCCACGGTGCAGAATTTTGCTCCGCTGTACTCCCTGGTGAAGGTAATGGCATGGATTCTAGGGTCTTCGCGACGGAGCTTCGCTCCTGCTCCGCCCTAGAATGACGATCGCGATGGGCGTTTCAGCTAATCTCGAACGCATGCACTTGCCAACACAAACAAAGCCGACCGGTCAAAATCCCCGTGCAGTGCCATTGAGCAAACGGTCTTCCGTCCGGGATTGCGTTGAAGCCCTACTTTGCCGCCTTGGCCCGCTTGATCGCGTCGACGATCATCTTCTTGGCATATTTGGAGTCGTGCCAGCCCTCGATCTTGACCCACTTGCCAGGCTCGAGATCCTTGTAATGCTCGAAGAAGTGCTGCACCTGCTGGCGCGTGATTTCCGGCAGGTGCGTGTATTCGGTTACGTTCTCGTAGCGCAGCGTCAGCTTCGGCGAGGGAACGGCGATCACCTTCTCGTCCTGGCCGGCATTGTCTTCCATGATCAAGACGCCGATCGGCCGAACATTGATGACGCAGCCCGGCACCAGCGCGCGCGTGTTGCAGACCAGAACGTCGATCGGGTCGCCGTCGCCCGACAGCGTGTGCGGCACGAAGCCGTAATTACCGGGATAGCGCATCGAGGTGTGCAGGAAGCGGTCGACGAACAGCGTGCCGGCCTCCTTGTCCATCTCGTATTTGATCGGCTCGCCGCCGATCGGCACCTCGATGATGACGTTGACGTCGTCAGGTGGGTTCTTTCCGGTCGCAATCGCTTCGATACGCATGATCTATCCCTCTCTCGATTCCAAGACCGATAGCGGGCGAAACGTCATGGTGCAATGCGGTGAATAGCACTGAACGCTAATGAAAGCGCACAGTTTGTGATGGCCTGTAACTTAGGCGACGCTAGTCATTCCAGACGAAGGCGACCTTCTTCAGCGCCTTCTGCTCGAAGACCTCGACGCCTTCGGCGATATCACGGCCGCCATTGCCGGCATAGAAGGCCAGGGCGTTGTGGTTGTCTTCCAGCGCCCAGACCACCAGGCCACGCAGGCCATGGTCGGCGAGCCGGGCCTTGGCCGCCTTGAACAGACGGCTGCCGAGCCCGATGCCCTGATATTCGGGACGCAGGTAAAGCTCGTAGATCTCGCCCTGCTGGCGGAGCTCGCGGGCGCGGTTCTTGCCGATCGTGGCGTAGCCGGCGACCGTCCCGCCGATCTCGACCACCAGCACGGTGGCGGCGCGGCGAATCGCGTTGGCCCACCAGTCGACGCCGCGGCGGTTGATCATCGAGGTCAGCGTGCGGTGCGGGATGATGCCGGAATAGGCGCCGCGCCAGGCCTGCTGGTGCACCTCGGCAATGGCGCTCGCGTCGCGCGGCTCTGCCTTCCGGATGTCGATCGTCAGCGTGTTCATGATTGGTTAACCATAAACCCGCATCGGCTGATTGCAAAGAGTCCGCCAAACCCCTTCGACGCTTTCGCACAGGCGAAAGGCGCGTGAGCGGACAAGGCGCCTCAGATTTCGACGAGATGATCGTCGAGCTCGTTGGCGTCGCCTTCGGTCACCGGGAAATGCTCGGCGAGCACCGCGCCGACCGTGCCGATGGCCTTGACGAAGCCGTCGGGCAGCCGGTCGTCGCCGGCATGCTTCGTCAGGTCGCGCACAACGCCGTCCCAGACATGCTGGCCGACCTTGGCATCGATGCCGGAGTCGGCGACGACCTCGGCATAGCGCTCGGCGATGGAGACGAAGATGAGCACGCCCGTGCGCGCCTGCGTGCGGTGGACGTTGCGGGCCAGGAACTGCTTCATCGCATTGGCGTGCGCCGCCTGATAGCGCAGCCTTCTCGGCACGAAATGAATGCGCAAGGCGGGCAGAAACCAGAGCAGGGCGAGCACCGAGGCCTGCGCCAGCACTTGTGCCAGGACGAAATGCGGTAGCCGGATGGTCAACCACCAGGCCTCCAGCCCGTAGGCGACGGCAAGGCTGGCGATGAACAGGCCGATCGTCGTCGTGAACGCAGCCGGAAAGAAGTAGCCGTCGCTGGCTCGAGCGACGACGCAGTAGATCTCGCCGTCGGTCTTCAACTCGGCCGTCCGGATCGCCTCGGCGATGCGGTCATGGTCCTCGGCGCTGATCGATCGCGTTGCCATGATGCCTCACCAGCTTCCCGAGGAGCCGCCGCCACCGGACGAGCCGCCGCCGCCGGAAAACCCGCCGCCGCCGCCACCCGACGACCAGCCTCCGCCGCCCGACGACCAGCCACCGCCACTCGACGAGGAGGATCGCCGGCCAGGCTCGAAAGTCATGCCGAGCCAGCGGTAGCGGCCGGGTCCGATCTTCTGGCCGAAGATCGGCGGCAGCACCGTCATCGCGATGCCGCCGAAGAAGATCAGCGCCCAGATGGTGATGAAGATGGCGAAAAACAGGTCATCGGAGTTGAACGGCGCCTGCTCGTTGCGCTTGCCGCGCGCTTCGAGCTCCTCCGGATTGCCCTCCAGCACCATGATCATGTCGTCGACAGCCTTGGTGATGCCGCCGGAGAAATCGCCGGCGCGGAAGGCCGGCACCATGTCGTTCTCGATGATCAGCTTGGTGTGCAGGTCGGTGAGCGTGCCTTCGAGACCATAGCCGACCTCGATGCGCATCTTGCGGTCGTTGGGCGCCACCAGGAGCAGCACGCCGTTGTTTTCCTTGGCCTGGCCGAGCTTCCAGAAGCGGAACAGCCGGTTGGCGTAAGGCTCGATCTCCTCGCCGCCGAGGCTGGGTATGGTGGCGACGACGATCTGGTCCGAGCCTTTTGTCTCGAAGTCGGCAAGTTTCTGGGTCAGCGCCGCGCGTGTGCCGGCATCGATGATGCTGGCATTGTCGACGATGCGGCCGGTCAGCGCGGGGAGGTCGGCGGCGAGGGCGGCGAGGGGGAGGAGGAAGAGAGCGAGCAAAACACCGGCGAAGGCGCTCCGGCACCCCCCCCTCTGGCCTGCCGGCCATCTCCCCCGCAAGGGGGGAGATTGGACTTCAATGCGGTCTTCGCCAATCGCCAACGTTGCAGGAGAGGCGTCGGCAAAGAAGCTGCTAATCTCCCCCCTTGCGGGGGAGATGTCCGGCAGGACAGAGGGGGGTGTGAAGGAACTCAAGGCCTGCAAGCTCGATTAAATTTCAGTCGAGGCTCTCACCCGCCCTGCTTGGTGGTGCTCGTGCCGAAATCGACCTTCGGCACCTGCATCTTGTCCTCTTCCACCGTGAAGTTGGCGTAAGGTTCGTTGGCGCGGAACCACAACGTCGCCCACAGCACCGACGGGAAGGTCTTCAGCGTCAGATTGTAGTCCCTGACCGCCTGGATGTAGTCGCGCCGCGCCACCGCGATGCGGTTCTCGGTGCCTTCGAGCTGCGCCTGCAACGCCAGGAAGTTCTGGTTTGCCTTGAGGTCGGGATAGGCTTCCGACACCGCGATCAGCCGCGACAGCGCGCTGGTCAGCCCGGCCTGGGCATCCTGGAACTTCTTCAGCGCCTCGGGATCCTTCAGCGTGTCGGGCGTCACCGTGATCTGCGTCGCCTTGGCGCGCGCCTGGACGACCGCATCGAGCGTATCCTTTTCATGCGAGGCATAGCCTTTCACCGTCTCGACCAGGTTCGGGATCAGGTCGGAACGGCGCTGATACTGGTTGAGCACCTCGCTCCAGGCCGCCTTGGCGTTCTCTTCCGCCGTCGGAATGGTGTTGTAGCCGCAGCCGGCGAGCAGCGGCAGCACGAAAGCCATCATCAGGAAGGCAGGCAGATTGCGGAAGACGGAAGGTGGTGAGAGGCGCTCTGTAATCATGGTTGGTCCCTCGACAGAAGTTGCATGCGAAGCATTACCACAATCCACGCGTAAGAAAATGTCCGGCCGATGACGCCGATTCCGACGCGGGCGCGAGCCGCTGTGAATAGTCGAGCGAACAGGATTCCCTCTCTTTGTTTGACGCAATTCCGGTCGGAAGGCCACGGCGAAGTCGCCGAGTCTAAACGCTTCGCACTTTTCCTGGAATTGCTCTAAGCTCCGGGCAGGAAAGGGCAATTGCATGGCCGAGCGCCGGGACGACGAGACCGAATCGCGCCGCATCCTCGAACGCGTGGCGCGCGAGACGGCGCCGGGCGGCGCGTCGTTCATCGCACGCACGGCGAAGGACGCGCGCGACCGTGTCACCGCCGCCGACGCCGACCGCGCCGATCCCATCGAATATTGGGGAACCCGCATTGGCCGAACGCTCGGTTTCGTCATTGCCATTGGGCTATTGGCCTGGCTGGTGTATGCCGCCACACGTGGCGGCTAGGATTCAGATTCCATGAATGCAGAAAAAACCGACGCGCCGCGCGCGGTCATCGTCATCTCCAGCCATGTCGCCCGCGGTTCGGTCGGCAACCGCGCCGCGGTCTTTGCGCTGGAGACGCTGGGTTTCCCGGTCTGGGCAGTGCCCACCGTCATCCTGCCCTGGCATCCGGGCCACAGCCGGGCCACGCGCATCGTGCCGCCGCTCGATCAGTTCAAGGCGCTGATGGCCGATCTCGAGCGCGCGCCGTGGCTGGGCGAGGTAAGGGCCGTGCTTTCGGGCTATCTCGGCGAGGCCGGCCAGGCCGACGCGGTCGCCTCGCTGGTCGCCGCTGTCAAGGAAAGGACTCCGAACGCGCTTTACGTCTGCGACCCGGTTATGGGCGATTCCGGCGGGCTCTACGTGCCTGAACCGACGGCCGTTGCCATGCGCGACAAATTGATGCCGATCGCGGATATCGCGACGCCCAACCGCTATGAGCTGGAATGGATGGCGGGCGCGCCGCTGCCCGACATCAAGGCGGTCACGGCGGCGGCGCTTCATGCCGGCCCTTCGACTATGCTGGTGACCTCGGCACCCGCCATGATGATGGGCGGCACCGGCAATTTCCTGCTCGACGGCAGCCAGGCGCTGCTTGCCGAGCACCGCGTGATCGAGAAGCCGCCGAATGGGCTCGGCGACCTGACGGCCGCCGTCTATCTGGCGCGCGTTCTCTCCGGCCAGGCGCCGGTCAAGGCGCTGCAATCGACCACCGCCGCGGTCTACGAGATCCTCGCCCGCACCGCCAAGCGCGGCGGCGACGAGCTGCAGCTCGAAACCGACGCGCAGAGCCTGTCGCATCCGATGGCCATGGTGCAGCTGCGCCACCTGCTGCATCCGGGGCGGGACAAGCGGGCGTGACGCCAGACGGCGGCCTGGCCGGCGTCGACGGCTGCAAGGCCGGCTGGATCGCCGTCCACCGCGAAACGGGCGTCGCGCCGTCGGTTTCGGTCTTCCCGAGCTTCCAGTCGCTGCTCGACGCGCTGCCGAATGCCACCATCGCCGTCGACATGCCGATCGGCTTGCCGGATTTTTCGCGCAAGGGCGGCCGCGGGCCGGAAGCGCTGGTGCGGCCGCTGCTCGGGGCGCGGCAATCGAGCGTGTTCGCCATCCCCTCCCGAGCGGCGCTCTATGCCGACACCAGCGACTTCACCACGATCGAGGCCTGGTATGCGGCGCACCGGCTGGCAAGCGCGGTGGCGATGGAGACCTCCGACCCGCCGCGCGGCGTTTCGATCCAGGCCTTCGGTATTTTCTCGAAGATACGCGAGATCGACCAGTTGGTGATCGCACGGCCCGATTTGCGTCGCCGCATCTTCGAATCGCATCCGGAAATGGCGTTCTGCCGGCTGAATGGCGGCACGGCGATGGCCTTGCCGAAGAAGATCAAGGGCGCGGTCAACCCGGCCGGCATGGAGGAGCGCAAGGCGCTGCTTTGCCGGCATGGCTACGAGAAAGCCTTTCTCGACCAGGCAGCGCCACGAGGCGCCGCGAGCGACGATTTCCTCGACGCGGCGGCAATGATGCTGATTGCCGGGCGGATCGCCAGCGGCGAGGCGCGGCCGTCGCCCGATCCGCCGCTGGCCGACCGTTTCGGCATCCCCGTTGCCATCTGGGCGTGACGCATATCGGGCCGAGCCATGATTGCCGCAACGATTGCGACGCAGCGATCCGCAATTCGGCATTGCCCGCGACCGGCTTTTGCCGTTAGAGCCTTTTTCCATCGCAACGAGCTGCCGCCTCAACCTCCGGAAAGGCTCTAGCCGCCAATGCCCCATCTGCCCGAGCACCTGCTGAACGGCTACCGCAACTTCATGACCGGTCGCTATCCTACCGAAAGCGACCGCTACCGCTCGCTGGCGCGGGAAGGCCAGGCGCCGGAGACGATGATCGTCGCCTGCTGCGATTCCCGCTCGGCCCCGGAAGCGATCTTCGATGCAGGGCCGGGCGAGCTCTTCGTGCTGCGCAATGTCGGCAATCTGGTGCCGCCCTATGAGCCGGACGGCGAGTTCCATTCGACCTCGGCCGCGCTCGAATTCGCCGTGCAGAGCCTCAAGGTGAAGAACATCGTGGTGATGGGACACGGCCGCTGCGGCGGCATTCGCGCCGCGCTCGACACCAATGCGGCGCCGCTGTCGCCCGGCGATTTCATCGGCAAATGGATGAGCCTGATCGCGCCAGCCGCCGAGACGGTGGCTGCCAGCACGATGATGACGGCGACGGAGCGCCAGACGGCGCTGGAGCGCATCTCCATCCGCTATTCGATCGCCAATCTCAGGACCTTTCCCTGCGTCTCGATCCTCGAAGGCAAGGGACGGCTCTCGCTGCACGGCGCCTGGTTCGACATCTCGACCGGGGAGCTCTGGGTGATGAACAAGGACACCGGCGATTTCGAGCGGCCGGAGCTGTGACGGAGGGATAATGCCCCGGAGCCGGTGGAAGGTCTTTCTCGCGGCGACGCTGCTCATATCCACGATCGCCCGCGCCAGCGCCGATGACGGCGCCATCATCGATCGCTGGTACTCGGCGCTGCTGGTCGCCGACCGCACCGAATTGTCCGACCTGCTTGCCGACGACGTGCGCATGAAGCTCGACGACATCGGTGTCGTCCAGACCAAACAGGACTTCATCGCCTCGATCGACGAATGGCAGGGCGCGGTCGCGGGCGCCGCGATCCGCCACCGCGTCGAAAGGAGCGAGAACGGCGAGACCACGGTGCTCGCTTGCTACGACTTCCCCAGCAACGACACGCTGATGCGCGAGACCTTCGCCGTCGCCGGTGGCCGCATCGTCGCCAGCACCCAGACGGCGGTGGCGCAAGATTGCAGCGCCTATTGAGGCGAAGCCCGAGTTGCGCCGTACGCGACACCGCCCTACATCCGGGGCTGCCCTCCGCCTATCGAAACTCCCCGATTGGATCTGCCCATGTCAAAAACCGTCGATCTCGCTGCCCATCCGCTGACCGTCTGGCAGGGGCCGCTCGGCCTGCCGGATTTCTCGCGCATCGGCGACGATGATTTCGGGCCGGTCTTCGACGCGGCGCTCGAGGCGCACCAGGCCGAGATCGACGCGATCGCCGGCAACAGCGAGACGCCGACCGTCGAGAACACGCTGGCAGCGCTCGAACTCGCGGGTGAGGCGCTCGACCATGTCTCGTCAATCTTCTGGTGCCGCGCCGGCGCCCACACCAACGACACGATCCAGGCGATGGAGCGCGAGGTTTCGCCGAAGATGTCGCGGCATTTCTCGGCGATCTCGATGAACGAAAAACTATTTGCCCGCATCGACGATCTTTACCAGCGGCGCGACAGCCTCAAGCTCGATGCCGAAACGCTGCGCGTGCTGGAGAAGACCTGGAAGGGCTTTGTCCGGTCGGGCGCGAAACTCGACGCCCATGGCAAGAAACGGCTCGCGGCCATCAATGAGGAGCTTTCCTCGCTCGGCACCAAATTCGGCCAGAACGTGCTGGCCGACGAGCGCGACTGGGCGCTGTTCCTCGACCAAGCCGATCTTGCCGGCCTGCCGGACTTTTTGAAAAGCGCCATGGCCGAAGCGGCCGAGATCCGCGGCCAGAAGGGCCGCTATGCGGTGACGTTGTCGCGCTCGATCTATGAGCCGTTCTCGACCTTTTCCGAGCGCCGCGACCTGCGCGAGATTGCGTTCAAAGCCTTCATCATGCGCGGCCAGAATGGCGGTGCCTCCGACAACACCGATGTCGTGCGCGACATGCTGAAGCTGCGCGCCGAGAAGGCGAAGCTGCTGGGCTACGGCTCGTTCGCGGCGCTCAAGCTCGACGACACGATGGCCAAGACGCCGAAGGCCGTGCACGACCTGCTCGATCCCGTGTGGGAGAAGGCGCTGGAAAAGGCCGCCGCCGACCAGAAGGAGCTGGAACGGCTGGCTACCGAGGCGGGCAGCAACGAGAAATTCGCGGCGTGGGACTGGCGCTTCTACCAGGAAAAGCTACGCGCCGAGAAATTCGCATTCGACGAGGCGGAGCTGAAGCCCTACCTGCAGCTTGAGCGGGTCATCGAGGCCTGCTTCGACGTCGCCACCAAACTGTTCGGCATCACCTTCGAGGAGAAGAAGGGCATCGCCGCCTGGCATCCCGATGCGCGTGTCTTCGTGGTCAAGAATGCCGACGGCAGCGAGCGCGGCCTGTTCCTGGCCGACTATTTCGCGAGGCCCTCAAAACGCTCCGGCGCGTGGATGAGCGCGCTGCGGTCCGGCTATAAACTCGGTCATGGCGTCAAGCCGGTCATCTACAACATCATGAATTTCGCCAAGCCGCCGGCCGGCGAGGCAGCACTTCTGTCGGTCGACGAGGCAAAGACGCTGTTCCACGAGTTCGGCCATGCGCTGCACGGCATGCTGACCGACGTCACCTGGCCGTCGGTTTCGGGCACGTCGGTCAGCCGCGATTTCGTCGAATTGCCTTCGCAACTATACGAGCATTGGCTGACGGTGCCCGCGGTGCTGGAAAAGCACGCGCTGCACGTCAAGACCGGCAAGCCGATGCCGAAGGCGCTGCTCGACAAGATGCTCGCCACCCGCACATTCGGCGCCGGCTTCGCCACGGTCGAGTTCACCGCCTCGGCGCTGGTCGACATGGCCTATCACGCGCGGCCGGACGCGCCTGCCGAGCCGCTTCGATACGAAGCCGAGACGCTTGAAAAGCTGCATATGCCCGACACGATCGCGATGCGCCATCGCACCCCGCATTTCGGCCATGTCTTCGCCGGCGACGGCTATTCAGCCGGCTACTATTCCTACATGTGGTCGGAAGTGCTCGACGCCGATGCCTTCGCGGCTTTCGAGGAGACGGGCGATCCCTTCAACCCGGCGCTCGCCGAGCGGCTGCGGAAGAACATCTATGCCGCCGGCGGCTCGAAGGACCCGGAGGAGCTCTACACGGCGTTTCGGGGGAAAATGCCCTCGCCGGAAGCGATGATGGTGAAGCGGGGGTTGGCGTGATTGGCTAATCTCCCACAAGGGGGGAGATGGCCGGCAGGCCAGAGGGGGGGCGCTGTCCCGGCAGCCCATCCTTCGTCATTCTAGGGCGGAGCAAGGAGCGAAGCGACGCGCGCAGACCCTAGAATCCATGCCGTGACGGTTGAGCGCCGCCACGGTCCAGAACGCTCACCAGCCAATTCCGCGAAACAGCTCGAACCATTCCGGGTTGCTCTTCTCGGTCAAGTCGACCTTCCATTGGCGCGGCCAGCGTTTCAATGACGTCTCACGCTGGATGGCATCGGTGATGTCGAAATGCTCTTCGTACCAGACCAGGCGCTGCACACCGTAATGGCCGGTGAAACTGGAGCCTTGGCCGGTCTTGTGCTCGGGCATGCGGCGAGCAAGGTCATTGGTGACACCAATATAGATCGTGCCGCCTTTCTGTCATGTGGCGAGCTTACCTGGCGCTACTACCAACGGCTATTCTGGGTCGTTGCATTCTATGGCCAATGTCACGGCATGGATTCTAGGGTCTGCGCGCGTCGCTTCGCTCCTTGCTCCGCCCTAGAATGACGAAGGAGGCGTCGGCGCTCTACGGGAGGCGAACCCCCTCTGGCCTGCCGGGCATCTGTCCCACAAGGGGGGAGATTGGCAGTTTCCACGGATCCGCGACCCTCGGCCAGATCGGCCTCGTCAGCTTCCTGTAATCCGTCTTCGCCGGATTGCTCGGATAGGAACTCGGTGCCGCGACGTAGATGATCTCGGCGGCGATCGGCGCGAAGCCGGCGTAGAAATGGTTGGTCGACTTGATCAGCAGGATGTCTTTCGCCAGCGGATCGATGCCGACGTTGGAAAAGATATCCGGCTCGAAGGTCTGGGTGCGGTTTGTGTTCAAGATGATTTCGACCTCGGTGCCTTCGATGCGCACAACGGCCGAAGGTCCCAGCGTCACGCGGCTCGGGCCGAAGCTCTGCCAGCCCTCATTGGTGGTCTTCAGCACCGTGACGCGGGCGTCGATCGGCTCGCCGGCCTGAGGCCCGGCCTTGCCGCCGAAGCGCAGGTCGATGACCGCGCCTTCGCCGGCCGCATGGCAGAAGGTGACCGCGATCGGATCCCAGATCGTCGCCACGCCGACCTTGTCGATTCCGCGCTCAAGCAGCTCGCGCAGCACGATCGTGCCGTCGCCCGGCACGCCGCCGCCCGGATTGTCCCAGATGTCGGCGATCACGACCGGCTTGTCCTGGCGCTCGGCCCGCACAGCCAGCGCCTTCTCTATGCCTGCCGAGGCGGAAAGCATCGTCATCGCCGTCTTTTCACGCAAGGCGTAGAGTTCGCGCCCCAGCGTTTCCGCGAGCTTGTCGCCCTTTTCCTTGTCGTTGTCGGTGACGACCAGGATGCGCGTGCCCATCTCCGGCACGTCGGCGGCCATGAAGCCGTGGATGACCGAGACCGACAGCACGCCGTCCTTGCCATGCAGCGCCTTGATCCTGTCGACGAAGGAGCGCATCGGCTCGCGGCTGGTTGGCAGCACCTGGATCATGCGGCAGTCGAAGGTCGAGATCACCGGCTTGATCTCGCCGCGCGCCGCGGCAAGGCCAAGCTCGACGACGTGCTCGCCGCGCTCGTAGAAATCGGTGTGTGGGAATTCGAGGAAATAGGCCATGACATTGCAGGCCGCGACGCGTTTCGGCGTCAGGTGGCTGTGCGGATCGAACTCGGAGGCGATCACCACCTTTGGGCCGACGATGGCGCGCACGCGTTCCAGCAGATCGCCTTCACAATCATCATAGCCTTGCGCGACCATGGCGCCATGCAGGCCGAGGATCACCGCATCGACCGGCAGCGCGGCCTTGAGCTGATCGAGGATCTCGTCGCGCAGCGCCTCATAGGTCTGGCGCTGCACGAGGCCGCCGGGCTCCGCCCAGGTGGCGGTGCCTTCGATGACCGTCAATCCTTCCCTGGCCGCGCGTTTGCGTAAAGCCACGATCGGCGAGGAGCAGAGCGTCGGCGTCTCGGGGTGCTTGCCCGGACCGGCATAGAAGGCCATCTCGAACGAGGCCCGGTCGGTCGGCACCGGCGAGAAGGTGTTGGTTTCCGTCGCCAGCGAGGCGGTGAAGATGCGCATGAACGCTCCGTAGCGGAATATCGGCTATTTGACGGCGCCGAGCGCCAGTCCGCGGACCAGATAGCGCTGCAGCCAGATGAAGAGGATCGCCACCGGCAGTGTCGCCAGCAGCGTGGCTGCCATGACATGGTGCCATTCGATCGTATAGCGGCCGGCGACCAGCGAGAAAACCTGGATCGGCAACGTGTAGCTTTCCTGGCTGCGCAGCATGGTGAGAGCGACGACAAACTCGTTCCAGGCGTTGATGAAGGTGAAGATCGCCGTCACGGCGATCGCCGGCAGGCAGAGCGGCAGGAAGACCTTGCGCAAGGTCAGCCAGCGGCCGGCGCCTTCCATCCAGGCGGCCTCCTCGAGGTCGCGCGGAATGGTGTCGAAATAGCTCTGCAGCATCCACACCGTGAAGGCGACGTTGAAGGCCATGTAGATGAAGCCGAGCGCGGTGGTCGATTCGACCAGGCCCCAGGCGGCCATCAGCCGGAACAGGCCGAGCACCAGCACGATCGGCGAGATCATCTGCGAGATCAAAAGGAACTGGCGGAACGCGCCATGGCCGGCAAAACGAAAGCGCGACATCGCATAGGCCGCCGGCACCGAGATCAGGATGGCGCCGATGGTCGCCAGCGCCGAGACATAGAGCGAGTTGACGAGGGCCTGGCCGAAGCCGGTCGCCACCCACATGTCGGCGAAATTCGACCAGCGGAATTCGCTCGGCCACCAGGTGGGGGTGAGCACCTCCGTGCGCGGCTTGACGGCGGTGAGGAACATCACGGCGAAGGGAAAGATCGTCACCACGATCAATGGCAAAAGCAGCAGCCAGGCGATGATGGTGCGTTTCAGCTTGCTGGTCATGCGCGCTGCTCCCGCATGGCAAGCCGCACATAGATCATGGTGAAGACGAGCAGGATGGCGAACATCACCAGCGACACCGCCGAGGCTTCGCCCAGCTTACCGATGCGGAAGGCGAGCTTGTAGAGATGCGTGACCAATATGTCGGTCGAGTTCGCCGGCCCCCCTTGAGTCATCACCCAGATGATCGGGAAGGAGTTGAACACGTAGATGGTGTTGAGCACGATCGCGATGTTGATGAAGGGTTTCAAGAGCGGAAACGTGATCTCGCGGAACTGCTGGAAAGGCGTGGCGCCCTCGAGTGCCGCGGCCTCATAGAGATCGTCGGGGATCGAGGACAGGCCGCCGAGGAAGATCGTGGTGGTGAAGGGTACCGTCACCAATATGCCGATCAGCACCTGCATCGGGAAGGCGGTCTCGGCGCTCGCCAGCCACTGGATGTTCTGGCTGATCAGGCCGAGCTTCATCAGTGCCGAATTCAGCATGCCGCTCTCGCCGCTGAGCGCCCAGCGCCAGACCACCGCGGTCATGGTCAGCGACACTGCCCAGGGCAGCATGATGATGACGCGGGCGAGGCCGCGGCCATAAAAATCCATGTTGAGGATCATCGCCACCGGGACCGACAAAAGCAGCGCGCCGCCGACCACCAGCACGGTCCACAGCCCGGTGCGCCAGAGCGCCGCGACGAAATCCGGATCGGCGAACAACTCGGCGAAGTTGGCGAAGCCGCTGAACTCGCGCAACTGGCCGAAGCGGTTGACGTCATGTGTCGAGATCTGCAGCAGGTCCCAGACCGGCCAGAAGATCACCACCGCCGCCAAGAGCAGGCTGGGGAGCGTCAGCAGATAGGGCAGGAAACGATTTTGCATCGGCTGGTCATACCGCGTTGCGGGTGGATGGCGCTGACTTAACAGATTGACTTGATCCCGCCTCGTTCTTCTCAGGAGACCGCTTCAGGATTCCTTCCAAGTGGCGGCGCTGTTCCTATCCTGTGCGCCCGTCCTCCGCGGCGGTTGCGGAAGAGAGCCCTTCCTCTCCCCCGTCGATCGGGGGAGAGGTGTCGAGCGAAGCTCGACGGAGTGGGGGTCGACCCTTGGGGGCAGGGGGAGGTGATGCTTGCGCCGAGTGCCCTTCGTGTGTCCGTTCGCGGCGGTTGCCAGGTGGTTCCCCCACTCCGTCTCGGCTTCGCCGAGCCACCTCTCCCCCCTCCGGAGGGAGAGGAAGGAGGCTGGCTGGAAGGCGCTGACATCGATGATCTGTCTTTCTGCTGAAGACCAAAAAGGTGTGGCGCGCTCCGACGGGGTGGAGCGCGCCACGGGGCGCAGGGAGATACGCCCTTATTTCTTTTTCAGCACGGCGTCGGCCTTGGCCGCCGCGTCCTTCAAACCGGCCTCGGGGTCGCCGCCAAGATAGATCTTCTGCATGGCGTCCGACGTGATCTGGGCGATCTCTTCCCAGCCGGGGATGACCGGCGCGAAGCGGGCGTCGGGCAAGAGCGCGGTGAAGGCGGCGAGGTCGGCGTTGTTGACGTAATAGTCCATCTTCGCCTCTTCCTTGTTCACCGGCAGGAAGCCTTCGCCTTGCGTGAACTTGGCGCGCTGCTCCTTGGTGAACAGGAAGTCGAGCAGCTTCCAGGCCTCGTCCTTGTTCTTGGAGTTCTTGAACATGATGATGCTATCGGTGACGCCGTAAGTGCCGCGCGCGCCGGTCGGGCCGGCGGGGATGGCGGCGACGCCGTATTTGAGGTTCGGCGCTTCTTCCTTGATCTGGTTGGACAGGAAGGGCGCGGTGATCATCATGCCGACCTTGCCCTGCTTGAACAGGTTCTGCACGTCCTCACGGTTGTTGGAGGTGACGCCGGGTTCCGTCAGGCCCTCGTCGATCATCGACTTGTAGAGCTTGGCGGCTTCCAGCGCGCCGGGCGTGCTCAGGCCGGACGTGCCGTCCTTGTTGAGGATCTCGGTGCCCTGCGACCACATCGCATAATAGTAATAGACGTCGGTCTCGATCTCCTTGCCCTGCAAGCCGAAGCCGAAAGCGCCTTGAGCCTTGATCTTGCGGGCGTCTTCCTGCAACTCGGTCCAGGTCGCCGGCGGCTTGGCGATGCCGGCCTTCTCGAACAGCTCCTTGTTGTAATACATGGCGCGCGCCGAAGCCGCGATCGGCAGGCCGTAAGTGTGGCCGTCCATGATCGAGGGCTGCAGGAAGGTGTCGATGAAGCGGTCCTTGAACTCGGGCTTGATGTAGCTGTCGAGCGGCTCGGCGACATCCTGCTGGACGAAGTCGATCAGCCAGCGCGTGCCGATGATCGAAAGGTCGGCATTGGTGCCGGCGGTGATGTCGGTGGTGAGCTTCTGCAGGAGCACATCCCACGGCACCACTTCATACTTGATGGTGATGCCGGGATTAGCCGCCTCGAATTCCTTCTTCACTTCCTCGAAATAGGGGCCGGTCTTGGCGCTGTATTCGGCGACGGTGACGCGCACCTCGCCGGCACCGGCAGGTGCGGCAAAAGCCAGCATGCTCATTCCGGCCAACAGGCCGACAGTCCATTTCGCAAGGCTCATCTGATCTCTCCCATTGATGCCCGTTGGCGCCTGGGCCCTTGGGGGCGCAGGATTTATGTTACTTTCCTACATTATCCATCATTTCGCGCCATGCAAGCGGATTATCATGTTGCTTAATTACATTTGCTTGGTTAGCCTGCCGGCTTAAAATGAGGGGCGGAGGAACGGGCAAATTGGGTTCGAAAGCCGAATTCGAAGGCAAGACAATTGTCGTCACCGGCGCCGGCGGCGGCCTCGGTTCGGCGATCGTTGAGCTCATGGCGGAGCGCGGCGCGCGAATCGTCGGCTGCGACCAGTCGACGGAAGCGCTGGCCAGCCCGCATATCGCGTCGCGCCATGTCTTCAACCTGCTCGACCGGGCCTCGATCGAAGCGGCGATCCTCGCGCTGCTCGACAAGGACGGCGTCCCCGACATCCTGATCAACAATGCCGGCTGGACGCGCGCCGAGACCTTGAAGGCGCTGACGGCGGACAAAATCGAGCAGGAGCTCGACCTCAATTTGACCGGCGTGATGACTTTCGCCGATCCGCTGATCAAGGCGATGGCCGGGCGCGGTTCTGGCAGCGTCGTCTTCATTTCCTCGGTCAACGCCATCGCGCATTTCGGCAATCCGGCCTATGCCGCGGCCAAGGCCGGCATCAACGCCTATGCCAAATCGGTCGCGGTCGAGCTCGGCCGTGCCGGGTTGCGGGCCAATGTCGTGTGCCCGGGGTCGATCCGCACCGCCGCCTGGGACCATCGCCTGGCCAAGGACCCCGAGATCCTCGGCCGGCTGCAGCGGCTCTATCCACTCGGCCGCATCGTCAATGCACGGGAAGTGGCGGAGGCCGTCGCTTTCCTTGCCTCCGAGCGCGCTTCCGGCATAACAGGTGCCGTGGTGCCCGTGGACGCCGGACTGACGGCCGGCTACCTGCCTTTCATCGACGACATATTGGGAGCGTGACCATGACCGACGTCCAGTTCCGCAACCTGTCGAAATCCTTCGGCCAGCACAAAATCCTCGAGGACATCAACCTCGACATCCGGACCGGCGAGTTCGTCGTGCTGGTCGGCCCGTCCGGCTGCGGCAAGTCCACCCTGCTGCGCATGCTGGCAGGGCTGGAGGCGATCACCTCCGGCGATCTCGTCATCGGCGGCACGCGCGCCAACGAGCTGCCGCCGCAGAAGCGCAACATCGCCATGGTGTTCCAGTCCTACGCGCTGTTCCCGCATCTGAAGGCTGCGGAAAATATCGGCTTCGGCCCAAAGATCCGCGGCGAGAACCGCGCCGCGATCGACGACAAAGTCAAGAAGGCGTCGGGCGTGCTCAACCTCTTCTCCTATCTCGACCGCTATCCAAGGCAATTGTCGGGCGGCCAGCGCCAGCGCGTCGCCATGGGCCGCGCCATCGTGCGCGAGCCTTCGGTCTTCCTCTTCGACGAGCCGCTTTCCAATCTCGACGCGCAATTGCGCGTGCAGATGCGCACCGAGATCAAGGCGCTGCACCAGCGGCTGAAATCGACCATCGTCTACGTCACCCACGACCAGATCGAGGCGATGACCATGGCCGACCGCATCGTGGTGATGGATCGCGGCCGCATTCAGCAGGTCGGCCAGCCGCTGGAGCTCTACGACAGGCCGGCCAACAAATTCGTCGCCGGCTTCATCGGCTCGCCCTCGATGAGCTTCGTCTCCGGCGCGCTGAAGACGGCCGGAGCCAAGTCCTGGTTTGAAACGACGAGCGGCGGCCGCCTGGCGCTCTCGGGCGAGGCAGCTTCCGGCGGCGACACGGTCGAGGCCGGCATCAGGCCCGAGCATTTCGTGGTTGGCGCCGGCGACGATGCCATCGCCATCAAGGTCGATGTCGTCGAGCCGACCGGGTCGGAAACCCATGTCTACGGCTCGGTCGGCGACGACACGGTGCGCGCGGTGTTCCGCGACCGGCTGCAGGTAAAGCCGGGCGACCGGCTGCCGGTGAGCGTCGACCCACGCAACATCCACCTCTTCGACAAGGCGACGGGCCTGCCGCTCTGAGATGATGACATGAAGACCCCGGCCGACATCATCACCCGCCTGCAATTGATGTCGCAGGACGGCACCAAGTCGGATCGCCGGCTAGCCGGGCTGGTGCTTTCCGACCTCGATTTCGCCTCCAAGGCCGCGATCTCGGAGATCGCCGCGCGCGTCGGGGTCAGCGAGCCGACCGTCACCCGCTTCTGCCGCAATCTCGGCTGCGAGGGCCTGCGCGATTTCAAGTTCTACCTGGCGCAGGCGATCGCCATCGGCGGCCAGTATCTGTCGCCGGAGCCGCTCAGCCGCGACGCGCGTGAGCAGCGCATCGCCTCGGCGATAACCGAAGCGGCGATCGCCGCCATCCAGCGCGCCAGCGAAAACCTCGACATGACGACGCTGATGGATGTCGCCGCCCGCATCGCCGCTTCCGGCAACGTGCTGTGCATCGGCTCGGGCGGCATTTCCTCGATGATGGCGACCGAGATGCAGAACCGGCTGTTCCGGCTCGGCCTGTCGGCGCTCGCCCAGATCGACGGCCAGCTGCAGCGCATGTATGCCGCGGTGGCGACGCCCGAGACGACGCTGGTCGCCTTCTCGGTGTCGGGCTATGCGCGCTCGGTGATCGAGGCGGTCGAGGTGGCGCAGCAATATGGCGCCGCCACCGTCGCCATCACAGCGCCGGATTCGGCTCTGGCCAAGGTCGCCGACACGGTGATCCTTTTGCAGTCGGTCGAGGACGGCAACATCTACAAGCCGACCTCGTCGCGCTACGCGCTTTTGGCCATCCTCGACATGATCGCCACCACGGTGGCGGAATCACGCGGCCCGAAAGTGCTGGAGAATTTGCGCCGCATCAAGCAGAGCGTGAACACGCTGAAGGTGGACGATCCGAGGCTGCCGCTGGGCGATTGAGCGGTTGCAGTGGCTTGCGCCGTCAGCGCTGGCGATCCCTCGCGCCCTCCTCTGGCGGCTACGCGATGCACATCTTCTGTGACTGGCGTGACTGATCAGACCTGAGGCTTGATTGCCACGTGGTTCCCCCAATCCGTCGCTGCTTCGCAGCGCCACCTTTCCCCCCTCCGGAGGGAAAGGAAGGGAGCGTTGCTGGACGAGCATTGACGGCAAAAAGCTTGGCGCCTTTCCTCTACCCCGTCGATCGGGGGAGAGGTGGCTCGGCGAAGCCGAGACGGAGTGGGAGTCGACCAGCGCTACGTTAGCCAATGCATGCGCCAAGCTGGCATACACGCTATCGCCAAAGGCCAGCCGCCTGGAAATGTGTGCATGCTGTAGCCTCTGTCCGGCAGGACAGAGGGGGCGCCGTCCCGCCTGCATCTCAAATTTAGATTATCCGATCAGAGCCTCGACGCTTTTCGCCAGCTCGGCCCCATCACCCACTATCCGCAGCGTCTTCAGCCGCGAGGTGCCGCCGGCGACCACCGAGACGCCCGATGCCGGAACACCCAGCGCCTTGGCCATCATCCGTTCCAGCGCTTGATTGGCGGCGCCGTTCTCCGGCACGGCGCGCACGCGGGCTTTAAGGTGACTGCGGCCATCGACGGTGGTCTCGACGCCGTCGATCCGGTCGAGCGCCGCCTTCGGCGTCAGCCGCACGTAAAGGTCGATGCCGTTCTCGCGCAGCCGGAACGACGGGCTCATCAGCCGCCGGTCACGACCCAGGACCAGACGGTGGTAACGAGAAACTGCCGGATGAAGAAAAGGATCAGAAGCAGGATGATCGGCGAAATGTCGATGCCGCCAAGATCGGGCATGAAGCGGCGGATCGGGCGCAAGGCCGGATCGGTCAGCCGGTAGAGCATGTTGCCGACGGAACCGACGAACTGGTTGCGCGAATTGACGACGTTGAAGGCGTAGAGCCACGAAAAGATCGCCGAGGCGATGATGATCCACCAGTAGATATCAAGCGCCATGACGATTGTCTGAATAAGGGCGATCATGCCGGTCTCCAAATTGTCGCCGACATGTAGCCATTGCTTGGCCTGCGAGCAAGGCCCGCGGGGCTTGCCGAGCGGGCAAAGGCCCGCCGGCCTCGGCGCATGGCGTCAGGCCATCGTTTCGCCTTGACATCAAACGGCCGCGACCGATACAAGCCCATCCGCTGGAACGGGGCTGTAGCTCAGCTGGGAGAGCGCATCGTTCGCAATGATGAGGTCAGGGGTTCGATCCCCCTCAGCTCCACCAGCCAGCACAAGCAAGTGCTTCTCATCGCTTCCGCCTTCCTCGCTCAGCATTTTGTGACCGCCGGATTTCGGGCGCGTGCCTGGAACCAATGGTGGGGCAAGACGGTTCAGCTATACTTTTGAAGCTGATATGCCCCCGCCGGCTGGGTAAGCGGCGATGCTCGAGGAGTTTCCACCATGCAGATTTCGTCCAGGTTCCGTTCCGTCGCGGTCGCGGCAATCGCCGCCGCGGGCGTGAGCATAACCAGCGCCGCGCATGCCGACAGCGGCACGATCCGCTTTTCCGTCTACAAGGCCGCCTTCTTCATCGGCGGCTCCGGCGGCGAAGGCACGCTGACCTTCCATGGCAAGCGCTATCCGATCTCGATCGGCGGCGTCTCGGGCGGCCTCGCCTTCGGCGCGTCCAAGACCTATTTCCAGGGCAGGGTGCGCCACATCCGACGCGCCAGCGATGTGACGGGCGTCTACGGCGCAGCCGGCGGCGGCGGCGCGCTCGGCAGAGGCGCCCAGGTGATCGTCATGACCAATGACAAGGGCGCCCAGCTCGAGCTCACCGGCCGGCAGGTCGGCCTGCAGGTCAACGCCGATCTCAGCGGCATCAGCATCGCGCTGAAGAGGTAGGGGGCAGGAGCTCCGTCCGTTAATCATGGATGGGTCGGATCCGCCGAACGCAGAGGTCCGGCCCCATTCCACACGTATGTCATCGGCCAAAATCATTCGCATACGCATGTTTCCAAACCCGTGAGTTTGGAAACGATCGGCCATTTCGCGCGCCATTGCCGCGAAACGGACCGGGCGCATTCATCCCGCATCCGACGGCGCGACGCCGTCTCAACGGAACAGGGGAATGCGAAATGTCCATGCTTGGAAATCTCGGCCGCTCCATCATGCGCCAGCATAACGACACCAAAACCAGAAGCCTCATGAACAGCCTGTCGCCCGAGTTGCAGAAGGACATCGGCTGGGAGGCCGCGCAGGGCACGCGCGAAAAGGCGCGGCTCGCGCGGATCGTGTTCGCCGGCACGCGCTGAGCAGCCCTGGCCCTTCGTTTCGAACGCGACGGGGGCTTTTTCCGATCCCGGCCCGCCACGCCCTACGACAGCGACATGTCAGCCATTCCAATGGAGGTAATGCCAATGTCAGTGCTTGGAACCCTGCTTCATTTCACCCGCGCGGTTGTCCGCGCGCATAACAACGCCAAGGTCCGAAACCTTATGGATGCGCCTCGGGCGCAGGCTGAAGCCGGCGCGGAAAGGCCCGTCACGGACATCGAAAGGCGTTCCTCGCGGCGCGACAGACGATCGAAATAACGGTCGTCGTTTCAGCGCCGGGCAGGCCTTCTAAAGGACGCGGCTTCGATGCGCAGGCAGATCGAGCATCTCGGCCTGGCGGAAGGAGCTGTCAGCAAGCGGGACAGCAATGCCCGCGTCCGATGTCCGAGAATATCCGCTCGCAACGGTGTATCGCTTAGCCCCGCCTATCGTGATGCTGCCGGCGCTTGTAATGGCGTTGGCGCGCATAGGCCACGCAGGCGTCCACCGTGCTGACACAGAGTGCATCGCGGCTGTTCGGCAAGTTGTTGTCGCCGGCATAGGCGACCTCGGCGACGTGGCCGTCGAGCATGCGTATCTGCGTGTTGCAATAGCCGCCGGGAGCAACATTGACCGATCCGCCGACAGCAGGAATCGGGCCTGCGGTCAAGGTCGGCACCGCAATGCTGAGATTGCCGCGTTGCACGGTGCGCTGGTAGGTCCAGATCTGACCGGATGAACCCACATCCGCCGTAGCGCTCGGAAAGCCTGCGCACATGCGAATGTCGGCCTCGCTCAATCCGACCAATTCCTTGCGGGCGGCAGAGGTCGTGACGTCCTCTTTCGCGAGCCGCGACGTATCGTCAGGGATGACACAGGATGACAGGATGGGGATGCCTGCCGCAAGAAGGGCAAGTTTTCGAATGCGCGAAGATGTCATGCCGTCGGTCGGAGTTGCGTGTTGCCCGGCCTGCCCAGTTGGCTACCTAGGCAATCAAGCGGCGGGGTCAACCCGCAAAGCCGCTCACGAAAATGTTGTGATGAGGCGCTCACACCACCCGCAGATAGCTCGTCATGCCTGTCTTCTGGTGCTCGATGATGTGGCAATGCAGCAGCCAGTCGCCGGGATTGTCGGCGACGAAGCCGAGCTGGACCTTCTCGTCGGGCTGGATCAGATAGGTGTCGGAGACCAGCGGCTGGACGGCCCTGGTCGATGACGACAGCACCTTGAAGCTCATGCCGTGCAAATGGATCGGGTGCGCGTGCGGGGTGAGGTTCTCCATGTCGATGACATAGCTCTGGCCGAGCTTCAGTTCGGCGAGCGGCGCGGTGGGGTCCGGCGTGTCGCCCGGCCACGGCACCTTGTTGATCGCCCAGAAACTGTAGCCGAGCGAGCCGCAAATGCTGTCGGCCGCAACGTTCTCGGCCGTCGCGCTGAGCGCCAGCGGAATGCGCTTGGCGCCGGCAAGGTCTACCTCCGCCACCGGATTGGCGTCGAGCGGGCCGAGATCGCGCAGATCGTGCCTGAGCGATTTGCCGACCGAACGCAGCGTCGCCAGGATTTTCGGCTTGGTGCCCCGGACGTCGCGCAGGCTGACGATCGCGCCCTCCTCGTCGGGCATGCGGATGGCAAGCTCGAGCCGCTGGCCGGGTCCCAGTTGCAGGGCATCCGGCGCAAACCGTTGCGGCACCGGGTTGCCGTCGAGCGCTATGACCGTCGCCTCGGCGCCGTCGACGCGGAAGGCATAGATGCGGGTGACGTCGGTGATGGCCGCCCTAAGCCGCACCAGCCCGCCGGCCGGCGCATCGAATTGCGGCTGGTCGAGCCAGTTGGCGGTGCGCACCGTGCCGAAGGTGCCGGCCTTGGCCGCGTCGCGCGGCCTGAACGGCGCGATGAACTGGCCGTCGTCGCCAAGCCGCCAATCGCGCAGGTTGACGACCATCTCGACATCGAAGACCGGGTCGTTCGGGTTCTCGACCACGATCACGCCGGTCAGGCCGTGACCCATCTGGATCAGCGTGTTGCAATGCGGGTGGTACCAGAACGTGCCGGCGTCGGGCGGCGAAAACGCGTAGTCGAAACGGTCGCCCTGATAGACATAGGGCTGCACCAGGAACGGCACGCCATCCATCTTGTTGGGAACGCGGATGCCATGCCAGTGGATGGTCGTCGGATCGTCGATGCCGTTGATCAGCCGTGCGGCGAACGGCTCGCCCTTCCTCATCCTGACCGCCGGCGGCATGCCGGCTTCGCCGTAGGTCAGCACATTCTTCGTCGGCGCGCCGTCCATCAGTTGAGCCTCGATGCTCGCGGTCTTCAGGACCAGCGGCTCGGGCTTCGGCGCCGCCCAGCCGGCAAACTTGCCGGCGGCCGAGAGGCCGATACCGGCCGCGCCGGCGGCCGCGGCGCCCTGCAGGAGTTTGCGGCGTGTGAGGACCGACATTGGAATCCCGAAACAGATGAGTGGCGGTCTCAGGCCTTATCATCATTCGGGCACATCCCGAAACGGACAGATCGCCGCCCGCAAGCAAGATCGGTCCCAGGCCGGAATGCGGCCAGCTGCATGGCTCCGATCAATCTCCGACGGCGGCGAGATGCCCGCCGCCGAAATCCTTGAGCACAAGTTTCGGCACGGTTTCGCCAATCCGCCGGGTCGCGCTTGGAATTTCGCGGTCGAGACGGGAAAAGCGTGTCCGGCGTCGTGACGGATCGGGAACCGGCACCGCCTCGATAAGCCGCCGCGTGTAGGGATGGCGCGGGTTGGAAAAGACCTGGTCGCGACTGCCGATCTCGACGATCTGGCCGAGATACATGACGGCGACGCGGTCCGAGATGTTCTCGACCACCGCCATGTCATGCGAGATGAAGAGATAGGCGACGCCGAATTCGCGTTGCAGCTCCTTCAAAAGATCGAGCACGCGCGCCTGCACCGAGACATCGAGAGCCGACACGCTCTCGTCGGCGATGATCAGCTTCGGCCTTAGCGCCAGCGCCCGGGCGATGCAGATGCGCTGGCGCTGGCCCCCAGAGAATTCATGCGGATAGAGCTCCATCTGTGCTGCCGATAGGCCGACCCGCTCGAACAGGGCAGCCACTTGGCTCTGGCGTTCCTGCCGTGAGCCGATGCCGTGGATCAGAAGCGGCTCGGCCACCAGATCGCCGACGCGCATGCGCGGATCGAGCGAAGCGTAAGGATCCTGGAACACCATCTGCACGTCGCGGCGCACCGCCTTGCGCGCGTCGCCGCCAAGCCCGGAGAGCTCGCGGCCGCCGATCGTCACGCCGCCCGTATAGGGCACGAGGCCGGCCAGCGCCTTGGCGGTGGTGGACTTGCCGCAGCCGGATTCGCCGACCAGCGCCAGCGTCTCGTTGGGCGCGATCGAGAAGCTGACGCCCTCGACGGCGTGGACCCGCCGGTTGACGCGACCGAAGAAGCCGCCGCGCAGGTCGAAGCGGACATGGAGGTCGTTCACCACCGCCACCTTGTCCTGACCGGTTGCGCCGGCTGCCCCTCCCGTGACGCGCCGACCGGCGCCCGAGCCGATGCGCGGAACGGCGGCCAGCAATTCTTGCGTATAGGCGGCCCGCGGCCTGGCGAAAATGTCGGCGGTGGCGCCTTCCTCGACCATGCGGCCGTTGCGCATGACGATGACGCGGTCGGCCATTTCGGCGACGACGCCCATGTCGTGGGTGATGAGGATGACGCTGGTGCCGTGCTGGCGCTGCAGGTCGCGCAACAGCTCCAGCATCTCGCCCTGGACCGTGACGTCGAGCGCCGTCGTCGGCTCGTCGGCGATCAGCACGTCAGGTTCCAGCGCCAGCGCCATGGCGATCATCACCCGCTGGCGCATGCCGCCCGACAATTCGTGCGGAAACTGCTTCAGCCGGCTTTCGGCTTCGGAAATTCGAACCGCCTTCAGCGCCTCGACCGCGCGCCGTTGCGCCTCGGCGTGGGAAAGGCCGGTATGCGCCTCGATCGATTCGGTGAGCTGCCGGCCGATCGACAGCACCGGATTGAGCGACGTCATCGGCTCCTGGAAAATCATGGCGATGCGATCGCCGCGAATGCCGCGCATGCGGCGCTCGTCGAGCGCCGTCAGTTCGATGGCGCTGCCATCCTTGTCGAAGAGCTGGATCGTCCCGGAAGCGATGCGGCCGGCCGGCTGCGGCAGGAGTTGCATGATCGCCAGCGCCGTCATCGACTTGCCGGAACCGGACTCGCCGGCGATGCACAGCGTTTCGCCGCGTCTTAGCGACAGCGACAGGCCGGACACCACTTCGCGCTCGCCGTCCTCGCCGCGCACACCAACGCAGAGGCCGGTGATTTCGAGCACCGGCCCCGCGGCCGCCTTTGCGACGGCGTCAGCGTGTTCGTCGACCACGGCTGCGCTCATTCGAAGACGCAGCGCGGGAAGTAGAACGACACCACCCAGTTCGGCATGTCGACGATCTCGCTGATCCTGAGATCGCCGCAGACCGAGACCAGCATGTAGGCATCGACCGGGTCGAGCTTGTAACGGGCGGACAGCAGGTCGACCATCTGGCTGACGGCCTCCCTGGCCCCGGCCATCAGGTCCGGTCCGATGCCCGTCGTCACCTCGTAGCCCTTGGCGTCGAGATGCCGCGTCACCGGGCCGGGCGTGGTGAAACGCGGCGTCTTCAGCCGCGCGTCCTTCACAAGGTCGAGCTTCAGCACGACGTCCATCGGGCTCTCGATCGCCGTGCCGCATACCTCGCCGTCGCCTTGCGCGGCATGGGTGTCGCCGACCGAGAACAGCGCGCCCGGCACTTCCACCGGCAGATAGAGAATGGTGCCCGCGGCAAGGTCGCGGATGTCGAGATTGCCGCCGACACGCCGTGGCGGCACCACCGAATGCAGGCCCATCTCGGCCAACGCGTTGCCGATGGTGCCGGCGAACGGTTTCAGCGGCACGCGGGCGTTCTTTCCGAACAACGCCGGCTCGAGCGAGCCGGCGTCGTATTTCCAGATGTTGAGCGCCGGTTCCTTGAAGTCGTCGGCGAGCAGGCCGAAGCCCGGGATGTTCGCCGTCCAGCCGAAGCCGGACGGTTTGAACATCTCGATCGTCACCTTCAGCGCATCGCCGGGCTCGGCACCCTCGACGAAGATCGGCCCGGTCACCGGGTTGACCTTGGAGAAGTCGAGCCGGGCCACGTCGGCGACCGTGCTGTCGGCCTGGAGCTGGCCACCCGCCGCATCTAGGCACTGGAACTCGATCGTTGAACCGGGCGCCACCCGTTCGGCCGGGGCGAAGGAATTGTCCCAGCCGAAATGGTGATGGCGCCCGTGGATGGTGTAGTCGCAGTTACTGCACATCTTTCACATACACATTGTCGTAGTTGATCGGGATATGGACCGGGTCGACATAGAGATTGTCAGCGCCGCCCATGCGGGCTGATTTCAGCGTGAAGCGCTGCTCGTTGAAGACCGGCGCCCAGGGCGCGTCCTCCATGATCTTGTCATAGATCGCGCTCCACATCTTCTCGCGTTCCTCGGACTTGGCCGGGTCGACGACGGAATCGGCCTCGGCCGCCTTGGCGTCGAGATCCTTGTTGCAATACCACGACCAGTTCCAGCCGCCGGGCACCGCACCGGCGCAACCGAGGATCGGGCCGTAGAAATTGGAGGGATCCGGGAAGTCGGCGATCCAGGCCATGCCGCCCGACCAGATCATCGGCGCGCCGGCCTTGTCGCCGCCGGCGGCGATCACATTGGCCTGGGCCAGCGACTGGATGCTGGCCTTGATACCGATGGCCGCCAGATCCTGCTGAATCGCCTGGGCGATGCGCGGATTGGGATCGGTGTTCATGGCGAAGAGCTGCGTCTCGAAGCCGTCGGGATGGCCGGCCTCGGCGAGCAGGGCCTTGGCCTTGGCGACGTCATAGGCATAACCCTTGAACGCCTTGTCGTAGCCGGGCATCGAGGGCGGCAGCGGCTGGTTGGCCGGCACCGCGCGATTGTTGATCATCTGGACGATGCGGCCCTTGTTGATCGCCATGTTGACAGCCTGGCGCACCTTGACATTGTCGAAGGGCGCCATGGTGGTGTTCATGGTGACGTAGCCGGTGTGCAGCTGTCCGCCCACCACGACGCGGGCCTTCTGCTCAGGATCGTTCATCACCTCCTGGAACTTGGCCGGCGGAATGCCGTCGCCGGGGACGTCGATCTCGCCCTTCTGCAGGCGCAGCAGCGCCACGATCGGCTCCTGGCCGATCTCGAAGGTGATCTTGTCGAGATGCGGCAGGCCCTTGTGCCAGTAATCGGGATTGCGCTCGAAGACGATGCGCTGGCCGAGCGTCCATTCGGCGAGCTTGAAGGCGCCGGTCCCGACCGGATGCTTGCCGAAGTCGGCGCCGTATTTCTCGACCTCCTCCTTCGGCACGACATGCGAGAAGTTGATCGCCATGACATGCAGGAAGGTGGCGTCCGGTCGGGTCAGCTCGAACTTGATCGTGTAGGGGTCGACCACGGTGACGCCGGAGAGGCTGTCGGCCTTGCCGGCGGCGACATCGTCGTAACCCTTGATCGAGCCGAAGAAGCCAGCGCCAGGGCTTTGCGTCTTCGGGTTGGTGACGCGGTCGAGCGAATATTTGACGTCGTCGGCGGTCATCTCGCGGCCGTTATGGAACTTCACGCCATGGCGCAGCTTGAAGGTGAAGGTCTTGCCGTCCGGCAAGATCTCGTAGCTCTCGGCGAGGTCGGGCTTGAGCTTTGTGGTGCCGGGCTCATAGTCCATCAGCCCGTCGAACAGGCTCTTGATCATCGACCAGTTTTGCCAGTCATAGCCGATCGCCGGGTCGAGGGTCGCGACATCGTCCTTGTAGGTGATGGTGATGGCGCCGCCCTGCTTGATGTTCGGGTCGACCGCGTCTTCGGCGCGCGCGTTTGCCATGCCGAGCATCAGCGCCAGCGCCGATGCCGCGACGGTGGATGCGAGAAACTTTTTCATTTTTATGTTCCCTTTCTTCTGTTCGGTTTTCATTTTCATCTGAGTTTAATCCGGGGGTCGATGAAGGGGGCGATGATGTCGGCCAAAAGGTTGCCGAGCACGATGGCGAAGGCCGAGACCAGGGTGACGCCCATGATGATCGGGATGTCGACGCGCTGGATCGCCTGCCAGGCGAGCTGGCCGATGCCCGGCCAGCCGAACACGCTTTCGACCACCACGATGCCGCCCATGAAGACGCCGACGTCGATGCCGATCATGGCGACGACCGGCAGGATGGCGTTGGGCAGCGCGTGACGGAACAGGATGGCGCCGCGCGCCAGGCCCTTGGCGCGGGCGGTTCGCATATAGTCCTGGCGCAGCACGTCGATCATCGACGAGCGCATCATGCGCGCATACCAGCCGGCGCCGAGTATGCCCATAGTCAGCGACGGCAGCACGAGGTGGCGCCAACCGCCGTAGCCGCCGATCGGGAACCAGCCGAGCCTGACGGCGAAGACGTAGAGCAGCAGCAGGCCGACGACGAATTGCGGCGCCGAGACGCCGACGAAGGAGGCGACCATCAGGGTCTGGTCGGTGGCGGTGCCGCGCCTGACGGCGGCGATCAGCCCCATGGTGAGGCCGATCGCCAGCTCGCACAGGATGGCGCCGACCATCAGCAGCAGGCTGGCCGGCAGCCGCGAGACGATGAGTTCGGTGACTTCCGAGCGCTGGATGTAGGAGCGGCCGAGATCGCCACTGACGAGCCTCGTGAGATAGTGCCAGTACTGGACGATGAAGGGCTGGTCGAGGCCGAGCTGCCGGCGGATGTTCTCCACCGTTTCGGGGGTGGCGCTGCGCCCGGCGATCTGGCGCACCGGATCGGCCGGCAAAAGATAGAGCAGCGCGAAGGTGATCAGCGAGACGCCGAGCAGGATGAGCAGCGACTGGATGAGCCGGCGGCCGAGATAGGCAATCATGATCGGCCCCCCATTATTCCCGCCCTCTTTGCGTCGGGTCGAGGATGTCGCGCAGCGCGTCGCCGATCAGGTTGAAGGCCAGCGCCAGCGCCAGGATCGCCGCGCCGGGGAAGAACACCAGCCAGGGCGCCGCCTGGAAATAGGTCTGGTTCTCGAAGATGATGTTGCCCCACGACGCCGTCGGCGGCTGCACGCCGATGCCGAGATAGCTGAGCGTGGCTTCGAGCAGCACCGTGGTCGAGATGCCGAGCGTGCCCCAGACGATGATGGTCGGCAGGAGATGCGGCAGGATGTGGCGGATGAGAATACGCGGCGCGCTCGCCCCTATCGTGCGCTCGGCATCGATGAACTCGCGCTCGGAGAGCGACGAGGTTTCGGTGTAGATGACGCGCGCGGTCTGCACCCAGTTGACCAGCGCGATCACCATGGCGACGATCCACAGGCTCGGCTCGAACACCGCCGCCAGGCAGATGGCTAAAAGCAGCGCGGGAAAGGCCATCATCAGGTCGGTGAAGCGCATCAGCGCGCTGCCGATCCAGCCCCGGAAATAGCCCGCCGTGACGCCGACCAGCGTGCCGATCAGAAGCGCCACGCCGTTGGCGACGATGCCGATGATCAGCGAGGTGCGCGCGCCGAACAGGATGCGGGTCAACAGGTCGCGGCCGAGCAGGTCGGTGCCCAGCCAGAACTTGGCGTTCGGCGGCAGCGGCGAGCCTTCGAGCGTCAGGCCGTCGAACATCTGCTCGTTGGGATCGTAACCGGTCAGCCATGGGGCGAGGATGGCGCCGGCGAGCACGATGGCGATAATGAACAGCCCGACCAGCGCCAGCGGCCGCCTGACCAGCCGGCGCCAGACGCCAGCGCGCGGCTTTGCCGGCATCCGGCCCGTCGAAAGGTCAGGCGCGATGGGATTGGTCATCGCCGCCCTCCGCTTCGGTCATCGCCACGATGCGCCGGGCCGCTTCCTCGACGCTGATCTGCCAGTTCATCGCCAGCGATCTGAGCTGCGCGTAGGCGCGGTCGTCGTCGCTGCCTTTCGACAAAGCCGCGACCGCGCGCACGATGGTCTGGCGCTCGCCGACCCGCTGGCGCAGCGACGCGATCTCGCCGGCAAGCTGCCTGCGCGCCTCGAAACTCTGCCGGGCGATCAGCAGCGCGCTGTAGACGCCGGCGGTCCCGACCGGTTTCAGCAATTGCGCATCGGCCTTGTGCGACAGCGCCCATTCGATACGGCCCGGCGCCTCCGAGCCGATCAGCGCCACCAGCGGCATCGGCGCCTCGCCGGGCTTCCACGGGAACTGCTCGTCGAAGCCGAGGTCGGCGTCGAAGAACACGAAATCCGCTGCCAGCGCCTCCGCCGGCAGATGCGGCCAGCACTCGACCGCCGCGAGGCCGATCGCCGACAACTGCCTGGTGATCGCCTGCACCGTGGTGTGCGGACGATGCAGCACGAACGCCTTGGCGCCGCCGAGATTGGGGATGCGCGCGGCGCGGCTCACGACACCACCCTGAGCCGCGGACGGCCGAAGACCTTGGCCGGATCGTAGCGCGAAAGATAGGGATCGGGCGCCACCTCTTCCTCGCGGCTCACCACCTCGAAGAAGCCGTCGGCAATACGCCCGATGATCACCGGCAGGGTCGCATGCTGGGTGTGCGGATCGATGGCGATCGGCCCGAGGCGGGTCGCGAAGCGGCGCTCGGCGAAGGCTTTCGAGAAATCCGCCGGGCCGGCGTCCGGGTTGCCGGCAAGCACGTCCGCCATCACCTGCACCGAGGCATAGGCGGAGGCTTCGAAGGACGAGGCGAAGGCGGCCGGGCGCGGCGCGAAATAAGGCCCGGCCGACAGATGGCCCTTGCCCGTTTCGCCGATTGCCGGCAGCTCGCCCTCGGTGAGATTGCACGAAATCACCGGGCAGGCGCCAGGCTTGAAGGCCGCATCCTCTCGTCCCAGGTCGCGATAGGCAGCGAGGAAAGCATAGGACGAGGTGCCGATCAGGTTGTTGAGGATGAAATTCGGCCGCGTGACGCGGATTTCGTCGATCAGGCGCGAAACGCCGGTCTCGCCGATGCGCAGATAGCGTTCGCCGAGCACCTTGCCGCCGGCGTCGGCGATCAGGTCGCGCGCGACGCGGTTCATCTCCCAGCCCCATATGTAGTTCGAGCCGAGCAGGAAGCCGTTGGCGCCGAAACGCGGCGCGACATGAGCCATCAGCGGCACCAGATGCTGGTTCGGGCAGGCATGCATGTAGACGACATGCTCGTTGGCCTCGAAGCCTTCATACGGGCAGGCATACCAGAGCATGCCGCCCGCCTTCTCCAGCACGGGAATGGTCTCCTTGCGGCTCCAGGAGGTGATGCAGCCGACGACATGGCGGGCGCTGCTGGTGCGGAAGATGTCTTCGCAGAGCGTCGCGTAGCGGTCGGCGTTGCTTTGCGGATCGCGCTCGACCGGGACGAGCTCGATGCTTTGCGCGCGATCGGCGTTGATGTCGGCGATCGCGCGCATCGCCCCCAGCCGGCAGGCGTCGGAGACAAGCTGATAGCTGCCTGACCGGGAATAGAGGATGCCGATCTCGATACGTCGTTTCAAGCAAGGCCCCAAAAATGAAAAAACCTCGCAGCCAGCGCCGGATGGGCGAGGCATACGAGGCATTCTTGCCGCCCGGCGACCAAAGCCGGTATTTTCGTCGAGCTACCCTATTCCCTACCGTCCATCAGTCAAGCCTGAAAGTTGAAGGCCATCTAGTCCCGCAGGCTGAAGACGAAGGGCGCGGTGCGGGTGACGCGCGCGCCGAGTTCGGCCGGCGGAGCCGGCACGGAGGCGCCCTGCAAGGCCCCGAGCGCCGCGCGGTCGAGATCGCCGTCGCCCGAGGACCGCGCCAGCCGGGCCGAGACCACCCTGCCGGAGGTGTCGACCGTGAAGGTCACGCTCGGCGTGCCCTCGGCCCGCCTGGAGCGCGCCGCGCTCGGATAGCGGGTGTGCCGCCTGATCCATGCCGCCAGGCTGGAATTCCAGCGCGACGGGCTGACGCTCGAGCGCGGCGGCGCATTCGAGGACAGTGGCGCGGCCGCCTTCGCCGCCGCCTTGGCCTCGATGCTGGCGGTGGTCGTCGCCCTGGGTGGAGGCGCCTTTTCCTTCCCGACCCGTTCTTTCGGTTTTCCGACCGGTTTCTTCTCGGCCTTCTTCCTGGGTTCTGCCGGCTTTTGCACCTTCACCTGCGCTTCCACCGGTTTCGGTTGCGGCAGCGGAATGACGACGTCCGGGGCGATCGCCTCGATAAGGTCCGGCACGGCCTCGTCCAGCGGCTTCTGCTCGCTCAGCGCGGCAATGGCCTGTTCCGCCGGCGCGGCCTGCTCGGCTTCTTGCGTGTCGTCGGCATCGGATGGCTGTTCTGTCACGGGCTCGGCCTGTTCCACCGCCGGCACCGGGTCGGTTGCCGGTCTTACGTCGACAGGCTTTTCCGTGTCCGCCGCATCGGGCGGCTCCGGTGTCACCATGTCCAGCATCGCCGCCTCTTCCGGCACGGCGGGCGCGATCACCAGCGGCGCCATCTCGACCGCCAGCGCCGGCGGCGGACCGCCATCCTGCATCTCGGCGAAACTCAGGTTCTGCACCGCATAGGCGACCGCCACATGCGCGGCCAGAATGATCGCGGCGGCGCTCGTCCACAGGCCGGCTTCACGCGCGCCGAAGCGCGGCTGGGAAATCCGGGAAAGGGCGGCGACCGTCATGGCGCCGCGCTTCCGCCCGGCGCCGGGACGAGGTTCGCGCCGGCCGCGGGCATTTCGGGCACGGCCCGCCCGCTGGCATCGCCAGCTGTTTCGAGGCCGACCAGCGCGACCTTGAGATAGCCGGCGCGGCGCAGCAGGTTCATGACTTCCATCAGGTCGCCATAGCCGACCGTCTTGTCGGCGCGCAGGAAGATGCGTGTCTGCTTGTCGCCCTTGGTGCGGTTGTCGAGCACGCCGGCAAAGGCTGGACGGGGCACGCCGTCATTGCCGATCGCCAGCGTGAGATCGGTTTTCAAAGTCAAGAACAGCGGTGTCTCGGGTCGCGGCGCCGGCGTTGCCGTCGATCCGGGCAGGTCGACATTGACGTCCACGGTCGCCAGCGGCGCCGCCACCATGAAGATGATCAACAGCACCAGGATGACGTCGATGAACGGCGTGACATTGATGTCGTGGCTTTCCTCGAGATCGTCGCCGGCAGTCTCGCGAATCCGCGCCGCCATCGCCGTTACTCCGCAGCCATGGCCGTTGCCGGCGGCACAGTGCGGAAATCGAGGTCGCGGCTGACCAGCCGCTCGACGCCGGCTGAGGCGTCGGCCAGGATCTGCCTGTAGCCGGCTATCGAGCGCGCGAAGACGTTGTAGATGACGACCGCCGGAATGGCCGCGACAAGGCCCATGGCGGTGGCAAGCAGCGCCTCGGCGATGCCGGGCGCCACGACCGCCAGATTGGTGGTCTGCGCCTGCGAGATGCCGATGAAGGCGTTCATGATGCCCCAGACGGTGCCGAACAGGCCCATGAAGGGCGCCGTCGAGCCGATGGTGGCGAGCAGGCCGGTGCCGCGCGACATGCGCCGGGCCGCCGCCGCCTCGATGCGTGAAAGCCGGGAGGCGACGCGCTCCTTCAGGCCGTCGCCGGAGGCATGGTCGAGTGCCCCGGCCGAAAGCGCTCTTTCTTCTTCCGCCGCCCGCACCAGAAGCGCGGCCGGCCCGCCGCTGTGGCCAAGCGCGCGGCCGGCCTGCATCAGCGTCGCGGCGTTGCCGATCGCATCGGCGGCGCGGCGCGCCCGCAGCTTGCCGCCTAAGACCTCCAGCGACTTGGCGAGCCAGATGGTCCAGGTGACGAGGGAAGCGAAGGCCAGCCCCACCATGACCACCTTCACGACGATGTCGGCATTCATGAACATGCCCCAGGGCGAAAGGTCATGTGGCAGCGCCAGCGAGATGGAGCGCTGTTCGCCCGTGGCGCTGTTCAGGGCCGGCTGGATGCCCGGTTCCACGGGCGTGGCGACGGGCGCCTGCGCCGCCGGCATTTGCGGGGCGGGAGCGACGGGTGCTTGCGCTGCCGGAGCCAGCCCGAGGGGCGCCTGCACGGTGGGCGCCGCCGGCTGTTCCTGCGCCTTGGCGAGGCCGGCCGAAAGAACGAGGGACGCGGCCAGCGCCGCGAAAAGACCGTTTCGGGACAAGGCTCGTCCTCGCTTCATCATTGCACATATCCGATCGGCTGGACGGGTGGACTTGCCCGAGCCGTTGTGGCCGACAAGGCCGTGGACGCGCGAACGGTGCAGATCGAGCAAGACCGGACCGAGCAGCGTGCGCCCGCCGACGGCAAAGCGCACGGCGTCGACATCAAAGGCTGTCCAGCTGCGGCCAACATCCGCCTCCAATGCAGCGGCCGCCATCCAAGGCAGGTGCCAGGCGGCCAATGCCGGTTGACTATGAAACATGACTTTGCAAGTCAACTATAAAGATGACTTCGGTTATCAACAATTGCAACGCGTTCCCCGATATCGGTTCGGCACGCTGCAAGGTCTGGACGGCATGGCAGTTGCTGGGCACGATGCGCGCACAACAACCAAGGCAGGCGGCCGATGATCAAGGCGATACCCTTCGACTTCCCCTATGACGGCAGGCTGGTGCCGCAGCACACGGCGCTGCTGGTGATCGACCTGCAGGAGGATTTCCTGTCGCCGAACGGCTACTTCGCCAGGAAGGGCTATGATCCATCGCCGCTGAGAGCCATCCTGCCGGCGGTCAACCGGCTGATCGAGGCCGCTCGAACCGCCGGCCTAACCATCATCCACACCAGGCAGGGCTATCGCGCCGACATGGCCGACATGACGCCTTACGAAAAATGGCGCCGCAAGCGGGCTGGCCTCGACGGCACCGATGTCCTGCTGCGCTCCGGCCCGGGCTTCCAGATCTCCGCCGACATCGACGTGGCGCCGCAGGACATCATCATCGACAAGACCTGCAACAGCGCCTTCACCTACACGGATCTGGAGCTTGTTTTGCGGGCGCGCGGCATCACGCATCTCCTCTTCACCGGCTGCACGACGGATGTCTGCGTGCACACCACATTGCGCGAGGCCTGCGACCGCAACTTCCAGTGCCTGACGATTGCGGACGCCTGCGCCAGCGGCGACCAGTATGCGCACGAAGCAGCGCTGCATATGGTGACGGTCGAGGACGGGGTCTTCGGCGCCCTGGCGGACTCGGAGGCCGTCATTGCCGCGTTGCGGCAGCTCGCGGGCGCAATGGGCTGAGGATTTCGTGGTTCCATCGAAATTTTTTTCACCCGCACCGTTCCGTTTTCAGTTCCGGGTTCGTCTTGAGGGTCGTAACAGGTGCGGGAGCCACGACGGCCTCCGCCATCAGGACAAACGGAGCCAAGCCATGTCGACCACAGTGACCCTGATCAACGTCTTCACCGCCAAGCCGGGCAAGCAGCAGGAACTCGCCAAGACGCTTGCCGAGGGCACGAGGGCCTTCTTCAGCAAGCAGCCGGGCTCGCTGTCGTCGTCGGTGGTCGTCGGCGACGACGGCAGCAAGGTCGCCAATATCTCGCAATGGCGTTCGGCGCAGGACATCGCCGCCTTCCGCGGCGATCCCCGCTTCGCCGATTACATGAAGAGCATCGTCGAGCTGGCCGCCGGCGAGAGCATGATGGGTCACACGACCTATTCCCATACGGGCGGGATAGAAGACTAGGAGGACGCGTGACCGGTTTGCAGGATCAGTCCGTTGCGGCGACCGAAACCAGGCTTCGCGCCTTCGAGCGCGAGGCCGCCGGCCTGAGGGCCAAGCTGCACCGCTACGCTTCGCGCATGGTCGGATCCGTCATCGATGGCGAAGACATCGTCCAGGAGGCTTTGGCCAAAGGCTTCGTGGCGGTGAGGAATGGCGACATGCCCGACAAGACCGAACCCTGGCTGTTTCGCATCGCGCACAACGCGGCCCTCGATTTCCTGCGCAAGCGGACCCGCTTGCGAGGGCGCGAAAGCGAGGTCGAGCTCGACATGATCGCCGACGAGAATTCGGCGCTGGATGCGCGCATGGCCGCCGAGGCGAGCCTAGCCGAGCTGATGCAACTGCCGCCGGCGCAAAGATGCACGGTCGTGCTGAAGGATGTGCTGGGACACAGCCTGGAGGAGATCGGCGAAATCCTCGAAACCTCCGACACGGCGATCAAAGGCGCGCTGCAGCGGGGCCGCGAGAGCCTGCGCAAGCTGGCGGCCGCGCCGCGCATGGCGCCGCCCCGCCCGGCGCTCGACCGGCAGGACGTGCGACGCCTCGGCGACTATGTGGCCGCCTTCAACGCCAGGGACTTCGATGCCTTGCGCGGCCTGCTGGCCGAGGACGTGAAGCTCGAGCTGGTCAACCGCTTGCGCGCCGACGGCAAGGAATATGTCGGCAACTATTTCGGCCGCTATGCCGACGAAACGCATTGGCATTTCACGACCGGCCTTGTCGAAGGCCGGCCCGCCATCCTGGTCACCAGTCCGGAGCGTCCGGACGGGCCGCCGCGCTACTTCATTCTCATCGATTGGGAGAACGGCCGGATCGCCGGCATCCGCGATTTCCTGTTCGCGGATTACGTCATGGACGGCCTGGATTACTCATCCCAGCCGTAGGGAGGCCGGCGTTAGCGAAGGTGGATCTCAGGGAAGGTCTGGGACGCAAGGATCCCCGGTTGCGGAACCTCCACCTCGCGCCGTGCCAGCGAATTCGCGACCAGCGTGATCGTCTCGCGCCCGATGCGGGCGATGTCGCTTGGGCGGTCGATGCCACCGATCATGAACTCCTCGATGCCAAGCGCGGCATAGGGCAGCAGTGCCAGGGCAATCCGCGCCGGCGGCCCGGCAAGCTCGATCGCCTTGTGATCCGAAGTGCCCGTCCGGCCGTCCGGGTGAATGCGGACAGGCAGCGCGAAGCGCAACCTGCCGGCGCGGCCATGTTCCGCCGCGGCGCCGCGCACGCGCCGCATCAGTTGCGCGACCTCGTCCGGCGAACCGGCGGCCAGCTCGAAGACATAGGCATGCTTTCCGACGACCTTCAAGGCCGTGCTGGACTGCCCGCCGAGACGGATGGCGAGGTCGGCGCCATGCGGGGCCTTGCGCGGCACGAAGCCGCCTTTGACGCTGTAAAAGGCGCCTTCATGGTCGAAGGGCCTGTCGTTCGACCACAGGCGCTTCAACAGCACCAGATATTCGTCGATGCGCTGCCACACCACGCTGTGGCCAACGGGCCGGGCCTCGGCGTCGCCGTCTTCCAGCGGTTCGCTCAGCATGCGAAGCGACAAGCGGCCGCCGCTTTTGCGGTCGAGCGCCGCGAGCTGCCTTGCCGCCACCGTCGGCTCGATCACGCCGGCCCAATGCGTCAAGACGACTTCGAGCGAACCGGTGCGGTCGAGCGTCTGCGCGGCGATGTCCATATTGGTGAGCAGCCCGGCCGGATCGTCCACCACCAGCCTGCGGAAACCGGCGTCCTCGATCAGCGACAGTCTGGTCGCGGTTTCGGCGAAGTCGTAGAAGAAGCTGCCATTGGCAGGCTTGCCTGGAACATGCGTGAACTCGATCGGCATTGCCATCTCCTCCATCACGTTGGGTCGCCCCGCTTCAAAAGCCTTCTAACCAGACCTGAGACGCTGGCGCGCGACGACGCCCTGGCGCCCGGCCAGTTTTCCACTCCGATTGCTCGACTCAGATTGTTTGACGGCGGGTCTGGGCCCGCCTTGGATCAGGGGATCAGCCCCAGGATCACCGCGCCGGTGAACACGAACGCAAGCGCGAAGACGAGATAGGCGAAGGTGCCGCCATAGGCGGGCCTCCAGCTTTGATCGGCAGTCAGCCTTTGCCCCTTGCGGGCGGTCTGGGCGTTCTGGCTATAGGACATATCGACCTCCGTCACGGCCATTAATCTATAAAGTTAGTAGACTTTGTCGATTGTTATTTTCGAGCGATTCCTGGAATGATTTTTTAAAAGAGGGCGGATCGTGGTTTTTCATACTCGCAGCGCAGGCGATGTAGCCGATATCGGGACATGGGCAATCTGGCCGAACGGGTTGAAAATCAGCCGTTTTCGCGGCGTTCACAGGCACAATATCCAATCGCTCGAACGGTCTTGGCCGCCTCGCGCATGACGGATAGCATCGCTTGGGCCGATATGGGCGGCACTGAAGGAGCAATAAGAATGGGTGGAAGGCTGGCGGGCAAGGTCGCTATCGTTTCGGGCGGTGCGACGGGCATGGGCGGGGCGGCTTCGGAATTGTTTGCCGCCGAAGGCGCAAAGGTGGCAATCATCGACCGCAACGGCGAGGCGGCCGGCAAGACCGCCGCGGCGATCCGGGCGCGGGGCCATGTCGCCGAGCATTTCGTGGCCGACGTTTCGGACGAAGCACAGGTCGAGGCGGCGGTGAAGGCGGCGACGGAAAAGCTCGGCCCGGTCACGGTGCTGTTCAACCACGCCGGCACCATCGTCATCAAGCCATTCCTGGAAACAAGCCTGCAGGAATGGGACTGGCTGCATGCCGTCAACGTGCGCTCGATGTTCCTGATGACGCGCGCTGTGCTGCCCGGCATGATCGCCGCCGGCGGCGGCTCGATCGTCTGCACATCGTCGATCTCGGCCGTGGCGGCGACGCCGAACGAAGTGCTCTACGACACCACCAAGGGCGCCTGCCACATGTTTGCCCGCGCCATCGCGGTGGAATTCCGCGACCGCAACATCCGCTGCAACGCCGTCTGCCCCGGCTTCATCCGCACGCCGCATGGCTTGCGCGAGGTGGCCGATCTCGGCAAGCTCGGCGTCGACGTCTCGGACGCGGCGATGGCCGCGCAGCAGGGCCGCATCGGCGAGCCGGAGGAAGTGGCGAAGGCCGCGCTGTTTTTGGCCAGCGACGAATCGAGCTTCGTCAACGGCGCGCATCTGTTCGTGGACAATGGGTTTACGGCGATTTGAGGCCAGCTTGGCGCCTTCCTCTCCCCCGTCGATCGGGGGAGAGGTGTCGAGCGTAGCTCGACGGAGTGGGGGTCGACTCTTGGCGCGGTGCCGAAATACTCTTGCGCCTGGGCCCCATTTCAATATTCGTTGGCGACGGTTGCAAGATTCGTTGGCGACGGTTGCAAGGTGGTTCCCCCCACTCCGTCGCTGCTTCGCAGCGCCACCTCTCCCCCGTCCGGAGGGAGAGGAAAGGACGCCTGCTCGTCTACCGCTCTTCCCTCCGAAACGGCTTCAGCAGCGCCGATGGCGCCACGGCGTTGCGCGACATGACGGCCATGGCGACGATGGTGAAGATGAAAGGCAGCATCAGGAACGCTTCGTAGGGGACCTGGCCGAGGCCGCTCGCTTGCATCCTGAGCTGCAGCGCGTCGACGAAGGCGAAGAGCAGCGCGGCGCCCGCCGAGCGCCAGGGATCCCAGCGGCCGAACACCACCAGCGCGATCGCCACCCAGCCACGACCGGAGACGACGCCGAAGGTGAAGGCGTTGAACTGCGCCATGGTGAGGAAGGCGCCGGCAAGGCCCATCAGGGCGCCGCCGAGGATCACCGCCTGAAAGCGTGTGGCGATCACGCTGACGCCGGCCGAGTCCGCCGCGCGCGGGTTCTCGCCGACCATGCGCACGGACAGTCCCCACGGCGTGCGGTAGAGCACGAAGGCAGCGAGCGGGACGGCGATGATGGCGAGATAAACGAGCGTGAACTGGTTGAACACGGCCGGGCCTAGAACCGGAATGTCCGAGAGCAGCGGGATAGCCAGCGGCTTGAAGCCGGTAATGCTTGGCGGCACCGATTGCTGGCCGAAGATCAGCCGATAGAGGAAGTAGGCAAGGCCGGATGAGAACAATGTCACGCCGATGCCGCAGACATGCTGGCTGAGGCCGAGTGCCACCGTGAACAGCGCATGCAGCGCGCCCATCAGCATGCCGGTCAACACCGCGACAAGCACGCCCAGCCACAGGCTGCCGCTCAGGCTGGCGGCGGTGAAGCCCGCCATCGCCGACAACAGCATGATGCCCTCGATGCCGAGATTGAGCACGCCTGCGCGCTCGGAAAACATTTCGCCCAGCGTGGCGAAGGCGAGCGGCGTGGCGATGCGGATGATGGCGGCGAGGAAGCCGACCTGGAAAATCTGCTCGAACACCGCACTCATGTCTGCGCTCCCACGCGGCGGACGCGGTAGGCGGTGAACAGCAGCGCCACCAGCATGGCCAGCAGCGCCGTGCCCTGAATGACGTCGCTGAGGAAAGCCGGCACGCCGGTGGCGCGCGACATCGCCTCGGCGCCGGTCATGACCGCGGCCAGGAAGATCGCCGCCGGCACCACGCCGAGCGGGTTGAGCCTGGCAAGCATCGCGACGACGATGCCCGAATAACCATAGCCCGGCGAGATGTCGCTCATCACCTGGAAGTGCACGCCGCCGACCTCGCCGACGCCGGCGAGCCCGGCCAGCGCGCCGGAGAGCAGCGCGGTGGACAGGAGCACCCGCTGCACATTGATGCCGCCATAGCGCGCGGCTTCCGGGTTCTCGCCGGTGACGCGAATCCTGAAGCCGAGCGTGGTGCGCGCGATCAGGAACCAGCAAAGGGGTGCGGCGATCAGCGCCACGACCACGCCGAGATGCAGCCTTGTGCCCTCGACCAGCACCGGGAAATTGGCCGAGTCCTCGATCGGCGGCGAGATCGGATAGCCGGAGAAGGTGTCCTTCCACGGCCCCTCGATCAGCGCCATCAGCGCGTAATAGATGACCGAGTTGAAGAGCAGCGAGCTCACCACGTCGTCGACCTTGAATCTTACGCGCAAAGTGGCGGGGACCAGCGCGACGAGCGCGCCTGCCGCGGCGCCCGCCAGCGCCATCAACAGCATGGCGAGATAGCCCGGCATCGGGATGGCGCCGACGAAGCAGCTTGCCACCGCGCCGGCGAGCAATTGGCCCTCGGCGCCGATGTTCCAGAATTTTGCGCGGAAGGCGATGGCCACCGCAAGGCCGGTGAAGATCATGGGTGCGGCGCGCACCAGGGTTTCCGTGAGGGCGTAGCTGTCGCCGAGCGAGGCGGACAGCATCACGCCATAGGCTTCGACCACGCCGGCGCCGGCAATGGCGATCAGGCCGCTGCACAGGATGAGCGTCGCGGCGATGGCCAACAGCGGCAGCGCGAGATTGAACCAGGCGGGTGTCGAGGTGCGGGCTTCGAGGCGAAACATCAGGCCGCCTCCTCGGTGCGCCCTGCGCCGGTCATCATCAGGCCGAGCCTTGCGACGGTGGCATGCGCGCTGGGAAGCGTGCCGGCGATGCGGCCCTCATACATCACGGCGATGCGATCCGAGAGCATCAGCAATTCCTCGAGGTCCTCGCCGATGACGATGATGCCGCAGCCCTTGGCGCGCATGGCCAGGAACTTCTCGTGGATGAAGCGGGCGGCGCCGATATCGAGCCCGCGCGTCGGCTGCGAGACGATCAGCACTTTCGGATCGAAGGCGAGTTCACGCGCCAGCAGCGCCTTCTGCAGATTGCCGCCGGACAGCGCGCCGGCGCGCACCATCGGGCCGGGGCAGCGAATATCGTAGGCCTTGATCTGCGCTTCGGCGAAGGCACGGATCGCGGCCGGATCGAGCAGCCCCCTGCGGCTGAAGGCCTCGGTGCCGATACGCGGCAGCACCATGGAGTCGGCCAAAGGCAGATTGGTGACGAGGCCGGTCGTCATCCGGTCTTCCGGTATGCGGCCGAGGCCGAACGCCTGCAGCTCGCGCGGCGAAAATTGCGCAACCGCTTTGCCGGCTATCGTCATCGCGCCGGCCTTGGGCGCCAGCATGCCGGAAATGACGTCGGCGAGCGCCCGCTGGCCGTTGCCGGAGACGCCGGCGATGCCCAGGATCTCGCCCGCGCGGACGAGAAGCGAGACGTCGCGCAGCGGCGTGCCGGCATGGCCGGAGGTGGAAATGCCGTCGAGCGTCAGCGCGGCGGCGCCGGGCGTCGAAGCCTCCTTGACCGGTGGCACGATTTCGTGGCCGCACATCAGCTTCGCCATTTCCGCCGATGTGGTACTTGCCGGATGGTCGACGCGGCCGGCGACCTTGCCGTGGCGCAGCACCACGCAGCGATGGGTGAGGGCGCGAACTTCATTCAGCTTATGCGAGATGAAGATGATGCCGAGCCCTTGCGCCGCCATCGAGCGCAGGGCGGCGAACAGGCCATCGACCTCAGAAGGCGCCAGCACCGCCGTCGGTTCGTCGAGGATCAAAAGCCTGGCGCCGCGAAACAGCGCCTTGATGATCTCCAGCCGCTGCTGCTCGCCGACCGACAGCGCCGAGACCGGCAGGCTTGGGTCGAGGCTCAGCCCATACTGCCGGCTGATTTCGTCCAGGCGGGCAAGCCCGCGCGCACGGTCGATGCGGCCGGATTTGCCGGGAATGCCGATCAGGAGGTTTTCCAGCACCGTCAGCCGCGGCGCGAGGTGGAAATGCTGGTGCACCATGCCGATGCCGGCGGCGAGCGCATCGGCCGAATTGTGGATGGCGACGGGCCTGCCTTCGACCAGGATCTCGCCGGCGTCCGGCGCATAGGCGCCGAACAGCACGTTCATCAGCGTCGTCTTGCCGGCGCCGTTCTCGCCAAGCAGGCCGAGGATCTCGCCCGGCGCCACGCTGAGGTCGACGGCCTCGTTCGCCTTGACGGCGCCGAAGCTCTTGGTGATGCCGCGCATTTCGATGAGTGGGGCGGACAAGGGTGCTCCTGGATTTGCGATCCGGCCAACCATGGAGGGTAGCGCTGCACCCCCCTCTGGCCGGCCGGCCATCTTCCCCTCACGGGAAAGATCAGATGTCACGGCGGCCTTCGCCAACTTTCAATGTTGAAAGATCGAGCGCCGTCGACGGAACCGCCAATCTCCCCCCTCGAGGGGGAGATGTCCGGCAGGACAGAGAGGGGGGCCTCGCGCCGCCCCTCAACCAGGCGTCAATCCGAAACCGGCGTGTTCTCGTCGACGTCGACGCGGAAATTGCCTTCGAGGATCTCGGCCTTCTTCTTCTCGACCAGGTCCTTCACCTCTGCCGGCAGCGTCTTGTCGAACTTGTGGAAGGGCGCCAGATACGAGCCGCCCTTGGCCATGCGCGAGAAATCGCCATAGTCCTGCGCGGTGAAGACGCCGGCCTTGACCAGCTTGATCGCTTGCTCGACCGTCGGGTACATGTCCCAGACCGGGCCGGTGATGACCGTATCGGGCCCGAGGCTCGACTGGTCGGACATGTTGGAGATGGCGAAAATCTTCTTCTCGACCGCCGCCTCGATGACGCCGAAGCGCTCGGCATAGATGACGTCGACGCCGGCATCGATCTGCGCCACGGCCGCTTCCTTGGCCTTGGGCGGATCGAAGAACGAACCGATGAAAGCGACCTTCTTCTTGACGTTCGGATTGACCTCCTTGGCGCCGGCGAAGAAGGCGTTGACCAGCCGGTTGACTTCCGGAATGCCCATCGCTGCGACCGCGCCAACCGTGCCCGACTTCGACATCTTTCCCGCGATCATGCCGGAGAGATAGGCCGGTTCGTGGATCCAGTTGTCGAAGACGCCGAAATTCGGCTCGGCGGGCCCAGCGCCCGAGCCGAACAGCCACGCCGTCTTCGGGAATTGTTTTGCCGTGCGGCGCGATTCACGCTCGGCGGCGAAAGCGTCGCCCAGCACCAGCTGGTAGCCGCCCTGCGCATATTCGCGCATCACGCGGCTGAAGTCGGCGGTCTGCACCTTTTCCGACCATTTGTATTCGATGCCCAGTTCCTTCTCGGCCTTCTGCAGGGCGACATGGATCTGATTATCCCACGGCTCCTCGATCGGCGTGGCGAAGATCGCCGCCACCTTCAGCTTCTTGTCCTTGGCGAAGGCCGCGCCGGGCAGCATGGTCGCCGCGAGGCCGAGCGCGCCGAGTTCCAGCACGTTGCGCCGCGACAAGCCGGCGCGTTGCGTCTTGCTACGTTCGTTTTCCATTGAAGTGCCCCTCTGTTCGACAGCCGTGTCGAGCCGGCCGTTCAAAAAAATGTCAGACGAGAGACTATGGAACGGTGGTTGAGATTTGTCCACATGGTCAAATTTGTTGTGCCGCCTCGCGTTCGTCATCCTCGGGTCTACGCTTCGCTTCGCCCTGGAATGACGAAGTTATGGGGCGTCGCCCGCACCTTCCCAAGCCCCCGTCTCGGCAAACTTTCTCAGCACCGGCGCCGGCTCGAAGATCGCCCTGCCGGTCCGCCCATGCCAATGCTCCAACCGCTCGACGATCTTCGCCGCGCCTTCAAGTCCGGCCCAGAACATCGGTCCGCCCTTGCCGATCGGGAAGCCGTAGCCGTTGACCCAGACGACATCGATATCGGACGCCCGCGCGGCGATGCCTTCCTCGAGGATCTTCGCGCCTTCGTTGACCAGCGGGTAAAGCGTGCGCTCGATGATCTCGTCGGCGCCGATCTGGCGCCGCGCTATGCTCAGTTCTTCCGCCTTGGCGCGGATCAACGCCTCGACCTCCGGATCGGCAACCGGCTCCCGCGCGCCGCTCTCATAGCGGTACCAGCCACGCCCGGTCTTCTGGCCGAAATGGCTCTGCTCGCACAGCGTATCGGCGATCACCGCCGTCTGGCCGCGCGCCTTGCGGTTGCGCCAGCCGATGTCGAGGCCGGCGATGTCGCCCATCTGGAACGGCCCCATCGGCCAGCCGAAATCGGTGAACGCCTTGTCGACCTGAGCGGGCGTTGCACCTTCGAGCAACAGCGCTTCGTTCTCCGCGCCGCGCGCGGCCAGCATGCGGTTGCCGACAAAACCATGGCAGACGCCGACGACCACCGCCACCTTGCCGATGCGCCGGGCGAGATCGGTGACCGTCGCCAGCACGTCGGGCGCGGTCTTTTCGGCCCGCACGATCTCCAGGAGCTTCATGACGTTTGCCGGCGAAAAGAAATGCATGCCGAGCATGTCCCCTGGACGCGAGGTCGAGGCGGCGATTTCGTTCACGTCGAGATAGGAGGTGTTGGTGGCGAGGATGGCGCCGGGCCTGGCGATGGCGTCAAGCCTGCCGAACACCTCCTTCTTCACCGCCATATCCTCGAACACGGCCTCGATGATCAGATCGCAATGGGCAAGGTCGGCATAGTCGGTGCTGCCCTTGAACAGTCCGAGTCGCTTCTGCTTGGCCTCGTCCGTCAACGAGCCGCGGCTGACCGAAACGGCATAGTTCTTGTCGATCGTCGCCAGCCCGCGCCGCAGCGCTTCCTCGCTGGTCTCGACCAAAGTCACCGGAAGACCGCCATTGGCGAAAGCCATGGCAATTCCGCCGCCCATGGTGCCGGCGCCGATAATGCCGACGCGTTCGATCCGGCGCTTCCGCAGATCCTTGCCGGGAATCTTGGCCGCCTCGCGCTCGGCGAAGAACAGATGCCGCTGCGCCCGCGACTGGTCGCCGGAAACGAGTTTCAGGAATAGTTGCCGCTCGGCCGCAAGCGCCTCGTCGAACGGCAAGGTGATCGCGTTGCGCACGGCTTCGGCGCAGGCAAGCGGCGCTTCAAGCCCGCGGGCCTTCCTGGCCAGTTCCGCCCTCTGGGCGTCGAAGGCGGCGAGATCGGTCCCGGCAAGGCGGTCGTTGCGGTCGCGCACCGGTGTGAACGGGCCGCCCCACTCGACCATTTCGCCGGCGAAACGAATGGCCTGAACAATCAGATCGCCATCGAAAGCCGCATCCACCAATCCGGTGGCCTTGGCTTCGTCGGCCGAAACCGGCGTTCCGGAAACGATCATGCCAAGCGCTTTCACAGCACCCACAAGTCGTGGGAGTCGTACGGTGCCGCCGCCGCCCGGCAAAAGGCCGAGCTTCACTTCGGGCAGGCCGAGCTTGGCGCCCTTGTCGGCGACGCGGAAATGGCAGCCCAATGCCAGTTCCAGCCCGCCGCCGAGCGCGGTGCCGTGGATCGCAGCGACCGTCGGCTTGGGGATGGTTTCAAGCAAGGCGATGATGGCGCGTAGTTCCGGCTGCTGGACCGGCTTGCCGAATTCGGTGATGTCGGCGCCGGCGACAAAGGTGCGCCCGGCGCAGGCGATGACGATCGCGCTTGCGGCGGGATCGTCGCGCAAAGCGGCGAGTGCCTCGTGGAGCGGCTTGCGGACGTGAAAGCTCAGCGCATTGACCGGCGGGTTGTCGATGGTGACCACCGCCACGCCGTTTTCGTTCGCGACGCTGACAAAACTGGACAAGCGGAACCTCCCGAGGCCGGCTGCAATCGCGCAAGGGTTTACTAGGCAGCGACCCGAATGGAAACCCGATGCAGCGCTGGCCTAACGCTTGACCGTTTAACGTCGACTTGCTGCCTCGGCGGCCAGATTCTCTGAAAATTCCGCCTCGGCGCCGCGGCCGCCGCGCCAGGAGGCGATGGCGGCGACCAGATAGAGGACCGCCGAGAAGGTGAAGGCGAAGACCAGCCCGTGCTTGAACGGCCCCGACATCAGCTCGGGGAAGAACTGATTGCCGGTCAGTGTCGCGGCGTTGGCCGGCGGCAAAGCGTGGAGCACGTCGGCCGGGATCAGTTCGCCCATCGGGTTGTAGCCGAGGAAGGCGGCGAACAGGCTGGCGACCGGCGGCATGTTGGCGACCTGGTGCGCGATCGCCTCCGGCACATGTTGCGCCAAAAGGCCGGCTTCCATCGTCGCCGGCAGGCTGGCAGCGAGGCCGGCCAGCATCAGACTGAAGAACAGGCCGATCGACAGCACCTGCCCGGCATTGGTCGTGGTGGCGCGCATGCCCGATGCCTGGCCGCGCTCGCGCGCCGGCACCGAATTCATGATCTGCGTCGAGTTCGGCGCCACGAAAAGGCCGGAGCCGAGGCCATTGAGGAAGAGCAGGCCGGCAAAGGCGGTGTAGGAGAAGTCGGCGGGCAGCAGCATCAGTGCGACGAAGCTGGCCGCGCCCGCGACCATGCCGCCAACGGCGAAAGGCACGCCGCCGATGCGGTCGGAGAAATAGCCCGAGATCGGCCCGGCGATCAGGAAGCCGATTGTGAGCGGCAGCATGAAAATCGCCGACCAAAGCGGGGTCTGCTCGAAGGAATAGCCGTGCAGCGGCAGCCAGATGCCCTGCAGCCAGACGATCAGCATGAATTGCAGGCCGCCGCGCGCGATGCCCGACGCAAGATTGGCGACGTTGCCATAGGCGAAGCCCGGAATGCGGAACAGCGACAGGTCGAGCATCGGCTTGGCGACACGGCTCTCGATGACGACGAAAGCGATCAGCGAAGCGATGCCGACGGCAAAGAGCGTCAGCACTTTCGGGTTGGTCCAGGCCATCACCTGGTCGCCATAGGGCTGCAGGCCATAGGTGATGGCGGTGAGGATCATGACCAGGCCGAGGCCGAAGCTGATATTGCCGAGCCAATCGATTGTGTGGCTGGAGCGGTTCGGCGCGTCGTGCAGCTTGAGATAGGCCCAGATGGTGCCGACAAGCCCGAACGGCACGTTGATCCAGAACACCAGCCGCCAGTCGGTGTCGGCGAGCAGTCCGCCGATCAAAAGGCCGATGAACTGGCCGCCGATCGCCGCCACGACATTGATGCCGAGCGCGAAGCCGCGTTCGTTCTCGGGGAAGGCGTCGGTGAGCAGCGCCGTGGAATTGGCCATGATCAGCGCGCCGCCGATGCCCTGGACGATGCGGACGCCGATCAGATACATGGCGGCGAAATCGCCTTGTCCCGGCAGAAGGCTGAGCGCGATGGAGGCGGCGGTGAAGATGGCGAAACCGAGATTGTACATCTTCGCCCGGCCGAACTGATCGCCCAGCCGGCCGAAGGCGACGACCAGCACGGCGGTGGCGATCATGTAGCCGATGATCGCCCAGAGCAGGTAATTGATGTTGCCGGGGTCGAGCGCCTTGAGGCCGATGCCGCGAAACACCGCCGGCAGGCTTATCAAAAGGATCGAACCGTTGATGGCTGCGGCCAGCATGCCGAGCGTGGTGTTGCTCAGAACCATCCATTTGTGGCTCTGTGGGCGGTCCTGTCTTGCGATGGTCATGGCGTTCAGATCCGGCGCTGCTGGCGCGTCGAGGGCCGGCAGGCTATATATGAGGATAGTCTCAGGTTTGGAATATGAGGATGGCCTCGGAAAAATCAAGCGTAACTGTGCCGCAGCCGCGCGCGCCGCAGCAAAAAAGAGGCCGTGACCGTGTCGCCGCGCTGATGGCGGCGGCCTCGGAGCTGTTCGTCGAGAAGGGTTTCGACGCAACGACCATGACCGAGATCGCCGCCAAGGCGGGCGCCGCCATCGGCACGCTCTATCTGTTCTTCCCGACCAAGCAGGCGGTGGCGCAGGCGATCCTGGCCCAGAACGCCGAGGCGCTTTCGGCCGAGCTCGATGACCTGCGCGACCGGACGCAGGGGATGAGCGCGGCGGCGATCGCCGACCGGCTGTTCGCGCGGCTCGGTACCTTCATGGCCGGACATCCGGCCTATTCGGCGCTGCTCGACCTGCCGGGCGACGACGGCTGGCGGCGCGCCATGCGAGGGCACCGTCGCAGCCAGATCGCGACGCTGTTCGCCGCGGCCGATCCGCCGCTGCCGACAGGACAGGCCGAAAGGCTGGCGGTGATCGTGCCGCAGCTGATGCGCATTCCGCTGACGCTGATCGGCGAGAAGCGGCTGCGCGACGGCGTGCTGGAGGAATTGCGGCTGATGCTGAGCCGGCATCTGGAGGCCGGGGAAGGCTGACCAAGCCCGGTCGCGGTTAGTTGTCCACCCGGCCGAACGCGGGCACGTCGCCGATCACTTCGCGCTTGTCCTTGCGGCAGGCGAAGGTCTTCGCCTTGTCGTCGGCGAGCTTGCGCGCCTGGTCGTTGGCCTGCGGGTTGCCGGTGGCTAGAACCAGGCCGACGGTGCAGCCCTGATGCTCTTCCGGTTGCGCCACCTTGGCGACGACCAGCACATCGGTCGATTTCTTCTCGTCCTGCGGGTCGCTGATCGAGCGGCGGTGGATGGCGGCGAAGGGAATGGCGACATCGCCATTGGTTTCGATGCGCCACTCGACCTTCGGGCCCGAGCCGTTGAAGGCGGTGAAGCTCTCCCAGACCGCGGTCATGTCGTCGGATGGAAAGCCGTAATAGAGAGACTCTCGCGCGTCGTCGTAGCCGACCAGCACCGGGTAGCCGCGATAGCCCGAGCAGACCAGGCTCGCCCAGTCGCCGTCGCCTTCCGCGGCCTGGGCATAGGTCACGCAGTCCTTCTTCCAGTCGAGATCGGTGTAGGCGCTGGAGATCTCGCCGACCTGGGCCGTTTGGCAGAAACCGGCGAGGGCAAGCGGGATGAGAAGAGCACGCATGGCTGACAACTCCGTTCGAGTTGCCGAAAGCGTAGCTTCAATTGCTATTTCTTCAAGCTGGCTTCGATCAGGAGGTCGGCGTTGCGGGCGACGGCGGCCGCCGGTCCGCCCAGGCCAAACAGCTGGCCGCTGATATAGGCGCCCTCGATGAGGAGCAGCAGGCCGTCGCCCAGCGTATCGGAATCGGGCGCGCCCATCGCGGCCGCCATGGCGCGCAGGCGCCGGCGCAACTCCTGCTTGTTGTTCTCGCTGACGACACGCGCAGGATGGCCATGTTCCGGATATTCGACCGCCGCGTTGGTCATGCCGCAGCCGCGATAATCCGGCTTTTGCGTGCGTTTGCCGACCCGGGTCAGGAAAGCGATGATCTGCGCGCGCGGATTGCCTGGATGCGCGTCGACGGCCTCGTCGAAGCGCTCCCAGAATTCCAGGTCGTATTTGCGCAGATAGGAGGCGGCAAGCTCGTCCTTGGACGGGAAGCTGCGGTAGAGGCTCGGCTTGGTGACGCCGGCGCGCTTGACGATCTCGTCGACGCCGATCGCCCGGATGCCCTCGCGATAAAACAGGTCGCGCGCAACGTCCAGGATCTTGTCCGCCGCCCTGGGAGCAGGGGCATCGCTCAACGACCCTTCAATTTTATTGTCCGATGGCATGCAAACAACTCGCTTGACAATGTTACTGACCGGTACGTATGTATGGCTTCATCCCATTGCAACGTACCGGTCAGTAACATGATAGCCCAGTCCCGCCCGTTTGGCCAGCGCTACGCATTCGTCGTCGTTGCCGTCATCTTCTTCTGCCTTTTGATCGCGGCCGGGCTTCGCTCCGCGCCCTCGGTGATGATGGTGCCGCTGGAAGAAAGCTTCGGCTGGCGCCGTGACGTGACCTCCTGGGCCGCCAGCGTCGGCATCCTGCTCTACGGCCTGACCGGGCCGTTCGCCGCGGCGCTGATGGAGCGCATTGGGCTGCGCCGCACGCTGCTCGGCGCGCTAGTGGTGATGTCCGGATCGACCGCGCTCAGCCTGTTGATGACTGAGCCCTGGCATCTTTTCCTCACCTGGGGCGTGTTTTCCGGCATCGGTTCGGGCGCGGTGGCGAGCGTGCTGGGCGCCACCATCGTCAACCGCTGGTTCAAGACCAATCGCGGCCTGATGATGGGGCTGATGTCGGCCTCCAGCGCTACCGGCATGCTTATCTTCCTTCCGGTGATCGCCTCGCTGGCGCAGAGCGGCGGCTGGAAGCCGGTGGCGATCGCCGTGGCGATCGCGACGGCGGCCCTGATCCCGTTCGTCCTGCTGCTGGTGCCCGAGCGCCCCGCCTCGATCGGCCAGGTGCGCTACGGCGCCGATGCCGACGACGTGCCGCCGGTGTCGCCCGCATCGCAGGGCAATTTCCTTGCGCATACGCTGAACACGCTGCGCCGGGCTGCCGGCACGCGGGTGTTCTGGTATCTGTTCGCCACCTTCTTCGTTTGCGGCTTCACCACCAACGGCCTCGTCGGCACGCATCTCATCGCCTTCTGCGGCGATATGGGCATCGGCGAGGTGCAGGCTGCCGGACTGCTGTCGATGATGGGCATTTTCGACCTGATCGGCACCACGCTGTCCGGCTGGCTCACCGACCGCTTCGATCCGCGCAAGCTCCTCGGCGTCTATTACGCGGTGCGCGGCCTGTCGCTGATCTACCTGCCTTATTCAGGCTTCTCGGCGACCAGCCTGGTCATCTTCGCCGTGCTCTACGGGCTCGACTGGATCGCCACCGTGCCGCCGACGCTGAGGCTTGCCAACGAGGCGTTCGGCGATCGCAGCGGACCGATCGTGTTCGGCTGGATCGTCGCCGGCCACCAGGTGGGCGCCGCGGCGGCCGCCGCCTTCGGCGGCACGATGCGCGAGCTGCAGGGCAATTACGAGCTGGCGTTCCTGATTGCCGGGATGACCGGGATCGCGGCGGCCTGCATCTCGTTGCTGATCAACACCGACAGGCCGGCTTTCGAGCCGGAGGCGCAGGCGGCTTGAGGCATGTCGATATTCGGGTGAGGCCGGCCTGCAAACAGCAGTCTCCTACGCTTCCGGTGCTCACGCACTTTGAGTACGCTCCGCTCCGGTTCTCGGAGACCGCCGTTTTCGGCTCGTCCTGACCCGAATATCGACACGGCTCCCGGCGCAGGTTTCCCGTTCTCCACAAAGGGAGACGGGGAAAGATGAACTGTTATCAAAACTTCATGGTTCCGAAATGCGCCTGAAACATTGAGGCGAGAGCTTGGCGGTCCCGTTCAACGCCATCCGGAGACAGCCATGAACAAGCTTTCGTTGACCCGCCGCGCTTTCGTCACCTCGGCCAGCGCCTTCGGCCTTGTCGGCGCCTCCGGTCTCGCGCTGCCATATTATTCCCGCGCCAGCCAGCGCCCGGCCTTCACGCATGGCGTCCAGTCCGGTGACGTCGACGCCACCTCCGGCATGGTGTGGACCCGCACCGACCGTCCGGCGCGCGTCATGTATGAGGTGTCGACGACCGAAAGCTTCGCCAATGCGACCCGGCTCGCGCCGCTCGACACCTCGCCGGCCAGCGACTACACGGTGAAGCGGCTGCTCACCGACCTCGCCTCGGACCAGGATATCTTCTACCGCATGGTGGCCGCCGATCTCTCCGATATCAACGCTGTCTCCGAGCCGATCGTCGGCCGCTTCCGCACCGCGCCGTCTTCGAAGCGTGATGTGCGCTTCGCCTGGTCGGGCGATACGGCCGGCCAGGGCTGGGGCATCGACGAGACCGGCATGAAGACCTATTCGACCATCGCCAAGCACACGCCGGACTTCTTCCTGCATTCCGGCGATACGATCTATGCCGACGGCGCCTTGAAGGACGAGGTCGACCTGCCCGGCGGCGGCAAGTGGAAGAACGTCGTCATGCTCGACGGCAAGCGCAAGGTCGCCGAGACGCTGGACGAGTACCGCGACCAGTGGAAATACAACATGATGGACAAGCATGTGCTTGGCCTGTCGGCCATCTGTCCGACCTTCTACCAGTGGGACGACCACGAGGTGCTCAACAACTGGTCGGATTCGAAGGACCTGACGGCCGACGACCGCTATCACGAAAAGTCGATCCATGTGCTGGCGGCCAGAGCGGCGCGTGCCTTCCACGAGATGACCACCATCCGCTACGAGCCGTCGGAGCCAGGCCGCGTCTACCGCAAGATCTCGCATGGGCCGCTGCTTGACGTGTTCTTCCTCGACATGCGCTCCTATCGCGGCCCGAACGGCCCCGACATGGAAGAAACGCTGACGCCGAAGTCGCGCATGATCGGCGAGGAGCAGTCCAAGTGGCTGAAGCGCGAGCTGGCCAACTCCAAGGCGACTTGGAAGGTCATCGCCGCCGACATGCCGCTCAGCCTCGTCGTCTGGGACGACGCGGCCAAGAAGGTCGGTTTCGAGGCCGTCAGCAATAACGACAATGGCGCGCCGAAGGGCCGCGAGCTCGAATTCGCCGACGTGCTGCGCTTCATCAAGAATGCCGGCATCACCAACACGGTGTGGCTGACCGCGGACGTGCATTACACCGCGGCGCATTACTACAACCCCGACAAGGCGCAGTTCCAGGATTTCAATCCGTTCTGGGAATTCGTCTCCGGCCCGATCCATGCCGGCACCTTCGGCCCCAACGACCTCGACATGACCTTCGGGCCGGAGTTGAAATTCATCAAGGCGCCGACCGCCGAACAGGGCCAGAATCTGCCGCCGTCGGCCGGGCTGCAGTTCTTCGGCCTGGTCGATATTTCGGGCGCGACCGAACAGCTCACCGTGCGGCTGATGGATCGCGACGACAACGAGCTTTACAAGGTGACGCTCGATCCGGTGCGGTCGGCTTAGGCTGCGTTGATATTCAGGTGATGCCGGCCTGACCTGAATCTCAACACACCCTAGGCGAGCAGCAGCGTCAAAGATCCTGCCGTGGCGTCAAAGCGCTGCGGCGGTCCAGAACCAATTCCAAAATGCAATGAAGAGCGTCAGTCGGGATAGCAAGCCCGCGGAACGTTCGGCCAGACCGCGGTGTCGCAGTTGGCATCCTTCTGGCGCTGCTTGAAGGCGGCGCTGACCGGGCCGGTGACGATCGGGTCGACGCCGTCGGGGGCGTCGGCGAACATCTGCTGTACTGTCCTGGCGTCGGGCGGTGCGATCGGGTCGGCTTCCCGCAGCGCGGCCGCCGACTGCGCGGCGCCTGCCGCTACAAGCACGCCAAGCGCCGCCCACACAAAAACCGGACGCAATCTGGGCATATGATCGGTCATGAACATCGAACTGTCCGGCCCCTCAAAGGTTCCGCCTTGGTTAACAGAATCATTTCACACCAAGACGTTTAAGAATCAGTGACCATCCATTTGGGGTCGTGCCTCCCCTTTCGCAATTGCGAAAAACCTTGTATGAGCCGCGCAACCGAAAAAGGCGGCGCTTTTGGGCCTGCTGCCTGCAACGTTCCCGAGACCAGAAAAATGAACCTCCGCAATATCGCGATCATCGCGCACGTCGACCATGGCAAGACCACGCTGGTCGACCAACTTCTGAAACAGTCCGGCGCCTTCCGCGACAACCAGCGCGTCGCCGAGCGCGCCATGGATTCCAACGACCTCGAAAAGGAACGCGGCATCACCATCCTGGCCAAGGCGACCTCGGTCGACTGGCACGGCACCCGCATCAACATCGTCGACACGCCCGGACACGCCGATTTCGGCGGCGAGGTCGAGCGCATCCTGTCTATGGTGGATTCGGCGATCGTGCTCGTCGACGCCGCCGAAGGCCCGATGCCGCAGACCAAGTTCGTGGTCGGCAAGGCGCTCAAGGTCGGACTGCGACCGATCGTCGTCATCAACAAGATCGACCGTCCGGACGCCCGCCACATCGAAGTGGTCAACGAGGTGTTCGACCTGTTCGCGGCGCTTGACGCCACCGACGAGCAGCTCGATTTCCCAATCCTCTATGGTTCTGGCCGTGACGGCTGGGTTTCGGAAAATCCCGAGGGCCCGAAGGACCAGGGTCTCGCCCCGCTGTTCGACCTGGTCGTCAAGCATGTGCCGGCACCGACCGTCCATCCCGGCCCGTTCCGCATGATCGGCACTATCCTCGAAGCCAACCCGTTCCTCGGCCGCATCATCACCGGCCGCATCGAGTCCGGCACGCTGAAGGCCAACCAGGCGGTCAAGGTGCTGCACCATGACGGCACGCAGATCGAGACCGGCCGCGTCTCCAAGATACTCGCCTTCCGCGGTCTCGAGCGCCAGCCGATCGACGAAGCCCAAGCGGGCGACATCGTGGCCATCGCCGGCCTGTCGAAGGGCACCGTCGCCGACACGTTCTGCGACCCGGCGGTGAGCGAGCCGCTGCATGCGCAGCCGATCGACCCGCCGACCGTCACCATGTCCTTCCTCGTCAATGATTCGCCGCTTGCCGGCACCGAGGGCGACAAGGTGACCAGCCGCGTCATCCGCGACCGCTTGCTGCGCGAGGCCGAGGGCAATGTCGCGCTGAAGATCGAGGAATCGGCGGAGAAGGACTCCTTCTTCGTCTCCGGCCGCGGCGAATTGCAGCTCGCCGTGCTGATCGAGACGATGCGCCGCGAAGGTTTCGAGCTTGCCGTGTCGCGTCCGCGCGTCGTCATGCAGAAGGGCGACGACGGCCAGCTGCTGGAGCCGGTCGAGGAAGTCGTCATCGACGTCGACGAGGAGCATGCCGGCGTCGTCGTGCAGAAGATGTCGGAACGCAAGGCCGAAATGGTCGAGCTGCGCCCGTCCGGCGGCAACCGCCAGCGCCTTGTCTTCCACGCACCGACGCGCGGCCTGATCGGCTACCAGTCCGAATTGTTGACCGACACGCGCGGCACCGCCGTGATGAACCGCCTGTTCTTCGCCTATGAGCCTTACAAGGGCGAGCTGCCCGGCCGCACCAACGGCGTGCTGATCTCCAACGAGCAGGGCGAATCGGTCGCCTATGCGATGTGGAACCTCGAAGACCGCGGCCCGATGATCATCGATCCGGGCGTCAAGGTCTACCAGGGCATGATCATCGGCGTCCATTCGCGCGACAACGACCTCGAAGTGAACGTGCTCAAGGGCAAGAAGCTCACCAACATCCGCGCCGCCGGCAAGGACGAGGCGGTGAAGCTGACGCCACCGATCCGCATGACGCTGGAGCGGGCGCTGGCCTGGATCCAGGACGACGAGCTGGTCGAGGTGACGCCGAAGACCATTCGCCTGCGCAAGCTCTATCTCGACCCGAACGAGCGCAAGCGTTTCGAAAAGGCCGCCAAGGTGATGGGCGCGGCGTAAGCTTCCAGATGAAGTTCAAAGAGGGACCCGGTGCTCCCTCTTTTCGTTTCAGCGGCACGCGGCAGACAAGATAGCGCTGCAATCCGCCTCTCCAGCCAGATCGATGCGCACCGCCAAGCCGTCGCGAACCGGCTTGCGCAAGGCTTTGGCGCCATCCGGTTCGATGGTCAGTCGCCTTCGGTCGTCCAGGGCCTGAAGCCTTGACCGCGAAAGGCCGAGTTCGTCGGCAAGCAGGCGGTCAAGCCGCAAAGGTGTCGTGCCATCGAGACGAAGGTCGAGCGCGAGCGCGACCGCGCGTCCCGGCTCGCCGTCCAGAAACTCCTTTCGGACCGTGACATCGGGAGATTCCTCGATCCGGCCAGTCCGGTCGCGCAGCGCGGCGGCATCGAAAGCAAAGCGGCGCACAAACGCCGGATCGTTGCTTTCGAGCGCCGCAAGCCGTGCCGGCTCGATCTCGCGGCGGTTTTGCCGCTCCAGGATGGTGAAGTTCCAGGCGTTGTCGCAGTCGACGCAGCGATAAATCAGCCAGACGTCGATGCGCTTGCCGTTGGCGTTGACGCGGAATTTTTCGCCGCATCGATACGGTTTGATGCCACCGCAGCGATTGCAGTTGATCAGAGGTCGAGGTGCGATTGCGGGCGCGATCGTCCAGTGGACACGCAAGGTAGACATGCCGGCAGGCCCTTCCCGTCGGGAAGTCCGTCAGGCCGGCAATGTCCGAGATGCCCCTTTTTGTTGAGCATGATCTTTTCCGAAAACCGGGTACCACTTTTCGGCATCATGCTCGTGCGGGCACGGCGTGGCGAAGGCTGGGTGCGTTGGAAGTCAGGCGTCGGCGTGGGTCACACGCGGCGGCTCAGCAATGCCAAACCGGTCTCGAACCGCCGCCTGAAGAACACGTGAGATGAAGCAGACGCGCCAATGGCTGCGCCTGCGGTGCATTCAGAGGAGTTGGCGAGACCGGCGGTTACTGAGGCAAAGTGATGCTCGAAAATGGCTATCGGGGTGGGTCTTCTAACCGCATGGCGTCCAGCCGGCAAGCCGTCCGACTTTCGCCATCCCGGCGGTTGCGCTAGTCTCGTGGGCTCAAGTTCTTCACCACAAGAGGTCCGCCATGCATCTCGCCTCGCTGCTGATCTTCGCCGCCGCTTTGTTCGTCGCCGCCGGCTCGCCCGGCCCGTCGATCGCAGCACTGGTGGCGCGGGTGGTCTCGAAGGGGTTCCGCGATGTCTTCCCGTTCCTGCTGGCGATGTGGATCGGTGAAGCCGTCTGGCTGTCGCTGGCGGTGTTCGGGCTCGCCGTCGTGGCGCAGACCTTCCACTACGCTTTCGTCGTCGTGAAATGGGTGGGCGTCGCCTATCTCGCCTATCTGGCGTTCAAGATGTGGACGGCGCCGGTCGAGGCGAAGGAAGGCGAGATGCCGCGCGAGGACTCGCCCTTGAAACTGTTCTTTGCCGGCATGGCGGTGACGCTCGGCAATCCGAAGATCATGATGTTCTATCTGGCGCTGCTGCCGACCATCATCGATCTTGCCTCGGTCAGCGTTGTCGGCTGGGTCGAGCTGACGCTGACCATGGCTATCGTGCTGGTGGTCATCGACCTCGCCTGGGTGCTGGCCGCTTCGCAGGCGCGCCGGCTCCTGAAGAGCAAGCGCGCCATGAAGATCGCCAACCGCGTCAGCGCCACGACAATGGCGGGCGCGGCCGCGGCAATCGCGGCGCGTTCCTAATGCATGTCGCCCAAAAGTGCACTGCGGTTTTGGGATAACGACATGCATCAAAACGCTTAAGCGCTACATCATCTCGATGATCGGCGCGATCTCGACGCTGAAGGCTGGGTCCATCAGGATCGGGCAATCCTTTGCCTTGGCGACGGCGTCGTCGATGTCCCTGGCTTCGACGATGGTGTAGCCGGCAGTCGGATTGCTGCCGCCATTGTTCTCGATCTTGCCGCTCGGCAGCACCGTCTTCGACATGCCGACCGGATTGCCGCCGTCGACCACGGCCGAGCCGAGCCTGTCGTACCAGCCGGTCCAGGCATCCATAGCCGCTTTCCGTTCGGCGTCATCGGTGGGCATCTTGCCGGAGCCGTGATAGACATAGAGAAATTTCGCCATGTTCTCCTCCCTTGTCGGCGGCGTCGAACCGGCATGCGGCCACGCCGCTTGCGATTATGCGGCTTGTGCCGCAGTCCCGGATATGCGGCTACGCCGCAATCCTGATCATCGGACCAAATGGCGGGATGGGCAACGAAAAATTCGATATTGCTAATATAAAGCCGCGGCCGCTACCGCGCCATGGCGTGGTATTCGCGGTTGGGCCGCATGTCGACCGCGGCGGCCACCCGGTTCGACATGTTGAAGAAGGCGGCGGTCGAGGCGATGTCCCAGATATCGCGATCGGTGAAGCCGGCTTGTCGCAGGGCCGCGCGGTCGGCCTCGACGATCGTGGCCGGCTCCTCGGTCAGCTTGACCGCGAATTCGAGCATCGCTGTCTGTTTCGGCGACAGCTCGGCGGCGCGGAAATTCATCACCATCATCTCGCCGAGCGCCGGTTCGCCCGACAGCTGGCGCACTGCCGCGCCATGCGCGGTCAGGCAATAGAAGCAGTGGTTGATCGAGGAGACGACCACGGCGATCATCTCGCGCTCCAGCTTCGAAAGACCGGAATCGCCCAGCATCAGATCGTTGTACATGTCGGTGAAGGCGCGCAGCTTCTTCTCGTCGAAGGCGTAGGCGGTGAGCACGTTGGGTACGAGGCCGAGCTTCTCCCGGCATTTGTCGAAATAGGCTTTCGTGGCCTCGCTGAGCTCCGCCTGGACAAGGTCGAGCGCGGTTATTTTGCCGGTCATGGTCGTTCTCCTCGCGCGGCGATGGCGTCGGTTCGAATTTTTTAAAGCGTCGTCAAACCTTTGTCGCCAAACCGCAGTCATCTGGCTACCATAGTCGCAAAAGCATGCCACGGGAGGCAATAAGCGTCATGGCCAGCGTGAAATCCAAGCCGAAGAAGAAAGCCGCCGCCGCGAAAGCGGAGGAGAAACCCGCAAGGCTTGCCGACTATCTGCTGGCACGGGCGCCCGCCGAGGACATCGCGTCCTATGACGTGACCGACCTCGAACGCGCCGGCGAACTCGCCGCCCAAGCGGTCGCCAGCCACAGGAAAGGCGAAAGCGTCGTCGCCGTCGAAGCCGATTCGGGCGTCGCCTGCGACGGCCGGCCGGTCACGGTCATCACCGTCGTCAACGACAACATGCCGTTCCTGTTCGATTCCATCCTCGGCGAGATCACCGAGATCAGCGGCGAGCCGACGCTGGTTACCCATCCGATCGTCACCGTCCGCCACGGCAAGGATGGCGTGGTCGAGGTGCTTGGCGATGGCGGCAAGGAGGATGACGACAGGCTGAGTGTCGTCCATGTCCACATTCCAAGGCTGAACGCCGGGCAGGCCAAGAGCCTCACCGAGCGGCTGGGCAAGATGCTTTCCCAGGTCCGGGCGGCCGTCGCCGACTGGAAGCGCATGCTTGCCCGCCTCGACCAGGCGATTTCCGAATTCCGCTATTCGGCGGTGCCGCTCGACAAGAAGAGCGTCGCCGAGGCGATCGCCTTCCTCGAATGGCTGCGCGACGACAATTTCACCTTCCTCGGCATGCGCGAGTTCAAATATACCGGCGGCGAGGAAAGCGGCTCGCTGGAGCGCGCCGAGAAGCCGGGCCTCGGCATCCTTTCGGATCCCGATGTGCTGGTGTTGAGGCGCGGCACCGAGGCGGTGACGACGACGCCGGAGATCCGCGCCTTCCTGCACGGGCCGGAGCCGCTGATCGTCACCAAGGCCAACGCCAAGTCGTCGGTGCATCGCCGCATCTATCTCGACTACATCGGCATCAAGACCTACACGGCGAAAGGCGCGCTCGCGGGCGAGCTGCGCATCGTGGGCCTGTTCACCTCGACCGCCTACACGCGCTCGGTGATGAAGATCCCCTATCTGCGCTCCAAGGCCGAGACCGTGATCTCGAAATCCGGTTTCGATCCGCACGATCATTCCGGCAAGGCGCTGATCAACATCCTGGAAAGCTATCCGCGCGACGAGCTGTTCCAGGTTCCCATTCCTATCCTGCGCAAGCACGCGGTCGCCATACTCGGGCTGATCGAGCGGCCGCGCGTGCGGGCGCTGGTGCGCGTCGACCAGTTCGACCGCTTCGTCTCGATTATCGTTTTCGTGCCGCGCGACCGCTACGACAGCGTCGTGCGCGAGAAGGTCGGCACCTATCTCAAGACGGCGTTCGAAGGCCGGTTGTCGGCCTATTACCCGGCCTTTCCGGAAGGCGGACTGGCGCGCGTGCATTTCATCATCGGCCGTTCCGGCGGCAAGACGCCGAAGGTCGAGCAGTCGACGATCGAGGCGGCGATCCGCGACATCGTGCGCACTTGGGAGGACGCGCTCTCCGAAGCCGCGGAAGCGGCCGGCAGCGATCCGGCGCTGAAGGCGATCGCGGCGCGGTTCCCCGAAAGCTACCGCGACTCCTTCTCGGCCGCCGTGGCGTTGGCCGATGCCGGGCGCATTGCCAAGATCAGCGCCGTCAATCCGATCGCCATCGACTATTACCGCCATGCCGACCAGAAGCCGCAACAGGCGGTTCTGAAAATCTATCATTTCGGCAGCCCGGTGGCGCTGTCGCGGCGCGTGCCGGTGCTGGAAAACATCGGCTTCCGCGTCATCAGCGAGCGCACTTTCGAGGTCGGCGACGATCCGGCCGACCGGGTGTTCATCCACGACATGGAGCTGGAGAACAGCTACGGCGCACGAATAGACCTTGCCGATGGCGGCGCGCTGTTCGAGGACGCGTTCCTGTCGGTCTGGCGTGGCGATGTCGACAATGACGGCTATAACGGCCTGGCCCAGACCGCCGGCCTGTGGTCGGGCGAGATCACCATATTGCGCGCCTATGGCCGCTATCTGCAGCAGGCCGGTATTCCGCAGAGCCAGGATTTCATCGCCGCGGCACTCAACCGCTATCCGGAGATCGCGCGCGGCCTGCATGCGCTGTTCGTCGCCCGGCTCGGGCCGGCGGCGGAGGGCGATGGCGATGGCGCGGTCGCCGCCAAGCACCTCAAGGCCAAGATCAAGGACGCGCTGGAGGAGGTGCCCAATATCGATGACGACACGATCATCCGCCGCTATCTGAACCTCATCGAAGCCTCGCTGCGCACCAATCATTTCGTAGCCGATACGAAAGAGAAAGGGCAGTCGCTGGCGATCAAGCTCGACTCGCAAGCGGTTGAGGGCCTGCCGGCGCCGCGGCCATGGCGCGAAATCTTCGTCTACGGCTCCGAGGTCGAGGGCGTGCATCTGCGCTTCGGTCCGGTGGCGCGAGGCGGCCTGCGCTGGTCGGATCGCGCCCAGGACTATCGCACCGAGGTGCTGGGCCTGGTGAAGGCGCAGCAGGTGAAGAACGCGGTCATCGTGCCGGTCGGCGCCAAGGGCGGCTTCTACCCGAAGAAGCTGCCGATGAGCGCCGGGCGCGACGCGATCTTCGAGGCCGGGACTTCGGCCTACAAGAATTTCGTCTCCAGCCTGCTCTCGATCACCGACAATATCGGCGTCGACGGCGTCATCCCGCCGGCCGGCGTGGTGCGGCGCGATCCTGACGATCCCTATTTCGTCGTCGCCGCCGACAAAGGCACCGCGACCTTCTCCGATACCGCCAACGCCATTTCCGAAAAACACCACTTCTGGCTGGACGATGCTTTCGCCAGCGGCGGTTCGGCCGGCTACGACCACAAGAAGATGGGCATCACCGCCAAGGGCGCCTGGGAAGCGGTGAAGCGGCATTTCCGCGAGATCAACCGCGACATCCAGACCTCGCCCTTCACCGTGGTGGGCGTCGGCGACATGTCGGGCGACGTGTTCGGCAACGGCATGCTCTTGTCGCCGCAGACCAGGCTGATCGCCGCCTTCGACCATCGCGACATCTTCATCGACCCCGATCCGGACATGGCCGCATCGATGGCCGAGCGGGTGCGCATGTTCGCGCTGCCGCGTTCGTCCTGGCAGGACTACGACAAGTCGAAGCTGTCGGAAGGCGGCGTCATCGTCTCGCGCAACCAGAAATCGATCACGCTGCCGGCGGCGGCGGCTGCCGCGATCGGTCTCGCCAAGACGACGGCGACGCCGGTCGAGATCATGAACGCCATCCTCAAGGCGCCGGTCGACCTTCTGTGGTTCGGCGGCATCGGCACTTATGTGCGGGCTTCGGGCGAGAGCAACCAGGATGTCGGCGACCGGGCAAACGACGCCGTCCGCGTCACCGCGCTCGATGTCCGGGCGAAAGTCATCGGCGAGGGCGCCAATCTCGGCGTCACGCAGCGGGCGCGCATCGAGTTCGGCCTGAATGGCGGCCGCTGCAATTCGGACGCCATCGATAACTCGGGCGGCGTCAACTGCTCCGACGTCGAGGTCAACATCAAGATCGCGCTGGCTTCCGCCATGCGCAAGGGCTCGCTGACGCGGCCGGCGCGCAACAAGCTGCTCGCCGAGATGACCGACGAGGTGGGCGCGCTGGTGCTCTCCAACAACTACCAGCAGACGCTGGCGCTCTCGCTGGCGCGCAAGCGCGGCCTCGCCGACATCGCGCACCAGGCCCGTTTCATGACGGCGCTGGAATCGCGCGGCCTGCTCGACCGCGCGGTCGAGACGCTGCCTTCGCCGGCGGCGCTTGCCGAACGCGAGGCGCGCGGCGAGCCGCTGACCAGGGCCGAACTCGGCGTGCTGCTCGCCTATGCCAAGATCGTGCTGTTCTCCGACATCGTCGCCAGCGACGTGCCGGACGAGCAACATTTCGACCGCGACCTGATGGGCTATTTCCCGGAACGCATGGCGAAGAAATTCGCCGGAGAGATCCGCGACCACCGGCTGCGGCGCGAGATCATCGCGCGCGTCGTCGCCAACGATCTGGTCAATCGCGGCGGGCCGTCCTTCGTCAACCGGCTGCAGGAAGCGACCGGCCGCACGGCGGCCGATGTCGTGCGCACCTTCGCGGTGATCCGCGACGGCTTCGCGCTGCCGGCGCTCTACAAGGAGATCGACGCGCTCGATAACCAGATCGACGGCCAGATCCAGCTCGATCTCTATCAGTCGGTCAGCCGGCTTATCTTCGTGACCAGCGGCTGGTCCCTGAAGAACGAAGTGGGCTCCGCGCCGCTGGGGCAGCGCATCGCCGAATTGCAGGACGCGCGCAAGGCGCTCGAACCGAAGCTGGCGTCGCTGCTGCCGGCCTTCTCGCGCGAGCGTATCGAGGAGCGGCGACACGGCCTGTTCAAGGGCGGCGCGCCGGAAAAACTCGCCGGGCAGCTCGCTCTGACCGAAGTGGCCGAGCTGATCCCGGATGTCGCGCTCACCGCGCGCACGGCCAATGCCGACATCGTCAGCGCGGCCAAGGCGTTCTTCGCCGTCAGCGATGCCTTCCGCATCCCGCGCGTCGAGGAGGCCGCGCGCTCGATCATGCCGCCCGACTATTACGACCAGCTGGCGCTGTCGCGCGCGACCGACACAATCGGCGTGGCGCGGCGCGGCATCGCGGTGGCGGCGCTCACCGCGCACGGCACGGCGGCGGATCCGGTCGGGGCATGGCTCGAGGCCGGCGGCGAACGCGTCGCGCGCATCCGCGAGCGGCTGCAGGCGCTGACCGAAGGCGGCGACATCACCGTGTCGCGGCTCTCGGTGGCGTCCGGCCTGATGAGCGACCTGACGGGGATGTGAAGTTCCTCGCCCCTGCCAAAGCGGCTGGTCTTTGGCGATAGCGCGCATGGCAGCTTGGCGCTTGCGTTATCCTATGCTGCGCTGGTCGACCCCCACTCCGTCTCGGCTTCGCCGAACCACCTCTCCCTCGATCGACGGGGTAGAGGAAGGCGCCAAGCTTTTTGCCGTCAATGCTCGTCCAGCAACGCTCCCTTCCTTTCCCTCCGGAGGGGGAAAGGTGGCGCTGCGAAGCAGCGACGGATTGGGGGAACCACCTGGCAATCAAGCCTCGGCCTGATCGGTCACGCCAGAAGATGCGTGCATCGCGTAGCCGCCTTCGTGGGGCGAGGAATTGGCGCCGCGCTTGTTCATTTGCATCGCTGCTTGAAAACATGCAGACATGGCGCCCGATGCGAGCGGTGCCAGGGGAATCAGCATGGTGGCGGTAGAGACAGTGCAGCGGGCATCGGGGCGCGGCATCTGGGGCTGGATGTTTTTCGACTGGGCGGCGCAGCCTTTCTTCACCGTCGTCACCACCTTCATCTTCGGGCCCTATTTCGTCTCGCGCATGGCGAGCGATCCGACCGCCGGGCAGGCCGCCTGGGGCTATGGCATCGCCGCCGCGGGCCTGGTCATTGCGGTGCTCTCCCCGGTGCTCGGCTCGATCGCCGACCAGACCGGGCCGCGCAAGCCGTGGATCGCCTTCTTCGCGACGATCAAGATCGTCAGCCTCAGCCTGCTGTGGTTCGCCGCTCCCGGCTCGAACCTCTTCCTGGTCGTGCTCTTGTTCTCGCTGGCCTCGGTCGCGGCCGAATTCTCCACCGTGTTCAACGACTCCATGATGCCGCGGCTGGTGCCGAAGCAAGAGATCGGCCGGATATCCAACATGGCCTGGGGGCTTGGCTATCTCGGCGGCATGATCGCACTGATCTTCGTGGTGCTGTTCCTGGCGGGCAATCTCGAAACCGGCAAGACGCTCATCGGCCTCGATCCATTGTTCGGACTCGATCCGAAGCTCGGCGAGGACGCGCGCTTCACCGGGCCGATGTCCGCCGGCTGGTATTTCCTGTTCATCCTGCCGATGTTCTTCTTCACGCCGGACGCCAGCAAGGGAATCCCGATCGGCCCGGCGGTGCGCGAGGGCCTGTCCGAGTTGAAGTCTACTCTGGTGGAAGTGCGCCAGCGCAGCGGCATCCTGCGCTTCCTGCTGGCGCGCATGATCTATCAGGACGGCGTCAATGCGCTGCTCGCGCTCGGCGGCACCTTCGCGGCCGGCATGTTCCACTGGTCGATCACCGAGATCGGCCTGTTCGGCATCGTCCTCAACGTCGTCGCCATCTTCGGGTGCTGGATCGCGGCGCGGCTCGATACCGCGCTCGGCTCGAAGCACGTGGTGATGATCGCGCTGGTGATGCTGTCGGTCGCCACGATCGGCGTCGTCTCGACCGGTCCGGGCTTCACGCTGCTCGGCCTGATCCCGCTGTCGACCGCCGATTCCGGCGGCCTGTTCGGCACCGCGGCCGAAAAGGCCTATATCCTCTATGGGCTGCTGATCGGGCTCGCTTTCGGGCCGGTGCAAGCATCGTCGCGTTCCTACATGGCGCGCAGCGTGACTGCCGCCGAGTCGGGCCGCTATTTCGGCATCTATGCGCTGGCGGGACGCGCGACCAGCTTCCTGGCGCCGCTCATGGTGGCGACCATCACCACCATGAGCGATTCACCACGGCTCGGCATGGCGGCGATCATCCTGTTCCTCTGCGTCGGCATGGCGATCCTGGTGGGGACGCCCTATCCGGCGGACAAGCCGAAAGAGATGCTTTGATAATTCTACTCCGCTGGCCGCTTGCCGCGGTTTTCTGCGCTTCCGGTGCTCACGGACCTGAATGTCCGCTCCGCTCCGGTTCTCGAAAACCGCGGCAATCGACTCAGCGGAGCGAATTCTTGAAGCATCTCCGCGCCGAGCCTCAATGCCGGAAGTGCCGCACGCCCGTGAACACCATGGCGATGCCGTGCTCGTCGGCGGCGGCGATGACGTCCTCGTCGCGCATCGAGCCGCCGGGCTGGATGACGGCCGTGGCGCCGGCCTCGATCGCCGAGAGAAGGCCGTCGGCGAAGGGGAAGAAGGCGTCGGAGGCAACCACGGAGCCCTTGGTCAGCGGTTCGGCGAGACCGGCGGCCTCCGCCGCGTCGAGCGCCTTGCGGGCGGCGATGCGCGAGGAATCGACGCGGCTCATCTGGCCAGCACCGATGCCGACCGTGGCGCCGTCCTTGGCATAAACGATGGCGTTCGACTTGACGTGCTTGGCGACGCGGAAGGCGAATTTGAGGTCTGCCAGTTCGGCCGGCGTCGGCGCGCGTTTCGTCACCACCTTCAATTCGAGGTCGTCGACGACCGCGTTGTCGCGGCTCTGCGCAAGCAGCCCGCCCGCGACGGACTTGACCATCGTGCCGGCGGCGCGCGGATCGGGCAGGCCGCCGGTGACCAGCAGGCGCAGGTTCTTCTTCGCGGCGACGATCGCGGCTGCCTCGTCGGTCGCGTTGGGCGCGATGATGACCTCGGTGAAGGTTTTCACGATCTCCCGCGCCGCCTCGGCGTCGAGGATGCGGTTCATGGCGACGATGCCGCCAAAGGCCGAGACCGGATCGCAGGCCAGCGCCTTGGCGTATGCCGCCTTGAGCGTTTCACCCTCGGCGACTCCGCAAGGGTTGGCGTGCTTGATGATGGCGATCGCCGCCGAGCGGGCGGGATCGAACTCGCCGACCAGCTCGAAAGCCGCGTCGGTGTCGTTGATGTTGTTGTAGGAGAGCTGCTTGCCCTGCAGCTGCTTTGCCGTCGCCACACCCGGCCGTTTGTCGCCCGACAGGTAGAAGCCCGCGTTCTGGTGCGGGTTCTCGCCATAGCGCATGACCTGGTCGAGACGGCCGCCGAAGGCGCGCCAGGTCGGGTGCTCGATCTGCAGCGCCTCGGCGAACCAGCCGGAGATCGCGGCGTCATAAGTGGCGGTGCGGGCAAAGGCCTTGGCCGCCAGCATCTTGCGGAAGTCGAGCGACAGCGAGCCGAGGTTCATCTCCAGCGCGTTGACGACGGACGCATAGTCGGCCGGATCGGTGACGATGGCGACATAGGCGTGGTTCTTGGCCGCGGCGCGGATCATCGCTGGTCCGCCGATGTCGATGTTCTCGACGGTCGAGGCATAGCCGGCGCCGGAGCGGCGGACCTCTTCAAACGGGTAGAGGTTCGAGACGACAAGGTCGATCGGCTCGATGCGATGGTCGCGCATGGCCTTGGCATGCTCGGCATCGTCGCGGATGCCGAGCAGCGCGCCATGCACCGACGGATGCAAGGTCTTGACCCGGCCGTCCATGATCTCGGGAAAGCTGGTGAGCTCGGAAACGTCGCGGACCGCCAGGCCCGCCTCGGCGATGGCCTTCGCCGTACCGCCCGTCGAAACCAGCTCGACGCCGGCGGCGGCGAGCGCCCTGGCAAAGTCGATGAGCCCGGTCTTGTCGAAGACGGAAAGCAGCGCCCGGCGCACCGGAACAAGGTCGGGCGCCGGAATGTTTTTTGTGGGCACGGCCATGGACAGGCGGCCTTTCGGAGCTGTTGGAAGGGGACGTTGGCCGGCCCTAGCATATGAGCCCCGGAAATCAAGTGGGTCTGGCATCAGGCGCGCAGCCCGTTCTGCCGGCCAGGCTCAGTTGTTTTCCGGATGGCCGGCGATGCCGGTGCGGGTCAGCTGCCAGTGGACCTCGGCAATCTCCGAGGCCTTGAAGGCAAGCACGATCTGCCGGCTGCGGCGCGGGCCGCTCAGTCCGGCGAAGTAGATCGATTCCTCGACCTCCGGCGCCACTTCGGCGCAGGTGAAAACCCAGGAGTCGCCCTGCGCGGCGGCGAGCGTCAGGCGGTCGTGGTCGTCCTGCAGCAGGCTGATGTCGGGGTGGACGTGGAAGCGCACCGTGACGAAGTCGCGGCCGTTGTTGCGGATCGCGGCATTGCCCGGGCGCAGGAAACGGTCGCGGCCGGCAAGCACGTTGCCGTTCGTGGTCAGCTTCAGCTCGCGCTCATGCAGGAAACCGAATTGCTGGGCATAGCCGTCGTGGCGGGCGACGAAGCCGTGCACGCCCTTCTGGTCGAGGCGCTTGCAGGGCACATGCTGCGGGCCGCCGATCAGCGGCGAGCCCAGCAGGTCGCTGACGCGCAGCGAATGGCTGAAGCGCGCCGACGAGGTGTCGTTGAGCGTGGCGGTCGAATGCGCGGCGGTGGCGCGCGCCAGCGGCCGGAATTCCGGAGCGCCGTAGGTGTCGATGCCGGCATTGACGATGAAGTGCTGGCGCCCGGAGGAGAGTTCGAAGGCAAGGCAGCCGGCGTGCGCGGCGTTGGAGACGTCGACCGGCGGCGGCAGGCCGGTGTCGGCGATCACCGTCACGCCGCCCATCGACAGGCGCTCGTAGCCGGAGTGCGGCGCGTGCAGCAGCGGCGCGCCCACCGTGTCGTCATGGCGCAGGATGGTGGCGATGCGGTCGTGGATGGTGGCGCCCATGCCGTTGAAGCGGGCGAGGCTGCCGTCCTGGTGGCGAAAGAAACGCAGCGCCGGCAACATGCGGTCGATGGCGCCGATCAAGGCCGACGGCGGTGCCTCGGCCTGGTTGGCATAGGTCTGGCGCAACGGCAGAAGATCGGCCAGCAGCTCCAGCACCGCCATCGGCTTGCGCGAGATATGGCCGCCATCGGGCAGGATCTGATGTTCCAGCTCCTCGGCCAGGTTGCGTGTCGCGGCGCGCAGCGCCGAGGCCGGCGCCGGCAAGGACAGCGCGGCGAAGGCAAGCGCGATGCGGGCGCGCAGCCTGGCCTCGCCATCCGGCATCTCGCGCGCCATCGAGCGGAGATAGCGGATCTGCACGGCGAGCGATTTCAGGAAGGCGCGATAGAAGGGGAATTCGGCGCCTTGCAGCACCACCGAGGAATGCTGCAGCCAGGCGATCACCCGTTTGGCCGTCGTGCCCGGCTCCCAGGCGATGCCGGAGATCTGATTGCCGTGCATGGCGATCCAGTCGGTGACGAGCGCCCTGGCGTTGGCGGCGGCAAGCTCGGTGCCGGTGGCGCGCATGTGGCGCAGCCAGCGGAAGCCATGCAGCGATTTCTGCCAGCCGCGATTGGGCACGTCGAGCTGGAAGGGCGATGTGCCGCCGGTCTCGACCAGGTGGCCGGACAGCGGGTAGCGGCCGTAATAGATCTCCAGCGCGATCTGCGGATCGGCGAGCCGCAGATCCGGCGGCGCGATCAGGACACGTTCGGGCGTGCGGCCGGAATAGCGCCAGCGATAGACCGGGCCGGCGCGGAGGCGCCGGCGCGTTTTGCGCCAGAACTCCCTCGCGACAAGCGTCCAAAGACGCGTCGTGCTGCCGGCAACAAGTGCCAATAGCCCTCCTGATGTCCCCATAACCCGAGCACAAGCTTATGCGATTCAAGAACTTATGCGAAGGCGGATTTCGCCGAAGTGAACCAATTCACGCGGCCGCGGCCGGGTCTTCCCTAAAAAAGTCAGCAAGTTTTATGAGATAACGTTTCAATCGGTCCGTCTCATCCGCGCGGCAAAGAAGCCATCCAAGCCCGAAATCCCGGGCGATTCCAGCGCGAGGTCGGCCGGCGTGGTGCGCAATGTGCCCTCCGGCGTCAGGAATGGGTCGATATCGGCAATTTCGCCAGGCCGGATCGGATCGACGTCCACGCCGGGGTTCCCGGCGAGGAAATCGCGATAGAGCTCCTCGCCCTCGATCGGGTCGAGCGAGCAGTTGGAAAAGACGATGCGGCCGCCGGGCCTGACGAGACCGACGGCATGGGCAAGCAGCCGGCGCTGGAGATCGGCGAGCTTTTCGACATCCGCCATGGTCTTGGTCCAGGGCACGTCGGGATGGCGGCGTACCGTGCCGGTCGACGAGCAGGGTGCGTCGAGCAGCACGGCGTCGAACAATTGCGCCGGCCGGTAATCCAGGAGGTCGGTCTGGACGAGTTCGGCGGTCAGGCCGAGGCGCTCGAGATTCTGACTGAGCCGCGCCAGCCGGCTCTTCGAGGTGTCGACCGCGGTCACCTCGGCGCCGGCCAGGATAAGCTGCGCCGTCTTGCCGCCGGGCGCTGCGCACAGGTCGGCGACGCGCTGTCCGCGGATGTCGCCGAACAGGCGCGCCGGCAGGCTTGCCGCGGCATCCTGCACCCACCAGGCACCGTCGGCGAAACCGGGCAGGTCGATGACATTGGCGGAGAGCTTTTCGACACGCACCGTGCCGGTCGGCAGCACGATGCCGCCCAGGCGCTCGGCCCAGAGCGCCGGATCGGCCTTGACCGTGAAATCGACTGGCGCCTCATGGCGATGCGCGGCAAGAATGGCGCGCGCCTTGTCGGCGCCGTAGGCGGCGGTCAGCCGCTGCGAAAACCATTGCGGCGCCTCGCTGGTCGCAGCGAGCGCCGGGGCAAGCTCCGCCTCCTTGGCGCGCGCCAGCGAGCGCAGCACGCCGTTGACGAGGCCGGAGAAGCGCAGTGTTCGCGGATCGGACTTGGCGTGGGTCACGGCAAGGTCGACGGCGGCGCTGTCGGGAACATCGAGGAACAGGATCTGCGCGGCGGCGACGTTGAGGATATGCGAGAGCGCGGTGGCATTGGCCGGCAGCGGCTTTTCCAGGCGCCTGGCCAGCAGCCCGGCAATGGTCATGCGATAGCGCAGCGCGGTGACCAGGATGGCGCGCACCAGCGCCCGGTCGCGGCCGTCCAGCGCCCTGTATTGCGGGTGGCCGTGCTCGTTGTCGGTCAGGCCATCGAGCGGCGTATGCGCGTCGATGACGGCGGCAAGCAGGCGCGCGGCCGCCTTGCGCGCCGCAAGGCCGGCGACGTTCTCGTCGCCATTCTTGTGTTGCGGATTGCCTGGCTGTCCGCGCCTCGGCGGCGTCACGACCAGGGACCCTTCGGCCGGACATTGCGCGGTCCGGTCGGGTTGCGGCCCCAGGGATTGGGCTTTGGCGGCGCCGGCCCAGCCTCTGAGGCCGCGTCTGCCGGCTTGCCCCATGGCCCCGCTGATGGCTCCTCGGGCTGGATGGGCGGCGCGGAAGCCTCGCGCCGATTGGCCGGCGCGGCCTCGCCCATCGCGCGCGCCATCTCCTGCAAGGCGGCGATGCGGTTCTCCGTGTTCGGATGGGTCGAAAACAGATTGTCCATGCGCTCGCCGTGGAGCGGGTTGATGATGAAAAGATGCGCCATAGCCGGGTTGCGCTCGGCGTCCGGATTGGGAATCTGTTCGGCGCCGCGCGCAATCTTGTTGAGCGCCGAAGCAAGCCATAGCGGGTGACCGCAGATCTCGGCGCCGCGCCGGTCGGCTTCGTATTCGCGCGTGCGGCTCACCGCCATCTGCACGATCATCGCGGCGAAGGGCGCGACGATCATCGCCACAAGCACGCCGACGAAGCCGAACGGATTGTTGTTTTCCCGGCTGCCGCCGAGGAAGAAGGCGAAATTGCCGAGCATCGAAATGGCGCCGGCGAGCGTCGCCACGATCGTCATGGTCAGCGTGTCGCGATGCTGCACATGCGCAAGCTCATGCGCCATCACCGCCGCGACCTCTTCATGGGAGAGGCGCTGGAGCAGGCCCGTGGACGCCGCCACCGCGGCATTCTCCGGGTTACGGCCAGTGGCGAAGGCGTTGGGCTGCGGGTTGTCGATCAGATAGGTCTTCGGCATTGGCAGGCCGGCCTGCTTGGCCAGCGCCTGCACGATCGCGTAATATTCGGGCGCGCTCTTCTCGTCGACCTCGACGGCGCGGTTCATCGACAGCACCATCTTGTCGGCGTTCCAATAGCTGAACAGATTGGTGCCGGCGGCGATCAGAAGCGCGATGACCATGCCGCCCGGGCCGCCGATCAGATAGCCGACGCCCATGAACAGCGCCGTCATCGCGGCAAGAAGCATGGTGGTGCGAAGCGTGTTCATCGTTTCATCCGTCTGACGTGGTGGCGGAGGGAGCCAGAGCATCGGACCGAAAAGTGGAA